>SBGP01000086.1 GCA_006226595.1 Deltaproteobacteria bacterium
GAAGTCCGGACTTCGGTCGAAGTCCACGCGCACGAGGCCCCCGCCACCATCCCAGCTCGCACTGACGAGGTCGAAGGAGCCACACGAGGTGGAGGAGCAGCCGAGGCGGCCGTTGCCCTTCTCGTGCCGAGCATCCAGCATCCCCAGTGACGGAGGTGCCGCATCGACGTTCCCGGTCCGCCAGCTGGCGAACGCGGAGGTCGAGCCGGCGCGAACGACGCTGTAGTCCGTCGACGGCTCGAGCGGCGCTGTCGGGTGCAGGACCCACGCGCTCTGCCTACCCTCGTCGATCCGCTCGAACACGGCATCCACCGCACCAGAGGGACCAAGCAGCGAGACCTCGAACGGATCGGGCGCCCCCTGGTTGAACAACAGCACCGGCTCGACGTCGACGGACACGCCGACCTCCCCATCCGCCGGGTAGACGATGTTCGCATCCGGTCGCGCGCACGAGCACGCCACCGCGGTCTGCACCGCCATCCACACAAGCCACATCACGCCTCCGCGTGCCCCTACTCCTCACTGTAGCTGGGAATGCAGAGGCTCGCGTCGCCTTCGGTGATGCGGAAGCGCATGGCGCTGGCGTCGCCCCGCTGGGCGTAGCGCACCTCGAACGGGTACACGCCGCCGTCGAGGTAGTGGCTATGGACACCGAGCAGCAGCTCGGGACTGTCGACCACCTCGGCGACGACCTCGCCGTCGATGAGCACCTGAGCGTCGTCGCTCGCGCCGAGGACCATGGACAGCGTCGAGTCGCTCCACCCACGGATCCAGCCGACCCAGCGGACCGAGAAGCCGTCGGGATCCGCGGCCAGCCCGTCGTCGACGGGGTACCACGCCTCGCCGAACTCGAGCGATGGGTCGTAGCGGTCGAAGGACAGATCGTCCTCGTTGAACAGCGTGTCCATCGCCGCGCCCACGCGACCCGAGGTCACGTACGGATGGGTCTCCTGCAGGTTGTAGTAGTACCCCTGCAGACCACGCGGACAGTCCTGCCAGTCGTCAGGCGGGTTGCCGGTGAGGTCGAGGTCCTCGCCCGGCGGCTCGGCCACCGGCTGTCCCTCGTTGCGCACGCGGTACTCCTGACACCCGACCAGGATGGCGATGGTGGCGGCGACGGCCGCGAGGCGGACTACCACCACTCCTCCACACCCGCGTCGGGGAAGACCTCGCACCGCAGCCATTCCTGCAGCTTGTCGAGCTCTTCCTCCGTCGGGCCGCCCGCAGGCGGCATGGTGCCGGTCTCGTACGCGGTGATGTACACGCGCTCGGAGTACTCGGCCACGCCCCCGTAGTAGTCGAAGTTCACGGCGGCAGGCGCGTCGATGCGGTTGGGATGCCCATCCGGGTACTGCGTGCTGTGACAGCCCGCGCAGTACTGGTCCATGAAGCCCTTGCCGAAGTTGTGGTAGGTGAGCGGCGGGTCGTGCACACACACCTCCTCCTCGGCGCATGCGGAGAGGAGGAGCGCCGACACCGTAATCAGTGCGAATCGCACGTCCTAGACCTCCCGGGAGATGGCAGCGAGCGGCTGCACGCCCTGCAGGAAGGCCTCGCTGTCGACGCCTCCCAGGCGAAGCAGCGCAGTGCCCACGTTCTCGGTGCCGATGATGTCGCCAGTCGGGGACGGCTGGCCCGTGCTGAAGTCGACGGGCTCGGCGATGAAGCCATCGTCGGTCTTGCCGGTGACCCGGTTGCCGCGAACGCCGCTTCCGAGGAGCATCATCGAGGTGTAGGGCCAGTGGTCGCGACCCATGGCGCCGTTGAAGCGCGGGGTCCGGCCGAGCTCGGAGGTGACGACGATGGTCACCTCGTCGATAAGCCACGGAGCCGCAGTGCCCGGCGTGGTGGCCAGGTGGGCGACGAGCTCGTCGAGCATCGCGAAGAAGGTGTCGAGCTGCGGACCGACGTTCTGGTTGCCGCCGTGAGTGTCCCAGCCGCCGCGAATGCCGACCATGGCACAGCGCGACAGGCCGAGGCGCATGACCTCGACGGCCATCATCGCCTGGTCGAGCATGCTGCGACCGGTGTCGTCCAGGCCCGCCTCGAACCGGCGTCCCTCGAGCTCCATGGCGCGCTCGAGGTTGCCCAGCAGGTCCTCGGCACGAACCTCGCCGAGTCCCTTGGTCCGGGACGCGTACTTGGCCGCGCGGTCGAAGACGAACGCGTCCATCATCGAGTCCTGAGGGCTCGCGAACACCGGCGCAGGCTTGTCGGCTCGGCCGTTGATCGAGCCATCGATGAGGTCGAGCAGCGTGCCACCACCGCCGCGGACGACGGCCGCGCCGAACTGACCGGGGTAGCTCGGGCCGCTGAACACGAGGTGCGGCATGGGGTACTCGGTGACCCCATTCGCAGCGAGGATCGTCGGCCAGTCGGGCACGGACGAGGCCGAGGTGCCGGTCATCATCCACTTCATGCCGGACTCGTGGCCCGCGCTGTGGACGTTGACGCCGCGCAGCAGGTTGGTCCGGCTTCCCCAGCGGAGGAAGAAGCGGTCCATGGCCTCGCGGTCGGGACCCGAGGACCAGCTCAGGTTGCCGGCCTCACCGAGGAAGGTGTCCGGGTCCATGTCCGTCGCGCCGAAGGCCGTGTCGAGCGGCGAGATGCCGTCCTCGGCGTACTTCGGGTCGAGCGGGGTCGGGTCCCAGCCGCCACCGGCGAAGAAGAACAGGAACTTCCGGTCGGTCGCCGCCGCGTGCGCCTGCTGGCTGACGGCGGCGACGCTGCCGAGCGTGCCGAGGGCGGCGGCGCTGGCGATTCCCTGGAAGAGCGAACGACGGGTGATCTTGGGAGTGCTCATCGTTGGCTCCTAGTAGAAGAGGACCGCGGGGTCGCGGAGGACGACGGAGACCACACCGGTCCAGGCGCGCTCGGCGCTGGCCTCGACCGAGTACAGCTGACGCCACAGGTCGATGAGGCGCGCGACCTCTTCGGGCTCTTCTTCCTGGTCGAGGGGCGCGAGCGGCTTGCCCGTGACGTCGATGTACAGCGACTCGATCTGGGCCGCGAAGGCAGCGCGGTTGTTGTCCGGCGTGTCCTCGATGGTCACGAAGCGGAGCATGATCGCCTCGCCCTCGCGCTCGGGGTCGAGGTCGTGGGTCGCGACGTGCCAGGCGGCCGCCTGTGCGTAGCGCTCCTGGATGAACACCATGCCGACGCTCGGGTCGTGGCTGGGCGACGTCACGAACATGCTGTCGATGCCGCCGCCGAGGACCACGAGGCCGTCGTCGTTGTAGCGCAGGCCGTCACGCCCGCCGAAGTCCCAGCGGTACCCGGTCTTCTCGGAGATGATGCCCGACAGCTGGGTGGTGGAGGCCATCTTCACCGTCGGCAGGCGACCGGCGAGGTCGGAGTCGGTGGCCTCGCGGGCCTTGTACTCCTCGCTGGTGACGATGCTGCGGACGAGCTCCTTCATGAGCAGGCCCGAGTCCGCGAAGGCCTCGCGGTGAGCGCGGAGCTCGTTCCAGTCCTCGTCGACGACGGTGCGCTGGGTGAGCCCCTCGAACACGGTCTCGACCGCGCAGTCGACGAAGCGCGGGTCTTCGGCGAGCAGCTCGGCCATCTCGCGCATGCCGCTGGTCGGCACACCGAAGTAGCCGGGGGACTTCTGCGACTTGTCCTCGGCCCGCCACATCTGCTCGTCCTCGGGACGGTAGGTGGTCTGGTCCTCGAGGCCGCCCTCACGCTCCCACCAGTAGCCGAAGAAGTGGCTGGAGAGCGGGTCGAGCGAGGAGTGACAGGACTGGCACGCCGGGGTGTCGCGGATGACCTGCTCGGGGTCGCCGCTGGTCAGCGCGTCGATCTGGGTGCGGGAGAACGAGACCGGGCGCGACAGGTAGTCGTCGCACAGGAAGATCCGGCTCACGGTGTTCGCACGGTGGCGGTTCGCGTTCACGCCCGCGGAGGGGTAGCGCAGCCACATCGTGGTCGAGGACAGCACACCCGCGTGCTCGCGGGAGTCGAGGTAACGCCCCGTCTGCCAGCCCGTGGTGCTGCTGTCGTCGAGTTCGACGCCCCACATCGCCGCGGTGATCGGGTTCGCCATGGTGTAGTCGGCGAGCACGACCTCGGTGAACGGCAGGTCGTTGTCGACGACGTGGCGAATCATCTTGAGCGGTTCGTCGCCAATCGCGCTGCCAATGCGCAGCTGCTCAGCGTCCGAGAGCCCGGCGGAGCTGGGGTCGAAGTAGGTCTCACCCGTCCGCGTGCGGATGGTGAGGTTGTAGATCTCTTCGACGCGGTCGAGGAACCGGGGATCCTCGAGGTAGCGGTCGACGAAGGCGTCGTAGAGCTCGGGGTTCGCCTCGATGGCGTCGAGTTCGTCCGTGGTCGGATGCATGCCTCGAAGGTCGACGGAGAGTCGGATGAGCTGGGCTCGAGCGTCGAGCATGACGACGCGCTCGCCCACCTCACCGTCCGTCGGACCGCCGCAGCTCGCAGCCAGCAGCAGAGCCAGAGAAAGGGTCAGATGGCGCATATCAGTTGCCCCCTTGCGGGAAGTCTCGAGTCGAGAGGAGATAGTCTTCGACGACCGGAGCATTCAGCGTGGAACCATCCCAGAGGAAGGAAAGGTCAGGGCAGACCTCGATTCCCTGGTCGAGTCCCCGCACATAGATATTGCCACACCCATCGCACTCTGTGTACGGCAGGTTCTCGTACCCCTCGTCTCCAGCGCCGTAGCGAGGCTGGAACACGAGGTCGTACCAGAAGGCATTCTCGTCGCGAACGCTGATGTAGCCGAGCGGTTCGTCGGGACAGTCGTTCGCGTTGTTCGATGGAGCAGCGTGCGTCAAATCGATGGCAATCGAGTCGAAGCGGTCTCCGATGCGATGCTCGAAGAAGAACACGTTGCCCCGTGCGTCCTCGAGAGTCCGCACATCCCCTCCCCTATAGGAGAGGACCAGATCCGCCCGGAGACCACCCGCGGGCATGCCGTGGCTCGCGGCGGCCGTCCCGGTGACCGTGGCGTCGACCAGGCTGTTGTAGGTCCACTCGTCGCCGCTCTCGGTCTGGATACGCAGCAGGGAGTCGCGGATCTCGCCGTCGAGCTCGGAGACGACCGTGTCTCCCTCCGAGACGATGCCGTCGGTGAACAGCGAGCGCGTACCCGTGGTGGTCAGCCCCTCGGGAGCAGCGGTTGACCCGAGCGTGCTTGCTGCGTTCTGCCAGAAGGTGTGGCCCGCGAAGGTTCGATCGCCCGCAGTGGTGCAGTGGTCCGCCCAAGCCATGCCGTCGGCCATGTCCGGGAGCCCATCGTCCTCGACCGGCGGAACGCCGTAGTAGAGATCCGGGCAGCCCGGCGTCACGAGGCCGAGCGCATCCTTGTGAGCCGACCAGGCCGCGCGCGCATCTACGGCGAGCACGGTGCGAAAGGCCTCGGTCCACAGGGTGTCGAGGTCGACGCCGGTGAGGTCGGGGGTAGCGAGCTCGACGGGCGGCGCGTAGCCGGTGTCCTCGTCGGAGCCACCGCCGAGCCCGTTGCACGCGACGAGCAGGGCGAGGAAGGGCGTGAGGCGACTCAATTGTCCTCCTCGACCGTGACGCCGAGCGTCGTGGTGTAGCTGAAGGTGACCTGGTCGCCGACCTGGTTGGCCGTGTACCAGTCGAACCAGAGGCTGGCCTGCTGCCACTGGATCTTGCCCGTGCTCGGGTTGTAGCCAAGACGCCGAACGGCGCCGTCGAACGGGCGATCCGGGTCGTGGCACTGGGTGAGGTCGCCGGAGACGACCTGATGCAGCACCTCGAAGGTGAAGCTGCAGCTCGGGCAGTTGCCATCGACGGAAGGGGTCCCCGTGAGCGCGACCTCGACCTGGCACGGTGGCGGGGCCGTGTCCTGCGGGTCCGGAGGCCCATCGATGTACTCGATCAGCGTCAGGGTTCCGACAAGGCTCGTGTACGGCCCGCCGAGCGGCGACAGGCTCCAGGTGCCCTGCTCGATCAGGGTCACGGTGTGGTCCGGCTCCTCGTCGAGCGTGGAGACGCTGGTGTCCTCGGGGAACGGAGCCGTGTCGTCCAGCACCGCCGGTTCGGTGTCTTCGGGAACGTCGATTACCGTGTCGTCGCCGCTTCCCGAGCAACCAGCGAGCGCGAGCATCAAGGTGGGTACGCCCCAGGCCGCGGGCGTACAGATCCGAACCTTCATCCAGCCTCCTGCACTGAGCATACCTGCAACAAAGGGGGGCGGCGCCACCCATGGCGTACAGGCGTCGTAAATCTGCTCGGTCTCTGGCACATCGCCGTCACCAGCGGGCCCTTGCCAAGGCGTCACGCCTCCGCGGGGCGCGACCGCACCGAGTTGCGTGCTACCGTTCGGCGAGCGGCCAGTCCGCCAGGGAGACGCATGCCCCGAGTTTCGACCGTCGCGGTCCTTCGTACCGTGACCCTTCCGCTTGTCCTCGCGCTCACCGCCTGTAACGGCGGCCCCTCTGGCCCACCGGTGCTCGAGATCAGCGCCACGAGCCTGGACTTCGGCGAGGTCCCCGTCCAGACGACGGCCGAGCAGAGCTTCACCATCTCCAACGCGGGTGGCGAAGAGCTCGAGATCCTGTCGGTGAGCCTGGTGGCCGGCAACTTCGACCTGTGGAACGTCGAGCGCGAAGGCCCGTCCATCCTCACCTTCGAGGACACGCTCACGGTGACGGTGAGCTTCTCACCGGACCGCGAAGAGGACGAGATCGGCCAGATCCAGGTGCGCTCCGACGTGGCCGGCTCCGACACCGTCGATCTCACCGCCACCGGCAGTGCCGGCACCGACGACAACGACGCCGACGGATACTCCCCGGCGGACGGGGACTGCGACGACAGCCGGGACGACGTGTACCCGGGCGCTCCCGAGCTCTGCGACGGGCGCGACAACAACTGCGACGACAGCGTGCCCGCCGACGAGGCCGACGGCGACTCCGACGGCTTCCGCGTGTGCGACGGCGACTGCGACGACGGCGACGGCAACGTCTACCCGGGCGCGCCGGAGATCTGCGACGACAAGGACAGCAACTGCGACACCATCAACTCGGACCGCGTCGACCGCGATGGTGACAACATCACGGTGTGCGACGGCGACTGCGACGACGGCGAAGCCGCAGCCTACCCGGGCAACACCGAGATCTGCTCCGACCTCATCGACAACGACTGCGACGGCGACGTGGACGTGATCGACGCCGATGGCGACGGTCACTCCCTGTGCAGCGCCGCGGGCGACTGCGACGACACGAACTCGACCATCTACCCGCTGATCGTCGACGACTTCGGCCCCTCGCCCGGCGACGGGACCGAGGTCACGCCATACACCTCGCTGGACACGGCGCTCGCGAACGTCGTGGCGGCGTGTCCGCAGATCTACGTGGGTGACGGCACCTTCGAGGTCGCGTCGACCGTCAACGGCCAGACCGTGACCATCGAGGGCGTGAGCATCGCCGACACCATCCTCACCACGCCGAGCGGCGAGCGGCACTTCACCGTGTCCAACGGCGGTGATCTGACCCTGTCGAACCTGACGATCTCCGGCGGCACTCCCACCACCGGCGACGGTGGCGCCATCGACGTGAGCGACTCGGACCTGACCCTGGTCGACCTCGAGATCCGCGAGAACACCGCCCCCGGCGACGGCGGCGCGGTCGTGGTCGCGAACGGCACCCTCGAGGTCTCGGGAACCCGGTTCACGCTCAACAACGCCGGCGACGACGGCGGCGCGGTGGCCCTGTTCTCGGGCGTGCTCGTCGACAGCGACAACATCTACACGAACAACACCGCGCGCGACGGCGGCGGCATCCTCGCCTCCTCGTCCACCGTGTCCATCCAGGACTCGACCCTCGCCGGCAACACGGCGACCCGCCAGGGGGGCGGCGCGCACCTGCTCGGCTGCTCCAGCGTGAGCCTGGTCCGGCCGGTCATCGCCCAGAACGACGCGCTGTCGGGCGGCGGCGGCGTGTCCGTCGTCGACGCCGGGTCCGCGACCCTCGCCAACGGCATCTACTCGGACAACGAGGCCGGCACCGTCGGCGGCGGCATCCTCATCGGTGGCAGCACCTCCGGCACGCTCGCGAACAACACCCTGGTCGCGAACGGCGCGACCACCGGCGCGGGCGGTATCCAGGTCCAGGGCACGTCCACCGGCACCGTGGTCATCAACAACATCGCCCAGGCCAACGGCGGCACCTCCGGCATCTCGGTGACCGGCGGCGGCACCGGCTCCTACAACACTTGCTGGCAGAACACCGGCATCCCGGGCACCGAGTTCGCGGGCGACCTCGCCGTGGACACCAACGACAATGTCGTCCGCAACCCGACCTTCGTGGTGTTCACCGACAACGGCAACCCCGCCGACGACGACCTCTCCCTGAACTCCGGCTCCCCCGAGATCAACAGCGGCTCCCCGGACGCCAGCTACAACGACACCGACGGCAGCCAGAACGACCGAGGCCACACCGGTGGCCCCAACGGCCTCTGACGGAGATTCCCATGTCGCTTCTTCTCCTCTCTCTCCTCCCCGCAAACGCTGCCGTGGTCAACATCGGCCCGGGCGACGACATCGTCACCCTCACCTCCTCGCTCGGCGCGGACGACGAGGTGATCATCGCGGCAGGCACCTACGAGATCGACACCACCATGGTGTGGTCCGGCGAGGGCACGCAGAACGAGCCGATCACCATTCGCGGCGAGGGCGAGGTGATCATCCGCCAGACGGGCAGTGGCACCGTGGCGCGCATCTCGGATGCAGCGTTCCTCACAGTCTCCGGGCTGACCTTCGAGAACAGCCAGGAGAGCTATGACGCGAACCGCTCGACGGGCCTGGAGATCCGCAACTCGACCGACATCGCCGTTCGAAACAACCACTTCCGCCACCTCGGCGGAACCGGCGTGTACGTCGGCGGCAGTGACGGCAACGCCACCGAGCGCGTCGTCGTCGAACGCAACCACATCGAGGACCTCCGCGACGGCACCGGCATCTACGTCGGCTGCAACGACGTGACCTGCACCGTCCTCGACAGCGAGATCGCGAACAACTGGGTCCACGACGTCTCGGGCACGCTGCTGTACCTGGCCCACGGCGTGCAGAACACGCAGGTCGTCGACAACGTCGCGTACCAGGGCGGCTCGTGGGGCATCCAGACCCAGTCCACCACCTTCGGCGACTCGAACATCATCGAGCGCAACGTCGTGTGGAGCGTGAGCAGCGGCATTCGCGTCGCCGGTCCCAGCGAGGTGCGCAACAACCTCGTGTTCCTGTGCGAGGGCTACGGCATCCTCTCGCAGAACAACGGCCGCGACGAGTTCAGCGACGCGCACATCTCCCACAACACGGTGTACGGCACCGGCGACTGGGGCATCCGCCTCGAGGCATGGCAGGACCGCAGCGGCATGGTGCTGGCGAACAACGCCGTCGCGAACACGACGGGACTCGCCTTCGACGCGGACATCGCCGAGATCGAGGACCACGGGTACATCTCCGGAAACGTGTTCTCGGGGCTCGTCGACGAGCTCGAGCCCGGCACCGGCACCTTCGTGCCGGGCGGCGGCGAGGCGGACTTCATGGACGCGTCGAACTGGGACTTCTACCCGACGAGCAGCTCGGTGCTCCTCGACAGTGGGGACCCGTCCGGCGAGGCCTACATCCCCTCCGACGACTTCAACACCGCCCCCCGCGACGGCGCCAACCCGACCGTCGGTGCCTACGAGTGGGTCACTGAGGGCAACCCGGGCTGGGCGATCCGCGAGGCGTTCAAGGAGCGGGAGCTCGGCGACATCGGCGGCGAGGAGATCGGTGGCTGCTGCAACAAGGATCCCGAGGCCGCCGAGGCAGGCATGCTGCTGATGCCCTTCCTGTTGCTCTGGGGCCTGCGCCGCCGCGAGGAGTAGACCACTCCGCGATTTCCCAGTTGGACGGCCGCGAAGCGGCGCGCGCTGCGGTTCCGGCGCGCGAGATGGCTGTCGCTCCGCTACACTCCGCGGTCGGAGGACTACGCATGCATCGACTGATCGCCCTCACCGCCCTGCTCGCCACCAGCGTCGGCTGCGGCATCTCCTACGAACGCAACGTCGAGCCCACCTTCGTCCGCTCGTGCGCCGCAGTCGAGTGCCACTCGGGCGACCCCGCCGACGAGAGCGGCCTCGACCTGTCCCAGGGCAATGGCTACGGCCAGATCGTGGGCCAGGCGTCCGAGCAGTCGGACCTCCCGCTGATCGACCCCGGCAACCCCGACGGCAGCTACCTGTGGCACAAGATCAACGGGACCCACGTCCAGCACGAGGACCCGAACTTCGACACCGCGGGGACGGGCACCGACCCGATGCCGCCGGTGGGCAGCCTCAGCGTGAACGAGCTGTCGAACATCGAGAAGTGGATCACCGACGGCGCGCCCGAGTAGCGCGCGTCAGCCGAGGAACGCGATCCCCACGACGAGGATCGCGAGTCCGAGCGCCGCGGCGCCGAGCGCTCCCATCAGCGTGAACCACACCGCCCACATCGGGGAGAGCTCGGCCACGGCGGGCTCGACCTGACGGTTTAGCGTCTCCGTCGGCGTCCACGCGCTCTCGTCCGCAGGAAACACCCGCGGCTCGGTGACCTCCTCGGCTCGACCAACGGGCTCGAGCGGATCGACGTGCATGTGTCCTCCAGGCCTCACCGGGCCTCTGCTTGTAGAACGCGCGACCGCGCTTTCTCCTTCAACGCGACCGATGACAGCTGCTTTCACAGTTCATCGACGCGGATCGCGCGCCAGGCGGCTAACTTGCCGGCCCGGAGGTCCCGCATGGTCCGAAGCCTTGCTCTACTCGCCCTGATCGCCTGCACCGGTGCCGACACGGACGACACCGAGACCGGTGAAACCGCCGAGACCGGTGAGACGGGCGAGACCGGTGAAACCGGCGATTCCGGAGACACGGCCGTCGAGCGCGCGGCGTGCACCCTGTTCGACCCACCGGAGGTCGACAGCAAGTACGCGCTGCCCGCGGTGCTCTCCGAGACCGGCTGCGTGGACCCCAATGACCCTTGGCAGCTCGTGGACAGCGTGCTGCCCTACGACATCAACGTGCCCTTCTGGTCCGACAACGCGGTGAAGACGCGCTTCGTCGCGATCCCGAATGGCGGCAAGATCACGGTGCTCGAGGACGGCGACCTCGACTTCCCCGTCGGCACCACGCTGATCAAGAACTTCACCCTCCAGGGCGTGAAGATCGAGACCCGCCTGTTCATCAAGCACGACGCGTCCAGCTGGGGTGGGTACAGCTACCGCTGGAACGACACCGAGACCGACGCGAACCTCCTCACCATGGGCGAGGAACGGGACGTGAACGGCCAGATCTGGGGCTACCCGACCCGCAGCGAGTGCGGCTTCTGCCACGGCGCGGCGGCGGGTGGCGCCCTCGGCCCCGAGATCGGCCAGCTGAACATGGACTACGCCTACACCGACGGCACCATGAACCAGATCAGCAAGTGGCAGTCGCTGGGATGGTTCGCCGCCGACCCCGGTGCGCCCGCGGGGCTGGACGTATTCACCGACCCGTGGGACGCGACTGCGGACCTCGACGCGCGGGCCCGGTCGTACCTTCACGTCAACTGCGCGCAGTGCCACCGTCCCGGCGGCGCGTCGCACCTGCCCATGGACTGGCGCATCGATGCGCCCCTCGACAGCGCCACCTGTGACGCCATCCCGAACAACAACGGCGGCATCACCGACGCACGCATCCTCAAGCCGATGGATCCCGACAACAGCCTGATCTACGTCCGGCCCAACGACACCGGATGGCGCATGCCGCCGACCGGCAGCAAGATCGTGCACACCGAGGGCGTCGCGCTCATCGGCGAGTGGATCAACTCCATCACCTCCTGCCCGAGCAACTGACATGCGCCCGGCCCTGCTTCCCCTGGCCTTCGTGCTCGCGGCCTGCCCCGCGACCGACGAGCCCCTCGAAGACGAGACGTCCACCGAGACCGACACGGACACCGATGCCGACGCCGACGCCGACACGGACGCCGACACCGACACCGACACCGACGCGGACACCGACACCGACGGGTGCAGCACCACGCCGGTGAGCGGCACCGCGGTGCAGGCCGTGTCGTTCGCGACCGGCGTGAGCGTGCCCACCGACATCGTGCACGCGGGCGACGGAAGCCGGCGGCTGTTCGTGACCACGCAGCAGGGCAACATCCTCGCGGTCGACCGCAACGGCAACGTGAGCACGTGGTTCGATCTGCGCTCGCGCGTCGGGTATTCCATGGGCTCCGAGCGAGGCCTGCTGAGCCTCGCGTTCCACCCGGACTACCCGACGAACAACCGCTTCTACGTGCACTACTCGGACTCGAGCGGCGACACGACGATCAGCGAGTTCACCGGTCCCGACACGAGCACCGAGCGCGTGCTGATCACGGCGAACCAGCCGGCGGGCAACCACAACGGCGGCAAGATCGCGTTCGGTCCCGACGGCTACCTGTACATCGCCCTCGGCGACGGCGGCGGCGCGGGCGACACCTACAGCAACGGCCAGCGCCAGGACACGCTGCTCGCGAAGATGCTCCGCATCGACGTCGATGCGCGGGACGCCGGCGCCTACGGCATTCCCTCGGACAACCCGTTCGTCGGCCAGGGCAGCCACCGCCCCGAGACGTGGGCCTGGGGCCTGCGCAACCCGTGGAAGTTCAGCTTCGACCGCGAGACCGGCACGATGTACATCGCGGATGTCGGCCAGGACGCCTACGAGGAGATCGACATCGGCGTGGCCGGTGCGAACTACGGCTGGTCGCAGGTCGAGGGCCTGCACTGCTACCGCAACGGCTGCGACATGAGCGCGTTCCAGTCGCCCATCTGGGAGCGCTCGCACCGCAACGACGGGGCGGTGAGCATCGTCGGCGGCTTCGCCTATCGTGGCTGCGCCATGCCCGACCTGCACGGCGTCTACCTGTACAGCGACACCCCCTGGTCGGGGAACTCGCCCCTGTGGTCCATCGTGTACAACGGCACCACCGCCAGCGCGGGTCCGGTGACCATCGACCGCCTGCCCGGACGCGTCACCACCCTGGGTGAGGACGAAGAGGGCGAGCTGTACATCGGCGAGTACACTGGCGGCGCCATCTACAAGCTCGTCCCCGCCAACTGACGGTTCCCGAGGACACCATGCGCTCTGCTTTCCTGCTGCTTCCCCTCGCCTTCTTCGCGTGCACCAAGGACGACGTCGCGAACAACGACGCGCCTGACGACGTCGGCACCGACACCGGCTCCGGGGCCCTGTGCGACGGCGTCACTCCGGTGACCGGCACCACGGTGAGCACCCAGCTGTTCGCCGCTGGCGTCAACGTGCCCACCGACATCACCCACGCCGGTGACGGCAGCGGGCGCGTGTTCGTGACCACCCAGGAAGGCGAGATCAAGGCGTACAACGCCGCGGGCACCGAGGTCACCACCTTCCTCGACCTCACCGATCGCGTCGGGTACCAGGGCGGCTCCGAGCGCGGCCTGTTCTCGGTCGCCTTCCACCCCGACTTCGCTACCAACAACCTGCTGTACGTGCACTACACCGACCGCTCCGGTGACACCGTGATCAGCGAGTTCACCGGCCAGGACGCGTCCACCGAGCGCATCCTGATCACCGCGGACCAGCCGGCCGGCAACCACAACGGCGGCAAGGTCGCGTTCGGCCCCGATGGCTACCTGTACATCGGGCTCGGGGACGGCGGCGGTGCCGGCGACACCTACAGCAACGGCCAGCGCGAGGACACCTTCCTCGCCAAGCTGCTTCGTATCGACGTCGATGCTCGCGACGCTGGCCAGTACGGCATCCCCAGCGACAACCCGTTCGTTGGCCAGGGCAACCATCGCCCCGAGACCTGGGCCTGGGGACTGCGCAACCCGTGGAAGTACAGCTTCGACCGTGAGACCGGCACGATGTACATCGGGGACGTCGGCCAGGACGCGTGGGAAGAGGTCGACATCGGCGTCGCCGGCGGAAACTACGGCTGGAGCAACGCCGAGGCCAACCACTGCTTCGGCGGCAGCTGCGACCTGAACGCCTACGAGCAACCGGTCTACGAGTACCCGCACTCCCAGGGCATCAGCATCGTCGGCGGCTACGTGTACCGCGGCTGCGCGATGCCGGACCTGCACGGCGTGTACTTCTTCAGCGACACCCCGTGGTTCGGCAACTCGCCACTGTGGTCGCTGACCTTCGACGGCGGCACCGCCAGTGAGGGGCCCGTGTGGATCGACCAGATCGTCGGCCGGGTCACGACTCTCGGCGAGGACGAGCAGGGCGAGATCTACATCGGCGAGTACACCAACGGGCAGATCTACAAGCTCGTCCCGGGAGGGTGAGTCGCAGGCCACGGTCGATGACGGCGGTCTGATGCAGGCCTACGTGGGCGGCGACCATGCCGCCTTCGAAGAGCTGTTCAGGCGGCACGGTGGACGCCTGCACGCGTACTTCGCGCGGACCACGGGCAGCGACCAGGCCGCGAACGACCTCGTGCAGCAGACCTTCCTGCAACTGCACCGCGCCCGCCGCGACTTTCGTAGCGGCTCGGCCTTCTCGCCGTGGCTGTACGCCATCGCCGCGAACCTGCGCCGCGACTACCACCGCTACCAGCGCCGCCACCCGGTGGACGCAGTCGACGAGGTCGACGCCGGCAGTGCCTCCCCCGAAGCGAGCACCGCGAGCGAGCGACTGGTGCGCCGCTGCGTGGGCAAGCTGCCCGAGGGTCAGCGCGACGTGGTGGTCCTGCACTGGTTCCACGAGTTCTCGATGGGCGAGGTCGCCGACGCCCTCGGCGTCGGGCGCTCGGCGGTCAAGGTGCGCGCTCACCGCGCATACAAGGCCCTCAAGGCGTGTCTCGAGGGGGTGCTCGCATGAGCGACGAGCTCGAGCGACCGCCGCGTCCCGACCTCGGCCCCACCCTGTCCGAGGCCGAGCTCGAGGCCCTGCTCGCGAACACGCGACCTGAGAGCGGACCTCTCGACACGCTGCGCGAGCTACCCACGCCGCTTCGCGCCGGCGTGTTCCTCGCCGTGTCCGGCGGCCTGCTCTTTGGCGGGCTGTTCGCAGTCCAGGGCCTGCGCCCCGATCTCGCTGACAGCGCCGGGCTCGCGACCGCCCTCGCGCTGGTGAGTGCGGCCGGCGCCGCCTGGCTGCCGTGGGCGCTGGTCTCGGTAGCGCGCCCGAATCCCGACCCGTCTCGGCGCCTGGCGGGCTCGGCGGTGGGCCTCGTCGCGATGGTGCTGCTCGCCACGCTCCCCGTGTGGCCTGGCATGCACGTGCCCGACGAGATGCGACCGAGCGTCGACTGGGCCTGCGGCAAGTGGGCACTGTTCAACGGGACCGCGGTGCTCGGGCTGTACCTGCTCCTCGACCGCCACGGTGGACGTCGGCTGTTCGCGACCCTCGCAGTTACCGCCGCCGCCGTATCGCTGACCTTCGCCATCCAGACGCTGCACTGCCCGTGCATCGACCTCACGCACATCGTGGGCACGCACGCGCTCGCCGGAGGCCTCGCGGGGCTCGTGCTGGCGGGAATCACCGCGGCGCGTGGCGGCGCGCGGCTCTAGCTAGGCGCGCAGGCGGAGCTTGACCGGGATCAGGTCGTCCGGGAGCTTGGGCTGGGCCTCGTAGCGCACCTCGAGGATCTCGAGCTCGCGCTGGCCCTGGGGCGCCCGAAAGCTCACGCCGTCCCCCTCGTCACGGCCGAGCAGTGCCTGGGCGAGCGGCGACTTCCAGCTGATCACGCCGTTCTCGATGTCGATCTCGTCCTCGCCGTAGATCTTCCAGGTCTTCTCGCGGCCTTGCTCGTCCTCGACGACCACGGTGGCCCCGAACTTGATCTTCGTGCCCGTGTGGCTGGCCGGATCGACCTCGACCACGTGGTCGAGTCGGCCGATGAGGTGGCGCAGGCGGCTGTCGATGGTGCGGAGCTTGGCCTTGCCGAAGCGATACGCCGCATTCTCCGAGCGATCGCCCTGAGCCGCGGCCACCCGGACCTCTTCGGCGACCTGCGGTCGGAGCACGCGCTGGAGGTGGTCGAGCTCGCGGCGCAGCAGCTCGAGACCGTTCTTGGTGATGTAGTTGGGGGTCCCCACGGCACACCTCCACGCTGCCAGTCACGGCCAAGGCTGCTACGCTTAACCACGGAGGTGCCCGTGTCCAAGAAGCCCGTGAAGACCGATGCGCTCGCCTGGTCCGGAGGCGCACGGCGCGTCCCCGAGGGAGAGGGCAACCGCGGCTCGGTGGAGGGCTTCACCATCGGCGTCGCCGAGGCCCGGACCGCGGCCGCCGGAGACCCGGCCGCCGACAAGCCACGTGGTACCAGCGCATTCACCGAGCGCCCTGCCGTCGAGATGCGCCGCATCGAGGACGACACGCGACGCGACATCCGTCCCAACGGTCGCGTGAAGCTGGACCGCTATTGATCCTGCTCGCGCTCGGACTCGCCCACGCCGCTGAGTTCGCCGTGTGGACCGCGAGCCCCCCGCCGGGCTCCGTCCCGGCACTCGGCCCTTCCGCGGCCATCCTCGAGGCACGCACGGGCATTCCGCTCACCGGCTGGGTCCGGGTCGACGCGAGCCGGCTGCCTCCTGGCTCGCTCGCGGTGCGCCTCGACCAGCCACCGGTCCCTCCCCCGTTCGAGCGCCTGGACTACGACCCGGAGACCCCGAGCTTCGCGAGTGACTGGCTCGACCCCGCGCCCGTGGGCTTCGGCTCCCGCAAGCTGTGGGCCTGGCCCGGTGGAACCGGCGAGTACGCGGTGATCGCCGACATCGAGTACGACTTCGACCCGCTGCACGAGGACCTGCGCGCCAACCCGCCCCTCGGCGTCGTGGGCGAACCCCAGGGCGAGTGGTCCTTTCACGGCAACGGCTGCCTCGGCATCGCCGCCGGCGCCGCAGACGGCTTTGGGCTCACCGGCGCCGCTCCTGACGCCGTTCTGCTCGTCGCGCATCCCAAGGTCGATGGCAGCTACCAGCCCGCACGCGCCATCGCCGACGCCGCGCTGTGGCTCGAGGCCGGCGACGTCCTGCTCATCGAGCAGCAGACCTTCGCCGACGGCAACTACGCGCCGATGTCGACGAACCCGATGGCCGCCGACGCCATGGCTGCTGCGACGGCGCTGGGCATCCTCGTGGTCGAGCCGATGGGCAACGGGAGCCAGGACGCCACGGACCTGGTGCTCGGCGAGCCCGGCAGCCTTCGGGTCGGCTCTCTCGACCCCACGACCGGCGCCGCGCACCTCAGCTCGAACTACGGCACCATCGCCGATATCGCTGGCTGGGGCAGTCAGATCCCCTCCCCGACCACCAGCGAGTACAGCCCGGACCTGTTCTTCCCGAACCAGGACGAGCGCCAGGCCTACACCTCGTTCTTCGGCGGCACCAGTGGGGCCAGCGCGCAGCTCGCCGGCGTCGTCGCCCAGCTGCAGTCGATCAGCGAGGCGGTGCACGCTCAGGCTCTTCCCACCGACGTGATCCGCGAAGGACTCCGCGAGACCGGCGTGCCCCAGGCCGATGGCTTCCGCCCGGCCGCCGAGACCCCGGTGGGTCCGGCACCCGACGCCCAGGCCTTCGCGCGGACCTTCCTCGTGCCCTAGCAGCCTGCTGGTCCCCCCGAAGTCATGTCCGGGTTTGCGCCGACGGAGAAGGGACCGCCGGTATCCCGGACAGCACGTCGGGTTGTGGGCACTAGCCGGCCCGCTCGCGTACGAAGCGCATGAACCCGTCCTCGTCGACCCGCTCGGTGGGACGAAAGCCGAGCTTGGCGAGCACCCGCACCGAGCCCACGTTCGCGGGCATGGCATTCGCGAACACTCGCAGACCGCGTCGGTCGGCCTCACCGAGGCACGCCGCACCCGCCTCGGTCGCGTAGCCGAGTCCCCACACGCTGCGCAGCAAGCGAAACCCGAGATCCACGCCCGCCTCGGACGCGTGCCACTTCAACCCGCACCAGCCCAGGCGCTCGCCGCTCACCCGGTCGACGACGACCAGCCGACCCAGCCGGTGCTCCGCCCACTGCTGCTCCAGCGCGCGGACCACGGCTTCGGCTTCGGAGAGCGCGCCGAACGCCGAGTCGCCGGTGTAGCGCACGACCTCCGGGTCCGCGTTCAGGCGCAGCATGAACGGCGCATCCGCCGGCGTGTGGGGCCGAAGACCGAGGCGCTCGGTGAGGAGCACCGCCCCGCTCACAGCCCCTGGGCCGCGGTCACGAGCTCGGACTTGAGCTGGTCGTAGTTCGCCGTGTCCGCGAGGTTGAAGGTGGTCAGGTTGTGCACCGAGACCACCTCGTTCGCGCCATCGAGGATGACGATGTCGCGCCACGTGACCTGCCACGAGCCCCACGCGTCGACGCCGACCGTGTCCTGCAGCAGCCCGATATCGACGTCCGTGTACGCGAGCTCGTTGGCGGACTCCTGCCCCACTTCGTTCACGCCGAACAGCGTGATGTCGAGGTTCGGGTACTCGGCGTCGAGCTCGCCCTGCATCTGATCGAGGTAGCCAAACTGGCTACGGCAGTATCCTCACGTGCTGTGCAGGAAGTACCACCCGCTCACCTTCTGCAGATAGTCCCGAGGCGACACGACCGTGCCGAAGGTCGCCGAGGTCGGGTTGATGTCCTCGAGGCCGAAGTCCGGCACCACGCCCGCCAGCGGATCGGTGTCCGTGTCGGTGTCGGTGTCGGTGTCGGTGTCCGTGTCGGTGTCGGCGTCCGCATCCGTGTCGGCGTCCGCATCCGTGTCGGCGTCCGCATCCGTGTCGGCGTCCGCATCCGTGTCGGCGTCCGCATCCGT
>SBGP01000110.1 GCA_006226595.1 Deltaproteobacteria bacterium
GGTCGGCGAGCGCGCGCTGGTCTCCGGGGCGCGAGATGGCGAGTTGCTGCTCTGGGACCTCGACAGCGGAAGCTTCACGCCCTTCGGCCAGGTCGGGGGCGTGGTGCGCCACATGGCCGTCAGCGCCGACCTGACCACGGTGGCGGTGGGCGTCGAGGACGGCATCACCTGGCTGTTCGACGTGGAGGAGCGCGAGGGGCGGCCGCTCAACCGGCACGCGGACGCCGTGCGGCACGTCGGCTTCTCACCAGATGGCGCATGGCTCGTGACTTCCTCGGGGGACGGCACCGCGCGCGTGTGGCCCGGCGAGGCGCTGTCGCCGAGTCGGCTCACCGGGCACGAGCGGCGGATCATGGACCTTGCGTTCACCCCGGACGGCAAGCGTCTCGCGACTGCCTCCTCCGACTACACCGCACGGCTGTGGAACCTGCGCACCGGACGCTCGCAGGTGGTGGCCGAGCACACGGACGAGGTCGAGGCGGTGGGCTTCTCGCGCGGGCGCATGGTCACCGTCAGCCGCGACGAGACGCTGCGCATGGACGGCGCGGTGTACCCGGGCAAGGAGCGTATCGATGGACTCGCGGTATCGCCGGACGGCCGCTGGGCGGCGGGCGCCATGCGCGGGGGCACGCTGTCGGTATGGGACCTCGACAGCGGGGAGCTGCGCGAGCTCGAAGGCCACAAGAAGCGTATCCACACCGTCGCGTTCTCGGCGGAGGGCCGACTCGCCAGCGGCGGCAAGGCCGCGGACCTGCGGGTGTGGGACCTCGAAGCAGGCACCAGCGACAAGCTCGACGATCTGGGCGCGGAGATCGGTGTCGTGGCGTGGGGGCCGCATGGCGAGCTCGCGGCAGCCACCTACGAGGGACTCGTGTGGATCGACGGGGCGCGCCACAAGGTCGGCGAGGGCGTGGTCGCCGACCTGGCGTGGTCCGCGACCGGGGCGCTGGCCGTGGCGACCGAGGAGGGCGATGCCGTGGTCCTCGCCGACGGTGAGGTGCGCCGGTTCTCGGGTCACACGGCGAGCGTGACGCGAGTCGACTGGGCGGGCGACACGCTGGTCTCGGTCAGCGAGGACGGCACGCTGCGCCTGTGGGGCACCGGCGACGAGGCGTGGAGCCAGAGCTTCTCGGGGGACGGCGCGCCGCTCCGGGCACTCGACGTGTCACCCGACGGCGAGCGGGTCGCGGCGGCCGGAGATGATGCGGTGGTCCACCTCTGGCCGACGCATCCGGCGCGGAACGAGTCCGAGGTGCGCGCACAGCTTCGCGCGGTGACCACGGCGCGCGTCGACGACCACGGCGTGCTCGCCACCCCGTGAGTCAGGGCGCGATGGCGAGCCCGCGTCGCTGCTTCTGCCAGGCGCGCAGGGTGTCGTGGGGGATGAGCGGCATCTCGGCCTCGAGCAGGATCTCGGCAGGGACCACGAGCGCGTCGATGCCCACGGCCTCGCCGTGGCGGCGCACGGTCTCGGCGACGGCATTGTCGACGCGCACGCGCTCGGTCTTCGCGCGGGTGCCGCCGACCTCCCGGGACAGGCGCCACGCGGCGAGCTGATCGGCGAGCGTCGCATCGCTCCGAGCCTCCGGCCAGAAGGCGAGCGCGGACTTCATGCCCTCTGCACCGAGCACATCGGCATGGGCAGCCTGGAAAGCGGCTCGCGCCGCGGTGGTGCGCGGTCCCACCGGCTCGAGCATCGCCAGTTTCTCTTCGAGTTCGAGCACGACGCGGGCGCGGTACACGAACTGCGGGTCCTCGTCCTCGAGGTACAGCAGGTGCTGGTCCGCGGCGTGGATCATGTACAGGCCCAGGCCGTCGTGGTGGGCGTCGGAGGCCTCGCCGTAGGCGGCCTCGCAGCGTGCGTTGGCGAGCTCGGCGAAGCGCCAGTCCACGTCGGGTACGCCCTTGTCGACCTCGCAAATCGGGGCACAGCCGGCGGGCAGGGGACGCGCGTCGAGCACTTCGGCCCGCAGGCGGTCCTCGTCTTCGGCACGCGACAGGTCGATGGGGCGGAAGCCCTGGCGAAAGCCGCGCTCGGCGACGTCGGCGACCGTCGCGTCGAAGGCCGCGATCTGTCGCACGCAGCGCATCAGCGACGGGTCCCTCGACTTGCGGGCCCACGCGGCGAAGTCGGCGGTGACCGGGTCCTCGGCGAGCTCCAGCTCTCGGCGCAGCTCGAGGTACGGGCGGCGGGACTCCTGCTGCAGCGCGACCGCGCAGGACGAGAGGACGAGACACAGGAGGAGGGAAGTGCGCATGAGCAGAGTGTACGCGCCGCGGTCGGGCCGCTCGACGCGCGTGGGCAGGTTACGTCGACCCCTTCGAGGAGAACCCCGTGGCCCAGTACCCCGCCCTCCGTCCCCGCCGGCTCCGCGCCAGCGCCGCCGCTCGCTCCATGGTGCGCGAGACCACGCTCACGCCGGCGGACTTCATCCAGCCGCTGTTCGTGCAGGACGGCGAGGGCCCCGACGAGGAGATTCACTCGATGCCGGGCCAGTTCCGGCTTCGCCTGCCCACCCTGCTCGAGCGCGCCAACGCCGCGTACGAGGCCGGAGTGCCCGCGATCGCGCTGTTCCCGAAGATCGCGGATGAGCTGAAGACGGTGGGTGCCGAGCGCGCCTGGGACGACGAAGGCCTCGTGCCGCGCGCCGTCCGCGCCCTCAAGGAGCAGGTCCCGGGGCTGATGGTGATCACCGACGTCGCTCTCGACCCCTACAGCTCGCTCGGCCAGGACGGCATCGTCCGCGACGGTGTCATCCTCAACGACGAGACCATCGAAGCCCTCGTGCAGCAGGCCGCCTGCCAGGCCCGTGCCGGGGCGGACTTCGTCGCGCCTTCGGACATGATGGACGGCCGCGTGGGCGCGATCCGCGGCGTGCTCGACGATCAGGGCCATCACGACACGATGATCCTCGCGTACAGCGCGAAGTACGCCTCGGCGTTCTACGGCCCGTTCCGTGACGCGCTCGACTCGGCGCCCCGCGGCGGTGCCGACAAGAAGACCTACCAGATGGACCCCGCGAACACGAACGAGGCGCTGCTCGAGGTCGAGCTCGACCTGCTCGAGGGCGCGGACATGGTGATGGTCAAGCCCGGCATGCCCTACCTGGACGTGCTGTGGCGGGTGAAGGAGCACTTCCAGCGCCCGACCGCCGTGTACCAGGTGTCCGGCGAGTACGCGATGTTCAAGGCCGCCGGCCGCAACGGGTGGATCGACGAGAAGGCCTGCGTGCTCGAGGCCCTGCTCGGCTTCAAGCGGGCCGGGGCCGACAGCATCCTCACCTACTACGCCACCGAGGCCGCCGGCTGGCTGCGGTGAGAGTGCTGGTCGCCGGCGCGAGCTCGCGGCTCGGCCGGTACCTGTGCGCGGCCCTGCGCCGCGAGGGACACGTCGTGCGCGGCATGTCTCGCTCGGGCGAGGACCTGGACGCCGACGAGTCGGTGGCGGCTGACGTGTGCGCACCGGAGAGCCTTCCGGCAGCCGTGGACGGCGTCGACGCGCTGATCTCGGTGGTCGGGGCACCGGTGTGGCCCACGCCGCTCGCCCGAGAGACGACCTTCGAGGCGACCGACCGGGACGGCAACCTCGCGCTGTTCGCGGCCGCGCGGGACGCAGGCGTGTCCCGCGTCGTGTACCTCTCGGTGTTCGGCGAGTACCCACCGGGCCTGCGCTACGTGGAGTGCCACCGCGAGGTCGAGGCGTGGCTCGCCGACAGCGGGCTCACGTGGTCGGCGGTGCGGCCCACCGGGTTCTTCGGGGCGTTCGACGTGTTCGCCGAGCTCGCACGCACCGGGCTCTCGGTGAGGGTGGGTAGCGGCGAAGCACGCACCAACCCGATCCACGAGGCCGACCTCGCTGAGGTACTCGTGGACGCGCTGTCTGCGGAGGGCGTGGTCGAGTGCGGCGGACCGGACGTGCTCACGCGCGCCGAGATCGCCCGCCTCGCGTTCGGAGACGGCGCCTCACGCCTCGCGCCGGTGCCGGCCTTCGCGCTCCGGGCTCAGGTCGCACTCGTGCGTCCGGTGTTTCGCAGAGCAGGGGACGTGCTCGCCTTCCTGCACCACGTCGTGCTCCACGATGCCGTCGCCCCCATTCGCGGAGAGCGCCGGCTCGCGGACTACTTCCGCCGCTGACGCACCGCGAGCAGGACGAGCGGCAGCACGAACCACGCGGTCGTCGGGCCCTGAGAGCAGCCGCAGGCGGCCGCCAGCTCTTCCGGCGTGAGCGGGTCCGGGCCCGGATCCGGCTCGGGGGCGACGTAGTCGGCGGGCGCC
This sequence comes from Deltaproteobacteria bacterium, assembly GCA_006226595.1. Classification (GTDB taxonomy): domain Bacteria; phylum Myxococcota_A; class UBA796; order UBA796; genus M1803. Next base: position 4,276 of record SBGP01000110.1, read on the forward strand.
GCGTGGATGGTGTAGCCGAAGGTGCTTCGGTAGTCGGCGGTGCCCGCCTGCGCGGTGACGACCACCCGGCGGTCCTCCATCGCGGCGATGCTCTCGGTGCGGAACGTGGTGCCGTCCGTGGGCAGCTCGACGACCTGGCGTTCGCCGTCGACGAAGCCGACGATGGCCGCGGTGAACGCGTCCGGGGTCGAGGTCGCCTCGAAGGTGATGTCGATCTCGTCCTCGGCGAACAGGTACCAGACGTTGACGCCCCAGGACATCGGCGCTTCGACCGGCGTGTCCGAGGTCGGCGCGTTGACGCTGATCGAGCCCTGAACCGGGCGCGAGCCGGGGTAGCCCTCGTAGGGTGCCAGGGCCTGCTCGAACACGTCGCCCTCGGGAAAGTCGAGGTGCGGCAGTCGCCGGGCGAAGTCGGTGTGCGCCTCGGCGAGCGAGCTGCCCAGGGCCTCGAGTCGCGCGTCCACCTCGCGAAGCGGGTCGCGCGTCTGGGTGATGGGCGACATCCACGTGTCCTTCACGAGCGCCTCGGAGGCCGAGACCTCCGAGAGATGGCGGATGAACACGAAGGCGCCGTACTGGTGGTACTCCTGGAGCAGGCCTTCGTCCGGGTAGTCGAAGAAGCCGACGCCGAGGTCCGGGAGCGCGGCGAAGCCGAACAGGAAGCCCGAGTTCGAGGGCGTGGCGCCGAACATCTCGAGCTCGGCCCACACCGCGGTGGCCTCCCAGTACCAGGCGCCCGCGTTCTCGTAGTCGTAGGTACCGGTCGCGCCCTGGATGGCGTGGAAGAACTCGTGGGCGGCGACGTCCGCGGCCCAGTTCCGGTCGAAGAGCGTGTCCCGGTTCATGACGATCATCGGGTAGCCGTCGTCGTCGTACCAGAAGTAGCCGCCGGCGCCGAACGCGCTGGGCGCCGCCCCGCCGGTGTCGCCGATGTACACGTTGAAGCGGTATCCGGAGGTCTGCTCGGGGGCACCGTAGCCCCAGGACTCGACCTCGGCGGCCCACGCGTCCTCGAAGTGCGAGGCGATGACGGCGACATCCGGCTGGCTCACGCCGCTGTCCGGTCCCCACTTGACTGCGAAGTTCGTCGTCTCGACCAGGTTGCCCGCCAGCGCGCCCTCGCCCAGTCCCCAGGAGTCGCGAGTCACCTTGGTGCCGCGGAACATCGGGCCTTCTGGCGGCCTGAGCTCGCCCGTGGACAGGCCCCGCTCGACGAGAAGCTCGGGGCAGTGGGCCTGGGCGAGGTGCATGAGCTCCGTGCCGCAGCGACCGGCGTCATCGAAGTCGCGGGCGAGGCTGTCGCACGTGGGCGCGGCAAAGGCGGCGGCGAACAAGAGCGGAAACATGAACACTCCGGAGGTCCGGCAACCATGCCTCACGCGGAGGCCGATCGCGTCAGGAAGTCGTGGGTCGGCGCAGGCCCTGGCCGCGGCCGTCGAGGCGGTGGAGCAGATCGTCGACGAGCTGGAGCGTGAGCCCCCACAGCATCACGTCGTCGAACTCGACCTTGGGCAGCTCGTACTGTTGCCCCTGCCATCCGCGCTTGAACGAGCTGCGTCCACGGCCGTCGAGCAGGTGCTGCAGGTGCAGGGTGTGCGTGCCTGCGACCTCGGAGCGGTCGAGGGTGAGCTCGCCGAAGTCCTCGACGGCGAACACGTAGGGCCGCACCACGAGCCGCGGAATGGGCCGGATGGTCGGCAGGTCGTCGAGGCGACCGAGCAGCTCGGCGCCCCGCAGGTCGAGCCCGACCTCCTCCTGGGTCTCGCGAATCGCCGTCGCGAGCAGGTCCGCGTCGCTCGGGTCGCGGCGACCGCCGGGGAACGACAGGTGGCCGGACCACGGGTCGCGCTCCGAGGTCGCGCGGCGGATGAACAGCAGGTCCAGGTTCGCGTCGAGCACCGCGGCGACGGCGGCGGGGCGTATGCCACCGAGGTCGGCGGAGAACGGCGGTCGCGTGAGGACGGAGCGGATGCGGTCGAGGGTCGGCACGACATCCCTGTAACCGGGCCGAAAGCGCGGTGGATTCGGGGAGCCAGACCCGATAGGGGCCATGGACTGTATGGAGAGCGCGTGAGTAGCGAGCCGGGCCCGAGCGGCCCCAAGACCCCGCCTGCGCCGGCATCGAAGCCCACGGGGCAGATGTCCTGGTTCAACGAGCAGGTTCGCACGTGGGGACCCGCCATCTTCGCGGTGCTGTTCATCCGCACCTTCATCTTCGAGCCCTTCCGCATTCCGTCGGGCTCGATGCTGCCCACGCTGCTCGTCGGCGACTTCGTGTTCGTGAACAAGGCCAGCTACGGCCTGTGGGTGCCCGGAAGCGTGCTCGAGGTCCCCTACATGGACTCCGCAGTGGTCCTTCCCCGCTACGAGATCGTGGACTGGGGCGACCCGGAGCGCGGCGACATCATCGTCTTTCGCTACCCGCGGAACGAGAGCGTCAACTTCATCAAGCGCGTGGTCGCCGTGCCCGGCGACCGCCTGCAGGTGCGGAACAACAAGCTCGTGATCAACGGCGAAGAGCAGCCGATGGAGTACACGGGCCGCGAGACCTTCCTCGACCAGTACTGCAACGCGCGCGAGGTGCGGGCGTACAAGGAGGACATCAAGGGTCTCGAGCACTGGAGCTACACGAACTCCAGTGGTCTCGGCGGGCCGCTGTCCAACCACCGCGAGGTCACCGTGCCGCCGGGCCACGTGTTCGCGATGGGCGACAACCGCGACAACTCCGAGGACAGCCGGGCCTGGGGCTTCGTGCGCTACGACCAGATCAAGGGCAAGGCCCACTTCGTGTGGCTGTCCCTCGACTCCTGTGGCGAGGGCGCGAACGGCAAGCCCGCGACCCTGGGCACGCCGCGCAGCGAGCGCTTCTTCAAGGGCCTGTACAGCATGGAGCGCGAGCAGTGAGCCTGCCGCGCAACGCGCTCCGCTCGCCCTTCGACCCCGAGATGCGGGACTACGTGCAGGTGCTCGTCGACGAGCAGGATGCACTGGTCGACCGCATGGAGCTGTATGCGAAGGAGCGCGACTTCCCGATCATCGGGCGCGACGCGGGCCGCTGGCTCGAGCTGCTCACCAAGATGATCGGCGCCAAGCGCGTGCTCGAGATCGGCGCCGGCTTCGGCTACTCGGCGTTCTTCTTCGCCAGGGGCGTGGGTCCGGACGGGCACGTGCGCGGCATCGAGCGCAACGACTACGAGATCCTCGGCTTCGAGGTGCTGTTCGCGGGCCATCCGCTCGCCGACCGCATTGCCATCGAGGCGGGTGAGGGTCGCGACGTGCTCGGCGAAGAAGCCGAGTGGGACGTGATCTTCGTCGATGCCGAGAAAGAGGAGTACGCGGAGCTGCTCGCGCTCGCCGTTCCTCGGCTGCGGCCCGGAGGGCTCGTGCTCTTCGACAACGCCCTGTGGGGCGGGCGCGTGGTCGAAGACGCGGCGGACAGCGCCACCGAGGGCGTGCAGCGCTTCAACGAGGCGCTGTTTGCGCACCCGGAGCTCGACGCGCACATCCTGCCCGCCGGCGACGGGCTGGCCGTGGGCCGCAAGCGGGGCTGATCAGCCCTCTTCGCCTTCCGCTTCCTCGGACTCGTCCTCTTCCCACTCGCCTTCTTCGAGCGCGTCCAGCTCGTCGAGCGTTTCGAGGCCGACGATCTCGTCCTCGTCCGGGTCTCCGAGGTCGAGGTAGCCGCCGCCGAGCAGGTCCACGGACTCTTCCTCGGGGGTGGAGAGCACCGCGGGGGCGCTGATCTCGGCGAGCATGGCGCTCGTGCGCCGCAGGTTCGCGGACAGCGACAGGAGCATGTTCCAGAGGATCTTCACCGCGAGCATCGGGTTGCTGCGCAGCATCGCGAAGAAGGCCTCGCGGCTGATCACCAGCAGCTCACAGTCCTCGGCGGCCACCGCCCCGGCGGAGCGGGTGGGCTCGTCGAGCATCGCCATCTCGCCGAAGTTGCTCCCTGGCTGCAGGGTGACGATGCGCGAGCCGTCGCGAACGATGTCCACGGCGCCGGAGATGAGCAGGAACAGCTCGGTGCCCGGGTCGCCCTCGCGGAACAGGTACTGGCCGCGGCGGAAGCGGCGGGGGGTCGTGCTGCTCGCAATCTCGCGGAGCTCGCGCTCGCTGCAGTGTGTGAACAGCGGCATCGGCGCGAGCAGCGCCAGGCGGCGACGACCGGCATCCGCGCCCGACGGGGCCCCTCCGCCGAGCTGGGCGGCGGCCAGGGCCAGCGCCCGACCGGGCGCCAGACCGGGGATGGCAGCGGGCAGGTTCTGCAGGTGCTCGTAGATCAGCGCGTTGTGGACGTCGTTGTTGGACAGCGCCTGGTACACGTGCGGGGTGGTGACGATGAACCGGTCGCCAGCGACGACCTCCATGGTCATCGACTCGACGCGCACGGTCGGCTCGGGGCCCAGCGCGCGCACGTGGCGTCGGGTACGCGCCGACTTGTCCCCCGACTTGGGCGCGGGAGCCTCTTCGGTGATGTCGCTGCCTTCGGCCTGCGTGTGGTCGACCGTGAGCTGGTGGACGAGGCCGCGGCGCACGAGCAGGACGCGGCCGTCGCCGACGTGGCCGATGAACGCCTCCTGACCGAGGACGACGAGGACATCCAGGGTGATGCGCAGGTCGTCGTAGCGACGCGCGAAGGCGTACAGCTCCTGCGCGGCCCGGGTGAAGGCCTCTTCGACGAGCTCGAGGATGCGCGAGCGGAGGTCGGGTGTCGCCTCTTCGCGGAAGCGGTCGAGCACGTCCTTGTGCTTGCGGATGTGGTTGACCACCGCCTCGACGGCAATGCGCTTGGCGGGCAGCGCCTGGCCCGCACGACCGCTGGGGGCGTCGGTGACGACGAGCAGTCCAAGCTCGGGGTGCTGGACCACCTGCTCTGCATGCACCGGCGGGTTGCCCGAACCCGGGGTCAGCACGGTGGTGGTGACGAGCTCCAAGACCAATCCTCCTCGGCCGCACGATAGCCCAGTCGCCGGGCCTCGTGGAGGCGCGCGTCCACATGCTGCACGTGGGCTCGGCGAAAAGCGCAGTTGGGCCGGGTTTCGGGCTTCGCGATGCGGCCCGGCTAGTCGTCCATCGGAATGCCGTACAGCGCCTGGACCTCACCCTCGGGCGGGCGGACCTCGGCCTTGGGCTTGGGCTTTGCGGGTTCGGTGGTGTTCTCGGGGGCCGGCGCGGGGGGCTCGGGCTCCGTGGGCTCCTCGACCTCGGGCTCCTCCGGCTCGACGGGTTCCATGGGGATCTCGATGCGGTCGTCCACCGGCGGTGGCCCGTAGATCGCCTTGATCAGCTCTGCAGGCTCGACGTCGTCCTCGGGAACCGGCGGATGCGGCGTCTCCGGGTCGCCGGAGCAGCCGAGCAGTCCAAGCAGGGCGACGGCCTGCGCGGCCGCCTGGGGAAAGCGTCGGCAGCCCGCACACACGCGTCCGGGAGTGGCGCGGCCACAGATCGAACAGGTCATGGAACCTCCGCCCCTAGCCTACAGGTTCTTGCCGTGGCTCTCCATGCGGGCGAGCGCTTCGGCGGCGCGGGCGACGTCCGGATGTCCCTCGGGTCCCATGGATGCGCGGCGGAGCACCGACTTGGCCTCCTCGGTGCGTCCGGTGACTCGGAGCAGGGTGCCCAGGTTATACAGGGCAGCCGGGTCGTCGGGGCGCTTGTCGAGAGCCTGCCGGTAGCGGCGCTCGGCTTCCTCGATCTCGCCGTCGAGGTACAGCGACAGTCCCTCCTGCACGAGCTCGTCGGCCTCGTGGAGGAACTCCACATCGAGCACCGCGTTCGCGCCGAGGTTGATGAGCACCGCGAGCAGCGGCGAGGTGAGCCAGAAGGCGGCGCCCTCGGTGGCGAGGAACAGCGCGAAGGGCACGTCGGGCAGCAGCTGGCGCCCCTTGTAGCTGATGCGGACCTTCGTGTAGCGGCCGGTCTTGAAGCTCTCGCGCACGCGGTCGCGGATCTCGCGAACGGTCTCCTCGAGCTTCTGGGGGTCGATCTCGACCTTGAACCCGTGGAAGGGGTTCTGCTGCGGGTCCTGCTCGTCGCTCACGGCACCTCCGATGGTCCAAGGGTATCCACGGCCCAAGGTACGGCAACGGGCCGAGGGATGTTGCACGCGCGCGCGGCATCGCTCCCCGGCAGGCGAGCGCCCCGCTCGTCGACGGCCACTACGCCCGGCGCTGAGCCCAGTCCGGCAGTGGGATCGGCTCGGTGCGGATGCCTGGACCCTCGAGGCCCACGTGGTGCAGGAAGTAGGTCACGCCGGGTGGCGCGTCCGCCGGGGTCTCGCCGCCGCCGTACAGGCGATCACCGAGCAGGGCGATGCCGACGAAGGCCGCGTGCACGCGGATCTGATGCATCACGCCGGTGCGCATCTCGGCTTCGAACAGGTCGCCGGCGATACGCGTGAAGCGCGTCTCCGCGGGGTGCCACTTCCCTCGATGCGGCGTGTTCGGGCCTCTGCGGGCGATCATGCGCTTCTTGCGGCGCTTGTCGTGGGCGAGCTCCGCGGTGCATCGGTTCTCGTTCCACGGCACGGGGCGCGAGGCGAGCAGGCGGTAGGTCTTGCGAAGACCCTTGCTCGCGAACGCTTCCCGGATGCGGGCGAGCTCCTCCGGGTCGTCCGCGACGAGCAAGGCGCCAGAGGTCGAGATGTCGAGGCGATGGGCGATGCCGCCGGCGAAGCCCTCGGGAAACGCGAGGTCGGCCCGCTCCGGTTGCTCGGCGAGCAAGCGCGCGAGCACGCAGTCCCCGTCGGGGTCCGCGTGAGGCGGGAACACGGTGATTCCCGCCGGCTTGGCCAGCGTCCTTATGCGAGCTCCAGCGTCACCGGCGCGTGGTCGCTGATGGTGATGCCGGCCTCGCGGCGGATGTCGACGGCACCGCAGCGGGCGGTGAGGGCGCGGTTGGCGAGCAGGTAGTCGATGCGCCAGCCTCGATCGAGTTCCCGGGCCTTTCCGCGGGTGGACCACCACGTGTACGGACCCTTGCGCTCGCCGGCGTGGGCGCGGATCGCGTCGAGCCAGCCCTGGTCGAGGAGGTCCGTGAACCACGCGCGTTCGTGGGGCAGGAAGCCTGGGTTCTTCTTGTTGCCCGTGGGGTTGTGGATGTCGTTCTCGGTGTGGGCGATGTTCAGGTCGCCGCCGAGGAGGATGGGCTCGTCCGCGTCGACGAGCGCGGCACACCACGGTGCGAAGTCCGCCATCCACGCTTCCTTCGCTTCCTGACGGTGGCTGCCCGCGGAGCCGGAGGGCAGGTACACGCTGACCACGCGCAGGCCGCCGGTGCGCACCGAGAGCACGCGTCCCTCGCTGTCCGCGTCCTCGGGGCCCAGGCCGGTCTCCACGTCGGCAATCGGGTGCCGGGAGAGGATGCCGACCCCGGAGTAGCCCTTCTTCTCGGCGGGGTGCCAGTGCACGTGCCAGCCATCGGGGGTGGCCCACTCCCCGAGTTGCTCGGGCAGGGCGCGGACCTCCTGGAGGAGGACCACGTCGGGTGCGATGTCGGCGATCTCCTCGGCGAAGCCCTTGCGGAGGGCGGCGCGGAGGCCATTGACGTTCCAGGTGGTGACGCGCATGCCGCCCAGCTAACGTCCGGAGCAGGCGCCCGCCGCGTCGAGGAGAACATCGTGCTGCTCCCCATGCTTGCCATCCTGTGTGCGCTGGCTGCCGAGCCCGAGGCTCCACCCGCGCCCTACGAGACGCGCGAGCTGCAGCTTCAGCTCAAGGTGCGCGGCGAGCAGGACATGCGCGACTGGTTGGCCGAGAAGCTGCGCGCGAGGCGACTCAAGCTGGTGAAGCCCGGGCCCGAGGGCCCCGAGAGGATCAAGCTGCGCGACCTGCCGCTCGAAGCCGTCGCCGCCGGGCTGCACGCCGTGTTCTTCGAGCTGCGGGACGTCGAGAACGACGCGATGATGCAGCTCTCCGACGACGGGCCCATGCTGCCGGTGTCGGTGATCTGGCGGGGGCGCGAGCTCCTGGTCACGGTGGGTGAGCCCTGGCAGGCCCCCGATCCGGGCGATCTGACGCCCGACGTGATGCGCGAGCGCTACGGGGTCGGCGAGCTTCGGGAGGCGGGGAGCACCTGGAATCCGCGCTCGCTGCAGCTGCTCGATCTGGCGCTGTCGCGACTTCGCGACGAGGAACTCGCGGTGATGCGCATCCTCGCCTTCGACCGCAAGCCCGCGGCCAAGCCGGAGTACGAGGAGCGGCTCGGCACGGCCCAGCAAGGGCGGCTCGCGGCGATCTACGCGCAAGAAGAGGGCGAAGGGCGCATCGAGGTCTACGACGGCGCGTTCGGCGCCTACACCCACTTCGTCGGCGAGCCCGAGGACCCGCAGCCGATGAGCCTGATGATCCTGCTCCACGAGCTCGGGCATGCAGTGTCCGAGCAGCTCGAGATCGAGCTGTTCCAGGCCATGCGCGACCTTGCCGAGGTTCACAACGACCGCGGCGAGAAGCTCGAGAAGCGCGTGGTCGACCGCGACGGCCGGGCGCGGCGGCTCGACGGCAAGACCCTCGCCGAGATCGATGCGGAGCTCGATCGCGAGAGCGAGGTCATCGCGGGCATGCGCGCCATGCTCGACCGCCTGAGCGAGCGACGAGAGCGCGGAAGCGCCGTCGCCTCGGCCTTCGCGGCGGTCGACGGGGTGCGTCCGCCCACGTGGTACGCGGCGACCAGCGAGGCCGAGCTGTTCGCCGAGTCCTTCGCGCTGTACCACGCCGATCGCGCCGCACTGGAGCGGGCGTCTCCCGCTGCCGTCGCGTGGTTCGACGCGGGAGAGCACCGGGCCCTGCTGCGCGAAGACCTGACCCTGCTTGCCGAGGCCCGGGCACTGCTCGACTAGGCCCGCACGCGCGGCGAGCGGTATGCTTCGGCCATCGCGGCTGCACGCCGCATCCCAGCCGACGCTGGAGGAGGTCGCCTGCACGTTCCCGAGGAGCTCATCGCCCGCATGGTCGCGTTCCGCCGCGACCTCCACCAACACCCGGAGCTATCGGGAGAGGAGCAGCGCACGGCCGAGGCCGTGGTGGCCGCGTTGGCCGAGCTCGGCATCGAGGGGCGACGCGTCGGTGCCACTGGGGTCATCGCCGACCTGCCGGGGCCGGGGCCGGTGGTGGCGATTCGCGCCGACACGGATGCGTTGCCGATTCACGAAGACACAGGCCTGTCCTTCGCGAGCGTGAATGCCGGCGTGATGCACGCGTGCGGGCACGACGGCCACAGCGCGATGCTGCTCGGGGCTGCGGCCCTGCTGCTCGAGAACCCGGCGCCGACGGCGGTGCGGCTGATCTTCCAGCCTGCCGAGGAGACCGGCGACGGGGCCCAGTCGATGATCGATGCCGGCGCGCTCGACGGCGTGTGCGCCATCTTCGGCGGCCACCTCGACCGCAGCTACCCGGCCGGAACGCTGGCGATCAGCGAGGGCGCGGTCAACGCGTCGACCGACGAGTTCACGCTCACGCTCAAGGGCAAGGGCGGCCACGGCGCACGGCCTCACACTGCCAAGGACGCGCTGCTCGCGGGTGCCGTGCTCGTCACCACCCTGCAGACGGTGGTGTCGCGCGAGATCGACCCCGGCCAGCCGGCGGTGATCACGGTCGGTAGCTTCCACGCTGGAAACCGACCGAACGTCATTGCGGGGTCCGCCGTGCTCGAAGGGACGGCGCGGGCGCACGACCACGGGGTTCGCGAGGCCCTGCTCGCTGCCATCGAACGGCAGGCCCGAGCGGTGGCCGCCGCCCAGGGGGTCGAGGTCGACGTCGACATCCGCCGGTGCACGCCACCTCTGCGCAACCCTGCGGACGGCGCGGCGCTCGCCTGGCAGATCGCGGAGGCGGTGGGCGCCACGCCGGTGCCCTTCGACGTGACCAACATGGGTGGCGAGGACTTCGCCCGGTACCTGCTGCACGTGCCTGGTTGCTACATCCGCATTGGTGGCGACCCGGGCGGGGAGTCCCACCCGGCGCACTCTTCTCGCTTCGACTTCGACGAGGCGGCGCTGCCGCATGGCGCGGCCTGGCTCGCGGAGTGCGCACGCCGAGGGAGCCAGCTCGCACGCTAGTCGTGTGCGAAATCACACCGTTTGCGAGAACGATGCCGATGAACACGGTCTGGTCTCGCGGAACGGCAATTGCACGGTCGTGGATGGAGGCCTGATGTCGCAGCAAGAACCCTCGGATGCCCTGCCCGAGACCACTCACCCCGACCCCACCGCACCGATCGAGGACGAGTCACGGTTTGGCGTGACCCTCGGCGCCCGCGGCGAGGTTGCCCGCGGCCACGCCGCGCCCGATGCGGACCTGAAGGGTCGTCTTCGCAAGATGGGCAACCGGCAGTACATCGACCTGATCACGCCGCTGCACGTGGAGCTGCTCAAGCTGCAGAACCACGTGAAGGAGGAAGGGGAGCGGGTGCTCGCCATCTTCGAGGGGCGCGATGCCGCCGGCAAGGGCGGCACCATCAAGCGGTTCATCGAGCACATGAACCCTCGCGGCTGCAACGTGGTCGCGCTGAACAAGCCTTCCGAGGTCGAGCGCACCCAGTGGTACTTCCAGCGCTACGTGCAGCACCTGCCGGGTGCTGGCGAGATCGTGCTCTTCGACCGGTCCTGGTACAACCGCGCCGGCGTGGAGCGCGTCATGGGCTTCTGCACGGGCGCCGAGGTGAAGGAGTTCCTGCGCTCGGTGCCAGAGCTCGAGCGCATGCTGATCCGCAGCGGCGTGCGCATGTTCAAGTTCTACTTCTCGGTGAGCAAGGAAGAGCAGCACCGGCGGTTCACGAAGCGTCAGACGGACCCGCTCAAGCAGTGGAAGCTCTCGCCCGTCGACCGACAGTCCCAGGACCTGTGGGAGGAGTACACGGCGGCCAAGGAGGACATGTTCTTCTACACGTCCACCGCCGACAGCCCGTGGGTGATCATCAAGTCGGACGACAAGAAGCGCGCTCGCGTGAACGCGATTCGCTACTTCCTCGCGCAGTTCGACTACCCGGACAAGCGCGAGGAGCTGCTTCGCTGGGACCCGCGCGTCGTGCGGACCGTCGAGCAGGAACTCGGCGTCGACTGAGCGCTACTCGACGGTGATGTCGGTGGGCAGATCGGTGACCTTGTCGCCGTTCTGCACGTCGTGCTTCTCGAACCAGCCGACGTTCATCTCGAGTGCGTACTTCGCCGGGTACAGCGACTGCGTGCGCTCGACCGAGAGCGGCTCCATCTGTGCGATCTTCACGATGGTGCCGTCCTTGCTCAAGTACGCGATGTCGAGCGGGATGAGCGTGTTCTTCATCCAGAACGAACGCGGGCGCTCGTCGTTGTAGATGAACAGCATGCCCTCGTCGGCAGGCATGCTCTCGCGGTGCATGAGCCCGATCTCGCGGTCCTTGGAGGTCGCGGCGAGCTCGACCTTCACCGGGTTTCCGTCGACGGAGATGGTGTGGACGGGCAGGCCCTTCTTGCCGCAAGCAGCGAGGAGGAGCACGACGGGAAGCAGGCGAAGCATCACAGCAGCGACCCCTGTGGGTTGTCGTCGGGAAGGCCCAGGTGCTCGCGTCCGCGCGGGGTGACCACGCGCCCACGGGGGGTGCGCTTGAGTAGGCCGCGCTGGATGAGGTAGGGCTCGTAGGTGTCCTCGATGGTGTCCGAGGACTCGCCGATCGCGGCGGCGAGCGTCTGCAGGCCGACCGGGCCGCCTGAGAACACGACCGCGATGGTGTGGAGGATGCGGCGGTCCATCTTGTCGAGGCCGGCATGGTCGACCTCGAGGCGCTCGAGGGCCACGCGGGTGATCTCGCCGTCGATGGTGCCATCTCCGTCGACCTCGGCGAAGTCGCGGACCCGGCGGAGCAGGCGCAGAGCGATGCGCGGGGTGCCGCGGGCGCGGCTGGCGAGCTCCTTGCGGCCCTCGGGAGTGAGCACGACACCGACGCGCTCGGCGGCGCGGGCGAGCACCTGCTCGAGCTCGGCGGGCTGGTAGAAGTCGAAGGTCGCGTGGATGCCGAAGCGCGCGCGGAGGGGGGCCGTGAGCAGGCCGCTGCGCGTGGTCGCGCCGACCAGGGTGAACCGCGGCAGCGGCAGCTTCACCGACTGGGCGCCAGGTCCCGTACCGAGCACGACGTCGATCTCGAAGTCCTCCATCGCTGGGTAGAGGATCTCCTCGACCGCGCGGTTCAGGCGGTGGATCTCGTCGATGAACAGGACCTCGTGGTCCTTGAGGTTGGTGAGGATGGCCGCGAGGTCGCCGCCACGCTCGATGGTCGGGCCCGAGGCGGTGCGCACGTCGGTGCCCATCTCTTCGGCGAGGATGTACGCGAGCGAGGTCTTGCCGAGCCCAGGTGGTCCGGCGAGAAGCACGTGATCGAGGGACTCGCCGCGGGAGATGGCCGCGCGGATGTACACGCGCAGGTTGTCCACGATGCGGGCCTGGCCGACGAACTCGTCGAGGCGTCGCGGGCGGAGGGCGCGGTCCTGGCCGTCATCCGGTTCGTCGAAGATGCTCATGCGTTCCCGTAGAGGATCTTGAGGGCGGCGCGCAGGCGTTGGGCAATCGGGGCATCAGGCGACACGCCTTCGTCGAGGAGCTTGCTGCGCACGAGCTCGATCTCGGCCTTCTTGTAGCCGAGACGCTCGAGCGCGGCCGGCAGCGTGTCGGTCTCGGTGGAGGCCGAGGCCGCTGGAGTCGCTCCGATTGGGGCTCCATGGCGGGTGGGCAGCTTGCCCTTGAGCTCCAGCGCGATGCGCTGCGCGGTCTTCTTGCCCACTCCAGGAATGCGGGAGAGGGACTTCACATCATCGCTCTCGACGGCGGTGTGCAGGGCATCGAGCTCGAGGGTGTCGAGCGCGGCGAGGGCGAGCTTGGGCCCGACCCCGGAGACGGCGATGAGCTGGGTGAACGCCTCGCGGTCGACCTTCGACGGGAAGGCATACAGGGCGATGGCGTCCTCGCGGACCTGCGTGGACACGTGCACCGTGACGTCTTCGTCCGCGCGAAGCCACGCCTCGAGCGCGTGCACCGGGGAGAACACCTCGTAGCCGACGCCGCGGACATCGAGGATGCCGGTGTTGCCGTCGCGCTCGACAAGCGTTCCGGTGAGTCGTCCGATCATGCGGGCCTCGTGAGCGCCACGCGTCGGGCGTGGGCGCAGTGGGTGACGGCGATGGCCACGGCATCGCTCGCGTCGAGGGGGCCGGGAATCTCTTCGCCGAGCAGCAGGGTCAGCACCTTGCGTACGGCGTGCTTGTCGGCCCGGCCGTGCGCGCCGATCGAGCGCTTCACGGTCATCGGGTTGTACGGATGGGCGACGAACCCGGCCTGAGCGGCGGCGAGGATGGCGACGCCACGGGCCTGTCCGAGGGTCAGCGCGCTGGCGCTGGACTTGTGCTTGAACACCGCCTCGATGGCCACGGCATCGAGGGTGTGGCGAGCGAAGACCTCGGCGAGTCCCTCGTGAATCACCTTGAGGCGCTCGCCCATGTCCCACGCGGCCTGGGTCCGTACGCAGCCCGACTCGATGAGGTGCACGCGCCCGCGGCGCTTCTCGACGATGCCGAAGCCGGTGACGGTGGAGCCAGGATCGATGCCGAGGACGCGCATGGGGAGGCGGGGAGGGAGGGGAGGGGGGTGCAGGCGTTCAGTGTATAGCACCCGGAACCGGGCGACCCAACCGCGAACACGCGGGGCTTGGACGGGTTGGAATCGGCCTCGTCGATTTTCGTCGATCCAGGCGTTTGGGGTCTGACCCTGGAGGGGGGTCTGACCCCAGGGAGGGGTCAGACCCCCCTCCAGGGTCAGACCCCTTCAGAATGGCTTGCTCTGCGGTTCCGCACCGAAACGTCATCAGGCGGTCGGCCCGCTCCAGCCGTCTTCTTGCGGGATGAAACCGCCGAGATCCGCGCGGCGAGGCACGCGAATTGCAGCCGCTACTCGGCGGTGCGAACCACGCGGGCGAGCGGCTCGAGGTCGGCGCCGACCAGCTCCAGTCGCGCAGACACACCGGCCACCGCCAGTCCCGCGAGCGCACACACCATGTGCCAGCGCAAGCCCTCGTCGGGGCACGCGAGCTCCGCGGCCGAAGTGGCGCAGTTCTCGGGACCGAGGCCCAGCCATCGGCCCTCGGCATGTGCGTCTTCGAGGTCGAAGTGCACACGCCGCGCCGAGCCGAGCTCGGCAGCGAGCAGGGCGCCGTCGAGGGGAAGCAGGCCCTCGCCTGTCTTGCCGGGGCCGTCGTCGAGGCGAACCGCCACCGCGGCTTCCGCGGGCACGAGTGCCGCGTAGCCCTCGTCTCCGCTCACGAAGCGTGCCTCGTCGAGCGCTGGCGCCGTCCACGCCGGGCCCTCGGTGGTACGAAGTCGCTGGAGCCAGGTGCCCAGCGTGCTCACAGGGATCTCCCCGCCGATGACGTCAATGCGCGCGTCGGTGATGCCAGCGACGAGCAGGGCCGCGAGCAGGGCCTCGACCCCGGCGACCTCCGAGGTCTCGCCGTAGAACACGAGTCCGTCGCCACCCTCGAGGTTCTCGCCGACCGCGGCAATCGCCTCGTCCTCCGTGCGGAACACGAGTCCACTCCCGAACGGCGCCGGGTGCACGGCCGCGGAGCACGCGCGCCCCTCGTGCGGACCGATGCCCTCGAGCACCACCGGCTCGGTCACGGTCGCGCGGCTCACTGGTGTTGCTCCAGCATCGTCGCCGCTTCCTTGAACACGGGGTTGCCGGTGCGGCGGCCCACATCCTCGAGCAGCTTGGCCGCGTCCTTGAGGCGACCGGCGTCCTTGGCCGCGCCCACGAAGGCGAGGACCACGCGCGCATCGGGCATGCGCTGCACCGCGTCCGCCATCAGGTCGTAGGTGGCCTGCGCGTCCTCGGCCGAGAGCACCTGCCCATACGTGAGCAGCGCGCGCAGGTCGTAGGGGTGGGTTTCCACGGCGTCCTTGAGGCGAGCGCGCGCCGCGTCCATCTCCCCCGTCTGCGCCTCGGCGATGGCGGTGGCGACCTGCAGGCTCGCATCCACCGCGCGTCCCTCGACCGCCGCCTTCAGGTGCGGCTTGGCCGCCGCCGGGTCGGGGTCGAGGAGGATGAGCCCGAGGGCCGCATGCGCCTCGATGTTGTCCGGGTCGATGGACAGCGCCTTCTCGGCGTCGGCGCGGGCGCCCTTCAGGTCGTTGCGGGCGGCGTGGGCCGCGGAGCGCTCGACCCACAGCAGCGCGCACTTCGGGTATCCGGCAATCAGCGTGCTCCACGCCTCGACGCGCCCACCCTCGCGGGCTTCTTCGGCGAGGTTGAAGCCCGAGGCGTCGAGGACCCCGTCCTGCTGGGCCTTGGCGTACATCATCCACCGCCGCGCGTCCGGGTCGAGCGGGTTGATCTCCAGCGCCGCACGAGCCGCGCGCTGCGCCTCCTTGCCTTTGCCCAGGGTCAGGTAGTGCCGGGCCAGGGCTGCGCGAAGGCGGGGGTCGGTGGGCGCGGCAGCCACGCCCTTCTCGAGGGTCTCGCCCGCGTGCTTCGGGTCCAGGGTGGCGACGGCCACGTAGTTGTCGCCGCGGGCTGGCACCTTCTTGATCGCGCGGCGTCCGACCTCGAGGGCCGCGTCCAGCTTGTTCTGGACCATGAGCACGGCACCGAGCCCCGACCAGGCATCGGCCAGCGTGTCGTTGGCGGACAGCGCGGTGCGGTAGGAGGCCTCGGCGGCGGCGAGGTCTCCGCGTGCGCGCTGCAGGTGGCCCAGCGCGGTGAGGGCGCGTGCATGGCCGGGGTCGAGCTTGAGTGCGGCGCGCAGCCCGTCTTCCATGCGGTCGGGCGTCGCACCCGCGAGTCCGCGGAGGTAGTGCGCGTCGGCGTCGCTCGAGGCGGCGGGGGCCAGGCCCGCGTAGATCGGGTCCACCGCGGCCGCCATACCTAGCGCGCGCATCACCCCGATGTAGCGCTCCTGCTTGTCCAGGTCCTCGGGAGCGGCCACGGCCTGGGCCTCGGCGAGGGGTGCGGCATCCGCGTACCTTCCCGCGAGGACCAGGTCTTCCACGCTCTCGGCGGCGAAGGACGGGGACACGAGCAGGGTCAGGAGCAGGAGCAGGGCGCGCACGGGTTCTCCGGAAGGGCAGCAGCCAGGTGTAGCCCGGTGGTATGGTGGCTAACGCCTGACCGGGAGAGTCTCGTCCACATGCTTCGTTACGCGCTGTCCGGCACCCTCCTGCTGTCCTCCGCTGCATCCGCGGGACCCACCATCGCGGTCGTCGGCCTGCACCAGGAAGAGCTCGACCTCGACGCCCAGAAGGCGGCTGCGGCCAAGATCGTCGCGGCCATCGACGGCACCGGCAACTTCGACGCCCTGTCGCCCGAAGAGATCGCGGCGAGCCTCGACGGTCGCGAAGAGCTCGTGCTCACCGATGCCTTCCTCGCGCACGGGCGCAAGCTGCTCGCCGACGGACGCCTCCAGTTCCAGCAGGCCGAGCCCGACTTCGCGATTCCCGTACTCGAGAGCGCGGTCAAGGAGCTGGCCGCGGCGCAGCCGTACACGCCGACCCAGAAGGAATACTGGGAAGCGCTCGTGTACCTCGGTGCCTCCCAGAACATGGTCGGCGATCAGGCCGGCACCATGCAGAACTTCTCGGCGGCGGCGGGCATCAACCCCGAGCGTCGGCCCAGCCCGCGGCAGTTCCCTCCGGACATCATCGAGACCTACGAAGGGCTCGCCGGCGGCATGCAGGACCGCGTCTCGGCGCTCAACATCACCGCCAAGAGCAAGGACTCGCAGGTGTGGGTCGACGGCGTACCCCGCGGCAAGGCCCCGCTCACCGTCGAGGTCCTGCCCGGCGAACACCACGTGCTCGTGCGCACGCCCTACGGCACCAGCGGCTACGAGCGCATCGCCATCGGCCCGAAGTCATCGAAAGACGTCGAGATCGTGCTCCAGAAGACGCGTCTCGGCATCACCGCCGACTCGAAGTTCGTGCGCACCCGCGAGACCGCGGCGCTGTACGAGGCCCTCTCCGATCACGTGAAGGAGGCCGACTACTGGCTCGTCACGGGTGAGTGGCAGGAGGCCATCTACGCGGCGCTGTACTCGCCGGCGGCCGACAGCTGGTCCGAGTACGTACGCGTGCCGCTCATGGAAGCGGGCGACGACGAGACCGTCGAGGCGCTCGACGAGCTGCTCGCGATGATCGACAACGGCGGCTCGCTCAAGCGCGACGCCTTCGCCGAGTCCGCGATTCCCCTCGACCGCAGCGCCAACGAGCTGCTTGCCGACCTGCTGGTGCAGGCCGAAGTCCCGGTCGACACCAACGCGGCCGTCGACGACAAGAAGAAGTTCCCGGTGTGGGTGATCCCGGTGGCCGTCGGTGGCGCCGCGGCGCTCGGTGGCGGCGGCTACGGCATCTACCGTGTCGCCACCCACGACCCGAACCAGGGCCGCATCGTCATCCAAGGCCAGTAGGCCTGAGCCAACGAGCCCGCTCACCGGGAAGGTGCGCGGGCTCGCGTGTCGCGACGGTCGTGCTACTCGCTGGCGGGCGCGGTCCAGCCGCCCTCGTAGACCTTGTCGCCATCGGGATGCGGCGCCGTGATCTTCCACGTGCAGGTCTCGGAGCTGCCGCCGTCGTGCGGGCTCTTGATCTTGCGCAGGGGCACCAGGCGGTAGCCGCGGCTCTCGCCCGCGTACACCACGTCGTACTCGCGGGACGAGGTCTTGGTCGAGGTCGACGAGCCGGACTCGCTCTTCTTCTCGTACGTGCACTCGTAGTCGACCTTGACCTTCCAGGTGCCCTTGTCGCCGGTCTTGGGAACCCGCAGCTCGGCCTGGAGGATGTAGTCGCCGGGGGCGAGCTCGCCGCCGTCCATGCCGATGAACGTCCCGCACGCCTCCTTGCCCTCACACAGGCCGATGCCCTCGGGGGTGAACGGGCGCACACCCTCGCGGATGTCGGTGATCAGGGGCGAGAGCAGGTCGTTCTCGAACGCGGTCATCTTCATGCCGCCGCTCGCGGGCGCCGGGGCGGCCTCTTCGGCGGCCTCCTCGACATCGGGCTGGGCGTCGCCGTCACCCGCGCAGATCTCGGCGCAGGACTCGGCAGTGGGCGGGCTTCCGCATGCCGTGAACAGGGCGATGGCAGCGGTGATGGCGAACAGTCGCATGAGAACCTCCGAACTCTTGGCGCGCAGCCTACCGCGTGGGACCGGGCGCGTGGGAGCGAGATCGGATAGCCGCCCGCGCATGACTCTCGCCCGCGCCACCTTCCTCGACGGCACCCCGGTCGATCTTCCCGGCACGGCCCCGTTCGCCGCCGAAGATCTCGAGCCGTTGTTCCGTCGCCGCTTCCTGCTGCCCGCGCAAGATCGCTTTGTGCTCGGGGACGGGGACGATGCGCACGCGTACCTCGACGCCGCCAAGGGCGCGTGGGCCAGCGAAGCCGACTGGATGGACTTCCTCGACCTCGACAGTCCCGCCTACGACCTGAAGCTCGCCGAGCGAGACCTCTACCTCTCGCACTGGGACGCGTTCACGGGCGAGGCCGAGCGCGTGCTCGACGTGGGCTGCGGCATCGGTCGGTTCACCGCCGAGTTCCTCGACCGCGGGGCGACGGTGTACGGGGTCGACGCCGACCTCGAGTCCCTCGTCCGCTGTGCGTGGCATTCGGCCCGTCGCCCCGGGCACATCGACCTGTCGTGGTCGAGCGTGCATAAGCTGCCAGACGTCCAGGTCGACCTCGCCATCGCCTGTGAGGTGCTGTGCTATGTGCCCGACCTCGACGGTGCCGTGGCCCACCTCGCCTCCCGCGTTCGCTCCGGCGGCGTGCTGCTGATCTCGATGGAGGCGCGCTACGGCTGGGCTACTGCCGAGGACGCGGCGCCGGGTCAGCTCGCGGCGGCGCTCGCCGACGAGGACATCCTGCTCCCTCAGGACGGGCGTCCCTGGGTGCGCCTGCATGGCTACGACGACGTCGCCAACCTGCTCAAGCGGCATGGCTTCGACGTCGAGCACCTCATCGCCACCCACTACGTCACCGATGGCCCCCTCGAGCGCGTCGCCCCCGAGGAGATGAGCTTCGAGACCCTGCGCGATGCGGACGCCGCGGCGCGCAAGCACCCCGTGTGGGCACCACTGAACCGCATCTGGACCGCCGTGGGTCGCAAGCGGTGAGCTGGCTCGTGTGGCTGGCGCTGGCGTGGGCGGGACCTGCCGAGCGCCAGCTGGTCGAGCGCTTCGTCGCCGAGGGCGCGGCGCGCGGCATCGACGTCGCCACGGACGGCGTGCGCGTGCGCTTCGCCGCATGGCTCGAGCAGTCGGGCTTCTGCCGCGACGAGCGGCGTCCGATCGTGTTCCTCGACCGGCAGATCTGGCGGGAGCTGGATGCGCCCGCCCGCGAGGCCCTGTTGTTCCACGAGCTCGGACACTGCCTGCTCGATGCCGAACACGACAACCGCGTGCTTCCGACCGGGGAGTGGGCCAGCTTGATGCGCGGCGGCGAACTGCCCGAGGGCAAGCGGGCGTGGCTGCGCTTCGAGGGCGCGCATCGCGATGCCTACCTCGACGCCTTGTTCGCGGGGGCCCCGGTGGTGTGGCCAGCCGTCCCGGAGGTCGACGGAAGCGTGCGCGAGGTCGAGGTGCGCGAGAGCGTGGCGGGCGTGGCGGACCTGCAGCCCGCCGACGGCCTCGTCGAGCTGATCCTCCACACCACGACGCCCTCACAGGGCACGCGCGGGCTGCTATGGCAGGGCACACGCACCGTGTACCTGGGGGTGTCCGCTGCCGACGGCGTCACCTTCGGGGACCTGGCCGGGGCCCGTCCGTGGGGCAACGTGCCGGGGGAGGCGTCGAGGCTGTGGATACGCGTCGCGGACGGCAGGTTGTGGTTGGGCGCGGACGACGACCTGCACCTGGTCGTGCCACTGGACGAGGTCGGAGAGGCCGCGCGTGCCGGCGCGTACCAGGCCTCTGGCGCTGGGCGCTCGTCGCGTGCGCGCCTCGAGTGGCGCACCGCTCCCTGACCTACTCGGGGTGGATGTCCTGCCAGTTCGCGTCGTGGTGTGCGGGGTCCACGAAGAAGAACTGGGCCGGCTGCACGGTGCCGCTGCAGGCCGTGGTGGTCATCAGCGTGACCTCGCCGTCGGGGGCCAGTGTCCACGCGACCTGCTGCTCCTCGATGCTCTCACTCACGGTCTCCGCGCCCGAGACGACCAGGGCTTCGACGAAGCGGAAGGCGTCCGGCGAGCGCGGGGTGAGCACGATCTCCAGCTGGGCGTCCACGAGGCGGGCTTCGCCCTCGGCACCTGGATTCTGGCGACAGCCCGTCGGCGACACGTCCGTGTCGCGACCGAAGAGGTCCGGGTTCAGGTTGCCGCCGCCCGTGCAGCCGATCAGCAGGAAGAGGAACAAGCGCATGCCGCAGCATAGCGCCGGCCTTGGCTCACCCGCAGTCTCGATCACGCCTCGTCTTCGGGGTCCTCGGGGAACTCGGCGTTGGTCCACGTGTCTTGCACGTCGTCGAGGTCGTCGAGGTGGTCGACCAGGCGCTGGACCTTCTCGGCATCCTCCGCGGACAGGGCCACCGTGTTGTCGGGTTGCTGCATGAGCTCCGAGGTCATCTCCTCGATGCCGAGCTCTTCCAGTGCGTTCCTGCACAGGTCGTAGTCCTCGAACGCGCAGGTCACCGTCCAGATCTCGCCAGCGTCCTCGACGTCCTCGGCGTTGCCCTCGAGTCCCTGCATCATCAGGGTCTCTTCGTCGGTGCTCTCCTTGGGGAAGGTGAACACGCCCTTGCGCGCGAACTGGTACGCGACCGAGCCGCTGGTGCCGAGGTTGCCGCCATGCTTGGTGAACGCGTGGCGCACGTCCGCCGAGGTGCGGTTGCGGTTGTCGGTGAGGCACTCGACGAGCACCGCGATGCCGGCGGGACCGTAGCCCTCGTAGGTGATGTTCTCGTAGGCATCGCCGTCGAGCGCGCCAACGGCCTTGTCGATGGCTCGCTGGATGGTGTCCTTGGGCATGGACTGGGCCTTGGCCTTGTCCACCGCGAGGCGCAGGCGCGGGTTGGCGGCGGGGTCGGGGTCACCCATCTTCGCGGCGACGGTGATCTCCTTGATCAGCTTCGTGAAGATCTTGCCGCGCTTGGCATCCTGGGCGCCCTTACGCCGCTTGATGTTCGCCCACTTGCTGTGTCCGGCCACAGGCTCCTCCGCGTTGCGCTCCGCCACGAGAGCGGATGCTCCGGGTAACGGAAAGCGCCGGGCCCCACAAGCGTGGGCACCCTTCGGATGGGCCTGCGGACGCGATCGGCAGCCGATCTAGATCGGCGAGACGGCCAGCTTCTTCTCTTCGCCGGGACCGACGGTGATCGTGGTCGCGAAGTCGTAGCCGTTGGTTGGCTCCTCGACGCGGATCTTGTGCGTTCCGGGCTCGAGGGTGAAGCTGCGCGGCGCGGTCTGCTTCTGACGCTCATCGTCGATGTACACGCTGGCCCAGCCGCCGGCGGTGAGCACGATCTTCACGGTGCCCGGCGTGCCTGCGGGCGCCGGCGCCGTCGGGCGAGGGCGGGGGCTCGTCGCGGTGCTGCGCGGACGCGGCTTGGCAGCCGGCTTCTTCTCGAGGGGCTGCCCGAAGCGCGCGACCTGACCGGCGACGACGTCGACCACGCCCTCGAAGGTCTTGTAGCCATCGGCCTCGAGGCGCATCTTGTGCTCGCCGGGAGCGACGTCGGCGATGGTGTGCGTCTCGTGTTCGCCGATGAACGCGTCATCGAGGAAGATCTTGGCCTTCGGGGTCACCGTGATGGCGACCTCGCCGACCTCGGACTCGACCTGGACCACCTTCTCGACGACCTCGGGCTCGCGCTGGGAGAGGTCCCATGCGACGTAGCCCGCGATGCCGGCGACCACGAGCGCGATGACCGCGAGCACGGCGATCGAGCCCATGGCCATCTTGGTGCCCGCCGAGGTCTGGGCCATGGTCGAGTTGGTCTGACCATCCCACTCAGCGATCGGCGGCGCGTTCTTGTGCAGCTCTTCGGCGATGACCGAGCCGTCTTCGAGCCGCTGGCGCTCCTCGGCGATCTCGCCGGAGAACAGCTCCTGCATGAAGTCGCGGAAGCCCTCGCGAGTCTGGTCGGGGGTCGCCGGGTACAGGAAGCGGGCGAGTTCCTCGCGCATCTCGCCGGCGCTCTGGTAGCGCTGGTCGAGCGGGCCGGTGAGGGCCTTCATCACGATGCGCGACAAGTCCTTGGGCACGCGACTGTTGAGCGTCTCGGGCGGCGCCACGTCGGCGGCGCGCACCTTCTCGAGCGTCTCGGTCTCGCTCTTCGTCTTGAACAGGCGGCGGCCGGTGAGCATCTCCCACAGGATGATGCCCATGCAGAACACGTCGGAGCGCCCGTCGAGGTCCTTGCCGTAGGCCTGCTCGGGGCTCATGTACTCGAACTTGCCCTTGAGCACGCCCGCGCCGGTCTCGTAGGCGTTCTTCTCGGCCTTGGCGATACCGAAGTCCGCGACCTTCACCTCGCCCTCGTACGAGAGCAGGATGTTCGACGGCGAGATGTCGCGGTGGACGATGTTGTAGGGCTGGCCCTGCAGATCGGTCTTGCTGTGCGCGTAGTCCAGGCCCTTGCAGGCCTCGTGGACGATGTACACCGCGTACTCGACGGGGAGGAACTTCCGCTTGCGCGCGAGCTGGCGCAGCATGCCGCGGACGTCCTTGCCTTCGACGCACTCCATCGCGATGAAGTAGTTGTCGAGGATCTTTCCGAAGTCGTACAGGCGGACGATGTTCGGATGCTGGAGCGCGACGGAGACCTTGGCCTCGTCGATAAACATCTCCACGAACTCGTCGTTCTCGGAGAGGTGGGCGAGGATGCGCTTGATAACGAGGAGGTTCTCGAAGCCGCCCTCGGAGTAGGTCTTGGCCTTGAAGATCTCGGCCATGCCACCGACGGCGATTTTGTCGACAAGGTAGTACTTGCCGAACGCTTCGGGGTTGAAGGTCACGCGCGAGCTCCAAGCGTGGGTCCGCCGAGGATCTTAGGGAACCGGGCGGCCGGCGTCAAGCGATCGAGCGGCTTTCCAGGCGGCTCAGCGACGGCTTTTGACCCCTCACTCACCAGTGTCCGGAACGGCACGCGCGAAGTACACCGCGACATCGTCGCAGGTCCACTCGGCCTCGATGTCCGAAAGGGAGCCGAACTCCCGGCATGTCGCCCGATCGTCGGCCGACGCCGCGCCCGCCTGGGCGTCGATGCACGCCTGGATCTGCGCTTGAGGCACGGTGTGCCCGCAGTCCTCCGCGAAGCGCGCCATGCGACTGCAGATCTGCTGGCAGCTGTTCTGGCAGCCGCCGAGGAGGGCGAGAGTGAGCACGAGAAGTCGCATGGCGAGGAGAATGTCATGGAGTCCCCGCACCCTCAAGCAGGGGATGCACAGGGCAATTCGCCCCGTTAGTGGCGCGCCGACCGGAATCGGGGGGACAATGGGCGGTCTGGAGGCCAAGGCATGATGGCGCGTGCCGCCTTTCGAACGCCCGATGGGCACCTCGTGTCCCTGGCGCACGGTGATCTGATCGGACGCCTCGCGTCCGCGGCGCTCGTGCTCGACGATCCTCGCGTGTCCGAGGCCCACGCGATGGTCAGCCTTCGCCAGAACGGCCTGTACCTGCTCGGACTGCGGCGCCCCGTGCGCATCGGCGGCAAGGCGCTGTCCTCGGTGAAGCTCGAGGTCGGGCTGTCCATCGAGTTCGCCGACGACGTGGCGCTCGTCGTCGAGGAGATCGTGCTGCCCGACGCGATTCCCGCCCTGGAGGGTGAGGACCTGCCCCGGCAGCAGCTTCCCGATGTGGTGTCGCTCTACACCCGCCCCCGCTCCCGGCTTGTCGGCAAGTTCCAGCCCGACGCCGATGCCCACTTGTGGTCGCTGTCCGGGAGCTGGCGCCTGCGCATCGACGGACGCGTGCGTCCGCTCGACACCAACGAGTCCTTCGAGGTCGCGGGCAAGCAGTTCCGCATCGTTGCCATTGGCCTGAGCCAGGCGGCGGCGAGGCCGACGGAGCAGTCCGGCGGCGTGCATGCGCCGATGCGCGTCGTCACCCACTACGACACCGTGCAGATCCAGCGGGATGGCTCGAGCACGGTGCTCGTCACCGGCCTCGGGGCCCGGATCATCAGCGAGCTCGCGGCGGTGAGCTGCGCGATGCGCTGGGAAGAGCTGTGCAACGAGCTCTGGCCCGGTGAAGATCACCCGGATCACCTGCGGCGTCGCCTCGACATGGCGCTGTTCCGGCTTCGCAAGCGCCTGCGCACCGAGCGCATCCCCGAGGAGCTCGTGCGCTCCACCGGTAGCGGCATGATCGAGCTCGTGCTGGGACCCGGCGACGTCCTGGTCGACGAGAGTTGACCTTCGATGACGAGAGCATCGCTCAGTGGAGCGTGTGGGAGGGAGACCTCCCCGCGCCGCTGCTCTCGGATCCGGACCTCGATCGCTACGTGACCCGCAGCTTTCTGGGCCGGGGTGGCATGGGGGTGGTGGAGCTCGCCTGGGACCGCCGCCTGCACCGCGAGGTCGCGATCAAGCGTCCCCGCGAGGACGCGCCCCAGGGCTCCGGCCGACTGCTCCTCCAGGAGGCGCGGCTCGTCGCGCACCTCCAGCACCCGGGCATTCTCGCGGTCCACGACCTGGGACTCGATGATCACGGCGTGCCCTGGGTGGCCATGGACCTGGCACGCGGACGCACGCTGTACGACGCGCTCGAGCAGGAGGCCGGCCTGCGCTGGGTGCGCACGGTCCTCGCCATCGCTGAGGCCGTAGCCTACGCCCACAGCGTGGGGGTGGTGCACCGCGATCTGAAGCCCGCGAACGTGTTCGTCGGTGCCCACGGCGAGGTGCAGGTCAGCGACTGGGGCCTGGCCGCGGTGCTCGAGGGCTTCGGGTGGGACACCATGCTCGGCGATCGCGTGCCGGTGGGGGCGGGCGGCACACCGGGCTACCGCGCGCCCGAGCAGGCGACGGGGGTGATGGCCGCGCCGACGGCCGACGTGTACAGCCTGGGAGCGATGCTGTGGGAGCTGATGGCAGGCGACACGCCGCCGAAGCCGCTTCCCGAGGACGCACCGCCGGAGCTGGTCGCGATCGCGCGCAAGGCGCTCTCCGAGCGCCCCGAGGACCGCTATCCGGATGCGGCGGCGCTCGCGGAGGACCTCGGGCACTGGCTCGACGGTCGCCGGGTCCGTGCGCACACCTACCGACGCACCGAGGTGCTGCGCCGCTGGGTATGGCGCTGGCGCGCCCCGCTCACCGTCGCGGCCGGGGCCAGCGTCGCGCTCCTCGTGCTCGGCGTGGTGTCCTACGAGCAGACCCGCCGCGAGCGAGACCGCGCGGTCGCCGCCGAGCAACGCACGCGCGCGGCCCTGGACGAAGCGGATCGCGCGCTGAGCGTGGCACTCGTGAGCCGCGCGCAGGAGTCCTGGCAGCGTGGGCTCGTCGCCGAAGCGGAGGTCCTCGCCGCCGAAGCGTATCGCCGTGACCCGACGCCGGAAGTTGTTGGCTTGCTCGCTGGGCTCGCGGTCGAGCCGCACCCCGAGTCCGCCGGGACCGAGGCGCTGCCGCCCGGGTGTCGTGGTGCGCTGGCTCCCGAGGGCGTGCTGTGCACGACGAACGGGGACCTCGGCTACTTTCCGAGCGCCGATGCCCCGCCTCGTTGGACCGTCCCGAACATCGACGTCCGCGGCATGCAGGTGTCCGACGACTACGTCGACGTAGCCTACTTCGACGAGCAGACCGAGATGTGGGTCGAGCGGCGCGCGCTCGTCGACGGAGCGGTGCTCAGCCGCCTTCACGCGACCCCGTACTACGACCGCGTGATCGTCGATGGCGACTACCGCGCCGTGGTCGTCGAGCAGTCCGCGGAGGTGTGGCGAGGAGACGCGCCCGTTCGCGAGTTCGAGACCTGTCCGGGCTCGGTGGCGCGAGGCTGGGACTTCTTGCCGGGTACGGGTCGGCTCGTCGTATCCTGTGCGGACGGTGCACTCGTCACCCTGGCGGATGGCGTGGTGACCACGGCCCCGAACCGCTGGCCCGGCGTGGTCGCGGTGGCGGGACTCGCCGACGGGCAGGTCGTGCTCGGGACCATCGACGGCAAGGTGTCTCGCGTGGAGGCGCGCACCGGCGAGGCCAGCTGGGAGGGGCACTGGATCACCGGGCCGGTGGGCCGGTTCTGCGTGGACCCTGGCCTGCAGACGGTGATCGCGATGCCGGTCACCGGAAACCCCACCGCTATCGACGCGAGCTCCGGGGCGATTCGCGCCATGCTGCCCGCGGACAAGCGCTCCGACTGTCGCTTCAGCTCGCCGCAAGAGGTGCGCATGCTGGGCAGCGAGGTCGCGCACTGGCGCCTGCCCGCGCCCCAACCGGCAGCCGTGGACGCGGGAGCGGGTCTGACCTGGGCCTCGCGCGACGAGCACGGCTGGGTGGCGACGACGGGACAGGGAGTGGTCGCGCGGTGGTCGCCGGCGGGCGAGCCGAGCATGCTCCGGTGGCAGGACCGGGTGCTCAAGGGCGGCGTGCTGCTCGGCGGCGGTGACGTGGTGGTCGCCAGCCTCACCGACCCCGGCTGGGTTCGACTTCACGGCGACGAGCGCGAAGTCCTGCAGCCCACCGTGGACCGGCTGTTCCGGCGGGTCGGCGTGCTCGGGTCTGGCGCGCTGTGGGGGCTCGCGTACTCCCGGACGGTGGAGATCCGCACGCCGGACGGCAGCACGTTCATCGCAGAGGGCGCCGAGGACGTGCGAGGTGTCGACGGTCGCACGCTTCCCGACGGCAGCGGCTTTGTCGCGCTCGACCAGGACCGCGGCGACGTGTGGCTCGTGCGCGACGGCCCGCCCTTCCACGCGCGCCTGCTCGTGGCGGGTAGCGAGTCCTCCAGTGTGGCGGCGAACGCCGAGCTGCTGTTCATGGGCAAGCGCGACGGCGTGGAGGCGGTGGCCCTCGACGGAAGCGAACCCCGCTGGAGCGTGCCCGTGCCATCAGCGGTGCTCGATGTCGCCGTGTCGCCCTCTGGAAAGCGCATCGCGCTGGGGCTCCTCGACGGCACGGTCGAGCTTCGCGATGCTGCGGACGGCGCGCGGGTTGCCGTGCTTCGAGGCCACACCCAGCGGGTGGCCAGCGTCGAGTTCGAGGACGAGGAGCACCTGATCACCGCGGGCTGGGATGGTCGCGCCCGACGTTGGCACGTGGGCATTCGTCCCGACCCGGAGGCCATCTTCGAGCGTTGGGGTCTCGATCTCGACGCCGTGCTCGGGCTTTAGCGCTCGCGCTCACCAGGTCGGAAGCCGACACCCAGAGCAAGAAACCCCTCCGCCCAGAGGGCGAAGGGACTCAACACGCGCTCTCATCCTGGGTCGTCGGCGGGTGTCGGGACTTTCTCGATCGCTTTCCCGGCTACTCGAGGCCGACCACCTGGGCGAAGCGGTAGGAGCCAGGGGCGCGTCCGGCGAGCCAGCGTGCGGCCCGCACCGCACCGACGGCGAACACGCGGCGCTCGATGGCCGAGTGGCCGAGGTGCAGCACCTCGCCGCTGCCTCCGAAGGACACGGTGTGCTCGCCCACGACGTCGCCGAGGCGGAGCGCGTGCACGCCGATGTCGCCGACCGGGCGCTCGCCGACGAGGCCCTCGCGACCGTGCACGTGGGTCGCGCCCTCGCCGCGGCCGTGCTCGATCGCGTCGACCAGGGTGCGGGCCGTGCCCGACGGGGCGTCGACCTTGCGGCGGTGGTGGGACTCCACGACCTCCGCGTCCCACTCGGGCACGAGCGAGGCCGCGCGGCTTACCAGGTGGTTGAGGATGGCGACGCCGGTCGAGAAGTTGGTGGCCCAGAGCACGGGCATCCGAGCGGATGCTTCGCGCAGCGCCTGTTCGCCGTGCGCGTCGAGACCGGTGGTGCCGGTGACGAGCGCGCTGTCGACGGCCGCGGCCACCTCGGGGAAGTGCAGGGGGTGGGAGAAGTCGATGACCACGTCCGCACCGCGCAGGGCCTCGAGCTCTTCGAGGATCGGGACCTCGCGTCGGCCCACGCCGCACAGCTCCCCGGCATCGGCGCCGGCGAGGGTCGAGCTACGGCGCGTCGTCGCCGCGTGCAGCACGAGGTCGTCGGACGACAGAACCTCGCGGAGGACGAGGCGGCCCATGCGACCGGTGGCGCCGTGGACGCCGATCCTCACAGCAGCCCCAGCTCGGCGAGGATGGGTCGGGGCGAAGGCCCGTCGTAGACCGCCAGCGGACCGCGCGGGTGAGGGCCGCAGACGCCCATCTCGGCGAGGCAGGCCTTGGCGGGGACCGGGTTGCTGTCGCTGAACAGGAAGGTCGCGAGGTCCCACAGAGCGCGGAACTGCGCGGTGGCCTCGTCGAGGCGACCCGCGACGAAGTGCTCGTACACGGCGACGGTCTCGGCCGGCGCCACGTTCGAGATCACCGAGACGCAGCCCGCACCGCCCTGAGCGAGCAGCCCGAGGAAGGTGAAGTCGTCGCCGGAGAGCACGTTCGTCGACGTGCGGCGGAGCACGTCCCCGCCGAAGCGCAGGTCGCCCGTGGCCTCCTTGACCCCGACCACGCCGTCGAAGGACGCGAGCTCGGCGACGAGGGCCGGGTCGAGGCGCTGACCGGTGCGGCCGGGCACGTGGTACAGCACCAGCGGCAGGCCCTCGGCGAGGGCGGCGCGCACGTGCGCCCGGTGTCCCTCGGGGTTGGGCTTGTTGTAGTAGGGGAACACGAGCAGGCCCGTGTCGGCGCCCAACTCCTTGGCGGCCCGCACGTTGGCGACCGTGCTGCGCGTGCTGTTGGTACCGACGCCGGCCATCACCGGGACGCGGCCGGCGGACACGTCCACTGCGGTCTTCACGACCTGGGTCCACTCCTCGCCATCGAGGGTCGGCGTCTCGCCGGTGGTACCGCAGGCGACGAGGCCGTGGATGCCCGCATCGATCTGTCGCTCGCAGAGCGCGGCGAAGGTGTCGAGCCGCAGCGTGCCATCGGCGTCGAAGGGAGTGACCAGCGCGGTGTGGATGCCGCGATTCGCGTTTTCGTGCATGAGATCTCCGATACGTCGCGCACGGCGGGGCCATGGGCCACTGTCGCCGTCGCCACCTGGAACGGATGCGAGAGCCGTGCCACCGGTAACCGGTGCGTCCGCCACGTGAAGGTCGTCTCAGCGGCGTTCGCACCGGTGTCACGCGGTGCATCGGAAGCAGGCGCCTCGGCGCCCGCGACTAGTCGAGGTGGTAGACCTTGCGGATCTTGCCCAGCACGTCGTCGAAGTCGAGGTCGAGGTCCTTGAGCAGACCATTGCTCAGGTCGTAGACCCAGCCGTGCACGGTGGGGAACTGGTTCTTGATCCACTGGCGCTGGACGGCGGCGGTCTTGATCACGTTGATGCACTGCTCGCGCACGTTGAGCTCGATGAGCTGCTTGTAGCGGGTGTGCTCGTCGAGGGTCGACAGGCTCTCGTAGTGCTGGCGATACACATCGCGGATCTCGCGCAGCCAGGGGTTGAGTACGCCCAGGTCCTGCGACTGCATGGCCGCCTGCACACCGCCGCAGCCGTAGTGACCGCACACCACGATGTGCTTCACCTGGAGGTGGGTGACCGCGTACTCGATGACTGACTGCACGTTGAGGTCGGTGTGGAGCACGAGGTTGGCGATGTTGCGGTGCACGAACACGTTGCCCGGCTCCACACCCATGATCACGTTCGCGGGCACGCGGCTGTCGGCGCAGCCGATGTACAGGAAGTCCGGGTTCTGAGCCTTGGCGAGGTTGGTGAAGAAGCTGGCGTCCTTGCCCGCCATCTCCTCGACCCACTTGCGGTTGTTCTCGAATACCTGATCGTAGATATCCTGGTGTGCACCGGTACCTTTCTTCGCCATGAACCCTCCCTGGGCCCGGCAGACTATCGCGAAACTCAAAACGCGAACTCATTAACGCGTAACTAGATGTCGGATGTCCGATTCGCGGGATGTTTTGGGTGGTTCATTATCGGCGTCACACGAGGAGAATGGGCTTGTGTTCTGGCGCGTTTCGGCGTGCTACGAACCGACGCGGAGGACCCGCTTGTCCACGATCTCGATGCGCATCGCCGCGGCCATGCTCCCGGCGCTGATCCTGCTCCTCACGCTGTTTGGTGTTGCCACGGCCCTTCGCGAGGGCGAGGTGCTCGCCGCCGAGATGCAGCGGGATGCAGATGCGGTCGCCGCCGTGGCTGCCGCGCTGCTCGCGGACGAGTCCCTCGAGGGCGATGTCGGGGCACGCCTCGCCTCGCTGGACATCCCACGAGTCGACATCGCGATTCTGCCGTCGGACCCCGGGCTCCCCGAGACCGATGCCGTGCGCGGCATCGCGCCCATCGCTGGTTCGGATGGCGCGGTGCGCGGCTATGTCGTCGTCACCGAGCCGCTCGCCGACCGCGATGCCTTCGTGAAGCGCGCGCTCGTCACCGACGCCCTCGGCGTGCTCGTGTCCACCGTGGTCGCGGGCGCCGTGGCCCTGGGCGTCGGCCGGACCCTGGTCCAGGCCCGCGTCCTGCGCATCATGGACCGCCTCGAGCAGGTGGCTCGCGATCGCTTCGATGGCGAGCCGCTGCAGCTCGGTGTGGACGAGCTCGGCCAGCTCGGCGACGCGGTCGAGTCGATGTCGCGCGAGCTCCAGAGCACCCGCGCCCGTGCGGAGGAAGAGCTCGCCGCCCGAAGGCGTGCCCAGCTGCACCTCCGTCGTGCGGATCGACTGGCGCTCGTCGGCCGCACCGTGGCGGTGTTCGCGCACGAGGTCGGCAATCCGCTCGCGGTGATCGTGGGGCGGGCAGGACGCATCGCGCGTCGCCAGCCCGAGGCGGCTTCGGATGCGGGCATCGTGCTCGCTCAGGCCGAGCGCATCGAGACCTTTGTACGGCGCCTGCTCGACTACTCGCGCCACGACGACGCCTTCGAGCTCGTTCCCACGGCGATCACGCCCCTGGTCGGGGAAGCGGTCGCCCTTGTCGAGGAGCGCACCCGCAAGCGCGGCGTGCGCATTCGCCGTGCCCAGCCCGCAGCCGAAGTGTTCGCGGACGTCGACGCGCATGGCATGGTCCAGGTGATGACGAACCTCCTGGCCAACGCCATCGACGCGAGCCCCGACGGCGGCGAGGTTCGCGTGCGCGTCGCGGTGATCGGGGAAGAACCCGACGATCAACGCGTCGAGATCTCCGTGGAGGACGATGGCGAGGGCATTGCCGAGCCGATCCGCAGCCGCGTGCTCGACCCGTTCTTCACCACCAAGTCCGCGGGGGAGGGCACGGGACTTGGCTTGTCCATCGTCGCGGAGATCATCAGTGACCACGGAGGACGCCTGGTTCTGGACGAGGCGCCGGCGGGAGGATGTCGCGCAGTGGTCCACCTGCCCGCGGGAGGTGCCCTTGCCTAGAGTGCTCGTCGTCGAGGACGACCAGGCCGTCCGCGAGCTGATCGTCGATGAGCTCACCGATCACGGATTCACTGTTCGCGGAGCGGCCGACGCGACCACGGGCCTCGCACAGCTCGAGGCCGACCCGATCGACGTGCTCATCACCGACGTGAACCTCGCACGCGAGAGCGGGCTCGACCTGGCCCGCGATGCACTCGCCCACGAGCCCGACCTTCCGGTGATCATCATCACGGCCTTCGGCAGCCTCGAGATGGCCGTCGAGGCCATTCGAGCGGGGGCCTACGACTTCATCACCAAGCCTGTATCGATGGAGGCGCTGGCACTCGCGGTCGAGCGCGCGGCGGGTCTGCGCATGCTCAAGGACGAGCTCGCCAAGCTGCGGGTCCAGGCCCGGCGCGGGGGACGGCGATCCCGGCTCGACGGCGTCAGTCCGGAGATCAGTCGACTGCGCGACAACATCGCGACCGTCGCCGCGACCGACGCGACGGTCATGGTCCTCGGCGAGAGCGGGTCGGGCAAGGAGATGGTCGCTCGCGAGATCCACGAGCTCTCCCGGCGGTCCTCTGGCCCGTTCGTGGCCGAGA
Organism: Deltaproteobacteria bacterium; assembly: GCA_006226595.1. Lineage (GTDB taxonomy): Bacteria > Myxococcota_A > UBA796 > UBA796 > M1803. Next base: position 36,267 of record SBGP01000110.1, read on the forward strand.
ACGTCGCGGCGATTCCCGCCGAGCTCCTCGAGTCCACACTGTTCGGCCACGTGCGAGGTGCGTTTACCGGCGCCACCGCGTCGCGCACGGGCCTGTTCCGCATGGCGCACGGCGGCACCCTGCTGCTCGACGAGATCGGCGAGCTGCCGATGGAGCTGCAGCCCAAGCTGCTCCGCGTGCTCGAAGAGGGGCGTGTGCGTCCGGTCGGCAGCGACCAGGAGATCGAGGTGGACGTGCGGCTCGTCGTCGCCACCCACCGCGACCTCGAAGCCGACACGCACACGGGGCGGTTTCGCGAGGACCTGTTCTATCGCCTCGCCGTGATCGACCTCGCCGTGCCTCCTCTTCGCGATCGTGGAGGGGACATCCTGCTCCTCGCCCAGCTGTTCCTCCGCGAGAAGGCGAGTGCCCTGGGCAAGGAGCACCTGACCCTGCATCACGACACGGCTGCGCGGTTGCTCGGATGGCACTGGCCGGGCAACGTGCGCGAGCTGCGCAATGCCATGGAGCGGGCCGTGGTCCTCGCCCAGGCGAGCAAGGTGCTTCCGCGTGACCTGCCGCCACGCATCCAGGGTGCGCCCGAGCCGACGCGCGCCGCGAAGGCCGAGGCCGATGTGCTGCTTCCTCTCGACGAGGTCGAGCGGCGCCACATCCTCGCCGTGCTTCGCGCACACAACGGCAACAAGGCCGAGGCGGCACGCACGCTGGGCATCGGTCGCAAGACGCTCTACCGCAAGCTCGAGGCCTGGGGTCTCAGCTGAGTCGGAACGATACGCCCGACGCGAATTGAGTCGAAACGACACGTACACGACGCGATCTTCGTGATTTCCGTGGCGGATGGTTCGGCGAGAAAGAGGGCTTCGAGCGAGTTCGTGCTTTTTCGGCACGTCCAGCCGCGTCCTGGCCCCCCAATTGCATTTGTCGGATTCCAGATTCTCCACTGGAGTCCGAATGACCCACACCGATGCCCCGCCGCGCTCCATCACAGCCGATGCGGTCTCTGGTTTCCTCGTCTTCCTGATCGCCCTTCCGCTGTGCCTCGGCATCGCGATGGCGAGTGGTTTTCCGCCGGTCGCCGGCGTGCTCACCGCCATCGTCGGCGGTGTGGTGGTCACCTTCCTCGGTAGCGCCGAGCTGACCATCAAGGGCCCCGCCGCGGGCCTCATCGTCATCGCGCTCGGCGCCGTGACCGAGCTCGGCATGGGCGACCCCGCCCTCGGCTACAAGCGGGCCCTCGCGGTCGGCGTGGTCGCGGCGGTGCTCCAGATCGTCATCGCACTCACCCGCGCCGGCGTCATCGCCTCGGTGATGCCGCCCTCCGTGGTCCACGGCATGCTCGCGGCCATCGGCGTGATCATCATCGCCAAGCAGACCCCGGTGATGCTCGGCGTCCAGGGCGCGCACGGCGAGCCCCTCGAGATGCTGATGGAGATCCCGCACTACATCGGCGAGGCCAACCCGGAGGTGCTGCTGGTCGGCATCATCTCGCTGGCGACGCTGGTGTTCCTCCCGCTCATTCCCGGGCTCAAGAAGGTGCCGGCGCCGATGGTCGCCCTCGGACTGACCATCCCGCTCGGCCTGGCGCTTCACTTCGGTGAGGCCCACACCTACGAGATGAACCACCACGTCTACGAGCTCGGGCCGAAGTTCCTGGTTCAGCTCCCCGGTAGCCTGCTCGATGCGGTCGCCTTCCCCGACTTCTCGGTGATCACCTCGCCCGCGTCGATCAAGTACATCATCATGTTCGCCCTCGTCGGCAGTGTGGAGAGCCTGCTCTCGGTCATCGCGGTCGACGCAATGGACCCGCAGAAGCGGGTGAGCGACCTGAACAAGGACCTGCTCGCCACGGGCATCGGCAACCTGATCTGCGCGAGCATCGGCGGCCTGCCGATGATCTCCGAGATCGTCCGCTCCAAGGCGAACATCGACTCGGGCGCGCAGTCCAAGTACGCGAACTTCTTCCACGGCCTCGCGCTGCTGCTGTTCGTCGCGTTGCTCCCCGGTCTGCTCCAGCAGATCCCGCTTGCGGCCCTCGCCGCGATGCTCGTGTACACCGGCGCCCGCCTGGCCTCCCCCGGCGAGTTCCGCCACGCCTGGCACATCGGCGCCGACCAGCTCGCCGTGTTCCTCACCACCTTCCTGGTGACGCTCGCGACCGACCTGCTCGTGGGTGTCGCCGCCGGCCTGGTCCTCAAGCTCGCCCTGCACGTGGCCCGCGGCGCCAGCCCCGTGGCCATGCTCAAGAGCCCGGTCGAGATCGCCCGCGAGGCCGAGCGCCTGCGCATCGTCGTCCACGGCCCCGCGGTGTTCACGAACCTGCTCTCGGTGCGTCGCGCCCTGCACGACGTCGATGAGTCGGTGACCGTGGTCGAGCTCGACGTGTCCGATGCGACCATCGTCGATCACACCTTCCTCGAGAAGGTGCACCTCGCCGCGGACGAGTGGCCGCACGCGAAGCTCGAGGTCGTCGGTCTCGACGCGCTCCAGCCGGCGTCGGACCACCCCTACGCGACCCGTCGGCGGGTGGCCTGATGTCTGCCCTCGAGAACACCAGCCCCAAGCTGGTGGCCCTCCAGCACGCGCTCGAGCACACGGGACACCTCGTCCCGGCGCAGAACCCGCTCGACCGCTTCGTGCACCACAACCCGCTGCACGCCTTCGAGCACCTGCCCTTCGACGAGGCGGTGGAGGAGGCGGCTCAGGTGTTCGGCACGGAGCCGTGGTGGCCGGAGGCGTCCTATCAGCAGGCCTTCGCCACCGGGCGCATTCGCGAGCGTGACCTGACCTGGGCCATCGAGCGCGCGGTGAAGCCCGGACCGGTGGCTGGCGTCGTCGAGCGCACCGATCTCGCCCGGGCTCGCCTGCGCTTCCCCATCGAGGGACTGCGCGGAGAAGCGGTGGACTGGCGGCTTACCGAGACCCCGGCCCTCCGCGAGGTGCGGCAAGACCTGCCGGGTGAGGTGCGTGCGTGCCTCGTGGCGGAGGCCGGCGGTGACGCGGCGCGCGCGATGCGTGCGCTCTGGGACGTGGCGGAGCGTCGGGCTCCCGGTCTCGCTCGCCACGTGGTGCCTCCCGCCAGCGGGGTCCGCGTGCGCGACCTGCTCGTCGATGCCGGCCGCGCCGATACCGATCGGCTCGTTCACCCGGTGCTCATCCGCTGGAGCGCGGGCTTCCTCGACCACGGTGTGTCCTACTGGCCGATGGCGCACCGCGACCAGCCGTTCGTGCAGGCCTTCGCCGCGCACTTCGCGGGTGGCGTGGACATCGGACGCCCGTGGCTGCGCACCGCGCGGCAGATCGCCCGCCGCGTGTCCACCGAGCACTGGACCGCGGAGGACCTGCTCCTCCACGTGCTCGAGGCCTTCGGGCACGAGGCCGCGGCCTGGGACGACGTGCTGCTTCGCTCGGCGCAGGCGCTGAGCGGCTGGGCGGGCATGTTCCAGCGTCTCTCCGAGCGCCCGGACACGGCGCCCGAGCACCTCGGCATCCACACCACCCTCGCCGACTTCCTCGCGGTGCGGCTGCTCCTCGACCTGTCCGCCGCGGAGTACGAGCTCGGCGCGGGCAGCGGGACGTGCATGGCGCGTGCGAGCGCACTGAGCCGCAAGCAGGCTGCCAGCGAGGAGCCGGATCGGGCGTGGAGCCTGTTCCAGCTGGCGCAGATCCTCGGCCTCGGCGCGCACCGTCTCGGCGAGCTCTCCGATGCCCAGCTGCAGACCCTGTACGACGAGGCTCGCGCCCTCGACGACTGGACCCGTCGCCGGATCTGGCACGAGGCCTACGAGCAGCGCTTCCGCGTGGAGACGCTGGATGCGGTGGGCGTGCACACTCGCCGGGTGAGCGATCGCAAGGCTCCGGCCGTCCGCGTGCAGTGCGCCTTCTGCATCGATGACCGCGAAGAGTCGATGCGGCGCCTGCTCGAGGAGACGGCGCCGTGGGTCGGCACCTACGGAGTGGCCGGCAACTACGGCATCTCCATGTACTACAAGGGCGTCCAGCACGGTCATCCCGTGGCGCTGGGCCCCGCTGGTTTCGAGCCGCGCCACCTGGTGGTGGAGCAGGCGACGGGTGGGGCACCCTCCCAGACTCGCCTGTCCGCGCTTGCCCACCACCAGTTGGCCGTCTCCTCCCAGACGCTGTTCCGCGGGGCGATGGTCGCGCTGGGTGGCGCGCTGTCGGCGGTGCCGCTGTCGATGCGGCTGCTCGCGCCGAAGCTGCACGCCGGGCTCATCCGTCGGCCGATGCCGACGGAGACCGAGCTCGTGTACGAGCGGGAAGGGGACGAGAAGGACGAGCACGGTCTGTACGTGGGCTTCTCGCTTGCCGAGCAGATCGACATCGTCATGGGCACGCTCGAGTTCATGTCGCTGCTCCGCGACTTCGCGCCGCTCGTGTGCTGCTTCGGCCACGGGTCGAGCTCGATGAACAACCCCCACGAAGCGGCGCACGACTGCGGTGCTTGTGGTGGCGGTCGCGGCGGTCCGAACGCGCGCCTGTTCGCGCGCATGGCCAACGACCCGCGTGTGCGGGCCGGTCTGGCGGAGCGCGGTGTGCACATTCCCGACGAGACCTGGTTCGTGGGCGGGTACCACAACACCGCGGATGACGCGGTCGAGCTGTACGACCTGCACCGGGTGCCCGCGACCCATCAAGCGCTGCTCGCCGAGACCCGGACGGCGCTGGACGAGGCGCGCGCACTCGATGCCCTCGAGCGCTGCCGCAAGTTCGAGAACGTGCCGCTCGGCGTGACGGCCGCCGAGGCGCTCGAGCACGTGGAGAACCGCAACGAGGACCTGGCGCAGCCCCGCCCCGAGTACGGCCACTGCACGAACGCGATCTGCTTCGTCGGTCGCCGGGAGTGGAGCCGGGGTCTGTTCCTCGACCGCCGCGCGTTCCTGTGCTCCTACGACCCCGACGTCGATCCCGACGGCGACATCCTCGGGCGCCTGCTCGCGATGGCGGTGCCGGTCGGCGCCGGCATCAGCCTCGAGTACTGGTTCTCGGTGGTCGACCCGACCGGCTACGGCTGCGGGACCAAGCTGCCGCACAACATCACGGGCATGGTCGGCGTCATGGACGGCCACCAGAGCGACCTTCGCACGGGCCTCCCTTGGCAGATGGTCGAGCTGCACGAGCCCGTCCGCCTGCTGTGCGTCGTCGAGGCCACCACCGAGCGCCTGCTCGAGATCGCGGGCAAGAACCCGGCGGTCGGTCGCCTCGTCACCGGCGGCTGGGTGCAGCTCGCCAGCCTCGACCCCCAGACCGGAGAGCTCCAGTTCTTCCAGGACGGCGGCTTTGTGCCGTGGCGTCCCGAGAACACGAGCCTCCCCCGCGTCCCAAGCTCTCAGGCGTGGTTCGCGGGCACCCGTGGCCTGCTTCCGCCGGCCACCATCGTCGATGACTCGGAGGTCGGATGAACCCCGACACCCTGCTCGGACTGCTCGGTCTGATCGCCCTGTTCATGCCGGTAGCCGCGTCGCTGGCTCTCGGACTTCCGTGGGTACTCGGCGCGCAGCTGTCCGAGGCCACCATTCGCCGCACCGTCGGCACCTCGTTCGGTGCGTCCTTCCTGGCTTGCCTCGCCATCGACGTGCTGCTGCTCCTCGATCCCGGCGCTGCGCACAGCGTGACCCTGGCGCACTGGATGGCCCTGCCGTCGTATGCCGTGGATGCGCGCGTGGTCTTCGACCTGCCGGCGGCGGTACTGATGACGCTCACCGCGCTGCTGTGCGGCCTCATCGGTGCATTCTCGGCGTCCTACCTGCATCAGGATCCCGGTTTCCGGCGCTTCTTCGTCCTCCTGCCGCTGTTCGCCTCCGGGATGATGGCGGTGGCCTGCGGCGAGACGCTGGACCTGATCTACGCGGGCTGGGAGGTCGTCGGCATCGCCTCGGCGCTGCTCATCGCGTACTTCCAGTACCGGGAAGCCCCGGTGCGCCACGGTCTGCGCGCGTTCGCGGTGTATCGCGTGTGCGACGTGGCCCTGCTCACCGCGGCGGTGCTCCTGCATCACCACGCGGGTGAGGCAAGCCTCGACGCGGCCACCGCGGGTCACCTCGGTGACAACGAGGCCCTGTGGGTCGCGCTGCTGCTGGTCATCGCCATCATGGGCAAGGCTGCGGCCTTCCCGTTCACGGGCTGGTTGCCTCGTGCGATGGAGGGCCCGACGCCGTCGAGCGCCATCTTCTACGGCGCGCTCTCCGTGCACGCGGCACCGTTCCTGCTCATTCGCGCCTGGCCCCTGCTCGAGGACCAGCTGGTTGCGCGGGGCGCGCTCGCCGCCATCGCGTTGCTCACCGCCGCGCACGCGACGATGGTCGGCCGGGTCCAGACCGACGTGAAGTCGATGCTCGCCTACGCCAGCGTCACCCAGGTCGCCGTCATCCTCGTCGAGGTCTCGCTCGGGTTCACCACGCTCGCGCTGGTCCACATGACGGGTCACGCGATCCTGCGTACCTGGCAGCTGCTGCGGGCCCCGTCGCTGCTGCACGACCACCACGAGCTGGTCAGCCGCCTCGGTGGTGGCCGTCCGCCGCGCGGCACCCTCTGGGAGCGTCTGCTTCCGGTGCCGGTGCAGCGCTTCGGCTACCGCGTCGCCATGGAGCGTTGGTTCGTGGACGACCTCGCCGCGAGCGCGCTGCTCGGCAAGCTGTGGAGCGCCTTCACGCTCCTCGACCGTATCGACCGCGCCTGGGTGGCACTGCTCTCCGGCAAGTCCTCCGAGGAGGCCGCATGAGTCTCGATGTTCGCGCCGCTGCCGCCGCACTGGTGGTGCTCGCCCTCGTCCTCGCCCGCTCCCGCAGCCATGCTCGCTCCCGCGGGCTGGTCGTCGGCGTGGGCCTCGTACTGCTCGGCATCGCCCTGGCCGTCGAAGGTGCGCCGGACTGGCTGATTCGCGTGGACCCCGTGTCCCAGCCGCGCCTCATCGCGTGCGGGGTCGGGCTCATGGCGGTGTTCGCGGTGCTGCCGCGGCGCTTCAGCTCGGCGGAGAACGTGGTCGGGCTCGTGTTCCTCGCCCTCGCACACATCGGCCTCGTGGTCGCCCCCGAGGGCCCGCCGGTGATGACCGCCTGGGCGCTGTCCTGCGTGCTCACGGCCCTCGCACTCCCGAAGGGTCCGGCGCGTCGCCTGGCGATTCCGTACCTGACGCTCGCCGCGGGCGCGGGGGTCGCGGGGCTGGTGCTCGGTGGCACCGCAGGTCAGGCGCTGGTCGTGCTCGCCGTCGGCGTGCGCCTCGGCGTGTTCCCATTCCATTCCTGGGTCGTCGGTGCGCACGAGTTCGCTCCGATGGCGCTCGCGGTGGGCGTCACGGCGCCCATGGGTGCGATTGGCCTCGTCGCGCGCAGCCCGCTCGGCTTCGACGGCGAGATCGCGGTGCTCGCCATCGGCGGGCTCGCGGTGGCCGCGCTGATCACCGCGGGACTCGCGGTCGTCCAGACCGGACTCTCCCGCGCCGTCGGCTTCCTCACGGTGAGCATCGCGACCGTCGTCTTCCTGGGCGTGCTCGATGCGGACAGCATCGGCCACCTCGGCGGGCTCATGATGTGGAGCCTGACCAGCTTGTCGCTGCTCGGCATGGGTCTCGTCGCCGCGGCCCTCCAGTCGCGCATCGGCGACGTCGACCTGCGGGACTACCGGGGTCTGCTGCATCGCACCCCGACCTTCGCGGCGCTGTTCCTGCTGTTCTCGATGGCGGCCGTCGGTGCGCCGGGTACCGCGGACTTCGCGAGCGAGGACCTCGTGCTGCACGGGGGCATCGGGCATCACCCCGTGCTTCTGCTGCTGTTCATCGCGGCCATCTCGGCACAGGCCTACGGGGCGCTGCACCTGTTCTTCCGCGTGTTCTTCGGGCCGCCGGAGGCGGGGTTCGTTCCGGACGCCCTCCGTCGCGAACGCACGGTGCTCCTCGCCATCGCCGCCGTGCTCGTCATCGCCGGCCTCGCGCCACAGCTGCTCCTCGACGGGTGGCTGCCGAACACCGACGCCGTCACCTCGCTGGTTCCCTGAGGCTCCCGTGCTCGCATTGCTGTTCGCCATCGCCTTCGCCGAGGAGCCTGCGATCACGCTCGATCCCGGCCTTCTCGTCGATCTGCGCGCCTTCGTCGCCGACCACAAGCAGGCGGGCCTGCAGCTGCAGCGCATCCGACCCGCCGCGCGCGGTCAGCTGCTCGACGGCCAGGTCCGCTACGTGGTGCAGGCCGAGCTCGCGGGCGAGGCGCCCTCCCTCCTCGACGCGGTCATACAGGTTCGGCCCATCGAGGGTCTCTCGGTGCAGGGCGGTCGCTTCCTCGTGCCATACAGCCGCTCCCAGCTCACACCGGTTCCGAAGCTGCAGTACCACGGGTTCTCGCCCTCGGCGGACGCCGAGCGGCACGGACGTGACGTCGGTGTCCAGGTCGCGTATGACCGCGGGCTCGCCGATGTGCGGGCGGGCGTGTTCCGCGCTGCGAGTGCGGGCGGCGGACATCCCCTCGTCGTGGGCCGCGCGGCCTTCGACCTGGTGGGCGAGGTTCCGCTGGACGAGGGCGACGTCGCCGTGCGCCCCGACGGCGAGGATGGCTTCTCGGTCGGCTTCGGCGCGCGCCTCGGCGGAGACCTGCGTCCGTCCGACCTCGCGCTGCTCGACAGCGTCGGCGGTGCCGTGGACCTCGCCACGCGCCTCGGTCCCACTCGCTGGCAGGCCGAGGGCTTCTTACGGCGCTGGGAAGATGGCGTGGTGCAGGGCGGCGGCTACCTCCAGGGCTCGGTGTGTCCGGTGCCCAAGCTCGAGCTCGGCTCGCGCGTCGACCTGTGGCGGCAGGAGGGCGTGGACGCATGGACCGTGCAGGGGCTCGGCTCCTGGTACGCCCAGGGGCACCACGCGCGCCTCAGTCTGCAGGCTCAGACCGGGCGGGTGGGGGACGGCGAGCCGACCTACTCCGTGGCCCTTCAGCCGCAGGTGTGGATCTAGTCGTCGAAGTGATCCGCGCCCCGCGAGGCGCGCCGAAGCCGAGTTTCGAACCGCCGACGACCGTCGGAGGTGCGTGCAAAGGCGAGGGGAGATCTGGGTCGGCCCTCGCTTCGCCATTTCGCGACAAATGAGTCGTGAAATGCCCGGGAAAAACGGATAGCATGGTGGTGGAGGCTTCCGTGTCGAGCTGGACCTTTCTGTCGAATCACGCCCACGTTCTGCTGCTTCTCTGCGAGGACCCGGATCTGCGCATGCGCGACATCGCAGAGAAGGTCGACATCACCGAGCGGGCCGTGCAGCGCATCGTTCACGACCTCGTCGAGGAGGGGTACATCGCCGTCCGAAAGGAAGGGCGACGCAACCACTACTCGCCGAATCTCAAGGCGCACCTGCGGCACCCGATCGAAGAGCGGGTGACCATCGGCGCGCTGGCGGCGCTGATCTCCTAGACACGTACGCCAGCGACCCGACGGGCGCGCTGGCGATGCGGTGCGTCCGTGCGCCCGAGGGCGAGGACGTCTAGAACTTGATGCGCGTGTTCAGCTCGGCACCGAAGGTCGGTGCGGAGAAGTCGAGCGTCGTGTCGGCGTTCTTGTAGAACTTGCCGGGGAAGAACACGCCGGCGGTGCCGGCGAGCTCGATGTGCTCGGTCGGGTTGTACTTGACGCGCGCGTCGGCCTCGAGTCCGTAGCCGCTGCGGTCCGCCTCGGAGTCCGGGAGCTTGGCGGTGCGGGCCGCGATGAGGCTGACATCCGCGAACAGGTCCTCGCGGAAGGTGTAGCCGACGGTCGGACGCAGGTAGAGCACGTTGCTCATCGCGTTGCCGGTCAGCACCTCGTCGTAGTCCACGCCACCGTTGGCGCTGCTCGGCACGGCGGCCTGGAGGCGGGGCATGGGCTGCTCGAACATCATCAGCGCCACGTCGAAGTCGCGGTCGAACGTGAAGGTGGTGACCTTCTCGTCGACATTGCCGTCACCGGTGCCGAAGCCGCCCTCGGCGCCGAAGCGCAGCTGGTTGGCCTTGAGGCCCAGGTCGAGCACGCCACCCATCGCGGTGAGCTTGCCATCGTTGAGGCCCGCGCCGAAGTCGCCGGAGCCGAACTGGCCGATGGCTTCGAGGTCCATCGAGAACGGGCCGAGCTCGGTGCTCGCCGCCGCGTCGACGCTGAAGATCTGCACGTCGCGGCTGGGGGCGGTGCGGTACTGCAGGTACAGGCCCGCATCGACGGTCTCGGTGAGGTAGCCGACGATGCCGGAGAACGCGTGCACGCCGTCGCTGTGGTTGATGTAGCCCTCGGTGTGGATGTCCATCGCGAGGGAGGCGTACACGGCGTCGTCGAAGCGGTACTCGAACTGCGCGCGGTCGGCGGTGTCACCGAAGTCCGCGTCGAGGCCGAGGCCGTCGTTCTGCCAGATGCCGGCACCCCAGTGCAGGGGCATACGGCCGACCTTGAAGTGCGCGTTTCCGAAGTGCGCCTCGCCCCATGCGCGCCACAGGGTGAAGTTCGCCGGCGTCGCGCCGCCATCCGCGGTGGTCGCGGTGGCCACGCCGTCGTCGAGGTCGGCCACGGCGGTCGCGCCGGTCACGTCGGGGCGGGTGAGCGGGCTGTCGCCCCAGGTCACGCCGTCGAGGGCACGGAAGTCCACGAACACGGCGGTGTGCTCGTCGATGAGGATGCGCGGACGCAGCCACACGCGGTGCTGCACCCAGCTCTGCACGCCTTCGGCGCTGTCCTCGGTGCGGTTCAGCGAGAGGCTGTTGAACAGGCGGCCGCGAGCTCGGTAGAAGCCCTCGAAATCGACCTCGGCCGCGTAGGCGGGGAGGGAGGTCGCGACGAGCGCGAGAGCGAGCAGGGTTCGGGAAAGGGACAAGAGGCTCTCTCGGAAGAGCCCGCCACTAGCACGGCTGCGGGCTGATGCAACGCGTGGGCGGGGACGTTGGGTCCCTCTCGTGTCCTCGACCCGGGTTTTCCTTCACCCGTGGCGCGAGACGTGGATGACAGCCTGCTGGACGTGCTTGAGCAGGGTCTCACGGTCGTAGCTGCCCTTGAGGAGGATCTGCTCGACGTGGCCCGACAGGCGCGCGTGGTCGTTGCCGGAGAGGTCCATGGCGGTGAGCACCACGACGGGGATGGTGCGCCACAGCGGATTCTTGCGCAGCTCCACGATGAACTGGAAGCCGTCCATCTCGGGCATCATCAGGTCGAGGAGGATGAGCTCGGGGCGGTTGGCGGCGACCTGCTCGAGCGCTTCGATGCCGTTCGCGGCGACCGAGACCTTCCACCCCTCCTTGAGCAGCGAACGCGCGAGGACGTCGCGGATGTCGGGCTCGTCCTCGACCACCAGCACGGGGCACGGCGGGTTGGCGCAGCGGTAGCGACCGAGCACGCGGGTCAGCGCCTGGCGCTCGATGGGCTTGGTCAGGTAGTCCGTCGCCCCGAGGGCGTAGCCACGAGCGGCCTCCGAGACCATGGTGAGCATGACCACCGGGATGTCGGCGAGGGCGGGGTCGCTCTTCAGGCGCCCCAGGGTCATCCACCCATCCACGTCCGGCATCATCACGTCGAGGGTGATCACGGTGGGACCGAGCTCGCGCGCGAGTCGCAGGCCCTCTTCGCCACCGGGGGCGGTGGCGACCCGGAAGCCTTCACGTGTGAGGTGCCGCTGGAGCAGGTCGCGTACGTGCGGGTCGTCGTCGATGACGAGGACGAGACCGGCGCCCTTGGAGCCCAGCGCGGCGATCTCGGGGGGCAGGGTGGTCTCGGAGGAGTCGCCCGTCGTCGTCTCATCGAACAGCCCGGGGGGGCTGCTCGTCGTCGCGGTACGCGTGTCGCGGGGCAGGGTGAGCGTGAAGGTGCTGCCCACGCCCTCGGCGCTCTCGACGGTGATGTCACCGCCCATCATGCGCGCGAATCGCTGGCTGATCGCGAGTCCGAGGCCGGTTCCGCCGTAGCGCCGGGTGGTCGACGAGTCGGCCTGGGTGAACTCCTGGAACAGGCGCTCCATCTGGTCGGCGTTCATGCCGATGCCCGTGTCGCGCACCCGGAACACGACGCGCTCCATGGGGCCGTCGGCCAGGGCCATCGTGCTCTCGGCGGACACCGTGAGCGAGACCTCGCCGTCCTCCGTGAACTTACAGGCGTTCGAGAGCAGGTTGAACAAGGCCTGGCGAACCTTGGTCATGTCGCTGCGCATATGCGTGACGGACCCGTCGAGCTGGACCTTCACCGTGTTGTTGCCCTGGCTGGCGAGCGGCTGGATGGTCTGCACGACCTCTTCGACCAGGCGGGGCACGCTGAAGCTCTCGACGTAGAGCTCCATGCGGCCTGCCTCGATCTTCGACAGATCGAGGATGCCGTTGATCAGCTGAAGCAGGTGCCGGCCGGCGCCCTGGACGCGCTCGAGGTCAGCGATCATGTCCGGGCGGTCCATCTCCTCCACCTCTTCGACCAGCATCTCGCTGTAGCCGAGGATGGCGTTGAGCGGGGTGCGCAGCTCGTGGGACATGTTCGCGAGGAAGGCGCTCTTTGCGCGGCTGGCGTCGAGGGCCTGGTCGCGCGCGTTGGTGAGCTCCTCGTTCATCTTCGCGAGCTCGTCCTCGTGCGCCTTGCGCTGGGTGATGTCGCGCACCGTGTAGATGAACTTCTGCTGGTCGCCGAGCGGCACGCTCGAGAACGTGAGCTCGATGGGGAACAGGCGACCGTTCGCGTCGCAGCCTTCGGCGAGCATCTCGACACCCATGATGTCGTCGCTGGCGCTGCGGCGGTACGTGCTGATCGTCGATTCCTGGTCGCCGTGCTTCGGCACGAGCTTGCGGATGTCCGAGCCGATCAGCTCGACCAGGGGGTACCCGAAGATGCGTCCGAGCGCGGGGTTCGCTTCTTCGATGGTGCCGGTCGCAGAAATCACGACAATGCCGTCGATCACGTTGTCCATGACGGCGCGCGTGCGTGCCTGCTGCCGGCGCTGCGACTCGGCCATGTGGCGGTTGCGCGCCACCTGGTCGTCGAAGGCCTGCTCGCGCCGACCGAACATGAAGCCGACGATGGCGAGCAGTGTGGGACTGGCGAGCATCGTGAATACAGCGGGATGCTGCACGTGCTCCTGGCCATTCGCGACGGTCAATCCAACGCCCAAAGCGAGCCAGATGGTGCCCAGAAGGGCACCTTGGAGGGCACGTCGGATGGGGGCTTGCGTGAGCATAGGGGACCCTGACTACACCATGATAGCTGGCTTTGCCATGCCGGATGGCCGAAGGCGTCGCGCCGTGCGTTTCGGCCTCTGGTACAGTGCGCGAGTACAGCTTCTGTGGAGGACGCTTGGCCGACGGCGTGTCCGGTCGGACACATCGCTGTGACCGCGCGCGGAACCCCTATCGAGGGGGGCGCGTTGTCTGACGGACGCTCGCGTTTCGGCGTCGTGCTCCCGGTCGCGATCGGCTTGTCCGCGCTCGCGTTTCTCGTGATCGTGCTGGTTCCCTGGAAGCTCGGCCAGCGCGAGGAGAGCCTCGTCAGTCGCGAGGCGGCGGTGCGCGCGACCAGCTTGGCGGCGGCGCTCTCCGAACCACTGAAGAAGGACGACCCCAGCGAAGCGGCGGCGGTGCTCGAAGACATTCGCGCGGCGCGCGGCACCGACTACGCGTACCTGGTCGTGTGGGACAAGGACAAGCAGCCCATTGTCGGCGTGAACACGTCCGAGTCCCAGGCCATCAGCACCGGCCTTCGGTTCTCCGGCGGGCTGGTTCACGTCGCGGTGCCGGTGCCGGACACCACCGCCACGCTGCAGATGGCGATTCCCGACGAGCGATCGCGCCACTACCGCGACAACGTGCTCCTCGCCGGCTTCGTCGCGCTCGCCCTGCTCCTGGGCGGGGCCGTCGTGGCCGCCGGGGGCTCGCGCCTGCCCAAGGCCCTGCTCCGCGACGCAGCCGCCGTGAACGCCCGGCCGCGGACGCTTCCCGCACCCGAGCCCATGCCGGCGAGCGGCGGCGGCGCCACGGGTGATGCCTACCTCGCGTGGATGAGCCACGAGCTGCGCACGCCGCTCAACGCGATCATCGGCTACAGCGAGATGCTCGAAGAAGACGCCGTGTTCCTCGAGCAGAACGACTTCATCCCCGACCTCAAGAACATCCGCAAGGCGGGACGGCACATGCTGTCGCTCGTCGACGACGTGGTCGACCTGTCGCGCCTGCACAGCGGAGACATCGAGGTCGACGTGACCGAGGTCGAGGTCGCCGAGTTCGTCGAAGAGGTCGTGCGTGACGTGCGCTCGCTCGTCGACCGGACACTGGGCACCCTCGATGTGAACGTCGCGCCTACCGCCGGAACCGTCGAGGTCGACCGCTCCAAGCTCGGTCGCGCGCTCGGCAACCTGCTGCGGCAGGTCATCGGCCTCACGGGCCAGGGCGAGATGGCCCTGCTCGTCGAGCGGGTCGGCGTCGATGGCGTCGACATGCTCCAGTTCGCGCTCACGCACCCGGAGCTCGATCTCGATGCTTCCACGGTGAAGGCCCTGCTCTCGGACTACACGCGACCCGATCAGCGCGCGTTGCCGCAGTACGCGCGCACCGGCCTCGGTCTCGTCGTCACCCGCGAGTTCGCCGAGCTCATGGGCGGTGACCTGCTCGTGCAGCAGGCCGACCCGGGCTCCAGCTTCCTGCTTCGCGTGCCCTCCCGAGTGAAGGCGCGTTGACGAGGCACTGATGGCCGCCCTGTTCGTGGTGCTCGGATTGGTGGCGCTCGTACTGGGGGCCGATCTCGCGGTGGGCGGTGCGCAGCGCCTCGGACGCAGGGTCGGCATCAGCGATCTGGTCATCGGGCTCACCATCACCTCGATCGGCACGTCGCTTCCGGAGCTGGCGACGACACTGACCGCGGCGGTGACGGCGCAGGGGCCGGGCTCCGAGGAAGCGGCGGGTGTCGGCCTCGGCAACATCCTCGGCAGCAACCTGTTCCTGCTGCTGGGGCTCATGGGCCTCACCGGCGTCGTGCGCACGCTGCACATCGATCATCGGTCGCTGTACCGCGATGGCGTGGCGCTCGGCGTAGCCACGGCGCTCTCCGCGGGTGCCATGCTCAGCGGGCAGCTCGGGCGCGTGGAGGGCGTGCTGCTCGCGGTCGCCTACGTCGTGTACCTGGTGGTGCTGCTGCGAACCGAGCCCCGTGACGCCGTGCCCTCCGCGGAGGAGGACGGGTTCTTCCTCGACTCGCTGGGCGTGCCCGAGCCGGCGACCGACGGCGCACGGGTGGTCGTCGGACTCGTCGTGCTCGTGCTCGGCGCGGGGGTCGTGGTGCAGCGGGGTATCGAGCTCGCGGAGGTTCTTGGCGTGAACGCGACGCTGGTCGGCGTGCTGGCGGGCATCGGTACCAGCCTGCCCGAGGTCGTCGTGTCGTTGCGCTCGGCGGCCAAGGGCAGCGCCGACATCGCGGTGGGCAACATCCTCGGCAGCAGCGTGGTCAACTTGCTGCTGTGCCTCGGACTGTCCGCGGCGGTCGCGCCGATCCCCGTACCGGACACGGTGCTGCGCCTCGACACGCCCTTCCTCGTCGCGGGGACGGTGATCGCGCTGGCCCTGATGACCGAGCGTCGCGACGTCACGCGTGCCGAGGGCGTCGCGCTGCTGACGACCTTCGCGCTGTACCTCTACCTGAGGGCCGTGTACGGCTAGCCATCGCAGCCCGATGAGCCGCACAGGGTGCTGGCAGTGCCGCAAACCCGGACAGCACGTCCCAGGGGTGGGCTAGCCCAGCAGGGCCTCGATCTTGCCGAGCAGACGCTTGAGGTCGACCGGCTTGGTGTCGTAGTCGTCGCAGCCCGACTCGAGGGCCTTCTCGCGGTCGCCGCGCATGGCATGAGCGGTGAGGGCGATGACCGGGATGTTCCGGGTGCCGTCACCGTTCTTGAGCTCGGTGGTCGCGGTCCAGCCGTCCTTCACCGGGAGGCTCATGTCCATGAGGATGAGGTCCGGGGACTCGGAGCGCGCGAGATCGACGCCCTCCTGCCCGTCGACGGCGATCACGACCTCGAAGCCCTTCCGCGCGAGGCGGCGGGACAGCATGTCGCGATTCAGCTCGTTGTCTTCGACCAGCAGGATCTTCGGCATCCGTTCCTCGTCGGCCCGTGGGTGCGGGCGCGTATCGGCCACTTGTACCGGGTTCGAAGCGCGATGACCACCCGATGTCAGCGGGCAAACAGCGTTGCTCGGCTGCGCACGCCGATGAACGCGGTGTGCGCAGGACGTGCGATGAAGTCTTCGGCGCCGCCGGGACGCTCGAGTGCGAGGCCGAAGCCCTGGATCCAGCCGGCTTGTACGCCGAGCGTCTCGGTGAGTGGAAGCTCGCCACGCACACCCACCGCGGCATGCCAGGGGAGCAGCGCACCGAGAGTGAGCTGCAGCTGGGGAATGCCGCCAGACACGTAGAGGTGTGGGCGTACGCGCCACGTGCCGACCCCGACGGGCAGGGTGTGGTGCGCGCCGCTGGGGAACGCGAGGTCGAGGCCACCGCCGAACACGCCAGGTCCGAGGTGCATGCTCACGCGACCGCCGATGACCGGGGCGACGGCGTTCACGGTGCTGCTCTCGTGGGGCGCGGAGTTGGCGTTCTCGAGCAGGTAGTGCGGGTCGTAGAGCCAGCCGAGGGCCACGTGGGTGCCGACCTCGAGGCCGTCTCCCGGCATGTTCACCTTGGGCGCTCGCGTGGTCGCCGAGGACGGCTCCACACCGGTGCTCGCCGCGCGGATCGCGAGGTTCTCGTCGATGCGGTAGAGCAGGCTTCCGTCGCCGGTGCGCACGGCCACGTGAGCGGTGGGCGGCAGCCGCGCGAAAGCCGCGGCGATGCGGCTCTCGAGGGTCAGCGTCGTCGGCGCTTCGCGGAGCTTCACGGCGAGCAGCACGAGGTCGCGCTCGGAAGGTGGCAGCTCCATACGGAACTCGCCGCCCGGGGCCATGCGCACATCCGAGTGCGAGCGAAGCCCTTCCTCGCCGACGATGGCCAGGTAGTGCTTGCCCGGGGTGACGCGCACGCGTAGCCCCGCCGGAGCGATCGACCCGTCGATGCGCAGCGCTGCGCTGTGGGGGAGCTCGGCGAGCACGACCGTCGCCTGAGGCGCGACCTTTACGCGGGCGCGGGCCTCGTCGAAGGCGCGAAGCTCGGGTTCCTCGGCGATGTCCTCGGGCTTCGGTTTGCGCTCGGGGTCGAGGGCGACGGCGTCCACCCAGGGGCGGACCTCGACGGTCCCGCCGACCACGAGTCGGTAGGGGGCCGCCGCGGGCTCGGTGGCGAGCTGGTCCTGGAAGTAGCGGCGCACCGCGAAGCCCTGGAAGGCCAGCGCGCTGTACAGCAGGTCGCGGTCGTTGCCGTCGCGCAGGACCTCGACGTCGTCGATGGCTGCCTGCAGGCGCGCCATGATCTCGAGCTCGCCGTCGAACTCGTGCACCAGCGGGCGCACGGCTTCCAGCTCGACCCGCAGGTTCTCCAGCGCGTCGATGTGCTCCTGGCGAATGCCGCCCTCCGGGGCGACGACCTGACGCGGCACACGGGTGAGGTCGGGGGCGAGCTCCGGGTCCGGAGGCTCCGAGAGCCACACGACGGAGCCTCCCGCCCACGCGGTGGTGAGCCAGAAGATGAGGGCGATCAGCGACATGAGAGGCCTCCGCCTTGCACCGTGCACGCGAGCCCGCGGGCTTCGTTGACCTCGACGGTCGTCTTGTAGGTCTGACCCCCGGTCTCGACCGTGACCTTGCACGGTCCGGGGTAGAGCGATCGCACGAGCGCGGACTCCGTGCCCTCGGCCGAGGCCCGCACGCAGGTCACCGCGATGCGGTCCGCACCCAGGGACGAGAACTTTGCGGCGCGCAGCGGTGCGGCATCGACGGGAACCGGTGTGGGAGCCGGCGCGGGCTGGACGGGGGCTGGGCCCGGCCGAACCGGCGCGGGAGCCGGCTGAACGGGCGCGGGAGCCGGGCGGACCGGCGTGGGCGCGGGGGCGGGCTGGACCGCGGCGACCTGCACAGGCTCGGGCTGCACGGGCGCTGGCTGGACGGGCACGGGCACAGGCGCCACCGGCTGTGGACGCTCGACCACCCGGGCGACGTAGGCCTCGCCGACGACCGCGTCCACGCCGCGGGCGGTGGGCAGGTCGAGGGGCAGGGGCGCGTTGGCGAGCTGCACGATGAGCGCGAGCATGCACGCGACCGCAGATCCCCACACGGGGCGGTAGTACGACGGCGTCTCGCTCTGGTTGGCGCCCTCGGTGAACATGTTCGGAAGCTCGATGGACCGGTCACTCGTGAGCGCGCTCGGGTCGTCGTCGGCGCCGACCAGTCGGTCCATCTGTCGCGAGCCGTCGGCCACGTATTCGCCCACCCGCGGGAAGAAGCGACGCGCGAAGCTCGCCATGTCGTCGCCGGGGATCTCTCGCGCCATCTTGCGAGCGAGCTCGGCGACCGCGGCGGCCGGAGGACGCTTGGCCTCGGCGAAGTTGAGCATGGCCTCGAGCAGCTGCACGATGGGCGGCGCGTAGGGGCCGCAGCGGCGCTCGATGCGGGTCATCGCCTTGCTGATCTTCTCGTTGTGCTGGTTCCACTCGAGCTCGGCGTTGCCGAGCGGGCGTCCGACGAGGAACTCGTACAGCACCGCGCCGAGGGAGTAGATGTCGCCGGCCGCTCCGTCCGGCTCCTCGCGGCGACGCTCGGGGGCCATGTAGCGGATCGAGCCGTAGCGTACGGACTGGGTCAGGGCCTCGCGACCCTCGAAGTCCGCGCGGGCGATGCCGAAGTCGAGGACCTTGATGTCGCCATCGGGCGTGAGGCGGATGTTCGACGGCTTGATGTCGCGGTGGACCACGCGCAGCGAGTCGCCGTCGGGAGACGCATTCCACGCGGCGTCGAGGGCGGCGGCGACCGCGGCACAGATCTCGAGGCAGGCGGGCACGGGGAAGGGCTCGCGGGCCTTGCGACAGGCCTTGATCACGAGGTTGCCGTCCCAGCCGTCAATGAACTCCATGATCACGGCCCAGCGGCCGCTCACGCGCACCAGGCCGTCGACCTGGACGATGTGCCGGTGGCGGAGCTGACCCAGCAGGCGTGCCTCGTCGCGGAAGCGCTGCCCTGCGTCCTCGTGGCGCTCCCACATCGGGTGCAGGACCTTGAGCGCGACCTGCTTGCGAAAGCCGCCCACCGACTGCATCTCGGCCTGGTACACCGTGCCGAAGGTGCCCGTGCCGAGCTCCTTGAGCAGCCGGTACTGGCGGCCTCCGCTCACCCGCCCACGCAGTCCGCGCTGGCCGCGACCGCGATGGTCGCCTCGTAGCGAACCGGCGGGTCGAGGGGCTGGTGCTGGTTGTCGACGAGCTCGACGACCAGGCGCTGGCTGCCCTCGGGCAGCTGCTTGGCGCCGACGAGCTCGACGAAGGACGACGAAGACTCGGCGATCACCGCTTCCTGGCAGCCCTGGACCTCGCGGAGAAGGTGCCAGTGGCCCTGGCCCTCGACCTGTGCGCCTCCGATATCGTCGGAGAGTTCGAAGTCCTCGACGCTCACGTAGGCGGTGAGGTCGGGGCAATACGTCAGGTCCGGATTGGTCTCCGGAAACAGCAGCCGGATCTCTCCGGGGTCTGCCGGCGCCTCACCGGTATCGAGCGGTGGCGGCGGGCATGCGGTGAGCACGGCGAGAAGCAGAGGGAGCGCGCGAGTTCGCATCGAGGGAAGTTTACCACCGGTTGGGAGGGGGCCGCCCGGTTCCGTTGCCAACAGGGCATGACACTTGTCTGGAAATGGTGCGAGATCACGCCGAGAAGCTGCGTGTGGGTCCGCTCCGGCGGTACAGTGCGCGCTCGGAGGTTCCATGCGTCTCGCCCTGCTCGCCGGACTCGTCCTTGCGTCGTGCACCGGAGGTTCGGACCCGGATCCCGGCCCCCCGCCGGGAGAGCTGATGGCTGGTGTCGCGACGGCGCGCATGCCGGCGCCGGTCGGCATCGGTACCGTCGGGTTCGGCCCGTTCGGCGTCAGCGCCGAGCCCTCGCCCTTCGCCGAGATGTTCCCCGCGACGACGCGCGTGCACGGGCACCCCGAGTTCAAGGCCGTCGCCATCTCGCGGGGTGAGGGGCACGAGCTCGTATTCGTGCGCATGGACTCCGTGGGCATGTTCCAGCAGCTGCGGCAGGGCGTGGTGCGCGAGCTCGCCGAGCGCCACGGTCGCTCGTTCGACGACGTGGTGATCTTCGGGGCCACCCACACCCACTCCGGTCCGGGCCGCATCGTCGATGGCGGGGGGCCGTACGACATCATCGCCGACCGCTTCATGCCCGAGTTCTACGAGCGCATGGTCATGGCGATGGCCGACGTCATCGAGGACGCGCTCGACGACCTGGCCCCTGCGCGCGTGGGCCTCGCGACGGGCGACACCAACGAGGGGCACAGCGACCGTCGCTGCGAGGACGGGCTCGAGTACGAGAACGGTTCGCTGCCGCTCATCGCGATCGAGCGTGACGGGCAGCTCGACGCGCTCATCGCCGCGTACGCCATCCACGGCACGGTGCTCGGTATCGATCAGCTCACCCTGTCCCAGGACGTGAGCGGCGCCATCGAGGAGGCGATCGAGGATCGCTTCGATCATCCCGTCGAGGTCCTGCTCCTCAACTCGTGGGCCGCGGACATGGCGCCCAGCTCCCCGAACGTCGACACGGTCACCGGCGCGGCCCAGCCGAGCGGCTACGACAGGATGGAGACCGTCGGTGTGGTGGTCGCGGACGAGGTCGAGGCCCGCCTCGCGAACCTCACCTGGCACGAGGAGCCTGCGATTGTCGGCTCGACGCATCGCGTCGGCATCAACCGCGACCTGCTCGGCTACGAGGACGAGTTCGACTACGACTACGGCGCGGTGTACTGCTCCTCGGGCGACGTGTGCGACTGCGACGGCGGCGAGGTGTGTGACCTCGAGACACGGGTCGAGGGCCTCGACGAGGCGTGCGTACCGTTCAACGAGGAGTACCCCGCGCCGATGCAGACGGTGTTCACCGCCGGTCGCGTCGGTCCGCTGCACTTCGTGACCTTCCCCGGCGAGCCGGGCACACTGCTCGCGGAGGAGGTCATGGACACCCTGGCCATCGAGCCGTTCATGTTCATCGGCTACAGCCAGGACTACCTTGGCTACTCGATCCTCGAGGAGGACTGGTGGCAGGGCGGCTACGAGGCGAGCGGTGCCTTGTGGGGACCGCGGCAGGGCGAGTACCTCAAGGAGGCCGCCATCGACGCGTTCTCGCGGACCTTCGCGCCAGACCCGGTGATGGGTGCCCTCGAGCCGCCTCCGGTCGAGCCGTTCACGGTGGGCGAGTACACGCCCTACGACCCGGCGACCGGCGTCGACGCGGGCACCGTGCTCGTCCAGCCCGCGGCGGCGGTGTCGGGGACCGATGTGATCTCGGTGACGGTGGCGGGTCTCGACCCCTGGATGGGCACGCCCATCGCCATCCTCGAGCTCGCGGACGGCACGACGGTGCTTCGCCCGAACGGCATGCCGGTCGACTCCGACAGCTACGCGTTCTGGGTCGATCTGGAGCCCACGCCCGGCTACCGCGACGAGCCGGATGCGCGCGCGCGCACCTTCGCGTGGACCTTCAGCCTGCCGGCGACGAAGGCCGTGGGCTCGCGAACGCTGAGCGGCGACTACCGCGTCCGGGTCAAGCTGCCCGACGGCACCGAGGTGGTGAGCGACACCTTCACGGTGACGCCCAGCTGATCGGCGTGATCAGCCCTCTTCGGACTTGGCTTCACCTTCGGCGGGAGCCTCGGCCTCCGGCTTCTCCTTCATCGGCGCGAGCAGCAGGTCCTGGAGCTTCTTGGCCTTCTCCTTGGCCGGCTCGAGGGCCTTGGCGCACTCCTCGCCGCCACCGAGGTTCGGGTCCATGCACTTGCGTTGCTCCTCGGTGAGCCCGGACGCCGCGCACTCCTTCACGAAGTCGGCTTTCTCGGCGAAGCGGACGTCGGCGACGCCGCCCTTGTACAGCTCGTCCTGGTAGACCTTGGTCAGCGAGCTGTACAGCTTGCCGCACTCGCGGTCGAGCTCCTTGGCCGCGACTTCTTCGGGGGTGGGACCGGGGTCGCCGCAGCCGGCGAGTAGAAAGGCAGCGATGAGAATGCGGTAGGTCATGGGGGGGCACCTCCGCATCGAGCCTAGCGCGAGGTGGTTTCGGGAGGACCCGGTATCTACGCGGAAAATCGCCGCGCAGCGGCCTGGGGGGCTCGTTCGAGCCCGCCGTGGCGCGCGTTCTGGGCGGTTGCCCAAAGGGTGCAAAGGTCGCGCTTTTCGCGGAAAAGGCGGGCTCAGCGCCGCGCAATCGGCGCCGTCAGGCAGCGCACAGAGCCCCCGAGGCGGAAGAGCTTGCCGACCTCGATGGCGTGCACGGTCGCGCCCTCGGTCCGCCAGATGGCGGTCGCCGCGGCGTCCAGCGCATCCACGCCGTACACGGGCATGTACACGTGCAGGCCGTCGTCCCGGGTCTCCGCGAGCACGTTGTTGTACGACAGCCACGCCCACTGCTGGTCCGTCGGCAGCAGGGGCAGCCTCACCACGTCCAGCCCGACGTCCTCGAGCTGGTCAGCGATGTGGTCGAGTGAAGCGAGCAGCTCGGTCGGCGCGCGACCCACCGGGCGGCCTCCGACGACGAGGCCCGCCGTATCGGCGTCTCCGAGCAGGTCGCGCGCCAAGGTCGGGTCGCCCACGGCCACGCGTCCCTCCCCGAGCGGGGTCACGAACATGCCGATGTGGTGGTTCGGAGCGCGGTCGAGGACGAGGACCTCGCGTCCCAGGTCCTCCTCGAGCATTGCAACCAGGCTCGCTGCGGGGAGGTCGGGGTTGCGCGCGAACAGGGGGCTCGCGACGTACACCCGGGTCTCGTCGGCGATCAGGTCACCGCCGTCGAAGCGGTAGCGGGCCTGTTGCACGCGGGCTGCGTCGCCGAGATGTGCGCCGAGGGTCCACGGGACGAGCCAGTCGTGCACCCGGGCCTCGGGCCCTGTCATCGGGGCGGCCGGCGCGAGGAGCACGGTGTCCTCGGCCGTCGGGAGCACCGCCAGGCGGTCGCGCATCCACGAGGTGATCGGCGCGTCCGTGCGCGCGAACTCGAGGGACACGTCCGTGTTCCAGGTGGCCACCGCCGCCCGAAATCGCGACTCGTCCTCGTCGTCCGCGACGACCACGTGGACCCGGGTGCCGGGTGCGAGGGCCGAGAGCAGGTCCTCGTACACCGGCAGGAAGCGGTCCTGCTCGACCCGATGGAACTGGATGGCGAGGTCGGTGATCGCACCGTCCGCGGCCGGCATGAGCGACGTCGTCGGGGCGCCGCCGAGCCACGCGGCGACGGCCAGTCCGAGCAGTCGGAGCGCGCCGAGTCCCGTGATCAGCTCGAGCAGGCGTCGCATCAGCGCCGCCGGCGGGTCTGCACCCGCGCGCTCTGTTCGACGTTGATCACGGGCAGCGACCCGAAGCTCTGCTGCGCGCCCTCGAGCTGCGCGCTTCCGGCCATGCTCAGCGCCGCGCCATCCTCGAACGCGACGGTGAGGGTGCTGAACCCGTCGAGCATGCGTGCGATGTTCTGCTCCTGCTCGGGCTGTGGCGCGTCGAGCTTCACGTCCTCGAAGCGGTGGCGGTGCGTGGTGCCGGGAGCGACCTCCGCGACGACCGGCACCTCGGCGAGGTTGAAGGTCATCGGTCCCATGCGGCTGGCCATGCTCCCGCTGGTCACCGAGACGTTCGCCATGTGCTCGAAGTGCTTCGGAAAGTCGCTGGTGTTGCGGATCAGCGCGACGAGGTGCTCGCCATCGCGCTCCAGCGACACCTCGAGTCCGTCCATGGTGCTCTGGGCCTGGGTCAGCGCCCCGGTGAGGAAGGCCTCGGTCGGCAGCGCTTCCGGCGGCGGGAGGTCGGCGACCTCGACTGCCTGGCTGTCGGCGTGGGCACCCGGCACGGTGAGCAGGTTCGCGCCGGAGACCAGGGTGGCGAGCAGCGCGAGGGGGACGGTGGGCAGGCGGTTCATCGAGAGCTCCTTGGTGGATGTCTTCACCGTATGGAGCGCTCGACGGGGGTGGGGTAAGGCCCGGGTACCGCCTGTGTAAGCGGCGATTTACATGCCGATCAGCCCGCGTGGCGGCGCATCTTCAGCCCGAGCTGGCTGCCGCAGTAGTGGGCCACCGCATCGAACGCGCCCTGCAGCTCCTCGTCACTCATCTCCTTGAGCTGCTTCGCGTTGTTCACCGTGAACAGGGTCGCGGCGACCGCGTCCGGCGAGCCGGCGGCGGTGGTGCAGGTCAGGCGGGTCTTGTACGCGAGCTTGCCGTCGTCGCGGAAGATGCGGACTCGCAGGTCGTAGTCGAACACGCCCGGCGCGCCGAGACCGTAGACCTCCATGCCCATGTCGACGACCTCGATCTGGAGCACCGAGCCTCCCTTGTCGGCGGTCATCGAGAACGGAGGGCCCTCGCCCACCACATCGACGACACCGCTCGCGAGCTCCGCGCTGGTGGAGTCCGTGTCCACCCGCTCGGCGAGCTGACGCGACAGCTCGTAGGAGCGGCCCACCTGGACGAGGTTCACGACATCGCCGGCGACGCCGCCGCCGCTCACGCCGCCGAGCTGCACGTTGGGCTGGGTGACGAGGTGGACCTCGGGATGCACGTCGCCCAGCGTCGGCGCCATCTTCTTGAAGCGGGCGTGGCATCCGGTGCCGAGGGACAGGGCGAGCAGGGCGAGCAAGGCGTGGCGCATGGGGTCTCCATCTGGTGATCCCGACTACGCTCGTCGCGGGCGCCCCATTCGACACGGGATGTCATCGCCGGGATACGGCGGGGTCCGGGAGGCACATGCGCTGGGTCATCATTGGAGCGGGAGCGGCGGGTTGTGTGGCTGCGGAGCGCCTTTCTCGAAGTGGCGAGCACGAGGTGCTGCTCGTCGAGGCGGGCCCCGATCGCGGCGACGACCTTCCCCGCGACCTTCGTGACGGCCACCGCAACTCGTACAAGGCGCACGACTGGGGGCTGAGTCACCGCCCGAACCCGCGCCAGGTCGTGTTCCCGATGCCTCGCGGCAAGGTCGTTGGCGGCAGCTCTGCGGTGAACACATGCATCGCGATGCGCGGGGAGCCTGCCGACTTCGACGAGTGGGGCGAGCTCGGTCTGGACGAGTGGAGCTGGGAGCAGTGCCTTCCGGCATTCAAAGCCATCGAGCGCGACGAGGACTTCGGCGACCATCCCGCCCACGGCAAGGACGGCCCGCTGCCGATCACACGCATCAAGCGGCTCAACGGCTGGCAGGCCGGCTTCCTCGAGGCCTGCAGCCAGCGTGGCTACGGCCGGGTCGACGACCTGAACGCGCCCGGCGTGTTCGGCGCGGGCGTGATCCCTCGAAATGTGGTGCACGGCGAGCGCATCTCGGCCGCGAGCGCGTGGCTGACACCGGATGTGCGCGCCCGCGAGAACCTCACCCTCGTGCCGAACACGATGGCCGTGCAGCTTCGCTTCGAGGGACGGCGCGTCACCGGGGTCGAGGTCCGGCAGGGCGCCGGGATGAAGCTCGTTCCTGCGGATCGCGTCGTGTGCGCGCTCGGCGCGGTGCTCACGCCCGGTCTGCTCCAGCGCAGCGGCATCGGCCCGCGCGCCGTGCTCGAGGACCAGGGCGTCGCGGTCGTGCACGACAGCCCCGGCGTGGGCGCGCGGCTGCTCGATCACGCGGGTGCGGCGATGTTCTGCGTGCCGTGGACGGGCGCAGGCGTGCGCGAGGGCGCGGTGATCGAGACCATGCTCGTGCTGCCCGACGAGCGCACCGGGCGCCGAGTCGTTCAGCTCCAGCCCGGCTCGTTCCTGATGACGCCGTACGCGGACCTGCCGTTCGTCACCCTCATGCTCTCGAACGCAAAGCCCAAGGGTCACGGCACGATTCGCTACGACCTTCGCGACTTCACCGCGCCGCCGCAGGTCGACTCCCGGTTGCTCGTCGAGCCCGAGGACCAGGACGTCGCCGCACGCGCGCTCGTGGAGTTGTTCCACCTGTCGCAGACCGCCGCGTTGTCGCGCCTCGGTCGACCACTGCTTCCGCTCCGCCGGCACCTCGAGACCGTAGAGGGCGCGCGTCGCATCCTCCACCGGATCTCGGACAGCGGCTACCACATGTCGGGCACCGTCCCCATGGGGCCCAGCCCCGAGGATCCGCTCGATGGGCGGGGTCGCGTGCGTGGCGTCGACGGCGTGTACGTGTGGGACGCGAGTGTGTTCCCGACCATCCCGTCGAACAACATCCACCTGCCCGTGCTCATGTGCGCCCACCGCTTCGCGGAGTGGGCCGCGACCGAGGACTGACGCTCACGGCGCGTCGGTGCGCAGGATCCAGGTGCCGGGCGTGTCGGCGTCGAGCGGCGAGAACTCCGCCAGGTTCGGCGTGGTCGCCAGGACCTCGGTGCGGGTGGCGAGGAAGCGTGGGACGCCGGGACGTTCCTCCACGGTCTGCGCGGACTTGTCGAAGTCGAGGGGCTCGCAGCCGCTGAAGAACACGAGCTGGGGCGTGCCGAACTCGGAAGCCACGGCGCAGCGCGGGAGACCGCGCGTGTGCTCGGCGAGCGCCCGGGCCACGTCGCCGACGTCACTCAGCTCCTTGTCGGCCTTGGTGTGGGCCTCGACCGCGAGGCTGGCCGAGAACCCGAGCAGGCCGGTGAGCACGGCGAGGGCGGGGATGCGGCCCGACCATCGCGTCCACACGACCTCCGGGATGGCGGCGAGCACGAGGGGCACGAGCATCGCAAACGCGGGGAGCAGGAAGCGCGGCGCGATCAGCGTCACCCGTAGGAAGAAGAACAGCGCGATCACGGCGGCGGTCAAGGTGCCGGCGAGGGCCAGGTCACGCGTGCGGACGTCGCGTGCCATGCGCCATGCGCCGACGGCGGCGACCACGACCCACGCGGACCACAGCGCGATGGTCGGCCACGGGGTGCTGGTGACCCGCGGCTCGCCGAATGCGCGCGTGTGCTCGTACGCGAGCAGGTGTGCCCACAGCCCGGAGTTGCGCAGGGTCGCCTGGTTCACGTGGGCGGCGGCCTCGGCGAGTCGCGGTCCTACGCCGTCGAAGCGGAGCACGGCCTCGGCGACCCACGCGAGCACGCCGAGAGCGATTCCCAGGGCGAGGGCCTTGCTGCGCGTGCCCCCCTCCCGCGCGAAGATCAGCGTGAACAGACCCAGGGCGACGGTGGCCTCGGTCGGACGGAGCACGACCACCGCGGTGCTCGCCGCGGCAAGACCGAGCCAGGCTCCCCGGCCGGGTGAGGGGCCGCCGACGTGCGCCAGTCCCAGCACGCCGAGAAGAAGCAGGGCGGCGGCGAGGTTCGGGAGCAGCAGGGTGCTGTAGTACATCGCCGGCCACACGGTGAGGAACACCAGCGGGCCGAGGGCCGCGCGGGTGCCGAACACACGCGTCCACGGCGCGAAGGCGAAGAACCACAGCGCTGCGTGGACCACGAACAGGTAGCTGCGCACCGCGAAGGGCGAGTGGGCGAAGGCGGCCACCGGCGCGCCCATCCACAACATGCCCTGGGAGCGGGTCGGGCTGTAGCCGGCGCTGGGGATGCTCGGCAGCAGCTCCGCGAAGTACACCGCTTCGTCCCAGCTCAGGTCGCGGGAGAGCCCGAACAGGCCGACCTCGACCGCGGTGAGCGCGAGGCACACCGCGAGCAGCACGCGAAGGGCAGGGTCGCGGAGCACCTAGACGACCTCGGGGTGACGGGGGACGACCATCTAGCCCACTCCGACGATCTCGCCGTCGACCACGTCGATGCCGCCCGCCGCCGGCACCCGAGGCAGGCCCGGCATGCGGGTGATCTTGCCGGTGAGCACGACCAGGAATCCGGCTCCCGCGTTGAGGCGCACCTCGCGCACGGTGATCGCGAAGTCCTCCGGCCGCCCAAGCTTGTCCGGGTCGTCGGAGAGCGAGGCCTGGGTCTTGGCGAGGCACACGGGAAGCTCGCCGTAGCCGAGCTCCTTGAGCCGCTTCATGCCGCGCAGCGCCGGTGAGGTGAACACCACGTCGCGGGCGCCGTACGCCGCCTTCGCCACCTTGCGGACCTTGTCGCGGATGGTGTCGGAGAGCTCGTACAGCGGCTTCACCTGGGCGTTCGGGTCCGCGCTCGCGAGGACGGCCTCGGCGAGGGCCTCGGCGCCGGCCCCGCCGTCCGCGAAGTGCGTCGACAGGGCACAGGTCGCTCCCGCCTTCGCGCAGACCTCCTGCAGTGCGGCAATCTCGGCGTCGGTGTCGCTCGCGAAGCGGTTGATGGCGACGACGGCGGGCAGCCCGAAGCGGGCCACCGTC
The DNA here is from genome assembly GCA_006226595.1 of Deltaproteobacteria bacterium. Lineage (GTDB taxonomy): Bacteria > Myxococcota_A > UBA796 > UBA796 > M1803. Next base: position 64,563 of record SBGP01000110.1, read on the forward strand.
TCGAGGTGCTTCTCGAGGTTGGGCAAGCCCCGACGCAGCGCGTCCACATCCTCGTTCGCAAGCTCCTTCAGCGGCTGTCCGCCGTGGAGCTTCAGCGCGCGCACGGTGGCGACGAGCACGACGACGGTCGGTGAGAGCCCGGCGGTGCGGCACTTGATGTCGAGGAACTTCTCGCCGCCGAGGTCCATGCCGAAGCCCGCCTCGGTGACCACCCAGTCCGCATGATGCAGCGCCATGCGGGTCGCGAGCACGCTGTTGCAGCCGTGGGCGATGTTCGCGAACGGACCGCCGTGCACGATGGCGGGGGTGCCCTCGACCGTCTGCACCAGGTTCGGCATCAGCGCGTCGCGAAGCAGGGCCATGACCGCGCCGGTGCCGCCGATGTCGTCGACGGTGACCGGGCACAGGTCGTAGTCGAAGGCGACGACGGTCCGCGCGAGGCGTGCGCGAAGGTCCGCCTCGTCCTTCGCGAGACACAGGACGGCCATCACCTCGCTGGCGGCGGTGATGTCGAAGCTCGTCTGGCGCGGCACGCCCTGGGTCCGTCCGCCCAGCCCGACCACGAGGTCGCGCAGGCTGCGGTCGTTGACGTCGAGCACCCGTGGCCACACCACCCGGCGGCTGTCGATACGCGGGCTGAGCTCGAAGTGCAGGTGGTTGTCGACGAGGGCGGCGATGAGGTTGTGGGCCGAGGTCACCGCGTGCAGGTCGCCGGTGAAGTGCAGGTTGATCTCGGCGGTGGGCACGAGCCGTGACTGTCCGCCGCCGGTGCCGCCGCCCTTCACGCCGAAGCACGGGCCGAGGGAGGGCTCGCGAAGTGCGACGATGGTCCGGTGCCCGAGGCGGTCCAGCGCCTGGGCGAGGCCGATGCTTGTCGTCGTCTTGCCCTCGCCGGCGGGCGTGGGGGTGATCGCGCTCACGAGCACGAGCTTGCCGGCCCGCTCGCTGGGCCGTTCGAGCAGCGACAGGGGCAGCTTGGCCTTGTCGCGACCGTAGGGAATGACGTCGTCGGCGCTCAGACCGAGTCGGGCGGCGATGTCGTGAATCGAGCGCATGCGGTCTCCGGGAAGCGGTGAAGCTACCGCGCGCGGCGACTCACTGCTCGCTCGCCACGTCGAGGGGCAGCTCGACGATGACCTCGAGGCCGCCGTCCGGGTGATTGCGCGCATCCACGCGTCCGCCGAGCTCGCTGACGATGCCCGCGACGAGGGCCAGGCCGATGCCCGTGCCGCGGGTCTGGCGCGTGAGCTCGTGCTCGGCCCGGAAGAAGGGATCGAACATGTGTGCGCGGACGGCCTCGGACACGCCGGGTCCGTGGTCCCGGACCCGCAAGATCAGGCTGCTCGCGCGGGTCGCGGTGAGCTCCACCGCCGCGGCGCCGGGGCTGAACTTGGCACCGTTGTCCACGAGGTTCGTGAGCACCTGGATCACCGCGTCGGCGACGACCTCGGACTCGGCGGCCTCGCGGGTCACGTCGCTGTGCAGCCGGTGTCCGGACTTGGCGAGCACCGGTCCGAGCACGGCCTCGAGCTGGTCGAGCACCTCTCCGAGCGGTGCGGAGGCGCCGTGGACGAGCTGTCCGCCGCGCTCGAGTCGCGCGAACGCGAGCACGTCCTCCACGAGTCGGGACAGGCGTTCCGCCTCCTCCCGGATCACCCCGTAGTACTCGTGCTGCTGGCTGGACTCGGCGATGACGCCGGACTGCAGCATCTCCGCGTACATGCGGATCGAGGTCAGGGGCGAGCGCAGCTCGTGGGTGACCGCGGACACGAAGTCACTGCGCTCCCGGGCGAGGTCGAGGCTGCGGGTCGAGGTGCGCCACGCAGCGAGCAGCGCGAGGGCGGCGATCAGCGCGGTGAGGGCCGTCAGGCCGCGGATCCAGGTGCGCGGGGACGCGCTGGCGGCGAGCGGCGCGATGTGCGCCCACACCTCCAGGCCGGTGAACGGCTCGGCGAAGGCGTGATGCAGGGGCTCGGAGGGCTCCGGGGTCCACGAGAGGGCGGCGACGCCGGGGGCCTCGGCGAGGACGGTCTCCAGATCCGCGCGCAGGGCCGCATCGTCGACGATCAGTCCCTGGAGCCAGGTCTGCCCGCCAACGCGCACGCGGCGCACGAGGTAGCGCTCGGCACCGTCGCCCTCGGCGCGGAGCGGGCTGATCTCCACGTCGACGACGGCCTGGGTCGGGACCTGGACCGTCAGCCGCTCCGGCGCAGCGGGCACCGTAGGGGTCGGGTCGGGCTCGACGACGGGTGGCGGCTCGGGCTCGGGCTCGACCACCGGGACCGGCGCGGGCGGCGGTGTCTTCGGAGCCGGCTCCACGGGGGGCAGCGGCTCCGCTTTCTGCACGATGGCCTGCTGCGGCAGCTCCGCGTTCTGGACCATCGCCTCGGGGTTGTTCACGAAGTTGCCGAGGGTCGACGCGTCCACCTGCTGCTGGACGGCCTTTCGATCGGCGCGGCGCTGCACGGACGAGTTCATCGACTGGGTGAGCGTGAGGTAGTCGATCTGTTGGACGGCCTGTTCCTCGACCTGCTTGGCCTGGACCTGCGGGCGGGGCTTGGGCTTGGTCTGCGGCTGCGGGCGAGGCTGGGGCTGTGGGCGAGGCTGGGGCCGCGGACGCGGGGGGAGCACGATCTCGACGTCCTGCGGGGACGGGGGCTCGCCCCCCCAGCCCGAGAAGCGCTCGGCCAGCTGGGGAAGCGCCGCGCGCTCGGCCTCGGGGACGGGATGCGGCGTGGTCACCGTGCCGTCCGGGTCGATCTGGAAGTAGCCGCGCACGAACGCGGTCTCCGGCCCATCGGCGAGCGGAGAGGGCACCCGGGTCGAGCCCTGGACGACGACCGGGCGCCACTGGTCGAAGGCGCGCGCTTCCTCGCGGGCGATGAACTCGGTCAGTCGCTGCTCCATGGCGTCGAACACGCGCTCGGCGACGAGCTGCTGCTGAAGCTGCTCCTCGTGTTCGGCGAGGGACGAGGCCCGCCACGCGAGGGCGGCGAGGGCCAGCCCGAGCAGGACTCCCGCGGTGAGCAGGGTGGCGGTGATGCGCCGACGCGGGCTCACAGCTCGCGGCTCAGGCGATAGCCGGCGCCGCGTACGGTCTCGATCACATCGACCTCGGTGACCTCGGCGAGCTTCTTGCGCAGCTTGGCGATGTGCATGTCCACGGCGCGCGTCTCGACGCGGTCGACGCGGGCGAAGCCCCACACCTCGGAGAGCAGCTCCTTACGCGGCACTACGCGCTCGCGATGGCGGGCGAGGTGCCCGAGGACCTCGACGTCGCGGGTCGACAGCTCGACCTCGCCGTCTCCGCGGGCGACGAGGGCCGCGGTGTCGACTTCGACCGGGCCGATCTGCAGGCGCTGTCCGGCGGCGGATACCCGGCGGAGCAGGGCGGTGACGCGTGCGACCAGCTGCGGGAGCGAGAAGGGCTTGGAGATGTAGTCGTCGCAGCCGGCCTCGAAGCCCGCGAGGATGTCCGCCTCGGCGCCCTTGGCGGTGAGCATGAGGATGGCCTGCCCCGAGCGGGCCGCGCGCAGCTCCCGGCAGAGCGTGATGCCGTCCACGTGCGGAAGCATCACGTCGAGGATCACCAGGTCCCAGGCCTGATCCAGCATCAGGCGACGGCCCTCGGCCCCGTCCACGGCGGGCGTCGGCGCATGTCCGTGGAAAGCGAGCAGGTCGCACAGGCCGCGGCGGATGGCGGGTTCGTCCTCGACGACCAGGATGGAAGCGCGCAGGGTCATGCCCTCAGCACAATCCGCGCGGCCGCCTGACGCAAGGGTGATTTACCGAGCAGTTACCGGGCTACTCGACGTTGACGCGGGCCTGCTCGTTGATCGCCAGAGGGACCAGGCCGAAGGGCGTGTCCACGTCCATGTCCGCGGAGAGGCGCGCGTCGAGGGGCTGGCGGTTGACGATGGCCTGCCAGCCGGCGTCTCCGAGCTGGAACAGGTTCACGGAGAGCGGCAGGGTGAACTTGTCGACGGTGGCGCCGTCCACCTGGCCCAGCGAGCCGATGAGGCCGGTGCCGACCTCGTTGCCCGCGAGGTGCACGGTGTAGTCGAAGCGGTCGAAGAACAGGGTCGAGGCGTGGTCGTTGTCGACGTTGAACTCGATGGCGAGGTCGGCGCTGTTCTGGAACAGGTTGACCTGGTTCACCTTGACCTTGCCGAGGCTGAACTTCGGCGTGCGCAGGGCAGGGAACTCGCCGCCCTCGTTGTACGGCACGCGGACTTCTTCGCCCTCGAAGCGCTCGAGGGGCACGGCGAAGCCCATGTGGCCGTCGAGGCCGAAGCCGATGGTGTCGAGGCCGCGGGTGGCCTGCACCGTGTCCCAGGTGTCCTGCCAGGTCAGCGAGACGGGGAGGACCAGCGGGGACTCACCGAGGGCCTCGAGCTGGAAGCCGTCCGGGTTGTCGCCGGAGAACAGCGGGACTTCTTCCATGCCGAAGTTGTACGAGAAGCTGGAGAGACCGAGGTCGATGGGGTTCGGGTTGTCGACCTGGAACACGAAGTCGACCGAGGCCTGCTGGAAGTTGATGTCCTGCACGTCGATGCGGTCGAAGCGAACGTCGGGGGCGAACTGGTCGATCTCGTCGCATGCGGCGCCGAGCAGGAGCAGACCGGAGACGAGGGCGAGGCGGACGGTGTTCATTGGAAGATCCCCTGGCTGGATACGACGTGGCTCTCGGCGAGGTCGAGACCCTTCTCCGCGACCCGGGCATCGGTGGTGGCCTGGTCCTCGGAGGGCGTGACGGAAGCGTAGACGATTGGCGTGGCGCTTTCTTCGACCAATCTTGCAACGAGCTCTTCCGCATTTCCGGAGATCGCGACGATGCGCAGATCCTGGGGCCTCAGGTGACGTGCGATCGCCGCGTTCACGTCCGCGGCCGTGAGGGAGGCGAGTCGGTCACCGAGCGTGGCATTCGGGTCGGGCATGCCGCTGGCGGCGGCTTCGAGCGCGTAGGCCAGGCGCCGGTCGACACTGTCGGACTCGATGGGCTGGCGGCGGGTGAGGTAGGCGCGGGTCTCGGCCACCTGCTCCTCGGTGAGCCCGTCCGCGACGAGGCGCTCGAGCTCGTCCACCGCGAGCTTCAGCGCGAACGGGCCGTTCTCGGGCGTGACCGGGCGAATCCACACGGAGAAGTGCGGCTGGCGGCGCACCGTGCCCTGTTCGGGCATCGCCGACCAGCCCCTCTGCACGTAGGGCTCGACGTAGGCGTAGGTGCCGTAGTTCAGGCCACGCTTCTCGCGCAGCTCCTGGAACAGGCGTCCGTGGCTCTGGCGGTGGGCCCCGAACCACGACAGGGCAAGGTGCACGGCGGGCCAGTCCTCGTGGTCGCGGGTGAGCGTCACCGGGTGCCCGAGGTGAAATCCCGTGCCCTGACCGTCGAGCTGCACCGCGAGGAGCTCGCGTCCCTCGACCGGGACTGGCTGCTGGAGCACGAGCGCCGGGGGCCCGGCGGGCAGGGTGGCGGCGGTGGCCAGGTCGCCCTCGGCGTCGCTTGCGGCGGGGATGCGCGCGAGCTGAGCCTCGAAGGCGGCGAGGGTCTCGTCGTCGTAGCGGCCCGCGATGCCGGCGGTCACCGCGCTGCGCAGGTAGTGGCGGCCGTGGAAGTCCCGCGCCCTGGCCGCGTCGAGCAGCGTGATCACGCCCGCGCGCCCGTCGACGGGATGGCCGTAGGGATGGGCCTCGAAGAGCCAGGTCTGGAGCACCTCCTCGCCGAGCCCCTCCATGTCCTCGGTCGCGCCGGAGGTGAGTCGGTACTGTGCCTGCTCGATCTCGCGCGCCACCACCGCCTCGCCGAAGCGGGGAGCGACGAGCATGTCGCCGAGCAGGGTGACGCAGCGGGCGGCGACCTCGGGATGGCAGCCGAGGCGCACACTCACCCACTCCCGGTCGACGATGAGGTCGAGGTCGATGCCATCGTCGTACAGCGCGGTCTCGACGGCGGCGGCCTCGAGATCCCCGGCGCCGCCACGGACCATGGCCCGCGCGGTGAGCGCGGCGAGTCCCTCGCTGCCGACGGGATCGAAGGCGGAGCCCGCGTGGATGGTGGCCTGCAGGTACACGCCGAGCGCCGCGTCGTCGTGGAGCTGGACCAGCTGAACCGGCGTGTCCAGCTTCTCGGCGAGGGTCGGACCGACGTCGATCTTGGGAGCGCAGGCCACGAGCAGGAGCGGAAGCAGTCTCACTGCGCCTCCTCGGCCTTGGGGGCCAGGGTGACCACCGTGAGGGTGGCGTCGGTGAAGGTGTCGGCGACGACCTCGGGCAGGCGGGCCAGATCGGCGGTCTCCTGCGTGGTCAGCCAGGTGGAGAGCGCGTTGGCGTCGTCGCCCCGGCGCATCTGCCAGCCGATCGCGCTCGCGAGCGTCGACGGCGACTCCAGGCGAAGCAGCCCGCCGAGTCGGCTGTGGCGGCGCACGGACTCGAGGTCCTCGGGCTTCACCTCGGTGAGGACCTCGCGGATCGCGGCTTCGACCGCGTCGAGCGCGACACCCTCCTTGAGTCGGGCGGTGACCTTGAACAGGCCGGGGTCGGCGAAGTCGTCGCGGCGAGCCCCCGCGTCGAGCACCAGGCCACCCTCGACGAGCCGGGTGTAGAGCGGGCCGGTGCGGGCATCGAGGTAGGCGGCGAGCAAGTCGAGCAGGGCCAGGTCCTCGCTGCTCGGGTCGTGTGCGGCAATGCGCCAGCCCATGGTGATCCGCTCGGCGGTCTCCGAGGGCCAGTCGACGTGGGCCCGGCGGGTCTCCTCCTGGGGCGGCTCTTCGGCGACCGGCGGGGAGGGATCTTCGACCTCGGTGGGCGTCCAGCTGCCGAAGTGCGTCTCGGCCATCGTGAACACGGCCTCGGGCTGGATGTCGCCGACGACGATGAGCGCGGCGCGATCCGGGCGGTAGAACTCGCGCAGGAAGTGCACCGCCGACTCGTAGCCCTCGGGCATGCCGGCGATGTCGGGTTCGTAGCCGATGGTCGAGTGCTGGTAGGTATGCGTCGTGAATGCCGTCGCGTACAGCTCGTCGTTCAGGCGCTCGTCGGGGTTCGACTGGCTCTTGCGGAACTCGCCGTACACCGCGCTGGCTTCGCGACGCACGCCGTCCGGGGTAAGCGCGAGGTTCGCGAAGCGATCCGCCTCGGTCGCGAGGTAGGTGTCGAGCTCCTCGGAGGGCAGGGTGGTCGTGTACACGGTCTCGTCGAACCACGTCCACGCGTTGTCCTCAGCGCCCATCGACACGAGCTGTGCCTCGCGGGTGCCACGGGGACGAGCCTCGGTGCCGTGGAACATCAGGTGCTCGAAGAAGTGCGCGTAGCCGGTCTCTCCTGGGCGCGTCTCGTCGCGTGACCCGACGGAGAACCACGTTCGGACGGCGGCGACGCCGGTCGCGGGAGTCTCCACGGCGACGACACGCAGGCCGTTGTCGAGAGCGCGCTCGTGGATCTCGAAAGGTAGCGGTTCCGCGGCGAAAGTGGCCGCGATCGACAGGAGAAGGGTGACGGTCATGCGGTCCTTGACATCGAAATGACGCGTGGGGAGGGGGCCCCCCAAAGCCGGGGTGGTGCGCAGGAAGCGTATCGAGCGTCGGGCCCCCGACACTGCTCGCCGCGGGGAGGAGCGAGAGGATGCCTCAGATGGCGCCTGGGCGTGGTAGTCTTCCGCTGCTGCTGCCGCCTGGAAGGTGTGGGTTTCCCCCGCTTTCCTCGCACAACCCCCCACCCGGAGGACGGATGCAGGCCACGCTTCCCGTCGACATCTCTGCGCCCTCTCGCGACCTTGTTCGCAGCCTTCGCACTGGCATCCGCCAGGACACCGAGGGAATCATGCCCGAGAGCGTTGCCTGGCACGTCTATCTGGAGTTGAAGCGGCGCGGTGACGGCACGGCCGGCCCCCTCCTCATCACGGCCCTCCGCCACCTGCACACCCGCCGCTCCGTGGCGAGCGTCGACCTGCCAGTCGAGGATCCGTTCACCGACGAGCACCGCGAGGTCGAGGACGCGTTCCTCGCCGACCTGTGGCGCGCGTACAAGAAGTGCATCCGCGGTCGCCGCAATGGCCCGGCTGCGCAGCTGCTGCGTGACATCGAGGCGATCGTCGTCTGATCGCGGGAACGGCGGGCCGCGCCGCGGCTTGTCGACTCGCGCCAGGTGAGTAGATGGGAGCCTTGAGGGCGGTACGTCCGCCTCCGGAGGCTCCATGTTCCGCATGTTCGGCTCGGGCGTGTCCCGCCAGGGGGGCGACGGCCAGAACACCACGAAGGACGGCCGGTCGGTGCACCTGGCGCTGTACAAGTACGACAGCTGTCCGTACTGCCAGCGCGTATTTCGGGCGATCGACGAGGCCGGCGTGAACGTGGAGTACCGCGACGTGCAGATGGACCGCGACCACGCCAGGGCCTTGCGGTCGACCACGGGGCGGACCACCGTGCCTTGCCTGTTCATCGATGGTGAGCCGATGTTCGAGTCGAGCGAGATCGCGTACTGGCTTCGCGAGCAGTTCGCCGGGTGATCGCACGCGAGCTGCTCGAAGGCATCGGTGGCTACTCCGGGCTCTTCTTCTTCTGCGCCGCCAGCGGCATCGTGTTCCCGGTTCCCGAGGACCTGGCGCTGATGTACGCAGGCATGCGCATCGAGGGCGGCGCACTCGCGTGGCTGCCTACGATGCTCGTCGCGGTGGGCGGCGTGCTCGTCCGCGACGCGGTCGCGTATGGCATCGGACGCGGCCTCGGTGACTTCCTGCTCGACCACGCGTTCGTGCGTCGAATACTCGGCGGTCGACGTCTGGATCGGGCGCGACGACTGGTGGACGAGCGGGGCTCGCGGGCGGTGATGGTCGGGCGCTTCCTCGTGGGGCTGCGCGCGCCGGTGTTCATGGCCTGTGGCGCGTCGCGGGTGCCGTTCCTGCGCTTCCTGGCGTGGGACTTGCTCGGGCTGTGCGTCGCCGTCCCCGTGGCGATCGTGCTCGGCTACGTGTTCGGAGCGCCACTCCTCGACGGGCTCTTCTGGTTCATCGCGCTCATTCGTCCGTATGCCCTGTTGCTGTTCGCGCTGGCGATCGCCGGGGTGCTCGGATGGCTCGTTTCCCATGGCGAGACGGATGAGCCCTGAACGGCGACAGGAGAACGACAGAAAATCTTCGGCGTGCTTGGAATTGGACGGCTGACCCGGTATCGTGAGTTTGGAGAGTGGCCCATGATCCTGCAATTCCTCCGGGACGAAGAGGGAGCTACGGCGATCGAGTATTCGCTCGTCGCAGCGCTGCTGGCGATCATGATCATCGTCTCGGCGCGCACGGTCGGGAACAAGATCGACTCGCTGTTCCAGTCGATCGCGAACTCGATTCCGGCCTAGGGCTCGCTCGCGAGCCGCGCCGCTGCGGCACCCGCCCGGTGGGCTAGTTCGCGACCCCGTTCTCGCGAAGGCGCTGGAGCAGGAAGTCTCGCGTGGTCGGCCCCTGCTCGTCGCTTCCGAGCGTGGTGAGGCGACGATCCGGGTGTGGATGCACGAAGAACGGCATCGAGTAGCGGCCGCCGTCCGCGTTGTCGGGGTTCACGACGCGGTGCGTGGTCGCGGGCAGGCGGCCCCCGGTGAGCAGCTGCATCATGTCGCCGGTGTCGCACACCATGACGCCGGGCGGCGTCTGCACGGCCATCCACTTGCCCTCGCGGGTCAGCAGCTCGAGGCCCGGTCGGGTCGAGGCTGGAAGCACGGTCATCAGGTTGATGTCCTCGTGCTGGGCCGCGCGAACCGCGCCAGGCTCGGCGTCGGGCACGTCCGGGTAGTGGATGATGCGGAGCACGCTGTTGCCGTCGTGGACCATCTCCTTGAAGAAGCCCTCCGGCAGCTCGAGGTACTCGCCGACCGCGGCGAGCAGGCTGTGTGCGAAGTACTCGAGCGCGTCGAACAGCTCGAGGAACGTGCCCTGGAACGCGGGCTCCTCGGCGGGGAAGTGGTTGACCGGGATGTCGCCACTCCTGGCCAGCGGGTGGTCCGCGTCGAGCTCTCGGCCGACGTGCCAGAACTCCTTGAGGTCACCGATCGGCTGGTCCTTCGCGTGCTCGACGCCGAAGGCCGTGTACCCGCGCTGACGGGCGTTGGCGGGGTCCTCGTACTGGCGCTTCACCTCGCTGGGCAGGGCGAAGGTGCGCTCGGCGGTCGCGTAGGCCCGGTCGAGCAGGTCCTCGTCGACGCCGTGGCCCGTCACGGCGACGAAGCCGAAGGCCTCGAGGCCCTCACCGAGGGTACGGATGAAGGCCTCGCGCTTGGCGGGGTCGTGGAAATCGCGGAAATCGACGACGGGGATGCTGGCCATGACCACCTCTGTCGCGACCCTTACCCGGTCAGGTGACGAGGCGCAGCGTCGGACGTCCGCTCGGTGTGTCATCCACAGGCTCGTCCTCTTCGTCCTCGCTCGGCGGGTCCTGCGGGACCGGGAAGAACGCGACCTGAGAGATGGCGTGCCACGCGAAGGTGCAGTCGTACAGCGCGTCGAAGCTCAGGGTGAGCGTGACGTCGCGGTCCGTGTACCGGGGCTTGTTGTACTTGTGGTACGCGGCGTCGAGCTTGATCAACAGGGGACCGCCCTCGAAGCGGGCGAGCACGGCCCCGGGGATGCCGCTGTCCTGAAGCGCCGAGGTATCGGCGAGGAAGCTGAAGTCGCAGCCCAGCGCGAAGGCGACCTCGAACAGCTGTCGCGGCTGGTTGCCCCACGGGTCGACGCGGGCCCCGGCGGGCTCGTTGGTTGCCATCTCGAGCTTCGGCGCGGCGGGCTCGAGGTCGGCCATGCCCAGCTCGGCGGGGGTGAGCTCGAGGGCCTCGGTGACGGCGAGCAGCTCGTCGACCGTCATGTCCTCGCTTCCGCCGAGGATGCGGCGGAGTCGCTTGCGCTCGATGCCGCTGCTTGCAGCCAGCGAGCCCACGGCCAGGCCGCGGTCGGCGACGGTCTTGCGGAGCCACTCGAGTAGGGCTGCGCTTCGGGACATGCTTCCTCCGGGATGGAACCCCACGCATATCGCGTGGTCCGCAGAGCTGCGCGTGAATAGCTTTCGCGCGGAGGGTGCATGACCAAGGCCGTCATCGTCGTCTTTGTCGCTCTGACCTTGCTTGGCGCTGCCCGGCAGGCGCTCGGATGGTGGCAGCGCGAGCGCGTGCTCCGCGACCTCGGTCCCGATGCGATCACCCGCATGGACCGCGGCGTGTCCGCCCGCGCGCTCGTGACCGGCGTGAAGCGCTGGCGAGGGCTGGACTCGCGTCGCCGCACGGGCCTGCGCGCGGATCTGCTCCTCACCGCCGAGCGTTTCGTGCTCGCGACCAACCAGGGCGTGTTCGTCGACCTGGCGAAGGAGGGCGAGCGACGGCTCACCTCCGCGCGGTGTACCGGTCCTGGTCGCCTCGTGCTCGAGGGTGAGACCGGCCGCGACGAGGGCATGTTCCGCTTCGAGATCACCGTCGCCGACGCCCAGGGCTGGGCCGTGGACCTCAAGCCCTACGTGAACGCGGATGGGGCTCGCTTCGCGTCCTTCGCGGGCTGAGCGACAAAGCGCGAGCCGAGGCCCGCGCTTTTCGTGAACGACATGGCGGTTGCCCGCCGGCCGATCAGTTGATCTTGACCATCGGGCCCTTGAGCTCGGCCATGGCGCCGCCCTGGAACGAGCCGACGGCTCCGGCCTTGTACGTGCCGTTGGCACCGGCCTCCCAGGTACCCATCGCGCCCGCCTTGCTCGTGAGGTTGGCGCCGGCTTCCATGTCGAAGTTTGCACCCATCTTCATCTCGCCGTTGGCGCCGGCCTCGAAGGTGTAGTTGGCGCCGGCCTTCTCGATGATGTCGGCTCCGGCCTCGCCCTCGAGGTTCGTACCGGCCTGCCAGTAGATGTTCTCACCGGCCTCGAGGTACAGGTCCTTGGCCGTGCGGATGTGGATGTCCCCCTTGCTGTTCGAGAGGATGATCCGCTGGTCCGGCGTCGAGAACACGAGCGCAAGGTTCTGGTCGCTGTCCCAGATCTGCACCGACTCGCTGCCCGCGGTGTCGTCGAACACGATCAGCGAGCCGCTGCGGGACTTCCACAGGCGACGATCGTTCTTGTCGTAGTTGCCGCTGCCGTCGGTGAACGTGTCCGTGGACTTGCTTCCGCCGTCCCAGAGCTTGGACGAGGTCGGCATGGTGCCGTCGGCCTCGTGCGGAGGGCTGTCGGCGCCGTTGTACAGCTGGCCGATGACAATACCGACGTCCTGGCTACCCTGCGTGAACAGGACGAGGACTTCGTCGTCGATCTCGGGCACGGCGTAGAAGCCGCGGCCGCTGCCCTTCTTCGCGCCCACATCGATCGCCTGGTGGCCCTTGCCGTCGAGCGAGTCGACCGCGGAACCGGCGTCGGGGGAGAGCACGCGGAGCCAGAAGCTCACGGCGTTCTCGTTTCCGCCGCTGATGTACAAGGTCGGGAAGGTCACCTGGACGCGCCCGAGCTTGTCCGGATCCTTGTTGTCCTTGACGATGCCGATGACGGCCGTGGGGACGATCCCAGAGTGGGGGCGTCCGAGCAGGTCGGTGAGCTTGGGCATGGCTGCCCTCCGATCGCAATATAGGTGAGGAGCTGTGCTTATCCTAGGGTCGCCGCGAGGCTATCGTCAAGGGAACGACGTCGGTTCCGAGGGAGGAAAATGGGGGTCCGCGCAGAAAGCGGTGGGGCGCGGCTGATCGCGAGTGGGGAGATCACGTCGTTCTTCGGGGCGCCGGTGGTTCTTCGCTTCGACGATTGGGCGTTCGCGGTGCGGTTCAGCTTCAAGCAGGACGATGGCGACGTGCGTCTCGATGTGAAGACCGGGGACGATCACGCCGAGCTCGTCGCCTACAACTTCGACGAGGGACGTGGCACGGCCGAGCCCATGCCTCTGGTCCGTCGCGATCAGTGGGGGCTGTGGCTGCACTTCCGCGTGTTCCGCTACGGGAGCACGGCGGATCACACGTTCCACTACTCGATGTGGGCGATGGAACTGCAGCCAGCCGACCCTTAAGCCTACCCATCCGGCCACGGCGCGTTAGCGGCATCCCTCGCTCGGAAGGAAGCATGCACGACGATCGCCAGGCTCAGCTCGAGGCGCTGCTCGAGACCCCGCCCACCCCCACCCGTCGGCCCACGGTCCCCGCGCTCGAGGACCGGCTGTTCCGGCTGTACCCGGTGCTCGATCACGGCTTCGTCCGTCTGGTCGACTACATGGGCGACGACGCGGCGATCGTGCAGGCGGCCCGCGTGTCGTACGGCGCCGGCACGAAGACCGTGAACAACGATCGCGGCCTGATCCGCTACCTCATGCGGCACCGTCACACGACGCCGCTCGAGATGTGCGAGATCAAGCTCCACGTGAAGCTGCCGATCTTCGTTGCCCGTCAGTGGATCCGCCACCGGACCGCCAACGTCAACGAGTACAGCGCTCGCTACAGCATCCTCGACCGGGAGTTCTACATCCCGTCGCCCGAGAACCTCGCCGCGCAGAGCACCTCGAACCGGCAGGGCCGGGATCAGGTGCTCGAGGGTGCCGAGGCGCAGCGGGTTCTCGAGCTCCTGCGTCGCGATGCGAGCACCGCATACGACACCTACGAGTACCTGATCAACGACCAGGGCGACGGTACGCCCGTCGATGAGGATCGCAGCCAGCTGGCGCGCGAGCTCGCCCGCATGAACCTGTCGTTGAACTACTACACGCAGTGGTACTGGAAGGTCGATCTCCACAACCTGCTGCACTTCCTGTCCCTGCGCATGGACCACCACGCGCAGTACGAGATCCGGGTGTACGCGGACCTCATCGGCGACATGGTCAAGGACTGGGTGCCGTTCGCGTGGGAGGCGTTCTCGGACTACCGCCTCGGCGGCAGCTTCTTCTCGCGGGAAGAGGTCGAGATGATCAAGACGGCGCTGTCTGGTGGCGACTTCGAGGAGGCCTTCGCGAACAGCGGTCTCTCGGGTCGTGAGAAGCGCGAGTTCCGGCAGAAGCTCGGGCTGGGTCGGGCGCCGAAGCGCGACTGAGGTCGCGGGCCCTGACGGCCCTGGCTGGCTCCGGGGCCTGACGGCCCCTGGTCGGTTCCGCGGTGCTCGGGCACAGGTTCGGTGAGTGGGCGCGTCTCACGGGGCCTGTCGGCCCCTGGTCGGCTCCGCGGGGTTGGAACGCGGGACGGCTTGGACCGCGGTGCGGTCCATGCCTGCGTTCCGCCCGCT
>SBGP01000036.1 GCA_006226595.1 Deltaproteobacteria bacterium
CCACACCCCGTCCGGCGCGCCCGAGGCCGGCCCCGACCCCGGCCCCCGAGCCTGTGGCGCCGCCTCCCGTGGCCGTCGAGCCGGCACCCGAGCCCGCACCGCCCGCGCCGACCACCGCCAACGTGCGCTACGAGGGCGCGAACATGGTGATCCTCAACGACGGCCAGAAGTCCTTCGTGCTTCCGGGCGACGTTCCCCCCGGCTCGTACGACATTCGCGCGGCCTTCGACGGCGGCCCCACCGCCGCCGGCAAGGTCACCGTCGCGGTCGGCGAGAAGGTCGTGCTGAACTGTGTCGCCGCATTCGCCCAGTGCCGGAGGAAGTGATGCGCTCCCTGCTCCCGTTGCTCGCGCTCGCCGCCTGCTCGCCGTGGATCACCGACACCGAGTACGAAGACCGCATCGACGCCGATAACGACGGCTACGCCACCGCCGAGCTCGACGGCGGCGACTGCGACGACGGCAACCCGGACATCCATCCCGACGCCATCGAGCGCTGCGACCTCGTCGACGACAACTGCGACGGCCAGCTGCTGCCCTGCGTAGGCACCGACCTCGACGCGAGCCGCGTGGTGTGGGGAGAGTCCGAGGGCGCGGGCCTGGGCGCCGACCTGCAGATCGGCGTGGCGAGCGACGGCACCTATATGATCTCGAGCAACGCGCCCGACGAGGCCCAGGGCGGCTCGATCTACGTGCTCGACGTCACCCGCGGCGAGTCGAGCGCCGCCGACTCGTCGGTGATCATCCGCGGCACGGCGGGCGGTGGTGCGGGCGGTGCCTACGCGATGATCAGCGACCCGCTCGCCTTCCTCGTGGGCCGCCCCGATGCCGACCAGGCGCAGATCATTCCCGCTCCAGAGGGCGAGATCACCGATCAGCCCGCCGACGCTCCGCCCCCGTTCACTCCCGACAACTCGCTGAGCGCATACGTCCTGAACACCATGGACTTCGGGGCCGTGATTCCCGCCTTCGAGTCCGAGGCACCGGGCCTCGTGATCCTGGCGCCGAGCGCCCGCTCGTCCGGCGCAGCTCGAGGCGCGTTGTACGGCTACACCGGCGACCCGCCGGACCCGACGAACGCTTCGTTTTCGATTGCCGGCACGCCCCGCGAGACCCTGTCGGGACCGGCCCTCCGCTACACCCTCGGCGTACCGAGCCCGGACAACGGCGACATCGTCGTCGGCCTGAGTGCGACCGACTCGGTCGCGGTGTTCAAGGACCCGGTCCCGGGCATGGAGGTCACCGAGGCGACGTTCTGGGTGCGCGGCAACAGCGGCAGCGGCCTCGGCGCAACGCTCGACGCCATCGACTACGACGGCAACGGCGAGTTCGACCTCGTGGTCGGCGCCCCGAACGAAGAGAGCGACGTCGCCCGCGCGGGTGCCGTGTACGTGTTCTTCAAGGCCACCCTCGCCGACGCGACGAAGGACCTGAGCAGCGGAAACGCCGACATCAGCGTCACCGGCCACGAGATCGGCCTCGGCGTGTCCCGTATCGCCCTGGGTGATGTCAACGGCGACACCGAGACCGATCTCGTCGTCGCCGCCCCGAGCGCGAACAGCGGCGCTGGCGCGTTGTTCCTGTTCCTCGGCCCCCTCGAAGACACCCGGCTGTCGACGGCCGACGCCGACATCCGCTGGGACAACAGCGACCCGAACGGCGCGCTCGGCACCCGGCTCGAGACCTGGGAGCTACAGGGCCAGGGCTACGACAGCGTGCTCGCCACCGCGCCGGGCCAGGACAGCCCCGATCACCCCGACGCCGGCGCCGTGTTCGCCTTCGACCTGCCCGAGAACCAGTGAGCCGCGCGCTCGACCTCTTCGGGCGCGAAGAAGCACGGGTAGAGCACGAGCATCGCCGGCGGGAAGATGCCGAGCTCCAGGGTCGCCCACAGGCACAGGTGGAAGAACACGCCGATCGCGAGGAACACTTCACGGAAGTGCACCCGACGTAGCCGCTCGCCGAGCGGACCGAGGCGCCCGGTCTCCGCGAACAGCGCGACGAGCATCAGCGGGAAGAGCATCTCCCACCACACCGTGCCGGCGGTGCCGATGCGGGTGACCCACAAAAACCACGCCCCGAGGCCCGTGAAGTCGACGCGTGTCATCACCGGATCCTGGAGGATGATCCACAGGGCGTCGTAGTGCCCCATGAGCCCCCAGCTGTGGGCGGTCTTCTCGATGCCGGCGTCGAAGTACATCCACACGATCTGGAGGATGAACAGGCGCCGGGCCCAGCCACCGATGGTAACCCCGACCCCGCGCAGGTTGCCGGCGAGCCACGCATCCACCGACCAGGCCTTTCCGGCGCCGGAGCAGGCGAGCACGAGCAGCAGGTTGCGGTACAAGCGGTCGATGGCGCGGTCCGAGACCGGCAGGAAGTCCTCGAGCTGCGCATAGCAGAGGACCAGCAGCAGGGCCGAAGTGCGCGAGAACGTGCCTGTGGACGTGGTCAGGCACAGGAGCACCGTGACCCAGAAGAGCATCGTCCCGGACTCGGGCCCGAAGATCGACGCCCACAGCGGCTGATCGTCGACGTGGTTCGCCGTGACGGACCACCCGCCGTCCTCGGAGGGGAACCACATCACGTCGTGCAGGCCGAGCATCCACACGTGGCCGAGGTCGGTGAGCAGGATCAGCGGCATGAGCACGCGAATCAACGCCATCGTCGTCGGCTTCTCCGTGGTGTCGAAGAAGGCCACGAAGCGCCGTGCGAGCCCGCTCACAGCGTGCCTCGGTTGTAGCGACGAATGAACTTGAGCTTCGTGTCGTAGCCGGGCGGCGGCTCACCGGGCACGAGCTTCTCGGAGCGCCGGAACGCGAAGCGCACGGCGACAGCGTCCGGGTACTCGTCGAGGATCTGCTTGCCGAGCCACTTCGTGAACGGCTGGAACGCCGGCGCCGGCGCCTTGCCCGGGTTGTAGATCGCGCGCACACGCCGGTTCACGAACAGCTCACTGCGGTAGTCAGCCTCGGGGTCGAGGTCGACGTAGATCGCTTCCCAGCCGGAGGTCGGCTCGAGCACGGCAATCTCGAAGCGGTACGGGCGCTGGTCGGGAAACGCGAACAGCCCCCAACCCTGACCGGTGCCGGTGAACTGGAGCACCGGCTGGAACGGGGCGATGGCCGCCTTGCGCCAGCTCTTGAGGCGCTCGACCCAGTCCTGGGCGAAGGTGAGAAGCTCCTCGGGCGTGGGGTTCCAGCCGACGTACCCCACCGTCTTCACCCACCCCTCGAGCTCGTCGCGGGCCAACGGGTCGGTGAGCGCGTTGTCCGCGAGCTTCGGCGGGTTCGGAATCGCCGCGAGCGCCTGCGAGAGCAGGACGACGGCGATGAGCCCCGCGCGAATCTCGGCCTTCATCGCGGCAGTCCCGTGTCCTTCATCGCCTCTCCGTCCTCTTCACCAAAGAGCGTACCCCGAGGCGGCACGGTGTACTCCGAGAGCTCCTGTCCATCGAGGTACTCACGCAGCTCGTTTTGCCAGTGCTCGGCCTCGGCGAGGTACGCGGCCTGCTCGAGCGGCGAGCGGGCCAGGCGCGAAGCGGCGCTCATCGCGCTGATGGCCCGAACCCAGTCCTCGAGCGCCCGGTACTCGCGCGCCAGAGCCGCCATGGACTCGGCATCGCCGCCGATCGCTTCCTCGGGGACATCGAGGAAGGGCACCATGATCTCGAAGTTCTCGCCCTGGGTAGAGGAGTGCAGGTGTCGTGGCGCGGAGTACTCGACGCGCATGTTGTCGTCGGTGTTGCGCTCGATGTCGCCAGCCACCGCGTGCGCGCCGTCGCGGCCCATCTGGTAGCGCGCGACGATCTGCATCGGGCGGCCCAGGTCGACGCGCTCCAGCTCCTCCTTCACCGCGGGCCACCGGTCGTACAGCGTCGACGCGGAGGCGAGCCCGGGGTCGAGCGGCCGGTCGGAGCCGATCATCACGAGGTCCGCGTCCTCCACCGTGCGGTACAGCAGCACGTACGGGTAGACGTCCGCAAAGGTGCCGATGATGCTGCGCAGGTCCTTGTCGTCCATGCCGTACAGCTGCACCCACTGCGCCCACACGCCGCCGTCCTTGAGGCGGGTCTTGCCCATCTCGAGGAACTCGCGGGTGAACAGGTTCGACACGCCCGTGATCCACGGGTTCGACGGCTCGTTGATCACGACGTCGTAGGTGCCCGGGTCGGTGAGGAGCACGTGGTTGCGACCGTCGTTGTCGATGATGGCGACGCGGGGGTCGTCGAGCACGTAGTGGTTGTACTTCTCGAACAGCTTGGCGGCCTCGCGGATAGCGGGCTCGAGCTCGACGACGTCGATGCGCTTGGCGTCGTCGATGAGCGTGGCCGCACCGGCGGTGACGCCGCTGGCGAGCCCGACGATGAGCACGTCGTCCGGCGTCTCCACGAACTGGAAGGCGAGCAGGGCGACGAGCACCTGGGTCGGCATGTCCACAGTGGTCGAGGCGTCGACCTTGCCGTTGTTCGCCAGCCAGATGTTGTCCGAGGACTTGTTGCGCGCCACGGTGACGACGCTGACCAGACCCTCCCGGTAGTAGACGAGCTCGTACTCTTCGACCGCGTAGGAGCGGATGCCCTCGCGGGAGTGGTCCGAGAACGAGGTCACGTACTTGTACATGCCCGCGGTCATCAGCAGCTCGTCCCACGGCGGCTTGCGGGCGATGAACCCGAAGAGCACGGCGGCGCCCACGATGCCGCCCAGGGCACGCGTCCGGAGCGGGTCTTCGCGGTTTGCGACGAAGCACACGGCGGCGGCGACGAGGTTGGCGCCCGCCGCGAAGAAGATGGTGCCCTGCACGCCCACCGTCGGCAGTAGCGCGAAGCCGGCGAGCGCTGCGCCGAGCACGCCACCGAGCGTGTTCGCACCGTAGATCTTGCCGACCGGACCCCCGAGCTCCTCGGCGCTGCCGATGGCCGCGCGCACGGCCACGGGGAAGGCGATGCCCATGAGCACTGCCGGCGGCGTCATCACCAGCCCCGCGAGCAGCAGGCTCGTCACCCACATCCAGAACGGGTCGGTCTCGGCACCGGTGAGGTCGAACAGCCACACGTACCAGAAGGGCAGTTCCTGGAAGAGGTACATCAGCAGGTAGCTGGTCGCGGCGACGCCGACCTCGACGCCCGCGAGCAGACGGAGCACACCCGTCGACCCGTTGCGCGCCAGGGCCCGATCCGCGAGGCCGCCGCCGATCTTGCCGCCCACCGCGATGCCGACGAGGAACGCGAGCAGCATGAGCGAGAACGCATACACCGAGGCGCCGAGCAGGAGCACGAGCAGCCGCGTCCACGCGACCTCGTAGATCAGCGACGCGAGGCCTGCGAAGAACGCGACGGCAATGACCGGGCGCAGGTAGGGGGCGAGCACCTCGGCGTGCACGTCCGCCTTGACCTGGGCCTCTTCGGCGCCGCTGGCCCAGCGGTCCGCCGCGAGCGCGAGGCCGCACAGCACGAGGTTGCACACGGCGACGAACACGGTGGTCTGCCACAGCCCGATGCCCGGGAGCAGCACGAAGCCCGCGAACCAGGTGCCGAACACCGCGCCGAAGGTGTTCACGCTGTACAGCGTGCCGACGCGGTCTCCCGCGGCTCCGAGGCGGTCGGTCGCGAAGCGCGCGAGCAGCGGCAGGGTCGCGCCCATGGCCGCGGTCGGCAGCAACAGCGCGAGCGAGAGGAGTACGAGCTGAATCAGCGCAAAGGGCAGCGGCGGAAGCTCGAGTGCCCGGTAGGCGCCGAGGTATACGGGCTCGAGCATGCCGACGATGAACGGGAAGATCAGCGCGTACGCACCGATGAAGCCCTCGAGCCAGCCATACGCGGCGAGCGGCCGCGCCATGCGGTCGGCGTAGCGCGACATCGCGAAGCCGCCGACGGCGAGACCGAGCATGAACGCGGTGAGCACGGCACTGATGGCGAAGTGGCTCGTGCCGAACACCAGCTGCAGCTGCCGCGCCCACACGGTCTGGTACACGAGCGCCGTGGCGCCAGACACGAAGAACATCGGCAGGAGCAGGGTGAGCGCCCGCTCCTTGCGCATGCTGCGCAGGAAGTCGTCCGCGAGGTCCTCGGGCTGGGTCGTGTGGCTCATGACCGCGTCGAATACCTCGAATCGCCGGGCGTGGCCCCCGTCGCATACCAAGAGTTCGTCGACAAACCGCCGGAGGGGCCGCGGCGCCGCCCGTCCCGAGCCGAGCCAGCACTCGCGCACATCGGAGGGTTGCCCGTCCCTCCTCGCCGAGACACGGGCTTCGCACGCCGTGAAGCCGTGGACAACTGCGCCGTTCGCTCGGACTTTCTTCGCAGGCCGCGATACACTTCGTCTCCCTCCCCTCCCCTCTGACCTGCGCAGCCCTCCCATGTTCCCTCACGACAAGCTCGACTGGCAGCTCAAGCGACTCGAGGAGCGCCTCGACCGCAGCCCCGACGATGGTTCCCTCCGCCTGGAGCTGGCCACCGCGTGCCTCTCCAAGGCGCTGTTCCACGACGGCGGCGAGATGTGGCTCAACCACGCGCTCACCGCGGCTCGCCGCGTGCTCCAGCACGACCCCACCAGCCCCGGGGCCCAGGTGGTCGCGGGCATGGCCCTCGTCGGCCTGCAGCGCATCGAGCCCGCCACCCGCTACCTCGACGAAGCGCTGCGCACCGACGCCGAGCGACCGGACCTGCACCTCGCTCTCGGCCAGCTCGCGCGGGTGAAGGGCGACCGCCACCGCGCCGTCCGCGAGCTCGAGCTCGCGTGCCGCCTCGCGCCGGACCACTGGGAACCCCACTACATGCTCGGCCAGATGCTCGCCGAGCAGGCGGGTCAGGTCGGCGGTCGGCGCCTGCTCGAGCGCAGCCAGTTCCACCTCGTCCGCGCGCTGTCCCTCGGGCCCACGCCACAGCTCGAGGTGCGCATCGTCGAGGAGCTCGGCGTCGCCACGCTCAAGCTCGGCCGCTACGCCGAGGCCCAGAAGCTGTTCTCGCGCCTGCTCGAGCACGAGAAGCACCGCGTCCGCGCGCACTACCACCTCGGCCTCGTCGACTACCACCTCGGCAAGTACAAGAACGCGGTCATGCACCTGCGGCAGTACCACCGCGACCGGCCCGACCACCCGCACGTTCACGCGCGCATCGGCATGGCCTACATGCAGCTCGGCGAGGTCTCGAAGGCCCGCGAAGCCTGCAACCGCGCCCTGGCCATCGAGCCCGAGAACCTCCAGGCTCGCTGGACCCTCGGCTGCGCCATGCTCGAAGAGGGACACGCCGACGAGGCCGTGAAGCTGTTCCGCGAGATCCTGCAGGACGCGCCGGAGCACACCCCGGCCTTCGCCGAGCTCGTGCGCATCCGCCGCGACGCGGGTGATGAGCGCTGGCTTCGCACCGCCATGCGCACCGAGGTCACCCACTACGAGCGGCTGCCGGTGAGCGCCCGACGCGAGGGCATGGGCGGACAGGTCAGCCCGCGAACGGCGACCCGCGACCGCATCCGTCGCATCGCCCGCGCGCTGACGACCATCGACCCCAACGCGGTGAGCTCCCTGCTCGAGGCCATGGACCTCACCGCCGACGAAGGCATGCGTTTCCTCCTGTGGGAGGAAGCCCTCGGCGCAATGGCCGAGCGCCGAGCACGCAGCGCCATGGCACGGCTCGAGGAGCCCGGACACGGCTACGGGGCCGCCGCCGGTCGCGAGATCCTCGCGCTGGCCGAGGCCCTCGACCCTGTCGCGCTCACCCACGGTCTCACCCTCCAGGAAGAGGACCTCAAGCGCGCCGCTGTCGACCGTCACGGCCCCGCCCTCGATGTCGCGAAGCACCGCGACAACGTCGAGCGCGAGCGCCAGGAAGCCCGCGCGTGGCAGGCCTTGCTCCTGCTCGCCATCGGGACCCGCGGCGCCGAGGGAAGTCGCAACCTGCTGGTCCGGTGGTCCTCCGACGCGGACGACGAGCTGCAGCTCGCCGCCAACGCCTCCCTCGCGCTGCTCGGCGACGACACGGCCACCGACCGCTTGCGCCAGGCCGCTCGTCAGCGCGGCGCACAGCATCGGGTCGATCAGCTCGCAGCGGCGCTCGCCCCCGCAGCGTCCAGCTACACGCCGACGCCGGTCAGCGGCGAGCCGCACCTGCTGTGCGAGACCTGCGGTCGTCGCGGCACCGAGGCCGAGCACATCCTCGTCGGCGCCGAGGCCAAGGTCTGTGACCACTGCATCACCAAGCTCGCCCGCGACCGCCGCAACAGCCGGGTCACCGACCCGACCGCGACCTGCGCGCTGTGCCGCTCGAGCGAGATGGAAGGCAGCGAGGTCTTCGCCCACCAGGGTGTGATGATCTGCGCCACGTGCATCGATCAGAGCCTCGGCCTGCTCGAGCGCGAGGAGATCGATCGCTTCCTCGCGAGCGTCTAGTCGCCGCGGACGCGCGTCGTTGCTGTGAAAAGCGAACACGCGTTCGTCCACTCGCGTGACAAAAAGCGACGACTGTAAAGGCAGGCTTTACCGGCCCGTAAAGTCCGTATGCGATTCCTGTAAAGCGATCGCCAAGTGGACAAGTCCCGTGTGAACCCGGGAAACTCTCAGGGCACATGGGCACCCACCGACTCGCTGGAGTGCCCATGACCCGCCTCGCTCTCTCCGCTGTGGCCCTGCTCGCCCTCTCCCCTGCCTTCGCCTTCACCGGCGACAAGGTGGTCGGACTCGGCGTCGAACCCGGCCGCGTGATGACCACCAGCCCGGAGGCCCAGGGCGCCCTGTACGCCTCCCCGGCGTGGAAGGCGTTTACCGCCGGCGAGGGTCAGGGCTGGCTCGCTCGCTTCGACGAGGCGACCGGCACCCCGCACCGCATGTGGGGCCCGGGCCTGCCGGTCGACGCGAGCTCGGCGGACCGTGTGACCGCGGACATCGAGGACTTCCTGGCGCGCAACGGCGACCTGCACGGCGACGCGGAGCTCGTCCTCAAGAGCGCGAACTACGTCGAGCGCCTCGACAGCTGGTACGTCGACTACGACGTGCTCGTCGAAGGCCTGCCCGTGTGGCGGGGCGGCGTCACCGCCCGCGTGAAGCACGGCAGCCTGGTCATGCTCGGCCTCGACACCTACCCCCGCACCCTGCTCCAGGGTGAGCTCGTGCTCGGCGCCGAAGAGGCCCAGAAGATTGCGGTGACCCAGGGTCCGGCGCCGCACGCGATGCACGCGGCGGACGGGGCTCGCCTCGTGTGGCTCCCGGTCGAGGTCGCGGGCGGCGTGGTCCTCCGCATGGCCTGGGAGGTTCGCTCCGAGACCTTCAAGCCCGTCGGTCAGTGGGTCAGCTTCGTCGACGCCGCGTCCGGTGAGCTCATCAACGTGCACAACGAGGTCCGCTTCGCAGGCATCGAGGCCGAGCACGACCTGCGCACGGTCAACGGCGAGACGGCCATCAGCCCGCTCCCGTACCTCGCAATCGGCGGCGGCATGGCGGACGAAGCCGGCCAGTTCTCTGGCGGCGGCACCATCGACGGCCTGCGCGGCACCTGGTTCAACGTCCGCAACAACGCGGGCCCGAACGCGAACTTCGAGGTCTCCGGCGACCACCTCGTCACCGACTCCGACGCCACCATGGCCGAGATCGACACCTACGTGTTCGCCCACCAGATCCGCGAGTGGGGCCTGGCCAACGCACCGGAAGTCGGGCTCATGAGCGAGCGCAGCTTCACGGTCAACGTGAACATGGACGACGTCTGCAACGCCTACTACGACGGGCAGAGCATCAACTTCTTCCAGGCCGGTCAGGGCTGCAACAACTCCGGCCGCATCGCGGACGTCGTGTACCACGAGTGGGGACACGGCTTCCACGACTACTCCCTGCAGGCCGGCGTCTTCGACGGCTCGGTCTCCGAGGGCGTCGGCGACATCGTCAGCTTCCTGCAGACCGACGACCACATCATGGCCCCGTACTTCATGACGGATGGCAGCGGCATCCGCCAGGTCGAGCGCGACCGGGTGTACCCCGACGACGTCGTCGGTGAGGTCCACGAGGACGGCCTGATCTTCGGCGGTGCGGTGTGGGACATGTGGAAGATTGCCCGCGCCGAGTACGGCGAGGAGGTCGGCACCCAGATCACGACCGACGTGTTCACCGGCCTGATCAAGGGCGGTCCGACCCTCGGCACGGTGTACGACGAGGCGGTGTTCGCCGACGACGACGATGGCGACCTCAGCAACGGCACCCCGAACCAGTGCCTGATCATCGACGGCTTCCTGCCCCACGGCCTGGGCCCGGCGGGCGGCAGCAGCGTGATGATTCCGGTCCACGAGCCGCTCGCGATGCTCGAGCCCGACATGCCGAACCGCGTGAGCACCGAGCTGGTGAACCTCGCGCCGACCTGCGTGGCCGGCACCCCGACCGGCGGCAGCCTCTACTTCCGCGTGGATGGCGGTGACTGGCAGGCGGTCGACGCGGACATCGCGGTGAGCACGGTGAGCGCGGAGCTCCCGGCCCTGCCCGCCGGCGCCTACGTCGAGTACTACCTCGACGTCGAGACCGACGATGCCGGCCGGACCACCCTGCCCTCCGGCGGCGTGATCAACCCGTTCGTCGCCTACGTCGGCGGCGTGCTCGAGGTGTACTGCAACAACTTCGAAGGCGATGACGGCGGCTTCGGCCACCAGCTCATCTCCGGCGACCAGGTCGAGGGCGCGGACGACTGGCAGTGGGGCGAGCCCGGCGGCCTCTCCGGCGACCCGAGCGCCGCCTACAGCGGCCGCAACGTGTGGGGCAACGACCTCGGCAACGGCGAGTACAACGGTGCCTACCAGGCCGACCGCGTGAACCAGCTGTTCACCCCGGCTCTCGACACGCGGCACTACCTCGGCAGCTTCCTGCAGTACCGCCGCTGGCTCAACGTCGAGGACGGCACCTATGACAAGGCGCTGATCAAGGCCGACGGCGAGGTCGTGTGGAACAACTGGTCGAGCACCCCGGGCGACGAGCACCACCAGGACGCCATGTGGGCGCCGCACGCGGTCGAGCTCGGCACCGCCGGTGACGACGGCGAGGTGACCCTGGCCTGGGAGATCCAGAGTGACGCGGGTCTCGACTTCGGCGGCTGGAACATCGACGACGTGTGCATCTACGCGCCGGACACGCCGGACAACCGCCTCGGCATCAGCGACTTCGCCGCGAACGCTGCGGACGGCCGGGTGATCGAGCTCACCTGGACCAACCCGGTGCACGCGCCCGTCGAGGAGCTGGTCGTCGTCCGCAAGGCCGGCGAGTACCCAACCTCCCACGACGACGGCAAGGTCGTGTTCCGCAGCGACGAGCTGACCCTGGGCGCGCTGATGCGCTTCGAGGACAAGGCGCGCAAGGGCGTGGACTTCCACTACGCCGTGTACGCCTCGGATGGCACCAACTGGCTGTCGTGGACTCGTCCCGGGTTCAACGCGGACGTCGGCATCGCCGGTGGTGAAGGCGCCGGCTGCGGCTGCAACAGCAACCCCGCCCCGGCCGCTGGCTGGCTCGGCCTCGGCCTGCTCGGCCTCGTGGTCCGCCGCCGCCGCAAGTAGTCCGCGGCACGGTCGAGGGGTCTAGAGCCCCTCGGCCTGCCACAGCACGTCGCCCGCGACGACCGTGCCCACGGGCATCCAGCGACCGGCCTGTACCCGGTCGTCGCGCCACAGCGTCAGGTCGGCCTTCATGCCGGCCTTCACTGCGCCGAGCTCGGTCTCGGCCACCGCATCTGCCGCGCCCTGCGTGAACGCGTGTACCGCCTCGGGGCCGGTGAGTCGCTGGTCGGGGGTCCACCCGCCCTCGGGACGGCCCCGGGCATCGGTCCGGGTGGTCGCCGCCCACATGCCGAGCGCCGGCGACACGCCCTCCACCGGGAAGTCGCTGCCGAACGCGAGCGGCGCCCCCGCCTCCTTGAGCGCGCGCCAGGTGTAGGCCCAGCCGATGCGCTCGGCCCCGAGGCGCTCCTCGGCCCACGGCATGTCCGAGGTCGCGTGGGTCGGCTGCATCGACGCGACCACGCGGAGCTTCGCGAACCGGTCACGGTCCTCGGGTCGCACGATCTGCGCGTGCTCGACCCGCAGCAGCGCCGGACTCTGGGGGTGCGCCTGCCGCGCCGCCTCGAAGCCGTCGAGGACCTCGGTCACCGCCCGGTCGCCGATGGCGTGAACAGCGAGCTGCGCATCCGCGGCGAGGCAGCGCACCGCGAGCTCGCGGAGCTCGGCGGCGGGCGTCACCGGGAGCCCGCTGTGGCCCGGGTCGTCCGCGTAGGGCTCGGAGAGCAGGGCCCCCCGGCTTCCGAGGGCGCCGTCGGCATAGGCCTTGATCCCGAGCACCACCAGACGATCACCGCGCCACGGGCCTTCGGTGAGCAGCCGCTCCGCCGCCTTGCTGTCGGGCGAGAGGTAGGCCCAGATGCGCACCCCGAGCTCGCCAGCCTCGTCGAGGCGGGTGTAGCGCGCCAGCTGCGCATCGCTCACGCCCATGTCGTGCACGCCCGTCAGCCCGCTGGCGGCGATGAGCCGCAGGGCCTCGCGCAGGCGAGCCTCCGCCTCGGCATCGTCGATGCCCGGCACCTCGACCAGATCCATCGCCGTGTCGACGAGCACGCCCGTGGGCGCTCCGCTGCCGTCGCGCTCGATGCGTCCTCCGACCGGATCGGCGGTCTCCCGGGTGATCTGGGCCTCGTCGAGCACCGCCTGCGACACCCAGGCCGCATGACCGTCGACGCGGCGAAGCACGACCTTGCGCCCCGGCGCCACGCGCTCGAGGTCGGCGGCGAGCGGCCAGCCACCGGAGGGCGCATCCGGCCAGTCGTTCTGGTCCCAGCCGCGACCGGTGACAAAGCCCTCGCCCTTCCAGGCCGCTACGCGGTCGAGGGTCGCGGCGTAGGTGCCGATGCCGGTGACGTCGAGGGTGGCGAGCGTGTTGCCGAGCCCCATCGGGTGCGCGTGCGCGTCGACGAAGCCCGCGGTGATGCGCTCGGCCTCGAGGCGTCGCGTTGCCCTCGCCACGCGCGCATCCATGGGGTTCACCACCTCGAGGATGTGACCGTCCTGGACGAGCACCGCGCTCGGCCTGCCCTCGACGTCGCCGATGACCGCCAGATCGATGGGCGGCGGCTCTGGGGGTGGTGCGCTCTCGCCGCAGGCCGCGAGAACGAGGAGCAGGGGCACGAGTCGCATGGGACCTCCGAGTCCGCCTGCTAACGCGCGCCTCGCGGTCAGCCGGTGAAGTCGGCGATGCGCAGCAGCTCGGGTCGCGGCGCATCCGCATCGGGGGCGCACTCGGTCTGCATCCACACGTGGATGGCGTCGGGAAACGCCTCGACGAACAGGTTCGCGTTGCCCGGGTCGTTCTCGAAGCACGCGACGACCGGGCCGAGGTGCGAGCGCACATCGTCCACGGCACCCGCCTTGTAGGCGCGGTCGCCGATCGCGCGCGTCGGCTTGAGGTGCAGCACCACGCGGCCGCGCCACAGCGGAAAGCCCAGCTTGCCGAGGCTCTCGACCGTCTGTGCGCCCATGTTCGGCGCGTCGCGGCCGGTCAGGTAGTACACGAGCGCCCCCGCGTCGTGAACCGCCCGGGCGAACGCCACCGCGCCGGGCACCTCGACGTCGTGGACCAGCGTGTCGCCGGCGAAGAAGCGCGTGAACCAGAAGTCCATCAGCGCCTCGAGCACCGCCTCGTCCTCGCAGCCTCGGGCGCGCAGCGCATCGCTGACCAACCAGCCCATCTCGTCGGGCTGGCAGTCCGCGAGCCGCTCCACCGCCGGATGCAGGTGCGCCCCCACGGCGGCGAACTCGCGGGCAATCGCGGCATTGCGGGGCTTGGTGCTCACCAACGTGGAGTCCACGTCGAAGAGCACGATGGGCAGGCGCTCGGCGGCCCGCTCCTCGCGGATCCGCTCGAGGATGGCGTCGAGCACACCCATCACTCGCTCTGCTGCTCGGCGATGTACGCCTCGACCTGCTCGCGAAGCACCGGCAGGCTCACGGCTCCCCCACCGAGCACCACGTCGTGAAAGGCCTTGAGGTCGAAGGACTCGCCCAGCGCGGCCTCGGCCTCGGCGCGCAGCGCGAGGATCTCCAGTTGGCCGGTCTTGTAGGCGAGAGCCTGGCCCGGCATCGTGATGTAGCGGTCGACCTCGTTGTCGATGTTGTTCACCGCGAGCGGCGTGTTCTCGGTGAGGAAGGCCACGGCCTGCTCCCGCGACCAGCCCTTCGCGTGAATGCCAGTGTCGACGACGAGACGCCCGGCCCGCCAGGCGTCGAAGGACAGCATGCCCAGGCGGTCGACATCGCCCGAGTACAGGCCCATCTCGTCGGAGAGGCGCTCGCTGTACAGGCCCCAGCCCTCGACGAACGCGGTCTGGCCCATGTGCTTGCGGAACGCCGGCAGGTCCGGCAGCTCCTGGCTGATCGCGATCTGCAGGTGATGACCCGGAATCGACTCGTGGAACGCGAGCACCTCGGCTTCGTGGCGCGGGCGGGTCTCGGGCGCGTAGGTGTTCACGAAGTACTCGCCGGGCTTGCTGCCATCCGGGTTGGGCTGCCAGTAGTAGGCGATGGTCGTGTACGGCGCCTCGTAGTCCGGAACCGGCTTCACCACGCAGTCGGCCTGGGGAAGGATGCCAAAGGCGTCGACCATCTTCTCCTTGGCGCGACCGAGCGCCTCCTCGGCCTTGTCCTGCACCTGCTCGGAGGTCTCGAAGTACAGGGTCTCGTCCGTCCGCAGGCGCTCGAAGATGGCCTGAACGTCATCCGTCTCGAACACGCGCTGGCCGATCTCGGCGAACTCGGCGTGGATCTTCTCGAGCTCGGCGAGTCCCGTGGCGTGGCGGTTCTCGGCATCGACGTCGAGGGTGGTGAAGTTGGCGACCAGCGCGTCGTAGCAGGCCTGGCCCTCGGGCAGGTGCGACAGGCCGCTGGCCTCGCCCGGCCGCGCGTTCGGCAGGATCTCGGCCTCGATGAAGTCGACGTAGCGGGTGTAGGCCGGCCGGATCTGCTCGTCGATCACAGCCCGCATGTCCGCGGTGATCGTCGCCACGGCCTCGGCCGACAGCGCCCCGGAGGCCTCGGGCGGGGCGAGCAGAGCCCACTCGTCGGTGGGCTTGGCGAGCTCGGCGCGGAACTGGGCAATCACGCGCTCGGTCGACTCGGCGTTCGCGAACCAGCCATCTGCGGCGCCGCGACGGAGCCCGGCGATCTGGTGGTCGATGTTCGGCGCCATCTGGCGGTAGCGGGCGAGCAGGTTGTCCGCGTCCTGGGCGTCCTCGATCCCGTGGGTCTCGGGCAGGCGGTTGTAGTCGACCATCGGGTTGTTGCGCGGGGAGAAGTTCCACTCGTCGAAGCGACACACGTCCTGCCGCTGGTTCGAGTGCAGGTCCTCGATGAACAGCGCGAGCGTGACCGCATCTTCCTCGGCGACCTTGCCGGACAGCGCCTCGGCGCGGGCGAGCTCGCCCAGGTCGGGAACCACGCCATCGTCGTGTCCCAGTGCTCCTCGAGCAAGGCCGCGAGCTCGGGGGTGGCCACGCCCACACTCGCCACGTGCGGGGTCGCCGCCTCGGCCTGCGGTGCGGGATCGGCGGCGGCCTCGACGGGCGCGGTCCGCGGACCACAGGAAGCGAGCAAGGCGACGGCAAGGACGAGACGCATGGAACCTCCGGCCCAGGCGCTTATCCCGCTCTCTCCTCCCCTGCGGGTCGAAGGTAGGTGGACAGCACGCGGTCCAGCGCCTTCATGTCCAGCGGCTTGGCGAGGTGATCGTCCATGCCCGCGTCGAGGGCCCGGTGCACGTCCGCGTCCAGCGCGCTGGCGGTGAGCGCGATCACCGGCAGGTGGCGCCCGGTCTCGGCCTCCTCGGCGCGCAGACGCCGCGTGGCCTCGAAGCCATCCACCCCGGGCATGAAGCAGTCCATGAGCACGAGGTCCACGGACTCGAGGGCCTGTGGCACATCGGCTCCGTCCTCGGCCTCGCGGACCTCGAGTCCCCGCGAGGCGAGCACGCGGCTCGCGACGAGGCGGTTCACGGGGTTGTCGTCGACGACGAGCACGCGCCCGACGAAGGTCCTGGGCACGCTGGCGTCGACCTCGGCCGTCTCCGCCGGCAGGTCCTCGGCGCGCGGCAGGGTCAGGGTGAAGCAGCTTCCTTCGCCGACCACGGAGCTGACCTCGAGCTCGCCGCCCATGCGCCGGGCGAGCTCGCGAGCAATGGGAAGCCCGAGGCCCGTGCCACCGGCGCTGGCCCCCTGGACGCGCTGGAACGGCGCGAAGATGCGCTCGATGTCAGCCTCGGAGATCCCGGGTCCGTCGTCGATCACGGCGACGCGAACCCAGTCGACCTCGGGCTGGACGACGAGCTCGATCAGCCCGTGCTCCGAGTAGCGAACCGCATTGGCCACGAGGTTGCGGACGACCTGGCGAACCCGACGCGCGTCGCCCTCAGCGCGCAGATCCGGCGGACAGTCGACAGTGAGCTCCAGCCCCCGGCGCTCGGCCAGCGGCAGCAGCTCGGCGGCGACCGCACGCAGCGCCGGCAGCAGCGCGAACTCCTCGACCTTGATCTCGATGCCATCCGACTCGATGCGCGCGGCGTCGAGCAGATCGTCGATGAGCGAGCCGAGCTCTCGCCCGGCGGCCTGCGCGACGCTGAGCAACTCGGCCTGTTCACCCTCCACCCCCGACTCGACCACGAGCTGGGTGCAGGCCATCACCGCGTGCAGAGGCGTGCGCAGCTCGTGGCTGACGTTGGCGAGCATGCGCTGCTGAGCTTCGCGTGCGCTCTCCAGCTCACCGACCGTGCGCGCGAGCTCGACATTCCGCGAGAGCAGCGCCGCGTTCACGTCGTCGAGCTCGGCCCGCCGAGCGAGCACGTCGGACTCGAGTGCCTCGCGAAGCAGCATCTGACGCCGCACGAGCAGGATCGACGACGGCAGGAGGAGCAGAGGGAACATCAGGTCACCGAGCACCGGGAGCTGCTTCCACACCAGCGCGATCTGGTGCAGCACCGACACCCCCGCGACCAGCACCATGCTGAGTTGCAGCGCGAAGCGCTCGACCGCGTCCGATGCCAGGCCGTAGCTCTCCTTGGCGAACATCACGCCGATGAGCACGGGGATGCCGACGAGCAGGATCACGAGCGGGCCGTTCTCGTGGCCCCAATAGGGGTGACCGAAGGCGTCGTACCGCTCCATCGGGGCGTTGACGAAGAACCACTCGGTCGCCACGGACCCGAAGGCGACGAAAAACAGGAACCCGTTCATGAGGAGGATGGACGTGGTGCGCGGGGAACGACCCCGCATGGCGCGAAGAGCCAGCACCCAGGCGATCGGCGCCATGCACAGGGTGATCGTGTACGCATCGCCGAGCGGGAGGGCGAGTGCCGGGTCGTCGACGTAGAGCTGGCCCGCGCGCACGACGCACATCGCCAGCGTGATCAACGAGAACGCGACCATCGCGAGCTGCTGCGGAGACCGCTTGTCGGAGAGCGACCACACGGCGGCATACGCGACCGCATTCAACGCGGCCGCCCCGGCGAAGAACGCCAGGAGCATCGGCATCAGGTTGTGCACGCCCTGATTCTAGAGCGTCAACGCGACCACTGCTGTCGCGATGGCCACACAAATCAGGTTCAGCGCCAGTCCGGCCATGGCCATGTCGGCCCCCCGAACCCCGCCAGCCTCCGATGCAATCGCATTCGGCGCGGTGGCGATGGGCATCATGAACGCGCAGCTCGCAGAGAGGGTGGCCGGGACCATCCAAACCAGTGGGTCGACGCCGGCAACCGGCGCGGCGGCCAGGAGCAGGGGCAGCACGATCTGGGAGGTCGCCGTGTTGCTCGTGAGCTCGGTGAGGAAGGTCATGCCCAGACAGAGCACCGCGATGCCGACCAGGTGAGGCAGCGACGCGAGTGACGCCACCGAGCCCGCGAGCCAGGCGGTGAGCCCACTGGACTCGATGGTCTTCGCCAGCGAGAACCCACCGCCGAGCAGCAGGATCACGCCCCAGGGCACCGCCCGCTCGGCTTCGCGCCACGTGAGGAGGAACGGCCGTTCC
>SBGP01000031.1 GCA_006226595.1 Deltaproteobacteria bacterium
CGGCGGCGGCTCCGGCGGCAGTGGCTTCGGCGGCGGCAGCGGCGCGAACGGCGCGGGCGGCCGCGACGGTGGCGGCTCCGGCGGAAGCGGCGGTTCCACCGGCGCAGCAGGAAGCGGAGGTGCCGGAGGCGACGGCTACATCCTCGTGATCGCCGACACCATCGTGAACAGCGGCACGTACCAGGGCAGCTACTCGACCGCTCCCGTGCCGTAGGCACCCACGACTGGCGCGTCACGCGATATGGTGCCCCCCTTCCAGGGAGCGTTGCCATGTTCCTCGTGCTCGAAGGCCTCGACGGCGCCGGCACCACCACCCAGAGCGAGCGCCTCGTCGCCGCCCTCCGCGCCCGCGGAGGCGAGGTCGTGCAGACCCGCGAGCCCACCGACGGCCCCGTGGGCCTGATCATCCGCGACGTGCTCCGCGGCGATCAGCGTGCCCCCAGCGTCGAGACGTTGCCGTGGCTGTTCGCCGCCGACCGCGCCGACCACCTCACGCGCAAGGTCGAGCCCGCGCTGCGTCGCGGGGCGTACGTGGTCAGCGACCGCTACTACCACTCCTCTCTGGCGTACCAGTCGCTCACCCTGCCCCTCGAGAAGGTCGCGGCGCTCAACGACTTCCGCAGCCCGCACATCACCTTCTTCCTCGACGTGCCCGTCGACGAGTGCCTCGCGCGCATCACCAAGCGTGGCGGCGAGCGCGAGATCTACGAGCAACGCGACAAGCTCGAGCGCATCGCGGCCGCCTACGACAAGGTGCTCGACCTCGTCGAGCAGCGCGGCGAGACCGTGATCCGCATCGACGGCACCGGCACGCCCAAGGACGTCCACGAGGCCATCCTCGCCGCGGTGCCATGAGTCGCTTCGTCCACCTCAGCGGGCAGGTGCCCTACGCCGACGGCCTCGCCCTGCAAGAGGCCCTGCTCACCGCGCGCATCCGCGACGAGATCGACGACACCGTGCTCCTGCTCGAGCACGCCTCGACGATCACGGTGGGTCGCACCCGCGGTGCCGAGGCGAACGTCCTCGACGCCGGCGACGTCCCGGTGGTGCCGGTGTCGCGCGGCGGGGACGTCACCTGGCACGGCCCGGGACAGCTCGTCGCCTACCCCATCGTCAAGCTCGAAGGAACGCGGGCCGACCTGCACCTGCATCTGCGCTCGCTCGAGCAGGCGGTCATCGATCTTCTCGCCGATCACGGGCTCGATGGAATGCGCGATCCGCGAAACACCGGCGTGTGGCTGCCCATCGACGGACTCGAGCTCCCCCGCAAGACGTGCAGCGTGGGCATCGCGTGCCGCAAGTGGACGACCTGGCACGGCCTCGCCCTCAACGTCGATGCCGACCTCGGCGCGTTCGCCCGCATCCACCCGTGCGGCTTCGAGGCGAGCGTGATGACGCGCATGGCCGACCACCTCGACCCCTGCCCGTCCGTCGACGCGCTGGTCCCCGGACTTGCAGGGCACCTCGCGACCGCGCTCGACATCCCGCTCGCGCCCGTCGAGACCGCCGACGTCACCGCGCTACTCGCCGAGCTTCAGCAGCCCTCGCCGTAGACCTCGATGGTGTAGCCGCCGCTGTCGCCGCAGAACTCCGCGTCGCCGACGCCATAGCCCTCGAGCACGACGTAGAACCGCGCGCCCGCGGTGCACGGCAGGTACACGCCCTCGATCGTGTCGTCCGCCTCGAGCGACGCGTCGACGCAGCTGTTCGGATCGCAGCTCTCATCGAGCAGGACCAGGTCCAGATCGCAGGTCGGACGCATCGCGACGACCACCTCTCCCTCGCCAGGACAGGTGAACGCGAACACCTGCTCGGGACCGCTGCCGTACTCGTTGCAGCTGTACGCACCCCGATCGTTGCTGTGCGTGTCGACGCTGATCTCGCCGCTGATCTCCCCGCAGGTCAGCGTCTGCACCGGCTCCGAGCCCTGACACGCCTCGGGCACCGAGGTCTCGCCACCGGAGTCCGCCGTGCTCGCGGTGTCCTCACCACGGTGGCTGTTGCCCTCGACCACGCAGCCGGTGAGCAGGAACAGGAACGCGAGACGCATGCGGAAACTCCGGGAAGCGCCACAGCGTAGACGATCGCGGCGACCGCGGCACGGCTCATCGCGCGACACGTCCGAATCCGCCGCCGACAGCGACAGCACACCGCCTCGTGGGGTACAACGCCCGACCCCGTGGAGGCCCCATGTACACCATCTCCGAAGACCTGCAGGGCGAGCTCGACGCCATCCGCGACGCCGGCACCTACAAGGACGAGCGCATCATCGTCTCGCCCCAGGCCGCGGACATCCATGTGTCCTCCGGCGCCGAGGTCCTCAACTTCTGCGCGAACAACTACCTGGGCCTCGCCGACAACAAGCGGCTGATCGAGGCCGCCAAGGACACGCTCGACACCTACGGCTTCGGCATGTCGTCCGTGCGCTTCATCTGCGGCACCCTCGACATCCACAAGCAGCTCGAGCGCAAGATCTCCGAGTTCCTCGGCACCGAGGACACCATCCTCTACTCGAGCTGCTTCGACGCCAACGGCGGCCTGTTCGAGTGCATCCTCGGCCCCGACGACGCCATCGTCTCGGCGGCGCTGAACCACGCGTCGATCATCGACGGCATCCGCCTGTGCAAGGCCAAGCGCTTCCGCTACCAGCACGACGACATGAACGACCTGCGGGCCCAGCTCACCGCCGCCCGCGAGGCCGGCGCCCGCCGCATCCTCGTCGCCACCGACGGCGTGTTCTCGATGGACGGAGACATCGCCAAGCTCGACGAGCTGTGCGACGTCGCCGAGGCCTTCGACGCGATGGTCATGGTCGACGACTCCCACGCCACCGGCTTCGTCGGCAAGACCGGTCGCGGAAGCATCGAGCACTGCGGCGTCATGGGCCGCGTCGACGTGATCACCTCGACCCTGGGCAAGGCCCTGGGCGGCGCCTCGGGCGGGTTCACCACCGGTCGCAAGGAGATCATCGACATGCTGCGGCAGAAGTCGCGGCCGTACCTGTTCTCGAACACCGTGGCCCCGGCGATCGTCGGCGCCGCGATCGAGGCCTTCTCGATGCTGTCGGAGACCACCGAGCTCCGCGACAAGCTCGAGGAGAACACGAGCTACTTCCGCGAGCAGATGACGGCCGCGGGCTTCGCGATTCGCCCGGGCGTGCACCCCATCGTCCCGATCATGCTCGGCGATGCGGCCCTCGCGGGTCGCATGGCGGACGCGATGCTCGAGCGCGGCATCTACGTGATCGGCTTCAGCTACCCGGTCGTGCCCAAGGGCGCGGCGCGCATCCGCGTGCAGATCTCCGCGGGCCACAGCCGCGAGCACCTCGACCGCGCCATCGCCGCGTTCACCGAGGTGGGCAAGGAGCTCGGCGTCATCGACTGACGCCGGCTATGGAGCCGCCACCACGGAGGCTCCATGTCCTTGTACAGCAGGCTCACCCGGGTGGGCGCGAGTGGCTTCGGCTACGCGAGCACCGCCGAGCAGGTCACCGCGGGGCTCGATCTCGGCGGCAAGCGCTACCTGGTCACCGGCTGCAACTCGGGTCTCGGGCTCGAGACCGTGCGCGTGCTCGCCCTGCGCGGCGCCACCGTGTTCGCCACCGCCAGGACCCTCCCCAAGGCCGAGGAGGCAGTGCGGGGCCTCGCCGGCGATGTGCGTCCCCTCGCCTGCGAGCTCACGGATCTCGCGAGTGTGGCGTCGTGCGCGCAGGCCGTCGTCGAGAGCGGCGAGAAGCTCGACGGCATCGTCACCAACGCCGGCATCATGGCGCTGCCGAAGCGCGAGCTCGTGCACGGCGTCGAGAAGCAGCTGTTCGTGAACCACGTGGCCCACTTCGCGCTGGTCACGGGACTGCTCGACCAGCTCACCGACGATGCGCGGGTCGTGTCTTTGAGCAGCACCGCGCACACCGACGCGCCCTCCGAGGGCGTGGACGTCGACGACCTCGCCTACGAGCGCGGCTACATCCCGTTCAAGGCCTACGGCCAGTCCAAGCTCGCGAACCTGCTGTTCGCCCGAGAGCTGTCGCGCCGCTTCGCGGGCACCGACCGCATCGCCTGCGGCGTGCATCCCGGGGTGATCAACACGAACCTCGGCCGGCACGTCGGCCCGATCCGCTACGCGTTCAAGCTGCTCGGACCCCTGTTCTTCAAGCGCATCGACCAGGGTGCGGCGACGCAGGTGTGGGCGCTGACCCGCGCCGAGGCCGGCCTCATCGACGGGCAGTACCTCGCCGACTGCAACGTGGCGCGATCGTCCGAGCACGGACGGGACCTCGCGCTGGCCCGCCGCCTGTGGGAGCGCACGGAGGAGCTGCTCGCGAAGCTCGAAGAGGGCCTCCAAGCGGGATAGAGGGCGCGGACACTCACCTCCTCGAGCGCGGACGGGCCCATGACCATCGTCAGCACCAAGCACACGAAGACCTTCGCGCAGCGCGATCAGCTCGTTCAGGGCTGGACGTGGGCGGTGACCAGCAAGGAACTTGGTCGCGGCCAGGTGAAAGGCGTGCGTCTGTTGGGTCGCGATCTCGTGATCTGGCGCGGCGAGGACGGCGTGGCTCGCGCCGCCGACGCCCACTGCCCACACATGGGCGCGCACCTCAAGGAGGGCCGGGTCGACGGCAACGGCATCCGCTGCTTCTTTCACGACTGGCGCTTCGACGCCGAGGGGCACCTCGACGACGTGCCCTGCCTCGACCGCGCTCCGGAGGCCAAGCTCAAGATGTGGCCGGTGGCCGAGACGCTGGGCCTCGTGTGGGTGTGGCCGGGCGACGAGCCGACCCGCAAGCCGCCCTACGTGCCCGAGCTCGAGGACGACGAGTGCGACGTGCACGTGCTGCCCACGTTCACCGAGCGCTGCCACCCGAACGTGATGCTCATCAACGCGATCGACGAGCACCACTTCAACTCGGTGCACTCGCTGCCGGTCGACCTGTACATGTCCACCGACGTCGTCGACGACACGACCATCGAGTTCGCGAACACGACCTCGCCGAAGGAGGCGCACCGCTTCGCGCGCGTGCTCCAGCCCTTCTACAGCGGGCCGCTGACCTACAAGATGTGCTACCACCACGGCAACACCGGGGCGGTGACCGTCGGCCCGGACCTGGCGCACTTCCACATCCTCTTCGCCCTGCGCATGACCGACGACGGTGGCACCGAGGGGCGCCGGGTGCTCGTCACCCGCAGGCGCAAGGGCCTGCGCGGCAAGCTGCTCACCAAGGCGATGCTCGCGCTGACCAACGTGGTCGGCGACTACTTCGCCGACGGCGACTCGCAGGTGTTCGAGTCCATCCGCTTCGACTTCGCGGTGCCGACCAAGGCCGACCACGCGATCATCGACTTCGTGCGCCACGTCGAGGCCCAGCCGGCGGTGCGCTTCGGCGAGTGGACGGCCGCCTGATGAGCCGACGCCTCCATGGCGCCGTCGTGCCCGTGAGCGGGCTGTCCTCGCAGGACCGCGACGCGATGTTCACGCTGTTCGCGACCTACTACGCGGACGTGACCCGCGCGCGCTTCGACATGGACCTGGCCGCGAAGGACGACGTGATCGTGCTGCGCGACGAGCGCGGCCTGCAGGGGTTCTCGACGCTGAAGTGTCTGCGCATCGAGCACGAGGGCCGCGCCCACTACGGCGTGTTCTCGGGCGACACCGTCGTCCACGAGGACCACTGGGGCACCAAGGTCCTCGGCAAGGTGTTCCTGCGCTACCTGTTCGTGCAGCGGCTCAAGCGCCCGTGGGCCCCGCTGTGGTGGTTCCTGATCTCGAAGGGCTACAAGACCTACCTGCTCATGGCCAACAACTTCCCGGAGCACTGGCCGCGCTACGAGCAGCCGACTCCGGCGACGCGCCAGGCGCTCCTCGACGCCTTCGCGAGCCAGGCCTTTCCCGAGTGCTACGACGCGTCCACCGGGCTCATCCGCTTCCCTGCGGAGAGCGGTCGCCTCAAGCAGGGCGTGGCCCCGGCGACCGAGGCGCTGATCGCTGAGAACCCGCGCATCGCCTTCTTCATCGACAAGAACGCCGAGTGGGCCGACGGGGTCGAGCTCGCGTGCATCGCGTCGATGAGCTGGTCGATGCCCGTGCGCTACGCGCTCAAGCACCTGCGGGACCGGCTGCGCCCCGTGGCCGCCCCCACCCCGGCGAGGAGCACCTGATGGCCGAGCTTCCCGTCGACGCCGGACTGGGCATGGACTGGGCCGACGGCCCCCTGCGCGCCCTGCTCGACAAGCGACTCGGCGCCCGCGCCATCCACGCGCCCGTGGACCTCGAGTCCGTGTGGAAGCCCGCGCACTACGGCCTCGACCGGGTGCAGGCCTGGACCGAGGCCGACGACGACGTACGACGCGCCGTGCTCGCGGACTGCGCCCGCGCGAGCCTGCTCGAGGCCTACTTCATCGAGAAGGCCGGGGTCGCGTACGCGGCGAAGATGACGCTGCTCGCCGAGAGCGCCGACGAGCGCAGCCTGTACGCGCTGTTCGCCGCCGAGGAGGCCACCCACCTCGACGCCATCAAGCAGGCTCTCGGCCCCGTGGACGAGCAGCAGTGGCAGGCGAACCCCTTCCTCACGCTGCTCCGCGACATCGTCGAGGAAGCCGACCGCGCCACC
Source organism: Deltaproteobacteria bacterium (assembly GCA_006226595.1). GTDB lineage: Bacteria > Myxococcota_A > UBA796 > UBA796 > M1803. The sequence goes on from SBGP01000031.1 coordinate 6,611, forward strand.
GGCCAGCTCGTGATCCAGGTCGTGCTCGAGGGCTGGGGGCTCGTCCACTACGCCGGCCTGCGCGACGCCTGCCAGGACCGGGACCTGCAGCGCCTGCTCGCGCGCATCGTCGCCGACGAGGCAGGCCACCACGGCTCCGGCGTGCACCTGCTCCGCGGCGTGTCCTTCGCGGGAGCCCAGCGCCGCGCGGCCGTCGACCAGCTCGGCCACATGCTCGCGATGGTCCAGGTCGGCCCAGCCCTCGTCGCCGGCAGCCTCGAGCGCCACCTCGGCGGATTCACCCGCGACCAGCGCCTGCGCGTGTACCGCGAGCTCGACGCCGAGCAGCACATCCGCGAGCGACTCGCCAAGCTCGGCGCCTGCCTCGACAAGGTGCCTGGCGCCGCCGTCGTCGCCGAGGACCTCACCGCCGCCGGGCGGTTCACCATCCCCGCCGTGGAGGCCCTGGCATGACCGCGTTTTCCCAGACCTCCCCGCTGCGCGAGGACAAGCGCACCTACAAGCGCCTGCAGATCAACCACCGTCGCAACAAGGAGCAGGACCACACCGAGCTCCTCGACGCCGCCTCCGCGCGCTTCGACTACGCCGCGTGCCGCGACGTGCCGTGGAACCCCGAGCCCTTCTCGCTGCTGTGGGGCACGCCGTTCTGGGACCAGGCGAGCGCAGCCGAGCGCGTGAAGCTCAACCAGCTGTACTGGGTCGCGTACTACGCCGACATCATCAGCGCCGAGATCGCGACGATCTACTTCAACCAGACGAGCGCCGCGGCCCTGTTCGGCCTCGAGGACTTCCGGCTGGTGTGCGACACCCTCGACCTCGAGTCGAGCCAGGAGCGCGCGCACATCAACGCGTTCAAGACCGTCGGCGAGGCCGTCGAGGCCGAGCTCTTCGGCGAGCGCGTGTTCACCTACGAGATGCGCGGCCCCTTCGCCGAGACCGTGATCTTCACCGACACGAACCGCGTGCGCGAGAAGGCCAAGCGCATGCTTCTGCGCACCTTCGGTGTGCTGTCGGCGCAGAACGCGTTCATCGGCTGTCAGTACTTCCTGATTCGCGGCCTGCGCACGCTGCTCGGCAAGATCGTCCAGCACCAGCTCAGCGGCTTTCACCAGGAGCTCGTGCGCGACGGTGCACCCGACGACCTCGACGCCATCTCGCCGATTCCGAGCCAGATCTCGTACTTCCACTTCCAGGACGAGAGCTACCACTTCAACAGCTCGACCATCATCTCGCACGACGTCCTCAAGAGCCTGCCCACGCCGAGTCGCTTCGAGCGCTGGGTGATGAATGAGACGGTGAAGGGCGCGCAGAAGGATCTGCGGCCGTTCACGGTGGTCGGCGACGGGCTGAACTGGCACGGCCCGCGCACCTACGAGGTCGTGCACAAGGTGCTCACGAGCAAGGTGTTCGGCCTGTCCTCCGCCGAGGCCCTCGCGTTCATGCGCAAGACCTATTGCGAGGAGAACGAGGGCCTGCACCGAGCGCACCAGACCCACGTGACCGCCATCGACTCGTACCGGAAGTACCTCGACGACGTCGACTACCTCACCGCGCACAACCGCGACATGACGCTGGCCGCGGACATCGACATCCCGCGGGTGCTCGCGGCGAACCAGAAGGCGTTCGCCGCGTTCGAGGCGCGGGCGTGAGCACGTTCACGGTCCACTTTCCGGCGGAGCCCGACTGTCCGCCAGTCACCCTGCCGCTCGGTTCCCGGCTCTCGGAGCACCTCACGGCGAGCAACTCGCCGCTGCTCTTCGGCTGCCGCACCGGCCTGTGCGCGACCTGCCTCGTCATCGCCGAGGGCGAGGTCGAGCCGATGAACGAGGACGAGCGGGAGATCGTCGAGATCTGGGCCGAAGACGACCCGCGGGCCCGCCTGGCGTGCCAGCTCGTGTGCACCGGGGACGTGCGCCTGACCCCGCATCCGGAGGCGCCGTGACCGTCACCCGCAAGCACTTCTGGTACGTGGTCGCGACGAGCGACGAGCTCACCCGCACCGCCGTGCTCGGGCGCAAGGTGCTCGACGAGTGGCTGGTCGTGTTCCGCGGCAAGGACGGGCGCGCCGCCGTGCTCCGCGACCGGTGCATGCACCGCCACGCCCCCCTGTCCAAGGGCGCGCTCGTCGATGGCACCGTGCAGTGCAGCTACCACGGCTGGCGCTACGACAGCGATGGCGTCGTGGTCGGCGTGCCCGCCGAGGGCGCGCGCTTCAAGCAGACGAAGCGCCGCTGCGCGAAGACGTTTACGACGCGCGAGCAGGACGGCTTCGTGTACGTGCGCCTCGCGGATGACGGGCCGCAGGACATCGAGCCGTTCGCGATGCCGTTCTGGGGGGACCCGAACTGGCGGCACATCCGCCTCGTGAACACCTTCGCAAACAACGTGACCAACTGCGCCGAGAACTTCATCGACGTGCCGCACACGGTGTTCGTGCACCCGGGCATCTTCCGGACCAGCGCCGGCCAGAAGATCACCGCCGACATCCGCCGCCACGGGGCCACCGTCGACGTGCACTACTACGGCGAGACCAGCAACCTCGGCTGGTTCAAGCGCTTCCTCAACCCGGACGACGCGGCCATCGGCCACCGCGACAGCTTCCACGCGCCCAACGTGACCGAGGTCGAGTACGTGTTCGGGCCGAAGCGACGCATGTTCATCATCAGCCAGTCGGTGCCCGAGGAGGACATGCGCACGCGGGTGTACACGACCCTGTCGTACGACTTCGGGCGCTTCTCGCGCAGCCGCGTGCTCGACGCGTTCACCAAGCGCATCCTGCGCTTCCAGGGTCAGGCGGTGATCGACCAGGACCTCGACGCGCTCGCTGAGCAGGGCGAGGTCATCGACAAGTACGGCGTCGACTTCAACAACACGTCGGCGGACGCGATTCACGTGCTCGTCGAGTCGCTGCAGCAGGCCATCGCCGACGGCACAGACCCGCGCACCCTGCCCGAGAAGAAGGCCCAGATCGAGTTCGTGATCTGATGGCGCGCAACCCCGTCGGCATCGCCATCGAGGCGTTTCCCCTCGCGCTGATCGGCGCGGGCGCCGGCGGCTTTGCATGGAGCGTGGTCGGACGCACCCCGTGGCCGATGCTCGGCGCCCTCGCCGTGCTCTACCTGCTGCCGCCGCTGCTCCACCGCCTCCACGACCGCTTCGCACCGCTCGAGCCCGGCGTGTTCGACGTCGTCGGCGAGCACTACCTGCCGTGGTGGGGCTCGCACCAGCTGCAGCTGCTGTTCATCGCGTTCCCCGCCTTCGAGACCGTGCTTCGGCTGGTACCCGGCGCGTACAGCGCGTGGCTGCGGCTGTGGGGCGCCAGGGTCGGCCGCGGCGTGTACTGGACGCCCGGCGTGCGCATCTACGACCGCAGCCTGCTCGAGGTCGGCGACGGTGTCGTCTTCGGCGAGGGCACGGGACTCACCGCTCACGGCATCACCCACTCCCGCGGGCGTCTGCGGCTGATCCTGCTGCCCATCCGCATCGGGGACGGCGCGCTGCTCGGCGCGCGCTGCGGGCTGTCGCCGGGTGCCGAGGTCGAGGCGGGCGCGGTGGTCCCCGCACTCACCGTGATCGGCGTGCGCGAGCGCTGGAAGAAGGCCGGGCCGGAGGCGGCGGAATGAGCCGCCACCTCGGGCGACGCGCGGCGCTGCGCAGCCTTCCGTGGCTGATGACGCCCGCCGCCATGCGCCTCCACCGGGCCCTGGTCGACCCGAGGAGCGCACAGGACGCGATGAAGCGGCGGGTCGCGGCGGACATGGCGCGCACCGCGTACGGACGCGAGCATGGCGTGCGTGGACCCGAGGACTTCGCCGCCCTGCCCGTCGCGGACTTCGCGAGCCTCGCGCCATGGCTGGAGGCCCAGCGCGCGAACGAGCGACAGGCGCTGTGCGCGGAGCCCGTGCAGGTCTACGAGCGCACGAGCGGCAGCAGCGGCGCAGCCAAGCTCATCCCCTACACTGCGAGCCTGCGCGGCGCGTTCTCGGAGATGTTCGCGGCGTGGGCCTGGGACCTGCTCAACCGCGGACCGAAGCTGCGCACCGGCAAGCTGTGGATCAGCGCCTCGCCGGCAATCGGCGCCCCCCAGCGCACCGCGATCGGCACGCGCATCGGCCTCGACGACGACGTGGAGTACCTCGAGCCCTGGCTGCAGCACCTGCTGCGGCCGTTCCTCGTCGGTCCCCGACACAGCCGTCACGCGAGCGCCGAGGCCTTCAAGGATGCCGTGTCCATCGCGCTGATCGCCGAGCCGGACCTCGAGATCGTCAGCGTGTGGAACCCCACGTTCTTCGAGGTGATGCTCGATCACATTGCCGTGCACCGCCGTCGGCTGGCCCGCGAGGTCCCCGCCCACCGCCGAGCCGCGCTGCTCGCTGGCGACGAGCCCGTGTGGCCCGCCCTGTGGCCCGCCCTGCGCCTGGTGTCGTGCTGGGACCAGGGCGCCGCCGAGCCCATGGCCCGCCGCCTGGCGCGCCGACTTCCCCAGGCCCTCGTCCAGGGGAAGGGCCTGCTCGCGACCGAGGGGCCCGTGACGCTGCCCTGGCTGCACGCGGGTGGCGCGGTGCCCCTCGCACACCGCACCGTCGTCGAGCTGCGCGACGGGCAAGGTCTACGCGACCTCGCCGACGCCGAGGTCGGTGCGACCTACGAGGTCGTGATCAGCCCCATCGGTGGCTTGCCTCGCTACACGCTCGGCGACCGGGTCCAGGTGACGCACCGCTACCACCGCACGCCCGTGCTGCGCTTCGTCGGCCGCAGCGGCGGCGTGAGCGACCTCGTCGGCGAGAAGCTCCAGGAAGCCTTCGTCGAGGAGGCGCTCCACACCGTGCTCCCGCCCTCCGAGGGCCTGCGCACGCTCGTCCCCCTCCCCGGGCCGCCGGCGCGCTACGCGCTGCTCACCGACGAGGCGGTGCCCAGGGGCCTGGCTTCCCGCGTGGACCGCGCGCTGAGCGAGGCCCACCACTACGGCCTCGCCCGATCGCTGGGCCAGCTCGCGCCGCTCACGGTGGCGACCAGCCCGCGAGCGGGTCAGTGGGTGGCAGAGCGCGAGATGCGCCGCGGACTGAAGTGGGGCGACATCAAGCCCCGCGCCCTGCAGACCCACCCCGCGGATGCCGAGTTCGCCGAGCTGATCGCCTCGACCGGAGCGCTGTGAGCATGCACCAGGCCCCCAAGGACGGACACACCCGCACGGAGAACCGCTGGACCCAGCCCCTCCGTGAGCGGCGTGCGTTCGGCCGGACCGACGTGCTCACCGAGGGCTGGTACCCAGCGTGCCGCTCCCGCGAGCTCGGCCCCGCGAAGGCCCGTTCCGTCCGCATCGGGAGCCAGCGCATCGCGCTGTACCGCGGCGAGTCGGGCCAGGCCTACGCCCTGGACGCGTTCTGCCCGCACATGGGCGCGGACCTGGGCAACGGCACCGTGCACGGCGAGACCGTGCGCTGCGGCCTTCACGGCTGGCGCTACGACGCGACCGGCGCCTGCGCAGGCACCGGCTGCGAGGCCAAGGCCCCGGCCACCGCCAAGGTCCAGGCGTGGCCCGTGCACGAGGCCTTCGGCACGATCTGGGTGTTCGCGGGACCCGAGGCCAGCCACCCCTTCCCGACCTGCCCCGGGCTCGACGGCCGCGAGGTCGACGCGCTGCGCGTCGGCAAGGTGCGGCTCTACGCCCACCACCACGCGATGATGACCGGCGGCATCGACCTCCAGCACTTCAAGGCCGTGCACGGCCTCGACATCCGCTTCGACTACGAGACCCGCGAGCCCGCACCCGGCGTGCTCGACTACCACCTCGAGGGCGACATCCCCGACGGCGGCTGGCGGGCGCGGGTGGGCAAGCGCCTGGTCGGACCGCAGTTCCGCTACGCCCTGCGCGTGGCCGGCGGCTCCATCGCGGCCATTTCCTACGGCATGGACCAGCGCCTCGGTGGGACCGGACGCGCGCTTCCCTCACTGAACGTGCTCTGGGGCTGCATGCCGCTCGAGGACGGGGTGAGCGAGGTCGACATCTACCTGCTCGCCGAGAAGGGCCCCGGCGTACGGGCGCAGCTCAAGTGGGCCCTGCGCATCGCCACCACCCTCGGGCTGCTCGCCGTACTCGACGACGACGACAAGCGCGCGTTCCCGCACATGCGCTTCGACCCCGGCGCGCTGACCCGCGAGGACCGGGCGGTGATCGAGATGATGAAGCACCTCGACGCGCTGCCCATCAGTGCGTGGTCGGAGGTCCAGCCATGAGCCTGCGCCGCCCCACCCTCGACGAGTGGTTCAACGCCTACCAGCACCGCAAGATGTGGCAGGAGCACTCGTTCATCACCGGCGGCATGTCCGTCGACGTGACCGACGTGGTCGCCGACTGGGGTGCCCGCGACGAGAAGCCGAACTTCCCGGCCATCCTCGCCAGAGCCGCGGCACTGGCCGCTCGCGAGCATCCCCGCGTGAACCGCGCCTACCTGCGCACCCTGCGCGGTGACCGCATCGTCGAGTTCGAGGGCATCCACATCAACATGCCAGTGCGCTTCGACACGCCGGATGGCCCGGTGCTCACGGCGGTGTGCCTGCGCGACGCCGACCATCGCACCGCCGCCGAGCTGCGCGACGAGATCCGCGATCACGTGAACAAGGGCCTCGACGGCACGCAGATCACCCGCATCGTCGCCAGCAAGCCGAACACGCTGTTCTGGCGGCTGGCCCTGCGGGGACTGTGGTTCGCAGCGTGGCGACTGCCGCTGGTCGAGCGCCACGCCGGCGCCATCGGCGTGAGCAGCACCGCGTCGGGCAACCGCTCGTGGCGGCACGCAACGTTCACCGGCGCCACCCCGACCTCGATGCTCATCGCGATCAGCGCGGTGCGCCGCGAAGAGGGCCGGACCCTGCTCGACATCGGGTTCACCGGCGACCACCTCATCGTCGATGGCGTGACCATCCGCGAGTTCGGCCAGACCCTGGGCGACCTGCTCGAGGGCGTGCATCCCCTCGGGGTCGAGGCGCTGCGCTAGCCCACGCGATACGCTGCCCGGAATGCTGGCCAAGCTCGAAAACCCGCTGCTCTTGCTCATCGCCACGCTGGCCATCGGCTGGCACCTGGCCGCCGTGCAGTCGACGTGGGAGACGAGCGGAAAGGGCCGTCCGCTGCGGGACTTCGCGTCCTACTACTACGCGGATGCCGCGCTCGATGCGGGCAAGGACCCCTACGTCGCCCGCAACATCCGCGCCGAGGCCCGCAAGGACCTGGTGAGTGGCACGGTCCACCCGTTCTTCTACCCACCGCCGTTCCTGCTGCTCACCGACGGGCTGTCCGCCTTCGACGCGCGCACCGCGTGGCAGCTCTGGTTCTGGCTCGACGAGCTCGCGGTCCTCGCGGTCGCACTCGCGCTCGGGTGGTGGTGGCGGCGACTCGGCCTGCGCGTGACCGTGCTCGTCGCGCTGTCTCTGGCCACCCTCACCGCCATCGACAACAACCACCTCATGGGCCAGGCGAACCTGCCGGTGCTCGCGCTGGTCGTCGCCGCGCTGTGGGCGGACTCCGTGGGCCGCACCGAGGTCGCGGGCATCTCGATGGGCACCGCGGCCATGCTCAAGATGAGTCCGGCGCTGTTCGTGGTGTGGTGGCTGCTCCGCGGGCGCACCAGCTCCGCGCTGTGGGCCGCCGGCACGGCCGTCGCGCTCTCCGTGGCCACGTTGCTCGTCATGCCGTGGCAGATGCAGCTGCGCTTCTACACCGAGGTGCTGCCCACCTTCGGCACCGGTGAGTACAACGGGTTGACCGTCGGCATCGGCCTGTTCGGCAACCACAGCATCCCCGACCTGTACAACACCGCGTTCCCCGGCAACCAGCGGGTGCTCTCGTCGCCGGCGCAGACCCTCGCGACGATCACCGCCGCCTTCGTGCCCGCGCTCACGCTGTGGCGGCTGCGGGACGAGCCCGCCGATGCGTGGGCCGCCGCGGGCCAGGTGGGCGCGCTGTGCGTCACCATCCTGCTCATCCCCGTGTACACCTACGAGCACCACGTGGTGTTCGCGATTCCCGCCGCGGTCGCCGCGGGAGGCGCCGCGCTGCACGGTCGCCTGCACCGCGGCTGGATCCTGCCCCTCGTGCTCGCGTGGGCCGCGTGGTCCGCGCCGCTGACCGAGGTCAAGCACTTCGCCCTCGGCCTCGGCAACGAGTGGGCCGCGCTGTTGCTCCGCGAGACCAAGTTCGCCGCACTCCTCGTGTTCTACGCTGCGTGCCTGTGGTTGGGCTCGGCCCTGCACATCCCCGCGAAGAGGACCTGACATGGCCACCGTCGACGTCGATGAGCTGCCCTATTCCCGCTACGAGCGCCTGTACCTGGTGCTCGCCAGCGTGTTCGTCGTGAGCCTGGTGATGACCAACGTCATCGGCATCAAGCTGTTCCGCGCGCCGTTCAACCCCGAGTTCGCGCTGACGACCGGCATTCTCACCTACCCCATCACCTTCCTCGTCACCGACGTGGTCAGCGAGGTGTATGGCAAGGCCCGCGCGAACTTCATGGTCGTGCTCGGCTTCTTCATGAGCCTGGTCATGCTCGGCATCGTGCAGATCGCGCTGGCCGTGCCGCCCCACCCGTACTGGGTGCCCGCTGGAAACCCGTTCTATCCGACCGTCGACGAGTACCAGCACGCGTTCGAGAGTGTGTTCGCGCTCAACGGGCTGCTGCTCTTCGGCTCGATGCTCGCCTACCTCGTCGCTCAGCTGATCGACGTGTACCTGTTCCACTTCTGGAAGAAGCTCACCGGCGGAAAGCACCTCTGGCTGCGCAACAATGGCAGCACCAGCATCAGCCAGCTCGTCGACACCGGCATCGTGAACTCCATCCTGTTCTTCATCGGCTTCGGCATGGACTTCGCGACCGGCTTCTCGATCATGGCGACGATCTACGTGTACAAGCTCGTGTTCGCCCTGATCGACACGCCGTTCATCTACCTCGGCGTATACCTGGTCAAGCGCTCGCTCGGCCTGGGTTGGGACGACGAGATCAGCGAGGAGGCGCTGGGTCGATGAGGCGCACCGCACTCGTGACCGGAGCCGCCAAGCGCGTCGGGCGGGCGATTGCCCTCGAGCTCGCCGGGCATGGCTACGACCTGGCCATCCACTACCGCTCCTCCCCCGATGCCGCCGAAGACGCGGCCGAGGCCTGCCGGGCGCTGGGAGCCGCCGCATTCACCGTGCAAGCCGACCTCGCCGAGGTCGACGCCTGCGAGCACGTGGTCCGAGAGGTCCGCGAGCGGTGGAGCCGCCTCGACGTGCTGGTGAACAACGCGAGCGTGTTTCAGCCGGTCCCCTTCGAGCAGATCTCGGTGGCGCAGTTCGACCAGATGCACGCGGTGCACGTGCGCGCGCCGTTCCTGCTCTCACAGGGCCTGCTCGAGCCTCTTCGCGCCTCGGACCGCCCGCTGGTCCTGCACATGTGCGACATCGGCGCCGACCGCCCCGTGCCCGGCTACGCGCACTACTCGGCGTCGAAGGCCGCGCTCGTGATGCTGGTCAAGGCGATGGCCGTCGAGCTCGGCCCCGAGCTTCGCGTGCTCGGCATCAGCCCCGGTCAGGTGGCGTGGCCGCCCGACTACAGCGACGAGAAGCGCGAGCGCCTGCGCAAGAAGATCCCGCTCCAGCGCGTGGGCGAGCCCGAGGACGTGGCTCGCCTCGCCCGCTTCCTCGCCGACGACGCCCCCTACCTCTCCGGCTGCATCATCCCCGTCGATGGCGGCCTCTCCGCCAGGTACCCATGATCCTCGACACCATCTCGCTCACCGACTGCCGCCTCAACGCGATCATCGGCATCCTCGACTTCGAGCAGCAGCGACGCCAGCCGCTGGACGTGTCGCTCGACATGTTCCTGCCGCTCGAGCCCGCCGCGGACAGCGAGGACGTCGGCGACACCGTGGACTACGCGATGATCACCGCGCAGCTCGAGCTGCTCGTGAACCACGGGCGATGGTGGCTGCTCGAGTCCCTGGCGAAGACCATCTGCCGCACGGTGCTCATCCCGCCGTCGCCCGCCGAGGCGCGGGCCGACGTGCGCGAGATCGAGCTCCGGCTCACGAAGCCCACCATCCTCGACGGCCGCGCGGTGCCAGGCATCGCGATGAGGCGAACGACCGCGTGGTGCCGCATCCACCGCGAGGAGCTGCCCGGCGGGGGCGAGCTCGACTGGCTCGCGAAGACGCGTCTGTGCGACGTGGCACGGCTGCGACTGCATCCCGACGACGCGTACACCCTGCCTCGCGGCGCTCACGCGCTCACGCTGGCGGGCCTCGAGCCCGGCGTGCACGCCCCCGGCTCGCGCCTGCACGCCAAGGATCACGCCGCCGCGCTGGTCGTCTGGGCCCGGGAGCCGAGCGAGATCAGCGGCAGCTGACCCCGCCCTCGAGGGCGAACTCGATGAGCTGGCCGCCGCCGCTGTCCCCGCCGACGATCAGTCCGCCATCGCAGCCCGGACGCCACGCGACATCGTAGAGGTACGTGTTCGACGAGGCGTTGTACGGCGTGCTGTCGAAGTTCGGGATGGACACGTCGGCGATCTGGGCCTGGTCGTACAGGTCGTGGCGGTACTCGAGCACGGTGCCGGAGAGCGGCGTGCGCCCCGCCCGACCGACGATGAGCGCGCGCTCGCCGGTCTCCTGGAAGCCGATGCCCCAGATGCCCATGGTCGTGAACCACGGCGCTGAGCTCGACGACTGCCACGCACCGCCCTCGAAGCGGTACACGCGGCGCCCGGACCAGCCGATGCCGAGCGCGTAGTCGCCGCCGGGGTAGGCGTCGATCCGCGCGGAGTTGCCGACGTTTCCGCCGGTCCGCCACTCACCGACGCCGGCGATCTCGGTGTAGTAGCGGACCTCGCCGCCGTTCACGCCACACACGAGCGCAATGCCCCACTCGCCGTACTCGTTCACCGCAAAGGCGGCGTCCTCGCAGCCCGCCGAGGTGTTCTGGGCCACGACGAGCCCGGAGAACGCGGGCGTGGTCGGGTCGAGCTCGCGCAGTCGCGCGATGGTGTTCGAGCCCTCGGTGGTCGACAGGAACACGGGCCAGCCGTTGCCGGAGGGACCGTCGCCCCACGGGAAGGTGACCGCGGTGAAGCGCTCCCCGGAGCGTCGCTCCGGATGCTCGCTGACCGCCGCGGCGGCGCCGCTGGCCTGATAGGTCGCATCGTCGAAGCGCAGCACGACGCCCTCGAGCGAGGAGCTGTCGCGGGCCGTCGCCGCGATGAGCGCGAAGTCCCCGGTCGGATCGAAGGCCACATCCTCGAGGTACAGGGTCATGCCGCTGCCACCGGACGTAGTGACCTCCGTCGCCGTGCCCGTGGCCCAGTCGTAGACGTGCAGACCCGTGGTGCGCTCGAGCACCAGCGCGTAGGAGCCGTCGGGGTGGAACGCGACCGCCACCGCCTCCGAGAAGCCACCCACGGGCTTGCGCGTGTACTGGTAGGTGCCGATGCCCACGGGAGAAGGATCGGTGTCGGTGTCCGCATCGCTGTCGGCGTCGCTGTCCGCATCCGCATCGCTGTCGGCGTCGCTGTCCGCGTCCGCGTCGCTGTCGGCATCCGCGTCGCTGTCGGCGTCACTGTCCGCATCCGCATCGCTGTCGGCGTCGGCGTCCGCGTCGCTGTCCGCATCGGTGTCCGTGTCCGTGTCCGCCTCGTCCTCGAACGGACCGCGGTAGGCGGACTGCGGCGTGCACCCCGCGAGGAGGCACAGCGCGACCAGACTCGCGCATGCCCCTGTTGCTCCGCCGAGAATGCCTCGGTTCATCGCTGTCTCCACGTGAACCAGCCTGCTAGCGTGCTCCATCGAAGACGTCGACTGTCCGTCAGGGGCGATCGTCCGGCGACACGACGCGTCGATCGCCTGCCCACGCGGATCCTCGCAAAGGGTAGACTCCGGCGAACACTTTCCGTCGAATGGCGCCCCCCCTGGCACGTCTGTGCTGGCAGGTCGGCAAGGAGGCCCCTCATGCGTTCACTCCTCTTCGCAACCACCGCGATGCTCGCTACAGGCTGTGCGGCCCACACCTCTGTCGAGGTCCTGCACCCGGCCCAGGTGATGGTGCCCGGTCACGTGCAGACCATCGCGATCATCGACCGCTCGTCTCCCGACAACGTCGGCGGCAACGTGCTCGGGGCCATCGAGGGCGCGCTCACCGGCGAAGGCATCATGGCCGACCGCGAGGGGCGCCAGGCCGCGATCAACGACCTGTCCTGGGCGCTGCGTGAAGGCGACCGCTACGAGATCATCGTGCCCAACGTGACCGCGCAGGGCGTCGACTCCGGAGTGTTCGACACCCAGCTCTCGTGGAGCAAGGCGAAGCGCATCTGCGAACGCCACGGCTGCGATGCCATCCTCGCTCTCGAGGCCTTCGACAGCGACTCCGACGTACTCAACCTCAACGACGGCAACCCGCTGCGCTACACCGACGACAACATCCCGGTGTACGGCGCGCGTCGCCAGACCCGCGTGATGACCTCGTGGCGCCTGTACGACACGAGCCAGAAGGCCGTGCTCGACGAGCAGCGCGACCGGTCCTACTCGCGCAACTACGACGAGGAGGGCTCGACCCTCTCGGCCGCCCGCAACGGACTGCCGCTCGCCAACGACACCGTGCGCACCCTCGGCGGCGAGGCGGGCAAGGCCTACGCGGGCCGGATCAGCCCGACCTGGCGCTGGGAGAGCCGCACCTGGTTCGCCAAGGGCAGCCCGTCGCTGAAGATGGCCAAGCGCCACGTGAAGGCCGGTGACTGGGAAGGCGCGGCCGAGCTCTGGCGTCAGGCGCGCGACTCCGGGTCGGCCAAGGAGCGGGGCAAGGCCAGCTTCAACCTCGCCCTGTACAACGAGCGCAAGGGCAACCTGCGCCAGTCCCTGAAGCTCGCCAAGGAAGGTGCGGTGGCGGTGCCGAAGGCGCGGACCCGTAGCTACGTGGCCGTGCTCCAGCGCCGCGTCCGGGACCAGGAGCGCCTCGAGCAGCAGCTTCGCGAGGCCGAGGAGGGTCGCCTGGCCAAGGAGGCCGAGGAGGCCGAGGCGCGGTCCAAGGCGGGCTCGACCACCGGCGGCAAGGGCCAGCCGACCAAGCCTGCGTCCGGCTCGACCAAGGGTGGCAGCACCAGCGGCGGCGGCGGCACCAAGGGCGGCTCGACCTCCGGCGGCGGTGACGGCCGCACCGGCGGCGGCGGCACCATCGGCGGCGGCGGCACCAAGGGCGGCAGCACCAAGCCCAAGTAGGCCCTGCCCCAACCGTTTCCAACACGGCCCGCTTTCCAGCACGGAAGCGGGCCGTCGTGCGTCTGCGGTGGATTAGGATGGCCGGCCTGGAGGCCTGCCTTGCACGACGCCATTCGCCGCGGAATCGAGTCCCTCGACGTCGCTCCCGAGCACAAGACCGCTGCCCTCGCCTCGCTCGAGTCGTGGCTGACGCGCTTTCCGGACCATGCCCCCGCCATCGACGCCATGAGCGAGGCCGGACGCTTCGACGAGCTGCTCGACGCCTTTCGTCGCGTGCTTCCCTTCGGCACCGGCGGTCGCCGCGGACGCGTCGGCCTGGGTCCGAACCGATTCAACGCCCACACGCTCGCGACTTCCGCCGCGGGGCACGCCGCGTGGATGCGAGCCCACCACGACGGTCCTCTCTCCGTGGTCATCACCTGGGACGTGCGCCGCTTCGACGACCTCGGCGGGGCGGTCCCCGCGCACGTGCCGCACCCCCTCGCCGGCTGGACCAGCAAGGACTTCGGGCACCTCGCCGCGCGCGTGTATGCGCAGGCGGGCATCGACGTGCACCTGCTCCCGCCCGACGCCGACCGCGTGATGTCCACTCCGGAGCTCTCCCACGCCATCCGCGTGCTGAACGCCACCGGCGGCCTGATGATCTCCGCCTCCCACAACCCGCCGGACGACAACGGCGCCAAGGTCTACGACCACCTCGGCGGCCAGCTGGTGCCCCCGCTGGACCAGGAAGTGCTCACCGCCGTCGCCGCCGTGTCCGAGGTGCAGCCACCCAGCTGGGAGGAGGCGCTGGCGAGCGGCCATGTGCACTTCATCGACGACGAGGTGCGCCGGGCCTACCAGGACCTGGTGCTGTCGTGCTCGATCCGCGAGGAGCGCGGACTGCGCGTCGCGTTCTCGCCGCTGCACGGCGCCGGCCTGTACTCCGTGCTCCCCGTGCTCGAGCGCGCGGGCTTCGACGTCGTGCCGGTCGAGCCCCAGTGCACCGCCGACGGCGCCTTCCCGACCGTGCCCTTCCGCGCCCCGAACCCCGAGGTGCCCTCGGCGCTGGAGCTGGGCATCGCCTACGCCGAGGACGCCGGCGCGACCCTGCTCCTCGCTACCGACCCGGATGCCGACCGCATCGGCGCAGTCGTCCGTCACGAGGGAGGCTGGCAGCGCCTGTCCGGCAACGAGATCGGCGCGCTCATCGTCGATCACCTGGCTCGCCACGGACACCGGGGCCTGGTCGCCCGCACCGAGGTCACGACCTCGCTGATCTCCCGCATCGCTGAGGGCGCCGGCATGCCGTTGGTCGACGACCTGCTCGTCGGCTTCAAGTACATCGGCGAGATCCTCGCCACCTGGGAGGGCCCCTTCGCCGCCGGCGTCGAGGAGTCCCACGGCGTGCTCGTCACCGCGGAGATGCGCGACAAGGACGCCGCCGGAGGCGCCCTGCTGCTCGCCGAGGCCGCCGCCGTGGCCGCGACCGAGGGCAAGACCCTGGTCCACCGCCTCGACGCGCTGACCGAGGCCTACGGCCGACACGACAACCGCCTCGCTTCCCTGGTGATGGAGGGCGCCACCGGCCAGCTGCGCATCGCGCGCATGCTCGACGCCTTCCGCGAGTCACCGCCCGAGAGCCTCGGCGGTCGCGCCGTGACCCGCTTCCGCGACCGGCGCAGCGACACAGACCCGCTCGGCCCGGTGAAGTGCGAGACCGACGCCTCGTCCCGGAACGTGCTCGTGTTCGAGCTGGAAGGCGCGCGGATGATCCTGCGTCCGAGCGGCACCGAGCCGAAGGCGAAGATCTACACCGAGGTCATCGGCGGGAGCCCGGAGGACGCGGCCCAGCTCGAGCGCGCGCTCGTCGGTGAGGGCCTGAGCCGGGTGGGCGTCGACCTTCCAACCTGGGCGCTGGCGATCAGCTCCCTCGTCTCGATCGAGGCGCGGCTGCGCTTCGTGGACGCGGGACTGCCCGAGCTCCTGGCCTCCCCCACGCCCGACACGCTCACCGCAGTCCTCGGCGACCGGGCGAGCCTGTACGCCGACGCCGTGGCCGAGTGGGCCGAGGCGATGCCCGAGCGTCAGGCCGTGGCCCGACTGTTCGGCTGATCGTCAGTCGTCGCGGCGGAAGAACGCGAGCGCGAGGAGCGGAAGCACGACCAGCAGCGGACCACCGGAGTGGGTGCCCGTGGTCAGGCGACGGCGGACCTCCTGCTCGACCTGCGCAGAGCAGGAGAGGCAGTCGCCGTCATCCGCCGCCTGGGCGACGATGCGGACGGAGTCCGGGGCCGAGGAGTTGGTGCCGTCGTTGACGACCAGCTCGACGGTGTAGGTCCCCGCGGTGCTCGCGGTGAAGCGCGGCGACTCGGCGGTGGCCGAGGACAGGGTGGAGCTGCCGGGCTGGCTCACGAAGCGCCATGCGTAGGTCAGCGGGTCCCCATCGGGATCGTAGCTGCCGCTGCCGGTGAGCTGCACGGTGTCGCCGACGTTCACGGTCTGGTCGGGCCCGGCGTAGGCCACCGGCACGTCGTTGGGGGCAATCACCACGACCTGCACCGTGTCGGTGGAGCTCTCGGCGCCGTCGTCGACGGTGAGCTCGACGACGAAGGTGCCTTCGGTGTCGGCCCAGAAGCTCGGGCTGTTGGTGCTCGAGTTGATGATGCTCGTGTTCGAGTCGGTCGGCAGGCTCACGAAGTCCCACGAGAACGACAGGGTGTCGCCGTCCTCGTCGTAGGAGGCGGACCCGTCGAGGTCGACGACCTCGGTCACACCGACTTCCTGGTCCGGTCCGGCATCGGCCACGGGCGGGTAGTTGCCGGTGTCGTTCTGGGTGTCCTCGACGGAGGTATCCAGCGGCACTTCGGTGTCGGTGGGCTCGTCATCGAGCGAGTCATCGCTGATCGGCGTGAACTCGGGGGTACAGCCAACGAGAAGCAGGAGGGCGAGCACGCGCGACATGAGGAGACTCCACAGACGCCGGAGAATAGCACCGGCATGGGCCTACCCGCCAGCAGGCTCCGCAAACGCGCGCGGTCCCGCGTCGATCGGCTCGAACACGGCAATGCCCGCGACTTTCCAGTTCTTGTACGTCTGAAGCTTCTGCAGGTACCACACCAGGTCGTGGTCCCGGACGCGAAGGCTGCTCTTCATGCGCGAGGCATGCCGCAGGGTTCGACTTCCATCCTCGTCCGCGAACACCAGACCAACGTGGGTGATCCAGATCGGCTTGTACGAGCGATCCTCGCGGACGGCCGCGATCATGCTGCCGGGCCGGATATTCGGCGCCGCCGCGATGGCCTCGTCGAGCGTGAGCACGTCGAGCACCATGTCGCCGAGCGGGAGCTGCTCGTCGGTCATGGCGAAGTTGGCCCGCCCCGCCCAGTTCTTCCACAGCGCGGGCTCGACGGTCCGCTCCATGCGCACGGTCGGTCCGTACTCGGTGGTGGTGTCCCGCAGCCACCCGCGCTCGATGTTCGCGGGCAGCCACTGCAGCTCCATGAAGTGGCGTCGGGCGACATACTCCGGCTCGGCCCCGTCGTAGCGCAGATCCAGGCGAACCTCGGCGGCGTGTTCGGGATCGCCGGCGAGCGACAGCGCGAACACCTCCTCGACGAACGTGAGGCAGTCGTACATGTCGTAGCGAGCGAGCGGGTCGAGGTCGTGGCCCGTCCCCTCACCCAGCGGATCGTCGAGGTGGGGCGTGTCGAGCATGACCGCGGAGATCGCCTTCATGCGCTCGGGCAGAGCCTCGTGGCGACTCGCGACCGCGGCCTCGCGAAGCTCCACGGGCAGGGCACCCACCGGCTGCGCACCCCACTCGGGCAGTGGGGGCACGCCGGGCGCAGGCGTGGCGGAAACCGCGGCTGGCTCGGTGGCGTCCCCTTCCAGGAACGTCGACTCAGAAGAGAAGGCCGTGCCGATCAGCGCGAGCCAGAGCCAACGCAGCTAGAGCCCCAGCCGCTGGCGCAGGCCCGCGGAAGCCTCGAGCACGGCGTCGATCCCCTCGTCGGGAAGCTCGTCGGCCGCGATGGACATGCCGCGGTCGAGGAGGTTCTTCACGCCGTCCTGCAGTAGCTGCCGATGCTCCGTCGGCGGCCGGGAGTACAGGTTGCGCAGCACCTCGTGGTGCATGATGCAGCCGCGGTTGTTGGCGGTCACGTCCTTGAACAGCGACGCGAACTTGAGCGGCGAGCCGTCGACCAACAGCTGCACCGCGGCACGGCCGGCTCCCGGTCCCTGGGCCTTGTCGTACTCGGCGGCGATCACCTCGAGCACGCTGTTCGCCACGTCGATCTTGTGCTGGGCATCGACCTCGGACAGACGCGGCGCCGAGAAGCTCTGAGCCGGGACCTCTTCGGCCTCGAACTCGAGATCCTGGTCCTCGTCCACGTCACCGCCGAGCGACACGCGGTCGAGGTTGTGGCTCTCGGTCACGAAGTGACCCGCGTCACGGGCACCACCGCGGAACTCGTTGGCGTCGTTGAACGCGTTGATGACCTCGGAGTCTTCCTCGGCCCCGGTGTCGAACGAGATCGGCGCCTCGGGCGCACTCGAGACCGGTGCGGGCTCCGGCGGGACGTATTCTTCGCTCTCGTCGTCGAAGGCCCCCGCGAACTCGTCATCGACCTCGGGAAAGTCGAAGCCGGCCATCGGGCTCTTCTTGTCGAGTTCGACCTCGACCTCTTCACTGACCGGCTCGATGTCCGCAGTCAGCAGGCGGTCGAACTCCTCGCTGTCGTCGTCCGCATCCTCGAATGCCGACAGGAACTCGTCGTCGACCGGCATCTGGTTGCCGAACCCGAAGCCAGCGCGGTCCGGGAACGGCTCGATCTGCTCGGTCTCCGGCTCCATCTGCTCGGTCTCGAGCTGCTCGGTCTCGATGTCGCGAAGCTCGTCCTCGCCCGAGGGAGCATGGGATGGCTCGAGATCCGCGTCGGCCTCCGGGGAGGCATGCTCCGCGTCGAAGGCAGGGCCCTCGGCATCGCCTTCGTCGGGCACCGCCGCGGGCATCTGGAGCTTCAGGCCCCCTCGCTCGACCATGTCGGCGATGACGACCCGGGCTGCCCAAGGCTCGAGCGGGAGCATCTGGACCAGGTCGCCGACCTCGGTCGGACGGCGAAGCAGCGCGCGCACCGACAGCTCGGCCTTGCCTCGCGGCATGCCCGATCCCGAAGCCAGCAGCGCGTCGTCCGGGAGCGTCGCAACCTTGTCGATGGCCTCGAGGGCCTCACCGATGACCTGGTCGGCCTGAACGCCCATCTGGAGGTTGTCGATGAACACCGCCGCCATCGACGTGAACACCGGCTCCTCGCCAGCGGCCAACCAGTCGGCGAGCGCGTCCTTGAACCGCTCGTGGAGAATCGTCTCGAGCGCTGCGCCATCGACCTCTTCGAAGAGCGGTCCGTAGATCGACTCGCCGTCCTGGGCGGAGATGAGCAGCTCGGTCGCGCGACCCTCGTCGAGCACCCGCTCGACGGTGAGACGACGCAGGAGCAGCGAGGCGTCGTTGGACGTCTCGGCACCCATGATCGCGCCGTTCATCAGGTACACGGACGCCGTGCGGGCGCCGCGTCCGACCGTCAGCTTGCCGGTGACCGCGCGCTCCAGGTGGTCCCGAAGACTTCGTGTGGTGGCGTAATCGGCCGCGTTCAAGCCGCTCCTCTCGGTCCGCATACGCTAGCGAAGGCGACTCGCCGGGGTCAAGGCACCGCGGCACGCCGAATTCGCGCGCCCTACTCCCCCGGTTCCGCCTGCGTTTCGGAGGGGGCCCACGAGGCTGGACGGAAGTCGCCCTCGCCGAGAACCGTCTCGGCTGGCGCGGGCGCGGCGTCGAGCTGCGCCTGGAGGGCCTGGGCCTCGTAGTGCTTCGTCAGTCCCCATCCGAGGCAGAGAAGCACCGCGGCAGCCCACAGCGCGTGCGGCGCGAGACGACGCCAGTCGACTTCAGGCTGCCACATCAGAGCTGGCGCATCGACCGTGGTCTCGTCGAGCATGCGCGCGAGGCGCGCCTCGGCCTCGGCCGAGATCGGCGGGATGTCGAGAAAGGGCTCGGGCGTGGCCGCGAGCAGGTGCTCGTCGAGCACGCGGCAATCGACACAGCCCGCCACGTGCTCCTCGACGCGCACAGCTTCACCCGGGGCGAGCTCCCCGTCGCGCCATGCCACCAACCGCTCTTGCACCGCTCTGCAGCGCATGCGTCCTCCCTGTTGGACTACAGCCCCATAACCCCGGGGTCGTCGAGGACTTCCATCAGCTTGCCCTTTGCGCGCGACAGTCGGCTCATCACCGTGCCGAGGGCCACGTCGAGCGCATCGGCGATCTCCGCGTAGGACAGATCCGAGTAGTACCGCAGCATGAGGATCTTGCGATGGTCGTCGGAGAGCCGGTCCATGGCCTGCATGATCTGGTCCTGGCGCTCGCTGCGGAACACGGTCTCGGTCTGCGAGGCGTCCAGATGCGTCGGCTTCTGCATGCCCTCGAGGATCGCCCCGCGGCGCTTGCGGTCGCGCACCAGGTTGAAGCACAGGTTGCTGGTCACCCGGAACAGCCACGCCTTCATCTTGAAGTCGTCCTGGAAGAACCGGCGCTCGCGCATGGCCTTGATGAAGACCTCCTGCGTCACGTCGACGGCCTCCTGGTAGTCCTTCACGATGTACACGGCGTGATGGAGCAGGCGCTCGCGGTACTTGAGGACCACGAAGTCCATCGCGGCCCGGCGGTTGTCGCGGGCAATGGCCTTGATCGCCTCATCGTCGAGGACGCTGGGCGCCTGGGCAGTGACGAGCGAGAGCTTGGGCATGGGGTCTCCTTCGGGGCGGAATCGAAGGGACGACCGGGGGATTCCAGCCATCTTGTCGCGTTGTTTGGCGACGCAGGGTCGACGAGACCCGACCCCTCCAGCTTCAGGTCGCATTCCCGTCGTGACATTCCGTGACATTTGCGGAGCGCGCGACCAAGGCCGACAACTCGAGAGGTGGGCTCGCTATTCCCGCGAGTGGAGCGGATCGAGCGTGGTCCTCCAGCCAGCGGGCCAGCCGATAGCGGTCCCAGGGCTGTCCTTCCTCGACCCACACCGCGTGCCAGGCGCCACCGCGCTCGTGGATGACGAGCCACCATCCCCACCAGCTCACACGCTCGACGTGCTCCCACGGAACGCGTCGGCCACCCGGTAGCACCAGCGCACTGGCGGTCAGCCTGAGACACACCTCATGGCCGGCTCGCCGCGCTCGCCACCACAAGGTCGCCGGGACCGTGACCAGCCCCCAGCCGATCACGCCGTACACGAACAACTCACCGGCGCCGACGTGCCACGTGAGGCCGCCGGAGACGAGCATGTTCATCGCGCCAGCGAGCAGCGCGACGGGCTGGAGCGCCCAGAAGCGCCAACGGGGCACGCGTGAGCGGTCGACGGCCACGTCCAGCCCATCGAGGCCAGGTCGCCGGGAAAACACAACGGGCAGCGTGTCCATGAGGACCACGCTAGCCCCGCGAACGCGCGACCTCGGGTCGCAAAGCGTCGCGACCGGTCAACGCAGGCCGCCGGCAGTCGCCGACGGTCGGGAGAGCCCCACTAGACGGTGACGCCCGGGATCTTCACGCCCTTGGTACGCGCGACGTCCTCGGCGAGCTCGTAGCCGGCATCCACGTGGCGGATGACGCCCATGCCCGGGTCGCTGGTCAGCACGCGGTCGAGTCGCTCCTGCGCCTCGTCGGTGCCATCGGCGACGATGACCATGCCCGCGTGCAGGCTGTAGCCCATACCGACGCCACCACCGTGGTGGAAGCTGACCCAGCTGGCACCGTTCACCGCGTTGATCAGGGCGTTGAGGATCGGCCAGTCGGCCACGGCATCGCTGCCGTCCTTCATCGCCTCGGTCTCGCGGTTCGGCGACGCCACGGAGCCACAGTCGAGGTGGTCGCGACCAATGACGATCGGCGCCTTCACCTTGCCGGTGCGCACGAGGTCGTTGAAGATGCGCCCGGCCTTGGCGCGGTCACCGTAGCCGAGCCAGCAGATGCGCGACGGCAGCCCCTGGAAGCGCACGCGCTCCTTGGCCATCGTCAGCCAGTTCGCGAGCGCGGTGTCCTCGGGGAAGGCCTCGAGCAGCGCCTGGTCGGTGGTGTAGATGTCCTCGGGGTCGCCGGAGAGCGCCACCCAGCGGAACGGGCCCTTGCCCTCGCAGAACAGCGGACGGATGTACGCGGGCACGAAGCCGGGGAACGAGAAGGCCCGCTCCTCGTCCATGCCGCCGTCCACCGCCATCGCGCGGAGGTTGTTGCCGTAGTCGAAGACGTGGCTGCCCTTCTCGCCGAACGCGACCATCGCCTCGGTGTGCGCGGCCATCGACAGCTTCGAGCGCCGCACGTACTCCTCGGGATCGGACTCGCGCAGGGCCGCGGCCTCGTCGAGGCTCAGGCCGGCGGGCACGTAGCCGTTCAGCGGGTCGTGCGCGGAGGTCTGGTCGGTGACGAGGTCCGGCACCCAGCCCATCTCGATCAGCTGCGGCAGCATCTCGGCACAGTTGCCGAGCACGGCCACGGACTTGGCCTCACCGGCCGCGGCGTAGGCCTTGACCCGGGCCACGCCGTCTTCGAGGCTGTCGGCCACCTCGTCGAGGTACTCGGTCTCGAGGCGACGCTGGATGCGGTGCGGGTCGACCTCGATGCACAGGATCGCCGCGCCGGCCATCGTCCCGGCGAGCGGCTGCGCGCCGCCCATGCCACCGAGCCCACCGGTGAGGATCGTGCGCCCCTTCAGCGTGTCGGCGCCGAAGTGCTGCTTTCCAGCGGCCACGAAGGTCTCGTAGGTGCCCTGGAGGATGCCCTGGGTGCCGATGTAGATCCACGAGCCGGCCGTCATCTGGCCGTACATCATGAGTCCGCGCTTCTCGAGCTCGCCGAAGTGCTCCCAGTTGGCCCACTTGCCGACCAGGTTGCTGTTGGCGATGAGCACGCGCGGCGCATCGGCGTGCGAGCGGAAGATGCCGACCGGCTTTCCGCTCTGCACGAGCAAGGTCTCGTCGTCGCCCAGGTCCTTGAGCGCGGCGAGGATGTTGTCGAAGGCCTGCCAGTTCCGGGCAGCCTTACCGGTACCTCCGTACACGACCAGGTCTTCCGGACGTTCGGCGACGTCCGGATCCAGGTTGTGCTGGATCATGCGGTAGGCGGCTTCCTGGACCCAGCCCTTGCAGGCGAGCTCGGTCCCGGTCGGCGGATGGACGACGCGGGGGCCCGACATGCGAACTACGCGTTGTCGCCGGACTCGTCAGCCAGACGGTCCGCGTACGGCGTGCTGAAACGGGTCTCGGTGTCGACCGCCTCGGAGGCCTCGTCCGGGAGGGACTCGAGGTGCGCCTTGTAGGCGGCGTTGTCGAGCTCGCCACGACGGGAGAGCGCCTTCACCACGCGGACATCCCAGTCACGCGCCTGCTTCTTGATCGCCATGGGGTGCCTTCCTTAGATCTCGGGGGGGAGCTCGTCGTCGACGACGGGCGTGCTGGTGCGGCGGTCCGCCGGCATCCAGGTGTCGACCGCGAGCACGCGGGACTGGTCGATGCGCACGGCACCGGCAGCGATCTCGCGGAGCGCGTTGACGACTTCCTTGTTGTCATCCTCGAGCTCGATGAGGGCCTCGTTGCCCTTGAGCAGCTGCTTGGCCCGCTCGGCGGCCACGAGGACCAGGGAGAAGCGGTTGGGAACCTGCTCGAGGCAGTCTTCGACGGTGATGCGCGCCATGAACGACTCCGGTGGGTCCAGTGCGATCGGCGAAGCTGACGTCTGCGACGCCGATGCTGGAAGCTCGGGTGAGTAGCCGACCCGTCAGTCCTCGTCAACACGCGCCGGAGCGAGCAACCACAGTCCGATGCCCCCGAACCCCAGGAAGAAGCCCTGGCCTGCGGCAATCACCCCCCACCCCGCAGCCGACCACGAGGTCACCGGCATCGCCATGTACGGGCCGGCGATGGTCCAGATCTTGCGGCGCACCGTCCACAAGGTGGCGAGCACGCCCATGCCGTCGAACGCGACGAGCAGCAGCGGCAGCGCCATCATGAACAGTCCCGAGATCCGCCCGCGAAGCACGATGCGCACGCACGCGACGCTCCACACGATCACCCCGATCGCGAAGATCGGCGTGCCGAAGAGCAGCGAAGCCAGGTGCCACGGCGTCGGACCCGAGAAGAAGCGCCGCAGGCGCCGCAGGACCATCAGTCCTCCACCGGCTCGCCACCCGGGAGGATCAGACCCCGGCGCAGCAGTCGGGCCCTGGCCTGCTCGGAGCCGGTCTCGACCCAGCGCTCGTACAGCTGCACCAGCGGATCGGGGTGCTCGCCAGTGTGGCTGTCGCGCACGGTGCCGATCACGCGCACACAGGAGTCGAACTGCAGCGACAGCTCGTGGAACACGGGACCGAAGGCATCGGCGAACCAGGCCTTGAGCACGACATCGGTGCGGTGGTACGCCGCCTTGCCCATCGACGCGTAGTAGTCGGGGCCGACGATGCGCCGGGTCAGGCTCTCGTGGAAGTAGCCGAGCAGATACAGCGCCCTGTCCCCGAGCTCGCGGTAGGTCGCCGCCTGCTCGCCCGGCGGCGCGAGGGCCGCGCGCCCATGGAGCTCGGCGAGGGTTGTCTCCGGCGGAGCAGGGCGATCGGCGCGCGCACGCTCGGTGAGCAGCGAGGCGAGGTACAGCCGCGTGTCGTCCGCGAGATCCAGGCCCTCGCGGTCGATCGCGTCGTCCACGCGCTCGTGGAAGTGATCGAAAAGGTTGGAAGCCGACATCACAGCCGTCGACACGCGTCCTCCTTCTCCAGTGCGCTGGGCACCCGCTCGATCGGTTGCCGGGAGGATCGCACGAATCGCTCGACCGCGCGTCGATCCCGGCACGTCGCGAACAGCGTCCGTGCGCGGTTGTTCCGCCTGGCAGGGCGGCTTTCGATCCTGAGTTGGCAAGTGCCCCTTGACGGTCCTCGGGCGGTGGCTACGTCAGCCCTCCCCAGGGAGGGGCCACCGCTGCGGTGCGTCCGCTTCCGAGACCGACTGTGAACTTCCACGCCGAGATCGTAGACGCTCGGCGAGGGCAACCGCAAGGAGAGCACCATGGGCATTCGGCCGCTGTTCGACCGCGTGCTGGTGAAGCGCGTCGAGAGTGCAACCAAGTCTTCGGGAGGCCTGTTCCTCCCCGAGTCCGCCACCGAGAAGCCGAGCGAGGGCGTGATCGTCGCCGTCGGAACCGGCCGCCTCGGCGACGACGGCGAGCTGCGTCCCCTCTCTGTGCAGGAGGGAGATCGCATCGCCTTCGGCAAGTACGCCGGCACCGAGATCAAGGTGAACGGTGAGGAGCACCTCGTCATGCGCGAGGACGACATCTTCGGTGTGATCGAGGGCTGACCGCCTGCGGGCCGCTTCGCGCGGCCCCTCGCTGGAACGCGTTCACGCATCACCCCTTCAAACCGCGCGGTGGCCTGCCGGTTCCCGCGCACCCCAACTTCGGCGCAGTCGCGCCGCACTGAATGGAGCCACCCATGACCGCGAAGGAAATCGTCTTCGACGTCGAAGCCCGCGCTCGCATCCTCGCCGGCGTCGACACGCTGGCCAACGCCGTGAAGGTCACCCTCGGACCGCGCGGCCGCAACGTCGTCATCGAGAAGTCCTGGGGCGCCCCCGTCGTCACCAAGGACGGCGTGACCGTCGCCAAGGAAGTCGAGCTCGAGGACAAGTTCGAGAACATGGGCGCGCAGATGGTGAAGGAGGTCGCGTCCAAGACCTCCGACGTCGCCGGTGACGGCACCACCACCGCGACCGTCCTCGCCCAGGCCATCTTCCGCACCGGCAGCAAGCTCGTCGCCGCCGGCCACAGCGCGATGGACCTCAAGCGCGGCATCGACGCGGCCACCAGCGCCATCGTCGGTGAGCTCGCCAACCTCTCCCGCGAGATCGCCAACAGCCAGGAGATCGCCCAGGTCGGCACCATCTCCGCGAACGGCGACACCTCGATCGGCGACAAGATCGCCGAGGCCATGGATCAGGTCGGCAAGGAAGGCGTGATCACGGTCGAGGAGAACAAGGGTCTCGACACCACCCTCGAGGTGGTCGAGGGCATGCAGTTCGACCGCGGCTACCTCTCCCCCTACTTCGTCACCGATCCGGACCGGATGGAGGTCGTGCTCGAGAAGCCGTACATCCTCATCCACGAGAAGAAGGTCTCGCAGATGCGCGACCTGCTCAAGGTCCTCGAGCGCGTGGTCGAGCAGGGTCGCCCGATCCTCGTGATCGCCGAGGACGTCGAGGGTGAGGCCCTCGCCGCGCTCGTCGTCAACAAGCTGCGCAACACCCTGCAGGGTGCCGCGGTCAAGGCGCCGGGCTTCGGCGACCGCCGCAAGCGCATGCTCGAGGACATCGCGGTGCTCACCGGCGGCAAGATGATCGCCGAGGAGCTCGGCATCAAGCTCGAGAACGTGACCCTCGCCGACCTCGGTACCGCCGAGCGCGTCGTCATCAGCAAGGACCACACCCTCATCATCGATGGTGCCGGTTCCGCCGACGACATCGAGGCCCGCATCAAGCAGATCAAGGCCCAGATCGCCGAGACCACCAGCGACTACGACCGCGAGAAGCTCCAGGAGCGCCTCGCGAAGCTCGCCGGCGGCGTGGCCGTGGTCAAGGTCGGTGCGGCGACCGAGGTCGAGATGAAGGAGAAGAAGGCCCGCGTCGAGGATGCACTGCACGCGACCAAGGCCGCCGTCGAGGAGGGCATCCTCCCCGGTGGTGGTGTGGCCCTGCTCCGCGCCTCCAAGGTCCTCGACGGCCTCGACGTGCCCGCCGCGCAGAAGTTCGGCGTCGACATCATCCGCACCGCCGTCCAGGCGCCCCTGCGCATGATCGTCGAGAACGCCGGCCTCGAGCCCGCGCTCATCGTCGACAAGGTCCTCCACGGCGAGGGTGGCTTCGGCTACAACGCCCGCACCGGCGAGTACGGCGACCTCATCGAGGCCGGCGTCATCGACCCGACCAAGGTGACCCGCAGCGCACTGCAGAACGCCGCGTCCGTGGCAGGCCTGCTGCTCACCACCGAGGCCATGGTCGCCGAGATCCCCGAGAAGCCCACGGCTGGCGCCGGTGGCGACATGGGCGGCATGGGCGGCATGGGCGGCATGGGCGGCATGGGCGGCTTCTAGTCCCCACCCCCACCCCTCGAGGCCCCGGCGGACCCCGCGTCTTCCGGGGCCTTCGTGCGTCTGGGCCTCAGCCCCCCACGAACCGCGCGGTCAGGTGCAGCGCGAGCGCCGCCGTCTCGAGCTCGTAGCGGCGGTACTCGTCCTCATCCGTGAGCATCACCTGCCGTGGCACCACCTGGACCGTGAGGGTCGGTCCCTCCAGGGTCACGTGACTGCCGCGGAGATCGTTGGCTCGCGTGTCGCGGAGAAGGCCGATCAGCGCGGACTGCACACCCTCCGACGCGAGCACGCTCCTCGCGGTGGCGGCGTCGGACGTACGCACGTAGACGAGCTGGTCGAAGCTGGGGTCGCCGACCTGCACCTCGGAGGAGAACAGCTTCATCGCCTTGTGGTGCAGCATCTCGGGCACGCACTGCAGGCGAAAGTCCGCGGGCGCGCCGGGGATGCCGAGTCCCGCGTTGAAGGCGCCGAGCGTGCGCGCGAACTCGGCGGGAACGCCACGTCCAGCGAGTGCCGCGCTCGGATCCGAAGTGAGGCACACCGCGCACAGGTCGAGCCCCGAGAAGCGCTGATCGGCCGGTTCGCCACACAGCGCACAGGCACTCACTCCCCCTCCGCCGGCGGGGCCGCCATCAGGTCGCGCATCATCGTGTCGCGGAGCTGCTGGCGAAGCGCTTCCTGCTCGGCCAGCGACGCCTGGACCTCCTTGCCCTTCGCGGCGAGGTTCTTCAGACCATGGGCGAAGTCGGGACCGAGCATGCTGTCCATGTCCGCGAACATGCCGAACAGCTTGGCGCCGAAGTCCTGGTCCTGCTCCATCGACCAGGTGACCAGGTTGCCCTTCTTCGCCTTCGCCGCGGGCTCGATGGTGAGCGTGGAGGTGGCCACTCCCTCCCACGGCTCGAAGAACTCGAGGCGGGTCACGACCTTCTTGTTGGGCACGACCTCGATGATCGTCATCTTGCCCTTGCCGACGTCCTCGTTGCCCTCCCAGGCCATCCACGCGCCCACGCCGGAGGTCTCGTCGGACCAGGTCGTCTTCTGGTCCGGGTCCTTCTCGCTCCACGGGTCCCAGGTCTTGTACGCCTCGAGGTCGACAGCGAGGTCGTAGAGCACCTCGGCCTCGACCTTCATCGTGCGCGAGCGCTCGATGTGCAGGACGTCGGGCTGGTTGTCGGCCTGCACGCCGATGATCGTCGCGCAGATCGAGAACACCGCGAACAAGCCGAACAGGATCTGGCGCATGGAGCCTCCGCGGGGAGGCTACCCGAGGCTCAGCAGCAGCCGCCACCCGCGTAGTGCCAGGTGCGCGGCGTCACGAACAGGTCGGGCAGGTCGAGGGACTCGAGCGCGCCCCCGGTCTTGTCGCACACCCCGAGCGGCACGTCGCGCACGAGGTCGTGCCCCTTGCCATCGCTCCACAGCTCGTCGTCGCCCGTCCAGATCGCGAAGCGACCGGTGAAGATGCACGCGCCATCCGCGGGCACCGGCGTCTTGTACGCGACGACCTCGACGCTCTCGAGGAGGATGTTCTCGGGCACGTCGTAGCGACGCTTGTCGAGCATGCGGTACGGGCGACGGGCGCGGACCTCGATGGTGCCAAAGCCGGTCTCGACGAGCAGGTCAAGGTAGTCCTGGAGCGGGATCGCACCGGAGATGCACTGCGCGCGCAAGCGCTCGTCGTTGCGCAGCGCCTCCGGAATCGGCTTGTCGCAGACCGGGTCCGACAGCGACAGGGCGCCGCCCTCGCGGAGCACGCGATGCGCCTCGGACAGCGCCTTCTTGAGCTCGGCGTCGCGGAACACGTTGAACAGGCAGTTCTGCGCGACCAGCGCCACCGAGCCGTCCTCGACGGGCAGGTCCAGGGCATCGCCGTGACGCACCTCGACCATGTCGTCGACCAGCCAGGGGTTCAGGGTCTTCGCGACCCCGAAGTTGCGCCGGCAGGTCTCGATCATCTCCGGCACCGTGTCGACGCCGATCACCGCGCCGGGGCGACGCGCGAGCGACGCGAACTGCAGCAGCTCGAGCCCACCGCCGACGCCGATGTACAGGATGGGCCCGTCCTTCGGGATGTCGCGCGGCTGCACGGTCGTGCCGCAACCGTAGTTCATCTCCCACATGATCTCGGGGACCTCGAGGTCGGGGAGGTTCCACGGCGGCGTGGAGATGCAGCAGAGCTGGTTGTCCGGCGCCTCGGCGGCGGCCTTGTATACATCGTGCACGGTGTCGAGGTAGCTCATCGGCGGGTGCTCCTGGCGGGCGAGGTCCGTGGGAGACTGCCTTGACGCGCTTCCGTTACGCGGGCAAGGGGAACCGGGAGGTTCGATGAGCGAGGACGACGTCTGGGCCGCAGAGGCCGCATCCGCCGAAGAAGACTTCGGTCCCTGCGAGTTCGACGCCGAGCGCGCCGCCAAAGCCGTGAAGGTCGACCACTTCATGCTCTGGGGCCTGAAGTTGTTCCAGAACGCGCCCATTCCGCTGATCCTCGGCGGACTGGCCCTGTGGTTCGTCGGGCTGATCGCCGGTGTGCTCGCCCAGTTCGCGAACCTCGGCGGCTCCCTCGCGGGCTCGCTCTCCGGCGACCCGATGATGCAGCAGGCCCTGTCCACGCTCGCGCAGTCCGTGGCCCAGCTCGCCGCCGCCCCGTTCCTGTGGATCGCGACCGCCGCGATCATCACCGCCGCCGCCCGCGCCGTGGTCTTCGACGACACCGAGTGGAAGGCCGTGATGCCGTCCGCTTCGAGCATCCTCGCGGTGTTCGTGTCGCAGATCGCCCTGTTCGTCGCGATCCAGATCCCGCTGTCGCTGGTCCTCGGCGGTGCCGGAGCGCTCGGCTACGCCGCCGCGGGCAACGTGTTCGAGGAGCAGATCCTCTACGCCGCCGGCGCCGTGATCGCCGTCTTCGCGCTGCTCGCGATCCCGCTGATCTACCTGGGCCTGCGCCTCAAGTACGTGCTGCCCGCCGCAGTCATCGAGGGTGACGGCATCGCCGCCATCCGCGCCAGCTGGAAGCTCACTTCCGACTTCGGCGTGCTCGGCCACACCTTCCTGTTCCTGCTCGTCGAGATCGGCCTCGGGCTCGTCAACGTGGCGCTGTGTTGCTTCCTGGGCCTTCCGTCCGTGATCATCACGCCCTTCGTGCAGGGCGGCATGACCGCCGTGTACCTGCGCGCGACGCGCCCGGACGCCGTGCTCGCGTCGTCTGGCTTCTACGATGAGCCTGTCGAAGCCTGAGCCGCATGGCGCGTTGATCCGACGCGCCGGCTAGGGCATGATAGGTCTGTTCCAAGCGCCCCTCCTCGGCGCAAGCGGAGTGCGACATGGCCAAGCTCGAAGATCCCTGGGGCAACTACCACTTCACCCTCGAACTCGATGGCACCGAGGTCGGGCGGTTCATGGAGTGCTCGGGACTGAAGTCCACCGCCGAGGTCTTCGAGATCGAGGAGGGCGGCTTCAACGGCGGCAAGCGCAAGGTCGTCGGCCGCAGCAAGTGGGACAACATCGTCCTCAAGTTCGCGACCTCGGCGTCGACCGCGCTCGTCGAGTGGCGAGACAAGTACCTGCAGGACCAGTTCACCGATCGCGCCAACACGACCGGCTGCGTCGTCGTGCGCGACAACGCCGGCGAAGAGCTGCGTCGCTACAACTTCGTCGGCTGCTGGCCGGTGTCGTGGGAGGGCCCGTCGTTCAACTCCGGCGGCTCCGACCTCGCGATCGAGTCCCTCGAGATCGCCCACGAGGGCATCTACATCGACGGCGCCAAGCCGCCGCCGCCGCAGACGGCCCAGCCGCTGCCCGAGAAGCTCGAGACCCCGCCGGTCCAGTTCGAGTACGACTCCGACGTGCTCACCGACGACGGTGAGGACGTGGTCGACGACGTTGCGGATCAGCTGGAGGATCACCCCGAGGTCGAGGTGATCTACATCGAGGGTCACGCGAGCAGCGAGGGCAGCGACGCGTACAACCTCAAGCTCTCCCAGGAGCGTGCCGACGCCGTGAAGGCGCGCATGGAGAAGCAGAACCCGAACGTGAAGTACATCGCGATCGGCTACGGCGAGTCCCACCCGGTCGCCTCGAACTCCACCGAGGCCGGGCGCTCCCAGAACCGCCGCGTCGAGTTCTGGCAGACCCCGCGCTCGGGCAAGCGCCCGGGCGAGCTCTAGTACCCACCTACTCGGCTCCACCGACCGACAGAGAACTGTCGGCACGGTTGTCACTCTGACGCTCGGGTCTACGTTTTCCGTGAAGACACGGAGGACGCATGTCCCGACGTATGAGACATCCGATGGCGGGCCCGCAGGTCGTCGACCTGGAGACGGCCCGCCGCGCGGTGGCCCAGGTGGCCGCCGAGCGTGACGCGTTGTCGCGGCAGCTCGAGCGCTCGCAGAGCGCCGTGGGCTCGCTGCGTCGACAGCTCGATGCGCGCGAGCAGGAGAACGCGCACCTCGCCCACGCCCTGCGTGCGGTCGAGGCGCGTCACGACAGCCCCGATCCGGCTCGTCTCGAGCAGATGGCCGAGGAGCGTCGCGAGCTGCTCGCCCAGCTGCGCGAGTCCGAGCGCGAGCGCGAGCACCTGCGCGAGGCACGTGCCGAAGCCCTCGCCGCCCGCGATGCCGAGCGCGCGGCCCGACAGGCCGCCGAGGCCGCCGCCATCGAGCTGCGCGACTGCGCGCCCGAGGCGGACCGCATCCAGCGCCTGGCCGCGGACCTCGAGAACGTGCGCCGGCGCCAGGCCACCGCCATCCGCCAGGGGGTCGAACAACAGACCGACCACCTGCTCGTGGCCATGGCCAGCGTGCGCGACTCGGTGCAGCGCGCCATCGACGCCCTCCCCGAGACCTCGGGGGCCTGGTACGACGGCCTGCTCGCGGTGCTCGCGCGCATCGACAGCGTGCTCGCGCGCGAGGGCGTGAGCCGCACCGGCGCCAGGGGCGAGCACTTCGACCCACAGCTGCACGAAGCGGTGGGCACCGTCGACGGCGATGCCCCGAACCTCGTGCGCGAGACCGTGAGCAGCGGCCTGGTCCGAGAGGACGGACGGGTCGTGGTCCCCGCCAAAGTCCTCGTCACCGCATGAGCCGTGGAGGCCCCATGAGCGAATCCCTGTACGAAGTGCTCGGTGTCGCCAAGACGGCGACCCAGGACGAGATCAAGAAGGCGTACCGCAAGCTGGCGCGCAAGCACCATCCGGACGTGAACCCCGGTGATCCGGGGGCCGAGGAGCGCTTCAAGCGCATCGGCGCCGCGTTCGAGGTGCTCGGCGACGCCGACAAGCGCGCCCTGTACGACGAGTTCGGCGAAGACTCGACCCGCCTCGGCTTCGACCCCGAGCAGGCGCGGGCCCACAAGCGCTGGCAGGAGCAGTCCCGCTGGCGCCCGGGCGGCCAGCGAGCCACCGCGCGCGACTTCGACGCGGACCTGTTCGAGAGCCTGTTCGGTGGTCGCCGGGCCGGTCCCCGAGCCGGGCGCGACGTGCACGCCGACCTGACCACGGACTTCCGGACGGCCGCGCTCGGCGGCGTGCGCAGCCTGTCCTTCGCCGACGGCCGCACCATCGACGTGCGCATCCCTCCGGGCGTGGCCGATGGCGGCAGCATCCGCCTGCGCGGCCAGGGCTCCCCCGGCTACGACGGCGGTCCCGCGGGCGACCTCATCCTCACCCTGCACGTGGCGCCGGATCCGCTGTTCCGACGCGAGGGCCAGGACCTGCACGTGGAGGTACCGATCACCGTGGTCGAGGCCATCCGCGGCGGCAGCGTCGAGGTGCCGACCCTCGACGGTCGCGTGCGCGTCCAGGTGCCGGCGGGTGCCCAGACCGGCCAGACCCTTCGCGTGAAGGACAAGGGCATCGCCCGCAAGAA
Organism: Deltaproteobacteria bacterium; assembly: GCA_006226595.1. Classification (GTDB taxonomy): domain Bacteria; phylum Myxococcota_A; class UBA796; order UBA796; genus M1803. The sequence goes on from SBGP01000031.1 coordinate 38,870, forward strand.
CCGCGAGCCCGGCCACCTCTACGCCCACCTCAAGGTGGTCGCTCCCGACCGCCCCGTCGGGGACGAGGTCCTCGAGGCCCTCGCCCGCGCCTACAGCCAGGACGTCCGCGACTGGAGGGAGAGCGCATGAGCACGAACAGCCCCATCACCCGCGTCGCCAGCGTCCTGCGCATCCCCGAGGCCTTCGTGGTCGAGCTCGTCGAGGCCGGCGTCGTCGAGCTCGGTGCCGACGAGGTGCACTTCGAGCACACCGTCGAGCGCGTGCGCATCAGCTGGTGCCTTCGCGAGGACCTTGGCGTGAACCTGGCCGGCATCGAGGTCGCGCTGCACCTCCTGTCGATCATCGACCGCGACCGACGCCACTTCTCGCGACGCCCCTAGCCGCTCGGCGCAGCCTGGCTCTTCGGGGCCGGGCTCGTGAAGACGCCGGTCCGGCACTCCTCAGCGGTGTCTTGGCTCGCGCACCGGTGTAGGCTCCGCGCGACCGGCCATCGCCGGTGCGGAGGTCTCGCCCATGCTCTGGGCCCTGGTCCTGTTCGCCGGCCTGTTCGTCGCCATCGGCCTCGCCTCGTCCCGCAACGTCGAGACCGCCGAGGACTACGTGCTCGCCGGCCGCAAGCTCGGCCTGTCGCTGGCGCTGCCCACGCTGCTCGCGACCTGGTTCGGCGCGGGTACCCTGCTCGTCGCCGCCGACGAGGTGGCCGCGGGCGGGCTGTCCGCCGCAGCGCTGGACCCGATCGGCGCCGGCGTGTGCCTGCTGCTCGCGGGCTCGCTGCTCGCCAAGCCGCTGTGGGAGATGAAGCTCACTACCCTGCCCGACTTCTTCGGACGCACGTACGGGCCCACCGCCGAGCGCGCCGCCGCCGTGCTCATGGTCCCCGGCTACCTCGGGTGGATCGCGGCGCAGTACTGGGCGCTCGCGGCGCTCGTACAGGCGGTGACCGGGCTCGACGAGACCGTGTCGCTGCTGTCCGTCGCCGCCCTCGGGGTTGGCTACACCCTCGCCGGCGGCATGTGGGCGGTCGCACTCACCGATGCCGTGCAGATGGCGGTGCTCGCCGTCGGCGTGGTCGCGGTCAGCGCGGTGATCGGCAGCCACGTCGGCGACGGCCCGGTCGATGGACTGGCGCGCATGTGGCGCGACGCGTCGCCGGAAGCCCGGACCTTCCTGCCTGCGGGCGAGAGCGGGGCGGTGGCTGGCGCGTTCCTCGCGGGCGCGCTGGGCAACCTGCCCGGACAGGACCTCACGCAGCGCATGTTCGCCGCAAGGAGCGCGCGTGTCGCGCAGCTCGCGTGCTGGCTCGCCGGCGGCCTGTACCTCACCCTCGGCATGCTCCCCGTGTTGCTCGCGCTCGGCGCGCCGCTCGTGCTCGACGAGATCCCCGAGGAGGGTGTGCTTCCCGCGATGGTCGCCGCCGCGACCTCCCCGGGCATGGGGGTGCTCTTTGCCCTGACCATCACCGCCGCGGTGCTCTCGACCATCGACAGCGCGATCCTCGCGCCGTCCACGGTGCTCGCTCGCAACCTGCTCGCTCCGCGCTTCGGCGAGTCGCTGGCGCTCCACCGGGCGATGGTCGCGGTCGTCGGCGGAACCGCGCTCGTCGTCGCCTTCCTCGGCGAGGACGCCTACTCGCTGCTCGAGGCCTCCTACGAGGTGAGCATGGTCTCGCTGCTGGTCCCGCTCGTGCTGGGCATCCACCGGCCGGGGTCCCCGCGAGCCGCGCTGGCCTCGATGTCGCTCGGAACCGCGGTGTGGCTCGGCCATCTGCTCACCGAGGTCGAAGGCCTGTTCGGTACGGCACTCCCGATGGGCATCGGCAGCCTGGGCATCGCCCTGATCGCGTACCTGGCCGGCGGCAGAGCCACGTCCGAGTAGCGGTCGCGGATCCGCACTGCTACCGTCCTCACATGATCGTACTCCTTCTTGCTGTTCTTGCTGCCCAGGCTGGCGTGTGCGCCCTGCCGCCCGAGATCGTGTTCCCCGGACCGGGGCAGTCCGTACCCACCAACGCCGTGCTCTACGCGCACCACGTGAACCGGGGCTTCGACAGTCCGGCGCTTCGACAGATCTCCGAGGTGGGCAGTCCCTCGGTGGCGCTGGAGACCGCGGTCGACGTGCCGTTCACCTCGGTGTTCCACGCGACCCGGACCAACGATCTCGAGGCGATGCACCCGACGGGTGGCCTGGCCGCGAACACGGCCTACGAGCTCGTCCACGACCACGACCCGAACGGCGCCGTGCAGTTCACGACCGAGGGTGGACCGGACGACACGCCACCCGCCGATGGCACGTGGACGATGGACGAGCCCCGCGTCGAGGACTCGGTCTCGTGGTCGACGGACGCCACGGACACCTGCAGGCTGGCCTCCGAGGCCGAGCTCACCTGGGGGAGCGACACCTACACCCTGCGGGTGCTGGGAGACCGGGTGTTCGAGACGCGCACGAGTACCGCGGGCTGCGCCACGCCGATCCTGCCCGACGACTGCCCGGACAGCGCGCGGGCACGCGTCCTGGACTGCGCCGAGAACGCCACCGCCTGGGTCGACGTCGCGGTCCCCGACTGCTCGACCGACACCGGGGATACCAGCGTGCCGACGGATGACGCAGACGACGGCGGCTGTGGCTGTCGCACCGGCTCGCCGGCCTCGCTGTTCCTGTTCCTGCCGCTGCTTCCCGCCCTGCGACGTCGCCGCTAGACCGGGGCTTGCAAGCCCGCCTTTGCGCGCGACCGGGGTGGAATGCTGCTACGCTCCATCCGGCACGGACGGGAGCGCGTATGGCCAACGGTCTGCAACGCCCCGAGTCCGGCGTCGACCAGCCCTGGGTGGCGCTGATCGGCCCCGAGCTCGAGGAGAACCTGGCACTTCGCTACCTGGCCGCCGCCTTGCGCGCGAGCGGCTACGAGGCGCGGATCCTGCCGTACCACGAGGACGACCACTTCGCGGCAGTCCTCGCCCAGGTGAACAGCGAGCACCCGCCGTTCCTGGTCGGCGTATCCATGGCCTTCCAGTGGCGCGTGCTCGATGCGACCGCGCTGGTCATGGCCCTGCGGGACGGCGGCTACGACGGCCACATCACTGCCGGCGGCCACTTCGCGACCTTCGCGTGCACCGAGCTGCTCACCGACTTCCCGGAGCTCGACTCGATCTGCCGCCACGAGTCCGAGCCCACGATCGTCGCTCTCGCCGACGCCATCCGCGCGGACCGCCCCTTCGCCGACATCCCGGGCCTCGCATTCCGCGATGGCGAACAGGTCGCTCGCACCTGCCTCGGTGCGGTGCCCGACCTCGCGAGCCTGCCGTTTCCGGACCGCAGCGGTGAGCCCGCCCGCTGCCTGGGCCACGCCATCTCGCCGATCGTCGGCAGCCGCGGTTGCTACGCCAACTGCACCTTCTGCTGCATCGCCGCGTGGCACGAGCAGACGCTGCCCGGCAAGCGCTACCGGCTGCGGGACCCCGACGACATCGCCGCCGAGATGGTGCAGATGCAGCGCGAGCGCGGCATCGAGATCTTCGTCTTCCACGACGACAACTTCTTCCTGCCCGCCCGTCGCGCCTCCAAGGAGCGCTTCGAGGCACTCGCCGACGCCCTCGAGCGACGCGGCATCGGACGCTTCGCCACCGTGGTCAAGGCGCGTCCCACCGATGTTCGCGACGACGTGTTCGACGTGCTCGTGAACCGGCTGAACTGCATCCGCTGCTACATCGGCATCGAGACCGACGCCGACCAGGGCCTGGACACCCTGCGTCGATGGTCATCCTCCAAGAAGAACCACCAGGCCATCGAAGTCGCCCAGGCCCACGACCTGTACGTGTGCTTCAACATGCTGATCTTCGACCCGGACACCACCCTCGACTCGCTCGAGACCAACCTCGACTTCATGGCGTGGGCACCCGAGTACCCGAGCAACTTCGGGCGCGCGGAGCTGTACGCGGGCACGCCGCTGCTCGCCCGGCTGCAGGCGGATGGCCGCGCCACCGGCGACTACATGCGGTGGAACTACGAGCTGTACGACGCCGATGCTCAGCGCGTGTTCGAGCTGGCCATGCCCGTGTTCCGGCCCCGCAACTTCGCGGCGGGCGCGCTCGCCAACGAGATCATGGGCACCCGCTTCGACCTCGAGGTCGCGCGCTTCTTCCACCCCGAGATCTTCGAAGCCACCTGGCTCGACGAGGGCCGTCGGCTCACGCGCGAGCTCACCCTAGGCTCGGTGGACGCCATGCGCCGGATCATCGCGCACGTTCGCGACGGCCACACCGACGATGCGCTGCTCCAGCGCATGATCGCCATCGATCTCCGCCGAGAGGAGCGCCGGATCTGGCTTCGCTGCCGCCAGCTCGCCGCCGAGGTCCAGGCCCGACTCGGCACGGGCGCGCCCCTCACCCGCATCGGCGACATCACCGCCACCCCCCTCCAGCAGCCGCTTCTCGCGACCGGGAGCCGTTCATGAGCGAATCCGACCGCACCTTGCTTCCCGAGATCCTGCCCGATCCGAGCGCCGCGAGTCCCGACGGCAACCCGCGGGAGCGCACGCGCGCGCGCCTCCAGACGCTGCTCGCCCGTGCGAGCGCCGCGGGCGCCGGCGTGGTGATGACCGGCTGCACCGGCTTCGGCGTCGTCGACCCGCTGCCCATGGACTCCGGCTTCATCGAGGGCTGCTTCGAGCAGGACGGGGTGGCCGGACTCGCCCGGCTCACCACCGACAGCAACATCGAGGTGGTGCTCAATCCCGAGGACCCGTCCAACTTCGACTTCGTCTCCGTGACCCTGGTCAGCGGCGCGACCGAGGTCTCGCGCACGCTCAACGCGGACGAGGCGGTGCTCGTGCTCACCCCCGCATCGGCGGACGGCGAGGTGTTGCTCGAGATCGTGCTCCGCTGCGAACAGGACATGGCCGATGGCGCGCCCCTGCAGGTGCGACTCGTCGCCAGCGGACTGACCACCGAGTGGTCCGTCGTCAACGGAAGCTCCGCGCAGTAGCCCACCGGGATAGCCTCCACGACCCTGGAGGCGACGTGCCCGACATCAAGGTCCACCACCTGATCTACTCCCGCTCCCTGCGCATCCTGTGGATGCTCGAAGAGATGGGTGTGGACTACGAGATCGTCGAGTACAAGCGCGATCGGCACTTCCGCGCGCCGCCGGAGCTCGAGAAGGCGCACCCTCTGGGACGCGCACCGGTGCTCGAGGTCGACGGCCGCGTGCTGGCCGAGTCCGGGGCCATCCTCGAGTTCCTCGCCGACATGCACCCGGCGCTGCGGCCCGAGGCGGGCACCCCGGAGTTCCAGGACTACCGCTTCTGGATGCACTACGCCGAAGGCTCGCTGATGCCGCCCCTGCTCGTGCAGCTGATCATGGGGCAGATCCGCGACGCCAAGGTGCCCTTCTTCCTCAAGCCGATCACGCGGAGCATCGCCGACAACGTCGATGCGAAGTTCACCAACGACCAGCTCGGTCGGCACGTGCACTTCGTCGACCAGCAGCTCGCCGGTCACACGTACTTCGTGGGCAACCAGTTCACCGCCGCCGACATCCAGATGGTGTACGCGGTCGAGGCGGTGCTCGAGCGCAGCGGCATCGGAGGCGTGGACCACCTCGCCGCGTGGCACGCCCGCGTCGCGTCGCGGCCCGCGTACAAGCGCGCCCTCGAGAAGGGCGGCCCGGCGATGCCGCCACAGTAGCGCGCTACGCGACCTTGCGACCGGGGAGCTCGCCCTCGTCGAGGAGCTGCTGGAAGTGCTCCACCAGCGTCTCGGAGAGCGGGCGGTAGCTCACGCCCAGCTTCTCGACGCTCTTCGAGTGGTCCGCCTTCCACGGCAGGCCCACGTTCCGGCTCACGAAGCGACGCGTGATGCCGGCGTTGAGGAACGGGCCCACCAGCCAGATCAGGAACTTCGGCGCGGTGCGGCGCGGCAGCGGGTGCCCGGGGAAGGCCTCGCGCAGGATGCGCGACACCTCGGGGAAGGTGGTGTTGTGGCCGCTGATGATGTGGCGGCCCTCCGCGTCCGGAAGGAAGCCCGCTGCGAGGTGCGCGTCGGCGAGGTCCCGCACATCGACCATACCCATGCCGAGATCGGGCACCCCCGAGGCCATGGTGCCGTCTCCGAGCTGCTTGAGGATCTCGAAGCTCTCGGCCCCCTGGTGCACACGAACGCCCGGGCCGAACACGCCAGAGGGGTTCACGACGACGAGCTGCCAGCGGTCCTGGGCCTCGGCCATCTTCCACGCCGCCTTCTCGGCGAGCGTCTTCGACAGCGAGTACGGGTTGTGGTCGAGGGTCGAGCTCGTGTTCCACACCTCTTCGGTGAACACGCCGTTCGGGGTGTCCTGCAGGTCGGCGCTGTCGCCGTAGATCGCCGCGCAGCTGGAGGTGATGACGACACGGCTGACGCTCGGCGTGCGGTTGGCGGCGTCGAGCACGTTTCGAGTGCCGTTCACCGCGGGATCGACGAGCTCGCGCTGCGCGTCCTTGACCGACAGCTGGTACGGGGACGCGATGTGGAACACGACCCCACACCCGGCCATGGCCTCGTCGAAGCTGCCGTCCTCGAGCAAGTCGGCGCTGAAGAAGCGAATGCTGCCCGGCGACTCGTCGGCGAGCGCGCTGAGGTAGCCGAGACGCTCGGTTCGCGACGCGTCACGCACGGTCGCGTGAACGGTGGCACCCGCGTCGAGCAGGCGCTTCACGACCCACCCGGCGACGTAGCCAGTGGCGCCGGTGACGAGGACGGGCTTCGAGGTGTCGATGTCGAGGTTCATACGGGGCTCCTGTGTACGTTGCCAATCTAGGCCGCCGAGCGCGCCAGGACAGTCGCGAATCGCGCCAGCGTTGTGGCCCATGACGCCATCGCCGCAATGACTCACTCGGACTCGGTCATGTCGACCTGTTTTGAGACAAGTCGCAGCAGGATCGCGCTGTAGCGGGCTGATCGGTGTGGCACACCCCTTGCTTCCTGGGCACCAAGACTGGAGACCTCCATGAAGGAAGCCCTTCGCCGCCACCTTCCCCTGCTCGAGCAACTCGACGGGTACTCGAAGGACTCGCTGCGCAACGACACCATCGCCGGCCTGACCACGGCGATCATGCTCATTCCCCAGGCCATGGCCTACGCCATGCTCGCCGGACTCGACCCGATCATCGGCCTGTACGCGAGCACCCTGCCGCTCGCGCTGTACGGCCTGTTCGGCACCTCCCGCCAGCTCGCCGTCGGCCCGGTCGCCATGGTGTCGCTGCTGGTCGCGAGCGGTGTGGCGCCGCTCGCCGGCACCGACCCGCTCCGCTACGCCGGTCTCGCCGCGTTCCTCGCCGGCATGGTCGGCGTGATGCAGTGGGGCATGGGCGTCGCCCGCATCGGCTTCCTGGTGAAGTTCCTCTCGCACCCGGTCATCGCCGGCTTCACCTCGGCGGCTGCGCTGATCATCGGCCTGTCGCAGCTCAAGCACGTGCTCGGGGTGAACATCCCGCGCAGCCACCACGTGCACGAGATCGTGCTCCACGCCATCGAGAAGGCCGGCGAGATCCACCCGATGACACTGGGCATCTCGCTCGCGAGCATCGCGCTGCTCGTCGTCCTCAAGAAGACCGCGCCTCGCTTCCCGCGCTTCCTGCTGGTCGTCGCGGGCGGCACCCTCGCGGTGTGGGGCCTCGGCCTGAACGAACAGGGCGTGGCCATCGTCGGTGACGTGCCGAGCGGCCTTCCCGGGGCCTCGCTGCCCGCGCTCGGCATGGCCGACTTCCGCGCCCTGCTGCCGACGGCCATCGCCATCTCGCTGGTCGGGTTCATGGAGTCCATCTCGGTCGCCAAGAACTTCGCGCGCCAGAACCGCTACGAGGTCGACCCCGACCAGGAGCTCAAGGCGCTCGGTCTGGCGAACATCGTCGGCGCCGTGTTCCAGGGCTACCCGGTCACCGGCGGCTTCTCGCGCACCGCGGTCAACGCTCAGGCCGGCGCGACCACGAACGTCGCCAGCCTGATCACCGCAGGCGCCATCGTGCTCACCCTGCTGTTCCTGACCCCGCTGTTCCACTTCCTCCCGAAGGCGGTGCTCGCGTCGATCATCATGACCGCAGTGTTCGGCCTCATCGCCACCGACGAGGTGAAGCACCTGTGGCACGTGAGCCGTCCCGACCTCGCGGTGATGGGCCTGACCTTCGTCGCCACGCTCACCCTCGGCATCGAGCAGGGCATCCTCGCGGGCGTCGCCGCCAGCCTGCTGTACTTCGTGTGGAGCACCAGCCGGCCGCACGTGGCCGTGCTCGGTCGCCTGCCCGGGAGCAGCGTGTACCGCAACGTCGAGCGCTACCCCGACGCCGAGCAACACCCCGGTGTGGTCGCCATCCGCGTCGACGCGCCGCTGTACTTCGCGAACACCGCCTTCCTCAAGGAGGTCATCACCGAGACCCTCGGCGACGACGTGAAGCACCTGGTCATCGACTGCAAGGCCATCGGCTCGGTCGACGCCCAGGCCCTGTCCACGGTCGAAGAGATCCTCGACGAGCTCGAGGACCGCAACATCGACGTGTGGCTCGCGGGCGTGCGTGGGCCGGTCCGGGATGCCTTCGCCTGCGCGCACATCAGCGAGCGCATCGGGGAGGCGCACTTCGTCGAGCGCGTCCACGAGGCGATGGACGCCATTCGTCCCCCGCTGAAGCTCGCGACCGCCTGATCGCAGCGCACCCGCCGATGCAGCCGTCGACCCTCGGGTCGGCGGCTGTTTTCGTTTCAGTTCGTTTCACGCGCCTCAAGGCGGCCCAGCCGACCGACCATGCGACGAAGCCCAACCTTTCTGCCTTTACCAGCCACACCGCACCACTCTCTCGGGCCACGAGTGGAGCAGGCACGGAACACACGAAACATCATTCACCCATATGAAACCAACGACCTGGTGTCCTCGGCTGCCGATCGGCGCACGCCGGCCCGTCGACGCCCGACTCAGCCAGGCCAGCGGCGTGGAGGACCCTCTCGGCCAGGTCGACGCCCCCCGCCACCAACCGTTGCAGGCCACCGGATCGAGCGGTATTGAACAAAATGTCTCATCTGTCGCGAGACAATATCGAACAACACCTGTAGTGCTTCTCGAATTGTGCGCCTCCAACCCGCCTCAACAACTGGCACGGCTCTTGCTCTAGTGCTGAGCAACCCCAAGGAGGCTTCATGCTCTTCCGCCAACTCTTCGATTCCGACACCAGCACCTACACCTACCTGCTCGCCGATCCCGAGACGCGTGAGGCCATCCTCATCGACCCGGTCAAGGAGCAGGCGGACCGTGATGCCCAGGTCCTCGACGAGCTCGGCCTTCGTCTCGTCGCCACCATCGAGACCCATGTCCACGCCGACCACGTCACCGGCGCCTGGGCCCTGAAGCAGCGCTACGGCCAGGACATCGTGTACCCGGCGACTTCCGGCGCCACCGGCGCTGACCGCTACGTCAACGAGGGTGACGCCATCGCCTTCGGCAAGCACGCGGTCATGGTGCGCCTGACCCCCGGCCACACCGCCGGCTGCGCCACCTACGTCACCGAGGACCTGTCCAGGGCGTTCACCGGCGACGCCCTGCTCATCCGCGGCAGCGGCCGCACCGACTTCCAGCAGGGCGACTCCCGCCAGCTGTGGGCCTCGGTCCACGACCAGATCTTCTCCCTGCCCGACGAGACCCAGCTCTACCCTGGTCACGACTACAAGGGCCGCACGGTGAGCACCGTCGCCGAGGAGAAGGCCCACAACCCGCGTCTCGGCGGCACCAGGACGGTCAGCGACTTCGTGCAGATCATGGAGAACCTCAACCTCTCCTACCCGCGCCACATCGACCGCGCGCTGCCCGCGAACCTCGCGCTCGGCCGTGAGGACGGCGACGGCGAGGCGGCGGCCGCTCCGACGGACCTGTGGGCGTCCATCCCCCGGTCCCCCGCCGGCGTGCGCCATGTGACCCCCGACTGGGTCCGCAAGTACAAGAACGAGGTCCGCATCATTGACGTGCGCGAGCTCTCGGAGTGGAACGACCACCTCGGGCACCTCGACGAAGCCGAGCTCGTGCCCCTCGGCACCCTCGCGGACGCCGCGGGCAAGTGGAACCTCGACGAGCACCTGGTGCTGATCTGCCGCTCCAGCGGCCGCTCGGACCGCGCCGCACTGGCCCTCGAGAAGGCCGGCTTCAAGTACGTGGCGTCGATGGTCGGCGGCATGCTCGCCTTCCGCAACTCCGAGACCACCGGCGCGACCGCGGGGAGCTGCGGATGATCACCAGCGTCCTCGACGAGCTGGCTGGGGGGGCCCTCATCGGCCTCTCCGCCTCGCTCTTCCTCCTCCTCAACGGAAGGATTGCGGGTATCTCCGGCATCTTCGGTGGACTGCTGAAGCCCAAGGCCGGTGACATCGGCTGGCGGGCGGCCTTCATCGGCGGCCTCGTGCTCGCGGGCCTGATCTTCGCGCTGACCGCGCCCGAGATGGTGGTGAGCACCAGCACGCGCTCCACCGGCATCGTCGCCCTCGCCGGCGTCATCGTCGGCTTCGGCGTACGCCTCGGCAACGGCTGCACCAGCGGCCACGGCGTATGCGGCCTGTCTCGCGTCTCGCGGCGCTCGATCGTCGCCACGAGCGTGTTCATGGGCACGGGCATGCTCACCGCGAGCCTGTTCCAGCTGCTCAACGGAGGTGCGGGATGAGTCAGAACCTGAGTGCGCTGTTCGCGGGTCTGCTGTTCGGCCTCGGCCTCGGCATCTCCGGCATGACCATGCCCGAGAAGGTGATCGGCTTCCTCGACCTGACCCACGAGTGGGATCCGAGCCTCGGCTTCGTGATGCTCGCGGCGGTCGCGGTGCACCTGATCTCGTTCCGGCTGATCGTGAAGCGGCCGTCCCCGGTCCTCGGCGACCACTTCGGCATCCCCACGCGCCAGGACATCGACGGGCGACTGCTCGGCGGTGCGGCGCTGTTCGGTGTCGGCTGGGCGCTGGGCGGTTACTGCCCGGGTCCCGGACTGGTGAGCACCGGCTCTGGCCTCGGCGAGGGCCTCGTGTTCACCGCATCCCTCACCGGCGGCATGCTTCTCTTCCACATGGTGGACGAGGCATGGAAAGGGCGCGAGGCGCCCGCCACCGCCTAAGGCTGGAGACTAGATGTTCCCGCTCTTCCTCGCGCTGACCTTCGGATGCGGCAACGCCGCGCCCCCCGCCGCCCCGACGCCCGGTGTCGAGGCGGGTGCCCAGCGCGACATCGACGTCGACGCGCTCGCCGCCGATCTCGACGCCAAGAAGGTGCCGATCCTCGTCGACGTGCGCACGCCCGCCGAGTTCGCGGAGGGCCACGTGCCCGGCGCGGTCAACATCCCGCTCGACGAGATCGGAGGCCGCACCAGCGAGCTCGAGTCCCACAAGGACGGCGAGATCTACCTGGTGTGCCGCTCGGGTGGACGCTCCGCCCGCGCCGCCGGCGAGCTCGCCGCCAAGGGCTTCGACACCGTCAACGTCAGCGGTGGCACCCTCGCGTGGCAGGCCTCGGGCCGGCCGACCGAGTAGTCACCGCGCACCGAGCCCGGGCCCTCCCCTCGCAGTCGCGGCGGGAGGGCTCGTTGCGTGTAGGCTTGGGGCATGCGCTCCCTCTCGCTCCTGCTCCTGCTCGCATGTACCGGTGACCCGGCGGTCCCCGAGGTCCCCGAGAACGCGACGGACGCGGTGTGGGGCGAGCCCTTCGTCGGCAGCGAAGCCGGCGTGCCTTTCTGGCCGGACACGAACGCGGTGTACTGGCGCTACGCCTTCGACGCGCCCTCCCGCAACCAGGCCATCCGGCTCACCGGCGTGCTCGACGACGCCCGCTACATCGGCTTCGACTGCTACGACGACGAGGCCCGGACCCCGGTGGACAACGTCCGCGACAGCGCGCTGGTCTTCGACGATGGCGCTCCGTGGGACGGCGGCGGCGGACACTTCACCCTGTGGCTCGTCGACGAGGCGGCCACCGCGCCTGGCGAACACGACAACGTGTGCGTCATGCCCGCGGGTATCCCGCGTTGGTCGGTGTTCATGCGGCAGTACCTCTCCGAAGCCGCCCCTGAACGGGCCTCGCTGCCCTACATCGACCAGCTCGACCTCCCCGATGGCGCCTCCGAGGCGCCCCCCGAGGCCAGCGCGCCCGTGAGCGTGCCCCAGGGCCTGCTCGAGGCCTTCGTTGCCGACGCGGTGGTGCCCGAGCGCGACGAGGTCTACTTCTACCGACTGGTCTCGGACGGCACCTACCCGACCCGCGACAACCAGTACCTGATCGCCCAGGTCGAGCGCGGCGCCGGAGACGTGCTCGTGCTGAGCTGGACGGCACCGGCCCACGCCGAGGGTCCCGCCGGCAGCGCGCCGGTCCGCTACTGGTCGCTGTCCCAGGGCGACTGGAGCACGTACACCTACCGCACCGACCACGACGCGAGCCTCGGGGACGAGGGCGTCGTCACCGTCGCCATCGGCGACCCGGAGAGCGAGGCGGCGGCCACCGCTCGCGGGCACCGCTTCGTGCCCTGGTCCGCGCCGGACCGTGCCTGGTTCCTGTATCGGAACATGGTCGAGACCCTCAGCCCGGCGTTCACCGACGTGCCCGCCTACGACTTCGACCAGCCTCCGGACGGGCAGGAAGCGCGCCTGGTCCTCGGAGACCGCGCGCCGCACGGCGTGCTGTGCACCGCAGCAAGCTACGCCGACGGCAGCTGCGGCTAGGGTCCTCCGCCGTGCGCCGGGCGCTTCGGACCCGACGTCGCGCTACAGCAGCCCGTGCTTCTTGAGGCGCCGATACAGCGTCGGGCGGCTGATGCCGAGCCGTTCGGCCATCTCGCCGCGGTGGCCGCCGGTCTCGCGGTACGCCTCCATCAGCTGGTCTCGCTCGAGGTCGACGAGGGTGGTGGGACCGGCCGCAACGCGCTCGGGGCCCTCACCGCGCAGCTCGGGGGCGAGCTCGCCGAGCTTGAGCGTCGGCCCCTCGCCGAGCACGAAGGCCTGCTCGAGGTTGTTGCGAAGCTCGCGCACGTTGCCCGGCCACGGGTAGCTGCGCATCGCCGCCCAGGCATCGCGGTCGATGCTGTCGATGAACCGGTTTCCCTGCTGGTTGAACTGGTCGATGAAGTGCCAGGTGAGCGCCTCGACGTCACCCGTACGCTCGGCGAGCCGCGGCAGGTACAGGACCACCACCCGCAGGCGGTACATCAGGTCCTCGCGAAAGCGCCCCTCGGCGACCAGCTCGCGCAAGCCCGCGTTGGTCGCCGAGATCAGCCGAACGTCGACTTCCTGCTCGTGGATGTCGCCCACGGGCGTGAACCGTCGGAGCTGGAGCACGCGCAGCAGGCGCGCCTGCAGATCGATGGGCAGCTCGGCCACCTCGTCGAGGAACAGCGTGCCCTTGTCGGCGAGGGTGAGCAGCCCCTTGCGGTCGCGGATGGCACCCGTGAACGCACCGCGCACGTGACCGAAGAGCTCGCTCGCGAGCAGCTCGCTCGTGAACGTCGCGCAGTTCACCGCCTGAAGCGGCTTGCTGGCTCGCGTCGACTCGAGGTGCAGGGCGTTGGCGACCAGCTCCTTGCCGGTGCCACTCTCGCCGCGGATGAGCACGGTCGAGTCCGACCGCCCCGCCCGGCGGATGAGCGTGAACAGCTCGCGCATCTCCGGCGCGACGGTCACCAGGTCGTGGAAGCGGGTGAGCTGTAGTTCAGGATGTCTCACGACGGGTGACACGATGCGCCTCTCTTCCCCCACCATGAACCCATTGCACCGCTGGATTCAAGAGCCGAGGCGCATGTCGACCGGGCTCAGCGCGTGAGACGCTTCTCGAGGGCGGCGAGGCGCTCGCGCAGCGCTGCGAGCTCCGCATCCTGTCCCCCTTCCTCCGGGGCGGGCTCCGGCTCCGGCGGCGGTGCGGCGGCGCCCCTGGCGGCGGCGGCAGCGCGCTGCTTGAAGGTCGGGAACTGCTTCTCGAGCGCCGAGAGCTGGGCCTCGAGCAGCTCCATGCCCGCCGAGATCTGCTGGAGGATGAGCTTCTGCACCGGATGGTCCACGGAGCTGCGGATGATGCGGTGCAGCAAGGACGGCGGGAGCAGCGCGCCCCCACCCTGCTCCTCGAGCAGGATCTGGAGCAGCACGCCGTGGGTCAGGTCCTCGCCGGTCTTCACGTCCGAGACCTGGATGGTCTCCCCGCCGCGGATCAGCTCGGCAAGCTCACCGAGGTTCACGTACCGGGAGTTCTCGGTGTCGTAGAGCCGGCGGTTGCTGTACTTCTTGATGTGGATCATGGCGGCAGACTAGTCCGTGGGCTGTGCAGCGGCGATCACTCGGGGTGCTCGCCTTCCAGATACCAGATCTCTCCACGATCATCGAACAGCGTGTCGAGCCAGGTCTGCCCCTCCTCGCCGACCACCTCGATGTGGCAGAAGCCCGCGGGATGAAGCTCCATGCGCACGCAGTTCCACACGGCGGCGGACCACAGGAACTGGTCGGGCTCGTTCTCGAGCAGGTTGCCGAGCGGGTTGAGCGACGAGCCGGCAGGGCCGGTGAAGATCTCGAGCAGGTTCGCGCCCGCACCACCTGCCGCGTCCACCCGACAGAAGGTGCCGTGGTGCACGTCCCCAGAGACGAACAGCACCCCGGTGATCTCGTTGGACGCGATGTGATCGAGGAGCTGCGCGCGCTGCGTCGGGTAGCCGTCCCAGCGATCGCGGATGACCTGGTCGATGTCGTAGGGACCGGGCAGGTCGCTGATCGGCACGCTGTTGAGCAACAGCTTCCACGTCGCCGTCGACGCCGAGAGCGCCTCGAGCAGCCACTGCATCTGCGCCTCGCTGATGTACACGCCGCCCTCTTCGTCGCGCTCGCCGCGGCAGTCCATGACGAACACCTCGGCGGTGCGCCCGAGACGGAACGAGCGGTAGATGCGCCGCGGGTCGTCGAAGCGACGGGTGGGGGTGTGGTCGAAGAAGGCCTGGTAGGCGATCTCGAGCCGGCCGGGATCGACCTCGGGGCCGTTCACGGTGTCGCCCCAGTCGTTGTCGACCTCGTGGTCGTCCCAGGTGAACACGCCGGGCGTGGTGCCGAGCACCGCCTGAAAGCCGTCCTTGCCGAGCTGGTTCTGCCAGTTGCCGCGGTAGCCGGACGTGTTGTACACGCCGTCGTTGTAGATGGTGTCGCCCAGCCAGCACCACAGGTCCATCGGCCCGCGAGACAGCGCGGCGGGCATCGACGGGTAGTCGCCGTGGCCCTGGCTCGCACAGGAGGTCGCGCCGATGACGAGGCTCACCGCCGCATCCGGCGCCGGCGCCGACCGACCGTAGCCGACCGGGGACAGCGCCCCGTCCCCGTCTCGGAACTGGTAGGCGAACGGCTGATCCGGCTCGAAGTCGACCTCGATGTGCACGAAGCCTCCGTCCTCGACCGTGCACCCAAGCGGCTCGGCCTCCGCCCAGGCACCGTCCGTCCACCGGGCGACCACCAGCTCGCAGCTCGCCGAGGGCGTACGCGTCCACAAGATCACCGAGTCGGGATGGGGGTCACCGCACTGCACCCCCTGCGGAAAGGCCGCCGCGGAGGGCGCCCCGAGACCGGCCCAGCCCGCCGGCATGGGCACTCGCGGGTCCGCGGGCGGCAGAGGGTCCGCACAGCCCACGAGGCCGGCGCCGGCGGCACCGAGTCCGAAGGCCTTGAGAAGCTCTCGTCGGTCGAACATCGCGCGTCTCCTGAAGACAGAGAGGTAGCCAAATGTTCCAGGCCGCGCTTGCGAAAGCCCCGCAAAGCACCGTCCACAGCGGTGTTCATCGTTTTTGTGCTGCATCGCAAAAAAGATCGTTGACGCACCGCAGCATGGTGGGTACATATTCCACGTCCGGCGACGAACCTGCCGGCCCGGAGGAAGACATCATGTTCCAGACCCCCCAGAACGTTCGCGACGCCGTGAAGACCCAGAGCGAGATGGTCGCCGAGATGACCGACCGCGTCCTCGACTGGCAGCTCGATGCGATGAAGGTCGCGCAGAAGCAGATGACCTCCGCGGTCGATGCCAGCGTCACCGCCTTCGAGACCAGCGCCAAGGCCACCCGCGAGATGCAGAAGAGCTTCATCGCCGGCATGACCCCCGCCGAGACCAAGGCCTGATCTCTGGGCCAGCGGCTCTATTGTTCGCGGCCCCTGAAGCCTCTGCTTCCGGGGTCGCCATCAGCAGAGACGCAAGCTGTGCACTGCAGCAAAAGGAGACCCTGATGGGCACCACCGACGACTTCGCCGGCACGAGCCGCGCCATCTACGAGCAGTGGGAGAAGGCCATGGGCACCTGGTGGGACCAGGTCCTCGAGAGCCCCCAGTTCCTGTCCGGACTCGGCAAGAACCTCGAGGCGCAGGCCCAGGCGCGCGGCGCGTTCACCAAGGCGATGGACGAGGGTCTCGCGAACATGCACCTGCCGACCCGCACCGACCTCACCCGCGTGGCGCGCATCGCGACGCTGCTCGAGGAGAAGGTGCTCGCGGTCGAGGACCTGCTGCTTCAGATGGGCGACACCATGGCCGACCTGCAGAAGGAGGTCGTGCAGGCCCGCATCGAGGCCGCCGAGGCCCGCATCGAGTCGCGTGAGCAGCTCGCCGCGCTCCAGGCCCGCCTCGACGCGCTCGAGGGCAACTCGCCCAAGACCCCTTCGCGCAGCCGTAGCCGCAAGAAGACCACCGCCACCACCGAGGAGGCGTGATGATCCAGAAGGCCATCGACTTCGCTCACTTCCTGCGTGAGTTCGAGCTCAAGGGCTACCCCACCGGGCTCACTCCGCATCAGATCATCCATACGCAGGGCAAGTCCTGCGTGCGCTACTTCGAGCCGGAGGAGATCAAGACGGCACCGCTCTTCGTGAGCATGCCGCTGATCAACACCTGGTCCGTGTTCGACCTGCTGCCGCACCGCAGCGTGGTTCGCGGTCTGCTCGCTCGTGGCGTGCCGGTCTACATCCTCGACTGGGGCACCCCCGGTCCCGAGGATGCCGAGGTCGGCGTGGAAGAGCTGCTCACGAACGTGCTGCCCCGCAGCATCGACCGGGTTCGCCGGCACGCCCGAAGGGTGAACGGTGCCGAAGAGCTCCACGCACTGGGATACTGCGTGGGCGGCACGTTCCTGGCAGCCTACATCGGCATCGACCCCGAGGCCTTCGACAGCGTGTCCTTCCTGGCCGCGCCGATGGACTTCCGCCACGCGGGTCGCCTCGGCATCTGGGCCGACCCCGAGAGCTTCCCCGTCGACGCGCTCGTCGACAACCTCGGCAACTTCCCCGCATCGCTGATGGGCCAGTCCTTCGTGTGGCTGCGTCCGACCACGCTGCCCGAGAAGTACCGCGGCCTGTGGGACCGCTTCGAGGACCCGAAGTTCATCGAGACCTGGTCCGCGATCGAGGCGTGGAACAGCGCCAACATCCCCTTCTGGGGCGAGGCCTACCGCGCGTACATCAAGAACTGCTACTTCGACAACCGCCTCATCGAGGGCGGCTGGTTCATCGCCGGGCACGAGGTCAAGCTCTCCGACGTGAAGGCGCCGGTGCTGATCATGGACGCGACCCGCGACCACATCTGCCCGCCCGCCGCCGCGCAGGGCCTCGAGGCCGTGTGGGGTGGTACCGTGACCAAGAAGTCGTTCAATGCGGGCCACGTCGGCGTGTGCCTGTCGTCCAAGCTCCCCAACGCCATCGCCGACTGGCTCGAGACCCAGGGCAACGTGCAGTGATCGATCCGCTCGCCGGCATCGAAGAGGTGTTCGCCGGGATCGGCGGTGCCGAGGAGGCTGCGCGCATTCGCCGCGGCATGTGGCTGCTCGCCAACCTCCCCAAGCCCCCGATCATGACGACCCCGTGCGAAGTCGTGCACCGGCAGAACAAGCTGGAGCTGCGCTACTACGCGCCGTCGAGCCATGCGGACACGCGCAAGACCCCGGTGGTCGTCGTGCCGAGCCTGATCAACAAGGCGTCGGTGTGCGACCTCGAGCCCGACCGCTCACTGGTCGGCGGCCTCGCAGCCCTCGGTCACCCGGTGTACCTCGTCGACTGGGGTGTCCCGGGTGCCGAAGATGCCGAGCACGGCGTCGGCGAGATCCTCCTCGACCTGCTGCATCGCAGCATCTTCCGAGCCTGCCACCACGCGGGCGCGGACAAGGCGTACCTGCTCGGCTACTGCCAGGGCGGAACGCTGGCCGCGATGTACGCCGCTCTGCGGCCTCAGCGGGTCGCCGGGCTGATGGCCCTGGCCGCGCCGGTGAAGTTCACGGGCGCCGGCCGCTTCGCGACCTTCACCTCCCCCGAGGTGTGCGACGTCGAGTCGCTGGTCGGGCCCGACGGGCTGGTCGATGTCGACATCATGAAGTCCTCGTTCCGACTGCTCGACCCGATGGGCAACCTGACCCGCTTCATCGCGATCGAGCAGGCCAGCAAGGACCCGGAGCGCCTCGCGCGCACCCTGGCCCGCGAGCGCTGGCTCGAGGAGAACGTCCCCCTTCCGGGTCGGTTCGCCCGCGAGTTCATCACCACGGCCTACCAGGAAGACCAGCTCATCGAAGGCACCTGGGAGGTTCGCGGCGAGCGCGTGGACCTGAAGAACATCACCTGCCCGGTGCTCGTGCTGCCCTGTGCCCGCGACTTCATCGCGCCTCCCGAGGCGTGCACGCCACTCGCCGAGGCCACCGGCTCCGACGACGTCACCGTCGAGGTGCTCGAGGCCGGCCACATCGGTGCGGTGGTCGGCGGATACGGCCCCAAGGTGTTCTACCCGCTGCTTGACCGGTGGATGCGAGCGCACTGACGCACCTCCCGGGCATGTGCACACGCCCATGCCGCGATGCAGCATGACACCCGAGTGAGGCCCGGTTCGACCTCAGCGGGACGCCAGCGACAAAGCCGCACCTACCCTGCACTTCACGGCGATGCACGCCGTGGGATGCGGGGTGCACGTGCAGGGTCCACGATCGCCTCGCCGAAAAAAGCTCGTCCCGCGGATCGCCCGAAATGGCGAGCTCGCGGCGATCGATGTTGCACTGCAGCCAAATTCGTTGACGCAACGCAGCATCGCAGGGTACATGTCCTCCACGAAAACCGAGGACCGACCTCATGACCATCGCCCTGTTCACCCTGTATGCCGTCGCCACCGCCGCCCTCGCGCTGTGGAGCAGCCGCCAGACCGGCTCGTCTTCCGAGTTCGCGGTCGGCTCCGGCAAGATGAACCCCTGGGTCGCGGGCATCGCCCTCGGCGCGTGCCTTGCGAGCTCGGCCACGTTCGTGATCATGCCGGGGTTCGTGTACGCCGACGGCCTGCCCGCGCTCATCGGCTTCTCGCTGCCCTTGCTCGCCGGTCTCGGGGTCGGTCTGTTCGCCCTGTCGTTCCGCTTCCAGGAGGTCGGCAAGCGGGTCAACGCGCTGACCATCCCCCACTGGCTCGGCGAGCGCTACGACAGCTGGGCACTGCGCCGCTTCTTCGGCGCGCTGAACATCCTCAACCTCGCGTACCTCGTGCTGGTCACCGTCGGCGCCGCGTACGTGATGAAGACGGCGCTCGGCGTCGAGTACCGCGCCGCCGTGCTCGGCATCGTCACCTTCGTCTTCGGCTACACCGCGCTGGGCGGCGCCACCGCGCACGCCTGGACCAACGCGCTCCAGGGTGCGGTGATGCTCGTCGTCGCCACGATCATCGGCCTGTCCGGCGCGCACCTGCTCCCCGAGGTCGCCACCGACCTCGCCTCCACGGGTCTCGTCGACGAGGGCAGCGTGCTGTTCTCGACCCACGCCGAGGTGTGGCTGGTACCGTTCCTCATGGGTCTCGCGCTCACCACCCAGCCGCACCTGCTCTCGAAGGCGCTGTACGTCGAAGACGCCGCCGCCGTGAAGAAGACGCTCACCATCGGCATCGGCGCCTTCGCGGTGTACTGCGTGGCCCTGCTCGCCGGCGCCTACGCCCGCCTCGTGCTCCCCGAGCCGGTCGCCCAGGATCAGGTCGTCGCCGCCTACCTCGCCGTCGCCTTCGCCGCGTGGCCGGTGGTCGGCGCCATCGTCAACGTCGCGATTCTCGCGGCGGCCATGTCGACCCTCGACGGCCTGCTCGTCGCCATCTCCGCGAGCGTCGGCAATGACCTCGTCCCCGGGGAGCGCGGCCTGCTCGCCTCGCGCCTGACCCTGGTCGGCCTGGCCATCGGCACCGCCGCCCTGGCCCTCAACCCGCCCGGTCTGGTGCTGATCTTCGGCCAGCTCGGCGTGTACGGCCTCGTGGTCGCCAGCGCCGGACCGCTGCTCGTCGGCCTGTTCCGCGACGGGCCGCTCGACGCCCGCGTCGCGTTCACCTCGGCGATCACCGCGCTGGTCCTGCACTTTGGCCTGTCGCTGCAGATCGCCAACCCCGGAGTTACCGGTTGCATCGCGCTCACCGTCGCGGTGCCCCTCGCCTTCCTCATGGCCGCCCGCGCGCCCGCGCCCGCGACCACTGGAGTGACCCGATGAAGTCGACCAGCAACTGGCTCGAGATGCACGCTCGCTTCCGCCCCCACGCGGAGGCCGTGTACGACGTCACCCAGGGACGTCGCTGGACCTACGCCGAGCTGTTCGCGGACAGCCAGCGCTGGGCCGCCAAGCTCGCCGCCCGCGGCGTGAGCAAGGGAGACCGCGTCGCGGTGCTCGCCCACAACCGCGGTGAGACCTTCGCCCTGCTCTTCGCCTGTGCCGAGCTCGGGGCCATCCTGTTCCCGATGAACTGGCGCCTGGCCTCCGAGGAGCTGCACTGGCAGCTCGGCAACTGCGAGCCCACCGTGGTCCTCGTCGACGCCGCCCACCAGGACAAGCTGGGCATGGACGACGCGATGCTCATCGAGGAAGGCCCGGGCAACGCGCGGCTCTCCGGCCCTGGCTCGGAACTCTCGGACCCCTGGATCCTGATGTACACGTCGGGCTCCTCGGGCAAGCCCAAGGGCGCGCTGCTCTCGCACCAGCAGCTGCACTGGAACGCGCTGAACACCATCCTCGCCTGCGACCTGTCCCCCGAGGACGCGACGCTCACGTTCACCCCGATGTTCCACACCGGCGGCCTGAACTCGCTGTCCACGCCGCTGCTGCACCGCGGCGGACGCGTGGTCATCACCAAGGGCGTCGACGTGCCGCAGGCCCTGCAGCTCATCGAGCAGGAGCGCATCACCCTGCTCATGGGCGTGCCGACCATCTTCCAGATGATGGCCGACCACGCGGACTTCGCGAACGCCGACCTCTCGAGCGTGCGCGACGCATTGTGCGGCGGCGCTCCCCTGCCGGTGCCGCTGCTCGAGCGCTACCTGTCGCGGAACATCCCGCTTCGCCAGGGCTTCGGCATGACCGAGTGTGGCCCGAACTGCTTCTCGATGCCCGCGTGGGCCATGCGCGAGAAGGTGGGCACGGTGGGCCTGCCCATCCACCACCTCCAGACGCGCCTGGTCAAGGCGGACGGCACGGACGCGGCGGTCGGCGAGGCCGGCGAGCTGTGGCTCAAGGGCCCGGCCCTGTTTCTCGGCTACTTCCGCAACGAGACCGCCAACGCCAAGTCCTTCGTCGACGGCTGGTTCCGGACCGGCGACATGCTCACCGCCGACGAGGACGGCTTCTACACGGTCAGCGGCCGCCTCAAGGAGATGTACATCTCCGGCGGTGAGAACGTGTACCCCGCCGAGATCGAGGCGGTGATCTACGAGCACGCCTCGGTCGCTCACGCGGCAGTGGTCGGCGTGCCGGATGCCCGCTGGGGCGAGGTCGGACACGCCTTCGTCGAGGCCCGCCCGGGCGCGATGCTGTGTGCCGACGACCTCGCGGCCTTCCTCGACGGCAAGCTCGCCCGGTTCAAGCTGCCCAAGCGCATCGAGGTGATGGCCGAGCTGCCGCGCACCGCCTCCGGCAAGATCGACAAGCCGGCGCTCGCCCGGGGAGCCCGCTGATGCGCTTTGCCCTGCTGACCGTGGCCCTCGCGGGCTGCCTCGTCGACGACTACGACCCGAACTACACGCCGAGCGTCGGGGACACGGCGACCATCGCCGAGTCCGGCATCGCCGGGGACTGGGTGAGCGAGGGCTCCGATCTCTCCGAGCTCTTCGCCTCCGAGCCCTTCTACTACGTGCGCGTGGACGCCCACTTCGACGCCGACGGCAGCTACGAGGTCGTGGTCACCGACCGGGACAACGCCCAGGCCACCCTCACCGGGACCTACGACGTGGGCCTCGGAAGCGACCCGAAGACCATCGCCCTGACCCAGGCCGAGCCCTACGCCTCGTTCGCCGAGGGCATCTGGCAGATCGGCGAGGACGGTGCGCTCACCTACGAGGTCGTGCAGACCGTACCCGACTACGGCTACACGCCCGCCACCCCCGAGACCGGCTTCGGCAGCACCAGCGGCCCGAGCCTCGCCCCTGGCGCGAACGTGCAGGTGTACCGATGAGCCGTCCCTCCCGCTGGCTCGCGCTTCCCCTGTTGCTCGCGGCGACCACCGCGGCGGCCCAGGAAGGCCCGGGCTCCTCCGAGCAGCTCATCGCACCCGTCGAGAGCCGCCACCAGGCAGCCCTCGACCAGGTCGAGCCCGAGGAGTCGCTGCCCCAGGAGCTGCGCGCCATTGCGCTGGTTCAGATCCGCGGCACGTTCACGAACCTGTTCTCGACCAACCCGTTCGTGAACGGCCAGGTCGTCGGCACCCTCGGCGGGCTCAACGGCATCGTGCCCGACGCGAACACGCGCTCCGCCTACGTCGAGCAGCGCACCGGCGCGTTCTTCACGTGGACGCCGCACGCGACGGACGGCAAGGCCGCGCTCAACGCCGCCTTCGAGGTCGACTTCGGCTGGGGCGACGAGGCCTACGGCACCGGTGGCAACACCGGCGGTGGCTTCGGCGGTGACCAGGTCAACCTGCAGACCCGCCGCCTGCACGCGGACGTGTACCCGAGCCTCGCGAACAACCACCACCTGCACTTCGTCGCTGGCCTGCAGATGGTCGCCGACAGCGCCAGCGACCCGACCCACGTCACCCCCGATGGCCTGCTGCGCAGCGGCGGACGGATGATGTTCTTCGGCAGCGAAGCCGCGGGCCTCACGATGTACGGCCGGTGGACCGACGACAGCGGCGACCGGGTCCGCTACCGCCTCGGCAGCTACACCCTCGCCGAGAACGGCTTCTCGCTGTCCGACGACGCGTGGCTGACCATGGCCGACCTCATGGCCTCACCCTCCTTCGGCATCGAGATCGGTGCACACCTCTGGTACCTGCAGGACCGCACCGGCGGCAGCGGCGGCATCGCCGACCTCGGCTACGGCCCGACCTCCGCGCTCTCCGGCATCCAGGGTGGTCCCGCTCGCAACCTGTACGACGAGGGCTTCGCGCCTCCGCCGCAGGCCACGGTCGACGCGGACATCGTGTGGCTCGGCGCGGACGTCGGCCTCAACGCGCCGCTCACCAACGGCCCGGTCGGCGGCTCGGTCGCGCTGTTCGGCACGCTCGGCCGCATGTACGCCCCCATCGCGCACGACGACGACATCCGCGGACTGCTCGCCCACGGCGAGTTCCGCGCGCGCTTCGCCGAGGGCAAGGGCAGCGTGATCCGCGTCGAGGGCCTGTACTCCTCGCCCGACAACGACGACATCCAGGTCCACAGCGGCACGATCACCGGCAACAGCTACGGCGTGGTCGGCGCGGTGCACGCAACCCACGGCATGCTGCTGCTCTTCCCCGACCCCGGCGCGATCAACCGCTCGGTGGCGGTGGCCTACGACGTGAGTGGCGGCATGGACGGGCTCGCCGCGGTGACCAGCGGCATCGGCTACGACGTCGTCCCCAACAAGGTGAACGTGCGCGGCAGCTTCGGCACCGCTATCGCCCCCGCCGCCGGCCCGCTCGGCACCGAGGCGAACCTGCGCGTGGCCTACGAGCCGCTCCCCTATCTGACCGTGTACGGTACCGGTGGCGCCCTCATCCCCGGCTCCGCGGCCCTCGTGAACCAGACGGCGTGGGTGGGCTACGCCGGACTCGACTGGCTGGTGTTCTGATGCTGCCCCTCTTCGCCCTGCTCGCCTGCGCTCCTCGCTACGGGGACCTCCCCGCCATGGCGCCCGAGGACATCGCCTCGCCGCTGCCGGTGCAGACCATCGAGGTCGACGGCGTCACCCTCGCGTACGTCGACTCCGGCGGCGAGGGACGCACCGTCGTGTTCGTGCACGGCCTGTCGAGCTGGATGGCGTTCTGGGAGTACCAGATCCCCGAGGTCAGCGCCGCGGGCTACCGCGTGCTCGCCCTCGACCTGCCCGGCTACGGCATGTCCGAGCGCCCGGACGCGCCGTACACGCCGCCCTGGTACGCGAGCATCGTCGCCGGCTTCCTCGACGAGCTCGAGGTCGAGTCTGCGGTGGTCGTCGGTCACTCCATGGGCGGTCAGACCGCGCTCACCATGGCGCTCGAGCACCCCGAGAAGGTCGACGCCCTCGCCCTCGCCGCACCCGCGGGCTTCGAGACCTTCGATGCCGGCGCTCGCGCGTGGATGAAGGACTACTGGACCGAGGACCGGGCCCTGTACACCAGCGAGACCCACCTGCGCGTCGCGTTCACCCAGCAGGTGTTCAACCACGTGGACGAGGGTGTGGAGCGGCTGCTCGAGGAGCGCGTGCGCATGGGCAAGCACGAGAGCTTCCGAGGCACCAGCGTTGCCGTGTCCCGCTCGATCGCCGGCATGCTCGACCACCCGGTGGCCGACCGCCTCGGCGACATCGCCGTCCCCACGCTGATCGTGTACGGCACCAAGGACCGCATGATCCCGAACCCGGTGTTCACCGGCGGCCGTACGAAGACCATCGCCGAGTCCGGTCGCGACGCCATCCCCGGCGCGCAGCTGGTGATGCTCGACGGCGCCGGCCACACGGTGCACCACGACGACCCCGCCGGCTTCAACACCGCGCTGCTCGACTTCCTCGCGAGGCTGCCATGATTCCGCTGCTGCTCTCCCTGGCTCACGCGACCACCGGGTTCACGGGCACGCCCGAGGCGGTGTTCACCGAGGACCAGGCGCACACCCAGGACGGCGCGATCCGGCTGTGGTCCTCGGTCGAGCGCTACGCCGACCCGGACACGACCCTGTTCCAGCAGGAAGCGTTCAACAGCGGGCTCGCGTGGCCCAACGCCGACTACGCCCCGTGGATTGCGTCGAGCTTCGGCACCTCCACTCCGCACAGCGGCACGTTCCTGCTGCACGTGGGGCCGAGCGAGGCCATCGCCGAGGGCACGCCGATCCTCATGGTGCCCGGCGCCGGCGACAACGGCTCCCGCGGCTTCGTGACGATGGCGACGCGCATGGACCGCACCGGGCGGCCGGTGTACGCGCTCACCTTCGCGCACCCGCACGGCGACGTGTTCATGCAGGCCGAGGTCGTCGCCGACGCCATCGAGGTGATCAAGCAGCACACCGGTGCCGCTCAGGTCGACGTCGTCGCCCACTCCAAGGGTGGCATGGCCGCGGTGACCTACGCCTCGCACGAGGCCGGCGCGAGCTGGGGCGACGCCGCGTACGAAGAGGTCGGCACGCCGTACCGCGGAGACATCCGCCGCATGGTGCTCATCGCCACCCCGCTCGACGGCATCGACACCGCCTACCGCTACTCGTCGGGCAACCTGCTGTCGACGGACGTGGATGGCGCCCTCGCGCCGAGCGCGTGGAACACCTACTACCCGAACACCACCGCCAACGTGTTCACCGCCGTGGACCTGGCGGACATCGACTTCCTCTCCGACGGGGCCGACCACTTCCCCGGACAGCGCCAGATCCTCAAGCGCCAGCCGTACCCGCTGCCGGGCTCGCAGAGCAACCTGATGGGCTACGCGCTCCAGGTCGACTGGTACACGACCTACGAGGGCGGCGTCGGCTACTACTCCTCCAGCGACGGCATCGACGATGCCATCGCCGACGGCGGCGACTTCGTGGACACGGTTGCCAGCCGCGGTGTGGACCCGGGCATCGAGATCTTCCTGCTCGCCGGCAAGAACCCGCTCATGCCCAATGGCGACGCGGCCCTCGCCGAGACCTTCGCCGACCAGGCCAGCGCGTCCGAGTGGGCCCAGCTGATCACCGCGGTGAACGAAAACGGCGTGGAGGTGCTCGCCTCGACCCAGGAGCTGAAGGGCCTCGAGGACGGCCAGATCATCCTCGGCGAGGTCACCGGCGCCAGCGACGGACTGGTGTTCGTGAGCAGCGCGACCGACGAGGCGGCGCTCACCGCCCGCGGCGCGGTAGTCGTCGAGACCAAGATTGCCGACCTGTCCCACGTGGACCTCCTCTACGCGAGCCCGATCACGGGCCAGCTGCTCGTGGATGCGTCGAGCGACGCGCCCGAGAACGGCTGGATGGAGGCCTTCGGCAACCGCTACACCGAGGCCGACACCCTCGGCTGGGTGGAGCGGGTGCTCGCCGACGAAGACAACGGCGGCGACAGCGGTGACTCGGGCGATACCGGCCCGTTCGGCACCGACGATGACGGGCCCACCCCGGGCCTTCGACCCTGTGGGGGATGCAGTGCAGCAAGCCCCCTCTCTGCGGCCCTCTGGCCGCTATTCATCGCGCTGATCATCAGGCGCAGGAGCTAAGACAGTCATGGAACTCAAGGATGTGCGGGCGCTCGTTACCGGTGGCGCCCGAGGGATGGGGTACGCCTTCACCAAGGAGCTCGCCGAGTCCGGCGCCAAGGTCGCCTTCTGCGATCTGGACCCCGCCGCGGTCAAGGAGGCCAGCGAGGCCCTGGGCGTGCCCGGCTTTGTGTGCAACGTCGCCGAGGAGGACGAGGTCGAGAAGCTGATGGCCGACGCGGCCGAGGCGATCGGCGGTCTGAACGTGCTCATCAACAACGCCGGCATCACCCGCGACGGCCTGCTGCTCAAGCAGGACCGCGAGACCGGCGAGGTGAAGACCATGTCCAAGGCCAAGTGGGACGCGGTCATCGCCGTGAACCTGACCGGCCCGTTCCTGTGCGCACGCGCCTTCGCGAAGCGCTGCGTGGAGCGCGAGGTCGATGACGCCGTCATCGTGAACATGTCCTCGATCTCCCGCCACGGAAACTACGGCCAGACGAACTACGTCGCCGCCAAGGCCGGCCTCGCCGCCGACACCGTGACCTGGGCCAAGGAGCTCTCCCGCTACGGCATCCGCGTCGGCGCGATTGCCCCGGGCTTCATCCTCACCCCGATGGTCGAGGCCATGCCCCCGGCCGCCCTCGACAAGATCGCGAGCGGCATCCCGCTCAAGAAGCTCGGCAAGCCGGTCGACATCTGGCGTGCCGTGCGGTTCATCATCGAGTGTGACTACTTCACCGGTCGCGTGGTCGACGTGGACGGCGGCCTGCGACTGTAGGCAGCCGTCGCACTCGAGGACGGACCCGTTCCCGACGAGGAGGCCGTGCCCCACGCATGGCTCGCCATGCGATCCTGGCACGGTCGACGAGGGAAGGGGCGGGGCCACGCAGCGAGCGCAGCGAGCGTGAGCCGAGTGCGACTACTTCACCGGCCGCGTGGTCGACGTGGACGGCGGCCTGCGGCTGTAGTCCACCGAGGCCGTGAACCAGCGTCGGCGAGGGCTTCCTCGTCGGCGTTTCGTCGTTCCGCCGACCGACACACACGTGTGAAAACGCCGGCCAAACAAGCGTGTTAGACGAGCGGTCTCCGGAGTCGCGATGACACGCATGCTCGCCGCCCTTGCCGCGCTGGCCCTCGTCGGCTGCTCGGCCACCCGCTCGCTGGAGCCGCTCGAGAAGGGCACCGGCGCGGTGACCGCCTCGTTCGGGGGTCCGATCAACGCCAACCTCGGCGCGGCCATCCCCCTGCCGATCACGTCGGTCGGGTACATGCACGGCCTCGACGGCAAGACCAACCTGTACGGTGCCTTTTACCCGACCGGGCTGATCTTCTTCGGCGTGCCGGGCATCGACGTCGGCGTGAGTCGCGAGGTCCTCGAGCCCCAAGGGGCACGCCCGCGCATCATGCTCGACGGCGTGGTCTACGCCTTCGCGGGCAACGCCGGTCCCGGAAAGCCGCCCTTCGCCGGGCGCATGTGGTTCGACGCCGCGAGCACCTTCGTGTGGCCGATCGGCGAGCACGCGCTGTTCACCAGCGTCGACCTGTTCCTTCAGCCCGGACCGGGCGAGTTCAACGCCTACCTCAACCCCCACGTGGGCGGCCGCGCGCGCCTCGGCCGCGTCGGACTCCAGCTCGAGTACACGTGGTGGGGCCCGTGGGTGGATACCCAGTACATGCAAGCCGAGTGGCGTGGACCGGGCGGTTACGGTGGAAGCACCGTGCAGCTCGGCCTCGACATCCAGATCGGCAAGAAGGGGGACCGATGAGCCGCATCGCCAGCCTCACTGCACTGCTCGCCCTCGGCACCGGGTGCATGACCCTGGACTTCATGGTGTTCTCGGCGCCGACCGCGGACTCCTACGATCCCGACCCCGAGCAGATCGACCCGAACCTCCTCGACTTCGTGACCTTCGAGGCGAGCGACGGCCAGGTCCTGCACGGCGCGTGGTACCGCCCCGAGGGTGCCGACGCCGGGCGTCCGCCGATCATCTACTTCCACGGCAACAGCAGCAACCTCAACGACCTGTGGCCGCGCATCGCGTACTACGGGACGTGGGGCTACGACGTGTTCGCCTTCGACTACCGCGGCTTCGGCATGTCCGAGGGCCCCGCGACCTTCGTGGGCGTGTTCGAGACCGACGGCCTCGCCGCGGTCGAGTACGTCGCGTCCGAGACGAACCGCGACCCGTCCGAGATCCCGTGGATGGCCCTGTCGATGGGCTCGGGCGTCGCGGCACACACCAACGACGAGATCGACGCCCAGGCGGTCATCCTCCAGGCCATGTTCCCGTCCACGAACCTGCTCGCCGACGACGGCACGGGCAACGACCTGCCGACCGGCTGGTTCTTCAACGACGAGTACGACAACCTCGAGGCGACCTCGAACATGACCTCGCCGGTGTTCGTGATGCACGGCATGCTCGACGACTACATCAACGGCCCCGAATACGGGCCGATGGTGTACGACGCGGCCCCCGAGCCGAAGGAGCTGTGGCAGCCCGACGACGTGGCCCACGCCGACCTGTTCGAGGTCCGTCCCGACGAGTTCCGCACCCGCAGCCTCGAGTGGTACGGGCAGTTCGGCAGCGTTCCGCAGTAGCTACGAGGGGCGTCGCGCGACGACGACCTTCGAGAAGTACACGAGCTCGGCGTGGAGCAGCTCGAACCCGTGCTCCGCGACATCCGCCTGCAAGCTGCGCGGGCGGTAGTCCGCGAACCACGGCTCGTAGAACTCCTCGGCGAAGCGATCCAGCGCAAACGCGTTCTCCTCGCCGTCCGTGGCCTGGCTGCTGTCGAGCAGGAGGAGCATCCCGCCCGGCTCGAGCACGCGAAACGCCTCGTCGAGCGCCCGGGCCGCGACCTCCGGCGGAAGCTCGTGGAAGACGAAGCCCGCGAACACCAGGTCCAGGCTGCGGTCCTCCGCGAAGGACAGGTCCTCCATGAACGTCGGCTCGCGCCGGGTTTGTAGGCTCGGGTACTTCTCGCGGAGCACCTCGAGGTACGGAAGGCTCGGGTCCGTGCACAGCAGGTCCGACTCCGGGTACAGCCCGCGGACGATGGCCCCGAGGTCGCCGGTGCCGCTGCCGCACTCGAGCATGCGGTAGGCCCGTCCGGGGTGCAGGAAGCGCGTGAGATGGCTCGCCGCCGTGCGCCGTACGCGATGGCCGATGCCCGAGAACACGAGCTCGAACTGAAGGTCGTAGCGGCGGCCCGACTGCACCGAGAGGTAGCCGTCGGTCTGGTGGTGGAAGTTGCGGCGGTAGTAGACCGGAAAGTCGCCGAGCGCGGCCTCGATCTGCGGAGGAAAGTCGCGGTCCTCCGCGGCGAGGCGCCGACGCGCCATGGCCGGGGCGTCGAGGGTGACCGCCGCGAGCGCGCGAAGGTGGCGTTGGGCGCGCACCCACCACGACAGCGGCTGCGGGGTCGGCACCAACGGGACGAGCGCGCGGATGCGGTCGAAGGCGAGGCTACGCTGAGCGGCGGTCAGCGGCGGTGGCGCGGGGAGTGCCGCGCCAGCGAGCCAGGTGACCACGCGAAGTGCGAGGAACTCGGCCTGGTGCAGGGCAAAGGCCGGGAGCACCTGCCACAGCGTCAAGCGCGGCGTAGGCGTCGGGGCGGTCATCGAAGGCATCATTCACCAGGGGTCAGCGCCGCCGGGTAACGTGTTCGTGCGGCTTCAGCAGGCACTTACACCGTACGTTCGCCGAGCCGTGGCAGACCGTCCGCTCCTGCCCCCGCGAGCCCGACCTCGGTGGGGTAGGCTGCCTGCCTTGCAGGAGATGGCATGCGGCGCTTCGAGTTCTCGGATGGCAAGTCCAACAAGTTCTGGCAGATCCACGTCAGCGGAAGCGACCTGACCACGCAGTGGGGGCGCATCGGCACCCAGGGACAGGCAAAGACGAAGAGCTTCGCGGACGAGCCTGCCGCCCGCGCCGAGATGGCCAAGCAGATCGCCGCAAAGACGAAGAAGGGCTACGCCGAGGTCGGCACGCCCGCGGCCTCTGGCGCCACGGCCGTGCCGGCCCCCAAGCCCGCACCCGCCCCCGTCGTCGCCGCATCGGGTGCGACGGCCACCGCAGCGCCGGCGCCGAAGCCCGCCCCCACCCCAGTGCCCGTCGCGTCTCCGCCACCCGCGACCCCTGCCGCCTCGGGCGCGACGGCTGCGGTGCCGCCATCCCCCCTTCCGCCGTACGAGAGCTTCGTGGACCTCAAGGCCCTCGACCGGGTCCCGATCCGCGGGCAGGAGCCGTTCAAGGCGCCGTCGACCACGGGCAACCTGTGGACCGCCCGCAGCTACGACGGCCTGCCACCGCGCTTCGAGACCATGCGCCAGAGCCTGGCGAAGGGCATCGTGCCCCCCGGCGAAGCCAGCGATCACGCCGAGCTCTTCGTGCAGTTGCTCGCCCTGCAGCGCGTGTACTGGCTCCCCGCCGAGCTCGTCGACCCGTTCGGCGCCGCCGACCCGCTGCACGCCCTGTCCGTGTGCACGGTGCTCGCGACGCGCATCCCGCTCTCCCACGCCTGCCTGCTGTCGCTGCGGGTGGGCTCGTGGCTCGTCGAGGCCGAGGACGCAGTGTTTGCCCAGGCTCAGCGCTGGGCGCGCGAGCTCTCGAACCGTCAGGTGAATCCGTCCATCCTCGCCTGCGCGGCCCTCGCCCTTCGCGACCGCGAGATCGCCGACGCACTGGTGGCCCGCAAGGCCCCGCTGCCCCCGGAGCTTCCGCCGCTGTGCTCCGCGCCCGAGGAGGTCATCGGCCAGTCTCCGCCGGACTACGGCACCCGCACGGACATCGCGGTGCTGCTCATGCAGGTGCACGGCACACGCGCCGACCGAGCGCTGGTCGCGGCGTGGAACAGCTGGCCCGAGTGGCGTCAGGACGAGCTGGTCAAGCGCATGGCGCGCTGCGTGACCCCGACGATGGCCCGCTTCTTCGGCGCCTTCCAGGGCACGCGAGCCCAGACCCAGGTCGCGCAGGACTACCTCGACAAGCACGCCACGCTGGTGCTCCAGATCTGGGGCCAGGAGGAGCCGAAGCACGGCACCCCCGCCGAGGCCGCGTTCAAGGCCGCAGTGGTCAACCACCCGGAGCTCGCGCGTCGCGCGGCCGTCGGCGGGCGCAGCGACATCGTCGAGGCCCTGCTCGAAGGCCCGGGCTCGATCGCCCCGGTCGAGGAGTGGCCCGCGGTGCTGCGCGACCCGCCCTGGCAGCGAAAGCCCCTGCCCAGGTCCACGGTCGACGTGGTGCTCGACCTCGATCTGCCGGTCCCCGAGCCGTTCATCGCCTGGGAACCCGGAGAGCAGGAGCGGCTGGCCGCCCCCAACCGCTGGGGCCAGCAACAGACCTGGGGTGGCGGCAAGGTCGGATGGAGCGATCTGGCGTGGCGCTATGACGCGGCCCAGGTCCAGCGCATCTACCAGGCCGGCGTGACGCCCACAGGCTACCTGTGGGGCGACCTGCTGCTCACGGTGCTCGCCAAGGTCGGCCTCGAGGGCCTGCCGTGGATGCAGGAGCACACGAACTTCCAGCAGTGCCAGGACGCCCTGTCACGCGTGGCGTCGGCGAGCCTGGGTCCGGTAATGGCCGAACACTACGACCGCAAGTCGTACAAGCCGCTCATCCTGACCTGGTGCAGCCGCTTTCCCGCGCACGCAATGGCCGGCATCGCGCCCGTCGCCTTCGGGGCGAGCGAGGTGAAGCTTCGCCAGAAGGCCCAGTTCCTGCTTCGGGACCTGCTCGGCGCCAACCCCGACGGCGTCGCGGCGCTCGACCTGCCCGCGGAGCTTCGCGACGCGCTGGCGGCCCTCGACGACATCTCACCCCGCAACCTGCTGCCGACCAAGCGCAAGAAGGTCGCAAGCTGGGTCGTGCCCGCCTTCCTGCCTGCCGTCACGCTGCACAGTGGCGAGAACGTCGGCCCGGACGGCGTGAGCGCCCTGGTCGAGATGATCGCGTTTTCCCCGGTAGATGACCCCTACGTCGGCATCGACGAGGTGCGCGAGGCGTGTACGCCGCGCAGCCTGGAGGCCTTCGCTCTCGGCCTGTTCGAGCTGTGGCTGGCCCGAGGCGCCGACGGCAAGGACAACTACTGCCTGTCCGCGGTGGGCTTCTTCGGCGGCGACAAGGCAGCGAACCTGATCACCCCGATGATTCGCCGCTGGCCGGGCGAGGCCGCGCATGCCCGCGCCGTGCTCGGACTCGACGTACTGCGCGCCATCGGCACCGACGTCGCCCTGATGCACCTGTACGGCATCTCGCAGAAGCTGAAGTTCAAGGGCCTGAAGAACAAGGCTGCCGAGAAGGTCCAGGAGATTGCCGATGCCCGGGGCCTGACCGCCGCCGAGCTGGCGGACCGCCTGGTGCCCGACCTCGGCCTCGACCCGGATGGCTCGCGGTGGCTGGACTTCGGCCCACGGCAGTTCCGAGTGGGCTTCGACGAGGCCCTCAAGCCCTGGGTCGCCGACGAGTCGGGCAAGCGTCGCGCGAACCTGCCCAAGCCAGGCGCGAAGGACGACGCGGAGAAGGCCGCCGAGGCCACCGAGGCCTGGAAGGAGCTCAAGAAGAGCGCCCGGAACACCGCCAAGTCCCAGCTGGAGCGCCTCGAGCGCGCCATGGTCGACCAGCGCCGGTGGAAGCCCGAGGACTGGACCCGCTTCTTCCTCGAGCACCCGCTGATGGTGCACCTCTCGCGACGCCTGGTGTGGGGAGCGGTGAACGCGGAGGGCGCGCTGGTGCGAACCTTCAGGGTCGACGAGGGCGGCGGCTTCGCCGATGTCGAGGATGAGGAGTTCGACCTCGACGCGCTGTTCGCCGAGCTCGGTGACGACGCGCGCATCAGCCTGCCGCATCGCCTGGACCTCGACGATGCCGAGGCATGGGGCGAGGTCCTCGGGGACTACGAGATCCTGCAGCCCTTCGACCAGCTCGCACGACCCACCTTCCAGCGTAAGCCGGAGGAGGAGGATGCCGTGGCCCTCACCCGCGTGCAGGGCACGGTGGTGCACTGGGGCAAGGTGGTCGGGCTCGACCGCCGGGGCTGGGTGAAGGGTGAGCCGCAAGATGCAGGCTGCATCTGGGAGTACCTCAAGCCGCTCCCCGGTGGCCTCGAGGCATCGCTCGAGCTGGACCCGGGCCTGTTCGCCGGAGCCGCCGAGTACAACGAAGACCAGAAGCTCGGTGAGCTGTGGCTCCGCAAGGCCGGCGCGTGGCACAAACAGGACCGCAAGACCTGGGGTAGCGTCTCCGCGGTGACCTTCTCCGAGCTCGTGCTCGACCTCTCCACCCTCACGGAGGGCTGATGTCCGACGTCCAGCGACCGCCCGCCGAGATCCGCTTCGCCGAGGAGCTCGCACGCCTCGACGCCGACGACCCACACCCGCGGCCGATGGGCTGGGTGCGCTCGCCCCAGGCGGTTCGAGCGTTCATCCTCGGTGAGCGCAGCCTGGGCATCGAGCCGAAGTTCGTCGGCAACCCCTCGCTCGTCGACCGGGCGATGGTCGCGCTGGCCACCGAGCGCGGACTGATGCTCGTCGGCGAGCCCGGCACGGCCAAGTCCTGGCTCTCCGAGCTTCTCGCAGCGGGCATCTGTGGCCAGTCGACCCTGGTGGTGCAGGGCGGCGCGGCGACCACCGAGGACCAGATCAAGTACGCGTGGAACTACGCGCTGCTCATGTCCGAGGGCCCCACGCCGAACAGCCTCGTCCCCGCGCCGCTCTACAAGGCCATGGTCGAGGGACGCATCGTGCGCTTCGAGGAGATCACGCGCTGCCCACTCGAGGTGCAGGACAGCCTGCTGTCCATGCTCTCGGACCGCGTGATGGCGATTCCCGAGCTCGGTGACGGCGGCATGATCTACGCCAAGCGCGGCTTCAACCTCATCGCGACGGCCAATACCCGCGACCGCGGCGTGAACGAGATGAGCGCCGCGCTGAAGCGACGGCTGAACTTCGAGACCGTGTTCCCGATCCAGTCGAAGCAGATCGAGCTCGACCTCGTGAAGCGAAGCAGCGCCAAGGCCCTCGAGGAGGCCGGCGTGCCGCACCCCGTGGACGAGGACCTTCTCGACGTGCTCGTCACCACGTTCCGCGAGCTGCGGCAGGGGGCGACCGAGGACGGCGGCGCGATGGACCGGCCAACGACCGTGCTCTCCACCGCCGAGGCGGTGAGCGTGGCGACCGCCGCTGGCATCCACGCGTACTTCCTGCATGGACGCAAGGCGACGGCAAGCGAGATCGTCGGGAGCATGGCGGGCGCGGTGGTGAAGGAGGACCTCTCGGACCTCGATCGGCTGCGAGCCTACCTCGAGCAGCAGGTGGCCAAGCGCAAGGGCAGTGCGTGGTCGGCGTTCTACCAGGCGCGAACCGAGCTCCCGAACCCGAAGGCCAAGGGGTGAGGCCCCTGCCCCAGCCGAGGAGCGCGCGATGAGCGTGCACGTCGTCGGTGTGCGGCACCACTCGCCCGCATGCGCGCGGGTCGTGGCTCACGTGCTCGACCGCGAGCAGCCCGACGTCGTGCTCATCGAGGGTCCCTCGGACATGAACGAGCGGCTCGACGAGCTCACCGAGCTCGCCCACGAGCTGCCCCTCGCCCTGTTCCACTTCCTCTCCGGCGAGGGCGTGCGGGCCGCTTCCTACACCCCGTTCTGCGCGACCTCCCCCGAGTGGGTGGCCCTGACGTGGGCCGCGCGACACGGTAAGGTCGTGCGCTTCATGGACCTTCCCGCGTGGGCGATGAGCTTCTACAGCCCGGGAAAGAACCGCACCGCGGACCGGGTCGACCGCTACGGAAAGGCGATGGCGGCGCTCGCGCAGCGCCTCGGCATGGACGGACTCGACGGGGTGTGGGACCACTTGTTCGAGCAGCCCGACCGCCCGGAAGCCCTCCTCGCGCGGCTCGAGCTCTACTTCGCCGAGATCCGACAGGAAGGCGACGAGGCGGACCCGGGGGACGCCGAGCGCGAGGCGTTCATGGCCCAGGCGATGGCCTGGGGGGCCGCGAGGGGCAAGGTGGTCGCGGTGTGCGGCGGCTATCACAAGCCCTTCCTCGAGCGCGCGTGGCCCGAGATGCCGTCGACCTGGCCCGAGGCCCCCGCCCTTCCGCCGGGCGCGCGCACCGGTAGCTACGTGGTGCCCTGGTCGCACGAGCGACTCGACAGCTTCAGCGGCTACGCCTCGGGCATGCCCTCCCCGGGTTGGTACCAGGTGCTGTTCGACGAGGACCACGCAGTCGCGGCGGCACGGCACGTCGAGGCCGGCATCGCCGCCCTGCGCGAGGCGGGGCACGCGGTGAGTGTGGCCGACCGGATCGCCGTCGAGGTCCAGCTGGCCACGCTCGCCTCGATGCGACGTCACCGGGTGCCCACGCGAAGCGACGTGCTCGATGCGCTGTGCAGCGCCGTGATCAAGGAGGCCCTGGACGCACCGCCTCCCTGGACGACGCGCGGCGTGATGCCCTCGACCGACGCGCGGCTGCTGCTGCTGCTCAAGGCGTTTCAAGGCAGGGCACGGGGCAGGGTGCACCCCGACACGCCACGTCCCCCGCTGTCCGAGGCGGTTCGGATCGATCTGGAACGCCATGGACTTACACCAGAAGTCTCGCCGCGAGAGGTCCGTCTGGACCTCGACAAGGCCGAGGACCGAGCGCGCTCGCGGGTGCTGCACCGGCTGAGGCTACTCGGCATTCCGGGCTTCACGCGAACCAGCGGTCCCCGGGACCCGGCATCGCCCGAGCACCGCGAGAGCTGGGACGTGCGCGACCACGAGGGACGCGAGGTCTCGGTACTCGAGGCGAGCGTGTACGGCGGCACCCTGGAGGATGCCGCGCGGGGCGTGCTCACCGAGCGCCTGGCCCGCGGTCAGGGCATCGGCGACGTGGGCGTGGTGCTCGTCGACGCCTGGTTCGTCGGCCTCGACGCGCTCGTCGACGAGCTGCTCGACCGGATCAAGCACGCGGTGAGCCAGGAGCTCGGTCTCGGGGACGTGGGGCGCGTACTCGGGCTGCTCACCGACCTGTGGCGGCACGCGACGTTGTTCGCACAAGCGCATCATCCCGCGCTCCCCCAGGTGGTTCAGAGCGTGTTCGACCGCGGACTGTGGCTGTTCGAACGGCAGGGAGGCGGTAGCGACCCGGCCCACGGACTGCTTGCCCGCGCCATCCGCGATGCCCTGCGCTTCGCGCCTCTCGACCCCACCTCGCCCACCATCGCCGCGGCCCTGTTCGCGCGACGCAGCGGCGACCCCACGGCACCCTGGGACCTGCGGGGCGCCGCCGTGGGGCTTCGCTACGCACAGGGCGAGGACGTCGGAGGCGAGGCCCTCAGAGCGGTGCGGGGCACCCCGACCGCGTCCCTCGGGGACTGGCTTGGCGGCCTGTTCGCGGTCACGCGCGAGACCCTCACCGAGCTCGACGCACTGCTCGCCGCCCTCACCGAGCGCATCGGTCAGGTCGGGCTGGACCCGTTCCTCGAGGCGCTGCCCTCCCTGAGGCTCGCGTTTACGCACTTTCCTCCGCGTGAGCGGGCGGCCATCGCGCGCGCCATCGCGCGCCAGCTGGGCGGCGAGGTGTCGGCGCAGG
This sequence comes from Deltaproteobacteria bacterium, assembly GCA_006226595.1. Lineage (GTDB taxonomy): Bacteria > Myxococcota_A > UBA796 > UBA796 > M1803. Next base: position 76,017 of record SBGP01000031.1, read on the forward strand.
ACCTGTTGATCACCACGCACTCGGCGGGCGCGGTGACGCGCGGGCTGCAGCTGGGCACACGAACCGAGCAGGTGCTCGCGACCTACGGGCTGCTCTCCGGAGAGC
>SBGP01000066.1 GCA_006226595.1 Deltaproteobacteria bacterium
GCACGAGCTCGTGCACGAGGACGGCCTCGAGCTGTTGCGGCGACAGCCGGGCGAGCAGGGCGGCGGGCAGGAGCACCGTCGGACGCAGGAAGCCGACGGCCACCGGGCTCATCTCGCGCGGCACGAGGCGCAGCGCGGCCATGGCCGGCGCGCCGACCCGATCCTTGAGGCGCTCGAAGCGCGCCTGCAGGTCCGGTGGCGCGGAGATGCCGGTGAAGTGCAGGTGCTCGATGCGGAGCAGCTCGACCAGCGCCTGGGTGCCGGTGAGCACGACGCCGACCGTCCACGCGCCGACCAGCCACGCGTGCCAGCCCATGCTCGCCTCGGCGACCGCCGTGCCGGGTCCACCCACGGCCCCCGGGGGCTGGGAGAGCAGGAACGCGGTGGTCGCGATGGGGGCCCACGCCATGAGGGACAGGCCGACCACGCCCGTGGCGTAGCGGCGGCGAGGGCACTGCTGCGCGTGGAGGAGCACGGCTGCGCCAGCACCGATGCCGGTGAGCTGCCACAGCGAGTGCAGGAGCGAGGTCGCGAAGGCTTCGAGAATCACGTGTCCTCCATCTGGTCGAGCAGCGCGCGGATGGCGTCGATTTCTTCGGCCGAGGCCGGCCGCTCGGAGAGGGCCGCGAGCACGAGGCGCGTCGGCGAGCCCGCAAAGGCCCGGTCGACGAGGTCGGCGACGAGGTTTCCCTTCATCGCCTTCTCGCTGTGCGTCGGCGTGTAGATGTGGCTGCGCGAAGAAGTGTCGCGAACGACGAAGCCCTTCTCGAACATCACCTGCAGCATCTTGAGCACGGTGGTGTAGCCAAGGTCTCGCTCGGCGCTCAGGACGTCGTGGACCTGGCGGACCGTGGACGGCCCGTGCTGCCACAGCACGTTGAGGATCTCGAGCTCGGTGTCGGTGGGTTTCTTGCTCATGGTCCCCACCGTATCGACACCCCTGCGATTGATCAACGAAAAGTTTCGTATGTTTGTTTTCGTAGTTCTTCGAGTGGCTTTTCAAGCGGGTCGGCAGGCGGTTCGGTCATCGGGGCCGCGTCCGCGGATCGCTCGTCGTGGCCCCCTACGCGGAGGGTTCAAGGCGTGAGGTAGAGCTCCCAACGGTCGAGTTGCTCGTCCTTGCACACGACCTCGACCCCGACCTCCTGGCCGACCCCCAGGCGCACGGCGCCGCTCGTCTTGCCGCGGAACACCACGCCCTCGGCCTCGGCCCGCTCGCCCCAGTGCTTCTCGAGGTGAGCGCGGTACACCTTGACCTCGATGGCGGGGTCGTCGAGCTGCACGAAGGCCTTGCCCTGAGATACCTCCATCACCGTGCCGCGCCGCGCGCGCCCGGCGGCGAGATCCTCGGCGAACAGCTGGTCGAGCACCAGGCGGTTGGCCTCCTGGTCGAGCTCTCGCTGCAGGCTACGCGCGGCGTCGCTCGCGTGAATCACCGCCTCGCGTAGCGCCCCGTCCGCCCAGCCCAGGCTCTCGGGGAAGGGGGCACCGCGGAGCTTCTCGACGGTCTCCTCGTGCAGGAACACACCGACGATCTCGCGCATGGGCGCGGTGAAGCGACCATAGACCTCGGCGCCGACGCCGTGATGGCGTCCGGGTTCGGCCTGGAACACGGCCCGGCCGCTCGAGCGCATCGCGGCGTGGTGGATGGCCTGGGCCACGCGACCTTCCTCGCCCGCGCGAGGCAGGCGACGAAGCCAGGCGGCGAGCCCTTCCTCGTCGGGCTTCCACCGCCACTGCTCCATGTGGTGTGCGGCGAGCACCGCATCGGCGTGGCTGACCAGCCGTCGCAGCCGCTCGTGGCTCGGCGGCTCGTGCACCCGGTAGATCGGGTGCGGGTCGGGGTGGTCCTCCTGGAGGAAGCGGGCGCCCACCTCGTTGGTGAGCAGCGAGATCTGCTCGTTGTAGCGCTCGACGTCGAGGCGCTCGTCACTGACGGCGACGAAGCTTCCATCGCCGTCGTCGAGGTGCACGACGACCTCCTTGCGACGGAAGTGCACGACGTGGCGCGCCTCGGCCAGGGCCAGCCGCTTCTCGCCGACCGCCTTGAGCGCGAGCAGCTCGGCCTCCAGGCCCGGGGCCGGGCTGTCACCGCCGTCGTAGAAGCCCTGCACCTCGCCCCACGCCAGCTTCGCGCGGCTGTGCACACGGGCGCGCTGAACGCGGGTGTCGCGCACGTGGCCCGAGGCGTCGAGGGTGACCGACCACACCAGGGCACGGCGGTCGACGTAGGGGTTGAGCGAGATCAGGTCCTCGGAGAGCACCTTGGGCAGCATCGGGATCACGAGTCCCGGCAGGTAGAACGAGGCGCCGCGACGCAGGGCCTCGGTGTACAGCGCCGTTCCGGGGCGCACGTAGTACGAGGCGTCGGCGATGGCGTAGTGCACCCGGTGTCCCTCGCCGAAGGGCTCGATGAACACGGCCTGATCGAGGTCCTTGGACGTCGTCTCGTCGATGGTCACGAACGGCATGGCCGTGAGGTCGACGAGGTCGTCGCTGTCGATGCCCGGGTGGGCAACCCAGTGCCGGGCCTCGTCCATCACCGCGTCCGGGTGCGCGGGATCGAGGCCGTGTTCGGCGAGCAGGGCGTCGAGCATGAGCTCCTCCACGGACGCAGCGTATCAGCGGGCGAGGTCGGCTCCCCGAAACCGAAGAAGCCCCGCTGGCGGAACCAACGGGGCGAAGGGCGATGCGGCGAGGGCTACTCGGCGGGCGCCTGGTGGACGACGATCTGGTCGAACGGGATCTCGATGCCGCGGGCATTGAGCTCGTTGTAGATGTTGCTGCGCACCTGGTGGTTCACCGCGAGAAGGTCGGCCGCGTTGCACCACGGCATGACGCTGAAGTTCAGTGAGCTCGCAGCCATGTCGACGAAGGCGACGGCGGGGGCCGGCTCCTCGAGGACGAGATCGCACTTCTTGCACGCGGCGAGCAGGGCCTCCTGCACCGCCTCGAGGTCAGCGCCGTAGGCTACGCCGGCACCAATGCTCGCGCGCAGGGTGCCCTCGCGGGTGAAGTTCTTGATCACGCCGCCGATCACCGAGCTGTTCGGCAGGATGATCGTGTGGTTCTCGGCGGTCATCAGGGTCGTCGCGAAGAGGCCGATGTCCTTGACCTTGCCGGTCTCGCCGCCGGCAGTGACGCGGTCACCGATGACGAAGGGCCGGAAGAACAGGATCATCACGCCGCTCGCGAAGCTCGACAGCGAGCCCTGCAGGGCGAGGCCGACGGCGAGACCAGCGGAGGCGAACACCGCGACAAGCGACGTCGTCTCGATGCCGACCTTGCCGAGGGCGGCGATGACGGCGGCGGCGATCACGGTGTACTGGGCGATGCTCGCGAGGAAGCGCTTGAGGGCCTCGTCGAGCTTCGAGCGCTCACCGGCGCGAAGCACCGCGCGGTTGGCCCACTTGCTCGCGATCCAACCGGCGAACATGATCAGGATCGCCATGAAGAAGCCCGAGAAGAGCGGGAAGGCCATGTCGTAGTAGGCCTTGAGCTGTTCGGGGGTCATGGATGCAAAATCAGGCATGGGGTGACTCCAGAGTCGGGTCGATGCGCCAGGCACGAAAGGGTGCCGGCGCGAGGCAGTCGGGGACGGAGGCTAGAGGATGGAGGCCACGAGGGTCACCGTCGTGGTCTGGTCCAGCTTCCGGAAGCCCTCGACGGGCTTGTTGTCGAAGGTGATCTGGTTGCCGAAGCGCAGCGAGAACATGTCCGACAGCTTGGTGGTGACGGCGGCCTTGTTGTATAGGCGGAGGTCCGCGGTATCGAGGAAGTTCTCGTAGACCTCGATGCTCTCCTCGATGCCTACGTTCTCGTTGAACTTGTGGGTGAAGTTCACCATCGCGCGGCCGGCGAAGATGTGGATCATCTCGCCGCGCACGCCGTCGACGAGCTGCCACTCCTGGGCGTCGTCGACACCGAGCTCGGCGAGCAGGGTGGTCTCGTCCGTGCCGATGAGGGTGCGGCTGTAGCCGACCTGCTCGTGGGTTCGCAGCGACAGGCCCGCGTAGTAGTCGTGCAGCGCGCCGCCGAGGAAGTACAGCGAGTCGTGGTCGGAGAGGTAGAAGTCGTACCGCGCGTCGATGAAGTACTTCTGCGCCGTCTGCTTCATGGCGACGCCGCGCTCGGCGTCGTCGAGGGTTCCGCTACCGTCGGCGTCGACGCGGGACCTGCCGATGTTGGCTCCGAGCACGGTGCCGACCTTGCTCCGGGCCCACTTGTACGAGCCGTTCATGCCGCCCGTGAGCAGGTAGAACTCGGTGTTTCCGGTCGTGTACTGACCTCCGAGCTCCGCACCGAGGTGGGCCTCGGGGGCTTCGGCGGCCTCTCCCTCCTTGTCCGTCTCGGAGAAGTCGGTCTCCTGGGCAAAGGCAAACGTGGCGAGCAGCAGTGTGAACATGTGACCTCCAATCAGGTGGCGATGCATACGACCGGCATCCCTGTCACCCACTTTCAAGTGGCTGACAGCCGTCTGTCGTCGAACGGTGCGGTGCGGGCCTGTGGATCAGCGATTATTGCGGTTCGAGCAAGCCAAGCGTCTCGAGCATGAGCTCGACCACGCGGCGCTGCATGCGGACGCGGCGCGCCTCGTCGAAGCCCATCCACGTCTCGACGCACACGCCGATGCACCCGAAGGCGTCGACGATGACCTCGGTCGAGCTCGTCGCGACAGGGAAGAAGTGGGTGGCCCAGCGCTCGGCGTCGTCGGTGAGCTCGGCGTTGAGTCGGTCGACCACGGTGCCGACGAGCGGTGGCATCGGCTTCACGCCGTACACGAGCGTCTGGCCGAAGCTCGGGTGCACGTTCGGGTCGTAGCGCTTGTGGGACTCGTGGAGGGTCGCGACCAGGGCCGGCGCCTCGTCGCGCACGAGGTCCATGAAGACCGCTGCGAGCCGTTCCTCGCGCTTGTCGCTGTGGTGGGCGCCGGGAAAGCTCCGGTTCAGGTCGAGGCCTCCCGGCGCGGCACGCTGACGCGCGCGGTAGGCGGGCACGTTCATCACCGGCACGACGAGCAGGCGACCGCGCGACGGGCGGAGGCCCTCCTCGAGCAGCTCCTGCAGCGCGTGCACGCCGCACACCTCGTCCCCGTGGATGCCAGCCTGGATCAGCGCGGTGGGACCGGGCTCTTCGGCCTCCATCACCGTGAGGTGCACGTTGGGGGCGAGGACGTAGTGGCCTTCGGGGCGCGGCATCAGGGCTCCGTGAGGGGGAGGTGAGGGGTGTTCTCGCGGTGCTCGGCGAGCTCCTCGTAGAACGAGCGGGCCTCGTTGCGGAGGTCGGAGGCCATGCGCGCGATGGCGGTGCGGGGGTGCTGGTTGAGCCAGCCGGTGATCCCGTACGGCGCGGAGTAGCCCCAGCGGAGCGTGTCCTTGAGCGGGGCGTAGCGCGGGATCAGGTCGAGGACCGGGCGCACGTCGTGCCGCGGGTCGTCGAGGTACATGAGCAGCAGCTCGAGCGGGCAGTTGCCGGCGCCTCGGCCCATGCCGTAGACGGTGGCATCGATGATGTCGACGCCCTCGTCGATCGCGGCGATGGCGTTCGCGAATGCGGTCTGCTGGTTGTTGTGCAGGTGGGCACCGACGAGCTGGTCCGGTCGCAGCCAGTTCTTGTACTTGCGCACGAGGTAGCGGAGGTGGTGCGGGTACATCGCGCCGAAGCTGTCGACGATGGACACCGCGGCGACCTGGCTGTCGCGCAGCCGCGCCAGGAAGGCATCGACCTCCTGCGGCGTGTTGCGGGTCACCGCCATCACGTTGAGGTGCACCTCGTAGCCCAGCTCGATCGCCTGGTGGGCGAGGGTGACGGCATCGGGCACGTCGTGGGCGTAGGTCGCGATGCGGAGGACGTCGATCAGGCTGTCCTCGGCGGGGCGCAGGTCCTCGATGTCGAGGCGGCCCATGTCGGCCATCACCGACAGGCGCATGTCGCTCTCGCGCGCCACGCGGCGGAGCAGCTCCTCGGGCACGTTGCGCCAGGGCCCGTCGTGCTCGCCGCGCGCATGGGCCGACGTGAAGTAGCCGATCTCCATGATGTCCACGCCCGCCCCGAGCAGGCCCTCGAAGGTCGAGGCGACGAGGTCCTCGGGGAACTGCCAGGCATTGGTGCAGCCGCCGTCGCGGATCGTGCAGTCGAGTACGGCCACGTCCCGGCGTCGGTCGGTCATCAGGCCGTCCGGGCAGCAGCTGACGCGGTAGTCGAGCCCCATGGGAGCCTCCTGGGAAGTGAGTGCCGTATCTACGCGGGCCCATGCGTGCACGCCGCGGAATCGACGCGCGGCTGAAGTGTTCATTCCCGTGCCGGGGAGGCTGGGCTACAGTGCGTGGCGACGCCCCGACCCGTGGCCAGGAGGAACGTTGCTCGCGCTGTGGCTGTCGCTCGCACAGGCTGGACCGCTGCCCATCGTGGCGGTGGGGGACGGGCTGGTCGCCGGACCGGCCGCGTCCGAAGCGGGCGCGGAGCCCGCGAGCAGCTGGGTTGCCGGCCTCGGGGACTGCCTGAGTGAAGGCGCACCCGGGCGCTACGCGGTGGTGGATCGGGTGCGGGCCCGCGAGACCGCGGTGACCGCGATGCAGGTGGTGGACAAGGCGCGTGCGGCCAAGCCGAAGCTGGTCGTCGTCGGTGTCGGCGCCCAGGAAGCGATTGCTGGCGGTGACGTGGCGCAGTTCTCTGCCGAGCTCGGTCAGCTCGTCGAGGCGCTCAAGGACAGCCGCAAGCCCGCGGGCCTCGTGCTCGTCGGGGTCGTGCCCGCCAGTGCCGAGGACCAGGATGCGCTCGATGCGCGCATCGCCTCGTGGAACGAAGCGATCGCGACCACCGCGACCTCGCATGGTGCGGTGCACGTCGACCTGTGGAAGGACTGGCCGCGGGAAGCGGCTGAGCGCAGTGCGCTCACCGGCCCGGGATACAGCCTCACCGACCAGGGTCACGCGCGCGTGGCCGCGGCGGTTTGCGACGCCGTGCTCTCGTGGAAAGATGGCCCCGAGGAGACTCCATGACTCACGCCAAGGCGCACCTCGCCGCTGCGCTGCTCACCGTCGGACTCGCGTCCGCCGCGCCCCGGGCCGAGGCGCTCGACCCGTTCATGTGGGGTGTGGGGCCGCGAATCGGCACCAACGCCATCCCGGCGGCCTACCCGCTGACCCTGCCGCCGTACCTCCGCGATCCGGACAATGGCAGCACCATCGAGCGCACCAGCGGCGACCTGTTCGTGGGCGTCGACGCCGTGTACTACGCGACCGGCCACACGCGGGTCGGACTGCTCGGTGGCATCGGCTTCGGGCTCGGCTCGCCGTTCTTCGATGGGCACGTGATCTTCCGCTACAACTACGTCTCGCAGACCGGCGCCATGGACTTCCTGCTCGGTGGCGGCGCTGGCTTCGGCACGTCGAAGTGGTCGGGTGAGCGCTCCGAGTCCCTGCGCGTTCCGTACTACCCGCTGCGCGCCGAGGCTTCCGCACTCGTGCGCGACAACAGCCGCGGCTACCAGGGCACGGTGTTCTTCCAGTACAACCTGCCCGCGAACCACTTCTACACGAACGCCGACGGCGTCGATGTCGACATCGGCACCGGTATCTACCCGACACTCGGCATCGAGTTCAGCGTGCTGTTCGGCGACTTCACGCCGCCGCGTCCCCGCCGTCGCACCGAGAGCCCGAGCAAGTAGTCAGGCGGCGACGAAGGTCCGGCACCGGGTGATCACGCGCTCGGTGACCGGGGCGCGATGCTCCACGAGGTCGGCCACGTCGATGCGATCGGCGAGCCACGCGAGGATGGTCATCTCGCGGACCATCGCCCACACGGCGATGCGCTCGTCGAGGTGGTCCGGCAGCGAGCCGACGCTGGCGTAGCCGTCGAGGAAGGCCGCGCACAGTGCGCCGGGCTCCCCCTCGGTGGCTTCCCGGAAGCGCAGGGAGTTCCAGGTCGTCGCGATGTCGAGGGCTGGCGTGCCCACGCCCATGTCGTCGAAGTCGATGGCCTTGGCGCGCCCGTCCTCGAACAGGATGTTCCCGAGGTGGAGGTCCGCGTGGATGACACGCGGGGCGAGGGGAGGAAGGCTGGCGAGCTGCCCGCGCAGCGTCGCCTCGGTCGCGGCGATGAGCTGTCGCTGCTCGTCGGTCAACCAGGGGATGGCGTCGATGTTGCCAAAGCCGCCGCGGAGGATGTGGTCGAGGTCGAGCGGAGGTCGCTCGAAGCCCGCGGGAGGCTCGAACAGTTCGCCCGCCGCGTGGAGGCCGGCCATGAGCACGCCGACGCGACGCGCCTGTGGCGGCTTCGGACGGTTGTAGTGCATGCGACCGGTCTGCCAGCGGAGCAGGGTCACCCGCCGCGTGTGCGGTACGTCCTCGCGGCCGTGGTGCACCAGAAGGTCGCCGTTCCGCGTGGGGATCGGGGTGGGCACGTCGTGGCCGAGGTCGCGGAGGAAGCCGAGGAACGCGAGCTCGGAGCGAATCGCGGCATCGCTGTGGTAGCCGTGGCGGTGCACCCGGAGCAGAAAGCGCCCCTCGCGGGCATCCACGCGGAAGGTGGCGTTCTCACCGTGTCCGAGGGGCTTCAGCGTCGGTTGGGTGAGGGCCCACGACCCGAGGGCTTCCCGGGCGAGGCGAGCGAGCCGAGCGACCTGCGTGCGCTGGGCGAGCTCGGTCCAGGGCTTCATGCCCGCTCCAGCGCCTGCAGGAAGTCCGCCGCCAGGTCTTCGGGGTCCTCGATGCCCACGGCGACCCGCACGAGGCCGTCGGCGATGCCGGTGGCCCGGCGCCACTCGGCCGGCATGCTCGCGTGCGACGACTGAGCGGGCAGCGTGATCAGCGTCTCCACGCCACCGAGGCTGGGGGCGAGGATGGGGATCTCGAGAGCCGAGACCACGGCCATCGCCGCTTCGGCGCCGCCGACCAGCTCGAAGGCCAGCATTGCGCCGGTGTCGTCGAACCACTCCGCGCAGCGCTCGTGGCTCGGGTGCTCGGTGAGCGAGGGGTAGTAGACCCGAGCGACCTCGGGATGATCGGCGAGGAGCTCCGCGAGCTTGCGGGCGCCCGCACTTGCCGCGCGCACCCGCAGCGGCAGCGTCTTCATGCCGCGCTCGAGCAGCCAGGCGGCGTGCGGGTCGAGCGAACCGCCGAGAAGGTTCAGCGTCCGCCGCGCCTCGAGCACGTGCGCAGCGTCTCCGGCGACGACGCCGGCGCACAGGTCGGAGTGGCCATTGAGTGACTTGGTGGCGCTGTGGACCTCGAGATCGAACCCGAGCTCGGCCGGACGGAAGATCGCGGGACCGGCGAAGGTGTTGTCGATCACCGAAACGAGCCCGTTCTCGCGCGCGAACGCGGCGATGCCGGGCAGATCCGCGATCGAGAGCAGCGGGTTGGTCAGCGCTTCGCAGTAGAAGGCCTTCGTCTTGTCGGTGAGCGCCTCGCGCCACGCCTCCTCGTGGTCGTCGACGAAGTGCACCTGGATGCCGAGTCGCGGGAACAGCTTCGTGAACAGGCTGTGGGTGCCGCCATAGAGCCCCCGCTGCGCGAGCAGCTCGTCGCCCGCGGAGAGCACCGAGAGCAGGGCGGCGCTGATCGCGGCCATGCCGCTCGCGGTGACGAGGGCGTCGTCGTAGCCGGTGGCGGCGGCCAGCTTCTTGTGCAAACCCGTGTGGGTCGGCGTGTTGGACAGGCGGGCGTAGCGGATGTCGTCGTAGCTCCGCCCCTCTTCCTCGGCGAAGGTCGCGGACTGGAAGATCGGCGGGACGACGGCGCCTTCGACCAGGGGCTCGCCGGAGTGAAGCAGGCGGGTGGACAGGCGTCGCGACATGGCTCCTCCACGCGCAGGACACGTGGACGGTGCCACCGCGCGGATGGGAGGCTACCCCTTCGGTGCCGACCTTGTCGGCGAGGAGGAGACGCGTGTCCGAACTCATCCCCCGGGCGGCGGCGGTAAGCCGCTGGGAGAGCGCATCGAGCGAGGTGGCCCAGGCCCTGTCGCAGAACCTCGTGCTCGCGTTCCTGGGATCCGCATCGAGCGGCAAGGACTCGGCGATCCGCGCGCTGTTCGGCGTCGACTTCGGAGAGGTCTCGCCGATCCCCGGATCGACGGCCGAGGTGCGCGTGGCACCCCTCGACGAGGAGGGGCGGGTGATGATCTGCAACGCTCCGGGCTTTGGCGACGTGCGGGAACGCGTCGATGCGCAGGCGCGCTCGGTGCTCCAGCACATGGACCTCGCGGTGTACGTGCTCAACTGCGAAGGCGGCGCGACGATCGACGAGAAGCGCGATCTGGACGCGATCCGCGCCCTCGGCCGCCCGGTCCTCGTGGCCCTGAACAAGATCGATCTCATTCGGCCGCACCAGCGCGAGGCCTTCGTCGCCGCGACCCTCGATCAGCTCGGCGTCGATGCCAGGGACGCAGTGGTCACCGCCTTCGACCCGCTTCCGGCGCTGTCCCCGGATCCGCTGGGTATCGAGGAGGTCTCGGAGTGGATCTTCCGGACCCTGGACAAGCAGGGCAAGGCGCTGCTGTTCGCGAAGCAGCTACGGAACAAGGCCGCGGCGTGCGAGCCGCTGATCCGCTCGGCGGCGCGCGCCGCGATGGCTGCCGGCGCCATCCCCGTGCCCGGGGCCGACATGACCGCGGTGACCGCGGTGCAGGTGAAGCTGATCACCGACATCGCCGCCGTGCACAACAAGGACATGGGCCGCGACCTCGTGCTGTTCATCCTCGGCGAGGCGCTGGCGGGCACGAGCAAGGGCTTCATCCGCTGGGCGGTGCGGGCGCTGAAGGGCGCCGGGTGGATTCCGGGAGCGCAGCTTGCCCACTTCGCGACCAGCGCCCTCGGCGCGAGCATTGCGGGGGCGACGACCTATGGGGTCGGCAAGGCGGCGATCGCGTTCATGCAGCGCGGACCCGACATGACCCCGGATCAGCTGCGCGAGGTCTTCGACGCGGCGGCTCACGTGTACCGCGAGAAGCTGGCCGCCGAGGATGCGCAGTACGTCGATGTCGAGGTCATCGAGGAGTGACCCAGCTCACCGAGACACGCACCGACCTCGCCCGCCACGACGCCGACTCGCTCGCCGAGCTCTTGCGTCGCTGCCATCGCGAAGAGCTGCTCCCGCTGGCCCGGCGGCTGGGCGTGAATCCGCATGGGCTGGGGCTCGACCACCTGGCGACGAACATCGGCCGCACCCTGAGACGCAAGGGGTCGAGCGGCTTCGCGAACCTGTTCCGCGGGGGCCAGGGGCCGACCTACGAGGCTGTGCTCGAGCGGCTCGTCCGCAAGGCGGGCATGGTCCCGGGGGCCGATGCCGAGCGCATGGAGCGCGCGCTCATGGAGTGGGTGCTCCGCAAGAGCTGGGAGGCCATGGAAGACGAGGAACGCCAGGTCGTGTGGGCGGACCTCGAGCTCGTTGGTCCGGTTCCCGACGACGGCACCGAGGCCCTCGAGACCGCGCGCCAGTCGCTCGGTGGCCGGTTTGCGTGGAACCTGGCGCGGCTCACCGGCTTCGGTGCGGCCTCCGTCGCGGGCTTCGCGCTCCCACTGCTCATGCCCATCGCCGGCTGCGCGACCCTGTTCTACCTCTCCCGCCCCAACGACGCCGAGGTCCTGCCGGCCGTGCTCGAGGTCGGGCGCCTGCGTCAGCAGCTGCGGCACCGCGTCACGGTCGGAGTCGTGGGCTCGCCCTCGTCGGGCAAGGATGCGGCCATCGGTGCGATCTTTGGCCTCGACACGGGCAACGTGAACCCCGTGGCCGGCTCGACCAAGGAGGTCGCCATTCTCCGCCTGCCGGAGGCGACGTCGCTGTGGGTGGTGAACACGCCGGGCATGGGCGACATCATCGAGTCGGTCACCGAGGAGGCGCGCCAGGTGCTCGCGTTCATCGATGTGTTCGTCTACGTGGTCAATGCGCAGGGCGGTGTGCAGGCGCGCGAGCAGGCCGACTATGCGATGTGTCAGCGCTCGGGCCGGCCCGTCCTCGCCGTGGTGAACAAGATCGACACCCTGCGCGAGGACCAGCGCGACAGCTACCTCGCGGACGCCCGGACCAAGCTCGACGCACCCGAGGAGGACTTCCTCGCTGCCGCCTTCGATCCGCTGCCACAGCTGTCCGAGACGCCCATCGGCGTGGACGAGGTTCGGGCGTGGCTCACGACGCACCTCGACGAGCTCGGCAAGGACACCCGCGAGCTGCCCTGGTAGGGGACGGCCAAGAAAAAAGGGACCGCCGAGGCAGTCCCTTCACGTTCCAGCAAGCAGCGCCTAGGACGGCTTCTTCTTGTTGTACATCGCCTCGATCTCGTCGGCGTAGCGCTCGTGCACGACCTTGCGCTTCACCTTGAGCGAGGCGGTGAGCAGCCCGCTGTCGGTCGTCATCGGCTCGACGAGGTGGAAGTACTTGATGCTCTCGTACGAGGCGAGGGTGCTGTTCACCTCGTCGACGTGCGCCTGCACCGCCTGCTTCACCGCATCTCCGAACGGATCGGGCTCGACGCCGTTCTGCGCGGCCCAGTCGGGGATCTCCTCGGTGTCGACCGCGATGAGGGCGGTGACGTAGTTGCGGTGGTCCGCGATGGTCACCGCCTCCTGGATGATCGGCAGGTTCTTGAGGCGACCCTCGAGCTTGGCCGGCGCGATGTACTTGCCGCCGGAGGTCTTCATGAGCTCCTTCTTGCGGCCGGTGATCTTCACGAAGCCATCGCTGTCGACGGAGCCGAGGTCACCGGTGCAGAACCAGCCTTCGTCGTCGAACGCGTCCTTGGTCGCGTCTTCGCGGTTGAGGTAGCCCGGGGTGATGTTCGGGCCCTTGGCGAGGATCTCGCCGTCGTCGGCGATCTTGATCGTCACGCCGGGAAGCGCGGGACCGACGGTGCCGATGCGGATGCGGCCCGGCAGGTTCGCGGTCAGGCCCGGGCAGGTCTCGGTGAGGCCGTAGGCCTCGAGCAGGTCGAGGCCCATGGCCATGAAGAACTCGTGCACCTCGGAGTTGAGCGGTGCGGAGCCCGAGAGCAGCACGAACGAGCGCGTGAAGCCGAGGGCGTCACGAAGCTTGGAGAGCACCACCTTGTCGGCGATGCGGAACTTGAGCTTGGTGAACAGCGGCAGCGGCTGACCGGTGCAGCGGTACGGAATCGTCGCCTTGCCGGCGTTGAGCGCGCTGTGGAACAGCTTCTGGCGAAGCGGCGGTGCACCCGCGACCTTGCCCTCGATCTTCGCCTTCATCTTCTCGAAGACGCGCGGAGCGGCGGGGAAGAAGCCCGGCTTGGTCGCGACCAGGTCGTCGACCAGCGTCGGCACCGACGAGATCACGATCGGCGAGTCGAAGAACGGGCCACCGAACTCGATGAGCCGGCCGAAGGAGTGGGCGAGGGGCAGGAACAGGAACAGGCCGCCCTCGCGCACTTCGTCGCGGAACAGGCCGGTGGTGCCGATGTTCTCGATCATCGACAGCATGTTCTCGTTGGTCTGGATGACCGCCTTCGGCGGACCCGTGGTACCCGAGGTGTACGTGTAGGTGCACGTCTCGTTGCGGTCGCGGGCGCCGCTGCGCTTGGCGCGCTCGGCGGCGGTCTCCTGGAGCTTCTCGCGGCCGCGGGCCTCGAGGTCGGCCAGCGACTCCCAGTCGTCCGCGGGCTCGACGCCCTCGGGGTTCATGACGACGATGTGCTGGAGCTTCACCGCCTCGGGGCCGTACGGGTGATCGAAGAAGGTGAAGCCCTTGCGCATCTCGCGGACCTTCGCGAGCTGGGCGGCATCCTCGACGATCGAGATCACGCTGTCGGTGTCGGCGTGCATGTAGCCGACCTCTTCGGGGAGCAGCGTGGCGTACACGGGCACGGTGCGCAGTCCGACGGACAGGGCCGCGAAGTCGCAGGCGATCCAGTCCTCGGAGGTGTTGCCGAGGATGGCGATGGCCGCGTGGTCGGCGAGGTCGTCGATCGCGGTGAGCAGGCCCGAGGCGATGGCCTCCATGCGCTCGCCGAGCTCGGCGTAGCTGATGTCGGTCCAGGTGTCGCCGCGCTTGGTGCGCATGGCCGCGGCGCTGGGGCTCTCAGCGATACGACGCAGGATCATCCCGCCAATCGACGAGTCAGGCATGCAGTCCCTCCGTGTGCGACGGGGAGCCTAACGCATGCTTCGCGCGAATCCACGGTGTTCGCGTTCCACTGACGCGTGTTCGCGGATCACGTGCAGCGATGTGCTGCCGGGGACGGCTCGTCAGTCGTCGTGGCGGATGAGCAGGCCGCTGTCGGTGCACCGCGCCGCCAGGGTCTTCCACGCTCCACCGAGTCCGGCGAAGCGCGCGCGCACGACCTCGGCGGGAATCGCGATGCCATCGAGCGGATCGACGCCGGTGACGTCGGTGCCGGAGAGTCCGAGCAGCTCGGCGACCGACGGTCCCTCGAAGGGCAGGGGACCGGGCAGCTCCTCGGGAAGCTCGGCGCCGAGACCGATGAGTGCGGGCAGAGCGACGTACAGCGCCGCGTCCTCGGCGGAGACGCCGGGGAAGTCGAGGCCGTCGGCGAAGTCCTCGAAGGACCCGCCGAGCTCGTAGCGCTCGGAGGCCGCGAGCCACGCGAAGCCTCGGAAGCGGAACGGGTCGGTGATCGACGCGCCGACGGTGACGATGCCTTCCCACTCGTCGGCGACGCGACCCGCCGCGCGGATGGCGGCCTTGTCGTTCCGGCCGGCCTTGGCGTGCTCGCGCTCGATGTCCTCGACCTCGTCGGGATCCGCCTCGCGCAGGGCCTCACGGGCCTGCACGAACAGGGCCTGGAGCGGCTCGAGGTCGCCCTCGGTCGCCGCCTGCAGCGCCGCACGCGCGCCGGCGAGCTCGGCGACGGGGTACGGGCGGACGAGGAAGGTCATCGCCCGCTGATCTCGTAGAGGTTGATGAACCGGTTGCCCTGGATCGAGATGCGGCCGAGCAGCTCGGTCTTCAGGTCCTTCACGTGGCGGGCGCCGACCTCGGTCATCAGCACGCGACCGCGGTGGGCGGAGAGGTTCATCAGCCAGCGCGCCAGGTAGAAGGGGCCAGAGAGCTCCCAGCCAGTGGGAGGACGACTGGTCTGCTTGGCGATGCGGGCCACACCCGGCGCGAGGCCCGCGCTGGCCCGATAGCCGCAGCGCTGGGCGGCCTTGGCGAGATCACGGGCGGCCCCGACGGCGCGGGCGACCTGGTCTGCCACGCCTTCATCGGCCGTCCACACGACGAGCAGCGAGCCGTCTTCCTGCTCCCAGATCTCGCCACCCGCCTCGGTCACGATGCCACTCCACTCCTGGGTGAGGGCGGCGAGCGACGCGCGCGGGGCGGCGAGGGAGCGCGGGGGCGGGTTCGCCTCGCTGGCGAGGACCACGACACCCGTGGGCTTGGCCTCGGTGTCGGTGAGGCGCCGGTCGGCCTTGCCGCGGCCGGCGGCCTCGATCACGTCCTTGACGTAGATCGCGAGGTCGTTGTTCGTGGCTCGGTGACCCTCGCGCACCATGAGGGTGCCGATGGCTTCGAGCATCTCGCCGGCGCTCTGGTAGCGATCGCCGCGCTTGCGGGCGAGGCTCTTGAGCAGGATGCCTTCGAGGTCTTCGCTGATCTCGGGCCGGAAGGCACGCGGGGGCGGCACCTCGGCGCGGCGGACGCGGGCGAGGGTCTCGTCCTTGGTCTTGGACTTGAACAGGCGCCGACCGGTGAGCAGCTCGTAGAGCACGATGCCGGTCGAGAACACGTCGGAGCGACCGTCGAGCTCCTTGCCGTCGACCTGCTCGGGGCTCATGTACGCGTACTTGCCACGGATGACGCCGTCGCTGCCGGCCTGGAATGCCGCGCGCGAGATGCCGAAGTCGGTGATCTTCACCTCGCCGGCGTACGAGATGAGGATGTTCTGCGGGCTCATGTCGCAGTGGACGATGCGCAGCGGCACGCCATCCTCGTCGGTGCGCTCGTGGGCGAACTGCAGCGCCTTGAGGACCTCGCCGATGACGAACAGGGCCAGCGGCAGCGGGAAAGGGCCGCTGTTCTTGCCGCGGGAGATGAGCCGCGACAGGTCCAGCCCGTGCACGTACTCCATCGCCATGTAGTAGGAGCCCTCGACCTCGCCGAGATCGAAGACCTGCACGATGTTCACGTGCAGCAGCTGGACCGCGATGCGCGCCTCGTCGATGAACAGGCGGATGAACTCGTCGTCGCGGGCCAGGGTGTCGAGGACGCGCTTGATGACGAGGATCTTCTCGAAGCCGGCCATGCCGTACGCACGTGCGCGCCAGACCTCGGCCATGCCGCCGGTCGCGATCTTTTCGAGCAGGTGATACTCGCCAAACTGCTGCGGGGCCTGCCTCGCCAACGGTCCTCTCGTCCAGGGGGGCCCAGGATAACCCCGTGGGCGGAACTGCCGACAACCGCCCGCGAAAAAGGAATGTCGTGAGCGACTTTCACGAGCTGGTTCGCATCGTCGCGCGCTTGCGCGGAGAGGACGGCTGCCCCTGGGACAAGGCGCAGACGCCCGCTTCGATGCGCCCGTACATCCTCGAAGAGACCTACGAGGTGCTCGACGCCATCGACCAGGGCGACGACGAAGAACTGCGCAAGGAGCTCGGCGACGCCCTGTTTCACGTGGTGATGCTCGCGCAGATGGCGAGCGAGCGCGGCGCGTTCACGATCGACGACGTGGCTCGTGGCGTCGCCGAGAAGATGGTGAGCCGACATCCCCACGTGTTCGACCCGAACCACGTCCACGAGGCCGACGCGGGGGGCTCGTCGGCCTGGGAGGCGCGAAAGGCCAAGGAGCGCGCGACCGAAGCCTCCGCGCTCGACGGCGTGCCGCGCGCACTTCCCTCGGTGCTTCGCGCCCACCGCGTGAGCGACAAGGCGAGTGCCGTGGGCTTCGACTGGCCCGATCTCGGCGGTGTGCGCGACAAGGTGAGCGAGGAACTCGGCGAGCTCGACGAGGCGCTCGCTTCCGGCGAGTCCGACGCCATCACCGAAGAGCTCGGCGACGTCCTGTTCTCGCTCGTCAACCTCGGCCGCTTCCTCGACGTGGGGGCCGACGACGCGCTTCGCCTCGCCACCTCGCGCTTCGAGACGCGCTTTCGTCGCCTCGAGCAGCACCTCTCCGCGCGCGGAGCGAGCGTGCACGATACGGATCCAGACGAGCTCGAGCGCATCTGGCGCGCGGTGAAGCACACCTCCGAGGTGACGTCGTGCTGAGGCTGTTCCTCCTCTTCACTCTGCTCCCGGCGCTGGAGCTGTACCTGCTGCTCAAGATCGGCGCCGCGTTCGGACCCCTGAACACCGTGCTGATCATCCTCGTCACGGGCATGGTCGGCGCGTGGCTCGCCAAGCGTGAGGGGCTCGCCGTGGTCACGCAGCTCGCGCGCGAGGTCGAGACCGGCATGCCCCCGGCGTCGCGCGTGGTGGAGGGCTTCCTGGTGCTCGCGGGTGGCCTGCTGCTCGTCACGCCGGGCGTGATCACCGACATCGCGGGTTTCTCGCTGATCTTCCCGGTGACGCGACGCGCGCTGGCACCCATCGTGCTGGAGGCCGTGAAGAGCCGGGTTACCGTGCGCAGCTTCGACCCGCGCGGGCCTGGATTTGGCCAGGACCCGTCGCCGTCCGGGTGGGAAGCGTCCGACGAGGAACGCCACGCCCGCCTTCCCTTCGATCATCCGGTGAAGTGATGTCCACTCCTGACGACCGCGAGCAGCAGCTGCTCATCGAGCTCGAGCCCCGGTTCATGAAGGCCATCGAGGCCAAGGACGCCGGGAAGCTCGACCTGGCCGAGGACGAGCTTCGCGGCATCCTCCGCGTCGAGCCTCGTCTCGCCGAGCCCCGCATGGAGCTCGCCCGCATCCTCCTCGACACGGACCGTATCGAAGAGGCCGAAGAGCATGCGCGCGAGGCGCTCTCGCAGCTCGAGGCTGGCGGTCAGTGGACCGACGAGCTCCCCGAGAACGTCGTGCTCGGGCTGTCGCACGCGCTGCTCGCCGAGGTCCTGCGGCGCCGCATCGAGGACGACGACGTCGTGTTCGGCTCGGCCGAGCGCTACCAGGCACTGCTCGACGAGAGCCGCAAGCACTTCGAAGAAGCCGCGCGTCTGGATCCCAGCGACGAGTACGCGAGCTACCACGCGTTCTTCCTCGGCGTCCCGGGCAAGGGCGCCGACACGGACACCGACGCCTAGCTAGGTCCGGGGCAGGGCGACCCGCACGAGGGTGCCTCCGCGCTCCGGCGTCGGGAACGACAGGTCTCCGCCGTGCTCGCGCACGAGCTTCTGGGCGATGTACAGGCCGAGGCCGGTGCCGCGCCCGGGGGGCTTGGTGGTCACGAAGGGGCGGCCGAGCTTCTGGCGGACCTCGAGGGGCAAGCCGGGGCCCGTGTCCTCGACCTCGATGACCGCGTTGTCCCCGTCGACGAAGCTCCGCACGACGACGATGCGCCCCGCATCGCCTTCCTCGACGGCATCGAGCGCGTTGTGCAGCAGGTTCACGACGACCTGGAGCGCCGCGCTGCTGCGGCCGTTCACGCGGAGCGGCGCGTCGGCGGGCTCGTGGCGGAGCTCGGCGTGGAGCGCCCGAGCGCGGTGGCCCATCATGTCCACCGCCTCGCGCACGGGTACGCGCAGGTCGAAGGTGGCCTCGGCGAGGGACGCGCCGAACCCCCCGTAGTGGGCGATGAGGTCTTCGACGTGGTCCACGTGCTCGAGCAGCGCCGCGAGTCGCGGGTCGGCGCCCTCGCTGCGAAGGATCTGCGCGAGTGCCTTGATCGCGAACACCGGCTGGCGGAGCTCGTGCATGAGTGAGGCGGTGAGCAGGCCGAGCTCGGCCAGTCGCGCCGTCTCGTCCAGCTGTTCCTCGTTGGCATCGCTCACGGGGCTTCTCCATTGGCAAGGGTCACAGTCACGCTGCACGCCCCACCGAGGTTGTCCTCGGTATCCCTGGCGTCAATTTCGACGGTCCAATCGCCGTCGTCTACGATCTTTCCGCTCTGATCGCGTCCATCCCACGTGAGGGAGGGACTGGCGCCGTCCACGCGCTCGCGTCGGACGAGGGCTGCGTCGCTCGCGTACACCGAGAGCATCCACGTGTCAGGCGTGCTCGCGGAGCTCGGGACGAGGGTCACCTGGTCGGCTTGCTCGCCGACCCCGTCGTCGCCGTCGGGACGGAAGCGGCTCACGTCCGCGGTGCACGACACCGCCGACACGGCGGGGGTGCTCGCGCCGAAGCGGACGATCAGCGGGCTGCTGCCGCCGTCGAAACCGCCGTCGAGTGGATTGCCGGCCAGATCGGTGAGCGCGGGACTCACGGTCAGCGTCCACAGCCCGGCATCGGCGTTCACCGCGGACTGCAGGCGCAGCTCCACGGTGCGCCCGTCGGCCTGCAGCGTCGCGAACTGCACGCGCGCCTGGCTCGGTCCGGTGAGCGAGAAGGCGCTCGTGGCGACGGTCCCCGGGTCGAGCGCCTCGCTGAACGTGAGGATGGCGGTGTCGACGCTGCCGGTGGTGTCTCCGGCGGGGCTGGCACTGAACAGGGTCGGTGCCAGCAGGTCCCCGGTGATGGGGATGGCGAGGCTGCCCGCCACCGCGCCGCTGTCGACGTTCGCGCGAACCGTGGCGGTGGGGCCCTCGACGATGGTCGCGGCGTCCAGGCTCGCGCCGCTCGCGCCACTGGAGTCGATGGTGGCGAACAGCCCGTCTCCGAGGGCCGAGAGCTGTCCGAGCTCGCCGCGGTCGCTCCGGAGCCGCACGGCAGCGCCGTTGGCGGGGGTGCCATCGCAGGTCCGGGCGTCGGAGAGCGTGAGCACGGCGCGATCGACGCCGGCCTCGAGCGGCTGGAGATCGGCGGTGAGGGTCACGGGGCCGACCACGGAGCCGTCGTCCGGGCCGAGCCAGGTCGTGGCGGCGATCTCCGCGCCGCAGCCGTCGCTGGCAACGGCGAGACCGGTGAGGTCGTGGGGACCCCATCCGGAGAGAGGGACGGTAAGCAGCCCGGGGGCTCCCTGGGCGACACCCACGTCGGAGGCGAGGCCGACGACGGTGACACCCCCGGTGGAGCCGCTGAGGTCCGCGGTGACGTCCCCGGTCTGGGCGGTGCCACAGGTACGGGTGGCGACGTCGAGCGCCGCGGTGGGCCCCCCGGTGCCGCAGTCCTCGACGACCAGCAGGCCATCGAGGGCTCCGGTGAGGCCGACGCCGCTCGCGACGACGCGCTCGTCGAACTGGGGCGCGCTCCACGTCAGCGTGCCGATGCCTTCACCCGCGACGAGCGGGAGGGAGCTGCTGGTGGCGCTGCCCGAGGCGGAGTTCAGGGTGACGACGCCATCGGCGACGGCCGGATTGCCGAAGGCGTCGATGGCGCGGACCGCGATCGGCACGGGGATGGTGGTCCACACCCACGGGTCGGCGAGCGCGAGGTCGAGCTCTGCGGGGCCCGCGGCGTCGACGGTGATCGGCACCGAGCTGCCGAGCAGGGTCTGGCCCTGGGAGACGTCGATCTGCGTCACGCCGGCCACCGTGGGGGCGACGCTACCCGCGGCGACGCCGGCGCCATCCAGGGTGAGGGCCGTTCCGCCGAAGCCCCCGAGGGCATCGGTGACGGTGAGGACCGGGTCGCTCTGCACGACGTAGGGGTTGCCCCACGCGTCGAAGGCCCGCACGTCGAGGCCCACGCTCTCGCCGGCGGTGATGGCGTTGCGGTCGACGCCGACCGTGGCGGTGGCGAGCACGCCGTTGATCACCTGGACCGGGGGGGCGGTGGCCGACAGGGAGAAGCCGGCGAGCTCGGCGCGCACGACCACGGCGGGTGCGGCGTCGCGGATCGCGCAGCCGTACAGGATGCGGTCGTCCGGAGACACGAGCTCGGTGCAGCCGATGGGGACGCCGTCCTTGAAGAACGCGAACGCGGTGGTCGCGAAGGCCGACCCGGGCACGAGGTTGCCGAAGGCGTCACGCACGCTGAGGCGCACGATGGCGCGGTTGTCGGCGATGATGGGCGCGCTGAGCACCTCGATGCCGAGGGTGGTCGGAGCGCCGGGGAGGACCTCGTACGGATCCGAGGTGCCGGTGACACCGTCCTGCCCGTCGACGGTGAGGCGGATGCCCGAACCGGCGACCTGCGGAGAGGCGTCGCACACGACGAGCTCGTCGACGTTGCAGGTGAACGCGCCGATGCCGCCGACGGTGTCGTCGATGACTGGCGTGCCCGTCCACGCCGCGCGGTTGCCAAAGGCATCGGTGGGCGTGGCGACGACCTGCATCGGCGTCTCGCCGGCGGTGAGCGTGTCGGGGGTGGCGACGACGTCGAAGCGGGCCGCGGGGCCAGGGTCGACGAGGAAGGTCGCCGACGAACCGCTCGCCCCGGAGGCGGACACGATCTGCTCCGACTCGCACGAGGTCTGGGGGGCGGTCGCCTGCGTCACCGTCGGGGAGACGGTCGCTCGGCCGATGACGTCCACGACCTCGACCCACGCCGAGCAGCTGCTGCGGAGCACGATGCTCGTGCTCGCTTCCGGGGCCTCGTTCCCGAACTGGTCGACGAGCACGACCTGGAGCGGGAAGGGCTCGCCAGCCGTGGCGCGGAAGTCCGTGGAGGGCAGCTCGAGCCGTGCGCTGATGTCGTCGCCGGGCTCGAAGAGCACCACGAGCTGGCCATCGGCGAGCGGTGAGCTCGTGCTCGACGGCGTGACGACGACCGTGAGCTGGTCGGGGGTGGTCGAGGTGAGGCCGATGGTCGCCGCACCGTCGGGACCCAGGGAGCCCTGGATCGCGAGATCGCCGACCGGCAGCTGGTCGTTGAGGGAGCCGTTGGTGAACACCGGGCTCGCTTCGCCATCCTCGGCCTCGACGTACACGACGACCTGTTCGTCGGCGAACACCCGGTTGCCGTCGCGATCCTGCAGCTCGATGCGGATCTGCGCCTCTTCGCGGACCTCGTAGACAATGAGGTCGCTGTCGAGCGCGAGGTGGTCGGCCTGAGTGGCCGAGGCGGTGAACCCGTTGATCAGGCGGCCCGAGGCGCCGGTCGGCCCCGTGACGATCACGTCGTAGGTGCCTGGGTCGAGCCCCGCGGGCACGACGGCCTCGAGGTTCTCGTAGGAGCGAAGCACGGCGCCGGGCAGGCTCTCGTCGAAAGCCTCGCCCTCGTCGGCGGGACGAACGAGTCGGATGTCGAAGTCCGCGTCGAAGTCCGGATCCGCGCCCGTGGCGTCCACACCCACCGCCGGGAGGAAGTGCTGGCCGTAGATCTGGATCACCGTCTCGCTGCCGATGTACCCGACCGGCGGGTCCACGCGCTCCACGACCGGATCCGGCAGCGACAGCGCGCAGCCGGTGGCGAGAGGTAGCAGCGGAAGGAAGCGGAGAATCGTCGAGGTCCTCGTCAGTAGATTAGCCGGTAGCCGACCCACAGGCCGATGCCGCCGACCTGCTTGGTGAACGAGATGTCGCCCGCCGGACCGTTGATGGCCGTGAACCGGCCTTCCGCCATGAGCTCACCGCCGCTGAAGCGCTGGCCGGCGCCGACGAGCACGGTCGGGCCGGGGGTGAGCACGCCGTACCCATTGCCGAAGCGCTCGGGGCCGTAGCTCGCAGTGATGCTGTATCCGGTGACGACGCCGCCGAGTCCGAGCCAGAACGCACGTCCACCGGCCTCGCGGCGCGCGGCGAGGGCCACGGTGATCGGCACGAGCCTGAGGCTAACGAGCACGTCGTCGTCGTTGGTGGGCTCGCTTGCCGGCACCAGCTCGTCCGCGCCGTACAGGGCGAAGCCCACGCGCAGCAGGGTGGAGCGGTTGAAGAACGGCAGGCGCTGGTCCACGTCGAGCGAGAGGGCCGGAGAGGTCACGCGCCGAAGGTTGGTCTGGATCCCCGCGGCGAGCGAGATCGCGCGGTCCACGGGGCGAGGCTCGAGCAGCAGGGTCGCCGTGGCCGAGGCCCCCTCGACGGTCGCGGTGATCTGCACCTCGCGCTGACGGTCGCCCGGGTCCGGCCGCAGCTCGACGCGATAGCGGCCATCGGGCTCGGCACTGACCTCGGAGAGCGTGCCCTCGCTGGCGGTGACGGCGATCTCCACGTCCTGAACGCCCTGTCCCGCGCGGTCGAGGACCTCGAACAGCACCGAGGCCGACGCACGGGGACCGGTGTAGAGCACGGCGGGATCGACGGTCGGGCGGATCGAGGCGATGCGACCCGCGCTGATCGTGACCGAGGCGTCGTCGAAGAGCAGGGGCGTGCCGGGTGCCCGCCACGCGGAGGCCTCGGGCAAGCGGAGCTCGCGGCGGACGACGCCGGCGGCGCGCGCCTCGATGGCGACCGGGCCGGTGCGTCCGAGCCAGGGCACGAACGTGCTCGCCCATCCCTCGCTGTTCGTGCGCAGGGTGAGCTCGGTGTCGCCGACGACCAGGCCGACCTCGGCGCCGACTCTGGGCAGGCCGGCATCGTCGAGGGCCCGCACGTGCACTTCGAGGGCGTCCGACTCGATCTCGCCCCAGCCGATCTGGAGGTCCTCGACCCTGCCGAGGCCACCCTTCGGGTCCCAGCGGGCGGACACGGTGTCGCCGCCGACCCCGACGGCCTCTTCGCCGCGGTACTCGCCCTCGAGCACGAAGCCGCCGGCAGGCTCGATGCGGACGGCCCCGATCTCGGCGCGCAGCCCGATCTCGGCGCTCGGCAGCCGCTCGCCGCGGCTGTTCTCCAGTGCGGCGCTGACCTGCGCGATGGGCCGGTCCGTGGACAGATCCTCGGGCCACACGTGCACCCGCAGTCGGGCCGGCACTTCCTCGTTGGCAAGCACCCGCGCCGCGGCCTCCACCCCGTCCGGCAGGGTGCACACGAAGCGCGAGCCGAGCAGCTCCACCTGGTGGTCGAGGGGCACGGTGGTCAGCCAGGTTCCCGGAGCCAGCGTCGTCAGCGGCACCTCGCGGGCGCCCGGCGTACGACAGAAGGGGGCGCCGCCATCCCAGGGCCGGCCATCGGCGCGCAGACCGTGCAGGTACACCAGGGGGGCGCGGCGGCCTGGCGCGAGCTCTCCAGCGACGACGGCGAGCAGGCGGGACTCGGCACGGGTGCGGAGCGGCAAGGCCCCGGTGGTCTCGTTGCCGAGGTCGTCCTCGAGCAGCACGCGCACGGTGGTCTCGCCGGGGTATTGGTCGACGGTGGCGCGGACCACGCCGTCATCGCCGGCGGTGAACGGACCGTAGATCCGGCCGCCGACCTCGAAGGTGGCCTGGGTCTTCGGCTCGGTGTCGAGGGCCACCGAGGCGCGCGCACGCAGCCGGACTCGTGTGAACGCCGGTGCGGTATCGCTTCGCAGGTCGCGCACCGCCACCGGCAAGTAGCGGGCATACTCGGCGGGACCGGGCTCGATGCGGATCTGCAGCGTGTCTTTGCTGCGCTCGATGCCGAGCACGCGACCCTCGGGCACCTCGACGGCAAGGTCGTCGGCGGCGGGCAGGTCCTTGCCCTTGAGCTCGAGCGTGAACGCGCGGCCGACCAGGCCATCGACCTGGCGCGGCAGCTCCAGCGGCCCCGGCCCGGGGACGGCGACATCGAGGACGTGGGTCTTGCCGCCGAGGGTGAGCGTGACCGGCCCGGCCTTCGCTGGGGGGTGCCATAGCCACGCCTGCACGCCATCCGGCGTCGGGCTGCGACTCTCGCGGAGTGTGCCCGCTTCGACGCGCATCGGGGGCGGCTCCGTGAGCTGGCCGGCATCGTCGGTCGCGGCGACGAGCAGGGTGGTCGCGACGCCGGGGCGAATGGCGCCCTCCCGAGCGACGACCGCGATCTCGCCGCCGAGGGCGAGTCCGGCGAGCAGCCAGATCACTGGACCCCGCCTCGGAACACCGGGCCCTGGGTGTCGCGCACGAGCACGACCTCGACGGCAACCTTCTCGCCGAACAGGTCGGTCGCTTCCACGGTCACCGGGTTCTTGCCCTCGACGAGGGACAGGTGGGCGACGAAGCTGCCGTCGAGCGAGGCCTCGGCACGTACTTCCTCGCTGCCGCCGCGGACGACGACCCTGGCACCGGGAGCGGTCGTGCCGCGCACCTCCGTGCTCGCGGCACGGGTGCGCTTGTCGGTGGGCCAGTCCACGTCGAGCAGCAGGTCCTCGGGGATCGGCATCACCTCGGCGCCGCCCATGCCGACGACCACTCGGGCACCTTCCTTGAGCGCGCCCACGCCGGGCAGGCCCTGGGTCATCAGGTCGCCGCGTCGGCTCTCGACGAGCATGGCCTCACCCTGCACGGCGACCGCGAACTCGGCGTCGGTCGCCTGGACCTCGCGTCCGCGGCTTCCGATGCGAACCGGGGAGGCGGTCGGACGCACGGTCGCCTGGACCGCGCCGCCCTCGAGCTCGATGTCCACGCCATCCGGGCCGACGGCCACCACCTCGAGCGATGCGGACTCACCGACGCGAATGCGGGTCTCGTCGCCGAACGAGAGCACGGCGCGGCTGCGCTCGCCGGTCTGGATCTGCTCGGCACCGGTGAGCGCCTGGCCCACGGTCGACGGCAGCGCGTCGCCGTCGCGGGCGAGCAGCACCTTGCCCTCGACCTCGGTCAACACCAGCTTCTGTCGGCCCGCGCCTCCCGGCATGCCAGTGCCCACCGCGGCGAGCACGCCGAGCAGCACGAGTGCCGCGACGAGGAGGAGGACACCGCGCCTCACGCGGCCTCCGGGAGCTCGAGCACCCACGGCTCGCCTGCCACGGGCCGGCGCACGGTACCGCCCAGGCGGTCGACCAGCTGACGCGCGACCCACAGGGACACGCCAGCGGCGAGGAAGTCGTCCCGACGTGCGCCCTCGTCCACGGGCCGGTCGGGAGCGAGGCTCACCAGGACCTTGCCGTCGGCGACGCGAGCGCCGATGGTCAGCGTGCGTCCGCTTCCCAGGCCAGCCGACAGCGCGTGGATGAGCTGGACCACCGCGCGACCCGCGAGAGCGGGGTCGACTCGGACTCGGAGTGGCTCGGGCAACGCGTCGAGCGTGACGGCGACACCTCGCTGACGGGCGGTCGCGCGCACGGGCGGGAGCACCTCGTGCAGGACCTCGGTCAAGTCTATCACGTCGGCCTCTCCGGCCCCTTCGGGCGAGGACAGGCGGGTCATGACCTCGACCACGTTCCGGCAGCGCTCGGCCTCGGCGACGAGCTGCGCGACGAGGGCGTCCCCGGACTTCGCCTGGAGCACCTGCGCGATGCCGAGCACGCTCGACAGCGGGTTGTTGAGCTCGTGCGCGAGCCCGGCGCCGATCTCCGCGACTGCGGCGAGCTGGCCGCTTCGGACGAGCTCTTCCTGGGCGCGCTCGAGCTGTGCGGTGCGCTCGTCCACCCGTGCCTGCAGCTCGCGGTTGAAGGCCTCGATCTCGTCGCGCTGCGCCGTGATCTCCTCCTGGTTGGCTGCGAGGCGCCGGCTCATCAGGTTGAACGCCTCGGCGAGCTGGGCGAGCTCGTCCTGGCCCTGGACCGGCACGGTGTGGCCGAGGTCGCCCTCGGAGACGGCGAGGGCCGAGGTGGTGAGGTCGGCGATGGGCTCGGACATCGTGCGCGCGAGCAGGAACGCGGTGATCAGCGCGAGCACGACCGCGGCGAGCATGAACTCGAGCGAGCGCTGGCGGATCTCGTCTGCCCCGCGGGAGGCGATGGCCGAGGGCTCGGCGACCAGGGCGCTCCAGCCGAGCTCGCCGATCGGGGAGAGTGCTCCGCGTACCGGCAGGTTCCGGGTGACGTAGCCGACGGTGGCGGCGTTTCCGAGCAGGCCGTGCACGGGCGACGGGTCGATGAGCGGGTGTGTGCCGCCGAGGAACGGCGCGCCGGAGGGATCGAGCAGGGCCACACCGCGTGCGCCGCTGGAGCGGGCGCGTACCACCTCGGAGAGCACGGTGAGCTCGATCTCGGCACCGAGCACGATGCCCTCGCCGTAGCGGCCGACCGCCGCAATGGGTACGACAGGCACGGCGCTGGTCGGAGGACGGTAGGGCGAGCCGACCGCGGGGACACCTGGAGCGGCGAGCGCTTCGCTGATCGGCAGCCGGCGGACGAGCTCGGCGCTGCGCGAGGGCGAGCCCAGCGTGCGGGCGGCGAGCGGGTCGTCCGGCTCCGGCTCGCGGTCGAGGAACACAGCCGGCTGCAGCGGCTGCCCGTCGGCGTCGACGAGCACTACGCTCACCACGGAGGGCACGGCGCGGTGGACGGCGCGCAGCAGGCCCTGGCGCTGGGCTTCGGACTGCGCCTCGAGCGGGTACAGCTGCATCCAGCCGGACACGGCCTGGCCCTGGTCCTGCATCCACGTGTCCACGAAGGTCGCGATCGCCGTCGCATCGCGTTGGAGCAGCTCCGCGCTGGAGCGCTCGGCCTTCGACGCTGCGGTGCGCGTGGCGAGG
This sequence comes from Deltaproteobacteria bacterium, assembly GCA_006226595.1. GTDB lineage: Bacteria > Myxococcota_A > UBA796 > UBA796 > M1803. Next base: position 27,343 of record SBGP01000066.1, read on the forward strand.
ATGGTGGCGAGCAGCAGCGGCAGGATGGACACCACCGCCATGGCCGCCGCGAGGCGCAGCCACAGCCTCATGGCGCCTCGGTCGCCGGCAGTCTCACCGTGAACACCGCGCCGCCCTCGGGCCGATTGCCCGCGGTGATCGCGCCGCGGTAGCGGGTGACCAGGCGGTACACGATGTTCAGGCCCAGGCCGGTGCCCTGGCCGGGCGCCTTGGTGGTGAAGAACGGGTCGAAGACCTGGGACACCGCGTCCTCGGGAAGTCCGGGGCCGTCATCGGCCACCGTCGCGACCACTGTGTCGCCGTCGAACGCGATGTTCACCCACACGTGCCCCGCGGGCCCCGCGGCCTCGGCGGCGTTTCGCACGAGGTTGACGAAGATTTGCTGAAGCTCGCCGCTGCGGGCCTGCACCCAGGCCTCTGCGGCATCCACCGAGATCGCCTGCTCGGAGGCCGCGCCGGAGCGGACTACGAGCCGCACCGCATCGCGGGCGGCGGCGGTGAGGTCGACCGGGGTGTCGCTGTCGCCCTTCGCGTCTCGCGCGTAGCCCGTGAGGCCGACCACGATCTCCTTGATCGCTCTCGAGTACGAGACGATCTCGCCGGCGTACTCGTGGATATCGGCGAGGTTGTCCTCGTCGACGATGGCCTCGGCGAGGCCCATCACTCCGAACAGCGGTGAGCTGATCTCGTGGGCGACACCGGCGGCGAGGGTGCCGATGCCCGCGAGCTTCTCGGACTGAATCAGCTCGGACTGCGTGCGCCTGAGCTCGCTCAGCGCCGTCTCGAGCGCCTCGTTTCGCTCCGACAGCTCGCGCAACAGGCGGCGATTCTCGCGACGAATGTGCTGGCGTTCGAAGGCCGCCCGCACCTTCTTTGGGATCTCGAACACGTCCCGGGGCGGCTTGACGATGTAGTCGAAGGCCTCGAGCTTGAGCGCCTCGAGGGCGGTGTCGAGGCTCGCGTAGCCGGTGAGCACGATCGCCTCGGCATCTTCGGTGCACTCACGCGCGTAGCGAATCAGCTCCAGACCGTTGATGTCCGGCAGGTTCTTGTCGGTGAGGAGCACGTCCACACCCGCGTCCATGGCCGCCTTGGCCTCGGCGCCATTCGCGGCGAAAGCCACGTCCCAAGGCTCGTCCGCGAGCACGGAACGAAGCACGTTGAGGATCACGGGCTCGTCGTCCACAACGACCAGCCGGCCGCCTGGCTGCGCCTTCACGGTTCCCTCCGAGGAGGGGACCCTACCACGCCGAACGCTTGCGAATGACGCCCAGCGCGGTAGGATGCGACGGTCTGGCCCGCCCTGCCGGAGGTTTCGTGAAGAACAGTGCGCTCATCCTCATCATGCTCGTGGCCTGTGGGCCCACCAAGACCACGGAGCAGGTCGAGTCTGCGGCCGCCAAGGTGGATCGCATCACCGCGCATCAGTACACCGAGCGCCCGACCGGCGACGGTCTCATCCAGCAGGAGATCGATCTCAACCGGGACGGAAAGCCCGAGATCGTGAACTACCTCCGCGAGCGCGCGGCGGCGGCTCGCCTGCTGGTGCGCAAGGAAGTCGACCTGAACTACGACGGTCGCATCGACGTGGTCACGCTGTTCTCCGAGACCGGCGACATCGACCGCGAAGAGATGGACAGCGACTTCGACGGCAAGTTCGACTGGGTCGACCACTACCGCGAGGGCAACCGCGTCATGACCGAGGTCGACACCGACTTCGACGGCAAGATGAACGTCTTCTCGTACTACGAAGAGGGCAAGATCAGCCGCAAGGAGCGCGACACCAACGGTGACGGCCTCATCGACATGTGGGAGAAGTTCGACCGCGACGGCAAGGTCGTGCGTACCGGACTCGACACCGACGGCGACGGCAAGATGGACGAGCGCGACGACTAGTCCCGCCTCGTTCGAGAGAAGAAGCCCGCGGCATCTGCTGCGGGCTCTTTCGTATGCGGCGCCCGCCGTCCCAACGATGTCCGCGGAGTGAGCCCGCTCTCGTTTCACCCGCCGTGCGCGGGTGCTTCCGCTCAGTCGAGCTCGACCAGGTACAGCTTGCGCCAGTCGCGGCGCGCGTCTCCCTCGCGGCCCTGGGCGACGTACGCGAGCTTGCCGCCGGATACCGCGAGATCCGTGTGGCCGACGGTCGGCAGGTCCAGCGCACGCGTGGTGTCCGGGCTGCTCACGTCGACGACGGCGATCGGGTCGAAGGCTTCGTCGTTGTCGAGCACGAACACCACCTCGCTCGGCGAGAGCCAGCTCGGTCCGCTGCTGTCCGGGACGACGCGCTCCGCGAGCGCGAAGGGCTTGGAGCCCGGCTCGACGGCCATGAGGTCGAGTCCGCCGTCGGCCCGGGACTGGTAGTAGGCGAGCCAGCGTCCATCGGGCGAGAAGCGCGGCCGCGTCTGCGAGCCCTTGTCCTCGGTGACCTGTAGCGGGTCGTCCCCGAGCGAGGGGGCCCAGTAGATGTGGTCGCCGTCGTCGGCGTGCTGGACCCACGCCAGGCCCTTGCCGCCAGGGTGCCAGGTCGCGTAGACCTCGGCAGTCTGCGTGGACGTGGTCAGGCGACGAGGCGGCGCGGCGAGGTCCGCCGCCGCCAGCAGGTACAGGTCGCCCTCGCCGGTGCGGGCCGAGGTGAACACGAGCTGGCTGCCGTCGGGCGAGAAGGCCGCGCCGCCGTCGGTACCTGGGCCCGGCGCAATGGGGGTGCCGCCCTCGAGGTACAGGTCATAGTCGCGCTCGCTGCCCGTCGAGGAGAACGCGTAGGTGCCGGTCGGGGACCACGCGAGCTCGTGGGTCGCGGCGACTGCGGTGCGCGTCGCGAAGCCCGCGGTCAGGCTCGTGGAGGCGCTTCGCGGCGCGATGGGAGTGAAGCTTCCGGGCTTGCCGACCCACGTCTCGACCACGCCCTTGTCCTGGAAGTTCGCCTCGTAGGACAGCCGGCTGCCGTCTGCGGAGAACTGCGGACGCTGGAGGTGGGCGCCGTCCCTCGACGCGATCTGCGCGGGCTCGGCGGCCAGGGCGAGGGTGAAGAGGAGGAGCACTTCACAGGCCGTGGGAGAGGGTGAGCGAGAGTCCGAAGGTCGGGGCGATGCCGCCGCGATCGGCCGATTCCACGGTGTAGTCGACGGAGCTTCCGCCGACCACCTGTGCGCTGCCCGCGGCCGCGAGGCTGTGCATCACCAGACCCCCGTGTGCCCGGACACCCGGAGCCCACACGCTCTTCCGTCGCGCGTCGCCGAGCTCGAGCCACACGCTGCCCACTGGCCCGTGCACGAGCTGCGGCGCGTACACATAGAGGTCGCTGGGGCCGTCCGTCGCGCAGCTCCAGTCCGTCGAGCTGCACGCAAGCTCCGCGCCCGCCACCGAGCCCACGCGATAGCCGAGTGCGGGCGTCCACACGCCGAATGGCGCACGTAGCGACGCGCCTACCGAGGCGTCGAGACTCGCGCTGGCCGCGCCGTACACCGGGTTCTTGTCGACGCGCGCAAACGGCTGGGGGTGCCAGGTCGCGGTGACCGCGAGGGACAGCGGACCCGCGAGGCGGCGCAGACCGAGCGCCGCGGAGGGTGCGACGGGGCCCAGCGAGGGCGACACCCCGACCCAGGACTGCGCACCGAGGGCCACATCGATGCGCCAGAGCTGCGACCCGGCGGGGGCGAGCAGCTGTGCGGGCGTGAGGGTCACCGTGTGGACCTCGTTCGCGGCGACCTCCGCGGCAATGCCGTTGACCGCGAACGCGCCGACCGGCAGCTCGAGGTCCACCGGCAGGCGGGTTCCCTGCTCGGCGGAGGTGGCGACGACCCGCGCGACATACGCCGCGACCGCCGGATCCGCGAAGCTGGCCTCGGTTGCGAGCTCGAGGCGGGTGGTGAGTCCTCCCGGGTCCGAGTCGATACGCAGGGTGCCGAAGGACTCGCGCAGGAAGGTGGCGAGCGCACTCGCGGCGTGGAGCAGCTCTTCGTCGCGGGCGTAGGTCTGGGCCTTCTCGGCGGCGGCCTCGGCTCCGGCCAGGTCTCCGAGCTCGAGGCGCACACTGGCGAGCAGCCACCACACGTCCGGGTCGACCCGGCCATCCTCGCTCGTGATGGCCTTGTCGAGCTCTTCGCGGGCATCCTCCATCCACCCGCGCTTGGCGAAGAACTTCGCCTGGTCGAGGTGGCTGCGGAAGTCCGGATCCTGAGCGAAGGCGACGAGCAGGGTGAGCCAGATCACGCGTCCTCCAGGCCGGCGTCTCGCGCGAGCTTGCGGGTGGCGGGGTGGCGGTCGGCACTCGCGAGGGCCGCGGGATCGCAGCTCTCGACGACCTGTCCGCCGTCGACCACGGCGATCCGGTCCACGGACCAGGTGAGCAGGGGCAGATCGTGGGACACGAGCACCACGGCGCACTCGGGGCCGACGCGATCGAGGAGAAGCTCGACGATCTCGGCCTTCAGTGACGCATCGAGGCCCGCGGTGAGCTCGTCGGCGACGACCAGGCGCGGCTTGGCGAGCAGCAGACGGGCGATGCCCGCGCGTCGCCGCTCGCCGCCGGAGAGCTCGTGAGCCCGGGCGTGATCGCGACCGCGAAGTCCCACCGCCTCGAGCACCTCGGCGACCGCCTTGCCAGCACTCTCCTCGGGCCGGTGCAGGCGCGCGGACTCGCGCAGCAGTCGCGCGAGGGGCATGGTCGGGTGCAGCATGGCCCGCGGGCTCTGGAACAGCAGCTGGGCGTGGTGGCGCGAGGCGCGCCAGCGGCGGGCGGACCAGCCCGCGGTGTCTTCGCCGAGCAGGTGGACCTGGCCGCGGTCGTGGGGCACGAGGCCCAGCCCCGCGCGGATCAGGGTCGTCTTGCCGGCTCCAGAGGCGCCGATCAGGCCGATGCGCTCGCCGGCCGCGACCGAGAGGCTGGCCCCGCGGAGCACGTCGTGCTGCGTAGGCCGCCAGGGAGGGCCGCTGCGGTAGGCGACGTGGAGATTGGCCAGCTGCCAGGCGCTCATCGCACTCTCCCACCAGCGATGCGACGGGTGGCGTCGACCAGCTTTCGGGCAGCAGGGCTCGAGACCTCGCCGGAGTCGAGCACATCCGGCGTCGTGCTCTCGACCACCCGTCCTTCCGACATCACCAGCACCCGATCGGCAAGGCCTCGGGTGGCGCGCAGGTCGTGGGTGATCCACAGGATGCCCACGCCCTCGTCGGCGAGGTGACGCAGCTCGCGCAGCAGCGGGCGACGAACCGCGGGGTCGAGGCCAGTGGTCGGCTCATCAGCGAGGAGGAAGCGGCTGCCGCGGGCCAGGGCTTGCGCGATGACCACCCGCTGGGCCATGCCTCCAGACAGCTCGTGCGGGTATCGCCCGGCCACGCTCGGCTGGAGCCCGGCCTTGTCGAGCCAGGGCAGGGGGCCGTCGTCCCGCCCGGCCAGGCGTGCGGTGTGGCCGACCTGGCGTCCGACCGTGCGCAGCGGGTCGAGCGCGCGGCCCGCGTCCTGGGGCAGGTAGCCGACGACCGCGCCGCGAATGCCCTCGAACGCGCGCTTCCGGGCACGGAAGTCTCCGGACATCGGCGGCTGGTACGACCGGTCGCCCACCGTGATCTCCAGCGTGCCTCGGGTGACTCCCGGGTCGATCTCGACGAGTCCGAGCATCGCGCGGGCGGTCAGGCTCTTGCCCGAACCCGAAGCGCCGACCAGCGCGCAGATCTCGCCCGCGGCGAGCAGCAGGTCGACGCTATGCACGAGTACCTCGGCGCCGGCGCGGACCTCGAGCCCCGAGAGCGTGAGCACGTCACCCATGCTCAACCTCCCCGAGGCTCTCGCTCGCCCAGTCGGTGAGCGCCAGCGTGGCCCACAGCGCGATGCCGGGCGCGAGCAGGCCGGGATCGACCAGCGAGCGACGGCCCCACTCGAAGACGAGCATGTTGCCCCACGAAGGGTGAGGCTCCTGCACGCCGAAGCCGCCGATGTAGGACAGCGTGGTCTCGAGCACGAGGTAGAAGCCGAACAGCGCGAGCAGGTGTCGGCCGATGAGTCGCCCGCACGCGAACCACACGAGGTGCACCCACAGGATGCGACCGCCGGCGAGTCCGTGAGCCTGGCTCGCGAGGACGTACTCTTCGCCGCGAAGCCGCTCGATGCGCTCATACACGGCCTCTCCGAGCAGGGGCACGTAGGAGGCACCCACCGCCAGGGCCAGCGTGGTCGGGCTGTCTCCGTAGATCGAGAGCACGAGCAACACGAGCACGAAGCGAGGGATGGCGGCCAGCGAAGTGAACGCGAAGCGCGTCGCGGACCCGAGCACGCCGCCCCGGTACGCGCTGACCGCGGCGGTGGGCACGGCGAGCACGAGGGCGACGGCGCAGGCGAGCAGGCCGGGACCCGCGAAGGCAGAGGTCGCGAGCTGCAGGCGGGCGAGCACGTCGCGACCCAGGTGATCGGTCCCCAGCGGATGCCCGGGAGATGGCCCGAGCCCCGCCTCGGTCGGGATCACGGTCATCGCGCGCTCCCAGTCGCCGAAAGGGGCGACGAGGCCGATGCACACGACCACGGCGAGCAGGACCCAGGCGACGCGGCTCATGCCTGGCTCCGCAGGCGAGGATCGATGCCGACGCGAAGGGCGTCCGCGGCGAGTCGCGCCGCGCACACGGTGGTGGCGGCCATGAGCGTGATGCCGAGGGCGACCGGGACGTCGCGGAGCAGGGCTGCCTGCCACAGGATGGCGCCCGCGCCGTTGATGAGCAGGACCTTCTCGACCACCACGAGCCCGCCGAGCAGAAAGCCGGTCCGGGCCGCGGCGAGGCTCGCGAGCGGCAGGGTCAGGTGACGCGCCACGAGCAGGAAGGTCGGCTCGCCGCGTGCGCGCGCCGCATCGACGAAGCCTGAGCGCCGGATGGAGATCAGCGCCTGCTCAGCTTCTCGGTGCATGTCGGCCAGCGCGCCGGATCCGACTGCGAGCAGCACGACCGCGAGTGCGGTGCGCATGGCCGAGGCCTCACCAGGAAGCGCGAACCACGCTGGGCGCGCGATGGTGCCCGCCTCCATGAGGCTCCACGTCACCTCGTTCAGCCCGTGGATGCACAGGTGAGCGAGCAGGAACACGGGTGCGACGGACAGGGTGCGCACGAGCCGGGAGGTGTGCTGGCGGCGCCCACGGGTGAACGCCGCGAGTCCCGCACTCCACGCGAGAGCGAGCACGAGCGAGGCAATGAGCAGCGCGAAGGAGTTGAGCGCCGGCTGCGCGAGCACCTCGGTGACCGGCGTGCCCGGGCGGTAGGAGAGCGAGGTGCCGAGCTCGCCGGTCGCCGCGCGCCCGAGGTTGGTGACGACCCGCATCCACACGGGCTGATCGAGACCCCACTCCGCTTCGAGCTGTGGTCGCAGCTCCGCCCCGTTGGGCAGCAGGTCGATGGGATCGCCCGGCGCCGCCCACAGCAGCAGCTGGACAGCCGTGGCCGCCGCGACGAGGCTGCTGACGGTGAGCACCGCCCGTCCGAGCAGCGTGCGGAGCATGCCCCGCAGCGCCGAGCCCTTGGTGTTGGCTACTTGAGCTCCCACTCCCTCGACCAGGTGAAGAAGTAGAAGGGATGGATGACGACCTTGCGAACCCGCCGGGAGATGGCGGAGTAGCTGTCGAGGGTCCACAGGAAGATCATCGGGTGGTCGTCGGCGACCTTGGCGTGCACCTCGCGGAGCAGCGCCTTCTTCGCCTGGGGATCCGAGGTGTCCTTGGCCTGGTCGAGCAGCGCGTCGACCTCGGCGTTGGCGTAGTGGCCGAAGTTGAACTTGCCCTCGGAGTGGAACTGCTCGGTCACGTCCTCGCTGCGGTCGAAGGACCACTGGGAGAGCACCGCGTCGAAGTCGCGCTCGCGCCACACCTTGGCCTTCCACTCGGCGGTGCCGAGGAAGGTGGGCTCGACCTTGATGCCCTGGCTCTGGAGCTGCGACTGCAGGGCGATGACGACGTCCTGGGCCGTCTCCAGGTTCTCCTGGGCGGTGAGCTTGAGGGTCAGCGGCTTTCCGTCCCGACTCCAGTAGTCTCCGCTCTTCGCGAAGCCCGCGGCGGTGAGCAGCTCGGCCGCCTTGCGCGCATCCGGCTTCGGCCGCTTGACCTCGTGGTTGTAGTACGGGGACGAGGTGACGAACGGGCCGCTGACGACCTCGCCGGTACCGATCGGAGCCAGCAGGGCGTCGATGTCGACGAGCAGGGTCAGGGCCTCGCGCACGCGCTCGTCATCGAAGGGGGCGCGGTTGTTCTGGAAGCCGACGTACCACCACGAGTTCGTCTGGTAGGGGTACAGCTCGACCTTGCGGTCTGCCTGCAGCGTGGCGAGGTCGCGGGGAAGCACGCGAACGAGCGCCTCGAGGCTCTCGTAGAGCAGGAGCTTCGACTGGTAGTTCTTGTCGGCGACCTCACGCATGGTGATCTCGTCGATGCGCGTGCTGTCGTGGTACTGGTCGAACTTCGCGAGCGTGATCGAGTTGTCGTCGTTGAAGCGCTTCACCCGGTACGGTCCCGTGCCGATGGGCTGGGTGCGGAACGCATCCGACCGCTTCACCGCGGTGCCTTCGAAGCGATGGGCAGGCAGCACCTTGAAGTGCAGCTTGTCCTCGGGGGCGTACTCCTCGCGCTCGAAGGTGAGCTTCACGGTGAGGTCGTCGATGACCTCGACCTCCTGGATGAACTGCACACGTCCGCGCTCGGTGGAGGCGGTGGACTCCTCCTTCATCGCGGCGACGGTGAACGCGACGTCCTCCGCGGTGAACGACTCGCCGTCCTGCCACGTCACCCCAGGCTTGAGGCGAACGACGGCGGACATGCGGTCCTCGGCGAGGTCGAGGCCGGTCGCGAGGCGTGGAGTGCTCGACAGCTTGGCGTCGTCGGTGAACAGCCCCTCGAACACGAGCTCGGCAAGGCGTGCCTCGCTCATCGTCGTGGTGAACAGCGGGTTCACGATCGGCGGCGCGCGGTCCTCGGCGTAGCGCAGGGGCTCGGCGGTGGTGGCACCTGCGAGGAGCAGGGCACCACCGAGCATCCAGGGCATGAGGTGACGACGCATCGGTCAGTTCTCCTTGCTGTCGCCCGTCCGCGTCAAGCCGCGGAGGACCGTGAGATCACCGAGCCGCTCGCGCAGGCCGAGAATCTCGGGAAAGGGTTCGGACAGCGGGTGAAGGGCATCGAGTGCTTCGCGCTCGCGGCCGGCGCCGAAGCGGGCGGCGGCGAGCAGGGCGAACAGGCGAGGGGAGTTGGCCGGGCCGACGTCGCGGGCGGTGACGTCGCGGGCTGCCTCGAGCAGGGCGAGGGCTTCGAGGGCCTCGCCTTCTTCGAGGGCCCATGTGGCGCGTGCGAGCAACCACTCCTGGCGAAAGCGGGCGAACAAGCCGAGCTCACCCTGCAGGGTGGCGCCTTCGGCGGGGGCTTCGATGGCCAGGCGTTCTCGCCAGGTGTCGAGGGCCTCGTCGAGCGCGCGGACCTCGGCGCGGGCGGCATCGGGGTCGCCCGGCACACGGTCGGGAAGGCCCAGCGCCCGCGTGGCCGGGGACATCGCGGCAAACGAGCCGGGGGAGCGCTCGGCGTCGAGGGTGCGACGCAAGTCGGTGCGATCGAGCCAGGCGGCGAACAGGGTCGACTCGAGCTCGCCGTCGGCCCAGGCGCTCGCCTCGGACCAGCGTGTGGCGTCGAGGTCCACGAGGGCTCGCTGGTCCCAGACGTGGGCGAGGCTCGTGTGCAGGCACGGGTCGAACCAGGTGTGTGCCGCTGGTTCGCTGCTTCGCTGAACGGGGCGGCTGGCCTGCTCGAGCAGGGCCGTCGGGTCCGCCGACTCCCGGGCAGCGCGGTGTGCGGACAAGCGCTCGCCGAGAGCATCGGCACCGGCGAGGTCCTCGCAGGCGTTCGCGGCGGCGAGGTGCGCCGGCGCCTCGGCATCCGCACCGCCCGGGCGCTTGGCAGACTCGGTGTGGTACGCGCGCTCGACCTCGACGTGCAGGCTGCCGAGCACCTCGTGGACGCGTCCCAGCTCCCATGCGGCGCGGGCGCGGGCACGTCGTACCGCCGGGTTGGGGCCGTCGAAGGCGTCGTACGCGGTGGTTGCGTCGTGGGCGTGCAGGGCGACCCAGCCCTCGCGCGGCGTCTGCACGAGGAGCTGCTCGAAGCGGGCTGGCTCGCGGATCACGGCCTCGAGCCAGCTCTCGGGCAGCGTCGGACCCGTGGCCTCGGGGGCGCTACCGCACCCGACGAGAAGCAGGACGGCGAGAAGGCGCATCACTGCCCTTCGTAGGAGACACCGGTGGAGTCGGCACGGTCCGTGTACAGGTTCGGATCGAGCGGGGTCTCGTCCTCGCGCAGCTCGACGCTCTCTTCGACCAGAGGCGTGAGGTCGAGCACGAGCGGGCCCTTGCGGTAGTCGATGGTCAGCGTGTGCACGTGGTAGCCGGGCTTGTAGATCTCCAGCGTGTACACGGTCTTCTTCGACATCTTCGTGCGCGAGCCGTCTTCCTTGCGCAGGTAGTCGATGAGGAAGCGCCCCTCACGGTCGGTGACCAGCTCGACGAAGCCGGGCTCGAGGCTGACGATGGCGCGGTCGACGGGCTCGCCGTTCCGCGTGAGCACCTGGCCTTCGATGAAGTGGCGCCCAGCGAGGGCGGGCGTCGCGAGGAACAGGAACAGCGATGCGATGGCGGTCGTGCGCATTACTCGAGCCTCGCGCGGGCGTCGGTGAGCTTGGCGAGCTCCTCGTCGGCGTAGGCCACGAGGTCCGCGCGGGTCTCGGTCTCGACGTGGCGACGGTAGCGGTCCCAGGCGTCGATGGCCCGAGTGAGGTGATCGAGCTCGTCGGGCTCGGCGTAGAACAGCCCCTGGTGGGCACGGGCCTGCGCCTCGTAGATCATCGCCTTCTTCGCGAAGATCAGCTCGGAGGGGATGCGAGCCCAGTACCGCTCGGCGCGGTTGGCCTGCTCCAGGGCCCGGAGGTAGTCCTTCGACCGGATGGCGAGCTCGGCGTCCTCGATGAGGTACACGGGGTTGTAGGTGTTCTCGGTGAGCGCGAACAGCGCATCGAGCTGCGCGCGGCGCTCCCGCGTGTCGCCCTTGGCGCGGGCGTTGTCGTAGAGCAGCGTGCGCGCCCGGGTGTAGTCCTGGGAAGACGCCGGGACCGAGCTCAGCGCGGCGCGCTGCCCGGCGTCGAGATCGCCGCGGGCGGCCAGGGTGGAGGCCCGGTCCCAGCTCGTCGGATCGTCGAGGGTGAACGGCGCGCTGATCGCGGCGGCCTCAGCGACGGTCGGCTCCTCGTCACGGGGCTCGGGCTCCGGCGGCGCGAGCTCCATCGGCTCGGGCTCGCTGATCGCGATCGGCTCGGGCTCGTAGCTTGGCTCGGGCTCGTAGCTCGGCTCGGGCTCGTAGCTCGGTTCCGGGGCGACGTAGGTGGGCTCGGGACGCGGGGATGGCGCAGGCCGTGGCGCGGTCGCGAACGACGGGGCCGGCGACGGGCGCGGCGCGGGACGCGGAGCGGCAGCCGCCGGACGCGGAGAGGGCGCGGGACGCGGGGAGGGCTTTGTGGCCGCCGGCTTCGGGGCCGGGGCTGGCTCGTCCACCCGGCGAAGCGGGGGCTCTTCATCGACCACCGGCTCGGGGTCGAGGACGACCTCGGCGACCGTGGGTGCAGGCTGGTCGCCACCGGAGAGCAGGAAGGCGCCGAGACCGCCGCCACCGCACACCACCAGCAGCACGACCACCGCCAGACCGGCACCGATCATCGCGCCCATGCCGGCGTTGCTGCCGGGATCGGTGAATTCCTGGTTCGGATCGAAGTCGGGCTTCGGCGGCGGAGTGGGCTTGTTCGCAGAGCGCGACACCGGCTTCGGCGTGCGCTGGGCCAGCGACGTCGGCTTCGCGGGGGTCTGCGGCGGGTCGGGCGGGACGACGGCACCCGGCTTCGGTAGCGGCGGGTAGGGCTCCTGGTCGGGGGCATCCCCCGGAAGCGGAGCGGCGCGCAGCGAGGACTTGAGGGCCGGCTCGGGCATCGACCGGTCCGAGCCCGCGTCCGGTCGCTGGATCCAGCCGGTGTCGTCGGCGGCGGGGGGCGTGTTGCGCTCCCACTGCGTGCCCGTGGGTTCTTCGCCGATCGGCGGGGTGGGGCCGTTGCGCTCCCACGCGGTGGCGTCGGTCGTGTCGGTGTGCCGCTCGGGCTCTCCGAAGTCGCCGCCGAAGTCGTCGGGCAGACCGGTCGCCGGGGTCGGGCCGTTGCGCTCCCAGCGGGTCTGGTCGCCGGTGCGGTTGGCGTTCCAGTCGGTCTCTTCGGTCGACTCGCGGGGGACCTCTGGCGGCAGGTCGAGCAGGTCGCTGCGAACCACGGTCTCTTCTTCGTCGGGGTTCTCCGAGAAGCCCGAGTACGGGAAGTCCGCGGTCGCGAGGCGGGGCGTGTCGCTGTCGTCGAGGTCCAGCGGGATGTACGCCAGCGCCTGGCGCGCGTCTTCCTCGATGTCCGCGAAGCTGTATCCGGACATCAGGCCGCGCAGGTCCTCACGGAGCACGAAGGCGCGCTGATAGCGATGCTTCGGGTCGGCGGACAGCGTGCGGGCGAGCACCTTCTCGAGGCCCGGGATCAGGGCCTTCACCTCGGCGAGACGGTCGGCGACGTCGGCGCTGCGTACCGCCTGGAGCGTGGCGAGGGTCGAGCCCCGTGCGAACAGGCGGTGTCCCGTAAGGACCTCGAAGAGCAGGGTGCCGAGTGCGAAGAGGTCAGTCGCCGGCGTGCACGCGGCGTTCGCGTCGGTCTGCTCGGGAGCGAGGCCGCCGACGTCGAGGTCCTTGACCCCGGGGACCTGGGTCGGATGGGCGAGCAGTCCGTAGCCGCCGAGCCGCGCGCGCCCGCGATCGTCCACGCGGATCGACTCGGCGCGAAGCGCGAGGTGCAGGACGTTGGCGGCGCCGCTCTGCTTGCCCGGGCGTCCGTGCAGGGCCTCGAGCCCGTTGCACAGCTGGGTCGCGATGTGCAGGTACACGTTGGCGGGCAGCCGATGGCCCGTGGCCGCCCGGTCCCGCAGCTCGGCGAGGTCCGTGCCCTGGACGGACTCCTCGACCAGGAAACGCTCGTCGCCCTCGCGCTCGATGCCCACCACAGGCACCAGGGCCGGGTGCCGCAGCCCCTCGAGGTCGCCGAGGCGCGCATCGAGGTCGGCCGCACGTCGCGGGTCTCGCGTCAGGGCAGCTGGGATGCTGCGGGCGAGGATCTGCTTACCCGCCGGCTCGTCGAGGATGCCGGCGTAGAGTTCGCTGATGCCGTCTCCCCCGAGCTTGCGCATCAGGGTGAGGGGACCAATCTTGCGCGGGAGATGCATGACCGGCGCATCCTAACGCAGCGGAGAGGTCGGTGACTGCTCGCTTGTCGCCTGTTTGTCAGGTCCCGCGTGCGAGCGCGTACAGGCTGGTGACCTCGTCGGCCTGCTCGTCGTGTGCCACGACGTCACAAGGGCCGGCCTCCGCCCGCAGAACCACCAGGCTCCGGCGCCGACCGATGCGCCAGATCTCGCGCGCGTGCAGGCCCGAACCCGCGACTTCTGCCTCGCGCTCCCGAGGGACGACGAAGCACGCGCGTCCGCCGGGGCGCAGGTGGCGTGCGGCGCAGGCGACGAACGCATCGAGCGTGGCGGTGGACTCCGTACGCGCCGCGGCCTTCAGGGGGTCGGGCGCGACGGGACCGCTGCCGGCCGGGAAGTAGGGCGGGTTGCAGGTGATCAAGTCGACGGGCGCGACCTCGAGCACACCGACGTCCGCGACGCGAAGGCTCGGGGGCGTCTCGCTCTCGGCGAGGCTGCGCGACCACATGGGTCGCCACTCCTCGCGCAGGTCGACCCCGAGAGTCTCGACCCCGGCACGTGCGAGCAGGAACGCGACCACACCGGAGCCGGTACCCAGATCGAGCGCGCTCGCCGCCGGCTCGGACAGCGCCAGTCCGGCGAGCCAGAAGGCATCGGCGCTGTAGCGAAAGCCGCGGGCGGGCTGGTACACGACCACGCCCGGCGCCGGGGTCTCGCGCGTCGCGTCGGTCACAGGGCCTGGTGCGCGATGTCCGTGCGGTGCTGGCTGCCCTCGAAGGACCAGGCTTCGACTCCGGCGTACGCCTTGTCGCGGGCCTCGGCGACGGACGACGCCCGAGCCGTGACGCCGAGCACCCGGCCTCCGTTCGTGCGCAGCACTCCGGCCTCGTCGCGGCGGGTTCCCGCGTGGAACACGGTCACGCCGTCGGGCACCTCGCCCTCGGGAATGGCCACGCCCTTGGTGCTCGTCTCGGGGTAGCCCGCGGAGGCGAGCACCACGCACAGCGCAACCTCGTCGGCGAAGGCCGGCTGACCGTCGGGCAGCTCGCCGCTGGCGGCGCCGTACAGCCAGGGGAGCACGTCCTCGTCCCACAGGCTCATCAGCGGCTGGGTCTCGGGGTCGCCGAAGCGCACGTTGAACTCGAGCACGCGCGCGCCTTCGGGCGTCATCATGATGCCGGCGAAGAGCACGCCGCGGAACGGCATGCCGCGCCGGGCCATCTCGGCAACGACAGGGCGGTGCACGCGCTCGAGGATCTCCTCCACCTGGTCGCGGTCGAGCAGGGGACACGGCACGTAGGCACCCATGCCGCCCGTGTTCGGGCCCTGGTCGCCATCGAAGATGCGCTTGTGGTCCTGGGCCGAGGGCAGTCCGACGACCGACTCGCCGTCGGAGAGGCCGAACACGCTGACCTCGGGGCCGCTCATCAGGTCCTCGAGCACGAGGAAGCGTGCGGCCTCGCCAAAGCGACCCGACCACGCCTCGTCGAGGGCGGCGAGCGCCTCGTCGGCGGTGACACACACGAACACGCCCTTGCCGGCGGCGAGACCGTCGACCTTGACCGCGACGCGACCTTCGGCGCATCGCGCCTTCGCCGCCTGGACGTCGGCGGGATCATCGCGGTCCACCCGCAGGAAGCCCGCGGTGGGCACGCCCGCGGCATCCATGATCTCCTTGGCGAAGGCCTTGGAGGTCTCGAGTCGCGCGGCCGCGGCCTGTGGTCCGAAGGTCGGGATGCCGGCGGCGATCAGCGCGTCGGCGAGGCCGTCGGCGAGCGGTGCCTCGGGGCCGACGACGACGAGATCGACGTGGTTGGCCTTCGCCACGGCCACGGTCTCGTCGACCGTGGACGCCGCGGCGAGCGTCGCGCTTGCCGGAAAGCCCGGGTTGACGTGGGTCACGTACAGCGCGGAGAGGGTGGGGGACTGCGCGATGCGCCACGCGAGCGCGTGCTCGCGACCGCCGCCACCGACGAGAAGGACGTTCATGGGGCGACCTCTAGTGACGGAAGTGGCGGTGACCGGTGAGCACCATGGCGATGCCCGCCTCGTTGGCCGCGGCCACGACCTCGTCGTCGCGGATGCTGCCGCCGGGCTGGATGACCGCGGTCACGCCGGCGTCGATGGCGGCCTTGATGCCGTCGGCGAACGGGAAGAACGCGTCGGAGGCGAGCACGGAGCCCGCGACCTCCATCGTCGCCTTGCGGATCGCGAGGTGAACGCTGTCGACGCGGCTCATCTGGCCAGCACCCACGCCGTTGAGACGGCAGCCGTCCTCGAGCGAGCGCGCGAGCACGATGGCGTTGGATTTCACCGCGCGGCAGGCGTGCCAGGCGAACTTGAGGGCGCGCGCCTCGTCCTCGGTGGGCTGGCGCTCGGTGGCGACGTTCCACTCGTAGTCGCAGTTCACGTCCCAGTCCTGGAGCAGCCAGCCGCCCTGGACCCGGCGGGCGTCCATGCCCGGGGGCACGCTGTCGAGCCAGTCGCCGGGAAGCTCGAGCACGCGCAGGTTCTGGCGGGTGGACAGGCGCTCGAGGCTGATCTCGTCGAAGCCGGGAGCGGCGAGCACCTCGAAGAAGGTCTTCGAGGTCTTGATGGCGCGCACGGTGGCGGGGTCGACCGGGCGGTTGAACACCACGATGCCGCCGTAGGCGCTGACGGGGTCACCGGCCAGGGCGCGCTCGAAGGCGACGGGCAGCTCGGTGGCGGTGGCCATGCCGGCGGGGTTCATGTGCTTGATGATCGCGCAGGCGGGCTCGGTGTACTCGAACACTGCGCGCAGGGCGCCGTCGAGGTCCGCGAGGTTGTTGAACGACAGCTCCTTGCCCTGGTGCTGCACGGCGCGGGCGAGGCTGCGACCGCGCGGGTCCGGGTCCGCGTAGAACGCTGCGGTCTGGTGCGGGTTCTCGCCGTAGCGGAGGTCCTGCACCTTCTTCAGGCCGGCGGAGCCCTCCTCGAACAGCGGCGGGAGCTCGGCGTTGCGGGCGAGCCAGTCGCTGATCACCGCGTCGTAGCGGGCAGTGTGACGGAAGGCCTTCACTGCGAGCTCGGTGCGAAGGGCGTGATCGGTGCCACCGCCGGCAATCGCCTCGGCGACGCGCCCGTAGTCCGAGGGGTCGGTGACGATGGTCACGTACTTGTGGTTCTTGGCGCTCGCCCGGACCATGGTCGGGCCGCCGATGTCGATGTTCTCGACCGCGTCGGCGAGCGTGGCGCCACCCTCGATGGTCTTCTCGAAGGGGTAGAGGTTCACCGCGACGACGTCGATCCACTCGATGTCGTTGATCTCGGCCTCGGCCGCATGCACGTCGCGGTCTCCGAGGATGCCGCCGTGGATGCGCGGGTGGAGCGTCTTCACGCGGCCGTTGAAGATCTCGGGGGCGCCGGTGTGGGCGCTGACCTTGGTGACCGGCAGGCCCGCCTCGGTGAGCACCTTGGCCGTGCCTCCGGTGGAGAGCAGGGTGTAGCCGGCGTCGACCAGGGCCTTGCCGAAGTCGGCGAGCCCGGTCTTGTCCGAGGTGGAGAGCAGGGCGAAGCGAGCGGTCACGGAAGCCTCCTCCTCGCGCTGAAGCCCGACGCCACCTAGCTCGGCGGGTCCTCCGGGTCGGCGAGGACGCGGAAGTATGCGACCTTCACGCGCCGCGCATCCTGCACCCAGCCTTCGAGGAGCACCACATCGCCGAAGTAGGGGTCGAGACTCCGCGCGGATGCCGGATCCAGGTAGTAGAAGACGCCACTGTTACGATCTTGAATCCCCAGTTCACCGGCATGCGACACAAGCGGGCCGACCCACACGGGAAGCCCGTGCAGACCGTCGTGAACGCGCCAATCCTCGACGTGGATCCGACCGAGCGCCTTCTTGCCCTCGATCTCGGTGGTGTGACCCTCGAGGAAGTGCAGGGGAGCCGAGTCCTCGGCCAGCACGAGTCGCTCGACCTTGCCGTCGAGCAGGCGCAGCTCGGCGCCCGTCTCGGTGCCGTAGCAGAAGCCGGTGTGACGCACGGCGCAACCCGTGAGCAGGAGCGCGGAGAGGGAGAGGATTCGCATGGGCGCGGGGTATCACCCGGGGCTGCGTGCGTCAGAGGGGCGTGGCGAGATAGGACAGGAAGATGCAGTTCCAGCTGAAGATCCAGAGCCTCCGGCCGCGCGACGCCCGCGACGACGATGCCGTCGGCGCCCAGCTCGTGGCGGCGGTCCAGCGCGCGATGGCGCGCGGCGTGCCCCCTTCGGCGGCGGTCAGCGTCCGCGACGAGCGCATCGACATCTTCCTCGGTGGGGACGTGAAGCAGGCGGCGGTGCCGCTGAACCTGTTTCTTGCGAGCCTCACCCGGGCCGAGGCTCCTGGCGGCGAGCTCCACTGCGTCGGACTCATCGGTGCGCTCACCCATCGGGGCAGCGAGGTGCAGCAGGCGACGGTGTACCTGGAGTGGGCGGACTGCCGGTGGTGGTTGTGGCGAGGGCTGATCGGCACGGACGGCAAGCTCCGCGACGGCACCGAGTCGCTGCTGCGCGCAGTGGACGGCGACACCAAGCCCATGCTGATCGGCGGCTGGTGGAGCCTCGGGCGGCGCTCGCAGCTGTCCGCACGCTTCGACCCCCACGCACCGAACCGGGTTCACTGACAGGCGGCGGCCACGTGGCGCGCGGCGATGGGGGGTCGCGACGTGTATGCTCCCCGTGATGGGAGATCCCGCATGCCGCGTCCGGCCTGTACAGCCTTTCTCGTACCGCTTGTCCTCTTCGCTTGCGGAGCCCCTGATCGCTCCGTTGATGCCTACGCCGACCCGGTCTCCGTCGACCTGGGGTCGCTGCCCGTCGATGGCGGGGTGCTCACCTTCGAGGTGACCATCGCCAACACGGGCACCGGGGATGGCGAGATCGCGGATCTGCGCCTCATGGGCGACGATCTGACCTATGTGGCCCTCCCCGAGGACCTGGTCCTGCCGATTGCCGTGCCCGCGGGCGAGGTCACGCGGGTGCCGCTGACCGTCACTGCGCTCGACCAGCTGCCCGCCGGCTACTTCGAGCAGGCCATGAGCCTCGAAGTGGTCATGGACAGCACGTGGGCCTCCGGCGGATGCAACGGCAGCGCGCCGGCGACCGACCAGCTCTCGGTCCCGATTACCTTTGCCGTGCCCGACGGTTGCGACGCCGATGACGACGGCTTCCGCAGCACGCTGTGTGGCGGCAACGACTGCGACGACACCCTCGCGTCCGTGTACCCGGGTGCGCCCGAGGTGTGCGACTTCGAGGACAACAACTGCGACGGTTCCGTCGATGGCGCCGACGCGATCGACGCGAGCGAGTGGTTCGCGGACGGCGACGGCGATGGCTATGGCACGGGGGCCGCCACTCTGTCCTGCCTGGCTCCGGGGCCGGCATTCGCCGCGGCGGATGGCGACTGCGACGACACGGACGCCAGTGTGTCGCCAGGCGCGCGCGAAGTGTGCAACGACATCGACGACGACTGCGACGAGCTCGTCGACGACCGCGACCCCACCGTCGACCTGTCCACGGGCTCCACGTTCTTCGCGGACCGCGACGGCGACACCTACGGCGACCCGGCCTCGACGCGGATCGCCTGCGACGCGCCCGTCGGTTTCGTGGCGCGGACCGGCGACTGCGACGACGGCAAGACCTACGTGAACGCCGGCGCCGACGAGAGCTGCGAGGCGGTGGCGGGGCAGGCCCTCGACGAGGACTGCGACGGCCGTACCGACGAGTCGACCGCGACCGACGCGCCACTGTGGTACGCGGATCGCGACGGCGACGACTACGGTGACGCCACCAGCCGGCAGCGTGCGTGCGCCCGTCCCAACGGCTTCGTCGGCAACGCCGGCGACTGCAACGACGGCAGCACCGACATCCACCCGGGCGTGCCCGAGCAGTGCGATGGCGTCAACCAGGACTGCGACGGCAGCATCGACGAGGAAGCGGGCTCGTTCTACTACCCGGACCGCGATGGTGACGGCTACGGCGACATGACCCAGGGCGTGCAGTCCTGCGATCCGGTGCCGAACCACACGACCATCGGGGGCGACTGCAACGACCGGAGCTTCCTGCACAACCCCGAGCAGCCCGACACCTGCGCGGATCTCGAGGACTACAACTGTGACGGCGAGCCGGAGGACGGCTGCTCTTCCTGCGAGGAGCTGCTTGCCGACGGCGTGGCGAGCGCCGACGGCATCTACACGCTCGACGTCGACAGCAACGGCGACGGTACCGCCGACGGCACCCTCGACGCCTACTGTGACATGAGCACCGATGGCGGTGGGTGGACGCTGATCCAGCGCACCCTGTGGGACTGGGCCGACAACTCCGCGATGGTCACCGGCTTCGACAGCTGGGCCAACGTCGAGGTCAACGGTCCCGACGGAGATCAGTCCTACCGCATGCCGGGACGCCTGCTTCCCGTGATGGGGCCCGGCGGCGAGATGATGGTCATGCATCGCGCGCGGACCACGGCCGGCGGACGCTGCCAGCCGATGTACTACACGGCCACGGGTGGCAGCTTCACGGTGGACGCGGCCGCGAAGACCGCGTCGCTGGGCAACCTCTCGTCGCCGGCGATTCTCGCGTACACCAACCTGACGACCGCGGACAGCGGCTCCTCCTCGCAGTGCATCGATCGCGGTGGCGTGCCGGGCTTCTACCAGTCCTGCTGCAAGACCTGCCCGAGCTTCCAGGGCCCGTCGACGAACCTGTATTGGACCGACGAGCCACATCCGATGGCGAACTACCTCGACGACACGCCCGACATCTTCGGAAACGTGCTCTCCGACCGCTGCATCCAGACCCCGCTCGAGGCCGACAACAGCTCGGGATACTGGGGCATCGACACCATGGAGTTCTACGTGCGCTGACGCCGGTGGCCCGAGCGCAGCCCGGCGGATAGAGGCTGCGTTCCCCAGCGGAGGATACGCATGTTCGAGCGCCTGAAGTCTCCTGTCGACCTGGAAGAGGAAGTCCTCGAGTTCTGGGAGAAGGAGCGAATCTTCGAGCGCAGCATCGAGCAGGCCAAGGACCGGCCTCCGTTCGTGTTCTTCGAGGGTCCGCCGACCGCCAATGGCACGCCGCACAACGGCCACGTGCTCACCCGCGTGATCAAGGACGTGTACCCGCGCTACCGCACGATGCGCGGCTACCGCGTCGACCGTCGCGCCGGCTGGGACACCCATGGACTTCCGGTCGAGGTCGAGGTCGAGAAGGCGCTCGACATCCACGGCAAGGAAGCCATCGAGGCCTACGGACTCGAGCAGTTCTCCCGGAAGTGCATCGACAGCGTGTTCACCTACATCGGTGAGTGGGAGCGCCTCACGAAGCAGATCGGCTTCTGGGTCGATCTCGACGACGCGTACGTGACCTTCCACCGCCACTACGTCGAGAGTGTGTGGTGGGCGCTGGCCCGCCTGTTCGAGAAGGGCCTGCTGTACCAGGGCCACAAGGTCGTGTGGTGGTGGCCGCAGGGCGGAACCACGCTCTCCGCCGGCGAGGTCGGCATGGGCTACAAGACCGTCGACGACCCGGCGGTCACCGTGCGCTTCCGCGACGCCGAGGATGCCAGCGTCTCCTACCTCGCGTGGACGACGACCCCGTGGACGCTGCCGTCCAACGTGGCGCTCGCCGTTGGCGCGGACATCACCTACGCGTACTGCGCCGACCCCGAGGGCGGTACGGTGGTGCTCGCCGAGGCCCTCGCCGAGGCCTTCGGGCTCGAGGTTCAGCGCACGGTGAAGGGCAGCGAGCTCGTCGGCAAGCGCTACACGCCGCTGTACGCCTTCGAGGGCGAGCCGGCCGCGCCGGGCGAGCAGTACGTCATCGTCACTGGCGGTCACGTGACGACCAGCGCGGGCACGGGCATCGTCCACACCGCGCCTGCCTTCGGCGAGGACGACATGCTCGTCGCCAAGGAGCATGGCCTCGCGATCCTGCAGTGGATCGACCCCGCCGGGCGCTTCACGCCGAACGCCGGTGAGTTCGCGGGCATGTTCTGCAAGGAAGCCGATGTGCACGTCATCCGCGACCTGAAGGAGCGCGGGCTGATGTTCAAGCGGGACACGGTGCGCCACGAGTACCCGTTCTGCTGGCGTGCCGACAGCGACCCGCTCATCCAGTACGCGCGGCCCGCGTGGTTCATCCGCACCACCGCGAAGAACGCCGAGGCGCTCGAGAACAACCAGGCGGTGAGCTGGCTGCCCGAGCACATCCAGGAGGGCCGCTTCGGCGACTTCCTGCGCAACAACGTCGACTGGGCCCTGTCCCGCGAGCGCTTCTGGGGCACGCCGCTCCCGATCTGGGAGTGCCCCGAGTGCGAGGCCCGCTGGGCCGCCGAGAGCACCGAGGCCATCCTCGCCAAGAACCCGGATGCGTTCTCGGACGACGTCGACATCCACCTTCAGGTGCACAAGCCCTGGATCGACGGGGTCACCGTTCCCTGTGACTGCGGCGCTCAGATGAACCGCGTCTCCGAGGTCATCGACTGCTGGTTCGACAGCGGGTGCATGCCCTTCGCGCAGTGGGGCTTCCCGCACAAGAACCGCGAGGAGTTCGCCCAGGCCTTCCCCGCGGACTTCATCTCCGAGGCGGTGGATCAGACGCGCGGCTGGTTCTACAGCCTGCTGATGATCTCGACCCTCGTGTTCGACGACGAGACCTGCCAGGAGTACGGCCTCGACCCCGTGGGCATGCCGCGCCCCTACAAGAACTGCATCGTGCTCGGCCACGTGTGCGACATCGACGGCCGAAAGGAGTCGAAGTCCAAGGGCAACTACACCTCGCCCGACCTCGTGCTGCGCGGGTTCACGCACCAGGTGGCGCTGCCCGACCCGCAGCTCAAGCCCGGTCAGGTGGGCCTCAAGTCCGAGCAGGTGAAGAGTCTCGACCTCGCCAAGCACGAGCTCATCCGCCTCGCGGCGGAGGGGGAGAGCGACGAGGTGTCGTGCCGCGTCGTCGCCGCCGACGTCGATCCCCGCGTGAAGGATACGGTGCACATGCACCCGGACGACCTCGCGGCCATCGGGCTTCCGCCGGAGGGTGGGCGCGTGCGGTTCACGATGCCGATCGACCCGCCGGGTGCGGATGCCTTCCGCTGGCTGTTCTGCGCATCCACGCCGCCGTGGAGCAACACGCGCCTCTCGCTGCGCGCCATCCGCGACGGGCAGCGTGAGTTCCTCATGCGCCTGCGGAACGTCGTCCAGTTCTTCAGCATCTACGCGAACATCGCCGCAGAGCAGGGGACCTTCGACCCGAAGGCCGGTGCGCCGCGGTCGCTGGACCAGCGCTCCGAGCTCGACCGGTGGATCGGGGGCCGCGTGTCGGCGACCGTCAAGTCCGTCGAGTCCTACATGGACGACTACCGTCTGTACGAGGCGGCCCGCGAGATCAGCGCCCTCGTCGACGGCCTGTCCAACTGGTACGTGCGCCGCTCGCGCGCGCGCTTCTGGGGAGAAGGCGACGACTCTCAGGATGCGCTGTGGACCCTGTACGAGGTGCTTCGCAGCGTCACCCGGCTCATCGGGCCGTTCGTGCCATTCACCGCCGAGGCCATGTGGGGTGTGCTCGAGCGCGCGCCGTTCGGCGATGCGGTGGAGCCGTCCGTGCACCTCGCGTCCTGGCCCGAGGCTGGCGAGGTCGACGAGCAGCTCGACGCGCACATGGATCTCGTTCGCGAGATCGCCTCGCTCGGACTTTCCGCGCGCGCGGCCACCGGCATCAAGGTGCGCCAGCCGCTCGCAGCGGTGACCGTGGTGCTCGCCGACCCCAGCCAGCAGGCGGCGGTCGAGCGCCTCGCGTCGCTGATCACCGACGAACTCAACGTGCGCGAGGTTCGCTTCGCGACCGAAGCCCAGGAGTTCGTGGACTTTGCGGTCAAGCCGAACTTCAAGGCCCTGGGTCCGAAGCTCGGCAAGGGCGTGAAGGAAGTCGCCAAGGCGCTCTCGGGACGTGACGGCGCGGAGATCAAGCGCGCGCTCGACGGCGGCGGCCTCGAGCTCGAGATCGCCGGCAACCGGGTGACGATCACCAGCGCCGAGTGCGACGTGCGGGTCAGCGCGAAGGCCGACTACGAAGCCGCCAGCTCCGCGCGCGCCGTGGTCGTGCTCCACACTCAGCTCGATGACGACCTGCGCGCCGAAGGCTTCGTGCGCGAACTCACCAATCGCGTCCAGAACCTCCGGAAGGAAATGGATCTCGGCTACACGCAGCGGATCGCGCTTCAGCTCGACGGAGACGACGTCGTTCGGCAGGCGCTCGCCTCGTTCGGCGATGCGCTGGCCCGCGAGACTCTCGCAAAGACCTGGCAGATCGGCGAGCCGGAAGGCGACGGCGAGCGCCGCGAGTGGGACGTCGAGGGCCGCGTCGTGACCGCCGGTGTGCAAGCGCTGTAGTACTTGGGCATCGCCCGACGCTTCCGTCTCACATCCTCCTGACGTAGGATGACCCTGATCCAGGGGAAGAGCATGCGTCTCGTCGGTCGTATCGGAGTGCTCGCGCTTGCGGCGCTCCTCCCAAGTCTCGCCTTCGCCGACCCGAAGGACGACGCCCGTCGCCACTTCGTGGCCGGGCTCGAGGCAGCCAAGGCAGAGCAGTTCGAGGTGGCGCTGCAGCACTTCCTCGCTGCGCAGGATGCGTTTCCGCACCCAGCCACCCTCTACAACATCGCCCGAACCTATACGGACCTCGGCGATTACCAGAACGCGCTGACCTACTACCGTTTGTTCCGCGACCTCGACCCGAGTCGTGCGGACGAGGTGGACCCGGTCATCGATGCGATTCAGATGCGTCTGGCTCAGCGCACCGCGCCGACGACGGTCACCCAGGGCACGCCCACCCAGACCACCGGTGGTGGCGGTGGTGGCGAGGGCCTGGGCACGATCGTGGTCAGCGGCGCCACCGACGAGGAGATGGCGCGCATCGACGCGCTCACCGCCGAGCTCGAGGCGCTCTCCACGTCGATCAAGGAGCGCATGGCGAACCCGCCGATTCCGGAGCCGATTCCGGGTGATCCGACCACGGGTGGTGAGCTGCCCGACGTCGACCCCGAAGAGCTTCCGCCGTCGGCCGGCGGCGAGGGGTCCGAGATCCCGAACCTGCCGGGCGGTGGCTACGCGGAGGCCGCGTACGAGCGTCAGGTCGTCACCGCGTCTCGCTATGGTCAGGATCCGCTCGACTCGCCGTCCACGCTGACCGTGGTCACGGGCGAGGACATCCGCATCATGGGCGCCACCTCGCTCCGCGAGATCTTCCGCCGGGTGCCGGGCTTCGAGGTCGCCGAGTTCACCGTGGGCAACGCGCCGACGTCGATCCGCGGCTTCAACGACGAGCTGTCGAACAAGATTCTCATCCTCATCGACGGTCGGTCGACCTACGAGGACTACCTCGGCACCACCTTCAAGGAGACGTTCCCGGTCGCTCTCGACGAGATCGAGCGCATCGAGATCATCCGTGGTCCGGGTTCCGCGGTCTATGGCGCCAACGCCGTGACCGGCGTCGTCAACATCATCACCCGCACCCCGGGTGAGGGTGGCAGCAGCGTGCGCATCGAGGCGGGCAACTCCGCGCGACTCGATCCGCAGGGCTTTGGCGGCTACACCCGCGGCGAAGGCGTGACCAGCGGCCGCAGCGGCGACACCGCCTACCGCCTGAGCGCCGGGTTCAAGACCTACGGACGCTGGGAGAAGGACTTCGAGGCGGGCGACTTCGCGTCGCACGACCTGTACCAGCAGGACCAGGACATCGGCCTGGTGAACCTCAAGGCGCACGGTCGCATCGACCGGACCTTCCTGGCGGGCGATGGCTTTGCGAGTGTGTCTGGCGGGTTCTCCGACACGGACCTCGAGTTCCAGAACCAGGGCGTTCTCAACACCTACGGCGCGCGGTTCAAGACCCACTACCTCCGCGGTGACCTCGCCTACGGGCCGGTCCACCTCCGTGCCTTCTGGAACTCCAGCTACAGCAACGACATCGATCGCTGGGCTGACCAGGTGGACCACACGTTCCCGGTGGCCTTCGCCGTCGACGCCGATGTCTTCGACGTCGAGCTCGAGGGCAACCAGGAGATCAAGACCGGACCGGTGGTTCAGCGCGTCAATGCGGGCATCAGCTACCGCATGAAGCAGCTGCAGGACTTCGCGTTCGTGGGGCAGACGCCGGAGCCGCAGACGGCTGCCGAGGTCGCCGAGTGCACCGCACGCACGCGCTTCGTCGAGATGCCGGACGGCAGCTGCGGGCTGCGCGAACATCACTTCGGTTTCTTCCTCCAGGACGAAGTGACGATGCGTCGCTTCAAGGTCGTGCTCTCCGGTCGCTTCGACCGCGACCCGAACATCGACCCCAAGAAGACGCTGTCGCCGCGAGCGTCGTTCATCGCGCGCATCGCGGACCAGACGTCGCTTCGCGCGAACATCGGTAGCTCCTTCCGCGCGCCGAACATGATCGAGAACTACAGCCAGTACGCGCTGCCGACCGGCACCGATGGCGTGTTCCTGCAGTTCCAGGCGGACCACTTCGAGAAGGTGCAGCCCGAGCGCATCCTCACCGCAGAGCTCGGCGTGCACGACCAGTCGACGCTGTACCACTCCGCGGACGTGGCCATCTACTACAACCGCCTGGTCGACCGCATCGACATCCGCGACGTAGAGCCGACCCTCGAGTTCTACGACTTCGACATCGGTGGCTACCGCGCCGGCTTCTCGGCCTTCGAGAACATCCCGCTCGTCGACGTCGGCTACGGCCTCGAGGCCGAGGCCGAGTTCTACCCGACCGATGGTCTCGACGTGTACACCAACTTCACGATCGCCCAGCACCTGTGGCTCGAGGACGGTACACGGACCCGGAGCGAGGAGATCTCCACGTTCAAGGGCAACCTCGGCGCGTCCTACCGCACGCCGTACCGAACGGACGTCTCCCTCGACGTCAACTACGTCGGTCGCCAGGCCTGGGGCGTGTCCGTCATCGGCTCCGACGGCCTGTTCCGCGACACCGTGTACGAGGTACCCGCGCGCCTCTTCCTGAACTCGCGCGTCGGTGTCCGCCCGTTCGAGGACGAGAAGCTCGAGTTCGCGCTCGTCGGCTACAACCTCCTGGGCTTCTCCAAGCCGTTCATCGAGCACCCGAAGGGACAACGCGTCGGCGGACGTCTCTTCGGCTCGGTTTCGTACAAGTTCTGAGGCACAGATGCTCGCAAACACCTACCGCGCCCTTCTTCTTGCGCTCCCGGCTGGCCTGCTCGCCGTCTCCCTCGGCTGTGACTACGAGGCTCCCCACTCCGAGGACTATCGCCAGGAGACGCCTCCGAACGTGATCAGCGGCGAGGTCGTCCTCGCGATTCCGATCGAGCAGGAGCTCGGCCACGTCGTGCTCCTCGCCACCGACGCGTCGAACCCCGGCCCGCCGGAAGGCACGGGCTTCCCGTACACGTTCACGACCGTGCCGCCGAGCGCGTTCACGCGTGGCACCGACGGCCTGCTCTCCGCGAACTTCACGATCACCGAACTGTACGACGCAGACTGGCTGATCACCGGGTTCATGGACGTCGACAACGACTTCTCGGCCCTGTTCGGCGAGTTCGGCGGCGCGACCTGTGGTGACGTGCTCGGCGCGCACATCGACAGCGTGACCACGCAGAACATCGTGCCGGTGACGGCGACGGGCGGCGACCACGTCGAGAACATCGCGGTGACCCTCGGCCAGCAGCTCACCGTCGAGCGTCCCGCGTTCACGATCGAGACCGCGCAGCTCGATGGCAGCAGCGGCAACGGTCCGGACATCGATCTCGCGTACAACGGCCCGTTCCCGCAGGCCTTCGTCGTGCGTGCGACCCCGATCCACGCCGAGGTCCAGGGACTGAACTACGACCTCGACGGGCCCTTCGACCTCACCGATCCGCAGGAGTGTCAGACGGGCATCCTCGTCGTCGCCAACGACAAGGATGGGGACGGCGTCATCGACTTCCACCCGCTGTTCGGCGACCCGGTGCTCGACATCACTCCGCAGGTCTACCTGACCTTCCTCGGTGAGTCTCAGAACGAGGACGGCACGTGGAACTCCAGCCTCGGACCGAACGAGAGCTGGGCGGGTCTCGCCGCGTACAGCATCCTCGCGCTCCAGCCGCTCCGCGACATGGCGCGTGCGGATGGCCGTGACAACGATGCGGACGGCGTGGTCGACGAGAGCACCGAGGAGCCCGTGAACACGCCGTTCCTGCTACCCGAGGCGACGCTGATGTGGCTGCCCGCGGGCCTACACACCGATGGCGACGAGGACTGGCTCGAGACCGATCCGCTCGCGCTGCCCCGCGGACACTGGGACATCACGCTGATCTCGGACTCCGGCCAGACGTGGACCGTGCCCAACGATCTCGCGTACTTCCCGTCGACGGACAGCGCCTACGACCCGGCGCGTCAGGCCGAGACGCTGCAGACCTTCGGCCCCGAGTAGGCCGACCCGAAACGCGAACGTCCCGCGGCCGGCAGGTGCTGGCTCGCGGGACGACGTGCGTTCGGGGCCTCGAACGAAGCTTCGTGACGCTACTGAGGCGGCTCGAGGATATCCGGCCACAGCTCTTCGGCCCGGCGTCGTCCGCGGCGAACCTGGGTGCAGAACCACGTCCAGTTGCCGATGTGGTCGCCGGGAGGCGTGGCCTCGCAGACCTCGAAGGTCTGGTACTCGGCCTCGGTGACGAACTTGCCGCCGAGGAAGCGGTACATCTGGATGAGCTGCCGAAGTGCGTCGCCCTCGCGGTCCACGCCCAGCGCGGCGCGAAGGCCGACGGCCACCGAGTCTTCGGCGGCGCCCAGGGGCGGGAGGATGCTGTGGGCGGGCAGCTGCACGAGGTGGCTCGCGAGCTCGGCGAGGGCGTGAGCCAAGGGAAGGTCGCGGCCGTGGTCCTCGCGGGCGAGCGAACGAATCGTCTCGAGCCACTCCTCGGCGTCGTCGCGGATGGCGGTGGAGAGCCCATCGAGGATCCACGCGAGCTCTGAACCCTCGAGCTGCTCGCGGAAGGCGTCCGCGTCGAGGTCGGCAGGCAGCGGGTCTTCGCTCGAGAACGAGGAGTTCACGTACCGGGTGATCGGCTGACCGCGGGTGCCCGACAGGGCGCGACCGGCGCGCAGTGCCAGCGAGATGCGGGTGAGGGGAGGGACCTCGGCGCCGAAGAGCACGTCGAGCACCGCGGGGTCGGTGGACATGCCCAGGGTCTCCATCGCGCGGCGAAGCTGCTTGGCGGCGCGACGGGCGGGCACGCGAGGGTCCTTGGAGAGGCGGACGTACGCCTGCGTCGCGGGGTGGGCGCCCTCACCGGAGCGACCCACCTCGAACCAGCCGTCGACGCCGTGGGGCGTGGCGCTGACGATGAGCGGGCGACCCGGAGGACCGGGCACGATCACGGTGCCGCCGACGCCCTCTTCGCGGCCTACGCCACATCCCGCAAGGGGCGGCGCGTAGAGGAGCGCGGGGCCCTCGACCGGCACCCAGTCGGTCTCGTCAGAGAGCACCTGGACGTGCAGGAGCAGTCCGAGCTGACGAGCGCGGGTGAGCAGGAGGATGCCGGCAGTGACGGCGGCGGGCGCACTGCCCGTGAGCACGATGTCCATCGAGGCCTCAGGGTTCGAACAGGGCCGGCAGCGCCCGGTCGCGGAGGAGCTCTCGGGTGCGCTGCATCAGCGGAATCAGGCTGGTGTGGCGGACAACCCTACACGCCTCGTCCGGCGTGAACCATTTCACGGCGCCGATGCCCTCGCGCGACGACGGATCGAAGGCGTCCATCTGGGCTTCTGGACGAACGAGGAAGAGGTACACCCGCTTGAGGCGCGGCAGCCCACCCGGGGCCATGAAGCCGTAGCGAACCTCGCCGAGCGGAGCGAGCACGGTGAACGGCACGTCGATGCCCATCTCTTCGCAGATCTCGCGGCATCCTGCGGTCTCGGGAGACTCGCCGGGCTCGAGCTTGCCCTTGGCGACTTCCCAGGTGGCGCGGTTGCGGCGCTTCACCTTGATCAGGCACAGCTCGGGGGTGCCGTCCGGACGCAGGCGCACGGGAATGCCACCCGCCGAGAGCTGCTCGGCGTAGTTCGGCTGGAGGTTGAGCACGTGCGCGAGTGGCACCTTCTCGGCGAGGAACAGGCCACTGCGACGGCTGCGGCTGAAGTTCACCCCGCCACGCTTGGCGCGGGACGCGTCGATCACGAGCAGCCGCGGCTCGCCACGGAAGCGATGCGCGGTCCGCCACGCGCCGACCTCGTCGCCCGAGAACACGAGGGGGCGATTGCCGGCGAACAGCCCTCCCTTCTCGAGGACTTCGTCGACGCGATCCGCCGTGGTGGCGTGGAACAGGATGTCTGGGTGGGCTGGGGCGCGGCGGCCCCCACCGCGTCGGGCGCGGGCGCGGATCATCGAGCCGCGAAGCTCGAAGCCACGGCCGTTGGTGGCGATGTCCTGGATGACATCGACCCGCACCTCGCGATGCACGAGGCGGGAGACTGCATCCACGAGCTCGACCAGGCCGACCCACCCCTCACTGTCAGGGCACAGGTTGCCGCGGTCAGGCCGGTGGCGCAGCAGAAACGCCATCGTCTTCGAGAGCCGGACATCGTCCGGCTCAGCGCGATTGTTCGACATTTTGAAAGAGTGGTCTGGCGGCGAGGGTGCGGGCCCGAGGTGGGTGCGGCACCCATCGCGCGCACGAAGGGTTCTTGCCCTCATTCTACCATCTCGGCCCATGCCGAGCACCGTCCGCGCGCGTCAGCGAGACGTGAGCCGGCGCGCGGCTTCGCTCCACGCTCCGGGGCGGCGCACGAGGACGGCCTCGAGGCCCAGCGCATGCGCGGCGGCGATGTCTTCGACCTCGTGGTCCCCGACGTGGACAGCCCGCGACGCGCCGAGCTGACGGAGCGCTTCGCGAAACAGGGCGGCGTCGGGCTTGGCGACCCCATGCTCCTCGGCGAGCACGACGGCATCGAGGTCTTCGCGCAGTCCGAACGCGTCGAGCAGGGCATGGGCGCGCGCATCCATGTTGCTCACGACGGCGGTGGGATGGCCGTCGCGGTGAGCCTGGCGCAGCACGGAGACGCCCTCCTCATCGACCCGCCACGCTGCCGGCTCGGCGTAGGCGGCGAACAGCTCCTCGAACAGCGCCGGGTCGTCGCTCGCGAACGCTTCGTGGACGACGCGCCGCCAGTAGCCCTTGCCAAGGGCCTGGTCGTGCGTGCGCATCGCCGCGCGAAGGCGGGCGCCGAGGGCTTCCCGGGAGGGCGACTGCCCGTGGCGCGCCCCGATGCGCAGGTACACGTCGAGCACCGGCTCGGCGAGGTGGAGCAGGGTCCCGTGCAGATCGACGAGCAGGGCCTTCACGGGGTCGCGGACTTGACCTCGTGGTCGCGCGCATCGATGACCTTGCCGAAGCGGTCGTAGATGGTCGCGCGGTCGCTCTTGTTGTTCCAGATGGGCGTCGCCGAGCCGAGGTAGATCTCGAGCTGCTCGCCAGGGCTGGTCTGGTGCTCACCCACGCCGGAGAACACCTTCACCGTGTGTCCGGGAGGAATCGTCAGCGCGGGGAAGGTGTATGACTGGCCGGTGGACTTGGCGATGCGGTAGCCATCGACGTTGACCGGCTCGTTGGTGACGTTGCACACACGCAGGTACTCGCCGTTCACGTTCTCGCGGTCGTCGCCGGGAGCGTTGGCGTGGAACGAGGTGATGTGCAAGGCACCCTGGTAGCGGTCCGTGCTCCAGATCCCGCGCTTGGCTGCCTGCGCCTTGGCCTGTGCCTCGAGGAACGGGGTCAGGTCCGTGTCGTCCGGCGGAATGATGAACAGGTGGGCCAGACCGAGCTCGAGCAGGTGGATGGAGAGGTTGCCGCCGTCCTCGCGCTGCAGGCCCGAGACGATGCGCCCATAGCCGTCGCGGGGATTCTCGCTGCCGAGGAGCAGGGTGATCTCGCCGGTGAGGAAGGCGACGGCCGCTTCACGCGCCTCGACGCCATAGGCCTCTGCGGGCTTGAGCTCCGGCGTGTTCACCCAGCGCAGGCGGATCTTGTCGCCGGTAGCCAAGGTCACGGTGTCGCCGTCGTACACGCTGGCCACCGTCGAGGACTTCGGCGGAAGCGGCCATCCACCGGGCGGCGGGCCTCCGGCGAGTGCGATGGACGAGGCGAGGAGCAGGGTGGCGGCGATCAGTGAGCGCAAGCGGGCCTCCGGGCAGAGGTTCTAACACCCGGCGCGGGGCAATTGGTCCCCCTTGTTCGCACGGCTAGGGCTTCTTCGCCTGGGTCGCGAGTCGCTTCATCTCGCCGATGCGATCGGCCTGCCACAGCATGTAGATGTCGTCGGGCGACAGGCGGGCGGCCGCGAGCGCGGCGGTGTGTGCCTGCTCGAGCTCCCCGCGGGACAGGTGGACCATCGCCTTGGTGTCGAGGAAGTCCGGGCGGTCACCGGTCTCGTCGAGTGCGGAGGTGATCAGCGCCAGCGCCTCGTCCGGGTACACCTCGGCGAGCGCGTAGTACCAGGCCGTGCAGTTCTGCGAGGTCGGTGAGTCGGGCATCTGCGCGCAGTCGCGGGCAATGCCCTTCTCCATGGCCTCGAGCGCCGCGTCGCGGTTGCCCATGGCCACCTGGCTCGCGACCAGGAAGTCGAGCGGGCGGTCGCCGGGGTGAAGGCGGTTCACCGTAAGGTCGAGGTCGGCGAGGAAGGTCTGCCGGCTCGCGTCGTCGTCGGGCAGCTGGCTGTAGAACCACAGGTACATGCCGCTCGCCGGGTAGAGGACGAGCAGCCGCCGCAGGTGGGCCATGGCGCCGAAGGCGTCTCCGCGCGCCAGGGCGACGCGGGCGCGGCGCACGAGGTGGGCGTCGGGGTTACCGGCGAGGCGCGCCGAGTCGAGCAGGGCCTGGTTCGCGGCCGTCCACTCCTGGCGGGCATAGAGCACGTCGGCCAGCGCCTGAGGTCCGGCCCACTCGTCCGGGCGGTCGGCCATCGCGGCGCGCGCCAGAGCCTCGGCCTCGTCGAGGCGCCCCTCGAGGACCAGGCCGTTCACGCTCGCTTCGAGCTCGCCGGTGTCGATGAGCGCGCCGGCCGGCAGCGGCTCGAGCACCGTCCACGCCGCCGCGAGATCGCCGTTGAAGCGATGCACGTTGGCGAGGAGCACGGTCGCCTCGGCGTACTTCTCCTCGTCCGCGCCATCGAAGGCCCGGTAGCGCTCCAGCTCGGCCACCGCCTCGTCGAGGCGGTCGAGCGCGATGAGCAGGCGCGCGCGGTACAGCGACTGCTCGGGGATGCCCTCGGCGCCGTGCTTGGCGATGTCCTGGTCGAGGAACAGCTGGTGCCCGTCGACCAGGCGCTCCTTGCCCTTGCTCTTCGACAGGCCGAAGCGACCGCCCTGGTAGTCGAACCACACGACGTGCGAGGCCATGAGCTCGTGACCCACCAGCCCGCGCATGCCGCTGGGTCCGATGAAGCGGTCGCCCTGGTCGTAGTTGAGCCAGCGCGCTTCGAGGGCAAGGTCGACCTTCTGGCCGCCCAGGCGCATGTGGTCGACGGGAATGCGGCGCGTGGGCTTGAGGAACTCGGAGGCCGGCAGCTGCTCGGGTGCGCCGAGGCCGAGCACGGGCTCGACGCCCTCGGTGTAGTCCTGCTCGAACGGCTGGCCGCTGTGGCCCGAGAGCAGCAGCCCGCCTGCGCCGGTGTCGATCTGGATGATGATCTGGTCGCTGTGCGGCGGGTCGGCGTCGGTGGTGATCGTGAGCGGCGCGAACACGTGGCCGCCGTCGAAGAACATGGGGTCGCTCTTGCGCGGCAGCTTCGCCGTGCCCGGCCGATGCAGGGTCATCTGGTCGTGCGGGTAGTCGATCTCCAGGGTGAACCGCGCCCACACGTTGTTGCCGAGGATGCCGTCGAGGGGCAGAGCGCCCGCGTATTCGGGCAGCCCGCGAATGCCGACGGCGACCTCGACGCCGGGGACGACCACGTCGCCGAAGGCCATGGTCGAGACCACCGCGCGGTCCATGGGAGCGCGGCCGCCGAGGCCTTCGATGTAGGAGTAGCCGCGCTCGATCTCGAGTCCCAGGCGCTCTGCCGTCTCTTCGGAGAGCGCGCTGATCGCGGCGCCCGTGTCGACGAGGAACAAGCCCTTCTCGCCGTCCGGCAGCACGGCCTGCACGTAGATCCGGTTTCCGCCGGGGAAGGTGCGGACGAGGTCGACGGTCTCGGCGTCGGGGCCTTCGTACACGAGGTTCGACGCATCGAACTCGCTGCCGAAGGACTCGGGCATGCTCGGACGCGCGCAGGCGACCAGGGAGGCGGCAAGGAGCAGGACGGGAGAGGTGCGCATGCCTGGAGACTAGCGCGAGGGTGGGGCGCGCGGCGCAACTGGCGACAAGCGGTGAAGACTCCGCGGTGCTCGAGACCGACCGAGATGCGAGGGGATGCTCGGATCGACCGGCCACACCGCCACCTTGTGGTTATGCGTCGCCGATGACGACGCGCGATCCGCTCATCGAAGCCCTGGTCCGAGGTTTTCCCACGTGGGAGGACCGCAACAAGCTCGCGCGCGCGGCCCAGATCCGCGACCCGCAGCTCACCGGTACCGACTACGCCGTGTGGGAGGGCCTGCTCGAAGAGGCGCTGGCACAGGGGCGCACGCATGCCCTGGCCGCTGCCATCGACGCCGCTGGCCGCCCCAAGCTCGCCGAGGCGGTGAAGAACGGGGGTCTTCCGGACAGCCGGCCACGCTGGGCGGTGCTCGGCGCCGTGCTCATGGGCTCGGCCCTGTTCCTGTTCCTGTTCTACGTCACCCTCGACCCGGGCAAGAGCAGCGAGTGGCGCGACGAACGCGGTGCCGAGACCGAGTCGCGCATGCCCGTCCAGCCCCGCAAGACGCCCGTCGATCACGACCACGAGGAGTGGCCCGACAACGGGGTGATCGACCACGTCCGGGCCGAGCGCCCGCCCGGCCGCGGACGCCCGACCGCCGCCGATCCCGCGGCAGGTTCGGGCGACGAGCCCGCGCCCTCCGACCCGGAGCCCGACCCAGGCACCGAGGCTCCCGCTCCTGCCGCCGTCACCGCGCCGGCTTCGGGCGAGCCCACGGGCTGGGGATCGTGCACCGCGCCTCCGGGGCAGCGCATCGGCTACGCGTGGGCCGGCGCCTCGGCCCCGGCGGATCCCTGGCGTCCTGACGGGCGCGTGAACGTGCGCGAGGACTACCCCCGCGAAGCCAACGGCTGGGACACCAAGAGCCGCACCGTGTGCATCCTCCCGGAAGGCGTGACCATTCCGCTCGCCGAGGGCAGCATCGCCGTGGACGGCGGCGCGGTGTACGTTCCTGTCGTGGCCCCGGAGGTTCCTTGATCCTGGTTGCGGACGTCGGCAACAGCAGCACGCACTTCGGCCTGCTCGATGGCGAGGAGGTCGTCGAGCGGTGGAGCATCAGCACGATCCAGCGCACCACCGACGAGTGCGGCGCCCTCGTACTCCAGCTGCTCGGTATGCGCGGCCACTCCGCCGCGGACGTCGATGGCGTGATGATCTCGTCGGTCGTGCCGAGCGTGCTCTACAGCCTCGAGAAGGCCTGCCATCGCTACCTCGAGGTCGAGCCGCTGGTCGTCGGGCGCAAGCTCAAGACCGGACTCAAGCTGCGCACCGACAACCCGCGCGAGGTCGGCTCGGACCGCATCGTCAACGCGGTCGCGGCGCTGCACCTGTACGGGGGCCCGGTGGTCGTCGTCGACTTCGGCACGGCGATCACCGTCGACTGCGTGAACGAGAAGGG
Organism: Deltaproteobacteria bacterium; assembly: GCA_006226595.1. GTDB lineage: Bacteria > Myxococcota_A > UBA796 > UBA796 > M1803. The sequence goes on from SBGP01000066.1 coordinate 62,381, forward strand.
CGAGTACGTCGGTGGTGCCATCGCCCCGGGCTTCCGGATCAGCGAGGAAGCGCTGTTCGCGCGCACCGCCAAGCTCCCGCGGGTGGAGCTCGGTCGACCCGAGCGCGCCATCGGCACGAACACCATCGCCGCGATGCAGTCGGGGCTCTTCTGGGGCTACGTCGGCCTGGTCGACGGCCTGGTCTCCCGGTGCGTCACCGAGCTCGATGATCGGGCGCGCGTCGTCGCCACGGGCGGCATGGCCGAACTGATTGGCGGCGCGGCCTCCACGGTGCAGGAGATCGAGCCGGATCTCACGCTGCTCGGCCTCGGGCTGTTGTTCTCGCGCAATGCGTAGGCTCGGCGCCGCGCTGTGCCTCGCGCTGCTCGCGTGTGGGCCCGCGGAGAAGACGCTCGCGACCCACGGCGGCATCGAGTGGCGTGTGTCGCCGGCGAGTGACGAGGCGCGCGCGGTGCTCGAGCGGCGCCTGCACGATGCCGGCGCCTCGGGTGAGGTGCACGTCGACGGGACGGCGCTCGTCGTCCAGGTCATCGGGCCCGACCCCGCCCTGCGCGAGCACTTGTTCGCGCACCCCGAGTTCTCCGTCCACGAGGTCGATGAGCACTACGACGAGCGCATGCTCGCCGAGCTCACCGGCACCCACGGTCACGCCGGGGCCTCGCTCGCGGGTGGGGCACGCTTTCTCCCCGGGCCCCCGCCGGTGGTCGTGCGGCCGGCCGAGCTGCGCACCGCGGACATCGCGTCGCTCGCGCGCGGCCAGGACGCTTCGGGGCAGGACATCGTCACCCTCCAGCTCACGGATCGCGGGCGCGAGCGCTTCGCGGCGATGACCACGCGCCTGGTCGGCCACCGGGCCGCGCTCGTCGTCGATGGTCGGCCGGTCGCGGTGCCAGTGATCCGCGAGGCGATCTCCGGAGGGAGGGTCGTGCTCTCCGGACTGCGCGAGGACGAGATCGCCGCGCTGCTTCCGCTCTCGAGCGGTGCGCTTCCCCAGCCGTTGAGCGTGGACGTCGAGCGCGTGGTCGGCCCTGCGCAGTAGAGTGCGCGCATGAGCACTCCCGAGATCCGTACCCCTCCCGAGACCCGCTGGACCTGTGGCGGCTGCGGCGCCTGCTGCCGTGGCTACAGCTTCGGTCCGGTGTCCGAGCGCATCATCAAGGGCCTCGAGGAGGCCGACATCGGCGCCCACTGGCCGCTTGCCGCGTCGCAGCCCTGGTACCAGATCCAGGACGGTCCGACCGGCGAGGCCTACTACCTGGCCAAGGTCGACGACCACTGCATCTTCCTCCGCGACGACAACCTGTGCGCGGTGCACGCCGCGCTCGGCGCGGAGGCCAAGCCCGCGTTCTGCCGCGAGTTCCCGTTCCACCTGGTCGAAGACGAGCGGGGCTTGACCGCGGTGATTCGCGCCGACTGCAAGTCGTGGCACGAGAGCTTCGACAGCGCGGAGCCCGTGGCGGCCGACGCGGCCGAGGTGGCGGCGATGACGCGGGTCATGCCCATCCGCCAGTTCAAGGGCGACACCGTGCCCGTGCTCCCCGGCGTGGCCGTGCCGATGGGGCAGTGGCTCGAGCTCGAGGACGTCCTCGCTGCCGGCCTCGTGCGCGAGCGTCAGCCCGAGGCGCACATCGCGTGGATTCGCACTCAGCTCGTCCGCGCGGGGATGCCGTTGCCCGAGGAAGGAAACCCCGAGCGGGCCCGGATGGCTCAACAGGCGCTGCTCCAGGCGATGGCGATGATGATGCGTCGCGTGCTCGCGGAGGAGGGCCCGAACGAGCAACAGGCCGAGGCCGAGGAGCGGGCCCGTGCGGTCGAGCTCGTCCTGTCGCGACTCGGCGAGCCACTTCCCGCGCTCGACGACCGCGCGGTCGGCTTTCTCGGCGCCGCGCTCCGCTCGGTGTGGACCGGACGCTTGTGGACCTCCGGCGGCGACGTCGCGGGAGGCCTGGGTCGCTGGCTTTTCCTCGTCACCTGCGCGCGCATCGAGGCAGGTGGGGACACGCTGACCGCCGCGGAGTTCTCGAAGACCTACCACCTGTGGCGCCGCTTCGCGGTGAACCGCACGATCGCGTGGACCCTCGAGAAGGCCCGCCCCGCGCTCGTCGATCTGTTCCTCACCGCATGAGCTTCACCGGGCACGTCGTGGTCCTCGACTTCGAGGCCACCTGTGATGCCGGCCCGCCGCCGTCGCCGCAGGAGATCATCGAGTTTCCCTCGGTGCTGCTCTCACCCTCGCTCGAGGTGGTGGACGAGTTCGAGGCCTTCGTGCGCCCGGTGCACAACCCCCGGCTCACCCGGTTCTGCACCCGCCTGACGAGCATCACGCAGGAACAGGTGGATGCCGCCGAGCCGTTCCCCGAGGTGCTCGCGCGCTACCTCGCCTGGCTCGCCGGCCACGGGATCACCGAGCCGGACCAGGCGCTGATCGCGACCTGCGGTGACTGGGATCTGCGGCGCATGTTCCCGGCGCAGCTCCGCGCCAGTGGCCTCGACACCGTGCCCCCGCTGTTCCGGCGGTGGATGAACGCCAAGCACCCGTTCGTGGAGTGCTTCCCGGAGGCTCGCCGCACGGGCATGGTCGGCATGCTCGAGGCGCTGGACCTGCCTCTGGAGGGGCACCACCACCGCGGCATCGACGACAGCCGCAACCTCGCCGAGGTCGTGCGGGAGCTCGGACAGCGTGGCCATGCGCCGCGCGTCACCGCGAGCCTCGGCGCGGCGAGCTACCCGCCCATCCAGCTCGTGCTCGACCGGGACGGCCTGCGTCGCGGGGTGACCCTGTCGCGGCGCACGCGGCGAACCCTGCTCGGCCTCGCGAGCGAGCAGTTCGGAACCCGCGTGAACCGGGTGTTCAGCGACGGTCGGCCGATCTCCGAGGACGCCGACCTGTTCGACCTCCGCAGCGGCGCGGTGCTGAGCCTGTACTGACCGGGTCACGGCGTGCTTCCTGTCACCGCACCGCCCCTTGCTTCGGCCCCTGAGACCGCATACCCAAGGCCTCTTTCCCCGGACGGTTCCGGGACCCGGAGGCCCCTCGATGAGCGGCAAGGTGAAGACGTTCCAGGAGCTGATCCTGACCCTGGAGCGCTATTGGGCAGATCAGGGCTGCGTGCTGCTGCAGCCCCACGACATGAACATGGGCGCGGGCACGTTCCACCCCGCGACGTTCCTGCGTAGCCTCGGTCCGAAGCCGTGGCGCTGCGCGTACGTCCAGCCCTGTCGCCGCCCGGGTGACGCCCGCTATGGCGAGAACCCGAACCGCTTGGGTCACTACTACCAGTACCAGGTCATCCTCAAGCCTTCGCCGCCGAACAGCCAGGAGCTGTACCTCGGCAGCCTCGAGGCCATCGGGCTCAACCTCCGCGAGCACGACGTTCGCTTCGTCGAGGACGACTGGGAGAGCCCGACGCTGGGTGCGTGGGGCCTCGGCTGGGAAGTGTGGATGGACGGCATGGAGGTCACGCAGTTCACGTACTTCCAGCAGGTCGGTGGCATCAGCTGCAACCCCGTGCCCGTCGAGCTCACCTACGGCCTCGAGCGCCTCGCGATGTACCTGCAGGGCGTGGACAACGTCTACGACCTCGAGTGGGTCGAGGGCGTGAAGTACGGCGACGTGTTCCACCGCAACGAGGTCGAGCAGTCCAGGTACAACTTCGAGCACGCGGACACCGCGGTGCTCTTCGAGCAGTTCAACGCGACCTTCGCCGAGTGCCGCCGCCTGTGCGACCTCGGCCTCGCGCTGCCCGCGTACGACCAGTGCATCGCCACCTCGCACGCGTTCAACCTGCTCGATTCCCGCGGCGCGATCAGCGTCGCCGAGCGCCAGCAGTACATCCGCCGCATTCGCGAGCTGGCTTGCGCCTGCGCCGAGGCGTGGGTCGCCGGGATCGACGCGGAAGCCCAGGAGGTGTCGGCATGAGCGAGCTGTTCATCGAGCTCTTCTGCGAGGAGCTGCCGCCGAGCTTCGTGCGTCCGGCCCTCGACTCGCTGACCAAGGGCCTGCTCGGACTCCTCGAGGGCGTCGAGCACGGTGCGGTCCGTACCTGGGCTACTCCTCGTCGCCTCGCGGTGTCGATCGCCGATGTTGCGGCGGGACGGCCGGCCACCGAGGCGCTGGTCACGGGTCCGCCGGCGGACCGCGCGTGGGTCGATGGCGCGTGGACAAAGGCGGCGATCGGTTTTGCACGCGGCAAGGGCGTGGACGAGTCCGCGCTCGAGATCGTCGATACCAAGCGCGGCAAGGTGGTGGCGGCGCGCGTGCGCGAGGGCGGCGAGCGGGCGTATGACCTGATCGCCGCGGGCCTCGAGGGCGTCGTGCTCGGCATCCCGTTCCGCAAGTCGATGGAGTGGGGGAGTGGCGGTCTGCGCTTCGGTCGCCCGCTGCACCGCGTGAGCGCGCTGCTCGGCGGCGAGGTCGTGAACACAACCGTCGGCGGGATCCGCACGGGTGCTTCGACCGAGGGCCACCGCCTGGCCTCCGACCGCGAGTTCGCGTTCACCGGCTCCGCGGACTGGGCCGACGGGCTGCGGGCGCGCCAGGTCGAGCCCGATCTCGAGGACCGCGCGGAAATCATCCGCGGCATCCTCGACGAGGTCGAGTCCGAGCTCGGCTGTGACCGCATCGAGGACCCCGAGCTGTTCGAGGAGGTCCTGCACCTCGTCGAGTGGCCGGTGAAGGTCATCGGCACGATCGACCAGGACCTGCTGCACCTGCCGCCCCGGCTGCTCGTCGAGGCGATGAAGAAGCATCAGCGCTACTTCCCCGTGTTCGAGGGCGGGCGACTGACGAACCGCTTCGTGGTCATCGCCAACAACCCGTGGGCCGACCTCGAGCTCGTCGCGGAGGGCAACGCGCGCGTGCTCCGACCGCGCTTCTACGACGCCCGCTTCTTCTATGAGGAGGACAAGAAGACCTCCCTCGAGGCCCACGCGGCCAAGCTCGTGAAGATGCGCTGGATCCGCGGCCTCGGTACCGTCGCCGACAAGGGACAGCGCCTCGGTCGCCTGTGCGAGGCCCTCGCTGCCTCCTTTGGCGCGGACCCCGAGAGCGCGCGCCGGGCCGGTGAGCTCGCCAAGGGCGACCTGTTCACCCTCATGGTCGGCGAGTTCCCCGAGCTCCAGGGCCACATGGGCAAGCTGTACGCCGAGGCAGGCGGCGAGCGCGAGGCCGTCTCCATCGCCATCGAGGAGCACTACCTGCCGCGCTTCGCCGACGACGACGTCGCGAGCACCCCCGAGGGCATCACCGCCGCGGTCGCCGACCGCCTCGACACGCTCGTCGGCTGCTTCGGTATCGGCCTCAAGCCCAAGGGCGGCGACCCGCAGGGGCTGCGTCGGGCCGCGCTTGGCGTAGTGCGCACGCTGATCGCCAACGGCTTCGACCTCGATCTCGGCTCGCTCTTCCACATCGCGCTCGACGTGTTTCACCAGACCGCGGGTGGCGCCGAGGGGTTCGAGGCCTGGACCAAGGTCCACGGGGACGGACAGACCACTGCCCAGGACGCGGACGAGCTCGTGGCCGAGCTGGTCGAGTTCACCCTCGCGCGCTTCAGCGCCTCCGAGGTCGCGGACGGCGCGTCCGCGGATGTCGTCGATGCGGTGCTCGCCGTGTCCAAGCCGCACCCGCTGGACCTGCACAACAAGGTCTCCGCCATCAAGGGCGTCGCGGGCACCGACGAGTTCGGCGCGATCATGGAGACCTTCAAGCGCGTGCTCAACATCACCAAGGACGAGCAGGTGGGCGCGCCCGCGCCCTCGAAGCTGCGCGAACCCGCCGAGAAGGCGCTTGGTGACGCCATCGCTCGGGTGTCGAGCAGTGCGGCGCTGACCGCGGTCGAGCCCGACTACCCGGCCGTGCTCTCCGAGGTACTCTCCCTGCGTGAGCCGGTGGACCAGTTCTTCGTCGACCTGATGGTCAACCACGACGATCCCGAGATTCGGGCAGTCCGACTCGGCCTTCTCTCTCAGGTCTCCGGCCTGTTCCGCCGGGTCGCTGACTTCTCCCGCATCTCCACTCGATGAGAGGCACGTGATGTCCGAATGGATCTACAGCTTTGGTGACGGAGTCGCCGATGGCGACGGCACCATGAAGTCCTTGCTCGGCGGCAAGGGCGCGGGTCTCGCGCAGATGACCGCGCTCGGACTGCCGGTTCCTCCGGGCTTCACGATCACCACGGCCGCGTGCTCGCACTACTTCGGGCACGGCCAGGCCTGGCCCGAGACCCTCTCCAGCGAGCTCGATGCCGCGCTCGCGAAGCTCGAGGGCCGCGTGGGCCGCAAGCTCGGTGACGCCAGCGACCCGCTGCTCGTCAGCGTGCGCAGCGGTGCTGCCGTGTCGATGCCCGGCATGATGGACACCGTGCTCAACCTCGGTCTCAACGACGAGACCGTGCAGGGCCTGGCCAACCAGAGCGCCAACGCGCGCTTTGCTTGGGACAGCTACCGCCGCTTCGTGCAGATGTTCGGCGACGTCGTGCTCGGCATCCACTACACCCGCTTCGCGCGCGCCCAGAAGGCGTTCATCGAGCAGCTCGCCGCCGAGGGCAAGGTCGACAGCTCCGAGGCCAACCCCTCGGACCTCGACGTGGCCCAGCTCACCGAGCTCACCCGCATCTTCCAGCAGGTCGTCGCCGATGCGGGCTCCGAGTTCCCGCAGGAGCCCAAGGCGCAGCTCGCCGCCGCGATCGACGCGGTGTTCAAGAGCTACAACAGCCACCGCGCGCGCTACTACCGCAAGACCCAGGGCATCCCGGATGACGCCGGCACCGGCGTGAACATCCAGGCCATGGTCTTCGGCAACCTCGGCGATGGCAGCGGCACCGGCGTGGCGTTCACCCGCAACCCGAAGGACGGCCGCCGCGGCCTGTTCGGCGAGTGGCTCCCCAACGCCCAGGGCGAGGACGTCGTCGCCGGCATCCGCACCCCGCTCCCGCTCAACGGCAACTCCGACCGCGAGGGCCTGCAGCTCGAAGAGGCGATGCCCGCGGCCTACGCGAAGCTCGTCGAGGTCGAGGGCATCCTCGAGGCGCACTACCGGGACATGCAGGACATCGAGTTCACGGTCGAGCGCGATCGCCTGTTCATGCTCCAGACCCGCACCGGCAAGCGGACCGCACTCGCCGGTGTGCAGATCGCCGTCGACATGGTCAGCGAGGGCTTGATCACCGAGGAAGAGGCGCTCTCCCGCATCGATCCCGGCACCCTCGAGCTCGTGCTGCGCCCGATCATCTCGCCCGACGCGAAGAAGACGGTCATCGCCAAGGGTCTCGACGCCTCCCCGGGTGCGGCCTGTGGTCGCGTCGTGTTCGAGCCCACCGAGTGCCAGGAACTCTACGACCGCGACGAGCCCAGCATCCTCGTGCGCCTCGAGACCTCGCCCGAGGACATCCAGGGCATGACGGTTGCCGAGGGCATCCTCACCGCTCGCGGTGGTCAGACCAGCCACGCGGCGGTCGTCGCTCGCGGCATGGGCAAGCCCTGTGTCGTCGGCTGCACGGACATCCAGGTCGACTACAGCCGCGAGCTGTTCTACGCCGGCGACTTCGTCGTGCGGAAGGGCGACTGGATCACCATCGACGGCGGGACCGGCGAGGTGATGGAGGGCAAGGTCGAGATGCTCGCGCCGCAGTCCGACTCGGGCGCGCTCAACACGCTGCTCGAGTGGGCCGACGCTCGCGCCCGCCTCAAGGTTCGCGCCAACGCCGACACCGGTCCGGACGCCGCGCGTGCCCGTGAGCTGGGTGCCGTCGGCATCGGCCTGTGCCGCACCGAGCACATGTTCTTCCAGCCCGACGCGCTGCGCGCCATGCGCCAGATGATCCTCGCGGACGACCTGCACAGCCGCCAGCGCGCGCTGAACGTGGTGCTGCCGATCCAGCGCGAGATGTTCGCCGAGCTGTTCGTCGCGATGGACGGCCTGCCGGTGACCATCCGCCTGCTCGACCCGCCGCTGCACGAGTTCCTCCCCGAGGCTGACGAGGACATCGCCGGCGTCGCCGAGGACCTCGGTGTTCGCGTCGAGACCCTTCACGGTCGCCTGCAGCAGCTCCACGAGAGCAACCCGATGCTCGGTCACCGCGGCGTGCGCGTCGGCGTGACCAGCCCCGAGGTCTACAAGATGCAGGCCCGGGCCATCTTCGAGGCAGCCTGCCAGGTGACGAAGGACGGCATCGACGTCATCCCCGAGGTGATGATCCCGCTCGTCGGCATGCCTGCCGAGCTCGAGATGATGCGCGACATCGTCACCGAGGTCGCCGAGAAGGTGCTCGGCGAGAACCAGTGTCGACTCGAGTACAAGATCGGCACGATGATCGAGATTCCGCGCGCGGTGCTGCTCGCGGACCAGATCGCCGGTCACGCCGACTTCTTCAGCTTCGGCACCAATGACCTCACCCAGCTCACCTACGGCTTCTCCCGCGACGACATGGGCAAGTTCTTCCCGGACTACCAGCGTCGTGGCCTGCTTCCGGACTCGCCCCTCGCGGTGTTCGACATCGAGGGCGTGGGCCAGCTGGTGAAGATGGGCACGGAGCGTGGCCGCAGCACCCACCCGGGACTGAAGGTCGGCGTGTGCGGTGAGCACGGTGGCGACCCGAAGGGCGTGTCCTTCTTCCACAAGGTCGGCCTCGACTACGTCAGCTGCTCGCCCTACCGCGTGCCGGTGGCGCGCCTCGCGGCGGCTCACGCGGCGCTCGGCCTGCTGTAGTCGCCGCTCGACCGACTGAGCGAACGAGCCCTCCCAGGCGACTGCCGAGGAGGGCTCTCGTGCGTATGGGGCCAGACTAGCGGTACAGCATGTACATCGTCGCGCCCTTGCGGGTGGTGCGGAAGTCCGGGTCGAACAGGTCGACGCCGCGGTTGTTGTACGTGTTGTCCATGCCGGCGGCGAAGCCCGTCGCGCCGTAGCCGCCGTCGTCGTCGAGGTTGAACGCAGTGACGGTGATGTCGTCGCCGATGATGCGCTCGTCGGTCATCTCGTCGTACCAGAAGACGCGACACGGACCGTCGCTGCCGCTCCACAGCTGGCACGGCGCGAGCAGCTCGGTGGTCGAGGCGCGCACCGGGTTCCACGCGTCGCCGTAGTTGTCGAGGCGGAACGAGCGCTGCTGATGGTTGACGAAGGCGTCGAACGCATCGTCCGAGGTCGAGTTGCCGGCCACGAACTCCCACGTCGCCCAGCGGTCCACGGAGGCGGCCACCATGAGCTCGGAGGGCGTGGAGGAGGGGATGCGCGCGAAGCAGGCGGGGTCGCTGAACGCGGTGCACTCGCTGAGGTGCTGCCCGAGCATGTCGTCGCCGTTGTTCACGAGTGACGGGTCGAGCGTGCCCTGCGCGAGGTGCCACCAGAACAGGGTCCAGCCGCCGCCGTCGATGTTCATGTCGCACCACGCATCGAAGGCTGCACGGCCGCTGTTCGGGCCGTCCGGGTCGATGGTGTAGGTGCCGGTGTCGAGGGTGGGGTCGGCCTCGTGGATGGCGGAGCAGTCCTCGCAGATCACGCCGTTGAGCGGGTCTTCGTCGCAGTCGTGGTCGATGGCGTCGCACTGCTCGGCGTTTCCGGGGAAGCGTGCCGGGTCGTCGTCGTCGCAGTCGTCGTCGCAGCTGCTCACGCTGTCGTTGTCGGCGTCGTCGTAGTTGAGGTCCGCGTCCCCGTCGTCGCAGTCGAGCGGGTCGCTGGGCGCCGGGAGCCACTCGTTCGTGCCGGCCTCGATGTCCGGGTCCTCACAGGCCGTAGTGGTCCAGTCGACCGTGTAGCCGTCGCCATCTTCGTCGAGGTACCAGGTGGCCTCGACGTCCTCGTCGATCCAGCCGTCGCAGTCGTTGTCGTCGCCGTCGCAGCTGAGCTCGTCGGCCTCGTACCCGGTGATCTGCGTGTAGTCGGGCTCGACGAAGCCCGTGCCATCACAGACCTTTTCGGCGCCGAAGCACACGCCCTGCTGGTTGTCGGCGAAGGGCGGGTTGCTCACATCGTCGACGACGTTGTTGCAGTCGTTGTCGTAGCCATCGCAGATGTCGACGGTGATGTTGGGGGAGCAGGCGGCGCCGCAGGCGTTCGGATCGTCGTCGCAGTCCTGGTCCGCGGGCACGCCGTCGCCGTCCGCGTCGATGGGACCGGGATCCGTGTCCGTATCGGCGTCGGTATCTGCGTCCGCGTCGGTATCCGCATCCGCGTCGGTATCGGCGTCCGCGTCGGTATCCGCATCCGCGTCGGTATCGGCGTCCGCGTCGGTATCCGCATCGGCGTCGGTATCGGCATCGGCGTCGGTGTCTGCGTCTGCGTCGGTATCGGCGTCCGCGTCGGTATCCGCATCGGCGTCGGTATCCGCATCCGCGTCGGTATCTGCGTCTGCGTCGGTATCCGCATCGGCGTCGGTATCCGCATCGGCGTCGGTATCCGCATCGGCGTCGGTGTCGGCATCGGCGTCGGTATCCGCATCGGCGTCGGTATCCGCATCGGCGTCGGTGTCGGCATCCGCGTCGGTGTCCGCATCCGCGTCGGTGTCCGCATCGGCGTCGGTGTCCGCATCCGCGTCGGTGTCCGCATCGGCGTCGGTGTCGGTGTCCGCGTCGGTGTCGGCGTCCGCGTCCGCGTCGGTATCCGAGTCTGCGTCGGTGTCGGAGTCCGCGTCGGTATCGGTGTCCGTGTCGGTCTCCGAGGTGTCGGTGATGCCGGTGTCGGTCGCGGTGGTCGCGGTGTCGAACAGCGGATCACGGCACGCACTCGCGAGCACGAGCAGGGTCGACAGGTGGACGAGGCGCATGAGGAATTCCTCCGGTCGTCCATGGTAGTCCGAATCGAGGCCGCTCGCCGGAAACCTGCGCTACAGCCCGATCCCCCGCGCGATGATCTCGCGCATGATCTCGTTGGTGCCGCCGCCGATCGGGAGCAGTCGGGCGTCGCGAGCGAGGCGTTCGACCAGGGTTTCGCGCATGTAGCCCATGCCTCCGAAGACCTGTACCGCCTCCCAGCACACATCGCGGGCCACCGCGGCGGCGTGGTTCTTGGCCTGCGCGACCTCGAGCATCGCAGGCTCCCCGCGTCGCATGCGGTCGGCGCAGGCATAGGTGAGTGCCTTGGCGCTGTTCACCTGGGTGACCATGTCGGCGAGCTTGTGGCGGATGGCCTGAAAGCGCGCGATCGGTCGGCCGAAGGCCTCGCGCTGCTTGGCGTAGGCGATGGCCTCGTCGACGGCGAGCTCGGCCAGTGCGTGGCCGTTGACCGCGAGCATGAGTCGCTCGCCCTCGAAGTTCTTCATCAGCGCGATGAAGCCGCTGCCTTCTGGCCCGATGCGGTTCTCGGCAGGCACGCGCACGCCGTCGAAGGCGAGCTCGGCCGTGTCGGAGGCCCACCACCCGGTCTTCTTCAGCGCGCGGCTGACCTCGAAGCCCTTCATGCCGCGCTCGACGACGAAGAAGGTGAGGCCCTGGTGCGGGTCGTCGCCGGTGCGGGCGAGCACGGTCACGTAGTCGGCGCGCACGCCAGAGGTGATGAAGGTCTTGGACCCGTCGAGGATGTAGTCTTCCCCGTCTCGCACCGCGCGGGTACGGACGCCGGCGACGTCGCTGCCGGTTCCGGGCTCGGTGATGGCGAGGGCGGCGATCTTGTCGCCTGCGAGCACGGGCGGCATGAAGCGCTGACGCTGCGCCTCGCTGCCGAGGTGGAGGATGGGGGGGAGGGCGATGGACAGCGAGCCCAGCCCGACACAGGTCCCCGTGCTCCCTCCGCGCTGCAGCTCCTCGCCGGCGATCACGCCGTGGAACACGTCGCCGCCGCCGCCGCCGTACGCCTCGGGCCAGCTCGGCGCGAGCACCCCCGCATCGGCCGCCGCTTTGTACAGCTCCCGAGGGAACTCGCCAGCCTCCTCCCACTCGGTGGCATGCGGCGCGATGTGCTCTGCGGCGAACCGCCGGCACACGTCGCGAAACGCGGTGTGGGTGTCGTCGAAGTAGCCGTCGAAGAGCGCGGTATTCACGAGGAGGACTTCTCCATGAGGGTGCGGCGCCGGCTCGCGGCGCGGGGAGCGCGATGGCTGCGGACCAACCGGAAGCCGACGTGCATCTGGCAGCGGTCGGGCATGTCGAAAGAGCGAGAGGCGCAGCGAGCGAGCTCCCCGGCGCCGTCGAAGTGGCCACCGCGAATCACTCTCGGAGCCTCGTCCCCCGTTCCTCGGTACGTGCTGTCGCACCACTCGGCGACGTTGCCAGCCATGCCGCGCACGCCGTAGGGGCTCTGGTCGAGCGCGAAGTGGTCGATGTCGACCGGCGTCGGAGCGCCGTCGAAGCTGTCGCGCACCGCGCAGAAGCCAGGGTCGAAGTGGTCTCCCCACGGGTGGAAGCGGCCGTCGACGCCGCGAGCGGCCTTCTCCCACTCGTCTTCGGTGGGCAGGCGCCAGTCCTGGCCGGTGTCGGCGGCGAGCCACTCGGCGTAGGCGCGGGCGGCGTGGAAGCTGACTCCGCTCACGGGTCGGCCGCGCCACTCGCGCGGCGGCGGACCCTCGTAGAACGGGCGGCCCCCTGGTCCCTTCGGCGCGTAGCGGGCGTGCTCGGGCGCTGCGCGCAGAAACAGGGCGTAGTCGGCGTGGGTCACCGGGTGCTTCTGGATCACGAAGGCATCGAGCCACACGCGGTCGCGATCGCGGGGTCGCACCGCGCGGGGGTCGCCGCCACGCACGAACCAGCCGGGGCAGATGAGACACTCGCCATTCGACAGCTCGCCCTCGCGGGGAAGCCGGAAGCGCGCGGGCTCCTCGGCGCCAGGAGGGGTCATGTCCTCGTGGTGTTGGCGGCGGATGCACACTGGCATCAGCACCTCGGCACAGCCCTCTGCCTGGATGCGCAGGCGATAGCTGCCGTGGCTGATCTCGGTCCGGCGCAGCGGACTGCGGCCGATGCTGCACACGGGTGCGGCCGATAGCCGACGATGCGCCGGGAGGTATTCCTCGAGCCACACGCGGGCCGAGGGCGGGTCGGTGCGCATCGACAGCTGCCCGTCGCCCGCGAGGTACCTCGCGTGCTTTCCGGTGTCGTGCGCCCGGAGCAGGACCTCCCACCGCGCCGCAGCCTCCGTGTCGCGCATCGCCTCGGCCTGCTCGTGTTCCTCGCGAAAGATCTCGGCGAGGATGCGGTGCGCTTCGACAAGGTCCGGGTCGTGTCCGAGCGCGCCGAGCAGCAGCTGTCGGACCTCGGTGGCCTGCATGGCGGCCTTCCGGTCGAGCTGGGCCGCCTGGTCTTCGAGGGCCCATGCGGGCTCCTTGAGCACCGCGTCGGCCTGGGCCGGGAGACGCGAGAGCAGCCGCTTGGCCGCCGTCCTGAGCTCGCGCGCAGCCCGGCGGTCGCGATCGACTTCGGGGAGCAGATCTCGCGCGCTGCGGGTGATGCGCTTGGCCTCGGAGCGCTTCTGGACGCCCTCGAGCCAGGCCACCAGGGCGTCGCTGATCTGGCCGGCGTGGGCGAAGCGATCCTCGGCGTCTCGGGACATGGCCTTGCGGACGATGGCGTCGAGGGCCTCGGGAATGCGCGGTCGGACGGCGGGGTCGGCGGCGTCCATGTCGTCGCGGTGCAGGGTCATGGTGACGGTCTGCGTCTTCTGGATCTCTCCCGGTGGCGGGGGAGGGCCGGCGAGGACCTCGCGGAGCACGAGCTGCGCGTCTCGTCCGTCGTAGGGCGGGCGTCCCGCGAGGATCTCGTACAGCGTCGAGCCGAGCGCGTACACGTCGCTGCGGGGGGTGAGCAGACCGAACTCGCCACGCGCCTGCTCGGGAGGCATGTACGCGGGCGTGCCGGCGACGGTGCCGTGCTGGGTGGACAGCGCGCTGCGCCCGGTTCGGTTGGTGACCACCGGCTCGTCGCCTTCGCTGGCACTCTCGGGCAGGGTCTCGCCCCACACCTTGGCCAGGCCCCAGTCGAGGACCAGCACCTCGCCAAAGGAGCCGACCATGATGTTCTCAGGCTTCAGGTCGCGGTGGACCACCCCGCGGGAGTGCGCGTACGCGACCGCGTCGCAGGCCTTGCGGAAGATGTCGATGATGCGCCGCAGGGTCAGGCCCGACTCGGTGCGGCCCCAGCGCCCGCCGGCCGACGCGGTGTGCAGCTCGCGGAGCAGCCGGCGCAGGGTGGTGCCGGTGACGACCTGCATCGTGAAGTACAGCCGTCCATCGGGCAGACGGCCGAGCTCGTGGACCGGCACGATGCCAGGGTGGGTGAGCTGGGCGGTGGCCTGGGCCTCCTCGACGAAGCGCGCGAGCACCCGACGTTTCGCGAGCAGCCGGTTGCGGATGATCTTCATCGCCATCACGCGGTTCAGGTCGCGGTCGCGCACCTTGCGGACCTCGCCCATGGCGCCGGTGCCGAGCAGACCGAGGTCCTCGTAGCGCTCCCACGCGGTCCGCGTGTCCACGGCGCCCTCTTCGCCCTTCACGTCATCGAGGAAGCGGCTGGTACCGCGGTCCTTCAGCGCGAGGGACAGGGCCTGGAGGTCCGCGGCGCTGATGCCGTAGCGGTCCGCAATCTCTTCAGCCGCGTCAGCCAAGCAGGATCCTCCACCACGGCAGGATACCGCCCACGCCGGCGCCGAGGCCAGCGCGGGGCACAAGACGCGCGAAGGCCCGCCGCCCCAGGGGAGGGACGACGGGCCTGTCGATGCGCTGGGTCACGCCGTGGGGCGCGACGCGCTAGGCGTTTGGGTTCTCGAACACCGCCGCGGCACCCATGCCGCCACCAATGCACATCGACACGACGCCGTAGCGGCCGCCGGTGCGCTTGAGCTCGTGGAGCAGGGTGGCGGTGAGGCGAGCGCCGGTGCAGCCCAGCGGGTGGCCGAGGGCGATGGCACCGCCGTTCGGGTTCACCTTGGCCGGGTCGATGCCGAGCTCGCGCACGCAGTACAGGGCCTGGCTCGCGAAGGCTTCGTTGATCTCGAACACGTCGATGTCGTCGATGCTGAGGCCGGCGGCCTCGAGCGCCTTCGGGATCGCGTAGCGCGGACCGACGCCCATGATCTCCGGCGGCACGCCGACGACCTGGAAGCTCTTGATCACGCCGAGGATGGGCAGGTTGTTCGCCTCGGCGAACTCGCGGGAGGCGACCACGGCGGCGGCGGCGCCATCGCTGACCTGGCTCGAGTTGCCGGCGGTGACGCTGCCCTTGGCGGAGAACGCCGGACGCAGGCGACCCAGACCCTCGACCGTGGAGGCACGCGGGCCCTCGTCGGTCTTGAAGTCGATGTCGTGCCACTTGCTGCCGTCCCACACGCGGGTCGGGAAGGGCACGATCTCCTCGGCGAACTTGCCGCTCTCGATGGCGGCGAGCGCACGCTCGTGCGACTGCACCGCGAACGCGTCCTGGTCGGCGCGGCTGACCTCGAACTGGTTCGCGACGTTCTCGGCGGTGAGGCCCATCGGCGTGTACGCGCCCGGGTCGCTCTCCATGAGGGTCGGGTTCGGAGACGGCTTCTGGCCGCCCATCGCGATCATCGACATCGACTCGACGCCCGCGGCGAGGACGACGTCCTGCCAGCCGGCCTGGATCGAGGCGGCGCCCTGCGCGATGGACTGGAGGCCCGAGGCGCAGAAGCGGTTGATGGTCACGGCGGGAACGGTGTCGGGCAGACCGGCGAGCAGGCCGCCGATGCGCGCGAGGTTCATGCCCTGCTCGGCCTCGGGCATGGCGGTACCGACCACGAGATCGTCGATCTTCGCGGGGTCGATGCCAGCCTTGTCCACGGCCGCCTTGAGGATGTGGGCGAGCAGGTCGTCGGGACGCGTGTCCTTGAGCGAGCCCTTCTTGCCCTTGCCGATCGCCGTACGCACGGCGGAAACGATGACTGCTTCACGCATGTCGAAATCCTTGTCTGTGCCGAGAGGCGATTAGTTCCGGAGGGGCTTGCCAGTGGTCAGCATGTGCTGGATGCGGGCCTGGGTGAGGGGCTCGCCGCACAGGGACAGGAAGACCTCGCGCTCGAGGTCGAGGATGTCCTGCTCGGTGCGCCAGGTACCGGCCGGGATGTCGCCGCCGGTGAGGACGTGGCCGAGCTTGGCGCCGATCTTGGCGTCGTGCTCGGAGGCGTAGCCGCCCTCCTTCATGCCGTAGAGCACGAGCTCGACGGCCGCGAGGCCGCTCTTGCCCGGCAGCTTGAACTTGCGCTGACGCGGGGCCTGGTAGCCGCCATCGGCGAGGCCGCGGGCGGTCTGCTTGGCGACCTGCAGGCGGGCGTCGATGTCGAGCACCACCTTGTCCGTCGGACGCAGGTAGCCCCACTGGCGGGCCTCCTCGGCGGAGGAGGTCACCTGGGCCATGCCCACGTGGGTGAAGATCGAGCTGATGAACGGGATCGGGTCGTAGTCCACGCCGGCGGGGATGTCGCCGAGGTAGCGCGAGAGCAGCTCCTTGCAGCCGCCGCCCGCGGGAATCAGGCCGACACCGACCTCGACGAGGCCCATGTACAGCTCGCCCGACGCGACCGTGGCCGCGGACTGCATCGCCACCTCGCAGCCACCGCCGAGGGCGAGGCCGTGGGGGGCGGTGACGACGGGCTTGTCGCTGTACTTGAAGCGCTGCAGCAGCTGCTGCAGGTCGTTGACCTGGCCGTCGATCTGGTCCCACTGCTGCTGCGCAGCCGCCATGACGATCGCGAGGATGTTCGCGCCGGCACAGAAGGCCTTGGGGTCCTGGTTGCCGACGACGAGCGCATCGAAGCGACCCTCGTCGAGCATGTCCATGCCCTTGTTGGCCATGTCGTTGATCAGGTTGTCGAGTGCGTTCATCTTCGAGTGGAACTCGAGGAGGAGCACGCCGTCGCCCATGTCGTGGAGCGAGGCGCTGGCGTTGCGCTCGATCTCGGAGCCGTTCGCCTTCGCGTCTGAGATGAAGAACCAGCGGTCGCTGGTCGGCACCTTGGCGGCGCCGCCGCCGTGCTGCCAGAAGGTCATCGACCCGCTGTCGTCACGGACGTAGAACGACTCGCGGCCGGCCTCGAGCATGTCGAGCACCCACTGCGGGACCGTACGGCCCTCGGACTGCATGCGCTCGACGGACTCGCGAACACCCAGGGCATCCCAGGTCTCGAACGGGCCGAGGTCCCAGCCGAAGCCCCAGCGCATGCCGCGGTCGATGTTGACCACGTCGTCGGCGATCTCGGGGATACGGTTCGCGGAGTAGATCAGGGTGTCGGCGGTGACGTCCCACGCGAGCTTGGCGGCCTTGTCGTCACCGGCGCACACGGCCTTCACGGCCTTGCCCGGGCTGCCGGCCTTCTTGGCGGCACCGAGGCTGGGGTAGCGCACCTTCTCGGAGGGGCCGTACTCGCCGGTCTCGAGGTCGAGGGCGAGGATGTTGCGACCTTCCTTCTTGTAGAAGCCGGCACCGGCCTTGGCGCCGACGGCACCGGCGTCGATGAGCTTCTGGACGAAGGCGGGCACCTCGAATGCATCGAGGCGCTCGTCGTTCGGGGCGCCCGTAAGCACGTTGCCGAACACGTGGGCGAGGGTGTCGATACCGACGAGGTCGGCGGTGCGGAACACCGCGGACTTCGGGCGACCCATGGCCGGGCCGAACACTGCGTCGACCTCGGGCACGGTGGCGCCGTGCTCGACCATGCGCTGGAACGTCGCGCCGATGCCGAAGGTGCCGATGCGGTTGGCGACGAAGTTCGGCGTGTCCTTGCCGTACACGATGCCCTTGCCGAGCTTGCGCTCGCCGAAGTCGGCGACGCGGGCGACGATCTCGGGGTCGGTGTCGGGACCAGCGACGAGCTCGAGCAGGCGCATGTAGCGAACGGGGTTGAAGAAGTGGGTGATCAGGAACCGCTTGCGCAGGCCCTCGGACATCTGCGCGGCCATCTCGGCGAGCGGGATGCCGGAGGTGTTCGAGCTGATCACCGCATCGGGTGCCGCGTTCGCTTCGACCCAGTCGAAGACCTTGTTCTTGATGTCGAGGCGCTCGACCACGACCTCGACGACCCAGTCGCAGGTCTTGAGCAGATCCGCGTGGTCGTCGTAGTTGCAGGGCGTGATGCGCTTCGCATCGCTCTTGCGCATGAACGCAGCGGGCTTGATCTTGACCGCGGTCTCGATGCCCTTGAGCGCGAACGCGTTGCGCGCCTTGGGATCGTCCGAGTCACGGGCGTCGGGGGGCACGATGTCGTAGAGCAGGCTGTCGATGCCTGCGTTGGCGAGGTGGGCGGCGATGCCGCTGCCCATGACGCCGGCGCCGAGAACGGCGACGCGGCGGATCTGCTTGGCCATGATCACTCCGGATTGTCCGCTCGGGCCGTACGGCGGCGACGAGCGGGCGCGCGTGAAAAAGGATCGAACCCTACCCGAGCAGCGCTGAGCCGTCACTGAACGGTGCTTCATTTTTTGTTCCGGCGAACGAGGATCGGCCTCCGAAGCCACCGATCACGACGGCTTTCCGAGGGGGCGAACCCGAGACCCGGGAACTAGTTCGGGGCGAAGGCGAGGGGGTAGCGCAGCGTGAGCGTCTGCCCGCTCGGGGGGGCCGGGTACGTGATGTCGCGGAAGACGTCGAGGATGCAGTCGTGCATGTCCGGGTCCTCGAAGCTCGACGAGGGCACCGCGAAGCGACTCGCCTGGCCATCGCCGTCGAGCTGCAGCTGGATCACGAGGTTGCCGGGCGTGCCGACGCTCTTCGACGAGCCGTAGCAGGCCCCGATGCGCGGCATGTGGATCTGGAGGATGCGGTCGAGCGGACCGACGCTGTACGCCAGCGGCCGGCGCGCGCGCTCGGCGTGGTTGCGTGCACCGAGTGCACGGGCGCGCATGAAGTCCACCGTGCCCAGGTCCCGGGCGCCGACTCCGCAGCGGGGCTCGGCCAGGCGCTCGTCCTCGGCAACCATGCCGCCCAGGAACACGCGATCCGCCCCGAGCTCGGACAGCTCGGTGAGCGTGCGCTCGAGCACGTCGAGCGGAAGTCCGGGGGGCGCGACGAGGGCAGCGTCGAAGTGCTCACCCTGATGGAGCCACGGACGCAAACCCGCCTGGAGCTGACCCTTCCACGCGGTCGCGGCCTCGCCGATGTCGGTGGGCTCGACCAGGCAGCCGTCCCCGCCGAGCGCCACCGAGGGAGCCTCGAGCACGTGCTCGTTGCACGCCTCGAAGTTCTCGCCGGGCTCGTAGATGTCGCTGCAGTCGACGGCCTCGTTCGGGTCCCAGGAGCCGGTCGGGCGCGTGGTCGGGTCGGAGAGCACGCCCTCCAGCTGAGGGCGGAAGTCGAGGCGGGCCTCGGGCCATACCCGCGTCTCGTCGACGCGCAGGCGGAGCACGATGGTGGGCTTCAGACCGAGCATCCAGCCGAGCTCACCCGAGCGCGTGCGCGGGATCGACAACGGATGGGCCTCGGAGTCCGTCGCCCAGGTCATCTCGGTGACTCCGGTCATGCCCAGGGTGGTGACCACCGCACCCAGCCAGCCGTATCCGCCCTCGTCGACGGGCAGCTTGAAGATGGCGTGGCGCTCCTTGTGCAGCAGGGCGCGGTCGACGGCTTCGGCGAGCGGCACGATGCGGCTTCCCTCGAGCTCGTCCGGGCTCGGCGGCCACGAGCTCGCCACGTCGTCGTTCACGAAGAGCATGCCGCGCTCGATGTGCAGCATCGCCGGCGCCTTCTCGAGCTTCGGGGCGACCGGCGCCTCTTCGCGCTCCTGGTGGACGACCACGCCGCTTACCACGCGGTCGGCGGACTTCTTCTTCGCGCCGCAGGCGGCGAGAAGGAGCAGGACCAACGAGAGTGAGCGCACCATTGAATACCCCGGGGTCGGGCAGCGTATCAGACGCCACCCCCACGCGACCGCTTCACCCGCTCACCCCCATGAGACACTCGGCGCGGTCCTCGCATTCCGGAGCTTCGATGCGGAATCTATTCGTCGCGCTCGCCTTGCTGTTCGCGGATCCCGCGGCGGCCTTTTGCGGCTTCTACGTCGCGAAGGCCGACTCCGAGCTCTACAACCAGGCGTCGCGGGTCGTGCTCGCGCGCCAGGGCGAGCAGACCGTCGTCACGATGGCCAACGACTACAAGGGGGCGCCCGAAGAGTTCGCGATGATCGTGCCGGTGCCGAACGTGATCGAGGCTGGCGCGGTGCGGGTCGTCGACCGGGGGCTGATCGACCGCGTGGACGACTTCACCGCACCCCGCCTCGTCGAGTACTTCGACGAGAACCCCTGCGACCCGTCGCCGATTCTCGACCTGATGACCCGCGCACCCCGTGCGCCGCAGGAGAAGGGCACGAAGAAGTTCGTCGAGGAGTCCGAGGACCTCGGGGTCACCATCGAGGCCGAGTACAAGGTCGAGGAGTACGACGTCCTCGTGCTGTCCGCCAAGCAGTCCGAGGGGCTGCAGAAGTGGCTCGATCAAGAGGGCTACCGGGTGCCTGCCTCCGCGCGTGACACGCTCGGCTCGTACATCAAGCAGGGGCTGCGCTTCTTCGTCGCCAAGGTGGATGTCTCCCGCATGGAGCGCGACGGCGAGTTCGCGGAGCTGCGACCGCTTCAGGTCGAGTACAGCTCGCCGCGCTTCGGATTGCCGATCCGCCTCGGGACCGTGAACGCCACCGGGCCCCAGGACCTGCTGCTCTACGTCCTGACCTCGCGTGGGCGCGTCGAGACCACCAACTACCGAACGGTGCGCATCCCCACGAACCGCGACCTGCCCGAGATCGCGCAGTACGAGTTTCCGGACTTCTACCGGGCGATGTTCGCTGAGACCGTCGAGAAGGCGGACGGCGCGGCGGTGGTGACGGAGTACAGCTGGCCGCTGTCGATCATGTGCGACCCGTGCTCCGCGGACCTGCTCACCGTCAACGAGCTCAACCTGCTCGGCGCGAAGTGGGTGAGGGGAGGCGGCAAGCTGCCCGAGGCCGCACACGTGACGCGGCTTCACGCGCGCTATGACGCCGAGAGCTTCCCCGACGACCTCAAGCTGCAGGAGACGGGCGACCGTGAGCCCTTCCAGGGGCGCTACGTGATCCGCCATCCGTACAAGGGCCCCGCGGACTGCCCGCAGGGGCGCACCTACCACGAGCAGGTGCGCGAGCGGCAGCAGACCGAGGTCGAGAACCTCGCCGAGCTCACGGGGTGGACCGAGGACGACATCTGGCAGCGCATGGACTGGGTGCCGCCCGAGCGTCGCCCGCGGAAGGGAGGCGGTGGGCCGCTTCCCTGGCAGCTCATGGATCAGCCGCTTCCCTGAACCGGGGCGAGGCCGCCGGAGAGGCGCTAGGCGCTCGCCGCGATGCGTCGCTCACCCAGTCGCTGCTTTGCCGTGCGCAGGTCTCCCTGTGCCGGGACGAGCGGGCCGACCCGGCCCAGTCCGAAGGGCGGCATGTGCACGTACACCGCCTCCCAGCTGCCGGGCTCGACCACGTAGGTCTCGTGCCAAATCCCGATGGCGCCGCTGTGCATCCAGCTTCGCGCCCACTGCTTCCATGCCGAGACGTGCTCCTTCTCCCGGGCATGGGCATAGGCGTGCAGCTGCTCCACCGACTCCCAGTACTGGACCATCAGCGTCGTGCGTCCGCCGTAGGACTCGTACGAGAGCAGCCCGGAGTCGGGCTCCGCCGCGAGCTCGCGCAGCATGCGGCCCATCGCACTGCCCGCAGCCCACAGCAGCGGGGCCTGCCACCATTTGTTCACGCGCATCCCGATCAGGAACACGACGAAGCCACGCTCGCGCGCCACGGTCATTCGCTCGGAGATCACCGACATCTCGCCTCCAGTGTTGTCACTGTCAACATAAGGGGAGATGTTGTCGGTGGCAACATTGGCTATGCTCCCGCCATGACCAAGCGGAGCTACCACCACGGCGATCTGCGGGCGGCGTTGCTCGACGTCGCGATCGAGGCCATCGCGGAGCAAGGCGTTGCGCACCTCTCCCTGCGCGACTGCGCGCGTCGGATCGGCGTCTCTCACGCGGCACCGTACCGGCACTTCGCCACCAAGGAGGCGCTGCTCCTTGCCCTCGCCGAGCAGGGTTTTCGCTGGCTCGTCGACGAGGCCCGGGCGGCCATGGCGGCGTGCGAGCAGCCCGCGGAGCGGCTCGACGCCTACGGCGTCGCTTACGTGCGCTTCGCCGTCGACCATCCGGAGCACCACCGGATCATGTTCACCAGTGAGCTGTCGCCCGAGGTCGATGTCGACGGGCCCAGCGCGGCGGACGAGGCCTTCGCGCTGCTTGTCGAGCAGGCCGCGGCGGTGTCGGAGAGCGAGGATCCGGAGGCCGCGGCCTTCGCGTACTGGTCGCTGGTGCACGGCATGTCCATGCTGATCATCGACGGACGCGTGCCTGCCGAGCGCCTCGCCAGCCGCGGTGCGGTCGAGGAACTCGCGCGCACCGCGTTTCGCATCTGGCGCTCCGGCGCCGTGTGATCAGCGCGGGGGCAGGGGGGCCAGGCGGCGCCAGGTCCCGGCGAGCGCGAGGCCGGCGATCAGGTGCCAGATGCCCCACCACGCGCAGATCACGGCCATGCCGCCGAGGCCGCCGAAGAAGTTGAACACGAGGATCAGCCCCAGACCGGTGTTCTGGATGCCGACTTCGATAGAGAGAGCCCGTCGCTCTTGCTCGGTGAGGCGTCCGGCGGCGGCGACGCCGTAGCCCAGGGCGAAGGCCAGGCCGTTGAGCACGAGGACCGGCCAGAACACGGTGGCGATGTGGGCGAGGAAGTGGTCGAAGTTCTTCTGAAAGGCCACGCCGATGAACACGGCGAAGAACAGCAGCGAGCCGGACTTGAATACCGGACGCAGCCGCGCGGCGACTGCGGGCAGCTTCGCGGCGACCCACACGCCCACGACAATGGGCACGACGAGCAGGGTGCCGACGATGGTCAGCATCTGCACCGGGTCGACGTGCACCTCGGTGAGGAGCGCGCGTGCGCCGGGGTGGAACTGAGCCCAGAACGCGAGGTTGATGGGGGTGGTGACGATCGCGCCGGCAGTGGTCACCGCCGTCATCGACACACTCACCTCGGTCGCGCCCCCCGAGAGGTGGGTGAAGTAGTTCGACACGTTGCCGCCGGGAACCGCCGCGACCAGCAGCATGCCGAGGGCGACCGAGGGCGTCGGATCGAAGACGAAGATCACCGCGAGGGTGAGCAGGGGCAGTAGCCCCCACTGCGCGAGGAGCCCGAGCAGCGGGGCCTTCGGCGCCCGCAGCACCCGGCGGAAGTCGTCGAGGGACAGATCGAGCGCGACCCCGAACAGGATCAGTCCGAGGACGAGGTTGAGCGTCCGCAGGCTGGCCGGGTCGAACGCGAGCTGCACCTGGTCGATGGCGTGCACGTCCCGAGCCTACCCCGGGCGATCGAGCCGGCGCAGGGCGACCTCGAGCCTCGCTTCGTCGACAGCATGGCCTGGCTCGTCCCAGCGGTTGTGCACCTCGACCCGCCCGCCGACGGTCTTCGCCTCGATGCGTGCGACGAGGTGCCCATCCTGGAGTACCGGGCACACGTACCAACCCCAGCGGCGCTTGGCCTCTGGCTTGTACACCTCCCAGATGTACTCGAAGCCAAAGGCATGCTGGACGAGCTTGCGGTCCCACATCACTGGATCGAGCGGGCCGAGGATGTGCGTCCGACCGTCGTCTTCGGGGAACACGCGGTCGAGGAAGCCGGCAGGAGCGAGGTAGGTGCGGCGCGAGCCCTCGACCGTGACCCGCTCGAGGACGCCCTCGTGGACGAGCGCAGCGACCAGCGGGGACTGGCGCACCGAGGCGAGCATGGACCACTGCGGTCCCGTGGCCGTCGACAGCAGGCCCGCCGCCTCCACGCGCTCGACGAGCGCCCACCGGAAGAAGTCGTCGGGGGAAGGGGCGTCGTGGGTGGCGAGGGCGCGATCGGGCACGTCGTAGAGCTTTCCGTTGGCGGTGCGTCCCGCGACGACGGCGCGTCCCTGGGTCCACAGCACGTCAATCGCCAGCGAGGCCGCCTTGCCCGTGCTCTTCCAGCCGGACCAGTCCATGCGCTCGACCGCCCCCTGGTCCGAGAGCTGGGCCTTCGAGAGTGGGCCGTGCGCGCGAAGCTCGGCCTCCACCGCGTCGACGACGGCCGGATCGAGGCGCCGTGCGCGCTCGCTGCTCCGCCACCACGGGGTCTCGACGGCCTGGTCGCGGTAGGCGGGGAAGGCGCTCGCCGGCAGCAGGCATCGCTCCTTCGCGAAGTGCTCGAAGGCGTGCCCCGGGTACAGCGCGTCGTAGATTTCGCCTCGGCGCACGCCGTCCACGCGGGCCAGGACGACGAGCTCGGCGTTCTCGCCGATGGCGTCGAGCGGGTCGAGCTGGATGCACCGGCGCTCGCGCAGCTGCGCGCGCACGCCCTCGGGCCCGTGGTGGGTGACGGCGCGCAGTCCGGTCTGGCCGAGCAGGAACTCACGCGCCTGGGTGGGGGTGATGTGTCGCACGCAGGCAGTGTAGCGGGTTGGCAACGGAACCGGGCGCCCCCCGGACAGCGCGTTAGCCCGCGCTCCGAGGAGGGTGCATGGCGCGCGATTCCCGTCACCTCGTGGGGCTGTCCACGCTGTCTGGGGAGGCGATCGCGTCGATCCTCGACGATGCGTCGCGCCTCCGGGATCGCGTGCGCGAGAACGGTCCGTCGACCGACCTCGCGGGTCGCGTGGTGGCACTGATGTTCATGGAGCCGTCGACCCGGACGCGCTCTTCCTTCACCACCGCGGCGTTCAAGCTCGGGGCCCAGGTCCTGCCCTTCGACGCCGCCTCGAGCTCGACGACCAAGGGCGAGAGCCTGCTGGACACCGCCCGCACCGTGGTCGCGGCCGGCGCGGATGCCATCGTCATCCGCCACAAGCAGGTTGGTGGCGCGCACTTCCTCGCGTCGCGGCTCTCCGTCCCGGTGATCAACGCCGGCGACGGCATCCACGAGCACCCGACCCAGGGCCTGCTCGATGCGCTGACCCTGCGTGATGCCCTCGGTACTCTCGAGGGCAAGACGGTGGCCATCGTCGGCGACATCCGCCACAGCCGCGTCGCGCGCAGCAACTGCTTCGCCCTGCCCAAGCTCGGTGCACGGGTGCTGCTCGCCGGACCGGGAACCCTGTGTCCGCCCGAGCTCGCCGCGCTCGGAGTCGAAGTGCGCCGCAACATCGACGACGTGCTCGACGAGGCCGACGCGATCATGCTGCTCCGCATCCAGCGCGAGCGGATCGGTGGCGCCCTGTTGCCGAGCATCGACGAGTACCGTCGCTTCTACGGGCTCGACGTCGAGCGCCTCCAGCGTCGCCCGGAGCTGGTCGTGCTCCACCCGGCTCCGATGAACCGCGGCGTCGAGGTCGCCCACGAGGTGGCCGACTCGCACCAGTCCCACGTCTTCCGCCAGATGGAGAACGGGGTGTACGTGCGCATGGCCGTGTACATGCGCGCGCTCGAGCAGGAGGTCGTATGAGTCGCATCTTGCGAGACGTTCGGGTGCTCGATGCCCTCTCCGGGCGGGACGAGCGGGCCGATGTCGCGGTGCTCGGACCTTCGGGCGACGTCGATGGTCGCGGACTCGTCCTGTGCCCGGCCTTCGTCGACCTCGCGGCCCACCGCGAGAGTGCCGCGGACGATGCGGCGGCGACGTCCGGAGGATTCGCGACCTGTCTCGGCACCCCCGGGCTTGCCGCACGCGAGGAAGGCCCCCAGCGGTTGCGCATGGCCGAGCTGACCGTGCGCTCTGCGGGCGACGAGCTCGCGGACATGGGCTCCGCGGTCGCCGACGGCGCGGTCGCGATTGGCGATGGCGGCAAGGCCCTCGGGTCCTCGCGCACCCTGCTCGCCGCGCTTCGCTACGCCGCGGACCTCGACGTGCCCGTGTTCCTGCGCCCGTCCGACCCGGATCTCGAGCACGGCGGACTCACCCGCGCGGGGTCTCACGCGGTGCTCCTCGGTCTGCCCGGCGTCCAGCCCGAAGCCGAGGCCATGGGCGTGTACCGCGCCTCGTTGCTCGCGAAGGCTTCCGGGTGCCGCGTGCACCTCACCCAGCTGTGGTCCGCGCAGGGCATCGCCGCGCTTCGCGAGGTCAAGGCCAGCACGCCCGGGCTCACCGCGTCGACGACGCCACTGCATCTCACCCAGCGTCCGGAGCGCATCGAAGAGCTTGCGTACGCCGGCTGGGCGCGCATTCACCCGCCGGTGGGCGACGACGAGGACCGCAGGGCGCTGATCGAGGCCCTCGTGGACGGCACCCTCGACGCCGTCGCCAGCCATCACCGCAGCGTTCCACGTCATCAGCAGGACTGCGAGCTCGGCATCGCGGTGCCCGGAACCCGCACCCAGGCGGCGACCTTTGGTCTGGTGCACCGCGCCACTGGCTCCCTCGAGGTGTCTGTGCGCGTGCTCACCGCCGGACCTCGCAGCGTGCTCGGGCGTGCGGTCGACGAGCGCTGGTGGGCGCTGGTCGACCCCGAGGCAACGTGGACGGTCGGGGACGGCCCGACGGCGCTCGCCGGAGAGTCCGTCCGCGGGCGGGTCGTGGAGCTCGTCCAGCCCCAGCGCTAGCTTCGCGCCTCGCCGGGCGGCCACGCCGGGCGCTCGGAAGCCGCCGCGTCCGCGAGCCCGTGCGCGAATCACGGCGTTGAAGCGGCGTCTCTGCGGACGCGCCTGGGCCTAGTTTTCGCCGGAATGCGGGCAGGTGAGCCCGTGCGTGATAGCTTGCCCGGACCATTCGATTTCACGCGAGGAGAGCCCCCGACTCCTCCGGCGCGACGCAGCGATCTTCCTCGCTCCGAGCCGGACACGAGACGGCCGCTCGGACCGCAGGAGAAGACATGAAGCGCAACCCCGTCACGCCCGAGGGCCTCGCCAGTCTCGAGGCGGACCTCAAGCACCACAAGTCGGTGCTTCGTCCCCAGAACGTCCGCGACATCGAGGAGGCCCGCGCCCACGGCGACATCTCCGAGAACGCCGAGTACGAGGCCGCCAAGGAGCGCCAGGCGCTCATCGAGGGACGCATCGCGCAGCTCGAGAACCTCGTGGCCACCGCCGAGGTGGTCGACGTGATGAAGCTTCCTCAGGACGGCCGTGTCGTCTTCGGGACCACCGTTGTCCTCGAGAACGAGGAAGGCGACGAGCGCACCTGGCGCATCGTCGGCGCGACCGAGACCGACGTGAATGCTGGCAAGATCAGCTACCTCACCCCCGTCGCCAAGGCCTGTATCGGCAAGCGCGAAGGGGACGAGGTGGTGGTGCCGGCTCCGGGCGGCTCCCAGACCTGGGAGATCGTCGAGGTTCGCTACGAGGCCTGATCTGGGGGTGTTCGATGGACGCCCAGGCTCCTTCGGTCGAGTCGACCCCTGAGCAGGCGATTCCGCTAGCTGACCTGGACCGCGCGCTGTCCCCGGTTCGCCGTACGGTGGCGTGGGCAGTCGAGCGTGGGCGTGTGCCCGGCTTTGCCGAGGCCACGCTGAGTCCATGGATCCATCGCGCGCTGGCGCTGGACCTTCCCGAGGTGATGCGCGAGCAGCTGGTCGAGATGGCCGGCATGCTCGGTGGCATCGAGCTCCTCGACGAGGAAGCCGCCAGCGAACGCATGGTCGCGATTGGCGTGCAGCTGGCGCGCTTCGACGCGATTGCCGGCCTGCCGATTCCCGGGGGACCGCCGCTTCAGCGCTTGCGTCGCCCACGCGTGGCTCGGCGTCCGCGTCATGTCGAGGCCGACGCGACCGAGACCACCGAGGCCTCGGAGAGCGCCGCGACGCCCACGCAGGCCGAGGCGCCTGCGCAGGCCGAGTCCAGCAGCTCGCGCTCGCGTCGGTCGCGCCGAGATCGGCGCGGAGGCCGTCGGCGCAGTGCGCCGGAGCCGAAGCCGCAGCCGGTGGCCGCGCCGCCGGAGCCGAAGCCGCGCCCGAGCTGGCAGCTGTCGTCGGCACCGCGCTCCCTCGACGAGATCCTCGACGAGGACCTCGCCGATCAGCTTGCGGACGTCGGCATCGAAGACCTGCAGACCCTGGTTCTTCGCCAGCCGGTGGACGTCGAGGTCGTGCGCCCCATCCTTGGGGCCGGTCGCCCGATCGAGGCGGGTCGTCGGGCGCTCGGCGGGCGGGTTCGCTCGCGGTGCACGCGCCTCCGCCCGGACGGAACGGCGACCACCGAGGTCGTGCTCCACGGGGCTGGCCCGGTCGTCGCGACCTGGGACGGTGTGCCGCGCCGCGTGCTCGAGCGCCTGCCCGAGGGCGGGCGGGGCGTGCTGGTCGGCCGGTACGAGGCCGGTGAGAACCCGCGCATGCTCGACGCCGAGGTGGCGCGCGACGACGGTCGCAAGGCCGCACGTCTCGCACGCTACGGCGTGGTCGGGCTTCCCGACGAGGTCATGCGCGACGCCCTGCTCGAGGTTGCCCCCGAGCTCGAGGTCCTCCGCGACCCGCTTCCGAACCGTGTCCTCCGGCGCGGAAACCTGCCGACCGTGGGGGAGGCGCTCGCGCTGGTCCACTACCAGGCGGACTCGCGTCCCGAGGCCCGTCAGCGGCTGGCCTTCGACGAGGCGCTCGGTCTGTGGCTGTCGAGCTCGATGGGCCGCTTCGAAGGCAGTCGCCGCCGAGGCCTGCCGCACCCGCTCGTCCACGGGCTGGTAGGCCGACTCGAGCACGTGCTCGGCATCGTGCCCAACGACCACCAGCAGCTCGCGCTCGACGAGATCAAGCGCGACCTCATCTCGCCGCAGCCGATGCTACGCCTGCTCACTGGCGACACGGGGGCCGGAAAGGGCCTCGTTGCCTTGCTCGCCGCGGTGCACGTCGCCGAGAGCAAGGGCCAGGTGCTCTTCGACCTGCCAGATGCCGCGAGTGCGGAGTACCGCTTCCTGTTCGCCGAGCCCCTGCTCAAGGAGCTCGGTCTGGTCGCGCGCCTGATCCACGGCGAGCCGAGCCGTGGTCAGCGCGACGCGATCAAGCGTGGCGAGGTCCACGTGGTCTTTGGCCACGACCTGCTCGGTGCGCAGCTCCAGTTCCGTCGCCTCGGTCTCGTCGTCGCTCTCGAGCACGAGCAGGACGGCGCGACCAGCGAGGCCATCCTCCAGCTCAAGGCACCGCGTCCCGACGCGCTGGTGATCAGCACCAGCCAGGTGCCGTCCGAGGCACTCGTCGCGCACTACGCCGAGCACGACATCTCGGTGCTGCCGCTCGCGCACCGCGCGCCCATGCGGGTGCAGGTGCTGCCGGCGCCGCAGCGTGCGGTCGCGTACTCGGCGGCAGCCGCGGCCTTGGCGCGCCAGCAGCAGGTCATCGTGATCTTCCCGCTCGTCAACGGGCAGGACGCCCTCGACGGACGCGAGCTGTCGCGGGTCAAGGCGGCGCTGGAGTCCGACGCCTTCCCCGGTAGCCGCGTGGGCGTGTTCCACGGGGGTATGGCGCGAGACGAACGCTATGCGACCTACGAGGACTTCCGACGTCATCGCTTCGACGTGCTCGTCTCCACGGGGCCCATCGAGATGGGACCGCCGGTACCGCGAGCCGCGGTGACGATCATCGAGCAGGCGGACCGCATGGACCCGATCCGGCTCCAGCGGGCGTGCCGCCACCTGTCCAAGTCGCAGCTCGAAAGCGTCGAGACCTTCTTCGTGACCGGTGATGTGCCGGACCCGATCGGACTGCTTCGCGCGGAGCGAGTGGCAACCCGCGGGGACGAGCTCCAGCTGGTGCGGGAGCTGCGCGAGGGCTCGCTGCCCGAGCCACCGTCCACGCGCTTCCTCGATGTGCGGCGCGATCGCGAGCTGCTGCTCGCGGCGCATCAGCTGCTCCACGCGAGTGCGCGCACCGATCCGACCCTTCGTCGCTCGATCCTCCGCGACGCCGTCGGCGACGTCGAGGTGGTGTGGAAGATGCTCCACGCCGGCGAGACGCTGGACCTTCCCGACCGCACGGGCTCGGGGGGACGCCGTCGCCGCCGCCGCCGGAAGCGCAAGTGATCCTGCACGCCGAGCGTGAAGTCCCGCTCGAAGCGGCGACCTTGCGTGCGCTCGTGCTCGACCCGGCGCAGTGGAGCCTGTTCCCCGGCATCGAGTCGATCGCCGTCGAGGGCTCCGAGGTCCAGCTCGCCCTGCGCGGTCCGCGCCGCTTGTCGGTGCGGGTGGAGCTACGCGAGACCGAGGAGGGGGCGGTGGCCGAGCTCGTCGAGGGCGACCTGCGAGCGCTGCACGTCGAGGTGCGTATCCGCGCGGTGGAGAAGGGGGCCTACGTCGTTCTCGACATGGACCTGCAGGCTCCCTACGCCGTGCCGGGACCGCTGCTCGCGGAGCTCGAGCAGGTCACGCTCGCGCGATGGCTAGGGGCGCTCGGCGGCTGACGCGTCGGCAGCGGTGGCATCCGACGGCGTGATCGCCTGCGTGTAGACGTCGTGCGCGACGAGGAAGCGCTCGATGCGCCGGTTGATCGTCTCGGGGTACTCGACGATCGCCGCGTGCGAGCCTTCGGCGAGGATGAACAGCTCGGAGTTCGGGAGCAGCTCGGCCATCTTCTCGCTGCGGTGGAGCGGCGTGAACAGGTCGTTCTCCCCGGCGATGACCAGCGTCGGCGTCTCGCACTGGGGCAGGAAGTCCGTGAGGTCGTGGTCCGCCATCAGCTCGCACATGCGCATGAACACCTGGGGGTCGAGGTGCACCATGTGGTCGAGGTAGTTCTCGAGGTCGCGCCGCTGGCAGTAGTACTTGTCGACCAGTCCGGTGCCGCGTCCGACCGCGAAGGACAGGGGAGAGGCGTAGATCGGGCGCAGCATCCGGCCCGTGTTGCGCCCGCCCATCTTCGCCATCGCGTTCAGCACGCCGAAGGCGCGGCGGCTGTACGGGCTGTCCATGAACGTGTCGAGGGGACGCGCAAAGGTGCCGAACATGGGCACGAGCGCAGCGGCACGCTCGGGGAACTGCTTGGCGAACTCAAGGATCACCTGGCAGCCCATGGAGTGGCCGAGCAGCACCGCGGGCTGGTCGATCCCGGCGGCATCCATGACCAGCGCCAGGTCTCGGGCGTTGTTCTCGACGGACAGGTCCGCGGCGCGGACGTCCTTCGGGGTGCCGGAAAGGCCGTGTCCTCGGTAGTCCCAGACCACCACCTGGAAGTGCTCACGGAAGTGACGCACCACGTACTTGAAGAAGAACGTGGATACGCCGACGCCGTTGCAGCATACGAGCGGCGGGCCTTCGCCCACCGAGCGCCAGTAGAGGCCGATGCCATCGTCGGTCTGTGCGAAGCCGCTGTCGATCGTCATGCGTTCTCCGCGCCGTTCGTATCACGCATCGGGGAACAGGGCGTCGTGCACACGCACCTTGAATGCGATCCCGAACATCGGCCCGATGATCGGGATGTTTCCGGCCACCATGTTGATCAGCACGGCCACGAGGGTCAGCGTACCCGCGCCGCCGATGTCGCCCGTCACCGTCGAGGCGGACGTGGTGAGCGCCTGGATGGGGCCGCGGCGATCGAGGGCGACGAGCGAGCTGGCCCAGAACAGCACCCACATCGCGACGAATGCCCCGACGTACACGAAGAACACTCCGATGAACGCCGCGAAGCTCGCCGCGAGGGACACCGCGACCACCGAGGGCAGGTCCACGAACATCGTCGAGAAGGGGGAACCGATGCTCAGCGGTTCTTCGCCTCGGATGTGTTTCTGCATGGCGCGCTCGGTGCTCGCGTGCATCGGCATGAGCACGCCGGCGATCACCGCGAAGAACAGCAGGAAGATCAGGAACATGCCGCCGAACATGAGCAGCAGGCCGATCACACCGCCCGCGTCACCGCCGATGGCGGCGCCGATGCCCATGCCACCGAACGCGGCGATGAACATGCCGAAGTACAGCACGAAGATGCTGCCGACGATGACCACCATGCTCACGCCGAAGTAGGACAGGCCCGCCATGGCGTACGGGCCGATGTCCGCGGTGAAGTGCTCGATGGTCTCGTTGAACAGGTCACCGACGGCGGGCAGCTCGCCGGGCGCCCGGGTCTTCTTCACCGGCGCGACGGCGTCGTCGTCCTTGGGCTCGTCCTTGGGCGGCTCGAATGCGTCGTCGCTCATGCGTCCTCCGGCGGGGATGGTACGCCAGGGGTAGGGGACCGCGCGAGCCGGAGCAGCCGGACGATGAGCGCCACCACGCCTGCGAGGCCGAGCCAGGTCGCGAGGTACAGCGGGGGGCCGAGGCGGTTGTAGGCCCACGCGCGTGACAGCTGGGCGCGCGACATCGCCGTGAACGACCGGGTGAGGCCGCAGGTGGCGCAGGGCTCGCCCGCGGCGCGGAGCGGACAGGGCTCGGTGAGCTGGACGGTGCCAGACTCGATGGCCTCGGGGCTGACCGCGACGCTCACCGCCAGCACGGCGACCAGGGGGACGGCGACCAGCGCGAGCACGGCGATCAGGTACGTGAGGATCAGGCGTTGGCCGCTCACGCGCCTAGGCGAGACCGAGCATCGCGCTGACGAACGACGCGAACCACAGCGCCAGTGTCGGCCCACACGCGAGCACGATGGCGATCAGGCTCAGCAGCAGGCCCACGACCGAGAGGCCGAGGCCGACCTTGGCCTTGCCCTGCTGCTCTTCGGACAGCTCTTCGTCGCCCATCTTCATGAACCCGAAGACCATGCCTCCCGCGCTGAGCAGGGCGGCGAGCGCCGAGAGGATCGACGACGCCATCGGCAGCAGCATGCAGCACAGGCCGAAGAAGGCCGCGGCCACCGAGAGTACGGCGGAAATCAGACCGAGTACGGCCGAGACGGCACCGACGATTTGGGCGGTGCTTCCGCTGGTGTTCTCCACGAGGCCTCCAAGACCCCGCGACGATACCGCGGCCGGGCAGGCGTGGGGCCGAGAATCGGGGCCACCAACGAAAACGGCCCTCCGAAGCGGAGGGCCGTCTAGGTGGTGGAGGATACGGGACTCGAACCCGTGACCTCAGCAATGCGAATGCTGCGCTCTCCCAGCTGAGCTAATCCCCCAGGCCCGCGGCATGTAACACCATGGTCCGAACGGGCAAGGGAAGTCGGAGCGAGATCGCGAGACGCGATCGCTCTCGTTGTGGGGTCCCGGTCGATCCACGGCGTGCAAGCGCCGCTTTGTCCGCACCGGCGGACCGCGGAATTCTGGCCTAGTCGAGCCCGCGCTGCTCGAGGTCGTCTTCGTCGAGCCCGAGGAAGTGCCCGACCTCGTGGAGCACGGTGATCTGCAGCTCCTCGATCAGTCGGTCGCGGTCGGCAGCCATGCGCTCGAGATTGCGTCGGAAGAGCACGATGGTGGCGGGCAGCGTCGCGAACGGGCCCTCGGTCGTGCGGTCCATGAGGCTCGAGCCTGAGAAGAAGCCGAGCAGCATCGCCGGGGACGCTGGCGGGTCGAACGAGGCACAGGTCTCGTCGTCGGGCAGCTCCTCGAGGAGGATGGCGACGTTCTCGAGATAGGCGCGGATCGAAGGGTGCATGGCCATCAGCGCCTGCTGCACCACGGCCTCGACCAGGGCATCGTCCATCGGGGTTGGCGGCGCGTAACCCTCGGGATCGAGACGGAAGGCCTTTCGGTAGTCGCGCTGTGCGCCCGCTTCGTCGCCGCGCCGCTCACGGAGGAGGGCACGGACGTAGTAGCCCTCGGGCTCGCCGGGGTCGGCGCGAATGGCGCGAAGGGCCGCGTTGCGCGCTTCTTCGTAGCGCAACTGGTCGAAGAGCACGCTCGCGAGTCCACTCCACGACGAGGCGTGCTGGGGATCGGCGCGCAGGGCCGCCCGGTAGTGCTCCTCGGCAGCCTCGGGCTCCTGCAGGTCGCGAAGTGCGTCGCCGAGCAGGAAGTGGGCACCGGGGTGTCCGGGGTCGACCTCGAGGACCTGCGTGCACAGGTCGAGCACGCGCTCGATGTCACCGCGTTCGAGCGCAGACTCCGCCGCATCGAGCTGGCGGTCGATCTCGCTCCGCACGGGCTCGCGCGGAGGGCTCATGGCGTGACTTGGTAGTCGTAGCGCACGGTGGCGTAGTCACCCTCCTCGAGAGGGTGCACGTACACCGCAGCCGCCTGTCGGGTCAGGCAGGTGCGCACGCGCGGATCGTTGATGCCGTCGCCTTCCATCTCGACGCCCTGAGCGCGACCGCTCTGGCGGATGTGGATGCGAACGGTTCCGCTCATGGTCTTGCCCGGCTCGGCTGCGATGGCGATGCACGCGTCCATGGCCTTGGAGCGCGGCTTCATCACCTTCTGGACGACCTCCTGGTCCAGGGTTCCCTGGATCATCTGGGCCGTGGGCTTGAAGTCCATCGCTTCGGTGAGCTCGAGCATCACCGGCACCTCGAGCGCCTGGTCGGCGGGCACGGTGATCTGCTGCTCGTAGGTGCGGAAGTTCCGCTGGGACACGCGCAGCTTCACGCCGCCGGTCGGCGGGTTGGCCACGTAGACCACCGAGCCGCTGCCCACGGACTGGCTGTTGAGGAGCACGTCGTCCGCAGAGGGGTCG
The DNA here is from genome assembly GCA_006226595.1 of Deltaproteobacteria bacterium. Taxonomy (GTDB): domain Bacteria; phylum Myxococcota_A; class UBA796; order UBA796; genus M1803. The sequence continues at coordinate 96,784 of SBGP01000066.1, forward strand.
ATCTGGATCGTGAGGCCGGGCTGTCCGCCGCCCTGGATCGTGTTCATCGAGCCGAGCAGGACCGCGAGGCCGATGGCGAGAATGGCTGCGACGGCCAGGAAGGCTGTCACCGGGCGGATCTTGCGCCGCTTCGCCTCGAAGACGATCTGGGCGCGATCACCCCGCTCGGTGACGATGTGGATGGCGCCGGTGGCCTCGGCCTCCTCGAACTCGGGGAGGATGGTCACGCGCAGGGTCTGCTCGTTGGTGGTCGGCGAGAGGTGCGCCGGCTCGACCCGCAGCCACTCGGGCGCGGTCGAGGTGACGAAGCCGTTCATCGGCATCGCGGTGCGGAGCCGGATCTCGTCGTGCACCGGGGAGTTGGCCACGCCGAAGCGGCGTACAGGCTCGCCGAAGATCTCGAGTCGCGGCGCACCGGGCACGGTGTCGGGCATCGCGGTGCGCTGGCGGACCGGAGGTGCCGTGGGGGCCTTGGCGCCCGACGGGGTGGGCGTGGACTCGCGCTGGGTCGCTGGGGGAGCGGTGCTCTGGCGGGCGAGGTCGTACGCCTCGCGGGTGCGCGGGTCGCCGAGTACGCGCCAGGCCTGGTCCGCGGCCTCCATGCGGCTGCGGGCCGCGGCGGGCTCGGGGGTGCCCTTGGCCTCGCGGTAGGCGGTCCGGTAGGCGTCGTAGATCGAGTCGCGGGACGCCGCGTTGTTCACGCCGAGCACGGCGTAGTGATCGGACGCCTTCTCGGACTCGGAGAGCTCCGGCAGGGGAGCGGCGACGCCCATCTCCGTACACAGGCGATCGAGCGTCTCCTGGAACGTCTGCTCGCTGATGCCGAGCTCACCGGCCTGGTGACGAAGGAACTCGGCCTGTTCTCCGGTGAGGCGCCCGCCCTTGAGCACGCCCTTGATGGTCATCTCGAGCACGGGCAGGTGCTCGGACTCCTGCCGACGACGCACGTCGTCGATGTACTCGAGCGGCGTCTGGAGCACGGCATCGAGCGCGCTGAAGTGCTTGATCATGAACAGCGCTTGCTTCTTGTACTTGGGGTTGCTCTGCATCCCCTGCATGTACTTGCGCTTTTCCTTGAGCTTGGCGCGCAGCTCGTCGACGGACGCGGTGTGGTCCATGCCGAGGTAGGCGAGCAGATCGGAGGCGCCTACGAGAGTCGAAAACTCGTGAGCCAGCTCCAGGTTCTTTCCGCTCATCCGACTCCCGGCCATCACTCGAGGCACGGCTGTTGCGCACTGGGCTCATCGCGACGCACGGCGCGTAAGCCATGCGGTTCCCAAGCCCTCGGGTTCTACCCCTACGGACGCGGCGGGTCAATGTATCGCGTCACCGCGTTGCCACCGCCACCTCTCCCATTGCCGAAACCCGTGGGTAGGGGGAGGTTTTGGGGGCTCTGGCAAACCGGGCTCCGGGAACGACAGGGCGCCCCCGTCGATCCGCGGAAGATCAGTCGACGTTCATGTTGCGCATGTGGCTACGCGCCCGAGACAGCTGATCGGCCGTCATGCCGCCCTGGAACTGGATCTGGGCTTCCTTTTCCTTGCCCGTCTCGACGTCGATGACGCGGACCTGCAGGATCTGGTCGACACCGTAGCTGTAGATGACCTCGATCGGCGTGCCGCGCGGACGCGGCGGAAGGCCGGTGAGCTCGACCTTGCCGATGACCGTGACCTCGTCACGACGCTCACCGACACCCTCGGTGACCTCGACGCGCACGGCGGTCATGTTCTCGTAGGCGTAGGCAAAGCGGCCCTTGTACCGGTGGGGCACGCGCGTTCCCTGCGGGATCAGCTCGACGACACGCTCTTCGCGGTTGCGGTCGAGCACCACGATGCCGAGCGGGTGGGTGGTCGCGTCCTCGATGGTCACGCCGGGCAGGCCGAACGTGGGCTCCTCGGGGGGCTTCTGGCTGCCGCTTCCGGCGACGAGCGAGCCACCGTAGGCGAGGCCGATGGCGGCGGCCTTGGGGCGGTTCGGGTCCGGCGCGGGCTGTGGGGCCGACTGGGGCGCGGGCTCGACCTTGCGCTCCTCGCGCTTGACCTCCTTCGCGCGGCTCACCATCTGCTGGCGCTGGGCGAGCAGGGCAGGGTGGTTCGGGCGATGACGGAACACACCGGCCAGCGAGGCGCCGAGGGCCACGCACTCGTCCGGGTTCACGCCTTCGGCCGGAGGCTTGCCAGCCAGGCTCTCGAGCAGGTTGCTGATCATCGGCATGCGGGTCGAGCCACCAACGAGCAGGACGTCGTCGAGGTCTTCCCAGCGCAGCCGCGCCTTCTCGAGCACGATGTTCGCGGTGTCCTCGCACTGCTCGACGAGGTCCCGGGTGAGCTCCTCGAACTCGGTGCGCGTGATCGGCACGACCATGCGCTGACCGCGGTAGTTCACCGGGATCACCGCCCGCTCCTTGCTGGAGAGGGAGATCTTCGCATTGAGGCAGCGCTCGTACAGCTCCTGGTACGGGGCGGCGTCGTCGCGAGGGTCGAGCTGGAACTTCTCGTAGAACTGCTCGGCCACGTGGTTGAGCAGACGGTCGTCCCAGTCCTTGCCGCCGAGCTCGGCGTTGCCGTCGGACGCGATGGTCGTGAGGCGCGTGCCGCGGATCTCCATGACCGTGACGTCGAAGGTACCGCCGCCGAGGTCGAACACGAGCAGCTTGCGCTTGCCGCCGATGCGGTCGAGGCCGTAGGCGATGGCTGCCGCGGTCGGCTCGTTGATGATCGAGAGCACGTTGAGGCCCGCGATCTGGCCCGCTTCCGCGGTGGCTCCGCGCTGGGCGGAGTTGAAGTACGCGGGCACGGTGATGACGGCGTCGTTCACGTCGACGCCGAGCAGCTCTTCGGCATCCTCCTTGAGCTTGCGGAGGATGAGGGCGCTGACTTCCTGCGGCGTGTAGTCACGCCCGAAGAAGTCGAGGGTGAAGTCCTCTTCGCCCATGTGGCGCTTGATGAACCGCACGACGTTGTGCGGGTCGATGACGACCATCTTCACGGCCTCTTCGCCGACGATGCACGCGTCCTCGTCGTAGAAGTGCACAACCGAGGGCGTCGTCTGGAAGCCCTCGGCGTTGGTGATGATCTCCGGCTTGCCGTACCGGTTGACGTGGGCCATCGCCGAGAACGTGGTTCCCAGGTCGATGCCCAGGACGATTTCGTCGTCCGTCGCCATTTGCTCTCCGGGGTGAAGTCAGGAGCCGTAGCTAGCCGCGTCGGCCGCCGCCCGTCTTCCGAGAAATGATGACTTCTTCCGCACGGAGGATGCGACCGGAGCGGGTGAAGCCCCGCTTGAGGATCTGCTTGATCTTGTAGTCCTCCTCGGCGTTGTCCGTGGGCTCGACCTTCACCGCCTTGTGGATCTTGCGATCGAAGGTGTCGAGGGCCTCCATCGGGTTCACGTCCCGGCGGTACAGGATCTCGAGGAACTCGTCGATCAGGTACTGGAACGAGTCCGCGATGACGTCGGGGGACATCTCCTGCTTGACCATGCTCTCCTGGAACCAGTTGAGGCTGTCGTAGAACAGGAGCAGATCGAGGAGCAGGGGCTTCTCGGCCTGGAACAGGAAGTCGTCCTTGTACTGGCGCAGTTCCTCATAGAGCTGATCGAAGGCCTTTTCCTTGGCCTGATCGTTCTGGAGGCGGTCGGCCACCATGCGCTGGATGTCTCCGACGCTGGTCGCGATCGTGGCGAGATCTTCTGCCATCAGTGGGATCCTCTAGTCGCTAGCCCGCGAGCTCGGTGGCAAGGTTGATGAAGGTGCCCTCGAGCTCGAGGGAGTCCCCTGCGAAGTGGAAGTCAGCCGGGCGGCTCGCGAGCGAGCGCAGGAACTCCCGCTCGACCTGAGGGCCGACACCGATGGTGATGATGCGCGCGCCAGAGGTGCGCAGACGATGGATCTCGGACATCGTCGCGTCCGGGTCATCCGGGTGACCGTCGGTCATGACCACGAACACGCGCTGCACGCCCGCGCGAGGACGCAGCAGGTCGCGGCCGTCGTGCAGGCCGTCGGACATCGGGGTGGACCCGATCGGGGTGAGCTCGTCGATGGCGCGCTCGAGGCGCCCCATGTCCGCGGTCGGCGTCGTCTTCACGCCACCGGGGAACGCGACCACCGCAATCTGGCGGTTGGGCACGGAGAGCGTGCGCTCGGCAAAGGACAGCGCCGCGCGCTTCGCCGCCTCGATGTTCGGGCCGTACATGGAGCCGGAGCAGTCCATGATCAGCGCGACCTGCATCGGGGCACGGTTGAGTGCGAGGTCCTCCAGGGTGACGTTTCCGCCGGCGAGGCGGTGGGGGAGGATCTGGCCGGTGGCCAGGTCCATCGCCTCGACCTCGACGATGCCGTTCGCGTTGTAGCGGTAGGTCACCGAGAGGCGGCTCTCCGACGCCATGCGGGCGGGGATGCCGTAGAACTCGAAGTGGCCGAGCACGGTGCACAGGAGCGGGTCCTTGTTCTCACCCTGCACGAGCCACAGGTCCATGGTGGTCTGGCCATCATGGGTGGTCGAGTAGTTGTCCCGGGTCTTCTCCGCGGGGATGCGGGTGTTCTTCGGGATGATCTTCGAGTTCGCGAGGCTGCTGTCGCGGTACACGACCATGCCCAGCGAGTGCGAGGTCACGTCGTGGGTGCGGATGTCGACCGGCGACTCCTCGCCCGCGAGCTTGGCGCTCTCGATGGCCGCCTGCAGCGCGGCGCCGAGGGCGACGGCCTCGTCCGGGTTGATGTCGGTCGCGGGCTCCTGGTGGAAGAACTCCTTGAGCATGTCCCGAACCATGGGCATGCGCGTGGAGCCACCGGCGAGGAGCACGGTGTCGACCGTGGCCGGGTCGGTGTTGCTCTCTTCGAGCACCTCGCGGGTCAGCTTGCGCGTCCGGTCCACGAGATCCGCGGTCAGGCCCTCGAAGTCCTCTCGGCTGACGGAGAGGCGGAGCACCTTGTTCTGGTAGTCGTGGAAGATGTTGACCTTGGGACGGCGCGTGAGGCTGATCTTCGCGCTCACGCACTTCTGGCGAAGGTCGTGGTAGCTGGCGAGATCCTCGAGCGGGTCGAGACCGTGCTTCTCCTTGAACGCGTTGGCCGCGAACTCGATGAGCCGGTCGTCCCAGTCCTTGCCGCCGAGCAGGTGATCGCCCGACGTCGCGGTGACGTTGATGTTGTTGCCCTCGATGTCGACGAGGGTGACGTCGAAGGTGCCGCCGCCGAGGTCGTACACGAGGACGCGCTTGTTCTCGCCGATGTTGTTCAGGCCGTAGGCGAAGGCGGCGGCGGTCGGCTCGTTGATGAGCTTGAGGACCTGCAGGCCCGCCATCTCGCCCGCACGCAGGGTCGCGCGGCGCTGGATGTCGTTGAAGTACGCCGGAACGGTGATCACGGCCTGATCGACGCGATGTCCGAGGCGAAGCTCGGCATCGTGCTTGAGCTTGCCGAGGATGAAGCTCGACAGCGTCTCGGGATCGTAGCTGCGTCCGCGGTACTCGAAGGAGAACCCGTCATCGTGGCCGATGTGGCGCTTGACGAACTCCACCACCTGCTCCGGGTACACGACCGCGGCCTGCTTGGCGTAGTTGCCGATGATGACGTCGTCCCCTTCGAAGAGGATGACGGAGGGCGTGATGCGATCGCCTTCTGCATTGGGCAACAGCTCGGGGACACCGTGCTGGTTGACGTAGGCAATGGCGGAGAAGGTGGTACCGAGGTCGATACCCACCGCGCGGGTCGTCATGCTCCAGGCCTCGTGAACAGGGGGTACGGGGCGAGACACTCGCTGGGTCTCGCGGAACGGGCGGAGTATAGCGAAGAGCCGATGACGGACCAACACGACATGGCTGACCTGATCCTCGCGTCGACGAGTCGGTGGCGGCGAGCGCTGCTCGAATCCGCAGGACTGACTGTGCAAACCGAGGCGCCGAGTGTGGACGAGCGAGCGTTCGATGCGCCTGGTCCTGTCGCGTTGGCACGTCTTCTCGCGCGCGAGAAAGCAAACGCCGTTTGGGCGCGTCACCCGAACAGGGTGGTGCTCGGGGCGGACCAGGTGGTGTGGGACGGGAGTGAAGTCTTCGGCAAGCCGCGCGATCCCGAGGATCACCACCGGCGGCTGGCGGCGATGAGGGGGCAACACCACGATCTCGTCACCGCGGTGTGCATGCTCGGACCGGATCTTGACGTGTGCTTTGACGAGACCACTCGCATGCACGTGCGCGCGGACGTCACCGACGCCGAGATCGCCGCGTACGTCGCCTCGGGCGAGGGCAGCGGCTGTGCGGGTGGCTACGCGGTCGAGGGACACGGCATGTTCCTCTTCGAGCGCATCGAAGGGGACTGGCACAACGTGATCGGCCTGCCCGTGGCGCGCGTGCTCGACGTGCTCCGTGCGCGCGGCTGGCGCTATGGTGGGGTGCATGGCTGACACCCTCGCCGAGATCCGCGCACTGATCGCCGATGTCCGCACCGCCCTCGAGGACGAGTCGGCGCGCGGCGTGATCGCCGAGTTCGGCGACGAGGCCCTGCCCGAGTCGATCGCTCCCGAGCCGGCGCCCGAGCCGACGCGGCGCACGCGACCGGTGGTGGCGAGCAGCTGGGCGCGGATCGCGGATCGCGGCCGCGAGGTGGCCGAGTCCACGGCGCTCGTCGGGGCGGCGGGGCTCCAGGCGATCCGCCAGGACTTGGGCGACTGTCGGCGCTGCAACCTGTGCACCGGGCGTACCAACATCGTGTTCGGTGTCGGCGATCCAACGGCGGATCTCGTGGTCGTCGGCGAGGCGCCCGGCTTCCATGAGGATCGCCAGGGCGAGCCCTTCGTCGGTCAGGCGGGGCAGATGCTCGATCGCATGCTCCTCAACGTGCTCGGGCTCGAGCGCCGCGAGGTGCACATCCTCAACGTGATCAAGTGCCGCCCGCCGGACAACCGCAACCCGCTCCCGGACGAGGTGGCGGCGTGCATGCCCTTCCTCGACCGTCAGCTCGAGGCCCTGCAGCCCAAGGTGATCCTCGTGCTCGGCACGGTGGCCCTGCGGGCGCTCCTCGGCGACGACCTGCGCATCACGCGAGCACGTGGCCTCTGGCACGAGCGTCGCGGCATCCCGGTGATGCCCACCTTCCATCCCGCATACCTGCTGCGAAACCCGGCGGGAAAGCGCGACACCTTTGCCGACCTCAAGGCGGTGGGTGTGCGGTACCAGGAGCTCGGGGGCAAGCGCTCCAAGCCCGCGCCGAAGTTCTGAGCAGGCCGGGCTCCGCGCCCTTTGCGTGAACCGAAGGGGACGGCGCGATAACTGCCGCGGACCTGCCGGCGTACCGCCGGAGAAGGGGTTCGATGTCCAAGCGCAAGATCCGCCTCCGCAAGAGCCAAGACGAGGCTCCTCCGTCCACCGAGCCCGCCGCGACCGCGGCCCCCGCCGAGTCCGAGGAGTCCGGCTTTGTCACCGGCGGCCCGGTCGTCGGCTTCCGGGCCGAGCGCGAGGCGGCCCCGCCTGTGGCTCCCACCGAGAAGGCGAAGGATCCGACGCCGAGCTCGGTGAAGTCGCTCGAAGAGGAACTGCTCGCGATCGCCCGCATGGATCCGAGCGAGCTCGCGCGCGCCATGGACGGCGGCACGGTGCGCCTCAAGATCGGCGCCAAGGTACGCGGACGGGTCACTCGGCTGACCAAGGACTTCGCGTTCATCGACGTGGGGCAGAAGGCCGAGGCGACCCTGGACCTGCGTGACCTCGCGGGTGCTGGTGTCGGCGCGACCGTCGAGGCCTTCGTGATGGACGTGGGCGACGACTACGTGCGCCTGTCCCGTACCCTGCGCGGCAGCACGGCCGCCGCGTTCCTGACCGAGGCCGAGGAGACCGGCCTGCCCGTCGAGGGCGAGGTCATCGGCCGCAACCCGGGCGGTCTGGTCGTGCGCATCGGCACCGTGCGTGGCTTCTGCCCCGCGTCGCAGGCGGGTGGCCGGGGCACGGACCTCGATGCGCTCGTCGGCCGCACCCTGCAGTTCCAGGTCACCGATGCCTCCGGCAACGAGCCGGTGCTCTCGCGGCGCGCGCTGGTCGAGGCCGACATCCAGGCCCGCGAGGACGCGTTCTTCGGCGAAGTCGAGCCCGGACAGCGCCACACGGCGACCGTCGTCTCGATCCAGGACTTCGGAGCCTTCGTCGACATCGACGGCGTGCAGGGGCTCGTTCACCGCAGCGAGCTCGGTTGGGATCGCCACCTCGCCCCGAGCCAGCAGGTCACGGTCGGCCAGTCGCTGGACGTGGTCGTGCTCGATGTCGATCGCGTCGCCCGCAAGCTGTCGCTGTCGGCCAAGGATGCGAGCGCTTCGCCCTGGTCCCGCGTCGGCACGGACTTCGTGGTCGGCGGGGTCTACGAGGGCACAGTCGCGGGCGTCACCGAGTTCGGTGCCTTCGTGCAGATCGCTCCTGGCCTGCAGGGCCTGCTCCACAAGAGCCGCACCGCCAGCGTGCCTGGAAGCGGCCAGACCGTGAAGGTCCGGCTCGATGGTGTCGATGTGGAGCGCAAGCGCCTCGAGCTGTCGTCTCCCGAGCACGAGGGTGGGGAGTCTCCGCGCTCGGCGGCTCCGGCGGCCCCGCGTGGTCAGGGCGGCTCCTTCGGCACCCTCGGCGACCTGCTCGGCGGCCTGAAGCTCGGCGACTCGTGAGTCTGGGGGCCCGTCGCTGATGGACCTCTCGGATCTCGATCACTGGGACTTCCACCTGCCCGAGGACCGCATCGCGCGGCGTCCGGCGGCGACGCGCACCGGCTCGCGACTGCTGCACCTGCCCCTGGATGGGGGCCCGTTCGGTCATCGCCAGTTCACCGAACTTCCCGAGCTGCTCGAGCCCGGTGATCTGCTCGTCGGCAACGACACGCGAGTGATGGCGGCGCGCCTCGAGGCGCGTCGTGAGAGCGGCGCGAAGGTCGAGCTGCTCGTGCTCGAGCCGGGACCTGGCGTCGTGCGAGCGCTGGGCCGGAACATTCGGCGGGTGAAGCCGGGCGATCGCCTGCTGCTGGCCGGGGGAGGGGAGGCGCGCGTGCACGCGGTCGACGGCGGCGAGGTCGCCGTGTCCTTCGACGCGCCCGTGGCCGAGGTGCTCGAGCGTCAGGGGGCGATGCCACTCCCGCCGTACCTGCAGCGCGAGGCCGACGAGGCGGACGCCGAGCGCTATCAGACCGTGTACGCCGGTCCTCTCGGAGCCGCGGCGGCGCCGACCGCCGGCCTGCACTTCGACGAGAACATGCTCGCGCAGCTCGCCGACCGCCGCGTCGGTTTCGCGACGGTCACCCTGCACGTGGGGCTAGGTACCTTCAAGCCGCTCCAGGAGGAGCAGCTCCAGGAGAAGCGCCTCCACGAGGAGCGGTTCTCGATCCCCGAGGCCACGGCCCGCGCCATCGCCGACACCCGTGCCCGTGGCCATCGCGTGATCGCCATCGGCACCACGACCACCCGTGCCCTCGAAGCGTCCACGCCGGCCGGAGCCACGTCTCCCGAGCCCGGACCCGGCGCGACCCAGCTGTTCCTGGCGCCCCCTGACCGGGTGACGGCCATCGACGGACTGATCACCAACTTCCACCTCCCGCGCAGCAGCCTGCTCATGCTCGTCGCGTGCCTGTGCAGCCGCGAGCGCCTGCTCTCGGCCTACGGGGAGGCCATCACCTCTGGCTACCGGTTCTACTCCTATGGCGACGCCATGCTCCTCCTTTGAGCTCCTGGCTACCTGCGGCGGCGCGCGCTCCGGCGTGCTCACGCTTCCGCACGGTCAGGTGCAGACCCCGGCGTTCATGCCCGTCGGCACCCGTGGCACCGTGCGCGGCCTCATGCCCGGCGAGCTCGGGGACGCCGGTGCGGACATCGTGCTCGCGAACACGTACCACCTGTGGGATCTCGTCGGTCACGAGCGCATCGAGTCCTTTGGTGGCCTGCACCAGTTCATGGGCTGGGACGGCCCCATCCTCACCGACTCCGGCGGGTACCAGGTCTTCTCCTTCAAGGGATATGTGAAGGTCTCTGAGGAGGGCGTTCGCTTCGCCTCGCCCCGCACGGGTGACCGCCAGTTCCTCTCGCCCGAGCTCGCTGTCGAGATCCAGGAAACGCTCGGCGTCGACATCGCGATGGCCTTCGACGAGTGCATCGAGTGGCCCGCGGATCGGGATCGCGTCGCTCGCAGCACCGAGCGCACCACGCGCTGGCTCCACCGCTGCCTCGCGGCGCGTCGGCGGCCCGAGAGCACGGCCCTGTTCGGCATCGTGCAGGGCGGCATGGAAGCCGACCTCCGCGTTGCGCATGCTCAGGAGCTGCGTGAGCTCGACCTCGATGGCTATGCCATCGGCGGACTGTCCGTCGGAGAGGGGCACGACGCGATGCTCGAGATGGTCGAGGTCGCGGCACCCGAGCTGCCGGCGAACAAGGCGCGCTATCTCATGGGCGTCGGGCACCCGCGCGACATCGTCGAGAACGTGCTTCGCGGCGTGGATATGTTCGACTGCGTGATCCCCACGCGGAGCGGACGGCACGCGTGGGCCTTCACCTCGGAAGGTCGCCGCAACCTTCGGAACGCGCGCTACCGCGACGATCGGCTGCCACTCGACCCGGCCTGCGACTGCGCGGGCTGCCGGCAGTTCACTCGGGGCTACCTGCGTCACCTGCTCAAGAACGACGAGCCCCTCGGCAAGCGGCTGGTGACGCTGCACAACCTCACCTACTACCTGAACCTGATGCGTCGCCTGCGCGAGGCGATTCGCGCCGAAGACCCCGTGGCCCTCGAAGCCTTGCGGGTCGAGGCCCACGTCGCCTCCGACCCCGCGAAGGACTAGCGCGAGCCCCGAGCGGACCAGCCCGTTGCACCCGCTGGCCGGGTGCATCCGACTCGGCTAATCCCGGCCGTCGGCCAGTACCCCTTGACGCGGGGCCGCTGGTGCTTCTCTTCGACCGCATCCTTCCGGAGACCCCTGCCATGCTCTTTGGCGCATCCCCAGTCCTCATCGCTCAGGCCGCTGCTGGCGGGGGCCCAAGCCCGCTGTTCCTGGTCGCCGGCGTGATGCTGGTCTGGTACTTCGTGCTGATCCGGCCTCAGGTGCAGGAGCAGAACGAGCACAAGGAGATGCTGACCGCGCTCGCCAAGGGCGACTCGGTGGTCACCCGCGGAGGCCTGATTGCGAAGGTGATCGAGGTCCGGGACAGCGAGTTGCTCGTCGACCTCGGCAGCACCAAGGCGCGCCTCGAGAAGGAAGCGGTCGCGCGCAAGATCCTCCCCGACGCCGGCAAGGCGTAGGAGACCCTGTGGAAGGAAACTACCTGTTCAGACTCGGGGCTATCGTCGCCCTGTTCCTCGGCGCCGTGTACGTGCTGCTGCCGACGTTCCTGCAGGCGGATGTCGAGGCCCAGCTGGCCCAGACCGCCGCAGGCGTCGAGACGCCAGTAGCCGACGTCGCCGCGGACGAGGTCCTCTACAAGACCGCCGATCCCGCGGCGGCCGCAGAGGCGATCTCGGCTCGGCTCGACCACGCGGGTGTCGCGGTCGACGGCGTCGCAGTCAAGGGCGCGGACGTGCTCGTCAAGGTCGCTCCCGGCACCAGCCGCGACGACGTCGACGCTGCCCTCGCCCTGGCTCCCGTGAAGGCGTACCGCCTCATGGACCAGCTCACCGAGGTTCCCGAGGCCATCGACGGCACCGCGCTCATCGGCACGCTCCGCGGCCAGGCGCCCAAGGCCGCTGCCATGGGCAGTGTCTCGGACGTCAACGGCGCTCCCGCACTGGTCGGCGCGAGCTTCGGCGAGACCGAGCCCCGCTGGGTCGCCCTCGCGGACAGCGAGATCGTGGCCCTGGCCGAGGTCGCCGAGGACGGCAGCCTCACCGTGGTCGGCTACACCGGCGCTCCGGGTCGGCTGCTCATCGCGCCGCTCGGCGTCGAGGTCGAGCGCTACGCGGACAAGGCGACGGTCGAGGCGGCCGAGGAGGTCGCCGAGGTCCAGAGCAACGTGCCCGCCTGGCTCGAGGGCATTCTCTCCGACAAGAAGCTGAACCTCGGCCTCGACCTTCAGGGCGGCATCGACCTGACCCTGCAGGTGGAGCTCGAAGAGGCGGTGCTCGCCAAGGTCTCCCGCGACCTCGCCTACTTCAAGCAGATGGCCGAGGAAGAGGGCGTCGCCGTCGAGTCGGCGCGTCCGCACCCGATTCTCCCGCAGATCGAGGTGACCACTCCCGCGCCGCTCGCCGACGTGCAGGCGTTCTTCGCCGCGCGCATGTTCGACTACATCTACGTGCAGACCGACGGCACCACCCACACCTTCGGCATGAAGGAAGAGGTGCAGGACGAGGTCGGCAAGCAGGCCGTCGAGCAGGTGCTCGAGACGCTCCGCAACCGCGTCGACGCGACCGGTGTGAAGGAGCCCAGCATCGTCAAGAAGGGCGGCGGACGCATCAACGTCCAGCTGCCGGGTGCCGTCGATGCCGGCGCCGCGGTCGATGCGCTCGGTACGACGGCCATCCTCGAGTTCCGCATGGTCGACGAGGAGTTCGACCAGATCCGCCTCGGCGAGATCATCGCGGATGCCGAGGGCGAGCTGCCGCCGGAGCAGTTCCAGGACGACGACGTGCTCAACCGCTACTTCTGGCGCACGGGCAAGCTCGCCGACGACCGCTGGGTCCTGTGGGAGTACAGCGAGGTCGCAGGTGAGGGCGGCAAGGCCGAGAAGGTCCGCGACCGCGCCATCGTCGTCAAGGACGTCTCGCTGACGGGTGCCGAGGTCAACGACGCCTCGGTGGGCTTCGACCCGAACACCCAGATGCCCGACGTCATCCTCGAGTTCAAGCCGCGCGGCTCCACCGTGTTCTGCACCCTCACCGGTGAGAACGTCGGCAAGCGCTTCGCGATCGTGCTCGACAACCAGGTTCGCAGCGCCCCCGAGATCCGCGACAAGATCTGCGGTGGCCGCGCCTCCATCAGCATGGGCGGCTCGCTCGACGCGCTGCAGGACGCCAACACCCTGGCGCTCGTGCTCCGCACCGGCTCGCTCACCGCCCCGGTCAGCGTCGGGCAGGTCCGCCAGGTCGGTCCGACTCTCGGCGCGGACGCCATCAACGCGGGCATCTACGGCACGGGCATCGGCGCGTTCTTCGTGCTCCTGTTCATGCTCGTCTGGTACCGGATCCCCGGCCTGCTCGCGAACGTGGCCCTGTTCCTGAACGTGTTCCTCGTGTTCGCGTTCCTGACCCAGTTCGAGGCGACCCTGACCCTGCCGGGTATCGCCGGCGTCGCGCTCACCGTCGGTATGGCCGTGGACGCGAACATCATCATCTACGAGCGCATCCAGGAAGAGCTGCGGCTCGGCGTTCACGCCCGAAAGGCCGTGGACGCGGGCTTCGACAAGGCTCTGTGGGCGGTGCTCGACGCGAACATCACTACCGCCATCGCCGGCGTGGTCCTGTACAGCTACGGCTCCGGTCCCATCAAGGGCTTCGCGGTGACGCTGCTCATCGGCATCATCACCACCCTGATCACCGCGCTGTTCGTCAACCGGACCTTCCTGGAGCTCGCCACGCGTCGCTCCTCCGCCACGCTGCGCTTCTGAGGCCAAACATGCAGTTCCTCAAAGACAAGCTGACCGATACGAAGTTCGACTTCGTAGGCATGCGGCGCACCGCGGCCATCGTCTCGGGTGCGCTCGTCCTGCTCTCGTGGGTGGTGTTCGTCGTCGTTGGCCCGAACTGGGGCATCGACTTCACGGGCGGCACCGAGATGCATCTCGAGTTCGCCGAGCAGACCGAGATCTCCGAGGTCCGCTCCGCCCTGCGCGAGCTCGGGCTCGCCGACGACAGCGTCCAGCAGGTCGGCGCCGCGGAGGACAACCAGTTCACGATCCGCATCCAGGACGCCACCTTTGGCTCGGAGGCGATGATCCAGGGCGTGTTCTCTGCCCTCGACGCCAAGTATGGCGCCGACTGGGTGAACAAGGACAAGACCCGCTTCGACGCCGAGGTCGGTGCGCGCATGTCGCTGTTCTACAGCGGCGAGGAGAAGACCGCGGCCCAGGTCAAGGAAGCGCTCGCGGACGTCGAAGGCGTCGGTGCGGTCGAGGAGGGGCGCGAGGACAAGCAGATCATCATCCGCTTCAACGGTCTCTCCGATCAGATCGCCAAGGAGCTCTCCGTGGCGCTCGACGGCAAGCAGTTCGAAGTCCTTGCCCTCGACGCGGTCGGACCCAAGGTCGGTGACGAGCTCAAGCGCAGCGGCTTCATCTCCGTGTTCGCGACCCTCGGTCTCGTGCTCCTCTACGTCGCGTTCCGCTTCGACATCGGATTCGCGCCGGGCGCCGTCGTCGCGCTGTTCCACGATGTGAGCATCACCGTCGGCATCTTCGTGCTCATGCAGCGCGAGTTCAACCTGCCGATGATCGGCGCGCTGCTCACCATCGTCGGCTACTCGCTCAACGACACGATCGTCATCTACGACCGCATCCGCGAGAACATGGACCGCTACTCGCGCTCCGATCTCGCCGAGCTCATCAACGTGTCGATCAACGAGACTCTCGGCCGTACGCTCGCGACCTCGCTCACCACGGCGCTCGCGATCAGCGCGTTCTTGTTCCTCGGCGGCCCGGTCATCCAGAACTTCGCGCTCGCCATGCTCCTCGGCGTGGTCTTCGGCACCTACTCCACGATCTTCGTGGCGACGCCGATGATCCTGTTCATGGAAGACGTGAAGCCACACCTCGCGCGGATGATCGCCGGCTCCGGCCCGGAAGAGGACGGCGGCGAGAACGAGGAAGAGGTCGATCTCGACTCGCTCTCCGAGTCCGAGAAGCGTCGTCGCGCGCGCCAGGCTGCCGAACAGCCCAGCCGTACCTGATAGGTTGAGTCGGAATCGGCGTGCGCCTGCAAGGGTTCACGCCGCGGAGGAGGACAGCCCATGCTCCTGTGGCTCACGAGCGCCGCACTCGCCGGCCACGTCTACGTCAACGGCGTCAACGTCGACGCGCTGCGCGACACCACGTTCACCAACGTGAGCGTGACCATCGACGCCGAGGGCAATCTCCACATCGACGCCCCCGGCTACACCATCGAGGTCGTCGACCCCGGTGGCACCGCGCCACCGCCGGTTCCCGCGCCGTCCCCGGTGGCCCCTGCGCCGGCGCCGGTGATGCCCGCGCCCGCACCGCCGCCTCCGCAGCCGATCACCACCGCCCCGCCCACCGGTGGCGTGGCCTCGGGCAAGTGGTGGCTGCTCACCGAGGACAACGCCTCGGTGGGACACACGGTGCACGTCTTCGTGAACGGCGTGAAGGTCACGGTGCTCCAGTCTGGCGCCGAACCGTTCATCCTCGACATCGGGGCCTGGCTGCACTCCGGGCCGAACACGGTCGAGATCAAGTCCAACTCCGCGAACGCGGGTGGCGGCGCGATGTACGTGTACCTGGGCGAAGGGGCCAACCAGTCGGGCACCATCGTCATGGACGCGCCGTCCGTGCAGTTCGGCCTTGGCCCATCCCGCCAGGGACCGCACAGTCGAACCTACCAGCTGATGGTGCCCTGACGGCCGATGCGCCGGTGGGGCAGGCGATCGCCCCCCATGTGCACACATCTGTCGCGGAATCACGGTGGATCGGCCTCGGAGGCTGGTCCACTTCGTGCTTTTTGCCCTTCCCGCCGACGTCGTTCACGGCCCCCCGCGTCCGTCGATCTATGGTGAGTTCACCGCAGTCGCGGACCCTCCCCAACGCCCTCCACCTCCGCCCCCGAAGAGCCTGATGACTGAGCTCGGACCCGATACGGGTGACGCGCGTCGTGTGTACGTGCTGGACACCAACGTGCTTCTCTACGACCCGCGCGCGCTGTTCGTGTTCCACGAGCACGACGTGGTGATTCCGATCACCGTGATCGAGGAAGTCGACCGGTTCAAGAAGGACCTCAACGAGACGGGCCGCAACGCCCGCCAGATCTCGCGCTACCTCGACGAGCTGCGCGGTCAGGGTTCGCTGAGCCGCGGGGTGCCGCTTCCGGGGGGCGGGACGCTGCTCGTCGACCACGCCTTCGACGACACGAAGATCAGCTGGGGGGGCGTGAGCAATGACAACCGCATCCTCCAGACCTGCGTGCGGCTGGCGCGCGCCGGGGTCGCCGAGGTCGTGCTCATCACCCGCGACACGAACATGCGTCTGAAGTGCGATGCACTCGGGGTCGCCGCCGAGGACTACGAGCACGCGCACATCGACATCGACGAGCAGTACAGCGGCGTCGCTGAGCGCACGGTGCCGTCGGCCTGGATCGACGCGTTCTACGCCGAGAGCCAGGGGCGCCTGGACCCGGAGCTGTTCTCGGGCCTGCACGCCCAGCAGTTCCTGCTGCTCACCGCCGAGGACAACCCGAGCAAGACCGCACTCGGGCGCGTCGACGTGCGCAAGGAGCGCGTGCGCATGGTCGGACGACACAAGGAAGGCGTGTGGGGCATCTTCGCGCGCAACAAGGAGCAGCTGTTCGCACTCGACCTGCTGCTCGACGACAGCATCTCGCTGGTCACGCTCAACGGTGTTGCGGGCACGGGCAAGACGCTGATTGCGATTGCCGCAGGCCTCAAGAAGGTCGCGGACGAGCGCGCGTTCACCAAGATGCTCGTCTCGCGCCCGATCTTCCCGATGGGACGTGACATGGGATTTCTGCCCGGTGACATCGAGCAGAAGCTCAACCCGTGGATGAAGCCCATCTACGACAGCCTCGAGTTCCTGCTCTCCACGCACCTCGACAGCGGCCGTGGGCGGCACTCGAGCCAGGAGCCGCAGTACCAGCAGCTGCTCGATCAGCGCATCATCGAGGTCGAGCCGCTTACCTACATCCGCGGTCGCTCCATTCCCCGGCAGCTGCTGATCGTCGACGAGGCGCAGAACCTCACGCCGCACGAGGCGAAGACGGTGCTGACCCGCGCGGGTGAGGGGACCAAGGTGATCATGACCGGCGACCCCAACCAGATCGACAATCCGTATGTGGATGCGCTGTCGAACGGTCTGACGTATGTGGTGGAGCGGTTCAAGGACGCGCCCATCGCGGGGCACGTCACCCTGCGCAAGGGTGAGCGCTCCGAGCTTGCGGAGCTCGCTGCCGAACTGCTCTGAGGCACGCATGGATCAGGTCGAAGGACGCAACCCCGTCATCGAGGCGCTGCAGCGAAAGCGGCGGCGCGTGCACAAGGTGCTCATCGACCGGGGAGCGAAGCCGGATCGCCGGGTGAACCTGATCCGTGAGCTGTGCGAGGCGGCGAACGTTCGCCTCGAGCCCACGGACCGCCAGCGGCTCGACAAGATGGCTGACGGGCGCGTGCACAACGGCGTGATCGCGCTCGCCGACCCGCTGCCGACCCAAACGACGCGTGGGCTGATCGACGAGATCTTCGACCGCGGAGAGACGCCCTTTCTCGTGCTCGCGGATGCGATTCAGTACGAGCACAACCTCGGAGCCATCCTGCGCAGTGGGCTCGGCTTTGGCGTGAACGGCGTGATCATCCCGACGCGGCGGGGCACGGCGGTCTCGCCGGTGGTCCAGCGGGTCGCCATGGGCGCGGCGGAGGAGATCCCGGTGGTGCGCGAGTCGATGCACTCTGCGCTCAAGCACATCCAGAAGGCCGGCATTCGCGTGATCGGCGCCGACATGGGCGGTGAGCCCGCGTCTCAGCTCGATCTGACTGGGCCGCTGGCGCTGATCATGGGGTCTGAAGGCAAGGGCTTGTCCTCGTCGCTTCGCGAGCGCTGCGACCACGTGGTGAGCATTCCGCTGCAGGGCGGCCTCGAGAGCCTCAACGTGTCCGTGGCGGCCGCCGTGATCATGTATGAGCGCGCGCGCCAGTCCGGAAACGCGTGAACGCGCGCCGAACGGCGCATCTGTGCGCCGTTTGGAAAATTTTCGCATTCTCGGCCTGCGTCCCGAGGATCCGCGTCGCTAGCGGGTTCCTGGCGTTGCCGTGACCCGATCCTGACAAACGACCGAGATGCCGCTATTCTTGGATGCGAGAGAGGTCCTCTATGTCTCGGATTCAGCGCAATCATCGACGTGGCAACTACGCCGCTTTCTTCGGTGTCTCGGCCATCGTGCTTCTCGGCTTCGCCGCTATCGGAGTCGACAGCGGCTGGCACCGGGTCGCGTTGGCGCAGCTCGGCAATGGCGCGGACGCCGCTGCCCACGCAGGAGCGATCCAGCTCGACGGCACCCAGACGGGTATCGACAATGCGCTTGCGCGCGCGCTCGCCGTAGGCACTGCCAACACCGTGCACGGCGATGCCATCGTGCTCGACTCCACGGACCCGCCGAACAACCCGAACATCATCATGGGCCGCTTCGACGCGTTCGAAGAGAACGGCTGCACCCTCATCGACGGCTGCTGGTCGGCGCTCGGTGATCCGGTGCTCATCAACAACTACGACCCGCCGCTGGTTGGCGTTGGCGACGTGGATGTGAGCACGGTGAACGCCGTGCGTGTGCAGGCCGGACAAGAGGTGTCGGTGTTCTTCGGCGGGTTCCCGTTCGGTCGCTCGACCCTCGGGGCTGCCAAGCAGGCGACCGCACGCCTGCCCATCTACGTGGGTGAGGACTGCGCGTTCCCGATCTCGCTCGGGCAGTGCTCGATCGAGGAGTTCATGGGCAACGACCCGTGCGGCAAGTTCATCCGGCTGCGGTTCTCGAACTCTGGCGTCGACAACGCGGCGTGGTCGACGCCCGAAGACGACCGCGGTGCCGCGACGATGCGCGAGATGCTCAGTGATGAGAGTGGCTGCACCGGCGCGGTTGCGAACGACGACTTCGGAAATGACTCCGACGCGATGTGGCTCAACAATGGTCAGGTCAACAGCGCCAACATGCGCTTGGGACAGATCATCGATCCCTCCAGCCCGAACTACGCGGGCGTCCAGGGATGGGACACGAACTGGTCCGGTGGGGCGCCCTGCCCGGTGCTTAGCAGCACCACTTGCAACACAGCCACGCAGGGTATCTGCAGTGACGGCGTGAACAACTCGCAAGCCACGTGCACGGGAACGTGGACCGACACGTGCCCGACCACCACGCCCGACTGCGTCAATGGCCACTTCATGCGGCGGCAGATTGCCGTGTTCGACCTCGCAGAGGCGGGCATGAGCTGCCTGTCCAACGGCAACATCGTGACGGGTGGTTCCGCGAACTTCACCGGAGCCATCACCCCCACGGGCTTTGCCTCCATGGTGATCTACGACGTCGGTGACACCGGCTCGGGCAAGTACATTGACGCCTACATCACCTGCTACGACGAGAATGGTGACCTGTACGACTTCGACGGCGACCCGTCGAACTACGAGGCCATCCACCCCGGTGACGACACCTACCTCGACCCCGACGACATGACCGTGGCCATCGTGCAGTAGTCGCGTCGGAACGAGAAACGCAGAAGCCCAGGCCAATCGGCCTGGGCTTTTCTGTCTCCGCCTCCTACGAGCGTCTATTCGAACAGGCAGGTGTCGAGGAAGGCCTCGGGACGTGGGTCCTTCGCGAAGTTCGCGCGCACCGCGGTGGCCGGGCTCTCGCCGCCCTCGACCAGGCGGATCAGGGGGGCCAGGTAGTGACGGTCCTCGGGATCGCAGCGGCCGAGGCCTTCGTCGGCTGCTTGGACGACCTCTGCCGCCCAGTCCGCGAGGCGGCGACCGCCGAGCTCGCCAGCGAGCCCGTCTCTGCACGCCACGGCGAAGCGCTCGTCGCGGGTGCCGATCTCGGAGAAGCGCGCAGCCACGTCGAGCGTCTGGGCCAGGGTCTTGTTGCAGTAGAACAGGCCCTTGAACAGCGCGCCGAAGGCCATCGCGAGATCGAAGGACACGGCATCGGCGCCGCGGATCTCGATCTTCTTCTTCACCCGGACCTCGGGGAACACGCTGGTCAGGTGCAGCTCCCAGTCGTCGCGGGTCGGGAAGGTGCCGTCGATGCCGTGCTCCATCCACCGCCGGAAGCTCTGACCGCCGCCCGGCAGCCACTTGCCGTTCTGCATGCGGAACAAGAGCGGGACGTCGAGTAGGTAGTCGAGCCACGCCTGGTACGAGAAGTCGACCGCCGCCTGAGGGAAGCCCGTGCGGTCCGGGTCCGTCTGCGTCCATACGTGCCCGCGGAAGCTCGCGTAGCCGGTGTCCCGGCCCGCCACGATCGGCGAGTTGGCGAACATCGCCGTGGTCAGCGGACCGAGCTGCATGCCGATGCGGACCTTGCGGGCGCAGTCGGCCTCGTCGGCGAAGTCGAAGCTCGCCTGAACGGCGCAGGTGCCCTTCATCATGTTGTGGGCGAGGGCACCGCGCTCGGCGAGCGCCTTGCGCATGATCACGTAGCGGCCCTTCGGCATCCACGCGATGTCCTCGATCCGAGCGTAGGGCGTGTGGCCCAGCGCGACCTGGCGCACCCCGGTGCCGGCGAGGCACTGCCCGACCTCGGCGGTGAACGCCTGAGCCTCGGCCTCGAGGTCGGCGATGTGCACGAAGGGAGCGCCCGAGAGCTCGAACTGACCGCCCGGCTCCAGGGTGACCGACGACATGGGCCGCGTGAGCGCGATGAGGTGGCCCTCCTCGCGGTAGGGCTTCCACTCGCCGGTCGCGGCGAGCTTCTCGAGCAACCAGCGGATGCCGGGCTCTCCCTCGTAGGGGAGCGGCATGCCGTCCTCGGTGAGGAGGTGGCGTTCGAACTCGCCGCCGATGAGCCAGGACTCCTTGGGAGTTCCGTAGGTCTCGTACTCGGCGAGGAGGCTTTCAGTGCTGAGACGGGTGTCGGGCATGGCGCCTGTTATCTCGGTGCACCGTACGCGGCGTGTCGACCGGCGTCACACCGTGTCGCGGGCGGGGCATCGGTTGGATATGTTGCCGTCCGGAGCCGCGATGCGAACCCTGCCACTGCTTCTTCTCGCCACCGCCTGCGTCCCCTCGCTCGAGGGCGTGGCCGTCGAGCCCTACGTGTGGACGCGACCCGAGAACACCTGGCCGATCGCCGAGCCCCCCGAGGATCTGGTCGGCGAGGGCTTCTTTGCCGGTGAGGTGCCGCACGACTTCCGGCTCACCGATCAGCACGGCGACGAGGTCTCGCTGTGGCAGTTCTACGGAAAGGTCGTCGTGGTCGACATCTCGACCATGTGGTGCGCGCCGTGTCGCGATCTCGCCCAGACGACCGAAGAGACCTACCAGGACTACGTCGATCAGGACTTCATGTACCTGACCATCCTGCCCGAGAACGTCGAGAACGAGCCGCCGAGCCGCGAGGATCTCAACCTCTGGGCCGACCAGTTCTCGATCACCGCGCCCGTCGTCGCCGATCCCCACGCGGACTGGGCCGCGTCGGCGGTAAACAACGGGCAGTATCCGGCGGTGTTCGTCCTCGATCGGGAGCTGCGCGTCGCCGAGCGCGTCAACCCGCCGGACGACCCGACCCTGCACGCGGCGATCGGGCGCGCGCTCGGCGAGTAGCTACTCGAGCCGCTTGAGGATGTGCAGGCCGTAGGGCGTCTCGACGACCTTGCTCGTCGCTCCAGGAGCGAGGGCGAAGGCAGCATCCTCGAATGCGGGGACCATCTGGCCACGACCGAAGCCACCGAGGTGGCCCGCTGTGGCCTTGCTCGCGTCTTCGTTGACCTCGGCGGCGACCGCGTCAAAGGACTCCCCCGCGGCGAGACGCTGCTGGATCTCGGTGATCAGCGCGTCCGCTTCCTCGCGGGTGCGCGTGGCCGTGGACTCGTGGGCCCCGGCATAGCCGATGACGATGTGCTGGATGGCGACGTGCTCGACCGGGTCACGCCGGATCACGTGCCACCCGAACGGGCTCTCGGCCAGGGTGTACGCGCCTACCTCGACGCCGGCGACGGCGGCCTCGAACGTGGGGACCATCGTGCCGGTGAGGTAGGTTCCGAGGCGGCCTCCGCGTGGGGCCGAGGGGCCGTCGGAGTGGGCCTTGGCGAGGGTCTCGAAGTCGGCGCCGTCCTGCAGCTTTGCGAACAGCTCCTTGGCGAGCGCCTCGGCCTCCGCCTGCTCGCGCTCGACCCTGGCCGGTGCCTTGGCCGCTCCCCGCCAGGCGACGAGGATGTGCGAGGCCGCGTAGCGCTTGTCGCTGGGCTTCGCAGGCTCGGGAAACGCGGGGGCCTCGACGGCCTCGACCGGTGCGGGAGGCGGCGGCGGGGCAGGTGGCTCGGGCGAGCCGCACGCGAGGATGAAGAGGAGAAGCATGGAGGCCGACTAACCCCCGAGCCCGCACGCGTCGTGCCTGTATGATGCCGCTCATGCTCTCCCTGATGCTCGCCGTGAACGCCGCGTTCGCCGTCCCCGTGGACTCCACCGTCCTGATCACCACGGGTGCGTCGGTGTGCGCCGGTGTGGTCATCGCCGAGGATCGCGTGGCGACGGCCTACCACTGCATCGCCGGCGGTGGGCGCCCCATGGTCGAGAACCAGGAGGGCACGCGGGTCATTGGCCGCGTGCTGTATGCCCGTCCACGCGACGACCTCGCGGTGATCGCCGTGACGATGGGCATGCCGGTCGTGCCGCTCGCGGAAGCGCCGCCGGAGCCCGGGCAGGCGGTGAGCGTGGTCGGTCATCCCTTCGGGACTCAGGAAATGGCTGGCTACATGACGGGCCTGCTGCGCTACAGCGTGTCTTCGGGCATCGTCTCGGGCCTCGGTCCACGTGCGATGCAGACCACGGCGCCGGTGAACCCCGGCAACTCTGGCGGGCCAGTGTTCGACGAGCAAGGCCAGGTGGTCGGTATCGTCTCTCGTCGGCTTCGCGGCGACGGTCTGGGCTTCGCCACGCGCGTCGAGCGGCTCGCGGCCTTGCTCGACGACGAACAGCGTCCCAGTCCGATCGGCGGCACCATTGGTGTGCACGCCGTGGCGGGGGCATGGGGAGGAGCCGACGGGACCCTGAGTGTCGGCGGCGAGCTG
Organism: Deltaproteobacteria bacterium; assembly: GCA_006226595.1. Lineage (GTDB taxonomy): Bacteria > Myxococcota_A > UBA796 > UBA796 > M1803. Next base: position 119,675 of record SBGP01000066.1, read on the forward strand.
TGGATGTCGTTTCGGGATCGCGTGGTCGCGAGCGCGCAGCTGACCCAGCCCGTGTCTCCACGGTGGGATGCCATGCGCTTCGGCGAGGTCCGCTGGCTCGCGGCCGAGGGGCACCTCGAGCTACGGCAGCGCTTCTTGCGCGGCAAGTACACCGGACACGTCGGCGTGTACGGGGGCGCCGCCAACCTTGCGAGTCGCTCGGGCAACCGCGAGACCTTCCGCGTCACCGCCGAGAGCGCGTGGCACCCGATGGTCGGCACGTCGGTCGGCTTCGGCAGCGTCGTGCTCGATGCCGGGTGGGTCATCGCCCCAGACGAAGTCGGCGTCCGCGGCCAGATGCGCTTCGCATGGCCGGGACGCCTGTGGATCTTCTAGTCGTCCGCGAAGGTGCGGAGGCTACGCGGGGATCACCGCGTCGATGATCGCCTGGTCGACGCCGAACTGCTCGAGGAAGCTTCGACGCTCGGCGTGGCGAGTGGCGACCTCGGCGGCGTAGTCGTCGAGCTTGCCCGCGGCCGCGTAGGCGCGCTTCGGGTTGAGGATCTCGACGGGCACGAGCTCCAGCAGTGCGGCGTTCGCCGGGTCATCGACGGCGACGACCTCGTAGCCGAAGTCCGGGTCGATCTCCCACACCACGTGGTCGCGGAACAGCGCCTCGAGCATCGCCGAGCTGTGGCGGATCTTGACCTTCAGGCCCTCGCCGCGCTTCACGGAAGCCGCGTCGCCGGCGACGTAGCCGGTGTTCATCAGCCAGGTGGTGATGGCCCCGGTGGACGCGAGCAGCTCGGCGAAGCGCGTCGCCTGAAGCCCGTGCTCGAGCGGGAAGAAGGGCTGCGTGAACGGCGAGCGGATGCGCCCGCGCTCCTTGCCCGCCGCGGAGGTCTGGCTGGTCTCGCCGAGCATGAAGTAGCCGGCGGCCTGCTCGGGGCTGGTGAACCGCACCAGGCCGGGGGTGATGGCGGTGTCGCCCTCGTCGCGGTTGAGGATGCCCATCGAGCGAACCGACGGGATGTCGTGCAGATCCGCGGCGTCCGGGATCGAGGACAGCGGGATGATCGAGCGGCCGTTGCCGGTCCACTGCACGAAGTCCCAGCCATCGTGCGGGATGCCGTTCTCGTCGAGGACCTCGGCGAGCGACACCTTTCCGGAGATGAACGCGTCCAGGTTGTCGGCGTCCGAGCCCGTGAGGATCAGGGTCTCGCGGTGCACGGCGACCTCTTCGGGGGTGAGGTCCACCTTGAAGAAGTCGACGCCGCCCACGCTGTCCTGGTAGGCGTTCTCGAGCCACGCCTCGGCGCTGGTCGAGCCCGCGTACACGGCCGGCTCGGTCTCGGCGGAGAGCCCGAAGGTCTTCGCGAAGCAGCCGTTCTCGGTGACCGAGAGCTCGCCCTTGGGCCACAGGGTGACCATGTCGTCCTGCACGGGCTTCACGCCCTCGCCCTGCTTGGAGAAGGTGGTCGTCGTCTTGCCCGTGCCGGAGAGCCCGAGGATGGCGACGGTCAGGCGCTCGCCGTCGACGAGGACTTCCTTGGCGCCGGCGTGCAGCACGAGGCCGCCGTCGTCATAGGCCGCCGCGCACAGCATGCGGAGCGCGGCCTTCTTGGACTCGCCGAAGTAGTCGGGACCCATGATGTAGGTGACCCGGTTGTCGAGGTCGGCGAGGATGCGCTGGCCACCCGGCACGTCGGGAGAGAAGTTCGGGGTGTACACCACGCGGAAGTCAGCGCCGAACGGACCGGTCGGGTCGGACTCGACCGCGGAGCGCGGGAAGGCGAGGATCGACTGCATACCCGCGATGTTCGCGCCCTCGATCGTGTAGAGCCACTGCACCGCGGCCGCGCGGGTACCCACACCGAGGTAGCCCTGGAGCTCGAGCAGCTCGCCCTGCTCACGGATGTACGCAGCCTGGGCATCGATGAGCGCCTGGGCCTCGGCGCGGGACATCACCTTGTGGGAGAAGCCCGCCGCGGCCTCGTCGCTGATGACCCAGGTGTACTTCGCCATGCGGGACTTGTTGCGGCTCACCTTGTTGAGGCTGCCGAACGAGGTCTCGAGCAGGGCCGGGGTGTGGGCCTTGGCCAGGTCGCGCAGGGCTTCCTGGTCCAGGTTGGTGCGTCGCGGCACGCCGTAGTCCAGCCAGCCGGGGCGGCTCGGGGTGGCGTTGCGGACGGTGGTGGAGTCGTGCGGCTCGGTGTGCATGGAGAACCTCGCGGTGGAGTGCGAACTAACGCGAGCCGATTTCCGCGCTGCGAGTGTTTTCCTGCCTGTTGCACGGCGAACGCGCGGCGTTCACGATGAACGCCGGCTCAGTGGCTGGTGTGGCTGAAACGAGGTTGTTCCTCGCTAACGCGCGGTCGCGTCCGAGATCGATCGCTCGCTCATCGCCTCGGCGAGGGACGAGATCCCTCGGCCATACTCGATGTTCACGAGGCTCCGGGTCGAGCTGCCCGGGATGGCGCGGAGGGTCTCGGTGGCGCTGTAGCCGGTCACGGTGGTCGGCTGACAGCCCGTAGAGGTGCACAGCGCCATGGTCGCGCGGCCGTATCCGAAGATCGGCGTGGAGCTCTGCTCGACGATGGTGTCCATCCACACCCGGTCGCCCCAGCGCGCGACGGCGTAGCGCCAGCGCTTGCTGACGAGCAGCGTGCTGCCGTAGCCGTAGTCGAGGCGGGACCACAGCACCGCCCCCGACTCGGGCGCGGTCGGTTCACTCGGGCATGCCTCACCCAGCGTCACCGAGGTGAACGCACCGGTCCGCTCGAGCCCGACGGTGACGGCTTCCGCGAGGATCAGCGCGGTGCGTGTAGTGCCGGCACGGGGCTCGGCCTGGGTCGGAGCGAGACCCGCGTCTCGCGAGATCACGGAGCCGCGATGATGCGAGTGCTCGTAGACGTCGCCGAAGGCCCACAGCGCGGTACCCGCCTGGCGACCGCGGCGCTCGGGGGACGCGCGCACGTCCTCGGGCACGCATACGGTCAGCGCGAGCCCCGAGCTTGGCGCTGGACCAAGGCGCGGCGGAGGGACGACTCCGCGAGTCGCGCAGCCAAGGAGGACAAGCAGGGGAATGAACCTCACTGGATGCTCCTCGACAGGCGGATCACCTCGGCGGCGAGGGCATCGCCGAGCGCGGCCATCGCTTCGTCCACGTCGACCGTGCATCCAGGCTCGTGGAGCGTGAAGCGCACGCGCGAGCCGCCGGCGCTGCCGAAGTCGACGAACACCTCGGCGAAGCTGTGCTGCCCGCGTTCGAACGGTGCCATACGCACCGGGTAGCAGCCGCTGTACACGCGCTCCAGGACCACGGACACGGGGATGCTGGCCCCCGCGTTGCCGCCGATGCGCCCGTGGAACGCGTCTTCGAGCGTGGGGGGGACGTCGCCGGCGTAGCGCTGTGCAAAGGCGACCTGCCGCTTGTCGTTGAACTCGATCCACAGCGGGTCGGGGGCGACCGAGCTCAACACCGGGATCTGAAACCGCGTGTCGAGTCGACCCTCCACGGCCGTGGAAGCGGGCTCGATGAGGTCGGCTTCGGTGATCGGGTAGGGGACGGCGGGCGCGTGGCCGATGTGCACGCCGACGCAGCCGCTCACGGCGAAGAACAGGAGGATCTCAGAACGCACGGACGACCAACCCCAGCTCGCCGGCGAAGCCAGCGCCACCGAACAGCGCGCGCGCTCGCACCGCGAAGCGACCGTCTCGCTGCGGACTGATGTCGCCACCGAGGCCCAGGCGCAGGTTCTCCCACACCGGCACCGGCGTACGCAGGACGAGATCGAGGCTCCAGTAGTGCTGGTACGAGAACAGCCTCCAGGCCCAGTTCAGGGTGGGGCCCTCCTCGAGCACGGACTCGCTGGCACCCACGCCCACGGCGAAGGTCCCTCCGAGCCGGAGCTCGGCGACCGCGTACAGCGTCGGATCGCCGCGCTCGGTGGCTCCGCCGAGCACGGAGAAGTCGAGGTGCGGCGAGAACAGGGGATCGCTGTGGTACTGGTTCAGCCGGGCGCGATCCGGCGGCGGAAGTTCCGGAACCACCGGGTCCGCCGCGAGTGCCGTGGCGAGCAGGAGCCAGATCTCGGCCTCCACAAACGCAGACGCCCGCCTCGGAGCGAAGCGGGCGTCAGGAGCATAGCGCCGTGACCTAGAGGTCGCGGACCTCGAAGAAGTGGACCTCGGTGGGGAGGACCATGGCGATCTCGCGGCCGCTCTCGCTGCCGACGATGGACTGCGCCGGGCTCGGGGTGAGCAGCGAGGACGCGAGCACGCCCTCGGCGTCGAAGGTCTGGAGCTCACCGGTGCCATCGGCGTGGGCGATCATGACCGCGACGTGCGCGCCGAGCATGTCGACGGAGACGACGTCACCGGCGAGGTCGAGGGACCACTGCTGCACGCCATCGAAGTCGTAGGCGGCGAGCGCCGCGCCGTTCGTGGTGTACACGACACCGCCCATCGCATCGAGGGCGACCTGGTCGGCGCCGCCGAGCGCGGTGACGGTGCCACTGGCGTCGGCGATCAGCGCCTCGCCGCCGGCGGCGACGGCGACCTTGTCGCTCATGCCGGAGCTCGCGAGGGTCGCGCCCACGCAGCTGGTGTCCGCGATCTGGACGCTGTTGGCGCTGTCGGTGTGGAAGGTCAGGTTGCAGCCCTGGAAGGCGTCGAGCAGGACCACGCCACCCGAGGTGAACCCGGAGTCCTGAAGCGACGGCGCGCTGAAGTCGGGCTCGTAGCCGTCCATCTCCCAGTTCCAGTCGTTCGGCGCGTACACGCGGACGCCGTTCGCGTTCGCGATGAGCGCCTTGCCCTCGTGGGAGTCGGAGACGTGGTCATCCTCTTCCACGACGTCGACGTCTTCCTCGATGGTGGCGTTCTCGGGGTTCACCGCACAGGTGTTCCCGTACATGCCCACCTGTGCGCTGTCATCGTCCGTGAACTCGAGCCCGCGGGCATCGACGCCGAGGTTCGAGGTGTGGTCGAAGGCGAGGTCGCCCGGGGTGCAGCCGGTGGCGGCAAGCAGCGCGGCGGAGAGCAGGAAAGACGTACGCATGTTGGCTCCTGGGTTCACAGCGAGACCCTGCAGTCATCATGCCAAGGCCCGAAGGCGCTCGCAATCAGAATCTGAGGATCCGCGCGGGGTTTCGACCGCGCGATGCACGACATTTCTGTCCCGGTCAGGGTGACGGTGCGATTACCCGCGATGACCGGTTAGCAACACAGGCATGAACGAACGCCTGCCATGGGTCCTCGCCGTCATTGGCGTGCTGCTGATCAGCGGTCTCGCCTTCAACACGCGCGCCGAGAAGGATTCGGTCGAAGCCGAGGTCGTGTCGCTGATGACCGAGGCGAAGGTGCTCTACGAAGAGCAGGGCCACGCGACCGATGCTCTCGTCCTCATCGACAAGGCGATCGCGCTCAAGCCGGACACGCAGTCCCTTCGCCACCGCAAGGCTGAGGTGCTCATCGGTGCTCGACGCGACGAGGAGGCCCTCGATGTACTCCTCGAGGCCCGCGAGCTCGATCCCGAGAACTGGCAGAGCTACACGCTGCTGATGAAGGTGTGGGGCCGCCTCGACATGTGCGACACGGCGATTGCCGAGGTCGAGCACTACATGGCGAGCCACCCGAACTGGGCCAAGGCCTACTACGCCCGCGGCTTCTGCCACTACAAGGAGCACCGGTGGGATCTCGCGCTCGCCGACGTCCAGAAGGCGTGTGAGCTCGGACACAAGCCGGGCTGCGAGATGGCCGACAAGTACGGCAAGCCCGCGAAGATCCTCTCCGTCGAGCGGGAGATGATCCCCCAGTAGACGCACGACGCCCCGGCGAGCACGGGGCTGGCCGGGGCGTGGGTGCGCGAAGACTACAGGGCTTCGACGATGACCGCGATGCCCTGGCCGCCACCGATGCAGGCGCTGGCGAGGCCGTACTTGTCGCCGCGGCGACGAAGCTCGTGGATGATGGTCGCGGTGATGCGCGCGCCAGAAGCGCCGAGCGGATGGGCCTGAGCGATGGCGCCGCCATTCACGTTGGTGATCGAGCGGTCGAGTCCGAGCTCCTTCTCGACGGCGATGTACTGCGGAGCGAAGGCCTCGTTGACCTCGACCAGCGCCATATCGTCGAGGCCGAGTCCGGACTGCTCGAAGGCGCGGCGGGCTGCCGGCGCGGGGCCGATGCCCATGATGTTCGGGTCGCAGCCGGCGACGCCCCAGCCGACCAGGCGAGCGATCGGCTGCAGACCGCGCTGCTCGGCCCACTTGGCGTCGGCGACGATCAGCGAGGCCGCGCCGTCACCGATGCCGGAAGCGGAGCCTGCGGTGACCAGGCCGTCCTTCTTGAACACGGGCTTGAGCGCCGCGAGGCCCTCGAGGGTCGCCGCACGGGGGTGCTCGTCGACCTTGAACTCGACGGTGCCCTTGCGGGTCTTGAGTTCGACCGGGACGATCTCGTCGTCAAAGCGGCCGGCCTCGTTCGCCGCGGCCCAGCGCTCCTGGGACAAGAGCGAGTACGCGTCGGACTCTTCGCGGGAGATGTCGTACTTCTCGGCGAGGTTCTCGGCGGTCATCGCCATCGGCAGGCTGGTGTAGCTGTCGGTCAGGCACTCCCAGAGGGAGTCGACCATCTTCGGCGGGCGGCCGAAGCGGGCGGCGCCGTCGCGCATGCCGTACATCACGTGCGGAGCCTGGCTCATGGACTCGGTGCCACCGCAGAGCACTGCGTTGGCCTGGCCGGTGAGGATCTGCTCGGCCGCGGAGACCACGGCCTGGAAGCCCGAGCCGCACAGACGGTTCAGCGTGATCGCGGGCACGTGGTTCGGCGTACCGGCGCGCAGGCCGACGTGGCGCGCCAGGTAGATCGCGTCGGACGCGGTCTGGAGCACGTTTCCGTAGATCACGTGGTCGATGTCCTCACCGGAGATGCCCGCGCGCTCGAGGGCGGCGGTGGCCGTGGGCACGGCGAGGTCGGTGGCGGACAGGCCCTTCAGCGAACCCGAGAAGGTGCCGAAGGCGGTGCGAACGCCAGAGAGGATGACGATCTCGCGGTTCTTGACGTCGAGCATGGGATCTCCAGGTGGAAAAGACTGAAAGATGGGCGCGGATGCGGCCGCGTCAACCCAGGAAGGCGATGACCGCGTCGATCACGGCGTCGGTGCCGAGCTCGCCGCCGAGCTCGCGCGTGACGTGCTGATGCTCGAGGCAGTGGGCGACGGCGTCCTTGAGGGACTCGTGGTGCTCGGGGTAGCCGAGGTGCTCGAGCAGCATGCCGAGCGAGAGCACGGCCGCCAGCGGGTTGGCGATGCCCTGGCCGGCGATGTCCGGCGCGGAGCCGTGCACCGGCTCGAACAGCGAAACCTGGCCGGGGTGGATGTTGCCGCTCGCCGCGAGGCCGATGCCGCCCTGAATCTGGGCGCCCAGGTCGGTGATGATGTCGCCGAACAGGTTGTTGGTGACGATGACCTCGAAGCGCTCGGGGCACCGCACCAGCTCCATCGCCAGCACGTCCACGTAGAGGTGGAAGGGCTCGATGTGCGGGTACTCGGCGGCGACCTCCTTGAACGTGCGCTGCCACAGGTCGTGGCCATGCCGCATGGCGTTTGACTTGTCGCTCATGCACACCGACTTCTTGCCGCGCGCGTCGGCGTACTCGAAGGCCGCGCGGATGATGCGCTCGACGCCCTTGCGGGTGTTGATCTCGGCCTCGATGGCGACCTCGTCCGGCGTGTCGCGCTTGAACTGGCCGCCGACGCCCGTGTACAGGCCCTCGGTGTTCTCGCGGAACACCATGATGTCGATGTCGTCCGGGCCCTTGTCCTTGAGCGGGCAATAGCGCGGGTCGAGGAGCTTGATCGGACGGAGGTTGATGAACAGGTCGAGCTGGAAGCGCGAGCCGAGGAGGATGTCCTTGGCGTGCACGTTCGACTTCACCCGCGGGTCGCCGAGGGCGCCGAGGAAGATCGCGCCGAACTCGTCGCGGAAGCGGTCCATCAGCTCGGCCGGCATGGTGGTGCCGTCCCTGAGGTAACGCTCGGCGCCGAGGTCGAAGACCTCGCGCTCGATGCCCATACCGTGCTTGGCCTCGAGGTGGTCGAGCACGCGCAGGGCAGCGGGAACGACTTCCTGGCCAATGCCGTCGCCGGCGATGACCGCAATCTTCTGGTGGGGGCGCATGGGCAGTCTCCGGGAAAGGGGACGGCCTTAACGCGCTCTGCCCGGGCGTGGGACGGCGATCAGCGGTCGCGCAGCTGGGCTCGGAGGGCCACGTCGAGAAGGGCCAGCTCGAGGGGTTTGGTGAGGAAGTCGTTCATGCCGCTTCCCAGGCACTCCTCGCGCTCTTCCGACGTCACGCTCGCGGTGACGGCGAGGATCGGGCGGTCGTAGCCTCGGCCCCGCAGCTCGCGCGCTGTCGCGGCGCCGTCGAGGCCCGGTATGCGGTAGTCCATCCACACGAGGTCGGCCTGGTCCGAGCGCGACAGGCCCCGATGGGTCGCGGCGCATCCTCGAGGGGAGCGAGGGCCTAGCGTCGCGTGGTCAGCGAGCTGCCGGCGGGAACCCAGCGGAGCAAGCGCTCACCGAGGATCACCGGCTTGGCTCGCAGTTCCTCCGCGTTCTTCGCGCCGGCGAGCAGCAGGGCGATGCGGATCTCGGTGGCGATCTGATCGGCCATCGCGCTGGCCGCGTCGCGGCCGCCGTCGTTCCACGCCATCAGGTACGGCCGGGCCATGCCGCCCGCAGTGGCGCCGAGGGCGAGGGCTCGCGCGATGTCCAGCCCGTGCCGCATGCCGCCGGTGGCGATGACGTCGAGCGGCAGGTCCGCGAGCTGCGCGACGCTGCCGGCGGTGGGGATGCCCCAGTCCCAGAACAGCTCACCGAGCGAGCGGGTGCGGGCGCGGGCGCGCAGGGTCTCGACCCCGACCCAGCTCGTGCCCCCGGCGCCGGAGACATCGACGGTGCCGATGCCGGCGCGCACGAGGCGCTCGCCGACGCTCCGGGACAGGCCGCAGCCCGTCTCCTTGGCGATCACCGGCACGTCGAGCTCCTCGGCGAGGCGCTGCAGCGTGTCGAGACCTCCGCGGAAGTCGTCGTCGCCCTCGGGCTGCACGACCTCTTGTGCCGGGTTCAGGTGCACGCACAGGGCGTCGCAGCCAGCGGTGCCGAGCATCGCTCGAAGGGCCTCGATGCTCGCGTCTCGGGCCTGGACCACGCCGATGTTGCCAAACACCACGGCGTTCGGGGCCACGTCTCGGACGAGGTAGCCGGTGGTGTCGCCGTCCTCGAGGAGCGGACGCATCGAGCCGAAGCCGAAGGCGATGCCGTGCTCCTCGGCGACGCTGGCGAGGTCCTTGTTCACGGCCTCCGCCCGGTCGACGCCACCGGTCATCGCGGCAATCACCATGGGCGCGCGCAGCACCTTTCCGACGAGCCGGGTCGACAGATCGACCTCGGACACCGCCATCTCGGGCAGCGAGTCGTGCACGAGCTCGACCTCGTCGAACAAGGTGCCCTTGCCCTTGAACGCGACGTCGTCGGTGGCACACAGGTCGAGGTGCTCGCCCTTGCGGGAGGAGTGGCTCATGCGGTCTCCACGGGCACCTCGGCGACGCCGGGTGCAAGCGCTACCGGTATCACCGTGAACCCGGCGCGGGCGACGGCCACGCGGAAGTCGCGGTTCGCGACAGGGTCCTCGACAAGCGCGACCACGCAGTCCCCACCGCCGGCGCCGGAAGGCTTGGCGGCGCCGCCGTGTGCTCTTGCAAGGCGGACAATGTGCTCGATGGCGAGCGTCGAGTAGGCGACCCCGGCGCTGCGTGCCATGGCGGTGAGCAGCTCCCAGGCCGCATCGAGCATCGCAACAGGCTGGTGCGCGAACGCATCCACGATCGCCGCGCTGGTCTCCGCGAAGTCCGTGCGGTTCGCCTCGTCCCACGCCTTGTACCGCTCGACGCGCGGTCCGGTCTTCGCGCTCTGTCCTGTCCAGATCACGATGGGCGAGGGGACGCCCGCCACCGGGGTGGCCGCGGTCGGGGAGAAGCGAAGCACGCCGCCGAAGGACGAGGCGGCCACATCGATGCCCGAGCCCGAGCCCTGGACCTGGTGGTGGAGCGAGAAGGCCTCCGCGAACACCTCGCTCGGGTCGATGCGATCGCGCGTCAGCGCATGCACGGCGGCCACACCGACGACGGTGGCTGCCGCCGAACCCCCGAAGCCAGCCTTGGTCTCGGTCGGAGCGGGGTTCGCATCCGAGAACGCGTAGCGTCCGGCGGGCGCGTCGTGCAGCGCTGCGCGGGCGAAGCGGTCGTCGTCGCCCGGGGTCAGGATCTCGACCCTCGGTGCCGGGGTCACCTCGACCTGTACCCCTCGGTTCACCGCCGCGACCAGAGCGGGAGCGCCGTCGAGCACCGCGTACTCGCCGACGAGCACGAGCTTTCCGGGGGCGAGGAAGCGCCGCCTCATGACAGCGTCGGGGCCGGGCCGGGACCGAGTCGCTCGACTCGCTCCACGTGCGGTGCGAGCGCTGCCGCCACGCGATCGGCGTCCCCGGGGGCGCACAGCACCTTCACGTTGGGGCCGGCGTCCATCGTCAGCCACGCGCCGACGCCTTGCTCTCGCAGCGCGTGCACGGCGTGGATGCACGCCAGCGTACCGGGCTGCCAGTAGTTCACCATCGGCCGTGCGGTGTGCATCGTGGCGTGCATCTTGAAGGTCGACGACTCCATGACCTCGCCCAGGCGCGGCAGATCGCGCGCGCGCACCGCGGCCTCGGCCTCGTCCACGTCGGCCTCGGAGGTCGCGAGCCACTCGCCGTAGTACGGCGACGTGTCCCGGGTGCGCTCCATGGCGGCCGTGCTGCCGATGGGCTTGGGACCCGAGGCAACGACCGCGACGAGCATGCGCAGGTCCCAGTGCTCGGGGCCGGCCAGGGGGGTGCCGTGGCTGTCGCTGCCGTCGTCGGCCTCACCCTTGCGCCAGGTGACGAAGCCGCCCCACAGGCTGCGGCAGGCGGAACCCGAGCCTCGACGGGCCCACGCGGACAGGGCCTCGGTGGACAGATCCAGCCCGCCAGCATGCGCCGCGGCCAGGGTCAGCGCCGCGAAGCCCGAGGCGCTGGAGGCCAGGCCTGCACCGGTCGGGAACGAGTTGTGGGTGTCGATGCGCACCGGGTCCCGACCTGGGAGCAGCTCGTCGACGAAGGACAGGGCGCGAGCGGCGAACTTCGGTGCCGCGGGCTCGCCTGCGATGTACACGCCATCGGCCTCGGCAGGGGTCACCGTCGTCTCGGTCCAGAAGCGGTCCAGCGTCAGTGACAGCGACGACACGGCGGGCAGGTTGAGCGCGGTGTCCCGCTTGCCCCAGTACTTGACCAGGGCGATGTTCGCGTGGGCGCGGGCGGTAGCGGTGTTCACGCGCGACCTCCGAGGGTGACGAGGTGGGCGGGGATGCGTCGCGCAGCGGCGGCGTCGAGGAGCGGCTGGGGGTCTTCGACGAGCGCGAGCACCACGCCGCCACCTCCCGCACCCGAGAGCTTGGCGCCGAGCGCACCGTGGGCGAGGGCGAGTTCCACGAGCTCGTCGAGGCGGGCGTTGGACACGCCGAGCTCGGCGAGCAGCCGGTGGTTTCGCGTGAGCAGGGGGCCGAGGCTCGCGGGGTCGTCGAGCTTCGCCTCGATCTCCGCGGTCAGCGCGCCGATGGCATCAAGGGTCGGCTGGTTGCCGGGATGTCGGCTGCGCACGCCGGCGACGAGGGCTGCGGTGTCGCCGGCCTCGCCGGACTCGAGCACGACCAGGGTGCACGACGGCGGCGTCAGGTGGCGGATCTTCGGCGGGTCGCCGCGCTCGAAGCGAATGGCGCCCCCGTACGCGGCGACGGTGTTGTCCAGACCCGACGGCGTGCCGTGAAACACCTTCTCCAGCTCCAGGGAGCGGGTGAACTCGCGATCCGGCGTCAGAGCGCGGCCTTCGAGTGCCGCATGCGCGCGTACCAATGCGACGGACAGGGCTGCGGAGCTGCCCATGCCGCACCCGATGGGAAGATCACTCGACACGCGCACGCACAGACCTTCGGCGGGAAGGGCGGCGCGCACAGCGGCGAGCAAGCGGTCGTCCGCCGGCTCGCTCGCGACGTGCGTCTCGCCATCGACGGGCTCGAGGCGCACGGTAGTCCCGAGGTCCAGGCCGACGGCGATCGCCGGAAAGCCGTACACGACGGCGTGCTCTCCGGTAAGGATGAGCTTGCCTCCTGCGAAGCCGACCGCCGGCTCGGTCATTCTCCCCGCCGCTCGGCGAGGAGCTCCTCGGCTCGCTGAACGCTGAAGTTCTTCTCTTCGCACAGCTTCGCCACGACCCAGCCCACCTCTTCGCGGGTGGCTCCGGCGGTCGCGGCGACCGTGCGCGCGTGCATGCGCATGTGCCCCGCCTGGATGCCCTCGGTCGCGAGCGCGCGCAGGGCACCCATGTTCTGGGCGAGTCCAACCGCGACGGCGACGGCGGCGAGGTCGCTGGCGGTGCTCGCACCGAGCAGCTTGAGGTTGCTCTGCACGGTGGGATGCACGCGAATGGGGCCACCCACGGTGCCGAACTGCATCGGCAGCTCGATCTCGCCTCGCAGCGAGCCCGACTCGGTGATGCGCCACACCGTCATCGGTCGGTACGCGCCGTCCCGGCAGCAGTGGGCGTGCGCGCCCGCTTCGATGGCTCGCCAGTCGTTGCCCGTCGCAATCGCCACGGCGTCGATGCCGTTCATCACGCCCTTGTTGTGGGTCGTCGCCCGATACGGGTCGGCCCACGCGAAGCGCCACGCGCTGGCCATGCGCTGCGCCACCCGGTCGCCGGGCATGTCTTCGGTGCCGAGGACCGCCGGGTCGAGCTCGACCCAGGCGCGGGACAAGCGCTTGTCGGCGAGGTTCGAGAGGATCTTCAGTCCCACCGACTCGCCGGTCGCCTCCTCGATGTACGGGGCGAGGTGCTCGCACAGCGTGTTCACCATGTTCGCGCCCATGGCATCGACGCAGTCGAGCAGGACGTGCAGCACGACCATCTCTTCGGCGGGAAAGCCGGGTTCGTCGTAGGTCCGGCGGAAGAGCTCGAAGCCTCGGAAGCCGCCACCGCGCGCGGCGAGGCGCGGATGCACCCCGTGGGCCACGGTCTCCAGCTCGGGAAGCAGGTCGCGAAGCACCGCGAGGGTCGCCTCGGGATCCGCGACGTCCTCGAGCTGGATCTGGCCGATCATCACGCTCGGGTCGGACTCGGCGTGAAAGCCCCCGCAGCGCCGGGCGAGGCGGGCCATGTTCGACACCGCGGCGACGACCGACGGCTCCTCGACGACCATCGGGACCAGCCGATCTTCGCCGTTGATGCGGAAGTTCACCGCCACCGCGTTGGGCAGCGCGAAGGTCGCGATGACGTTCTCGACCATGAGGTCCGCGTCCTCGATGGTCAGGCCCTCACCGCGGTAGACCGTGGCGGACTCGCCGTCGAGGGCGGCGGCTTCGAGCTTCGCCAGGCGCTCCGCCGGCGGGAGCCGGTAGAACCCCGGGATGCGGGAGCTGCGTTCGCTGTCGGCGGACATGGACCTTCCTGACGCGGACCTAAGCAACGACGCTCAGACGCGCTGGGTATCCCAGGGGCCGGTCGGGGGCACGCGCCCGCAACCGACTGCCTCAGGCGTACAGGGTCTCGAGCACGTCGGCATAGCGCGACTCGACCTCGCCGCGCTTCACCTTCTGGGACGGCGTGAGCAGTCCGGACTCGACGGAGATGACCTCGGGGAGCACCGCGAAGCGCTTGATCGTCTCGAAGGAGGGCAGGGTTCGGTTGACCGCGTCGATGTCGCGCTGGATCGCGTCGAGCAGGTCCGGGTGACGCGCGAGAGCAACGAGCGACTGCGGCAGGTCGCGTTCCTTGGCGAAGCGCAGGGCCGCGGTCAGGTCCAGGCCGATGAGCGCCACGCAGTAGGGGCGGCGGTCGCCATGGACGAGCACGTGCTCGACGAGAGGCGCGCGGGCCTTGAGCAGGTTCGCGAAGTGGGCGGGTGCGATGTTCTTGCCGCCGGCGGTGACGATGATCTCCTTCTTGCGATCGGTGATCACCACGTGGCCGCTGGGGAGCACGTGTCCGATGTCACCGGTGCGCAGCCAGCCGTCTTCGGTGAGCGCCGCCGCGGTCTCCTCGGGCTTGCCGTGGTAGCCGCGCATCACGCCACGACTGCGGAGCAGGATCTCGCCGTCGTCGGCGATCTGGACCTGGCATCCGGGCAGGGGCTTGCCGACCGAGCCGAAGACGAAGCTGTCGGGGCGGTTCACGCAGCTCGCGGCCGACGACTCGGTGAGGCCGTAGCCCTCGAGGATGAGCAGGCCGAAGGCGTGGAAGAACTCGGCCAGCTCGCGGGCGAGGGGAGCGCCGCCCGAGATGAAGAAGCGGATCTCGCCGCCGAAGCCCTCGCGAATGCCGCGGAAGACGAGGCGATCGGCGAGGCGATGCCGGGCGCGCAGCCGGAGCGGCACGGGCTCGCCGGCGCGCTCGAGCGCCCGCACCCGCTTGCCGATGTCGAGGGCCCACTCGAAGCTACGCTTCGCGACCAGACCCCGCTCGGCGACCTGCGACAGGATGCGGTCGTGGGCCTTCTCGAAGAAGCGTGGCACCGCGGCGACGAAGGTGGGCTTGGTGGTGAGCAGGTGCTTGGCCACCTGATCCGGGTCCCCGTCGACGATGGTGGGGATGCCGAGGCGGATGGTGCTCACTTCGAGCACCTTGGCGAACACATGGGCGAGCGGCAGGAAGAGGAATTGCTTGTCGACCGGCGTCATCAGCCGCAGCGCATCGATGGCCTCGGCCTCATACACCCAGGCATCGTGCGAGAGCATCACGCCCTTGGGGATGCCGGTGGTGCCGCTCGTGTAGATCAGCGCGGCGAGGTGCTCGCCGGTGATCGCGCTTGTGCGGGCCGCGTAGGCGCCCGGGTACTCGATCTCGTGCTTGCGACCCAGCTCTCGCAGGTCGGCGAGCGAGACCACGAAGTCTCCGTCGCTCTCTCCGTCGAACACGACCACCCGCCGAAGGTTGGGCAGCTGCGCGCGGAGGGTGAGGACCTTGTCGACCTGGCCCCAGGTGCTGCAGAACACGACCACGGACTCGCTGTCCGCGAGGATGTGGGCGCACTCGTCACAGGTGCTGGCGGGGTACAGCGTCGTCGTCGCCGCACCGGCGCAGAGGATGCCGAGGTCGGCGAGGATCCACTCGACGCGCGTCTCGGAGAGCAGCCCGCAGCGCTCCTCGGGCGCGACGCCCAGCGCGAGCAGACCGAGCGCGATCTCACGGCTGATCTCGCCGGCCTTCTGCCACGACATCTCGTGCCACGCGGCGCCGAGGCGGTAGTGGAACGCGGTCTCGCGGCCCGTCGAGCCGATGCGGTGGTGCCACATGTCGACCACGGACTCGAACGAGGACGCTCCGAGTCGCGGTTCCCAGGCAGGCGTCGCGGCCATCAGCGCACGCGTTGGGTGGCCAGCGGGATCCCGGCTGCGGCGAGCTCGGCGAGTGCCGTGCGGAAGGTAGCGCTGCGCGCTCCGCCGAAGTTCGAGGAGACGGTCCAGCCACTGGCCCGGACCTGCACGCCGTAGGGGAGAACATCGACCAGCGCGAACGACGGGGCCGGCTCGGCGAGCACTCGCTCGTCGGACTTCAGCGCGCCGAGGAGGATGAACTCCACCTGCGCGAGGTCGGTGCCGGGCTCGAGCACGACGATCAGGTCGACGCGGCGCTGCCCGCGGGTCGTCACATTGACGATGGCGCCGCCGATGACCGTGTTGTTCGGCAGCACGACCTCGCGGCCGTCAGCGGTGTGGAGGACCGTGTGGAACAGGGTCATCTCGGTCACCGTGCCGGCATGTCCGGCGATCTCGACCGAGTCACCGCCCCGGTAGGGCCGGGTGGTCAGAATCAGCGCGCCGGCGGCGACGTTGGACAGGCTTCCCTGGAGTGCCATGCCGATGGCGAGGGTCGCGGCACCGAGCACCGCGACCGCCGAGGTCATGTCGACCGACAGGTAGCGGAGCGCGGCAAGCACACCGAAGATCAGGAAGATCGGGCGCACCCAGCTGACGAGCAGCCGGCGAACCACCGGATCGAGCTCGGTACGGGTCAGCGAGACGCGGGTGAGGTCCGCGGCCCACGAGCCGGCCACCGAGCCGCCCGCGATGAGCAGCCCGACGATGAACACGTGCCAGAGGATGTCGCCCACGGCCTACTTCGTCCCGCGCAGCTTCGGGTCCATGGCGTCCCGCAGGCCGTCGCCGAGCAGGTTGAAGCTCATGACCGCCATCACGATGCACAGACCGGGGAGCACGGTGAGGAAGCCCGCCTGACGCAGGTACTCGCGGCCGTCGGAGACGAGCGTTCCCCAGGTCGAGGTCGGCGGGGCCACGCCCAGACCGAGGAAGGACAGGCCCGCCTCGGCGAGCATGGTGCCACCGATGGCGAGCGAGCAGTACACGATGACCGGGGCCAGCGCGTTCGGGACCAGGTGGCGGAACACGATGCGCGTGTGGCCGTAGCCCAGCGCCCGCGCCGCCTGGATGAAGTCCTGCTGCTTGAGCGACAGCACCTGCGAGCGCACGATGCGCGACACGCCCATCCATCCGGTCAGGCCGAGGATGGTGACGATGAGGAAGATGCTCGCGACGCCGGTGACGCGGAACATGCCGACGATGGCCAGCAGCAGCACCAGGCGGGGCAGCGACAGCAGCATGTCGACGAACCACATCAGACCGCGGTCGACCCAGCCGCCGAAGTAGCCGGCGATGGCGCCGACGCTGGTGCCGATGGAGGCCGCGAGGCCGACGGCGACGAAGCCGATCGACATCGAGATCCGGCCGCCGTAGAGCAGGCGAGACAGGTAGTCCCGTCCGTACACGTCGCTGCCGAGGGGCAGGGCGTCGGGCGCGCCGGTGAGGTAGCCCCACACGTCCGGGTGCATCAGCTTGGTGCCGACGCCGACGTCCTCGGGGTCGAAGGGCGCGAGCAGAGGCGTGAGCAGGGTCACGCCGATCATCAGCACGACACCGTAGAAGCCGAGCATGCCGGTGTCGTGGCGGCTGAAGTCACGCAGGAAGAGGTTCCAGTTGGAGTTCTCTTCTTCCTCGGTGAGCTGGCGCGGCCGCACGAGGCGGTGGGCGGCGAACCACTGGGCGCCGGCCATCGCGAAGAAGCTGATGACGGCGATGATCGGGTGGATCGGGATGCCGCCCCAGGTGTCGTACTTCACGATCTCAGGGAGGCGGAAGAGCCCGAACGCGGCGAACAGAAGCACCAGATCGATGGTGAGCATGCCCACGCCGACGACGAGGCGCCCGGTGAGCAGGTGTCCGAGTCCGGGGAGAACGTAGCCGGCCTTCGCCACGGGGGGCGCTTCGACCTGCTGCTGCTTGACGATGGCAGTCATGTCGGAGGCCTCAGTCGTACTTGATGCGGGGATCGACGAGCGCGTACGAGATGTCCGCGATCAAGTTGCCGATCACCACCATGAGGGTGAACACGAAGAAGCACCCGATGACGACCGGCGTGTCCTGCGAGAAGATCGAGTTCACGATCAGGCGACCCATGCCGGGCCACGCGAACACGATCTCGATGAGGACCGAGCCCGAGAACAGGAAGGGCAGGGACAGACCGAGCAGCGTCACGATGGGGAGCATCGCGTTGCGAATGACGTGCTTGCGGATGACCGTGCTCTCCGGCAGGCCCTTGGCGCGTGCGGTTCGCACGAAGTCCTGCCGAATGACCTCGAGGATGGAGCTGCGCATGTAGCGCGCGGCACCGGCGGCACTGGCGACGCCCATCGCCACACCCGGGAGGATGATGTGCTTGAGCGTGTCCACGATCTGCTCGGGGCGCGTCATGTAGTCGTACTCGACCGGGTCGTGCATGCCGCTCGTTGGCAGCAGGTCGAAGCGGTAGCTGAAGTACAGCTGCAGCATCAGCGCCAGCCAGAAGCTGGGCATCGAGTAGAAGAACAGCGACACGACGCTGGCGGTGCTGTCGAACAGGCTGCCCTGGCGCACGCCCTGGAAGGTGCCGAGCGCGATGCCCACCGGGTAGATGACCAGCAGGGTCACCGACGACAGCAGCAGCGTGTTCGGGAGGTACTCCCAGATGAGCGTGGTCACATCGCGACCGTGCGCGATGCTGGTGCCGAACTCGAGGACCGCAAGGTTCTTGATCAGCAGCAGGTAGCGGAACCAGGCCGGCTTATCGAGGCCGTACTTGGCGATGATCTGCTGCCGCACCTCCGGAGTGGTCTCCGGGGTGAAGAACTTGTCGGCCACGTCACCGGGGGACAGCTCGATCAGGAAGAAGACGAGCGTGACCACCCCGATGAGCAGGGGCAGGACAAGCAGAAGCTTGCGCAGAAGGTACTTGAACAACGGGGCTCCCGAGCCTTTCGATCAGCGCTCGTACTTGACCTTGTCAGCCGGCACGCTCCAGTCGTGGAGGTTGCCGAACGGCGCGAGCACGTCGATGGAGGTGTTCTCGAAGCGAGAGTCCACCGCGATGACCTCGTCCATCCACCACAGGAAGGTGTACGGCTGGTCCTCGTAGATGACCTGCTGGAGCTCCTGCCAGATGGGCGCGGACTCGGACGGCACCGGCGTGCGCAGGCCCTGCTCGATGAGCTCGTCCGCCTTCGCGCTGTTGTAGCTGACGAAGTTGAACTCGTAGCGACGCTCGACGCAGTTGTCGGTCACGGTGTCCGAGCAGTTCGGCGTCTCGTGGTTGACGGCCTGCGGGTCGACGCCCTTGGTCACGTCGCTGTGCCAGATGGTCGAGGGGTCGACGAACAGACCCGCGGACCAGCCGGAGAGCGCAGCCTGGTAGTCCTTCTTGCGAAGGTTCTCGAAGAAGGTGTTCGCGGCGAGGGTCTCGATCTTGACCTCGACGCCGGCCTGCTTCAGGTAGTCCTGGATGAACACGGCGGCCTTGGCGCGGCGCGGGTTGCCGTTGTTCGTGGTCAGCGTGAACGACAGCTCCTGGCCGTCCTTGTCGACGACGCCGTTGCCGTTGGTATCGGTCCAGCCGGCCTCGGCGAGCAGCGCCTTGGCCTGCTCGAGGTTGTGCGGCAGGGGCTGGATGTCGTCGTTGTGCACGCCGCAGAGCGCCGGCGTGATGGTGCCGACGGAGCGACGGCCGTAGACCTCACCGCTGTCCGAGGTGAGCAGCTGGGACATCATGTGGTCGACGTCCATCGCCATGGTCAGGGCGCGGCGGACCTTCACGTCCTTGAACAGGTCGTTCTGCTGGTTCCACGCAACGTAGTCCATGGAGCGCCAGCCGCGACGCACGAGGCGGAGGTTCGGGTGCTCCTTGGCGAGACGGTCGACGTCCTCGAACTGCACCGACTGCATCAGGTCGATGGTGCCCTTCTCGAGCTCGATGAGGCGCGTGGCGTACTCGGGGATGACGCGGAGGATCACGCGGTTGAGCTTCGGGCGGTACTCCTCGGGGCCGGTGAAGTTCCAGTTCGGCTCGAGGACGATGCGCTGGCCGGGCTCGTGGGCCGCGAGGCGGAACGGGCCGGCGGACATCGGGCTCTTGCCGAAGGCGTGCTTGCGGAGCGACGCGCGGTCGGCCTCGCCGAGCAGGTGCTTCGGCAGGGCGGGGATCGCCGAGATGTGGGCGGCCTGCGTGTCGCGGTCGTAGGCGTGCGTGAAGTGGAACTCGAGGTGCGTGTCGTCGACGACGAGCGGGAACTTGCCCTCGATGGCGTGCTGCACGTAGCTGATGCGCGGGCTCGCGACGGCCGGGTCGCGCACGAGGTCGTAGCCGAACAGGATGTCGTTGGCGGTGACCTTGGTGCCGTCTTCCCAGCTGATGTCGTCGCGCAGGGTGAGCGAGATCACGGTGCCGTCGTCCGACCAGTTCCACTCGGTGGCGAGGGCCGGGATCTTCTTCAGCGAGCAGTCGAACTCGCTGTCGATCGTCGGGAAGTAGATCGCGCCCTCGATGTAGCTGTCCGCCGCGGACTGGCTCACCACGGGGATGAGGTTGTCCATGTCCTCCTGGACGGCGATGACCAGCGTGTCGCGGGTTTCCCACTTCTTCTCAGCATCCTGAGAGGGGCCAGAGTCTCCGGAACAGCCGGCGATGGCCAGGAGTGCGAGAAGGGCTGGGATGCGCATCGATCCTCCGAAGATCGGGTGACGGCTAGAGAAAGTCGGCGGCTATGTACCTCTGGCCGGCCGACAGGGCAACCGCGGCCATCAGGGCCGCAGACGACCCGTGACAACCCGGGGGATTCCTCCGAGATCGTCGTGGGTGCTGACATCGACGAAACCGTGCTCGTCGAGAAGGCGTTTGACGTGCGGGGCCTGGCGAATGCCGACCTCGAGGAGCAGTCCCTTGCGCGCGCGGCGAGCCGCCTCGGGCACGAGCTGCCGGTAGATGTCGAGTCCGTCCCCGCCGCCGTCGAGTGCGAGCTTCGGCTCCCACTCGGACACCTCGGGCTCGCAGCGGGCGAGATCCGCGGTCGGAATGTATGGCGGGTTGCTCACCACCCAGTCGATGGGCCGCTGCGGTGGGACCGGACCGAGGAGGGGGCCGCGGAGCACGGCCACGCGCTGCTCGAGACCGAGGCGCTTCACGTTCTCGCGGGTGCACGCGAGCGGTGCCTCGCCGATGTCGATCGAGAACACGCGTACCTGGGGGCGGGCGGCGGCGATGGCGAGCCCCACCGCACCCGTTCCACAGCCGACGTCGGCCACGTACACGGGCTCGTCGTCGTTCTCGGGAATCCAGGCGAGGGCGGCCTCGACGAGGGTCTCGGTGTCGGGGCGCGGCACGAGCACCCCCGGGGTCACGGCGAGCTCGAGCGCGTGGAAGCCCACGGTGCCGAGGATCCACGCGAGGGGCTCACGCTTGCCGCGACGGGCGACCATCGGGCGCAGTCGACCGAGCTCCTCCTCGCCGAGTGGGCGGTCGTGCTGCAAGTAGATCTGCAGGCGCTCGATGCCGAGCGCGTGGGCGAGCAGTTGCTCCGCCTCGAAGCGAGGGCTCGGAATGCCGCGGCTACGGAGGTAGGCCTCCGTCTTGGTGAGCACCTCGACCAGCGGGATCACGCCAGAACCCCGCAGACGTGCGTGCACGCCGACAGGGGGCGGGGGACCAGGGCGAGGTGTGTCGCCATCTACGCTTCCTGCTCCTCGAGGAGCGCGGCCTGGTGCGCGGCCATCAGCGCGTCAGTGACCTCCTGAAGGTCGCCAGCCATGGTCTGGTCGAGCTTGTAGATCGTCAGCCCGATGCGGTGGTCGGTGAGTCGGCTCTGCGGGAAGTTGTAGGTGCGGATGCGCTCGCTGCGGTCGCCGGAGCCGACCTGCGCCTTGCGGGCAGCGGCCTCTTCGGCGTGGGCCTCGGCCTGCTGCTTCTCGAGCAGGCGGGCCTTGAGCACGCGCATCGCCTTTTCCTTGTTCTTCAGCTGCGACTTCTCGTCCTGGCACTGGACGATGAGTCCGGTGGGGATGTGGACGATGCGCACGGCGGAGTCGGTGGTGTTGACCGACTGACCACCCGGGCCGCCCGCGCGCATGGTGTCGATGCGCAGGTCCTTCTGGTCGATCTTGACCTCGACCTCGTCGGGCTCGGGCAGCACCGCCACGGTGGCTGCGGAGGTGTGGATGCGGCCCTGGGACTCGGTCGCCGGCACGCGCTGCACGCGGTGCACGCCAGACTCGAAGCGGAGCAGCGAGTACGCCATGTCCCCGGTGACCGAGGCGATGATCTCCTTGAAGCCGCCGCTGGCGCCGCCGACGGTCACGCCCGAGGAGGACATGATCTCGAAGCGCAGGCCATTCTTCTCGCCGAAGCGCTGGTACATGCGGAACAGGTCGCCCGCGAAAAGCGCGGCCTCGTCGCCGCCGGTGCCGGCGCGGATCTCGAGGAGGATGGGACGGCCCTCGTAGGGGTCCTTGGGCAGAAGAAGCACGCGCAGCTTCTCCTTGAGCTCGGGCAGCGTCTCCTCGAGCTCGTCGATCTCGGCCTTGGCGAGCTCCTTCATCTCCGGGTCGTCGGACTCGGAGTACAGCTCGCGGGCCTCCTCGAGGGATTGCTCGGCGGACTGG
This sequence comes from Deltaproteobacteria bacterium, assembly GCA_006226595.1. Lineage (GTDB taxonomy): Bacteria > Myxococcota_A > UBA796 > UBA796 > M1803. The sequence goes on from SBGP01000066.1 coordinate 141,764, forward strand.
TACTCGCGCCAGCAGTCCACGACCTCGGAGAGGTGGGCGTGCTCGCGACCGAGATCGCGCATCTTGGTGGCGTCGGAGGCGACCGCGGGGTCCATCAACGCGCGGTTGATCTCCTCGAGGCGCTCGGCCAGTGTTTCCAGACGATCGAACATGAAAAACCCGGGTGTGGTGCCGCTGAAGACATGCGGCACTCACCCGGGCTGTTCAGGGTGTCGTACGTCCGAACGAGACGCGGCCGTCTCGAAGGGGACGCCGACCCCGATGCGACGAGCTTCGTCGCTCCGGTGCTGGGCGTGTCACCGCAAGAACCGCCGAGCGACGCATGTCACCCGGCAGTGTGCGGTGGGAGCTACTGCTCCTCGGGACGCTCGAAGCCGTACTTGCGGTAGAACTTCTCGACGCGACCGGCGGTGTCCATGAGCTTCTGGGTGCCGGTGTAGAACGGGTGCGACTCGGAGCTGATGTCGATGACGACCAGGGGGTACTCCTGACCCTCGAACTCGGCGGTCTGGTCGGTCTTGACGCAGGAACCGGTCACGAACTCGAAGTCGCAGGAGATGTCCCGGAACAGGACCTGGCGGTACTCGGGATGGATGTCGGCCTTCATGAGGTACTCCTGGCAGCTGCACGCTGGGCGCCGATGATAGGCGCGGTGTCTGCCGCAAAGTGTGCGCGATGCGCGTGGGATCGCCGTGGTGGTGGGACCGCCACAGGCGAAAGCCCCGCCATGAGACGGGGCTGACACAGGTTGCGCCCTATTGTCCCGTTGACGCCACGCTGTCAAGGTGGGGCGCGTGAGTGAGCGCGACGACCGCCGCACCGTCCTCGACCGCATCGCCAGTGAGCGAGCCGCGCCAACGGTTGCGCTCGGCCGTACCCTCGGCGCCGACCAGGCGCTCGCCGCGACGGGTGCCCGAACGGTGCACGTCGAGTGGGGGACGAATGCCGCGATCCGCGAGCTCGCGGGACAGGGTCGCCTCCCAGTTCACCACGTCACGCAGGTCCTCGAACAGAGCCTGGTCGACGCGGTTGCCCGGGTCACCGCTGACCACGCCGATCACGGTGAGCGAGCCGCCCTCCTCGAGGGCACGGGCCGCGCCCATGTACCGGCGGATGCGGTGGAGGCAGGCGCCATCGACTCCGCCGATGTCACGGCCCGAGCCCGGAAGCTCGGCCATGCACGCGCGGAGCAGGCGGGAGAGGCTGTCGACGATGAGCACGACGTCGTCACCGCGCTCGACCATGCGGCGGGCGCGCTCGAAGACGATGTCGGCGACCTGGATGTGGTGGCCGGGCTGCTCGTCGAAGGGGGTCGCGATGACCTCGGCGGTGGTGCTTCGCCGCCACTCCTGGATCTCCTCGGGACGCTCGTCGATGAGGAGGATGGTGACGTCGAGGTCCTCGTCGGTCGTGAGCACGTCGGCCAGGCGGTGCAGGAGCTCAACGCGACCGGTGCGCGACGGCGCCACGAGGATGCCGCGCTGCCCGAGACCCATGGGGGCCGCCATGTCGAGCGGACGCAGCATCGGGTCCTTGTCGAGGGGAATGCGGTCGTCCGGGTAGATCGCGGTGAGGTTGTCGAAGCTCGGCGGCTCGATGCCCGGCGGGTCCCCATTCACGGTCTCGACGCGAAGCAGGGCGGTGTAGCGCTCGCCTTCCTTCGGGGGGCGCACGTGGCCCACGACCGTGTCGCCGGTCTTCAGCTTGAAGCGACGGATCTGGCTCTGGCTGACATAGATGTCGCCGGCGCCGGGGAGGTAGTTGTCCTCGGGAGACCGCAGGAAGCCGAAGCCCTCGCCGTGTACTTCGAGCACACCGCGGCCGAGCTCGACGCCAGTCGCCTTGGCGCGCGCCTTGGCAATCGCGAACACGAGCGCGCTGCGCCGCATGTTCTCGGGTTCCGGAACGCCAGCGTCCTTCGCCACCTTGATGAGGTCGGCGACGTCTGCGTCCTGAAGGGTGTCGAGTTCGAGGGACATGGGATTCCCGGGGAGGGAGGACGGGAACCGTGGGACGGTTCCGCGGGGGCGGCCGCAGTCTGGCGCGGCGGGGTCGGTGTGTCAAGGCGCAGCGAACCCACGTGCACCCCACACAATCCTACCCTGAGTCTCCTCGCGGCGAAAGAGCCCGCTCAGCCGAGCATCTGGAGCAGTCCAGCCTCGTCGATCACCGGCACCCCGAGCTTGGTCGCTTTCGCCAGCTTGGAGCCGGCGGCCTCGCCCGCGACGAGAAAGTCCGTCTTCGCCGACACCGAGCCGGTGACCTTGCCGCCGGCGGCCTCGATGAGCTTCTTCGCATCGTTGCGCGCCATGGTCGGCAGCGTGCCCGTGAGGACGAACACCTTTCCGGCGACGGGACTGTCGCCCGTGGGCGCGTCCGCGTCGGGCTCCGGGATGTCGGGGAAGGCCACGCCGAGCTCGCGCAGTCGCTGGACCTCCGCGAGCTGGGACGGGTCGTCGAAGAAGGCGCGGAGCTTTCCGGCGACGATGCTGCCCACACCTTCGACGGCGACCAGCTCCTCTTCGCTCGCGGCGATGATGGCATCCAGCGAGTGGAAGTGCCGAGCGACGTCACGAGCGGTGGACTCGCCGACCTCAGGGATGCCGAGTGCGGCGAGGGCTCGCTCGAGGTTGCGCTCCTTGGAGCGCGCGATGGCTTCGATGAGCTTCTCGGCGGAGCGCTTGCCCATGCGGTCGAGCATGGTCAGGTCGTGCACGGTCAGGGTGTACAGGTCGCTGACGCGCTTGACGAGGCCGGTATCGACCAGCTGATCGACGAGCTTCTCGCCGAGACCGTCGATGTCCATGGCGCGCCGCGAGCCGAAGAAGCGCACCGCCGCGCGGACCTGTGCGGGGCAGGACAGGGCGTTCGGGCAGCGCAGCACCGCCTGACCCTCTTCCCGGACAACCGGGTGGTCGCACTCGGGACAGGTCTCGGGGAAGGCGACTTCGGGGCGCGAGGCATGGCCCTCGTCGGGCACCACGTGCACGACCTTCGGGATCACGTCACCGCTGCGCTCGATGGCGACCGTGTCGCCGACGCGCAGGTCGAGGCGGCGCACCTGATCCTCGTTGTGCAGGGTCGCGCGGGACACGGTGACGCCGCCGACGCGTGCAGGCGCGAGCCACGCCACGGGCGTGATGGCGCCCGTGCGCCCGACCTGAAAGCCGACGTTCTCGAGCACGGTGTGCACCCGCGGCGGCGGGTATTTGAACGCGATGGCCCATCGCGGTGAGCGGGTCACGAAGCCGAGCTCGTCCTGCTGGGCGAGGTTGTCGACCTTCACCACCGCTCCGTCGATCTCGTAGGGCAGGGTCTCGCGCTTCTCGCCGAGCTCGGCGATGGCGTCGATGACGGCCTCGATGCCTTCCACCGTGCGGTTGAGCGCATGGTTGACGGGCATGCCCCACGCACCCACCGTGGCGATCTGTGCGGTGTGCGTGCCCGGCATGAGCGCGCCCTCGACCTCGCCGAGGGCGTAGGCGAGGAAGGTGAGCGGACGCTCCGCGGCGACGCGGGGGTCGAGCTGGCGCAGGGTCCCGGCGGCGGCGTTGCGCGGGTTCTCGAAGGGCTTGTCCCCACGCTGGGAGCGGATGTCGTTCATCCGCAGGAAGCCGTCGAGCGGGAAGAACACCTCGCCGCGAATCGAGATCCGGCTCGGCAGCCCCTCGCCCGCGAGGCGCTCGGGAATCGCGCGGATGGTGCGCACGTTGTGCGTGACGTCCTCGCCGATCGAGCCGTCTCCTCGCGTGCCTCCAGCGATCAGCTCGCCATGCTCGTACACGAGGTTGAGGGCGAGCCCGTCGAGCTTGGGCTCGACGCTATAGGTGATGTGCTCGGGTGCACCGTCGCCGAGGATGCGCTTGAGGCGGGCGTCGAAGTCGCGCAGCTCGTCCGCCGAGAACGCGTTCGACAGCGACAGCATCGGGGTGCGGTGCGCGAACGGCGTGAGCTCGGGCACGGGCTCGTCGCCGACCCGCAGGGTGGGGGAGTCGTCGCGCACCAGGTCCGGAAAGCGGCTCTCGAGGAGCTCGAGCTCGCGGTACAGCAGGTCGTAGCTCCGGTCGTCGATCTCCGGCGTGGCCTCGACATGGTAGAGCCGGTTGTGCCGGATCAGCTCGGGCACCAGCTTCTCGACGCGCTGGGCGGCCTGTTCGCGCGTCAGGCTCATCGCCTGCTTGCGCACCTGGTCAGCGTCTTGTCCGTACACCTGTCCTCCACGGGTCCGGGTGGTAGGCTGCGAGCTTGCCTGGAGGCCCCATGCCCACCATTCCCGAGATCTTCGAGACGATGCAGAGCCGCTACAACACTGGTGTGCTCTCCGCCAACCGGACGTACTACTTCTCGGTCGGTGATCACAAGTACACCGTCACGCTGACCCCCGATTCCTGTCAGGTCGAGGAAGGGCGGACCGGGGATGCCGACTGCATCCTCAAGGCGCATCCGGATCTCTTCCGGAAGATGGTCCTCGAGGGCAAGGCACCCGGCGCGATGGACATCATGCGGGGCCGGATCAAGACCAACGATCCCGGAGCGCTGCAGGACCTGAAGAACCTGTTCAGCTTCTAGCGCCGAGCGCGGCGGGCACCGCTCGCACGCGCGCTAGTTGTACGAGAAGTACCCGATGGGCATGTTCCACGTGAGCTCGCCCGTCGCCTCGTCCCAGGTCAGGTCGTTGCCCGAGGCCCACGCGTACCACCGCGTGATGGTGCCTCCGGTGCCGGTGCCGTCGTCCACGGTCGCGAGGAACATCGCGGAGGGGAAGGACGTCGTCGGACCCCGGTAGTCGCTCGCGTAGCCGAGGGCTTCGGGGAAGTACCAGACGCCGTAGTAGTTGCCCGCGCCCGCGTTGGTGAAGTTGTACCAGCTGTCGCACTCGGGACCGCTGTGCGAGATGTGCGTGGATGGGCCCACCGCGAGGGCCCAGTCACAGTCGGGGCACGCGACCGACGGGCTGCCCGTGGACAGCTGCTGGTACTCGGCGCGGCACAGGCGGTCGCCGATCTCGTACCGACCGGCGTCGTTGTCGAGGACCGTGTCGGTCATCCACATCTTGCCGGCGTAGGCGAGACGATCTTCGGTGGCGATGCCCTGGCCGGACAGCTCCCACACCATGGCGCCCTGGCAGTTCGCGGCGTCGGCGCAGTCCTCGTCGTCGCAGTCCACCTGCTCGTCGAGGTCGTCGTCGATGCCGTTGCTGCACTGGTCGTCGGTCTCGGTGAGGCACACGGCGGCCAGGAAGCAGTCGGCGTCGCGGCAGTCGACGACACCGTCGCCATCGTTGTCCACACCGTCGAAGCAGTCCTCGGCGCCGGTCACGCCGATGCAGTCACCGTCGGCGCCGTCGATGAGGTCGTCGCCGTCGTTGTCCACTCCGTCGCCGCAGATCTCGAGCGGGCTGGGACATCCAGCCAGTCCCATCAGGGTGAGCATGAGCAGGGTTCGCATGGGGCTCCCGGGGCCGCGCCGTCGCACTAGGATGACCCGTTTGTCCGCCATGCGCATCCATCGTTTCGTCGCGACCTGTCCCGGCGGATAGGACTGCGAGGTGAGAATCGCTTCCTGCCTGCTGCTGCTCGCTGGCTGCGCGGCACCGCCGGCGCCGCCGCCGCCTCCGCCGCGACCCAACGTGGTGCTCGTCACCATGGACACGGTCCGCGCTGACCGCATGGGTGCCTACGGCTACGCGGCCGCCGAGACGCCGGCCTTCGATGGGCTCGCCGCGCGGGGGCTTCGCTTCGAGCGCGCGTACAGCCCATACCCGCTCACGATTCCGTCGCACTCCTCCATCCACACCGGCCTCTACCCGCCCGAACACGGGGTGCGGGACAACGGCGATCACGTGCTCGAGGCCGGGTACGAGACGCTGGCGGAGCGCCTGAAGGTCGCCGGCTACGCTACCGGGGCCGCGGTGTCCGCGTTCGTGACCTCGCGTCAGTGGGGCTTCGACCAGGGCTTCGACTACTACAGCGACAACGTGCCGCGGGTCAGCGACTTCTGGCACGCCTCGCGACGTGGCGAGGAGGTCGTCGACGATGCGCTCGCCTGGTACGCGGCGCAGGACCCGGATCAGCCCGTGTTCCTATGGGTGCACCTGTACGACGCGCACCTGCCGCTCGAGCCGCCCGAGCCCTTCGCGACGCGACACGCGGAGCGGCCGTACGACGGGGAGATCGCGTACGTCGATGCCCAGCTCGCGCGCCTCGTGGCTGCGTTTCCGGAGGAGGACACGCTGTTCGTCGTCACCGCCGACCACGGCGAGTCCAACGGCGAGCACGGCGAGCGCGACCATGGCCTGTACGTGTACGACGCGACTCAGCGCGTGCCGCTGGTCATTGCTGGCCCCGGTGTCGACGCGCGCGTGCGCAGCGAGGCCGTGTCGCTGGTCGACATCGTGCCCACGGTGCTCGCGGCTCTGGCGCTGCCCGCCGACCCGGCCCTCTCTGGGGTTGCCTTGCCCTCGGAGGCTCCGCGGTCGATCTACATGGAGTCGTGGCAGCTCGCGAACCGCTTCGGCATCGCGCCGCACCTCGGTGTGGTCGTCGGGGAGCACAAGCTGATCGGCACGCCACGGGCCGAGCTCTACGCGCCGGTCTCGGACCCGGGCGAGGTCCAGGATCTGGCTTCCGTGGAGGCCGAGACCGCGGCGCGCCTGCGTGACGCACTCGAGGCCTTCGGCTTCGAGCCGCCGAGCGTGGCCCGTGATGCCCTCGCGCCCGAGACGGCCGAAGAGCTCGCCGCGCTGGGCTACGTCGCAGGTACCCGCCCCGACACGCCGGTCGGCGAGCTGCCCGATCCCAAGGACCGCCGCGATCTGCTCGACGGACTGCACGCCACGAACCTGCGGACGACGAAGAGCGTGGACGAGGCGATTGCCAAGCTCGAACCGCTCGTCACGCAGTACCCGACCGTGCCGGAGACCCGGCTGCGGCTCGCGCAGTTCTACATGCGCAAGGGAGACGCCAAGGCGGCGGAGGCGCTGATCAGCGAGGGCCTCGCGCTCGATGCGGGCAGCGCGCTGCGCATGGCGCTGGTCGGCCCGCTGCTCAAGCAGGGGCGGCTTCCCGAGGCCGTGGAGCTGCTGCTCGGTCTCCGCGAGGACTACGACTACTCTCCGCGCTTCCGCGTGCAGCTCCTCACCTCGCTGATCGCTTCGGGGCGCGGCGAGGAGATGGTCGCGATCGCCGGCGAGTACCTCGAGGCCTATCCCCGGGACCTCGAAGTGCCGGGTGTGCTCGGCGTGTACTTTGCGCGTACCGGCGCGGAGGCGCGGGCGTGGCCACTGCTCGAGCGCGCGGCACAGGGTGAGAAGCCACCGCCGGACGTGGCCTTCGCGCTCGGCATGCGAGCGCTGGCGATGGAGCAGCCCGGGCCGGCCCAGGAACTGATGGCCCGAGAGGTCGCCCACCATCCGCTGAACGTGCGGGCCCGGCGCGTGCTCGCCCGCATGGCTCGCGATGCCTCGGACTGGGAGGGCTGGGCGGAACACACCCGCTTCCTTGTGCGCCAGGAAAGCGCGGATGCCCTGGTATGGCTGGACCATGCCCAGGCCCTGTTCAACCTCAAGCGGTACGAGGAGGCGCGGACCGCACTCGATCGTGCCCTCGTACTCGGTCCGGAGGTGCCCGAGATCGTGCTACTCGACGCCAACCTCCTCGCCAAGGAGGGCAAGCGAGAGCAGGGGCTGGCGCGCTTCGAAGAGGCCCAGCGGCTGCAGAAGGCGAGGAGCGCGCCGTGATCGCGCTGTGGTTGGGCGTCGCCCTCGCTGGGCCCCCGGGGCCTGACGCGATGCTGCGCGCTGGGCAGTACCGACTCGTCGCCGCAGGGGCGACCCAGATCCTCGACGAGCGGCCGGACGATCTCCAGGCCAAGTCCTGGCTCGCGCAGGCTCAGGCGGGTCTCGAGCGCTGTGCGTCGGTCGAGCGTCTGGTGGCCGAGCTTCGCCCGACGGTCCAGTGGTCCCCCGGACTCGCGGTGGCGGAGGGGCGCTGCGCTGCCCTTCGCGGAGAGTGGTCGCTCGCCGAGGCCGCCTTCGAGGAGGCGGTCCGCATGGACCCGGACCATGTGCGCGGCTGGGTGGGCCTCGGGGAGGCGGCGGCCGCCAGGGGCGATTCGGAGGCGCTCGCTCGGGCCCTCGAGGGCCTCGAGGCCCAGCAGGTCGCGCCGCACGCGGAGCGCATGCTGCGTGCGTCGATTGCCCAGGAGTACGCGCTGGATCCGATGCTCGAGCTCGTGCTCTTCGACCGGGAGCTCGACTGGCAGCGGCATCGGCCAACCGCGACCTCCAGCCTCGCGCTGGTCGACGGTCTCGAGTGGCTGCGGGTGGGCGATCCGGAGCGTGCCTACGAGCGATTCGCCTCGGCGATGTCGGCGCAGTACGCGGCCCCGGAGCTCGGAGCCTGGCTGGGGGAGGCGGCGCGGCGCCTCGGCTGGGACGAGCGTGTGGACGCCATCTTCGAAGAGGGACGCCTGGCGCGCACGCCGCGGGTCGACGTGCGCCTGCTCCGAGCGCGGTGGCTGATCGATCGCGGCGAGCTCGACGAGGCACGGGTCGTGCTCGAGGAGACCGAGGGTCTGCGGGCGCCACTGTGGGTGGGCACCCGGTGGTACCTCGCGCGCGCCGCGGGCGAGTCGACCCAGGTCTGGGAGCAGGCATGGCGCGAGCAGCCGCCCGGCTACGGCTCCCTCGCGGACCTCGTCCCGCTGTAGGCTGACGCGCGATGTCCCACGACCCTCCGGCCAGCGCGACGAGCGAGCCGAGCCCCTCGGGCTCGTTTCGGGCCAGCTCGCACCAGCAGCGGCTGTGGACCGAGTATCTGCGGCACCCGGACCACACGGCGTACAAGGTGGTGGTCGTGCATCGCGTCGAGGGGGATCTCGATGTGGCGCGCCTCCACGCGGCCCTGCAGGCCGTCGCCGACCACCACGAAGGTCTCCGTTCGCTGCATCGACGCGGTCCGGACGGCGCCCTGTGGCTCGACCCCCAGCCGCGACTCGAGGTCCCGTGCACGCGCGAGTCCGAGGTCGACGATCCGGTCGCGTTCACGCGGAGGGTGCAGGCGCTGCCGCTGTCGCTCGAGCACGGGTCGGCACTGCGCCTCGGCGTCGCAGGTCATGCTGGAGACCATCTCGTCGTGCTCGTGCTGCACCACCTCGTGTTCGACGGCGCCTGCCTGCCGCTGCTGTACGAGCAGTGGTCGCAGGCCTTCCGTGGTGAGTCGCTCGCGCCCTCGGCGTCGCTGCGGCAGTGGCTGGGGGAACAACCCACCCCACGCGCCGACCAGGTGGCGGTGCTCGCGGACGCACTCGCGGATGTGGAGCTGGGGCGCACGGTGGAAGGCCCCGTCGACGAGCGGACCTCGGAGCAGCACGTCGTCGAGGTCTCGCTGGCGTCGTCGGTGACCGAGCGGCTCGCTCTCGCCGCCCGCGCGCTCGGAGCGACCCGGTTCGAGCTGCTCTCCGCCGCGTGGCTCGCGGTCCTGCGGCGCTATACCGGCGAGTCCAGCGTGCTCAGCACCTACGCGGTGCGACGGGCCCCGCCCGAGTTGATGGCGTTCCTCGTTGACAACCCCGTGGTCTGCGGTCGGTTCTCACCCGAGTCGACCCTCGCGGACCTCGTGGGACAAGTCCATGCGCAGCGACAGGCCGACGACCCGACGGTGGGACTCGCCGACCTGATGCAGGAGCTTCGTGCGCGCCGGCAGCTGGCGCCCGGCGCCGACCTCGCACGCGTCTCGTTCTCCCAGGTCCACCTTCGGCGCGTGCCATGGGAGCTCTCCGGTCTCGCGGTGGCGCCCATCGAGCCGCCTCCGGCCGAGGCCATGTGGGACCTGTTGCTCGAGTACGACGAGGTCGACGGCCTGCGCTTTCGGCTGAGCGCGCGTGCGGCGCGCTACCCCCGCGCTTGGGTGGAGCAGCTGGGTCGGCACTGGGCCACCATGGTGGGTGCGCTGGTCGACGAGCCCGGTCAGCGCGTGGACGCGGTGCAGCTGCTCTCACGCGAGGAGCGGCGGCGGGTGCTCGTCGCCCCGAACCAGACGCGAACGCCGTATCCGCGGGACGCCACGGTCGCGGATCTGCTCGAAGCCGCGCTGCGGGACTTCAGCGCGTCGATCGCGGTGGTGGAGGGCGACGCCCGCTTCACCTACGCACAGCTCTCCGAGGCCGCCTGCGCGCTGGCCCGCGCGCTGCGCTCGGCCTTGGGAGATGCGCATCGTCCGGGACTGCCGGTCGCCTTGCGCTGTGAGCCGGGGTGGCCCTCCGTGGTCGCCATGTGCGGCGTCGTGCTCGCGGACTGCGCCTACCTGCCGCTGTCGGCGACCGATCCGGCGGCGCGGCATGCCGCGCTGCTCGACCATGCCGAGGCGGTGGTGTGCTCACCCGGGCTCGCGCTCGACACCGCGCTGCCGTGCGTCTCGCTCGGGGCAGGGGAGGCAGGACCCTGGCCTCGGCGGCGGAGCGGCCCGCTCGACCCGGTGTACCGGATGACGACGTCGGGGTCGACGGGCACGCCGAAGGCAACGGAGGTCCCGCATCGCGGGGTCGTGCGGCTGCTGTTCGGCGCCGACGGCTGGTGCCAGCTCGGCCCGGAGGACCGCGTGCTGCAGGCGGCGGACCTCGCGTTCGATGCGGCGACCTTCGAGGTCTGGGGCGCGCTGTTGCACGGCGGCACGCTGGTGTGCGCGGCGCGTGAGCAGCTGCTCGAGCCCGTGGCGTTCGCTCGCCTGCTCGAGGAGCACCGCATCTCCGCGATGTTCCTCACCTCCGGGCTGTTCCATCGCCACGCGGCCGCGGACCCTGCGATGTTCGGGGGGCTTCGCGTGCTGATCGTGGGGGGCGACGTGGTCGACCCCGATCTCGCCGGGCGTGTGCTCGCGGCGGGAGGCCCGACGATGCTCGACGGCTATGGCCCGACCGAGAATACGACCTTCTCGGCCGTCGGGCGGGTCGTGCGCGGCGAGGCACCGATTCCCATCGGACCTCCCATTGCGAACAGCACCGCGTACGTCCTCGACGCCGGGGGCCAGCCCACGCCTCCGGGGGTCGCCGGAGAGCTGTTCGTCGGCGGAGATGGCGTGGCGATCGGCTATGCCGGGGATGCGGAGCGCACCGCGGAGCGCTTCGGGCGGGACCCGTTCCTCGCCGAAGTGTGGCCAGGCAGCGAGCCCGGGCGCATGTACCGCACCGGCGACAGGGCGCGGTGGCTCGACGATGGTCGCCTGTTGTTCCTCGGTCGCGTGGATGACCAGGTGAAGATCCGCGGCTTCCGCATCGAGCCCGGTGAGGTCGAGGCGCGTCTGCGCGCGCATCCCCAGGTCGCCGATGGGGTGGTCGTCGTGCAGCGGGCGCCTGCGGTCCGACTCGTCGCCTGGTACGTCGGGGAGGTCACGGCCGAGGACCTTCGGGCCTGGCTCGCCGCGGGGCTGCCCGAGGCGGCGGTTCCGGCGCACCTGTTCGCCGTCGGGGCGCTGCCCACGACCCGGACCGGCAAGGTGGACCGCCGCGCCCTGGCCGCGCGCGACCTTCCCGCTGCCTCGCCCGAGCCGGACGACGGGCGAGACCCGGCGTCGGCGGCCTTGGCGGGTCTGTGGTGCGACGTGCTCGGGACGACCGAGCTTCACGGAGACCCGAGCTTCTTCGAGGTCGGGGGCGACTCGCTCAAGGCCATCGAGCTGTCCGCAAGGGTCCGCGCGAGTCTCGGCCGCGGCCTGAGCGTGGCCGAGGTGTTTGCGAACCCCCGGCTGTCCGAGATGGCGGCGGTGTTGGCGACCCGTGCCACCGTGGACCTGCCGGAGCCGGTGGCGTCGGGCACGTCGGCTCCTGATGTGCTGCCGCTGTCCCACTTTCAGCGGGGGCACTGGTTCCTGCTTCGCCGCGGCAAGATCTACCCGACGGTGTCCGCTCTGCGGGTGTTCGCGACGCTCGAGCCCGAGGCGGTGGGTGAGGCGTGGACGGCGGTTCTCGGTCGCCACGAGGTGCCCTGGCTCACCGTCGATGCGGGCGAGCCGGTGATGCATCGCCAGGCTGTGGGCAGCGCAGAGGTCGAGTGGCTCACCGGCGGAGAGCCGGTCGCGCGGCTTCGCGAGCGCGTCGACGCGCTCACCCAGACTCCGTACGTCGAGGCCGTGCCCTGCGTGCGCCTGCTCGCCTGTGCGCACGAGGAGAGCACCTGGCTGGCCGTGTTCGCGCCGCACGCGCTGCTCGATGGGTTCGGACTGGACCTGTTCCTCGACCAGCTGCTTCGCGAGCTCGAGGGCGAGCGGCCGCCAGCGGCCCCACTCCCGCTGCACGACTACCTGGCGTGGGAGCGACAGGTGATCACCCCCGAGCGCGTGGATGCGGCGTGCGACTACTACGAGCGCAGGCTGGTCGGTGATGCGCGCATGCGGCTTCCCTCACGGGCGCTCGCCCCGCGAACCCACGGCGCCCTCGGCCGATGTGACCACGACGCCGTGCGGGCCCACGCGAGGCTGGCGGCGGACCAGGGGGTCACGCTCGAGGCGGCGCTGACCTACTGCGCCTTCCTCACGGTGCACCTGGCCTTCGACCAGCACCTCGTCCGCTGCCTGTCCGCGTACAGCAACCGCGATCTGCTCGGTCTCCGCGGGCTGCCGGCGATGCTCGCCAACGGCCTGTTTCAGCAGTCCGAGCTGGTGGCGGAACGGCGCTTCTCCGAGGCGAGCGCCGCCTTCGCGCGGGCGCGCGTCGAGACCTTTCCCCATGCTCGGCTTCCGCCCATGGCCTTCTTCGGCATGAGCCGGCTGCTGTACCTGCGGGGCCGGCTGGCGCATCTCCCCGGGGCGGGGTGGTTCGGTCAGTGGTGGTCCAGGCGCGAAGCGGGACGCAGTGCGCGCATGGGGGCGTACTTCTTCGATCTCGTCGTGCTCTCCGTGGTGTATGTGCTGTGGCGAGGCTGGCACCGCGTGTGGCGGCCGGCGAGCGTGCCGACCATCGGCTGCTTCATCAACGTGACCACGCAGCTCGGCGAGCCGCCTCAGCGCTCCCGAAGCTGGCGGACCGAGCCGGTTCGCTTCCCGGTCGAGCTGCCCGAGAGCGTGCCCGGAAACGCCATGCTCGACCTGTTTCGTGACGAGTCGGGCGTGCGCGTGTTCTTCCAGGGGCTGTACACGGCGGGCGTGCCCGAGCGCTTCGTCGCCCTGTTCGAGGCGGTGGTCGCGTGGACGGCGGCACACCCGGAGCACACGCTCGGGGAGCTTCGCGACGCGCTCGGCGAGCAGGGGCGCGCCGTGTTCCGCGACCCCGTGGGCTAGGGCAGCTTCTTCCAGCTCGAACGGGGCAGCTCGGTCGAGATCGGTGGACGCTCGGCTGCGACCACGTACAGGGCGCGACGGTTCGCGGCCTCGTCCGTGTTGTCGGGGGTACCGACCGCGAGCGCATCTTCGCCGAAGCCCTGGTACCAGATCGCGCCGGAGAAGCCGCGCGAGCGGAACCAGCTCGCAATCGCGCGGGCGCGGCGCTCGGACAGCGCCTGGTTGCTCGACGCCGCGCCGACGGTGTCGGTGTAGCCAGCGACGAACAGCTGCATCTCGACGATGTCGCCAAAGCGCTTCTTCACGGCCTGGAGGTCGGTCCACGCACTCTCGAGCTTCGGCTCCTCGGCGCCGACGATGTCGTGCTTGCCCGAGGCGAACACCACGTCCTCGTGGGGGATCGCGTAGGACCACGGCGAGAGCACCAGCTCGCCCTTGAGCGAGGACTGGTCGGTGCCGACGATGCGCAGCTGGAGCACGTCACCGTCGAGCTGGGACCAGGGGATCTCGGCACGCAGCATGTGGTCGAGGTCCACGCTGGCATCGCCGATGACCTTGCCGCCCTCGCCGATCGCCTCGAGCGAGACGTGGGTGAGGGGACGCGACGACTCCAGCCACAGGCTGTGTCCGTCGAGGTCGAGCTCGTCGGCCTTCACCGAGAGCGACAGTGGGGCGAGGATGGCGACGTCGAGGTTCAGGGGCATCTGTCCCGTCGACCCGTCATCCGCGCGCAGCGAGAGCGAGCCCGCGCACCGGTGGGTTCCGGTGGGCAGGCCCGCGAGGGTGAGGACCTGATCGCGGCCCGGCTGGATGGCTTCGGACAGACCGAAGCGCTTGCCCGCGCAGGTGAGCGACACGTCGATCTGTCCGCTGACGCCCGGCGTGAAGGTGATCGACGGGGATTGTCCCGCCTGCACCTGCCGAACCGCGGACATGCTGATCGCGTCCTGCGCGAGCGCCGAAGCCAGGATCAGGGCCCACATCAGACGTCGAACCGCACGCCCTGGGCCAGCGGGAGATCCGTGGACCAGTTCAGGGTGTTCGTCTGACGGCGCATGTAAGCCTTCCAGGCATCCGAGCCGGCCTCGCGGCCGCCGCCGGTCTCCTTCTCACCACCGAAGGCGCCGCCGATCTCCGCACCGGACGTGCCGATGTTGACGTTGGCGATGCCGCAGTCGCTGCCCATGTGGGACAGGAAGGTCTCCGAGGCGCGGAAGCTGTTGGTGAAGATCGCGGAGGACAGGCCCTGGTCCACGTCGTTCTGACGGGCGATGGCGTCCTCGAGGTCGCTGTACGTGAACACGTAGAGGATCGGCGCGAAGGTCTCGTGCTTCACGATGTCCATGCCGTCGTGGGCGCGGACCAGCGTGGGCTTCACGAAGTGGCCGGGACCGTCGAGGCGCTCGCCGCCGACGAGGATCTCGCCGCCCTGGGCCTGGATGGTCTCGAGCGCCGACTCGTACATCTTCACGGCATCCTCGTCGATGAGCGGTCCCATGAGGATGCCGCCGTCGAGCGGGTTGCCGATGGTGATCGTCTTGTACACGCTGACGAGCTTGTCGATCACGCTGTCGGCGATGTCCTCGTGCAGGTAGATGCGGCGGGTGCTGGTGCAGCGCTGACCGCTGGTGCCGCACGCGCCGAACACGATGCCGGGCACGGCGATACCGAGATCCGCGTCCTTCTCGACGATGATCGCGTTGTTGCCGCCGAGCTCGAGCAGGCTGCGGCCGAGGCGCTGGGCGACGACGGTGCCGACGTGACGGCCCATGCGGGTGGAGCCGGTCGCGCTGATCAGGGGCAGGCGACGGTCGTGGATCATGGTCTCGCCGACGGTCGCGTCCGCGCCGATGATGAGGTTCATCACGCCGGGGTGGCCGTTCGCGGTGAACACCTCGTCGATGATCTTGTGGGTCGCGATGGCGGTGAGCGGCGTCTTCAGCGACGGCTTCCAGATCATGGTGTCGCCGGCGATCGCGGCCACCATGGCGTTCCAGGCCCACACGGCGTTCGGGAAGTTGAACGCGGTGATGATGCCGACGATGCCGAGCGGGTGCCACTGCTCGTACATGCGGTGACCGGGACGCTCGGAGTGCATGGTCTGGCCGCACAGCTGACGGCTCATGCCGACCGCGAGGTCGGCCATGTCGATGGACTCCTGCACCTCGCCGAGACCCTCGGAGAGGATCTTGCCCATCTCCATGGTCACGAGCGCGCCAAGGTCGTCCTTGTGGCGACGGAGGGCCTCACCGGCCTGGCGGATGATCTCGCCACGCTTCGGCGCCGGCACCATGCGCCACTTCTTGAAGGCGGCCTGGGCGTTGGCGACGATGGACTCGTACTCCTCGACACCGGCCATGCGGACGGTACCGAGCAGCTCGCCGGTCGCGGGGTTGTAGGACTCGAGCAGCTCGCCGTTGGTGGACATCGCGCCACCGTTGGACCAGGCTCCGGACAGCTCGCCATCGAGGCCGAGACGGGAAAGGACGGACATGGGGACCCCCGGGGGAAGAGGGGCCGGATAACCACCTCCCCACTGAGGGGCTCCTCAGCGGCGCGCCTCGATCACGGCGAGCACACCCTTACGCGCCTTGCCGGCGCGTTCCGCGCGCGCGAGCTCGTCGAGCATGCCATCGAACTCGCCGGTGGCGAGCGCCTCGCGGATCTTGCCGACGGAGCCGTCGAGCACACTCGTGTCCGCAGGATCCTCGAGGGCCTCGATGGCCTCGGCCACGCTCTCCGCGGTGCTCCGCGCGGTGGTCGCGAGCTGCGAAGCCTGCCGGGCGGTGGACAGGGCCTCGTCCGTGCGCTTGTCGAGCCCGGTGAGCTGGGCGGTGGCCGCCTGGAGCGCGCCCATGGTCATCGACAGGCGCTTCTCGAGCTTCGTGATCTTCGCTTCGAGCTCGTTGACCTGGGTGACGAGCTGGCCAATGCGCGGATCGGGCTCGGGAGCGGGGGCGATGAGGCGGGCGACGGCTTCGCGGATGGGCACGAGCTCTCCTGGCAGGAACTCGCCCTATCCGTCCGTGGGCCTCGGGGCATACACGGCGAACAGACCCTCGTCGATCTCGTCGATGCCGCTGCCGTCAGTGGCGATCTGCCAGATGCGCGGGCGGTCCGGATCGGGCGCGTCGTCGAGCCCACCGGCGAGCAGCAGGTGCTTGCCATCGCTGGACACGAGCTGGTGCGACTGCGCGTACTGCTCGAAGAAGCGCAGGTAGAAGCCGAGGTCACGCGTTGGGTAGAGCGCCGCGAGCTCGAGCTCTTCTCCGCTGTCGATGTCGAGGCGCGACCACACGATGAGGTTGCGGTCGGTATCGACGCGCGCGGTGATCAGTGCGTCGCCGCTGGGGCTCCACACAAAGGCGAGGCAGGAGGTGTCCGCGATGGGCCGCACTTCTCCCGTGCGGACCGAGACCAGCGACAGGTCACGGTACGGCGTGCCGTCCCCGTCGGGAGCCACGGCGCGGGCCAGCCATTCGCCCTTGGGTGAGGGCAGCATGGCGACGAGTCCGTGCACGCGCTCGAGCTTGTGCGGCTCGCTGTCCGAGCTCCCGGCGGTCGACAGCCAGGTCTCGCCGCCCTCGTGGAGCACGTACACGGCGCGGTCGTCCATCCACAGCGGCGCGCAGAAGTTGCCGGGTTGGCCGGGGAACACGGTGCTGTGCCCGGCGGCGCGCGGGTCGAAGAGCTCGAGGCGCGTCTGTCCCTGGTTCGTTCCGACGAAGGCAAGGACCTCGCGGTCGGCCCAGGTGAAGAACAGGGGCGTCCCCGAAGCGAGCGCGATCTGTCGGCCGAGGGACTCCGTGTCGAAGCAGGACAGCTCGAGGTCGTTCCCCGCCTGGCACAGCGTGGCGATGCGTCGCCCGCTGGGGGACCAGTACAGGTAGATGGGGATGCGGTCGCCGAGCTCGCCGAGCTCCGTGGAGCGGACGCCGCCCTGCTCGATGGTGAACAGCCGCGCGCGAGAGTGCTCGGAGGGGAGACGGAACACCGCCAGCCAGCGACCGTCTGGGGACCAGGTGGGCCACGAGAACGACGCGGTCTGCGTGGCGGTCACGCTGAAGCTGCCCCAGCGCATGGTGTCCACGGGCAGCGCCGGGTCGTAGACCTGGCCGTCGGCGCTCGCGAGGAACAGGCCTCGCTTGGGAGAGATCCACGCGAAGGCGTTGCCGGGGGTGAACGCGGGCTGGTCGCTCACAGCTTCACTCCGTCGGCGAGGATGCCGTGGAGGATCAACTGCATGCCGGAGACCGCGAGGACCTCCTTGTCGGGGCGGATGCCCACGGCCGACTCGCCCGCGAGCCCGTCGATCAGCGCCTTGAGCATGACCGCCACCGCCTGGGGGTCGAGGGGACGGAACGAGCCTTCGGCCATGCCCTGGGCCATGATTCGAGTCACCGCATCGATGAAGTGCTGGTGCACCGCCTGGACCTCTTCGCGGATCTCCTCGTCGCGGATGCCGATCTCGCACATCATCAGGAAGAAGCGTGGGGGCGACTTCAACCCGGCGAAGTAGTCGAGGTAGCGCATGCCGAGCTCCATGAGCTTGACCGCGGCGGGGCGCTCGTCGGTCTCGGCGGCGTCGAGAAAGGAGTAGGTCGCTTCGTGCTCTTCGCGCACGAGCGCCATGAACAGCTCGCGCTTGCTCGAGTAGTAGAAGTAGACGGCGCCCTTGGAGAGGCCTGCGCGCTTCGCGACGTCCTCGACGCGCGCGACCTGGAAGCCCTTCTCGACGAACACGGAACGTGCCGCGCGGAGGATCTGGGAGCGTCGCTCGGTCTCGGACAGATGCTTGGTCATCGGCTCGACGCTACCACGCGCTCAGTACGGAAAACACGGGCTCGGCGGTGCTTGGCATACCCTCTGGAAGATGCGCGATCGCGGGTGCCAGGGCGGTGCTGTGCGGACGTGCGATCACGCGACTGCGCCGGGCTCGCCGCCGAGGATCGCGCGAGCCTCGTGCAGCGCGTCCACGAGCGGCTGGGGCCACCGTCCGCGGGGTGTGTGCCGAAGCAGGTGGTAGAGGACCGCCGCCCCCTCGCCGCTGTGGGTGTGCAGGCTGGTCTCGTCCAGCGCGACGGCGTCGCCGAGGTCCTCGGCCAGTCCGGCGGGAAACGCGACCGTGTGCCCGCCGATGCGCAGCACACCGAGATCGAGGGTGGCGCCGGAGAAGCCCTGGCTGCCATCGGGGACCTGCAGAAGCATGGCCTGACGGGTGCTGTGCCCCCACTGCCAGCCGGCCGCGTCGACAGGGGCGCCGTCCAGGATTGCGGCGTCGCTCTCGAGCAGGAGCACGCCGTCCCAGTTCTCGTCGTGGCGACCGAGGAGGTCCAGCGCCGGCTCCTGGCCGCGCCACACCCTCACCGGCGTACGCTCGCGCACCTCGCGCGGCAGGGCCCGGTACCAGGCGACGACGGCGCCGTTCGGGTCGCGGATGAGCTGTCGGCCGACCGCGCCGACGGGCGCGAAGGCATAGGCTGTACCGCCATCACCGCCAACCGAGGCGCTGATCAGGTCGCCATCGACCTCTTCGTCTCGGGGCGTCGTGCGCGGCACGGCGAGGCGCAGTGCGAGGAGCGGTCGCGTCTCGTCCCAGAGCACGAGGAGGGCGGTCGTCCCACCGTCGTCGCGCTGGCGAAGGGTGAGGTTGGCGGCGTGGACACGCGCCGTCTCGACGGCCAGACGCTGGCCGCGGCGCGGGTCGTCGAGCACGACGCGTTCGTCCGCGATCTGGACCTGGCAGGGACGGTCACCGCGCATCCAGAAGAAGGCGGCGTGGCCGAGCCATGCCACGACAGGTGGAAGCGGGGCCACGTAGACGTGACCCAGCCAGAAGAGCAGGGCACCGAGGAGTGCAGCTGGCGGCACGACCATGACCCAGGCGATGGGCCGGTACACGACGTCCAGCTGCATGGGCTCGCCCTTGAGCAGGGCGGGCCGGCTCACGCGGTGGCGGCCAGGGCGAAGCGCTCGATGAGCTCGGGGGTCACGCCACAGCAACCACCGACGTAGTCGGCCTCGGCAGCGATGCGATCGAGTACGGCGAGGACGTCCTCGTCGGAGTCCTCCTTGACCCGACCGGGCTTGAGCCAGATCGGCGCCTCGATCTCGCGGCACCAGCTCAGCGTGGAGAGGATGTCCTTCACGGAACCGCCGCAGTTGAAGCCGACGATCGTGGCACCGCCCTCGACGAGCGCGTTGAGGTGCGCGAACGGCGGGCTTCCGTCGAGGAGGCAGCCGTCCGGGCCAGCGACGAGCGTGGCGGCGACGGGCACCTTCGTGCCCGCGACGGCACGCACGGACTCGACGGCCTCGACCGCCTCGTAGGGGTCGACGAAGGTCTCGAGGGCGATGCCCACGGCGCCGTGGTCGAGGACCTTGGCCGCGAGGTCACGCCAGCCGGCGTTCACGGCGTAGCGACGACGCGCGGGAAGGTCGAGCCAGGTCGTGTCGCGGGTGCTGCCCGGACCGATCGAGGCCCAGGCTTCGGCGCGGGTGCCGGCCGTAGCGTTGGTCACGGCCTTCATCGCGTTGATGGCGACCGCATCCCAGTTCGGGTTGAGGTGGGGGAGGGCGCGGAAGGTGCCGGCGAGCACGATCTCCGAGCCGGCTTCCACGAAGCGGCGATGGGCGGCTTCTACTCGATCCGTCTTCGAGAGAATCCACTCGTCCGCTGGAGTCCACTTGGGGAGGCCGTCCGCCTGCAGCGTGGTGGCAAGGCCTCCGTCCAGGATTCGAGTCACGTAAATCTCCTAGTGCACGAGATCATCATCGGCTTGACCGCCTTGGAGGACAGTGAAGCGGCGCAGCTCCCGCTCGACCTGTCTTCCCTGGGCGGCCAATTCGCGCCGACGTTTTCCGGGGCCGCGACCGTACCACCACAACAGCACTCCGAGGAAGGCACCGAGGTAATCTCCACCGAGTCTTCCCGGGAAGGCGAGAGCCGTGAGCCCGGCTGTCAGGCCGGAAAGCCAGATGAACACCCTCGCTGGAATTGGCAGCACGAACATGAGCAGCACGCTCGCGTCCGGGGCGCGCAGGCCAAACAGGGTCACCATCGCGAGCAGCAGAGAGCTGTATCCGGCGGTGTAACTGTGCGGCATCGCGAGGTCGTAGACGAAGGCGAGCACCGTCGAACCCAGCACGGTGGCCAGACCGATCTCGATGAGCTCGCGTCGCGTGTTCATCTGGAGGGTAGGGGGGACGAAGAAGTACACCGCGAGCAGCATGAACAGCACGCTGGTCGGCGGCGCGGGTCCCGTGACCAGGAAGCGCGTGACGGGCTGCCACGGGAAGGTGCTTCCAGGTCCCCACGCGAGCAGAGCCACGGGGACGCCGAGGAAGTTCTGGCTCACCAGTTCGAGCACGTACAGCGCGAACAAGAGGATGAGCAGGTTGCGCAGGCCTGGCGTGAGCGGCGGAAGCGCAATGCCTCCCGCCTGCGCCGGTCCCATGCTGCGCATCTTGGCCTCCCAATCGGGCCGCTCTGCCCGTCCCAAGCGCCTAACGGTCTGTGGCGCAGACGCAACTGGTGGCTTGCGTGCTCGACGCGGCTTGACGGCGCGGGCCGGCACTTTAGAATCCCTTGCCCAAGGGGATTCCATGTCGTCCGCCGTCGATCTCATCTTCCTTTCCGGTCCACTCGAGGGCACTCGGGTCGAGCTGGACCCGAAAGAGACGCTGCGACTCGGGCGCAAGCGCGGGGGGCTCGACCTCGAAGACCCCCTCGTGTCCATGGAGCACGCGACCATCGCCTACCAGGGGGACGCGTACTGGATCACGGATCTGAACTCCGCGTCGGGCACCGCCGTGAACGGCAGGGAGCTCGGCGAAGCAGCGGTAAAGCTCAAGGTCGGCGACCGGGTCCGCATCGGCGACGGCGAGTTCGCACTCGAAGAACGCCCGCTTCAGAACATGCTTCGCATGGTGCTGATCGTGTGCATCCTCCTTGCGTCGATGCCCATCGTGTACCAGGCCATCCAGTGGCAGCCGCTCAACTACGACCCGGTCGTGAAGCTTCGTGAGTCTGTGGTGGGAGGCAACGGCACGCACGACAAGCTCGTCGTGCCTCGTGGGTTCGTGCGGCGTGAGGGCGTCGACCATCGGCGTTTGCGTCACACGCGGACGACGGACATCGACGGGGATGGCATCCAGGAGGCCTGGCTCACCGGTCCGAGCTTCCACTACCCGGTCAGCCTCGATGCTCGCGGTGCGTGGGTCTACCACGGCTCCGTGCCGGTCGAGTGCGAGCTGCTGCCCGGTACGCAAGATGCTCCGGCATTCGACTGTGGCGGCGTGCGGTGGAGCTACCGCGACGGCAGCTACGGTCCCCGGCGCCTCGACGGTGTCGTGGCCTTCACCTCGACCAAGAAGAGCGTCGTCCCGCTGCTCGTGAAGGTCGCGGACGAGCAGGCGTTCAAGGGATGGCTCATCGACCGCGGGGTCAGTGAGCCGGTCCACTACCTGCTCTGCGAGGGCTTCGTGCCCGGCGCGCCGGCCCAGGTGCTCACGGAGGGAGGCGCGATGCGCCGCCTCAGCAAGGGCTGCCTCAGCGAGATCCGCATGGAGGCCGAAGGCGTGGGCAGCGAAGCACCGAAGGCCGTGGCCTTCTCGGCGGCGGGTCTGGCGGCGCTGCGCGACGACGTGGCCGTGCACCTCTCGGGTGGTACCGACGGCAAGTTCCTCAAGGGAGGCGAGGCGCGGCTGCTCTCCGCACTCGAGACGCCCGGCACGCGCGTTCTCCGTGGGCGCGTCGAGTTCGTGGCAAAGAGCCAGGACGGCGACAGCGTCGCGCCCGAGCGCGCGATTCCCGGCTCCCACGCGCTGCTTCGCTCCGAGGGCACGGCGTTCCAGCCTGTGATCAAGGCCCAGCTGCTCTCTGCTGGCACCGCCAAGCTCGAGGGCGGCGGTTGCGTGAAGCTCGAGGTCACGACTCATCCGTGGGCGTGTTCGCTGCTCAAGGCCTGCCGCGGCGGCAGCACCTTCCTCGAGATCGACGAGGTGGGCTGCGGCGCCCGGAAGCCCGTGCTTCGCGCTGCCTACAACGCCGGCACCGTGCGCGGGAAGAGCGACTCGGTCGAGGTGGTGGCCGTCATCGACGCCATGGGCGAGTCCACGCGAACCGATGTCCTGCGGACCGAGCTGTACATTCGCCCGAAGCAGCCCTGATCGCGCGTACGCCGCTGGTTGCGGCTCGCATCACAGGGCCGGAGCCGACTAGAGCTGGCGGTACACGCCGACCGCGACGCCGATGACCTGGACGTCGCCGCTGTTGCGATCGACGTAGATCGGCTCCATGGCGGAGTTCGCCGGCTGCAGCCGCAGGCGGTTACCCTCGGGGAAGAAGCGCTTCACCGTCGCGTCGCCATCGACCATGACCACCGCGATCTCGCCGGTGCGCGCGTTGGCCTGCTGCCGGACGAGGAGCAGGTCGCCCTCGTGGATGCCGTCCTCGATCATCGAGTCGCCGGTGATGACGAGCGCGAACACCTTGCCGCCCGTCGGCAGCATGTTCGAGTCCACGCGCATGGTGCCCTCGTAGTTCTCTTGCGCGAGCAGGGGCACGCCCGCCGCCACACGGCCGAGGATCGGCACACCGACCGTGCCTTCTTCGACGAAGCCGCCGGTGGCCCGCTCGGTGGGACGCAGCGAGCGCGAGCGACCGCTGCCGCCGACCCGCTCGAGGTATCCCTTTCGGATGAGCGCCTTGATGTGGTCGCTGACACCGTTCGTGCTGCTGATGTCCAGCGCGGCACCGATCTCGCGGTACGACGGCGTCACACCGGATTGATCGATGGCCGAGAGAATGAACTCGAGGATCTCGGCCTGGCGGGGAGAGAGATCGTCCACGGGGACCTCACTGGACAAGCGTTTGGATGAACGTGCGTGCAGTATGTCTCGCGCGGCTCAGCCCGTCAACTCGTTGGGCCTTTGTCGCGCGCCACCGCGCCCTCGGCCGCTCAGTGGCGGAACCGCGGCATGTCTACGGTCGTCAAGATGTTTGAGACGGTGCACGGTCCGGCGTAAGCGATGACTGTGCTACGACGTCCTGCTCGCGGAGAAGCATGGCCCAGGACCTGAACCGCATCGCTGCCTTTGTCGGCCGCCTCGTTCGTCGCGAGCGCGCGGTCCTCGTCGGACAGGTGGGTCTGCAGGTCCTGGTGGTGTTCCTGCTCGCGCTGTTCCTTGCCCTGGCCGCGGCTGCCCTCCGCTGGGACCGCTCCGGTGCGGCGGCGACGCTCGCGCTGCTCTTCGGAGCAGGGGTGTGGGCGGCGGCGCTGGTGCCGATGCTGCGTCGCTGGCGCTCCTCGGGCGATCCGCTGCGCCAGGCTCGCCTGGTCGAAAAGCTCGACGAAGAGCTCGGCGGGCGGCTGGTGACCTCGGTCGAGCGCGTCGACGGCCCGCAGGGCCAGGAGAGTCCCGAGCTGCTGGCGCTGGTCGCCCGCCGCGCGGCAAAGCGCATCGAGCGTGTCGACCCCGGCCGCGTGCACTCGACGCGTCCGCTGCTGTGGCGCTCGGCCGTCGTCTTCGGACTCGTCGGTGTGAACTGCCTGGCGTCCATCCTCGTGCCCGGAGGTGCGGGCGGTGCCTGGCAGTTCTGGCTCGGTGGCCTCGGAGCCGACACCGCGGCGGCGGCCGTGGACCTCGATGGCGTTGGACCGCGGAGCCGTGTGGGCGACATCGTGCTCGAGTACGTCTATCCCGAGTACACGGGCCTCGATCCGAGCACCGTGCCGAACTCGACCGGCGTCATCCACGCCCCGCCGGGCACGAAGGTGAAGATCTCCGCCAAGGTCGGTCGCCAGGCGGACGCCGCGGCACTGGTCGCCTACGACGAGCCGCCGCTCGACGCCGGGCTCGTCGAGCGCCGTCTGGAAGGCGAGCTCACCGTGCAGATCGACCCGGGCACCTGGCACTTCGTGGTGTACCGCGGCGGAGAGCCGCATCCTTCCGACAGCTTCGCGATCGAGCCCGAGCCGGATCTGCCACCCGAGGTCACCCTCGACGAGGCGGCGGACGTGCTCGAGGTGGCCCTCGACGAGCCCATCTCCCTCGGCTGGCGTGCGCTCGACGACTACGGCATCCGCAAGGTCGATATCGAGATCGACGGCGTCGCGGTCGGCTCGCCCATCGCCCGTCCCGAGACCCGCAAGGCCGAGCTGTTCGATACCCGTGCATTCACCCCGCGGGACCTCGGCCTCCAGAAGGGGGCGCGCGTCGACCTCGTGGTCGCCGCCTGGGACAACGATGCGTGGTCCGGGTCGAAGGCTGGCCGCAGCCGGGCCATCGAGCTGGTCATCCTCGGCGAGCGGGGACTCGATCAGCGCCAGCTCAAGCGCGAGTCAGAGCTCATCGAGGCGATGATCACCATCCTCGCGGACCACCTGGAGGAAGAGTTCCCGCCGGGTCGCGGCGACTCCGGCGACTACGCCTCGTGGGGCGAGGCGGTGGCCGAGCGCCACGGTCCGCTCGACGACGCCATCGCCGAGTGGGGCGGCATCGAGATCCTCGAGGGGCTCTCGGCCCAGGCGGCGCGCATGGTCCGTCGCTCGGCGCGCGAGCTCGTGCGCTACTCCCAGGTCGCGTTCACGCCGGGGCTCAAGGAGGCGCCGCTCGCGCAGAGCGCCATCGAGCTCGGCGACATGCGCACCGGCCACATCGCGACGCTCGAGCAGGCCATCCTCATGCTCGACCAGGTCGTCCAGGGCCGGCTGATGCAGCAGCTCACCCAGATCGCCGAGGAGCTCGAGGGCACGGCCGCGAACCTGCGCGACATGGCCGAGCGCGGGGCCGACCCCATCGAGATGCACGCGCGCCTCGAGCGGCTCGAAGAACAGCTCAAGCGCATCGCCGAGCTCTCCGCCGCGCTCAAGCGCGGTCCCCTGAAGAGCTTCGTCAACCAGCGCGAGTCCGAGATGAGCCTGCTGATGCAGGAGATCCGCGATGCGCTCGCCCGCGGCGACAACGAAGAGGCCGCCGAGCTCATGGCGCGGCTTGCCGAGCAGATCGAGCAGCTCTCCCAGTCCATCCAGGATCAGATGTCCCAGCAGGCGCAAGAGGACGAGCAGGTCATGGAGCAGGCCAGGGACGTCATCGAGGAGATGAAGAAGCTCGAAGAGGAGCAGGCCGCGCTGCAGCAGCAGGTCTCCGAGCTCCGGGAGCAGGGCGACGAGAAGGGATCCGAGAAGGCGGCCGAGCTGTGGGAGCAGCTCGAGAAGGAGACCGCCGAGCTCACCCGCCGCAGCGAGCAGTACGAGGCGGGCCTGGAGAAGGCCTCTCGCAGCCTCAACGAGCAGGAGCGAGCGGGTGCGGCGACCGACGAGTCGCGTCGTCTGGAAGAGTCCGCCTCCGCGCGTGACCTGAGCGGGGCGAGCCAGGGCATCCGCGACATCGAGGAGGCCTGGTACCGGGTCGGCAAGAGCCGTGAGCTCGCCGAGCGTATGGCCCGCGGCAACCTTCAGGGCCCCGGCGGGCCGGAGCAGCGCCACATCGAGCGTCAGATGCGGGAGGTCGACGAGATCATCCGCAAGCTCCAGGAACTCGCCAGCCAGGCAAACCCGGCGGTGCAGCGTCAGGCCCAGAAGCTCGAGCAGCAACAGGACCAGCTCCAGGAGCGCCTGGAAGAACTCTCCGAGCAGGCCGAGCAGGTCGGTCAGCAGATGCCGATTCAGCCGCAGGGCATGTCCGAGGCCCTCGGCGAGGCCAACCAGCGCATGCAGTCCGCGGGGCAGGAGCTCGGCCAGGGCCGCCCGATGCAGGCCGAGGGCGAGCAGGGCATGGCGGGCGAGCGAGTCAAGGACGCCCGTCGGGCGCTCGAAGAGAGCCTGCGACAGTCGCAGCAGATCCCCGGCCCGGGCGGCGGCGCCGACCCCGAGCAGCAGGAGGGCGGGGATCAGAACGGCAACAACGACAACGGAGGCGAGGGCAACGAGCGTCGTGGCGACAACTCCGTCGACATCCCGAGTCCCGAGGACTTCCGCACGCCCGAGGAGTACCGCCGCATGCTGCTCGAGGGCATGGAGGGCGAGGTTCCAGAGGAGTACCGGGCCCTGAAGAAGCGCTACTTCGAGGAGCTGGTGCACCAATGATCGCCTGGCTCCTGGTCCTCTCGGCACTCGCCGCCTCGGTCACCGAGGGGGAGCGCTGTCTTCGCGCCAACGACGTGGTGTGCGCGGAAGAGGTCGTCGCAGCCCTCGACGCCGAGAACAGCAGCGATGCCGATACGCTCGTGTTCGCCGCGCGAACCGCGTTCTTCCGCGGTGATCACGCCCGTGCCGCCGAGCTCTCCGGCAAGGCGCGCCGCGCCGGGTACCAGGAAGAGCACGGCGAGCTGTCGCAGATCGAGGCCACCGCCGCCGCGACCGAGGAGTGGACCCGTGCCGAGCGGGGCAAGTGGCGGGCGGCCTACGCGCCGGGTCTCGATGCCGTGCTCGTCGACGACGCGATCGAGACCGTTCGCCTGTCCGAGGCCGCGTACTCCCCGGTGCTCGGCAGTGGACCGCCAGGTGGCACCGTGGTCGAGCTCTACCCCGAGCCGCGTAGCTTCACCGCCGCGAGCGGGCTTCCGCGCTCGGCCATCGAGACCACCGGCGTCGTCGCCATCTCGAAGTGGGCGCGTTTGCTCGTGATGTCGCCGCGGACCCGTGCGCTCGGGTACACCTGGCAGGACACCATCGCCCACGAGTACGTGCACCTCGTGGTCGCACACCAGACCGATGATCACGCGCCCGTGTGGCTGCAGGAAGCCATCGCCAAGTACCTCGACAACCGCTGGCGAGATGGACGGGACAACTTCCGGCTCTCGGTGCGGCAGGAGTCGCTGCTCGCCGACGCGCTGGCGAACGACAGCCTCGTGCCCTTCGAGAAGATGCATCCGTCGCTGGCCCTGCTCGACTCGCAGGAAGAGGCCGCGCTCGCCTACGCCCAGCTCGCATCTCTGATGCACTACTGCTTCGAGACCAGCGGCGAGGACGTACTGCTGCGCACGCTGCCGCGGGTGAAGCGCGGCGAGGACCCGCGGGTGGCGCTGGCGGACGAGGTCGGCGCGAAGAACTTCGACGCGCTGCTCGCCGACTGGCGCGCGTGGATCGGCAAGCGCGGGCTGGTTGCCAAGAAGCTCGAGGAACTCAACCCCGTGCTCGCTGGCGGCGAGGCCGAGGACGTCGACCCGGTGCTCGCCAAGCGCAAGGACCTCGCCGGGTTCGTGCGTCTCGGCGACATGCTGCTCGAGCGCGACCGCCCTCTCGCGGCCCTCACCGAGTACGAGAAGGCGCAGGACCCGGACGAGCCTCACTCGCCGCTGCTCGCCAACCGGCTCGCCGAGGCCCACCTCCAGCTCGGGCAGCCGCGCGAAGCTCGGGCAGCGCTCGAGAAGAGCCTCGAGGACTACCCGGAGTTCGGCATGTCCCACAAGACGCTCGGGGACATCGCCCGCAGCGAGGGGCGCAGCCGAGAGGCCTACGCGGCCTACCTCAAGGCCGTCGAGATCAACCCCTTCGACCCC
The DNA here is from genome assembly GCA_006226595.1 of Deltaproteobacteria bacterium. GTDB lineage: Bacteria > Myxococcota_A > UBA796 > UBA796 > M1803. The sequence continues at coordinate 169,541 of SBGP01000066.1, forward strand.
GAGCTCCAGAGTGCGCTAGGGGAGCTCGCCGAGGCGCTCGGCGACGCGAACGAGGCCTCGCGACGCGGCCGCTACCTGCAGATCATCAAGCGAGGCGGCGAGGGCTGACCTCGCTGCCGACGGAGACCGTTCATGAGTGACGACATCGCGCTGTTCGAGCAGCTCGCCCCCACCCGCGAAGCCCTGCTCGATGCCATCGGCCAGGTGGTCGTGGGCCAGCGGCACGTCGTGGAGCTGATGCTCACCGCGCTGTTCTCCAACGGACACTGCCTGTTCGTCGGTGTGCCCGGCCTCGCCAAGACCCTGCTCGTGCACACGGTGGCGGACTCGCTCGGCGTCGACTTCGGTCGCATCCAGTTCACGCCGGATCTGATGCCCAGCGACATCACCGGCACCGAGGTGCTCGAGGAGGACCGGAGCACCGGGGGGCGCTCGCTGCGCTTCGTGCAGGGCCCCGTGTTCACCAACCTCCTGCTCGCCGACGAGATCAACCGCACCCCGCCGAAGACCCAGGCGGCCCTGCTCCAGGCGATGCAGGAGCGGCACGTCACCGCGGCGGGTCACACGCACCGCCTGCCGAACCCCTTCCTCGTGTTCGCCACCCAGAACCCGATCGAGCAGGAGGGCACCTACCCGCTGCCCGAGGCGCAGCAGGACCGGTTCATGCTCTCCATCGAGGTGGGCTACCCGACGCTCGAGGAGGAGGAGGAGATCGTGCGGCGCACCACCGTCGGCGAGATGCCGCAGGTGCGCCAGATCCTCGACGCGGACAAGCTGCTCGCGCTCCAGGGCGTGCTCCGGCGTCTGCCGGCGAACCCGGACGTCGTGAAGTACGCGGTCAAGCTCGCCGCGGCGACGCGACCGGGCTCCGGATACAAGGCCACCGAGAAGCTGCGCTGGGGCGCGGGTCCGCGCGCGTCGCAGTACCTCGCCATCGGCGCTCGGACCTGGGCGGCCCTCCGTGGACGCGAGCTGCCCACGCCCGCGGATGTTCGAGCGATCGCGACCGCCGTGCTCGGGCACCGCATCGTGCTCAACTTCGAGGCCGAGGCCGACGGCTGGACTCCGGCCCGCGTGATCGAGCAGCTGCTCGAAGAGGTTCGCTAGATGCGCCGCCACGCCGGATCGGGAGAGGTGCGCTGACGTGGGTTGGGATCCCGCCGTACTCGCGCGCATCCGCCACCTGCACCTCCGGGCGCGGGTCCTCACCGAGAGCCTGATGATGGGCGAGCATCGCTCGCGCCGGGTCGGGCAGGCGGTGGAGTTCGCCGACTACCAGGAGTACCAGCCGGGTGCGGATCTGCGGCACCTCGACTGGAAGGTGCTCGCGCGCTCTGACCGGCTCGTGATCAAGCGCTTCGTCACCGAGACCCAGCTGCCGTGCACGGTGGTCGTCGACCTCTCCGGGGACATGGACACCGGGACCACGGGTCGCGGCGGCTACCCGGACCTCGACACCTCCAAGGCGGGCTACGCGCTCACCCTGGCGGCGACGCTGCTGTTCTTCCTGCACCGGCACGGTGAGCCCGTGGGACTCGAGCTCCTCGCGGGTCAGGGTGCGGCGTACACGAGCCTGCCGCCGCGTACCGGCAAGAACCACCTCCAGCAGTGCTTTGCGGCGCTCGCCACCGCCCGCCCCGGGGGGCGTGCGAACCTCGGCCAGACGCTGCTCGCGGTCGGAGGCCGCACCCGGCGCCGCAGCTGGGTGGGACTGATCACCGACGGCATGGAGGAGCCCTCCGAGTGGCTGCCGGCCATGTCCGCGTTTGCCCGGCGCAAGACCGACGTGCGCCTGTTCCACCTCTTCGATCGCGGCGAGTGGACCCTCGACTTCAAGGACGCGGCGCTGTTCTACAGCCCGGAAGGGGGCGAGGACCTCGCCGTCGATCCGGGAGGCGCCCGTGAGGCCTTCGCCGAGGTGGTGGACGACTACGTGTCCGAGGTCCGCTCTGGCATCGTGCGCTTCGGTGGACGCTACGTGCCCGTCGGCACGGACGTGCCCCTCGAGGACGCGATTCGCCGGGCCATCCTCGATGGGGTTGCGGAGGGCACGTGGGCCTGAGCCTGCTCTCGCCGCTGGCCCTGGGCATCGCTGCGCTCGTCGCGCTGCCGATCCTCGCGCACATGGCCCGGCAGACGCCCCGCGAGCGGCGTGCGTTCGGGGCGATGCTGCTCCTCGAGCGGGTGGTCAAGCGCCTGCGTCGCCGCCGGCGCATCAAGGACCCGTGGCTGCTCGCGCTGCGCGTGCTCGCTCTGCTGCTGTTGGCGCTCGCCGTGGCGGCGCCGGTGCTCTCGTACCGCGATCAGACCCCGGAGTTCGGCGGATCCGGCCGCGTGGTGCTCGTCATCGACCGCAGCGCGTCGATGTCCATGGCCGACCGCGGCTCGACGCTCTTCGCACGTGCTCGCGCCGACGCCGTCGCGGTTGCGAACAGCCTTCCCGAGGGAACGCTGCTCGGTGCGGTGGTCTTCGACGGCGAGGCCATTCGCCTCACGCCCGCCCTCACCCCCGACGCGAGCTCGGTCGCGACGCGGATCGGTGACCTCTCCGTCTCGGGAGGCACCTCGAACCTGCGCGCGGCGCTCGTCGAGGCGAGGGGACTGCTGGGTGGCGAGCCGGGCGAGATCCTGCTGTTCTCCGACGAAGCGGGCCCGCGCATCGTGACCGACGCCCACTCCGAGCTCGAGCGCATCGTGCAGGGCGGAAGCGCGGTGATTCCGCGCACCGTCGCCCCGGAGATGCGCCGCAACGTCGCGGTGGTCAGCGCGGCCTACGGCAGCGGTATCGAGGGCGGCACGGTCGTCATTCGCCTCGCGAACTTCGGGCCCGAGCCTCGCGAGGTGCCGTGTGAAGTCACGCTGCCGGATGGTGCCCGGGTGCCCGTGTTCGTCGACCTTCCCCCGGAAGGAGAGGCGGAGGAGCGCATCACCGTGCCCCCCGAGGCCCTCGGTGGCGTCGGGCGCGTGCACTGCGAAGACCCGGACCTGCCGCTCGACGACGACCGCTACTTCCACCTGCCGCGCGTCGGTGCCTCGCGCATCCTCGTCGTCGACGGCGACCCCGGCGATACCCCGCTGCGCTCCGAGGTGTACTTCTTCGAGCGCGCGCTCGCGCCGTGGGGAACCGCCCAGACCGGCTTTCGGCCGGACGTGACCACGCCGGGCGGCCTGTCCACGCTCGACACCGAGACCTACCGGGTCGTCGTGCTCGCCAACGTCGGCGACCCGCGTCCCATCGGTCCCCGGCTGACCGAGTTCGTGCGCAAGGGTGGCAGCCTGGTCATCGCCGCCGGCGACAACGTCACTGCCGAGCGCTACAACGCGGCGTTCGCGAGCATCCTGCCTTCGGCGCTGCGCCGCTCCCAGGCCCTGGCTGACGTCGCGGAGGAGGGCGTGCCGCTCGCCCTGCCCGACACGCGCCACGAGATGTTCGCGCCTTTCGCGCGCAGCGGACGCGCCGGATTCTCTCGGGTCCGCTCGCACCGGGTGATGACGCTCGAGCCCTACGCCGAGTCCGACGACGTGCGGACGCTCATTCGCTACGAGGGCGGCGTGCCGGCCCTGGTCGAGCGCACGGTCGGCACCGGACACGTGGTGTTCTGGACCTCGACCCTCGACCTCGGGTGGACCAACCTGCCGCTGCAAGCCGTGTTCATGCCCTTCGTGCAGCGCATGGTCACCGTGCTCGGCGGCGACACCTCCGGCGGCTCGGCACGCATCGACGCCATCGTCGGCGAGACCGTGGCCGTGCCGCTCCCGGACCTCGCGGCCGAGCCCGACATCCTCGGACCCGGCGGAGACCCGGTGCGCAGCCGCCTCGACGGCAGTCGCGTCGTGTTCGAGCCCGAGACCGCCGGGGCCTACCAGGTCGTGCTTCCGGGAGCCCCACCGCTGGCGTGGGTCGCCGTGAACACCGACCCCATCGAGTCGGACGTGCGCGCCTACCACACGGTCGAAGAAGCCGAGACCGAGCTCGATCCCGAGCTGTTCCGCGCCGAGCTCGAGCTCGGGAGTGGCCTGCTCGGTGGCTCGGCGGTGCTCATCCTGCTTCAGTCCCTGCTCATGCTCCGCCGGAGGCCGACGTGAACCGACGCGAACTCCTGATGCTGGCGTCCGCGGGCTTGATGCTGCCCGGCACCGCGCTCGGACTGGGCGAGGCTACGCTGGTCGACGTGGCGGAGCTCGACCTGGGGAGCGGCACGACCTCGCGCCCACAGGCGTGGAAGCGGCTTCTGTACGAGCTCATCCACTCGACCAGCGTGGAGTGCCGGCCCGAGTCGGTCCAGGTGTCGCTCGCCGATCCGGACTTCTTCCAGCACCCGTTCACCGTGCTCCTCGGCGACGGCAAGTTCGACATGCCGTCCGACGAGCATCTCGAGCAGCTGCATCGCTACCTGTCGTACGGCGGCTTCCTGTTCATCGACGAGACCAGCGGGGCCGAGGTGTCGCCCTTCGACGACCAGGTGCGCGCGCTGTGCGACCGCCTGTTCCCGACCCGCCCGCTCGCGCCGCTCCCGGCCGATCACAGCGTGTACCGCGCGTTCTTCCTGCTCGACCGGCCGCTCGGACGCTTGGCCCGTCATCGCCACCTCGAGGGCGTGACCATCGGCAACCTCACGCCGCTGATCTACTGCCGCAACGACCTCTCGGGGGCCCTGGAGCGGCGCGCGGACGGCGGTCACGTCAACCCGTGCACCCCGGGAGGCGAGCGTCAGCGTCGCGAGGCCATCAAGCTCGGCATCAACCTGATGCTGTACTGCCTGACCGCCAACTACAAGAAGGACCAGGTCCACGTGCGCGAGCTGATGGAGCAGAACAAGCTATGAGCTCGGCGTTCTGGCTGGCTGGCACGCCCGGAGCTTCCGGGGTGCTCGAATACACCGCACCGGACGGCCTGATTGCCGTAGCCGCCGTGTGCGCGTTGCTGGCGCTGGCGCTGGCCTGGCCCGGAGAGCGCTCGCTGCGCGCCCGCCTCGGCGAGTTGGCGCTGTGGGCGGTGGCGCTGGCGGCGCTGGTGTTCATGCTCGCGCGGCCCGTGTGGGTCGAGGAGTCCGGTCGGGACGAGCCCGGGCGCGTCGCCGTGCTCGTCGACGCCTCGCGCTCGATGTCGATGGCGGATGGCGGCGTGACGCGTTGGGACCAGGCGCTCGCACTCGTCGAGGAGCTGCAGGGGCCCGAGGTCGACGTGTACCACTTCGGCGCCGAGCTCGCGGCGGGCCTGCCCGAGGCGCCGACCTTGCCCGAGACCGACGTCGAGGCGGCGCTCGACGCGCTCAACGAGCGCGTGATCGGCGAGAAGCTCGCGGGCGTCGTGCTCATCACCGATGGCCTGGACCGCGGGCTGCTCCGCCGGCGCTTTGCGACCGAAGAGGGCGCGGCGCCTCCGACGCTGCCGGGACCACTCACCGTGTACACCGTGGGCAAGGCCGGCAGCACCGCGGACCTCGCGGTGCGCGAGGTGACCACCGGCGGCTTCGCGTTCCTGCGGAGCCCGTTCACCATCGACGCGACCCTGGTCGGCGCCGGGTACGAGGGCCGCACCGTGCGCGCGACCCTGCTCCGCGACGGCACGCCGGTGACCGAGCAGTCGGTGAAGCTCGACGAAGAGGGCAAGGGCACCGCCTCGTTCAGCGTGACCCCCGATCGCGTCGGCCGCTTCGCCTACGAAGTGCGCGTCCCCGACTACGAAGACGACATCGTGCCGGCCAACAACCACCTGCCCGTGGTGGTCAGCGTCGTGCGCGACAAGGTGCGCGTGCTCCAGGTCGCGGGCGCGCCGAGCTGGGATGTGAAGGTGCTCCGGCGCTTCCTCAAGGGCGATCCCAGCGTCGACCTCGTGAGCTTCTTCATCCTGCGCACCAACCAGGACCTCGACGCCGGCTGGCGGGGAGGGGAGCTCGCCCTGATCGAGTTCCCCCACGAGCGCCTGTTCTCGGAGGAACTCGAGAGCTTCGACCTCGTCATCTTCCAGAACTTCGATCACGCGCCCTACTTCCGGTTCTCGTCGCCGGTGCTCCTCGAGGGCATCGCGAAGTACGTCGAGTCCGGCCACGCGTTCGCGATGGTGGGCGGGGACCGCTCCTTCGATCTCGGCGAGTACGCGCGCACGCCGCTCGAGCGGGTGCTGCCCGTGCAGCTCTCGGGACTGCGCGGCGAGTCCGCGGTCGATCAGGCAGCCTTCTCCCCGGTGCTCACCGACGAGGGCGCCCGCCACCCGATCACCCGCCTCGTCGGCGAGGGGGAAGAGAACGCGGCTTGGTGGGAGCGTCTGCACCCGCTCGACGGCACCAACATCGTGGGTGGGCCCGCCAAGGACGCGGCGGTGCTGCTCTCGCACCCGAAGCTCGATGGCGGCGACATGCCCGTGCTCGCCGTACGCGAGGTCGGCGAGGGCCGCACGATGGCCCTCACCGTGGACTCGTCCTGGCGCTGGTCGTTCAGCGAGGCCGCGGAGGGCCGCGGCAACCAGGCCTACCTGCGCTTCTGGAAGAACGCGATTCGCTGGCTGATCGCCGACCCGAGCACCGCGCGGGTCACGGTCGAGACGGGACGCGAGAACTACGCCGCGGGCGATGCGGTGCGCGTGGTCGTCCGGGCTCGCGACGAGGGCTTCGCGCCGATGGCCGGCGCCGAGGTGAAGCTCGAGGTCACCGGTCCGGGCAAGCCGATGGTGCGGACCGGCAAGACGGGCCCCGACGGCGAGGTCGCCATCGAGGTGCAGGCGGCGCGCAGTGGTCCCCACCGCGTCGTCGCCACCGTGCTCTCCGGCGAGGAAGAGGTCGGAGAGGCGTCCACCGTGTACGCGGTGAGCACCCGCGACCGCGAGCTCGACGAGGTCGTGCCCGACGCGACCTTCCTCGCGTGGCTCGGACCGGCGGGCAACGGCCGCACCTACGCGGCTGGCGAGAGCGGGCCCGTGGTCCGCGACCCCGCGGCCACTCGTGTCGTGTGGGACCGTCGGGAGACGCCGATCTGGCGCGCTCCGCTCCTCGCGCTGATCCTCGCCCTGTGCGCAGGAGGGGCGTGGATCGTCCGTCGGCGCGCGGGACTTCGCTGACCCAGGGTCGCGGCCTCGCCGCGGAGCGGGCGCGGATGGTAGAGGTGAGGGCATGAACCGTGAACAGGCCATCGCCCAGGTCACCGCGCTCTTCGGAGACGGCGGTGTGTCCGTCCTCTCGGCGGCTCAGCTGCCCTCGTGGGAGATCGCGTTCTCAGTGCTGAGCGACGCGGGTCTCGAGGTTGAGGACGACGGCGACCGCATCGCCGGGGAGCGCCTGCTCGAGCGCATCCGCGACGGGTTCGCCCGCCAGGGGCTGCTGCGCCAGGCCATCGCCATGACCCGCGGCATCCTGCGCTCGCGAGTGTCGCGTCTCGGCGAGGACCATCCGGCATCGCTGGTCGAGCTCGGTGCCCTCGGCGCCCTCGCAGACCGGGCCGGACGAGGGGACGAGGCGCTCGAGATGCTCGAGAAGGCCTTCGAGGGCCTGCGCACGTCGGGGCAGTTCGCGGCCGCCGTGGTCGCTGGCAACCTGGGCGTCGCGCGGCAGAAGCGCGGCGATGCTGACGGCGCGGGCGAGGCCTTCGCGCTCGGCTACGCCATCCGCAAGGCCGTGGCCCCGGAGTCGGCCGCGCTCGTCGCCTCTCAGCTCGCCGAGATCCGGCTGCAGCAGGGCATGCGGGACGAAGCCATCGAGCTCATGCAGGAGAGCTACGCGCTGTACCGCGCTCAGCTAGGCCCGACGCACCCGCGGGTGGTCACGCGTGCCCAGCACCTCGCCAAGCTTCTCGACGGCATGCGCCGGTACCTCAAGTCGGAGCCGCTCTACCGCGACCTTCACGCGGCGGCCGAGGCCAGCGGCAGTGCCGAGGCGATCGCCGAGGCGGGCTTCGAGCTCGGCGCGTCGCTGATGCGCGTGCGGCTCGAGCAGGAGGGCATTCGACACATCGAGCGCGCGGTCGAGGCGACTCGCCGCATGGGCGACCACCCGGCACTCCCGCACCGACTGTCGCTGTGGGCGCAGATTCAGCTACAGCGCGGGCGGCAGGCCGAGGCCGAGGGCTACCTGCTCGAAGCGCTCGAGGTCGAGAAGCGACTGTTCGGCGAGAACTCTCCCGAGGTCGCGGTGCGCACGGCGGCGATTGGCCACCTCTATGCCCAGCAGGGGCGGCACGGCGAGGCGATGGGGTGGCTCGACCCTGCCGTGAGCCTGCTGCGCAGCACGCGCGGGGACAAGGACAACGCGACGCGTACGGCGGTCGGATACCTCCTCGACCTCCTCGACGTCGAGATCGGCAAGGCCGAGGCGCGCCACGACCGCCAGCTCGCCCGCGACCTGCTCGGCCACGCCCTCGAGATGTCCTCGGCGGTGCTCGGCAAGGGCGACGTTCGCACGAACCGCATCCGCGACAAGCTCGGGCTCTGAATCCCGGGCGCCCAAGGGATGCCCGCGGACCCCGATACAGTTAGCCGTCTGCCCAGTCAGACCCGGAGCTCCCCATGTCCAAGGGCAAGAGCGCGCCTTCGTTCCCGCTGGAGCGCGTGCGAAACATCGGAATCGCGGCCCACGTCGATGCCGGAAAGACCACGCTCACCGAGCGCGTGCTGTTCTACACCGGTGCCTCGCACAAGATCGGCGAGGTCCATCATGGCAACACGACCATGGACTGGCAGGCCGAGGAGCAGGAGCACGGCATCACGATCACCGCCGCGGTCACCAAGTGCCCGTGGAAGGACCACCTGATCCAGATCGTCGATACCCCCGGACACGTGGACTTCACGATCGAGGTCGAGCGTTCGATGCGCGTGCTCGATGGTGCGGTCATCGTCATGGACGGTGTGCGCGGCGTGGAGCCCCAGACCGAGACCGTGTGGCGCCAGGCCAACAAGTTCGCCGTGCCCCGCGTCGTGTTCATCAACAAGATGGACAAGCCCGGCGCCGACTTCGACCGCGCCCTCGAGAGCATCCGCAAGCGTCTCGGCGAGACGCCGGTGCCGGTCTGCGTGCCGATCATCGACGAGAAGGTCGTGCTCCACCTCATCGAGGAGAAGGCGTACACCTTCAGCGGCGACAAGGGCGAGAACGTCGAGGTGCGCGAACTCGCGCCGCACGAGGCCGACATGGTCGCGGAGTACCGCGAGGCCATGCTGCTCACGCTCGGGGACTTCGACGAGGACCTCGCCGACAAGGTGCTCATGGAGGAGGACATCTCCGAGGAGGAGATCTGGAGCGTGCTTCGTCGCCTGACCCGTGACGGCCGCGTGCGTCCGGCCTTCTCGGGCTCGGCGCTGCGTAACTGGGGCGTGCAGCCCCTGCTCGACGCCTTGCTCAAGCTCATGCCGTCGCCCCTCGAGCGCCCCGCCTCCCGCGGCGAGCGCGCGGATGGCGAGTTCGAGCAGGTCGAGATGGACGACGAGGGCGATCTCGTCGCGCTGGCGTTCAAGGTGCAGCTGTTCGACGGCCGTCGTCATGTGTTCGCGCGTATCTACCGCGGCACGCTCGAGCCCGGCACGGAGGTCCTCCTCGCCGGTCGCGACATGAAGGAGCGCGTTGCTCGCGTCTTCGACGTGAGCGCGAACAAGAAGACCCGCATCGACTCGGCCCGCGCCGGCCAGATCGTGGTGCTCGCCGGCCTTCGCCACGCGACCACCGGCGATACCCTGTGCGCCCCCGACCACCCGATCCTGCTCGAGCGCATCGACGCGCGCGAGCCCGTGCTCGGCCTGGCCATCGAGCCCGAGTCCTCCAAGGACGAGGACAAGATGCTCGAGGTGCTCGGCAAGGTCACCGAGGAAGACCCGACCCTGCGCTTCGAGGAGGACCAGGACACCGGTCAGCGCATCCTCAAGGGCATGGGCGAGCTGCACCTGCAGATCAGCTTCGAGCGTATCCAGCGCGAGTTCGGCCTCAAGCTCAACGTCGGCAAGCCCCGCGTCATGCACCGCGAGAGCATCGCGAACCGCGCGACGGCAACCGGCAGCGTGGACCGGGTGATCGAGAGCAACGCCGGCCGCTTCGAGCTCAAGGCGGCGGTCACGGTCGACGTGAAGCCGCTCGGGCGTGGCGAGGGCGTGCAGCTCACCTGCGAGCCCAGCTGGCAGCCCGGTGATCTCGAGCCGAGTGCCGAGCAGGCCGAGGCGGTGCGTCAGGGCGCCTCGGACGCGCTGACCGGCGGCCCGCTCCAGGGTGCGCAGCTCGAGGACGTGGCGGTGACCGTGAAGATGGTCGAGACCTTCGAGGGGGCAGCGACGCCCCAGGCGCTGCGCATCGCGGCGTCCACGGCGGTGCGCGACGCGCTCAAGTCCGCCGGCGGACTGCTGCTGCAGCCGATCATGAAGGTCGAGGTCGTCGTGCCCGACGAGAACACCGGCGGCGTGCTCGGCGATCTGCAGTCGCGCGGTGCGGTGATTCTCGGTCACGAGGCCGAGGCTGGCACCACGTCGATCACCGCGGAGTGCGGCCTGACCGCGCTGCTCGGCTACACCACGGAGCTGCGCTCGCAGACCCGCGGCCACGGCCAGTTCACGATGGAGTTCGCCCGCTTCGACGCCCAGTAGGGCGACGCTCGGGAGTCCATCGGGCCTGGCTTCGCGCCGGGCCCGCTTCGTGTCTGCAGCCGGGGATCAGCCGGTGAGCGCGAGTCCGAGCACGGCCACGGCCAGGGCGCCGACGATGCCGAGCAGGATCACGGCAATCACCGCGAACGCGGCGTACCAGCCGACGCCGCTGCCTTTCTCTTCCTGCGGTGAGGCCGGGGCCTGGACCGCGTCGGTACCGAGGGCCTCCGGTGGTCCCAGGGCATGGCCGATGCCGTCCTCGAGGATGCGCACCAGATCGCGGGCATGCGACGGGCGAGCTTCCGGGTGCTTGGCGAGCAGCGTCCACACGAGGTCGTCCATCCACGTGGGCACGTCGCGTCGAAGCTCGCTCGGGCGAGAGGGGAGCACCGTCGTGTGCATGTGCAGCACCTGCTGGCGCTTGCCCGTGAACGGCGGGTGGCCGATGAGCATCCACCACATGAGGACACCGAGGGCGTACAGGTCGCCGCGAGGGTCGAGGCGGCCCTCGTTGATGTACTCGGGCGCGATGGTCTCGGGCGAGCCGACGACGGAGCCCACCGCGGTCACGTCCGGGTCGTCGTCCTTGAGCAGGCGTGCGTAGCCGAAATCCCGGATCTTCACGAGGTCCCAGCCGCCGGCTCCGGGCACGAGCAGCACCGTGGACGCCGAGAGGTTGCGGTGGATGATGCCTTCGCTGTGGGCAGCGGCGAGCGCACTCGCGATCTGCGCCGCCACGTGGGCGACGCGGTCGGGGTCGAGGCGATTCTCGGCCTCGAGGACCTCCTCGAGGGAGCGGGCATGCTTGATGTGCTCGAGCACGACGTAGTCGTACAGACGGTCGTCGCCGTAGTCGAGCATCGCCACGGTGTTCGGGTGCTGCAGCGTCGCCGTCGCGAGCATCTCGCGCGCAAAGCGGTGCACCGTCTCCCGGTTGTCGACCTGATGCGGCGGCAACAGTTTGATGTCGACGATCTCGCCGTCGGAGAGGCGCACGGCCTCGTAGACCTTGGCGAGCTCCTCCTGCCGTGAGAACCGCTCGATGCGGTACTGGTTGGAGAGGGTATGGCCGATGAAGGGGTCGTGACTCACGGGGGGATTCTAGCGGAGTCGGGCCCGTCAGGTCCTCTCGAACCTGTCTTCGACGTGGCAGTGGAACGAAATCGACACGCGACGCGAAGGGTCCAATCCAATACGAGCGTGCGCCCGACCAGGGGGACCCATGGGTGGCATTCTGCTCCTCGAAGACGGCCGACGTTTCGTTGGCGATGCGTTCGGAGCCACGACCACGCGGGTGGGCGAGGCGGTCTTCAACACCGCGATGACCGGGTACCAGGAGGTCCTCACCGACCCCTCGTATGCGGAACAAGTCGTGACGATGACCTATCCGCACATCGGCAACTACGGTGTGAACACCGCTGACCCCGAATCCGAGCGCGTTCACGTCGCTGGATTCATTGCTCGACGCTTCACGCGCGCGCCCTCCTCCTGGCGCTCGGAGGGAGGCCTCGGCCAGTACCTCCAGCGGCACGGGGTCCCGGGCCTGCACGGCATCGATACCCGCGCGCTGGTTCGCCACCTGCGCACCCGCGGCGCCATGAAGTGCGTCGTGAGCACCGATGGCACGCCGGTCGAGAAGCTCGAGAAGCAGCTCGCCGAGTGGCCGGGCATGGAGGGGCGCGACCTCGCGACCGAGCTGACCTGCAAGGACAGCTACGTGTACGCGGCACCCGACAAGCCGACCGCGCGCATCGCGGTGGTCGACGGCGGCGCCAAGCAGAACATCCTGCGACTGCTCGCCGAGGCCGGCGCCCATGTGGTGGTGCACCCCATCACCGCGGACGCCGACACCTGGATGAAGGATGTCGACGCGGTCCTGTTCAGCAACGGCCCCGGTGACCCGGCCTCGCTGACCTCGGTCGTCGAGCAGGTCAAGCGCGTGGTCGGCACCAAGCCGGCGATGGGCATCTGCCTCGGACACCAGCTGCTCGGCCTCGCGATCGGCGCCGAGACCTACAAGCTCAAGTTCGGTCACCGCGGCGGCAACCAGCCGGTGCGCGACGAGACGACGGGCAAGGTCGAGATCACGAGCCAGAACCACGGCTTCGCGGTCGAGCGCGGCTCGCTCGAGTCCGCGGGTGGCGAGGTGACGCACATCCACCTCAACGACAAGACGGTCTCCGGCTTCGTCCACCGCGACAAGCGGGTGATGGCCGTGCAGTTCCATCCCGAAGCCAGTCCCGGCCCCCACGACAGCAGCTTCCTGCTGACCGACCGCTACATCGCGTTTGCGAAGGGAGAGTGGAAGTGAGCACGCGCATCCCCGAGGGCAGCACCATCATGGTCGTGGGCTCCGGCCCCATCGTCATCGGCCAGGCGTGCGAGTTCGACTACTCCGGCACCCAGGCCTGCAAGGCGCTCAAGGAGCTCGGCTACCGCGTCGTGCTCATCAACAGCAACCCGGCGACCATCATGACCGACGAGTCGGTCGCCGATGCCACCTACGTCGAGCCCCTGAGCTTCGACTTCGCGAAGCAGGTCATCGAGCGCGAGAAGCCCGATGCGCTGCTCCCGACGGTCGGCGGTCAGGTCGGCCTCAACCTCTCCCTCGAGCTCCACGAGCGCGGCGTACTCGCCGAGCACGGCGTGAAGCTCATCGGCGCCAACCCGGAGGCCATCGCGGTCGCCGAGGACCGGGACCTGTTCAAGCAGGCGATGGTCGAGATTGGCGTCGGCGTGGCCAAGTCCGAGATCGTCCACACGATGGACGAGGCCGAGTCCGCCATCGAGATCATCGGCCTGCCGTGCATCGTGCGCCCGAGCTTCACGCTCGGCGGCGCCGGCGGCGGTATCGCCTGGAACATCGAGGAGTACCGCAAGATCGTCAGCGAGGGCCTGGACCTGTCGCCGACCACGCAGGTGCTCGTCGAGCAGAGCCTGCTCGGCTGGAAGGAGTTCGAGCTCGAGGTCATCCGCGACCTCGCCGACAACGTCATCATCGTGTGCTCCATCGAGAACTTCGACCCAATGGGCATCCACACGGGCGACTCGATCACCGTGGCCCCGGTGCAGACGCTGACCGACCGCGAGTACCAGCACCTGCGGGACCTCTCCATCCGCATCATCCGCCGTATCGGCGTCGACACGGGTGGCTCCAACATCCAGTTCTCGGTGAACCCGGAGAACGGCGAGGTCATCGTCATCGAGATGAACCCGCGCGTGAGCCGCAGCTCCGCGCTCGCCAGCAAGGCGACGGGCTTCCCGATTGCGAAGATCGCCGCCAAGCTGGCCGTGGGCCTCACCCTCGACGAGATCGACAACGACATCACCCAGGTGACGCCGGCCTGCTTCGAGCCCGCGCTCGACTACGTCATCGTCAAGATCCCCCGCTGGAACTTCGAGAAGTTCGCCTCCGCGGAGCGCAAGCTCGGCTCGGCGATGCGCTCGGTCGGCGAGGTCATGGGCATCGGTCGGACCTACCAGGAAGCCTGCATGAAGGCGATTGCCTCCCTCGAGGGTGGCTACGCCAAGGTGAGCGAGCACAGCGACGCGGACATCCGCGCCGCCCTCGCGGTGGCGACCCCGGACCGGCTGCCGGCCGTGTTCGAGGCCATGCGCCGGGGCATGGACGTCTCCGACGTGCACGACATCACCCGCATCGACCGGTGGTTCCTGCGCGAGCTCGCCGAGGTCGTCGACTTCGAGAAGAGCCTGCGCGGTCGTCCCCTCGACAGCGTCGGCAAGAGCGAGCTTCGCCGCGCCAAGCGCATGGGCATCCCGGACGACTTCCTCGCCGAGATCCTCAACACCACCGAGGCCGCCGTCTCCGCTCGTCGTCGCGACGAGGGGCTGACCCCGGTGTTCAAGCGGGTCGACACCTGTGCCGCCGAGTTCGAGAGCTACACGCCCTACCTGTACTCGACCTACGAGGACGAGGACGAGGCCGGCGACAGCGAGACCGACCGGGTCATCGTGCTCGGCAACGGTCCGAACCGCATCGGTCAGGGCCTCGAGTTCGACTACTGCTGCGTGCACGCCAGCTACGCGGTGCGCGAAGCCGGCCTCACCAGCGTGATGGTCAACTGCAACCCCGAGACCGTGTCCACCGACTACGACACCTCGGACAAGCTGTACTTCGAGCCCTGCACCGTCGAGCACGTGCAGAACGTCCTCGACCGCGAGAAGCCTCGGGGCGTCATCGTGCAGTTCGGTGGCCAGACGCCGCTCAAGCTCGCGGGCAAGATCGGCCCCGTGCTCGGCACGTCGCCCGACGCCATCGACCTCTGCGAGGACCGCGCGCGCTTCAACGGCTTCTGCACGGACCTCGGCATTCGTCAGCCGGCCGGCGCGCTTGCCTTCAGCATCGAAGAGGCGCGCGAGAAGGCCAAGGACGTCGGCTTCCCGCTGCTCGTCCGCCCGAGCTACGTGCTCGGCGGCCGCGCGATGGCCATCTGCTACGACGAGAGCGACTTCGAGAAGGTGGTGAACGACGCCATCGTCACCTCCGAGGCCAAGTCGCTGCTCATGGACCACTACCTCGAGGGCGCGGTCGAGTACGACGTCGACGCGCTCGCCGACGGCGAAGAGGTCTACATCGGCGGCATCATCGAGCACATCGAGGAAGCCGGTGTGCACTCCGGCGACTCCGCGGGCGTGCTGCCTCCGGTGCGCCTCTCCGCCTCGCTTCGTCGCGAGATGGAGGAGTGGACCCGCAAGATCGCGCTCAAGCTCGGTGTGGTCGGCCTGGTGAACATCCAGTACGCCATCAGCGACGACAAGCTGTACGTCATCGAGGTCAACCCGCGGGCCAGCCGCACGGTGCCCTTCGTGAGCAAGGCTACGGGCATCCCGCTCGCCACGCTCGCGACCCGTCTGCTGCTCGGTGAGAAGCTCGCGGACTTCGGGCCCATGCGCAAGCGCGGCCACGGCATGTACTTCATCAAGGCGCCGGTGTTCCCGTGGCGCAAGTTCCCGGGCAGCGACGTGGTCCTCGGACCGGAGATGCGCTCCACCGGTGAGGTGATGGGTGTGGGCTGGTCCTTCGGCGAGGCCTACGCCAAGGCGCTCGTCGCGGCGGGGCTCACGCTTCCCAGCGAGGGCGGCGTGTTCCTGTCCTTCCGGGATGCGGACAAGCCCGCGTGCGTCGGCATCGCCGGGTCGCTGCGCCATCTCGGCTTCAAGCTCTACGCCACCCGCGGCACCGCCAAGTACCTCGCCGACCACGGCGTGCAGTGCGAGCCGGTGCACAAGGTGAACCAGGGCCGCCCGGACACCGTGGACCACATCAAGAACGGCAAGATCCAGCTCATGCTGAACACGCCGCTCGGCAAGAAGGCCCAGTACGACGAGCTGTCCATGCGCCTGGCCGGTCTGCGCTACGGCGTGCCGTGCATCACCAACCTCGCGGCGGCGCGGGCGGCGGTGAGCGCGATTCGCAGCCTGCGGGCCGGCGAGCTCAAGGTCATCAAGCTCCAGGAAATCCAGTAGCGGTGGGGCGCGCGGTCGCCGTGCGAGCAGGATAGCTTCACGGCGATGCGACGCTTCGACCTCCTACGTTCTTGCGGTGTGCTCGCGGCCGGGCTGGCCCTCGTCGGCTGTCCCGAGCCGCCGCCGCCGTGTGCGACCCACGACGACTGTGGCGAGCTCCAGTTCTGCGCGGACGAGACCTTCTGTCTCGACGTGTTCGACCGGACCTACGACATCACCATGGTCGAGGCGACGGTGCCGGCCACCGGGACGACCGGCGGTCCGTGGGACCCCGAGGACAGCAGCGATCCCGACATGATCGCAGTGTTCGGGATTCCCGCTGTGTTCGACGAGAACGACGAGATCGTCGAGCCGGAAGAGGCCGTGCAGACCTCGGTGCTCGACGACACCACGAACCCGATGTGGAACGAGGGCGGCGAGGTCACCTTCAGGCAGGGCCGCGCGTTCACGATCAACCTGTTCGACTTCGAGGGCGACGGTACCGCCACGTTCATGGGCGGGTGGATCTGGGAGACCGACGAAGCGCTCGTGCAGCTGGTCCGTCAGCTCGGTGAGGATCAGATCGTCGGGTCGGGCAGCTTCTCGACCACCTTCCGCATCGACCCGCCGCGCTAGCTCACACGGTCGGCATCCACCCGCCGAGCACCGCGTCGACCTGGTCGAGGCGGTCCTGGCCCCAGAACAAGCGCTCGCCGACGAGCATGCTCGGCACGCCGCACACGCCGAGGGCGCGCGCCTCGTCGGTGTTCGCGCGGAGCTGGTCCTTGATGCGCTGCTCGCGCGTCTCGGCGAGCACTGCCTCGCCATCGACGCCGGCCTCGTCGAGCACCGAGCGCAGTACCTGCGGGTCGGCGATGTCCCGGTCCTCGGCCCAGGCGGCGCGGTACAGCGCCTGCGTGACCTCGGGGGCGACGAGGGCCGCGCGGAGCGGCTGGACCGTGCGGATCGGGAAGTTCGACGGGAAGCGGAAGGGCACGCCCCACCACCGCGACCAGTCGGAGAGGTCCTTGGTCACGTAGGCCTGGCGAGGCGCGTTCATCGCGAACATCGGCACGTCTGGGGTTCCGATGTCGCGGAACAGCGCGCCGAGCAGGATGGGCACGTACTCGACGGTGGCGCCGTGGCGGCGCGCGATGCGCTCGATCTGGGTGGAGGCGAGGTACGAGAACGGGCTCGCGAAGTCGTGGAAGAAGCGGACGGTGCCGCCGCGCGGGACGCCCACCGGGGCCTCGGTGTCGAGGAACTCGTTGCCCAGGCACTCCTCGACGAAGTGCAGGCGGTCCACACCCCAGATCACCTCGTCCCCGAACACGAAGGTCGGCACGCCGAACATGCCGCGAGCGATGGCCTCGTCGGTGGCGTCGAACAGGGCCTGCTTCACCTTCGGGTCGTCGATGACCGCAGGGTCGAGGCCGAGCTTCGTGGCCAAGGCGTCGAGGGTCGGGCGGTCGGCGATGTCGAGGTTGGCGACGTGGTAGGCCTCGAACAGCGCGTGGGAGACGCGCGCACGGTCCTCCTCGGGGGCACCGAGTACGAGGCGCATCGCGTTCACCGAGCGGCGAGGGTGCTCGGGGTGCACGTTCAGCGGGACTTCGAGCCACTCGGCGCGACGGATCAGGTCCTTCGCCTCGAGCCGCACACGCGGGCTGCTGCGCACCGAGGTCGGCTGCTGCGGCGCGTCGATGGCCTTGTAGATGCCGCCGAGCAGCGCCGGGCACCAGCGCACGGTTGCGCCGTAGCGGGCCGCCAGCGCCTCGACCTGGGTCGATGCCAGGTAGGCGTAGGGACACACCACGTCGTAGTAGAAGCGCAGCTCCACGACGAACCTCCGAAAATCCAAGGGTCTACTTGCATTGTGGGGACATGGTGTCAAGCGGCGGGCAGGTGCCCCCGCGTCGGCTATGCTCGCCCCCTGGGAGGGAGCTTGCCGCAGGAGATCA
This sequence comes from Deltaproteobacteria bacterium, assembly GCA_006226595.1. Lineage (GTDB taxonomy): Bacteria > Myxococcota_A > UBA796 > UBA796 > M1803. The sequence continues at coordinate 187,523 of SBGP01000066.1, forward strand.
TGGCCGCGTTGGCGCGGACTCCGTTGGCCGAGGGACTCGACGCCGACGAGCTCGGGCGGCTGGCACGTGCCGGTCGCGTGGAGCACTGGCCCGAAGAGGCCGTCGTCATGGAGGAGGGCAGCCTCGGGCCGCGGCTCGTCGTCGTGCTTCAGGGCCACGCCGAGGTCGTGAAGACCGGGCCGGACGGTACGGTGCACGTGCTCGCCACCGTCGGCCCAGGTGCCGTGCTCGGCGAGATGAGCCTGCTCCAGCAGGCGCCGCGGTCGGCGACCGTGCGCGCGACCTCCGCGATGCGCGTGTTCGCGATGGATCAGGCCACGTTCAACGGCATGCTCGAGGACGGTGACCCGGCCGCGTACAAGCTGTCGCACCGCATCGCACGGGTGCTCGCCGCGCGCGTGGACGAGCTGAACCGCCGGGTGGTCGACCTGCTCGCCCGGCGTCCCTCCGAGCCCGAGGAAGAGCTGGCGCGTATCCGCTCCGAGCTGTTCACGCGCTGGGACTTCTAGGCGGGTGGCGTCCACCGTCGCGTGGGTGGTCGGGAGCCTCGCCGCCTACGAGGTGGCGCGCTTCTTCGTGCTCCGACGGGTGCGCGTGTGGTGGCGTCGTGGGGCGAGCGAGTTCGTGCGGCATCACCGCGTGCAGCTCGAGTCCGCCCGGTTCATCGACCAGGTGTGGATGCGGGAACGCCTCGCTCAGGACCGCCGCATCGAAGAGAAGGTGCTCGAGGTCCACGGCGAGACGGGGGAGGCGATTCCCGTGCTGCGCGCGCGCGTCGACGCGTATGCCGAGGAGATCGCGCCGTTCTTCTCGATGTCCGCGTACTACCGGATCGGCGCGGCCATCGCCCGGCGCCTGGTGTCCTTCGCCTACGAGCTCGTCCTCGACCCGAACGAGTTCCACGCGCAGGCCGCCAAGGTGCCCGAGGACGCGATCAAGGTGTACGTGATCAACCACCGCAGCAACGGCGACCCGGTGCTGCTCGCGTACGGCCTGCTCCGAAAGACCGCGCTGTCCTACGCCGTGGGCGAGTGGGCGCTCGTGTGGCCGCTTCACTTCCTGTTTCGGCTCTTCGGTAGCTACTTCGTGCGCCGGGGGGAGAAGGACCCGCTGTACCACGCCGTGCTCGAGCGCTTCGTGCAGCTGCTCGCCGGCCATGGCGGCGTCACCGGCTTCTTCATCGAAGGGGGCCTGTCCCGCGACGGCGCGCTGCGCCCGGCCAAGGCGGGCTTGCTCACGTACTTGATCAACCTCCGCCAGGATCAGCCGGACCGCGAGATCGTGTTCCTTCCCGTGGGGCTGAACTACGACCGCGTGCTCGAGGACCGCACCCTGCTGCGCGAGCGGAACGGGCCCGTGCCCAAGCCCAGTCTCGGGTGGCGGCTGATCACCCTCGGCGCCATCGCGTTCTGGGTGCCGATGCTCATTGCCGCGAACGTGGTGAAGGTCGCCACGCGGTCGCACCGAAAGTTCGGGTATGCGGCGGTGTCCTTCGGCGAGCCGCTGGCGCTCACCGACTGGCAGGGAGGAGGGGAGCTGCACACCCTCGATGGCCACGCGCAGCGCGAGGCGGTCGAAGCCCTGGCCGAACACCTGCTGCACGACCGGATCGGTGCCTGCGTGCCCGCGACGCCGGTTCCGCTGCTGTGCCTGGCGCTGGAACGCATCGAGGCGCGTGACCTGCCGGCGCTTCAGTCCGAGGTGCGCGACCTGATGGCCACCTTGCGCGCGAAGGGGCGCCCGATCGCGCTCGGAGAGGTGTTCGACGAGTGGGAGCGCCGGCTGGGACCGGGCGAGTGGGAGGAAGAGCTCGTGGTCCGCCTTGCGGTGGAGGCGCTCGCCCGGCGCCGTGTCCTGCGCAACGAAGGGGGCCGACTGCGCGTCACGCCTGGCGAGGAGGTCGTGCTCGGCTACTATGCCGCCTCGATTCGCCACCACCTGGAGGAGACATGAAGGTGGCCCTGTGGGCCCAGGCCGTCGCGCTCTTCGTGTTCGTGCCGGTGGTGCTGCTCGTGCCCGAGATCCCGCTCGGACGCGTGGTCGCGGCCGATCTGCGTTGGGTTCTCGCGGCGGCGGGCGGCGGGCTGGGCGTGATCAGCCTCTCCATGGCCCGAGACCCGCACATGCGCCGCTGGGGCGCCCTCGCGCTGGGGGTTGCCGCTGGATTGGGGCTCGTCGGCGTCGCCATCGAGGGCGGTGTGCGCGGGGGCGTGGTGGCGGGTCTGCTGCTGGTTTCGCTCGCCATCAACGGTAGCGCCGCGCGGGAAACGCCGGCCTCCTGAGTGCTGGCGAGCCGCTGTTCTCGGCGGCTGGCGGCTTTGCGCTGGTTTTTGTACTCACTGGCCAGTTATGGGGAAGACAACGGGCACGAGCGCCCGAGGAGGTTCCCCCTGGCTCTGTCGCGGCTCCGCCGACCCTCTCCGCGCGCTGCGCGCTCCATTCAACGCATCCTCGATGCGGCTGCTCGCGTGTTCGGCACCGAGGGGTACGAGGCGGCGTCGATGAACGCGGTGGCTGCAGCTGCGGGCGTGTCCAAGGGACTCCTCCACTACCACTTCGAGAGCAAGGAACACCTGCTCATCGAGGCCCAGCGGGCGACCTTCCGGCAGATCCACGAGCGGTTCACCGACCGCTTCGAGCAGGGTGAGGCCGGTATGCCCACCGCCCTCGGCGTGCTCGACAACCTGTGGGAATCCCTCGTGTCGATGCGACACTGGGCGCCGTTCATGGTCGAGACCATCAGTCTCGCGGCGCAGCAGGCCCCGATCCGAAAGGCGGCGGATTCCTTCTATGCCGAGAGCATGAACCTCCTCGAGGACGGCATCCGCTCGGTGTTCGAGCAGGACATGGACCGTCTGGCGATTCCTCCCGAGCGTCTGGCCCCCCTGGTCCGCGTGTGCGTGCACGGCTTCATCGTCGAGCTCGCGTATGCCCGGGACGAGGCCGACCTCGCCAAGGCCGAGCAGGCCTACCGCGACTTCCGGACTCTCTTCGGGGCGAGCATGCTCACCCCGGTCCGCGAGGAGGAACCAAGATGACCCATCGCCCCCGCCTGCTGCGTCGTGTGCTTCGTCGACTGGGTCGCCGAACGCCCACCAATCCGGTCCCTGCCGACATGTTCGGCTTCGAGCGCAGCGAGCGGGAGGCGAGGTCCGCACGAAAGCTCGAGAAGCTGTACCACCAGGGTCAGCGGCGCGTGTGGAATGGCAAGGACGTGCTCTCCGAGCTGCTCGACAAGCACGGTGGCGTCCAGCTCCCGGCCGAGCAGGCCGAGGCGGTGCGGGCGCTGTTCGCGGTCATCCTGTGGGGGGAGCTCGCTGCCTGGCGTATCTCCGCGGCCCTCGCCGAGGAGCTCGAGCCACTCGAGGCGAAGATGGCGGCCACCGCACAGGTCCACGACGAGGCGCGGCACTTCTACGTGATGAACGACTACCTCAAGGAGCTCGGCGACACGCCGATGGAGCTGGGTCCCGCGACGCAGCGCGTGCTCAACGGCACGCTGGAGGCCGACACCCTCGTGAAGAAGCTGCTCGGGATGCAGCTGATGATCGAGCCTCTCGCGCTCACCTTGTTCCACCTCGTGCGCCGCATGCAGCTCGAGCCGGTGCTCGCCGAGTTGCTCGTGTACTACGAACAGGACGAGGCCCGTCACGTCGCGCTCGGCGTGCTCCACCTTCCCGAGATGCTCTCCGGCATGGGCCGTCGCGAGGCCGCGGACCTTCACGCCTGGCAGATCCGCGAGTACTTCGCGCAGTTCGCGATGATGCGTGAGCTCGAGCCGCACTTCCGGGCCCTCGGTATCCACCCGCGGCAGGTCATCTCGCTCGGGCGTCAGAAGCAGATGCTCGCGATGCAGATGCTCATCGACGAGCTCGGCATGGACCTGCCGATCGTCGAGGTCTTCCGGCGGGTCACCGACTTCCGCGCGGAGATCGACTTTCCGCTGGACGGCGCGCCGACCGACCTGCCGAGCCGCCTGCGCGCGGGACTCACCGCGGCGCTGCACTCAGCCGAGGCCGAGGGAGTGCTCTCCGAGGTCGCCTAGCCCGGGCGCTGGTAGACGCGCTTGGCAGGGACCTGGATGAGGCGGTCCAGCTCGACCAGGTACCCGGAGAGGCGTCCGCCATACACGCAGCCGCTGTCGAGGCCGATGAGCCACGGCAGCCCCTCGCGCTCCACCCGCACGAGGCCGCGCCGGGCATCGTGTCCGAAGATCACGCGCCGCTGTCCGGCGTAGTCCTGCCACCAGAAGGGGCCCGTGCCCTCGGGAAAGCGGCGCATGGTCAGCGCCATCTGGCGGGTCGTCGCCTCGAGGCTGCCGAGCGGATGAACGCCCGCGTGGACCACCGTGAACGGCGCCGCCTCGATGAACAGCGGGAGCGACGCGAGCCACGCCAGCCATCCGGGCTCCACGGCGGTGAGTGCCGCGCGGACGTTGGCCGCGTGCCGGTCGCCTTCCCGGAGCGCGAGAAGGCGCTGGTCGTGGTTGCCCAGGGTGGCCTCGAAGCCGCCCTCGCGGATCTGCTGGTACACGCCGACCGGGTCCGGACCCTTCGTGAACAGGTCACCGACGAGCACCACCCGGTCCGCCTGAGCGATGCGGACCAGGCGAGCCAGTTCCTCGGCACAGCCGTGAACATCGCCGATGACCAGGGTGCGGATGGGGGCTCCAGGAGGCCTAGCGGAGGGTGCGCTCGGGGTCGTCGGCGAGGATGCCGGCGGCGCTGAGCTCGTCGAGGGGAGGGAACAACCAGCTGACCTGGGTGATATCCAGCTCGCCGCGGGCTGCCCGCTCGGCGCGTCGGCACAGGCGGCCGACGGTCGACACGAGGCGGGCGGTGCGCACGGGCTTGTCCAGCCTGGCCCAGCTGCCACTCACCACGCCCGTGAGCCGGTCTTCGGGGATGAAGCCGCTGACGAGCAGCACGGGCACGTTGTCGTGGAGCTCGTCGCACAAGGTGGCGAGCTCGAGTCCCGTGATGCCGGGCATGACCACATCGGTGACGAGCACGTCGGGGCGCTCCCGCGAGAGCACACGCCAGGCCTCGCCGCCGGAGTTGCAGGCCACGACGTCGTAGCCGGCCTCGGTCAGCGCGGTGGCGTAGCTGTCGAGGAGCACGGGCTCGTCCTCGACGAGCAGCACCCGGCGGTTGGTCGGCAGCGGCGCGGGGGCCTCGTCCATGGCATCCGCGTGGCGCAGGGCCAGGCAGAACCGGGAACCGCGGCCCGGGCGGTCCTCGACCCAGATGCGACCGTGGTGGTCGCGCAGGATCTGGCTGGCGACGGCGAGGCCGAGGCCGGTGCCGCGGTTGGGGCCCTTGGTGGTGAAGAACGGGTTGAAGATCTCTTCGCGGATCTGGTCCGGCACGCCCGGGCCGTCGTCCTCGATCATCACGAACGCGCCCCGGCCGCCCGAGGGAAGGCGAAAGTCTCGCGCGACCAGCTCGATGCGGCCGTCCGACTGCAGCGCGTCTCGCGCGTTCACCAGCAGGTTCACGACGACGTGCTCGAGGTCGGAGGCCGAGCCGAGCACCGGGTTGAGGTTGCCCGGAATGTCGAGGGTCAGCGTGACCCCCGGGGGCAGGGTCGGCTGCACCAGCTCCGCGGCGTTGCGCAGGATCTCCGAGAGATCGACCTGCACGAGCTCGGACTGGGTGCCTCGGGACACGGTGAGCAGGCGTCGGGTGAGCAGCGACGCGCGCTCGATGGTGCTCTCCATCTTGCCCAGGCGGTCGTCGAGGCGCTCGTTTTCGACGATCTCCCGCATGAAGCCGACGTGCGCGAGCAGGGTGCCGAGCATGTTGTTGAAGTCGTGGGCGATGCCACCCACGAGGACCGCCACGGTCTCCATGCGCGCGGCGTGCAGCAGCCCGTCGTCGAGGCGGCGCCGGCGGGTGATGTCGCGAAGCACGATGACGGCGACCTTCTGGCCGACCGGGGTCGCGAGGGACTCGACGGCGACCTTCTCGCCGGCGCGCAGGACGTGGAACTCGGCCTGGTCCGGTTCCCGCGAGGCGCGAGCCAGGTGTGCGCGCACCGCCGGGTGTTCTTCCGCGGGCACGCGCTCGAGGAGGTTCTCGATCGGGCCGTCGACGAAGAGGAATGCGCGAGCCGCCGGGTTGAGCTCCCCGAGACGGCCCTCGGCGTTGACGCCGATGACCGGGTCCGGCGTGGCCTGGAGCAGCTGCTCGTCACGGCGGGCCTGGTGCGCCTCGTGCAGGCGCACGGCGAGGGTGGCGCCGACGACGAACGTGCCGAGACCGACGAGGGTGAGGCTGCGCCCGGGCAGCGCGAGGTCGGTGATCAGCGCGAGGGTGAGGGGAAGCACGCTCATCACGCCGTACACGACCGCGCCGGGGTGGCCCTGCTGGATGTTGCGGCCGGCGAGCAACAGCGACGCCAGGCACGCGAGCAGCCCGCTGGCCTGCCAGACCGGCCGCATCGCGACGACCACGTCGATCGGCAGCACCGCGCCGGCGATCAGAAGCGCGCCGGTCACCGCGGCGATGCCCTGCCACAGCGGCTTGTCGAGGGGCTTGCCGAGGTCGGTGGTGAGCATGACGAGGAGCGCGGAGAGGCTCACGCTGGTGAGCGCCTCGATGCGCAGGAAGCTCGTCGCCAGCGACAGCACGCCGCCCCAGCCCGAGGCGGAGATCACGAGGATGGCGGCGATCGACGCCCAGGTGCCGAGCCACAGGGCCGGTCGACTGCGACGGCGGCGGGCGACGGCGAGGTGTGCGAGGGCGAGCAGCGCGAACGACAGGCCGGCGCCGACTCGCTGTGCGTCGTGGCGACGGGCCAGGCGCAGGATCTCGGTCGCATCTCCGAGGTACAGCCCACCCTCCACGGCACCGCGCCCGTGGGCGCCACGCAGCTCGATGGCGAGCTCGTGCGTCTTGCCGTCGGCGGTGAGCGGCAGTGGCACGAGCAGGCCGCCCTCACGGCGCTCGCCGCCGTCGGCGACCTCCGCGTGCGAGCCGATCTCCTTGCCGTCCCACGTGGCGCGCGCGGCAAACGCGGCCCGCTGCAGGTACAGCATCTGAGGGCGCGCTTCGTGCGTCTCGATGGCGATGGGAATGCGCACGATCGCGTCCGGCGGCACACCCTGGCTGGCGTAGTCGCCGGGGAGCTCGAACGTGCGCTCGACGCCATCGACGGTGGCGCGCCATTCGCCCGACAGATCCGTGCGCTGTCCCGGGGGAGCCGGCAGGGTGAGGAGGACGAGGACGACGGCCGCGAGCGCGATGCCGACCCAGTTGAGGTCGGTGACCTTCACTCGCTCACCTCCAGCCATCCGTCCGCTTCCTGAATGGCAGGACGGTACCCGAGCTGGCGCGCCCGAGCACGCAACGTCTCCCAGCGACCCTTGGCTTCGGGGGCGTGGGCTCGGCTGAGGGCACGGGCCTCGGACGCGAGCGCGCCGAGGTACAGCTCGAAGTACAGCGAGCGCCGCGCCTGCGTGAGCAGGGCGGGTGCGCTCTTGTCGTTGACCTCGGCGAACAGCAGCTGGGCGTGCAGGCCGATCTCCGCGTACTCGTTGTCCTGGGCGAGCTCGAGGGCCCTGCCTGCGTCGTCGCGGCAGTCCGCGCCCGCGGCGAGCAGTGCGGCGGCACGCTGTACGTGGAACAGGGCCAAGCCCCAGCTACCCGCGGGTGGGGCGACTTCGAGCGCGCGCGAGGTCTCGCCGCGGGTTCGCCACCAGCGAACGACTGCCGCCGGCGCTTCTTCGTCGGCGTGGAGATCGAGGGCCGCCATCGCGACGGTCGCCTCGGACGAGTCGGCCTGGATCGTCGCGATCAGCAGGGCGAGGCGCATGGCCTCGGGGAGGAGGTGCGTAAGCTGCAGGCCGCGGATCCGCCGGACGGCCAGGTCGAGCAGGGGACGGGCCACGGCTACGTCGCTGCGTTCGGCGGCGAGCGTCGCGAGGGCGAGTGTCGCCGCGGCATGACCCCGGAGGTCGCCGGTCTCCTGGTACGCGTCGCGCGCGGTGCGAGCGTAGTCCTCGGCCTGGCGGCGACGGCCAAGCATGCGGAGAATGCCGCTCAGGCGCGCGCTGCAGTCGGCGACGCCGGTGAGGTGGCCGCGCTCGGAGGCGAGCCGAAGCGCTTGTCGCGAGCGCTGCCTCGCCTCGGAGAGGTCGCGGCGTGCGAGCGCGAGGTCGGCGGCGACGTTCTGCTGTCGCACGCGAAGCTGTGCCGGCGCATCCTCCGGGAGGAGCTTCTGAGCACGGGCGAGCTCGCGCGCCGCGTCCTCCAGCTGACCGAGATCCAGTCGGGCACGGGCCGCGACGAGCAGGGCTCTCGCTGCCGTCTGTGGGGCCCGCTCCGTGTGCGCGGACCCGAGCTTGAGGGCGGCGACGAGGCCGCTCCTGGTGCGACCGTCGGTCACGGCGAGCTCGGCGGCGAGCAACTCGACCCACGCGTCTTGTTCGACGCCCTGGGCGAGGCGGTCGGCGCGTCCGAGGAGCTGGGAGGGGGCCGCGCCGGGGTCGGTCACGCGCGCCACCTCGGCCTGCAGCGCTGCGAGGTCGAAGGCTGCATCGGGGCGTTGGGGGAGGGTCTCGATGACCTGCAGCCAGCGCCGGGCCTCGGCGTATCGTCCCCTGCGGACAGCCCTCTGGGCGGCGCTCAGCGCCGGATCCCACGCGCCTTCGCCGTCGCCGGCGATGAGTCGCAGGGTCGCGACCTCGGCCTCGGCGTGCGTCGCGCACGCCTGCCACGCGTCGGCAAGGTGGGCGGCATGCCCCGGCAGGTCGTCGACGGTGCTGAGCACGCTGGTCCGCGCGAACTCGGACTCGAGAACCCAACCGTACTCGCCCTCCCGCGTCCACGGGTTGTTCTCGGCATCGCGGCTCGACACCCGACGCAGCACCTCGGTGGGCATGGGTGTGTCGCGGATGGCGAGGGCCCACGGGGCTCCCTCGGTCGGGAACTCCTGGTGCCGCCAGCGCGCGAGGCGCGACAAGCCCGCCCGGACGGCGGCCAGCGGCGAGCCCTGCACACCGACCGGGGTCATGGCCGGACACAGGCTCGCGCAGATGGTCTGTTGGGCCTCGCGGCTGGGCGGACGGGTGCGCAGGTGGCTGGCACCGCCGTGGACGAGCGAGTGCACCAGGTTCTCGCTCGATGGTGTCATCCACCGGGGGTCGTGGATGACGAGTACGCCGATCTGGTCGCCGACGTGTCGGCACAGCTCCTTGAGGACGGAGCGGGTGAGGCGGTCCACGCGCTCCGCATGCTTGACGATGATCAGCAGCGAGTAGTGCTCGGCGACGCCCTTCACGAGCGCGCTGACGGTCTCGGCGACCACGGAGGGGTCCGGCGGTTCCTGCACGAGGTCGGAGCCCGACAGGGGTAGGGTCGGCCACACCCGGCGCAGCACGCCAGCGTGCTTGCGCATCACGCGGTGCGACCAGGGCTCGTTGCGAGTCGGCAGCAGGAGGGCGAGGAGCAGGTCCTCGACGGCGCCTCCGACCGCATCCACGCGGCACGTGATCTCGATGGGCCAGCGCCCCTGCATGAACGACTGACGCTTGAGCTGGTCGGCGATGCGCGAGCGCCCCGAGCCCGCGGGCCCCTCGAGGACCCAGGCGCGCGGCCCGTCGCCGTTGACCACCGACTCGAGCGGCTCCCACCACTCGCCTGGGTCGGCGAACGCGGGCTCGGGCCACACCAGCCGGTCCATACCCGCCTCGGCGAGACGCAGCTGGCGGGCGGCCTCGCCGGCGGTGGGGCGCAGGTTCGGGTCGACGTCGAGCATCTGCTCGATGGTCTTGGATAGGCCGAGAGGAAACTCGCGGAATGCGGTCGCCAGTGGCTCGACGCTATGCAGGCAGGTTCGGGCGATCCATCCGAACGCGTGCGCGGGACGCTCGCGTGGGCCGGCGATCGACTCGTGGAGCATGATCGCGGTGCCGAACACGTCCGCCGCGGGCGTCAGCGGCAAGACCGCGAGCTGCTCGGGAGCCATGTAGGGCAGCGTGCCGAGCAGCTGACCGGCGGTCACCGTCGAGCGGGTGGTCTCCCGATCCTCGAATACGTGCGCGATGCCGAAGTCGAGGAGGCGCACGCGGCCTTCCTTGTCGACGAGCACGTTGCTGGGCTTGATGTCGCGATGGATGAAGCTGGCCTGGTGCAGCGCCTCGAGGATGTCGAGCAGCTGGCGCCCGAGGCGTGCGAGGGCCTCGATCCGCGGCGCTCCCTCGGGAAACGCGCGAATGGCCTCCACGAAGGGCACCCCCTCGACCAGGTCCATGCTGAACCACAGGTGCTTCTCGTCGACGCCGGCCTCGTGGACGCGCACCACGCCTGGAATGCGGATGGTGCGCAGGCTCTCGAACTCGCGGAGGAAGCGTCGGTCTGCGCCGGACTGACCGCGCGGGCGCACCTTGATCGCGACCTGCTGGCCCTGCCCATCCACGCCCCGGTACACGGTCGCAGTCGCCCCTTTCCCGAGCGCATCGCTCAGGGTGTAGGGCCCGATGCGGTTGCCGGTGGCGGCTCCGTTCACGCGGGGGGCAGGGGACACAGGGGGAAGAGAGGCCTCATCTCCCGGAGGATACCGCTCGCGCGTCAGCCCGCGGCGATTCGGTCGGAACCCAGGGCCTCGACGACCTTGAGGACGGCCTTGTAGCTGCCGAACGGCGGGTAGATGTACACGCCGGCGATGCGCGGGTGCTCGTGCACGGCCTTCAGGGTGCGCTGCGCGACCTCGATGCCGATGGCGCGCTGCGCCTCGCGGGTTCCGGCCTTGCGCAAGCGCTCGCGGACCTCGTCGGGGATCTGCATGCCCGGAACCTCGTTGTGCAGGAACTCGGCGTTCTTGTACGAGGCGAGAGGCAGGATGCCGACCAGGAAGGGCACCTTCGGGAACTGCTCGGTCTTGTCGAGGAAGTCGTAGAGCATCTGGTCGTCGTACAGCGGCTGGCTGAAGAAGAACTCGGCGCCCGCCTCGATCTTCTTGCCGAAGCGCGAGATCTCGAGGTCGAGGTCGACGTGCCCCGGGTTGCAGCCGGCGCCCACGAACAGCTCGGTCTTCTCGCCCTTGCCCAGCGGACGCCCGCTGAAGTCCATGCCCCGGTTCATCATCTGGATGAACGTGATCAGGCCGATGGAGTCGACGTCGAACACCGGGGTCGCGTCGGGGTAGGTGCCCATCTTCGGCGGGTCACCGGTGACGGCGAGGATGTTGCGCAGGCCCATGGCGTTGGCGCCGATGAGGTCCATCTGCATGCCGAGAAGGTTGCGGTCACGGCAGCAGTAGTGGATGACGCTCTCGATGCCGCAGCGCTCGCGGGAGAGCAGGGCCATGGCCGACGGACCCATGCGCGCCACGGCGCGGGGGCCATCCGCGATGTTGATCACGTCGATGCCGTGGTCCTTGAGGAAGGCGGCGCCATCGAGCGAGCGGCTCGGATCCAGGCCGCGCGGCGGGTCGAGCTCGACGGAGATGCAGAACTTGCCGGAGTAGAGCTTGCGAGCGAACTCCGTGCGCTCGGGGATCGGCGTCGGCTCGAGCGAGACGACCTCTTCCTTCTTCTCGGTCTCCTCGACGAGCTCGACCTTGGGCGAGGCGACCATCGGCGCGACGCTGCGCACGAAGGAGCGCATCTCCTTGATCATCGGCGGAGTGGTGCCGCAGCAGCCGCCGACGAGGCGCGCACCCTTCTGCACGAAGCGGCGGCCGTACTCGGCCATGTACTCGGGGGCCGCCATGTAGATCAGGCGCCCGTCGACCGACTGCGGGTGACCGGCGTTGGCCATGACGAGCAGCGGGTGTGCGAGCTTCGGGGCCGCGGCCTCGACGATGTCGAGAAGGTCCCGTGGGCCCGAGCCACAGTTCACGCCGACCGCATCGATGTTCCAGGCGTCGACCTGCTGGAGCACGCGGGCGTCGTCCTGGGGGCCGCCGCCGTGGCTCGACTCGAAGGTCATGCTCGCGATGAGCGGCTTGTCCGTCAGCGAGCGCACGGCGCGCACGGCCTGCCACAGCTCGCGCACGTCGTGGAAGGTCTCGAGGACGAACCCGTCGGGATCGGCGCTCAGCAGTGCCGCGGCCTGCTCGCGGAACGCGGCGAAGGCGCGTCCCGGCTCGAGCAGTCCGAGGGGAGCGAGCTTGTGGCCAATCGGGCCGATGGAGGCGAAGACCCAGGCGGCGTCTCCGGCGGCCTCGCGAGCCAGGCGCACGCCGGCCGCGTTGATCGCCTCGATCTGCTCGTCGTAGCCGAACTCCTTCATGCGGATGGGGTTCGCGCCGAAGGTGTTCGTGGTGAGCACCTGTGCGCCGGCCTTCACGTAGGCCTCGTGCACGCCGCGGATGAGGTCCGGGGAGGAGAGGTTGAGCTCCTCGAACGCGCGGTTGATGAACACGCCCTTCGCGTACAGTTCGGTGCCCATCGCACCGTCGAAGAGGATGACGCCCTCGGCAAGGGCCTTGCGGAAGTCCTTCACGCTAACTCCAGGCCGCCCGTCATAACGCGGCCGGTGGCGTGCGCTTCATCCCGCCGCAGGTCGCGGCAGTCAGCCTTCGCGCAGGCAGGCGACGACGGCCGTGGCATTGTCGCCGCCACCGCCGCGGTTCGCGAGTTCGACGAGGGCGCGGGCCGCCTCGTCGCAGGGGCGGCCGAGCACCGCGCGCCCGATGCGGTTCGCGGTCTCGGGGTGGTTCTGCGCGGCGTAGTCAGTGACGCCGTCGGAGCAGATGACGAGGCGCTCGCCGGGGAGCAAGTGGAGGTCGATGAGCGCGGGCTGCAGCGGCACGGCGGTGTACGACTCGTCGAAGTGCCCGATGTAGCCGACCAGCGCATAGCCGTTCGCGTCCCAGTGGCCGAGATCGCCTCGGGACCAGCCGATCATCCGGTCGCCGGCCTGGTTCATGTCCGCGGTGAGCAGGCTGGAGCCGTAGGGGCCAACCACGTAGGCGCGGGAGTCGCCGAGCCAGGCCAGGGTGATGCGGTTGCCGCGCGCGATGGCGACCACGGCGGTCGTGCCCATGGGCACGCGTCCCTGGAGACGACCGCCGGCGAAGCGTAGTGCGGCTTCACACACGGCCTGGTTGGCCATGCGGAACGCCCGGGACAGGAAGTCCTCGGTCTCGGCGATCGACGCGTCCTTGAGGCGGGAGAGCGCCTGCTCCCACAGCGAGCTCACCACGTGCGCGGTGATGCCCGCGGCGACGTCGCCGCTGCCGGCGGTGGCGGTGGAGATGCCGTCACACACGACGAGCAGGGTGACCCCTGAACGCTCGGCGACGAACAGGGCGTCCTGGTTCGTCTGCGTGTACAGGATCTTCATGCGACCGACGTGGCTGTCGTAGCCGACGTCGAGGCGAGCCTTCGGGTCGAGCTTCGACTGCATGCGCTCGTCTTCGGCGATCGCGCAGGCCTGCCACGAGAGCAGCCATGCGAGACCGTCGCGCGGGCGCATCTGCGCCTCGGGATGCAGGGCGGCGTCGAGCGGGGCGAGAGCCGAGGGCGGCAGGTCGGGCACGGCGCCGCGGATGTACGGAATGGCCAGCGACGGGTCCGTGCCGTTCGGAAGTGGCCGTCCGAGAAGTGCCTCGACGAGCAGCAGAGCGGCGCTGTACAGGTCGCCCGCCGGGCTCGGCGGCTCGCCCGGAATACGGCGCGCGCGCTCGTCGGTCTCGCGGAACTCGACCGTGCCATCGGGCATCAGCCACACGCCGCTTCGCGTGGGGTTGAGCAGGTCACCGCGGTGATGGGCCGCCGACAGTCCGCGGGCGACGGCGAGGCCGACGGCGATGAACCCGAGGCCCGCGTTGCTCTGCTGAAGCTGGGTGAGCAGGATCGGCTCGGTGACCAGGGCCGAGAGGTCGAGCTCGGCGGTCATGCCCTCTTCTTCGACCATGGCCACCGGCGCGTGATGGCTCGCGAGCTCGCGGCGGAATGCGTCGCCGCGTGCTTCGATGAGTGCCATCATCTGGTCGTCGGGGACGTCGAGTCCGTCGAGGAGCAGGCTGCACAGCCACTGAGCGGGCTGGTGGGCCCCGTCGTCGATCGCGCGAGCGAAGAGATCCGCGATGAGCTCGGCGGCCCGGGCCGTGGGCAGGGCATTGGCGGTCGCGCGGACGAGGCGCTGGCCGTCGGCGGATCCGGCGCATTCGCTGAGCACCTGCTCGACCGTCGGGGATCCCCAGCGCACCAGGGTGGCGGCGAGTCGTCCCTCGGCGTCGAGGGGCACGTCGGCGGGCAGTCGGCGCAGCAGGTGGGCGGAGAGGGCGAGGTGACCATCCTCGGAGAGGTCGTCGCTCTGCCATCCCGCGTTGCGAACGGCGTGAATCAGCGCCTCGGTCGGGTCGCCGCCCGCGTCGAGCAAGCCGTGGACCACGGTCTCGGGCGAGTGATCGGCGACGGCGGCGAGCGCGCGCTCCCGCACGGCGCTGCTGCCCGCGATCCATGCTGCGAACACGACCTCGTCGACGAAGGGGACGTCCAGATCGGCGCGATGGGCGAGGGCGAGCTCGAGGCGCTCTCCCGGAGACTCGGTCCGGCGGAGGCGGGCGCGCAGATCGTCCTGGCTGGCCGCTTCGAGGGAGACCGAGTCCCCCTCGACGCGGATCTCGGCGTCCTGGCGGAAGGCGGGCAGGGCCGACACCCACCACCGGTCGAAGGCATCGCCCGAGATCAGGCGGCGACCGGTGAGCCACTCGGAGATCGCGGACTTGCGCTGGGGCTCGCCGAGATCGGTGAGCAAGAGCTTGAGCGCGGCGGGGGGATCGACCTGGAGCTGCTCGGCGAGCGTTTCGCGATCGAGCATGGCCCGCGCGAAGAAGCCCTCGGGCGCGCATAGCGTCCACGCCTTCCTCAGGCTGCCAACGCTGACACTCGCCGGAAGGTTGGCGTCGTCCGACTCCCACGAGAGCGCCACCTGCTCCTCGTCGATCGCGCGCACTTCTGCGAAGCCGAAGGCCGAGTGGTGCAACACGGCGCCGGTGGCGAGCTCATCGATGTCCCGGATGGGTCGCATGAAGGGTCGTGGTTATACCCCGGAGCACGTCGCAGCACGGAGGCGATTTCGATGGAGGTTCGCGACCCGATCCACGGGGCCATTCGCATCTCGGGGCGCGAGACCCTCGTGGTCGACCATCCGTTCGTGCAGCGCCTGCGGGACATTCGCCAAACGGGCTTTTCCTACCTGCCTTTTCCCGGTGCCACCCACAGCCGCTACTCGCACTGTATCGGCGTGATGGAGCTCGCGGGACGCGCCTTCGATTCGGCCTATTCCCGTTGGGATTTCACCTCGTCTGAACGTCGCGAGGAGCTTCGCGCGGCGGTGCGACTGGCGGCTCTGTGCCATGACCTGGGTCACGCGCCGTTCTCGCACTGCACCGAGTTCGCGATGCCCAAGCTCACGGAGCTCGGGATCCGCTTCTACCCGGAGCCGAGCGACCGCTACGCCACCCACGAGGACTACACGATCGCCATCCTGGAGCGCTCGACGCTCGCGGACGTGGTCGCGCGCGAGTTCTCGTTCACCACCCGGCACGTCGCGGCGCTCATCCATCGCGATGTCGACGTGGACGACGACTTCTTCGTGGACGGCGGGCTCGACCACCGCCGCGCGCTGTCGCAGCTCGTGAGTTCCGAGCTCGATTGCGACCGCATGGACTACCTCGTCCGCGACTCCTATTACTCGGGGGCCCGCTACGGCGCGATCGACGTCGACTGGCTGATCTCCAACCTGATCGCGCACCCGATTGATGGCGAGGTTGGACTCGGACTCGACGAGAGCGCGATCTACGCGTTCGACGACTTCCTCGTCGCGCGGCACCACATGTTCCTGATGGTGTACTTCCACCACAACAGCGTGATCTACGAAGAGATGCTGCGTCGGTGGGTGACGAGCCCCGAGAACGACTGGGCCATCCCCGCCTCGCTCGACGAGTACCTCGAGGTCGACGACGTTGCGCTGTCCACCGTGCTCCGCACCGCCTCGGACGAGTTCGCTCGGCGGCTGGTCGAGAAGCGGCCCTACCGCCGCGTGGTCGAGCGCCACGGCACCCCCGAGGAGGTCGACCTCTCCGGTGCCGAAGAGACCCTGCTCGACGCGGGCATCGACGTGATCCACAGCACGTCCACCGGACGCTTGTCGCGCTACACCCAGCACCGCGGCAAGCGCGAGTCCGCGCCGTCGATCCAGGTACTGAAGCGGGGTGGGGGACCCATCCTCTCGCCGCTCACCGACGCTTCCCGCATCTTCGACCGGTACAAGGACGCGCGTCGCATCGCGCGCCTGTACGTGCGACCCGAAGAGCGCGAACGCGCGATGCAGGTACTCGGACTCGGCTAGCCCCGGTCCGTCGATGCACCCGCCGTGGAGCCCTTCCTCGGGAGGCCGCCGCCGCGGGTCCCGAACCTCGACCTTTCTCTGCTACTGTCCGCCCCTTTCTCGACCCAGGAGTTCCCATGTTCGGCTTCGAGCTGTCCGACGACCACCAGGCCTTCCGTGAGCTGGCCCACGACTTCGCTGCCAACGAGATGCGCCCGGTCACGGCCCACCACGACCAGACCATGGAGTACCCCTGGGAGGTCATCAAGAAGGCCCACTCCCTCGGGCTGATGAACACCCACGTCCCCGAGGAGTACGGCGGCATGGGGCTCGGCGCCTTCCCGGGTGCGCTGATCAGCGAGGAGCTCGCCTGGGGCTGCACGGGCATCGGTACCGCACTCGAGGCCAACGGCCTGGCTCTGGCGCCCGTGCTCATCGGCGCGAGCCACGAGCTCAAGAAGAAGTACGTCGCCCCGATGATGGAAGAGGCGCGCATGGCGGCCTACGCCGTCACCGAGCCCGGCGCGGGCTCCGACGTCGCCGGCATGCAGACCACGGCGGTCCGCAAGGGTGACAAGTACATCCTCAACGGCTCCAAGATGTGGATCACCAACGCCGGCGTCGCCGACTGGATGTTCGTCGTCGCGTACACGGACAAGGGCGCCAAGCACAAGGGCATGACCGCGTTCATCGTCGAGCGCGAGTGGGACGGCGTCGAGGTCGGCAAGAAGGAGATCAACCTCGGACAGCGCTGCAGCGACACCCGCGGCGTGAGCTTCACCGACGTCGAGGTCCCCGCCGAGAACGTGGTCGGCGTCGAGGGCAAGGGCTTCCTGCTCGCCATGGGCGCCTTCGACCACACCCGCCCGCTCGTCGCCGCCGGCGCCGTGGGCCTGGCGAAGGCCGCGATGGACCACTCCATCGCCTACGCTCTCGAGCGCAAGACCATGGGCAAGCCCATCGCCCAGCATCAGGCGATCAGCTTCATGATCGCGGACATGGCCAAGGACATCGAGGCCGCCCGACTGCTCGTGTGGCGGGCTGCGTGGGAGGCGGATCAGGGCCGCAGCAACACGACCCTCGCGTCGATGGCCAAGGCCTTCGCGGCAGACGCCGCCCATCGCATCGCCAGCGACGCGGTGCAGATCTTCGGCGGGTACGGCTACAACACCGAGTACCCGGTCGAGAAGCTGCTTCGCGACTCCAAGATCTTCCAGATCTACGAGGGCACGAGCCAGATCCAGCGCCTGATCATCGCGAGGAACATCCTCTCCGGTCGCTGAGTCGGCCTACGCTGCGTCTCGGGGCCTCGGCGCGTGCGCCGGGGCCTCTGTGCGTGGGGCGTCCGTGCGCCGGAGTCGCTCGTTGGGCGATCGCCGGCGATCCGCTTCGTGGCCGGCGTTCCGCGCATCCCCGCGGGCTCGACGATCCTCGGGCTGCTCATCGGGGTTAGGGTCAACCTTTCCCCCCCGCAGGTGTCCTCCTTGGGCTTCGTCCACCTCCACGCACACTCCCAGTTCTCGCTTCTCGACGGGACGCTCGATCCCGGCGACCTCGCGAAGCTCGCGGCCTCGGCCGAGATGCCGGCGGTGGCGCTGACCGACAGCGCGAACCTGTTCGGCGCGGTGGCGTTCTACAAGGCGTGCAAGGGGGCAGGGGTCAAGGCCATCCTCGGCGCCGAGATCACCGTCGAGCACAAGGGCCTCGGGCACGCACACCCGGCGCGGGAAGAGGGCGGCTACCAGGTCGTGCTGCTGGTCGAGAACGAGCAGGGCTACCTGTCGCTCTCGAAGATCGTCACCGAGGCGATCTTCGACGGCATCCACTACAAGCCGCGCACCGATCTGCACAAGCTTCGCGAGCACCGCGAGGGGCTGATCTGCCTCACCGGAGGACGCAAGGGCCTGGTCGGCCGCGCGCTGTCCGAGGGCGGACCCGAGGTGGTGAAGGCCCGGTTCGCGGACCTCGCCGACATCTTCGACCGCGAGCACCTGTACATCGAGTTGTCCGACCAGGGACTCGAGGGGCAGGAGGCGGTCAACGACGCGGCCCGGCTGCTCGCCGCCGAGAGCGGCTACCTCACCGTGGCTACGAATGCGGTGCACTACGCCAAGCCCGAAGATGCCGCGGTGCTCGAGGTGCTGCACGCGATCAACCAGGGCTGCTCGCTGACTCACACCGAGCGCGTGTTCACGCCGACGGATCAGGCCTACTTCAAGACCGAGGCCGAGATGCGGGCGCTGTTCCCGCAGGATCACGATGCGATCGAGCGCACGGTCGAGATCGCCGAGCGCTGCACCTACCACTTCGACTTCAACACCTACCACTTCCCGGCGACCACTCCACCGGACGTGAACGCCGACGGCTCGCAGCCCGACACCGACGCCAACTGGGAGTACTTCTACAAGGCCTTCCCGCCGCCGCGGGACTACGGCATGCCCGATCCCGAGGTCGAGATCCCGCCGCGTCCGGTCGGGGCCGGCTCGATGAACGGGTACTTCGACTGGTACTCGGAACAGGGGCTGGTGCTGCGCCTCAAGCACGTCGATGCCAGCCTGCACGCGACGTACCACGAGCGCCTCAAGGTCGAGCTCGAGATCATCAAGGGCATGGGCTTTCCGGCCTACCTGCTCATCGTCGCCGAGTTCATCAACTGGTCGAAGGACAACGAGATCCCCGTCGGCCCGGGCCGAGGCTCCGCCGCCGGCTCGCTGGTCGCCTACGCAATGCGGATCACGGACATCGATCCGATTCGCTTCGACCTGCTGTTCGAGCGGTTCTTGAACCCCGAGCGCGTGTCGATGCCGGATATCGACGTCGACTTCTGCCAGGACCGCCGCGAAGAGGCGATCGAGCACGTGCGCGAGAAGTACGGCTCGCCGCTCGTCAGCCAGATCATCACCTACGGCAAGCTCAAGGCGAAGGCGGCGGTGCGCGACGTGGCCCGCGTGCTCGACATGTCCTTCAACGAGGCCGACCGCGTCGCCAAGCTGATCCCCGACACGCTCGGCATCAAGCTCAAGGAAGCGATCGAGCAGACCGAGGACCTGCGCAAGCTGCGCGACGGCGACCCGAAGGTCCGGCGCCTGCTCACCCTCGCACTCGCGGTCGAGGGCATGGTTCGGCAGACCGGCGTGCACGCCGCCGGCGTCGTCATCGCCGACCGCCCGCTCGTCGAGTACGCCCCGCTGTACCGCCTCGATGCCGAGGGCGGCCCGGTGGTGCAGTACGACATGAAGAGTGCCGAGGGCATCGGCCTCATCAAGTTCGACTTCCTCGGCCTGAAGACGCTCGACCAGATCCGCGACGCGGTGAAGATGATCGAGCGCAACCACGACCGCCTCATCGACATGGCGCTGATCCCGGTCGACGACGAGCCGACCTACAAGCTGCTCCAGGACGGCGATGCGCTCGGCGTGTTCCAGCTCGAGTCCAGCGGCATGCGCGACCTGCTCACCCGCCTCAAGCCGAACGTGCTCGACGACCTCGTCGCCCTCGTGGCCCTGTACCGACCGGGTCCGCTGTCCTCGGGCATGACCGACGACTTCGTCGAGCGAAAGCACGGGCGCCAGAAGGTCGAGTACCCGGTGCCGATGGTCGAGCCCATCCTCAAGAGCACCTACGGCACCATCGTCTACCAGGAGCAGGTCATGCAGATCGCCCAGGTGATGGCGGGCTACAGCCTGGGTGGCGCCGACATCCTCCGCCGCGCGATGGGCAAGAAGAAAGCGGAGGAGATGGACAAGCAGCGGGGCATCTTCGTCGAAGGCTCCGTGAACAACGGCATCGACCGCCAGAAGGCCGAGGACATCTTCGACCTGCTCGCGAAGTTCGCAGCCTACGGCTTCAACAAGTCGCACTCCGCAGCCTACGGCTACATCAGCTACCAGACCGCGTACCTCAAGGCGCACTACCGCTCCGAGTACATGGCCGCGCTGATGACCATCGAAGCGGCGAACACCGACAAGATCCTCACCTACATCGAGGACTGTCGGAAGTACGGCGTCGAGGTGAAGCCCGTGTGTATCAACGAGTCCATGCGGGGCTTCGACGTGCCGCGGGGGACCACCTACATCCGCTACGGCCTGTCCGCGGTGAAGGGGCTCGGTGGCGGCGCGGCCGACGCCATCCTCGTCGCGCGCGAGAAGGCCGGCGGCAAGTTCGACACGCTCGCCGACTTCTTCGACAGGGTCGACTACCGAGCTGTGAACAAGAAGGCGATGGAGGGCTTGATCAAGGCGGGTGCCCTCGACTTCTCGGGCATTCCCCGCGCCGCGCTGCTCGCGGGTCTCGAGGCCGCCATGTCCTCGGGGGCGCGCAAGCAGCAGGACGAAGAGGTCGGGCAGGTGTCGCTGTTCGGCGGCTTTGGTGGCGCGCCGGCTCCCAGTGCGCTCAACTGGCCGAAGATCCCGGAGTGGTCGCTGCCGCTCAAGCTCCGCTACGAGCACGAGACCCTCGGCCTGTACCTCACGGGTCATCCGATGGAGGCCTACGCTCGCGACGTACAGCGGTTTGCCTCCGCGAACATCGCCGAGCTCGCCGAGGTCCCCGGGGATCAGGAAGTTCGCCTCGTCGGCGTCGTCGCCGGCGTGAACGTGCGACGCACCAAGCGCGGCGACAAGATGGCCTTCGTTCGACTCGAGGATGCGACGGGTGGGCTCGAGTGCACCTTTTTCCCCGAGCCGTGGATGCGCAGCTCGCGGGCGGTGTCCGCGGTGATGGCGGTCTCCGGGAACGGCGAGGACGAGGAGGTGTTCGAGCCGCTGCTCGTCACCGGAAAGGTCGAGTACCGCGGCGACGAGATCCAGCTGCGGGCGTCGACGGCCGAGCCACTCTCGGATGTACGAACCCGCGAGACACGCGAAGTTCGACTCAAGCTCCGCGTCGACGAGCTGCAGGGGCGGCGTCTCGACCAGCTCGTACACCTGCTCGACCAGCAGAACGGCTCGGTGCGTTGCTGCGTGGTGCTCGCCGCGCCAGGACGCTTCGAGGCCGAGATCGCGCTCACCGAGCGTCGCGTGAACCCGGGGGTTCGCCTCGAGGCCGCGCTCGGCAAGTTGTTCGGACGGACCGACGTGGTGGCCTACCAATGACCCTGATCTGGCTGTGTGCAGCGCTTGCCGCTGACATCCCCGACGTCCGGCAGGATCTGGGCAGCGGCGCATGGATCAACTGGTCCGACCTCACCGTCGAGGTCGAAGCGCGGGCGCAGGCCGGCGGCGTCGCGACGTTCAAGTCCGCCGAGGCCGAGGCGCGGCGTGTGCTCGGTCCGCGACTGGCGGCGGCGGCGCGACAGGTGAGCGTCGACGGCAAGGTCACCCTCGGCGATCTCGAGGAAGGGCCGGCGATGGGCGAGTCCGTGGCGACACGACTCGCGCGGTGGTCCGTGGGTGAGGCCCGGTACCATGCTTCGGGCCGCATCGAGCTCGTCGGTCAGCTCGACCTGCGCGAGCTTCTCAAGCCGTGGACCCTGGCCTCGGCGGTCGAAGCGCCCGAGAACCCGGACGAACCGGCGTACACCGGCCTCGTCATCGATGCGCGCAAGATCGCGATCGAGCCCACGTGGACGGTCGAGCTCACCACCGACGAGGGCGAGATCCTCTGGGAGGGCTCGCTGTGGGAGGACGTCGCCTACGAGCGCGCTCCCGTGGTGTACGTCTCGGATGCCGCCCACGAAGCGGCGGGCAGGGCGGGCAACAACCCGCTGTTCCTCACGGCGGGGGACGCGACCCCCGGCCGGGTGATGCTCGGGGACGGCGAGGTGGTGAAGCTGCGCACCGCGCTCTCTCGCTCCCGCATCCTCGGAGACGGCCGCATTGTCGTCGTCGTCGCCGAGTAGCGCGCCACTGACGCGAGCCTGGCTCGGTCGGGTGCCGTACCGCGAGGCGCATCGTCTCCAGCTGGCGCGAAGGCGTGGCGTCCTAGCGGGCCACGCCCCCGACACCCTGTGGCTGCTCGAGCATTCTCGGGTCGTCACCCTCGGTCGTCGGGGAGGGCTCGACGCGCCGCTGGCCGGGATCGACGTGGTGAGGACCGAGCGGGGTGGGCTCGCGACCTGGCATGGGCCCGGGCAGCTCGTCGGCTACCTCATCGCGGACGTCGGACGTCTCGGGCACGGCGTGAAGTCCACGGTCGCGGCGCTCGAGCGAGGGCTCGTGCTGTGGCTGGCGGGGCAGGGGATCGCGGCGCAGGCACGGGCGGGCTTTCCCGGGGTGTGGATCGGCGAGCGAAAGGTGGCGTCGCTGGGGCTGCACTTCCGCCGGGGCGTGAGCATGCACGGCTTCGCGCTCAACCTGTGCCCGGATCTGTCGGAGTTCGAGGCGTTCACGCCCTGCGGCATCGACGGGGTCGAGATGACGTCGGTCGCGCGCGAGCGTGGGGGTGCGCCGAGTCCGGCAGAGGCATGGTCCTCGGTGGGGGAGGCGGTGGCGGCGGCACTCGCTGGAATTCCGGATCCGCCGAAGTCCGCCTGAGACCGCCCACTCGGCCCATTGGTGGCGAAAACCTCGGCCGGCGTCGTTGACACCCCCGCGCGGTGTGATAAACCTGCCGGCGTTCCCGGTCAGTCCGGGTGCAGGCACGTAGCTCAGTGGGAGAGCATCGTCCTGACACGGCGAGGGTCGGCAGTTCAATCCTGCCCGTGCCTACCATCCACAGACGGGCAGGTCCTTCGGGGCCTGCCCGTTTCGGTTTCTTTGCCGTACGACGCGCGGTTTCGGCGCGTCTGCCCTTGACGCGAACGGCGTTGTGGGGCACCTTTGCGGTCCGGTGAGCCAGGGGCTCGCCGGCCAACCTGAACCCGAGGCCAAGCTCCTTGCGTAGACCCCGTCGCTCGAACCGTCCCGTTCGCCCCGAAAACGATGAACCGCGTGTCAACCACCGCATCCGCGTCCCGCGCGTGCTCGTGATCGACGATCAGGGCAACCGGCTGGGCGAGTTTCTGACGGAAGACGCGATTCGTCTGGCGCAGGACCGCGGGCTCGACCTCGTGGAAGTGGCGCCGAACGGGCGTCCTCCCGTGTGCCGCATCGCGGACTACGGTCGTATGAAGTACGACCGCAAGAAGAAGCAGGCTGCGGCACGCCGCAACCAGGTCCAGGTGCAGATCAAGGAAGTGAAGCTGCGCCCGAAGACCGATGATCACGACATGGACGTCAAGGTCCGTGCCGCGAGCCGGTTCCTCGAGGCGGGCCACAAGGTCAAGGTGACCGTGCGCTTCCGCGGTCGCGAGATGGCCCACCGCGACATCGGCGCCCAGCAGTGCCTGCGCGTGGCCGAGGCCTGTGGAGATCTGTGCACCATCGAGTCGCATCCGCGCATGGATGGTCGGCAGATGTTCATGATCCTCGCGCCGACCCGTCGTCCCCAGCCCCGCCGCAAGGAAGAGCGCGGTCCCCGCGAGGATGGCGAGGAGCTGGATGACGAGCTCGACGATCTCGACGATCTCGACGACGACAGCGAGGAGCTGGACGACGAGAGCGAAGAGGTCGACTACGACGACGACGACGACGACGACGACGACGACGACGACGACGACGACGACGACGACGACGACGACGACGACGACGACGAGTAGTCCCCCCGACCCACCGCGCGGCTGCTTGGCGATTGCCAGCAGCCGCGTTATCCGTCGCGGCGACGTGCGCGCCTCCTCGTGAGAGCGTGCCCCGATTTCTGCTCCACGCGGAGCATGCGCGGCCCGAGGGGCCTGCAGCACAGGAGATTCCCATGCCCAAGATGAAGACCCACCGCGGCGCCGCCAAGCGTTTCAGCCTCACCGGCACGGGCAAGGTCAAGTTCAAGCACGCGAACCTTCGTCACTGCCTCGAGCAGAAGCAGAAGACGACGAAGAAGAAGCTGATGAAGACCGGCATCATGAAGGCGGCTGACGCCCGTCGTGCCCGTCGTCTCCTTCGCGGCGACTAGTTTTTCCGCCGGCTCGCGCCGGCGCTTCACCTGAGCTCTCGGGCTCGCAACGACCCACCGCTACCGCCCCATGGGGTTGGGACCCGGTTTCAAGGAGTCACCATGGCACGCGTCAAGAACGCGATGAACCGCACCCGCCGCCGCAAGAACCTGCGGCTGCGCTCCAAGGGCTTCTTCCTCGGACGGAAGAACCTTCGTCAGGCCAACGAGGCCGTGATGAAGTCGGAGGCGCGCCAGTACATTGGCCGCAAGCTCCGCAAGCGGGATTTCCGCCGCCTCTGGACCCAGCGCATCAACGCGGCTGCCCGGGCGCAGGGCCTTCAGTACAGCCGTTTCATCAACGGTCTGAAGAAGGCTGGCATCCAGGTCAACCGGAAGATGCTCGCCGACCTCGCCGTGCGTGAGCCGGCGGCGTTCCAGGCGCTCGTCGAGGCCGCCCAGAAGGCGCTGGCTGCGTGAGTCGCTTCGTCTTCCTCGCGCTGGCCCTCGCGGGCTGCACGGACGGGACCGACACCGATTGGTTCCTGTTCAACAGCGAGGAAGACGTGATCGAGGTTCAGGTCACTGCGGGCTCGGAGACGGGCGACGCGGTGACCATCGACCTCCACAGCACCACGGGCGCCGTCGTGATCGGCACCGCGGAGCTGACGCCGGGCTCGGGTCCAGTCGGAACCGAGCACCGGCTTGTCGTCCAGGTGGGCGACACCTGGGAGGAGGACGTGGAGCGCGTCACGGTGTCTGCGGATGCCGGTGAGCGCGGCACCGAGACCTTCCTGATGAACCAGGACTCCGCGGACCACGGTCTGTGGGTCCTGGACCTCCAGTCCGCCGGTTCGGAGGGCGAGATCCGTACGGACCGCCTGACCGTCCAGCTGTTCCAGGAACAGCCGGTGGAGGAACCGGTCGACACGGCGGCGCAATGAGCCGCAAGCCGACCAAGGTCAAGCCGCCCACCGCGGCAGAAGACCTCCCGGACAAGGTGTACTTCCGCATTGGTGAGGCCTCCGACCTCATCGGCGTCGAGGCGCACGTACTCCGCTACTGGGAGACCGAGTTCGGTCTGAAGCCGCACCGCACGCCGTCCGGGCAGCGTCGCTATCGTCGCGAGGACGTCGAGCTGTTGCTCAAGGTCCGCCGTCTGCTCCACGAGCAGGGCTTCACCATCGCCGGGGCGCGCAAGGCGCTGTCGGGACAGCCTGCGGACGACGACGAGGGTGTGGACGCCGGGGTAGCGCGTGAGGTTGCCGAGCAGCTCGAGCGCGCCCGCAAGCGCCTCGCCGCCCTGCGCTCCGAGCTCGAGCGGCCGCTCGCCGAGTAGGGCGTAGCGCGGGCCGATCCTGCGCCCGTGAGGCTCCAGGTGTCGGCCGAGGCCGGTCGCCAGAAACGACGAAGCCCGCCATCCGAAGATGGCGGGCTCGTGTATGGTCGGGACGGCAGGATTTGAACCTGCGACCACCTGACCCCCAGTCAGGTGCGCTACCAGACTGCGCTACGCCCCGGAAGCCTCCGCCAGTTAACCGTGGCCGGGTAGGGGGGCAAGCGCCTTTGCTCGCCATCCTCGATTCTCCGGCCGTCGGCGGGCAGAGGGGCCGCGTGTAAGCAGGACTATTCCGGCTTCTTGTCGCGGAAGAGAACGGTCCAGCTTCCGGCGACAGCGATCTCGCCGTCCTGCTTCACGATGTCGCTCGCGAAGGTGACCACGCCCTTGCCGCCCTTGCTCGAGGCCTTGGTGTCCTCGACCGTCAGCCGCAGGCGGATGGTATCGCCGAAGAACACCGGCGCCTTGTACACGAAGGTCTGGCTCATCAGGGCCATGGTCGTGCCCTCGAAGATGCCCAGCGTCTGGCCGAGGCCGGTCGAGATGCTCGC
The DNA here is from genome assembly GCA_006226595.1 of Deltaproteobacteria bacterium. Lineage (GTDB taxonomy): Bacteria > Myxococcota_A > UBA796 > UBA796 > M1803. Next base: position 213,604 of record SBGP01000066.1, read on the forward strand.
GGCGAGCATGCCGTGGGCGATGCGCTGCCCGAAGGGCGTCTTCTCGGCGAAGGTCGCGTCCGTGTGGAGCGGGTTGAAGTCGCCGGAGATGCCGGCGAAGTGGACCACGTCCGCCTCGGTCACCGTGCGTCCGACGGACTCGAACACGTCACCGACGCTGAACTCGCTGAAGTACTGACCACGTGCCATGAAAGCCTCCTGTACGAGGGCGCAGGTCACCCACCGACGGAGTTGCGTCAAGCGAGGACTGCCCTCGTCGGTGCGACGCGCTACCTTGACCCGGACCCAGACAAGGAGGGCGCGTGACTCGTGGGCTGCTGCTGCTCGCTGCCTTCGTGGCGGGCTTCGCGATCACCGGCATCGAGATCGCGCTCGGCCGGCTACTTGCCCCGTTCTTCGGCTCGGGACTCGCGGTGTGGGCGTCGATCATCGCCTCGGTGATTGCCGCCCTGGCGGTTGGCTACCCGGTGGGAGGCACGCTGGCGGACAAGCGTCCTGGTCCCTCGCTGCCGCTGACGACGCTCGCCGTCGGCGGAGTGGTCGGCGCCTTGCTCGGTGTCGGGACCCCGTACGTGCTGCGCTCCGTGATGACCGGGGTGAGCATGGCGGGCGGGGGGTTCTGGGTGCGCCTCGCGGCGACCCTGCTCGCGTTCGGTCTCGCGTGTGGCACGCTCGCCACCGTGTCGCCGGCAGTGATCGCCGGCACCCTGCGCACCAAGGAGACGGCCGGGCGCGACGCCGGCATCGTGTACGGCCTGGGCTCGCTCGGTAGCGTGCTCGGCATCCTCCTTCCGGCGCTGTGGTGGATCCCAGAGTTCGGCCTGCGCACCACCTTTCTCATCCTGGGCGTGCTCACCCTGCTGCCCGGGCTGCTCGCGCTGCTCCTCGGAGTGCGCTCGGGGGTCGTCGTGGCCCCCGCGCTCTTGCTCGCCTGGGGCATTCCGGACGGCACGCGGCCTCCGGAGCAGGGGACGCTGCTCTTCGACGGCGAGAGCCCGATCCAGCACGTCCGGGTGGTGGCGCGGGACAACGCCCAGTACAAGCGGCGTTGGCTACACCTTGCCGAGGGATGGGCCACGCACTCGAGCTACCTCGAACCTCACCTCGTCACCGGCGACGTGTGGGACTGGATGGCGGTGAGTACGGTGCGAGCCCGTCCTGAGGACGGCCACCACGACGTCCTGATCATCGGTCTTGCGGCTGGCACGGTCGGCAACATGGTCCTCGGGCCGCTCGCCGAGGCGCTGCAGGCACCCAGGGTGGTCGGCGTCGAGGTGGACCCGACGGTGGTGGAGGTCGCGCGAGCCCACATGGGCCTGAACCCGGACATCGAGGTCCATGTCGGCGACGGTCGGACCTTCCTCCAGAGCGAGTCGCGCAAGTTCGACGTGATCGTGCTCGATGCCTACGCACAGCCGACCATCCCCGCCCACCTCGCGTCCGCTGAGTTCTTCGCGGAAGTCGCGGACCACCTCTCCCCCGGCGGGTTCGCGGTGCTCAACGTGTTCGCGCCCGCCGAGCGCAGCAAGCTCGTCGACGGACTCGTGGCCACCTGGACCTCGGTCTTCGAGCGCTCCGAGACCGTGGAGGGGCCTGCCCAGGACGGGTTTCGCTCTCGTCTGCTGCTCGGTGGACCGGGGCTCGAACACGCCTGGCCGTCGCGCGGCGCGGTGCCGATGTACTACGAGGGCAGCCTTGCCCTCGCGAGTCGCAGCGCGCCCACGGTGGTCTACGCGCGCCTGCCACCGTGGACGGACGACTGGACCCCGGTCGAGCGCCTCACGGACGCCGCCTTTCGCGGGCTTCGCTAGCCCGAGGGCTAGCGAGAGAAGGGGAGCTGGCTCGAGGAGCTAGCTGACAAGGATGGACCCAGCCGGGCGACGGTCGTCATCGCCCGGCAGAGCTTCCTACCACTCGTCGTCGTCCCAGCTGCGGACGCGCTTCGAGCCGCCGCCGCCGCGGGGCTTGCGTCCCGGGGTCGACCGCACGCGGGGATCGCCTTCGTCCTCGCGCTTCTTCTTCTTCTTGGTGGGCTGCTCGCGGCGTCGCACCCGGTCTTCTCCCCACGAGTTCTCGTCGGGAGCCGGAGGGCTC
>SBGP01000050.1 GCA_006226595.1 Deltaproteobacteria bacterium
GCAAGGCGCTGTCCTTCGACAAAAAGCTCGAGCGCACGCCACTGCAGCCCGAGTCCCGTCCTCAGGATCGCTACAACCTCTCGGACAAGCGCCTGTTCCAGGCGATGGACGAAGAGCACGCCGTGGCGGTGACCCTGCTCGAGGGCGAGATCCTCAAGGGCAAGGTGAGCTGGTTCGGTCGCTGGGAGTTCGGGCTCGAGGTGAAGGGCGGCGGAGAGATCGTCGTCTTCCGCCACGCCCTGGCCTCGTTTGCGCGGGTCGACGCACCGCCTCGTCGTCGGTAGGGGCGCTTCGCCTCGGTGCCCGTTACCTGCCTGGCCTGACTGCACGCCCCAACGGGCGGAGGAACCATGGCCATTCTCTCCGGCGCGCTCACCGTGCGCCGCTTCCTCGTGGTGGGGGACGTCCCCGAGGGCTTCCGCGACACCTACCGCGACCGTCTGAACGAGTACGCCTTCGTCGAGCCCCCGATCGAGAAGGGCAAGGAGCCCACCGAGGGCTGGTGCCAGGTGCACAACCTGCTCGACACGGAGTTCGACGACTTCGATCGGTGGCTGCACATGCCGTACGCGATGTTCTCGCTGCGCACCGACAAGAAGGCGCTGCCCGCCAAGCTCCTCACCGCCACCGTGCGCAAGAAGTGCGACGAGTGGTGCCAGGAGCGCGGCGTCGAGCGCTGCCCGGCCAGCGTGAAGAGCGAGATCAAGGAGCAGCTCGAGACCGAGTGGCTCGCGCGCACCCTCCCGCGGGTCGCGACCACCGATTGCGTGTGGAACATCGATGGCGGCTACCTGCTGCTGCACTCCCTGTCCGAGGGCGTGGCGGACCGCTTCCGTAAGCGCTTCTTTCAGACCTTCGGTCTGAAGCTGATTCCCGCGTCCCCGCTCGACTGGATCGAGGCCGAGGTCGCGGACGAGCTCGTGGGCAGTGCGCCGAGCATGCCGGAGGTGAGCGAATGAGCGAGGGACGTCCGATCCTGCCCCACCAGGCGGCAGAGTTCTACACCTGGCTGTGGTGGTCCTCCGAGCGCAACGAGGGCGTGTTCGACCTCGGTGACCCGCTCGGTCGCGTGGACGTGTGGGTGGACGAGCGCCTCGCGTTCCGCACCCCCGGCGACTCCAAGGTCACCGCGGTGCTCACCGGCGACAACCCGTCCGCGACGCTGGAGGCCCGCGCAGCCCTGGCTGGCGGCAAGGTGCTCGAAGAGCTTCGTCTGGGCATTCGCCGCGACGACCGCGAGTACGCCATCACCCTCAAGGGCGCGCCGATGCACTTCACCCGACTGAAGCTGCCCCAGGTGCTCCTCGAGGGCGAGGACAGCGTGATCTACGACCGCATGCACCTCTACGAGGAGGTCGAGTCGGTCATCGGCGCGCTGTTCCGTCAGTTCGCTGGCGTGCGCTCCGAAGGGGACTGGGAGTCCACCACCCTGCAGCACATCCGCAAGTGGATTCTCGCCGCCGAGGACGAGTAAGCCGCTTGCGGTCGGCGGTGCGCCCGAATAGACAGGCGCGTCGCTTCGGCGATGTGAGCGCGGTTAGCTCAGCTGGATAGAGCGCTGGCCTCCGGAGCCAGAGGTCACAGGTTCGAATCCTGTACCGCGTGCCACCTTCAAGGGCCCTGACACTCGTCAGGGCCCTTTGTCATTGCAGGGACGCTGTTGACGCCACGCCGCCGTGCGGTACCATGCGTCAGGCGCGAGTGATGCGCTCTCGGAGAGGCAGGGCCGACGTGAACGTGACCTTCTGGGGTGTTCGGGGTTCCATCCCCACACCCGGTGCGGAAACCCAGCGATGGGGCGGCAATACCGCCTGTCTGGAAGTGCGTGCCGGTGAGCACCCGCCGCTGGTGCTGGACTGTGGTACCGGTGCACGCAAGCTGGGCTTCAAGCTTCTCGGCGAGAAGCACCGTCAGCTCGATCTGCTGTTTACGCACCTCCACATGGATCACGTGTTCGGCTTCCCGTTCTTCGTGCCCATCTACACGCCTGGCTACAAGATCCAGGTCACGGTGCCGTCCTACTCCGAGGAAGAGGCTCGCGAGAAGCTCGCGCGCTACCTCAACGGCACCTACCATCCGACGCGGCTCAAGGATCTGCCGTCCGAGGTGAGCTTCCGTCCGGTGCGTCCGGGCCGCGAGTTCCAGTGCGGCGGATTCACGGTCAAGGGCATCAGCCTGAACCACCCGGGTGGGTCCATCGGCTACCGCATCACCTGCGAGGGCCGTTCCTTCTGCTACATCACCGACACCGCGCCCTTCGCGCGCCCGGGTGAGGGCGTCGAGGCCGGCGAACCCGCGCTGCTCGCCGAGCAGAAGATGATCGACTTCCTCCGTGGTGCGGACGTGGTCGCGTACGACACGATGTACGACCTCGCCGAGTACCTCGAGAAGATGACCTGGGGACACAGCTACCCCGAGTACGCGGCCGCGCTGTGCAAGGCCGCCAAGGTCCGGCAGCTCGTCCTGTTCCATCACCGGCCCAACGCGTCGGACGAGGACATGGACCGCATCGCCCGACACTGGGAAGGCTACAAGGGCCTCAAGGTCACGGTCGCCCGTGAGGGAGAGGCCGTGCCGGTCGAGGGGTAGCGCGGGCCATCAGCCCCGAGTGGCTCCAGGCGCTTCTCACCGCGCTGCCGCTCCTGCTGATGGCCTACTGGCTCGTCATCTTCGCCGGAGAGCTGTGGCGACGTGCGATCGAGGCCGAGGCGGGTCGCCTGATCCGCGAAGCTCAGGCCGAGGTCGGGGGCACGCTGATGCCGACCTGGCGTGGTTACGCGCTCGTGCTCGACCATGCGCGCATCGAGTGGCGAGGCAGTCTGTGGGGCTACCAGACGCGGCTCGTGCGAGCCGAAGGCAAGCTCCTGCTCGACGGACTGCGTCCGCTGTCCGAGCTCACCCGGTCGTCATAGGCGCTTTCGGGCGTACTCGACTGCCCCGACGAAGGGCCGAAAGCGGTCCCCTCAGCAGCAGCGCCGCCGCTCTCTCGAACGACGGCGTCGCGTGGCCCAACCAGGCCGCGGAACCGTGGGTCGCGGTCGCCAGCGAAGGGCCGAAACCGGTCCCCTCAGCAGCAACGCCGCCGCTCTCTCGAACGACGGCGTCGCGTGGCCCAACCAGGCCGC
>SBGP01000051.1 GCA_006226595.1 Deltaproteobacteria bacterium
CCCGGGTCGAGCTCCTCGTGAGCTCCCCGGGGTGCTCTGGTTTTCGGGTCGCGTTCTCGCCGACCTCGTGACCCCCGGGTCGAGCTCTTCGTGAGTTCCCCGGGGTTCTCTGGTTTTCGGGGTCGCGTTCTCGCCGACCTCGTGCACCCCGGTCGAGCTGTTCGTGAGCTCCCCAGGGTTCTCCGGTTTCGGGGGTTCTCGCCGACGTCGCCGACCTCGCCGGGGATTGCTGGGTATTGAGGCCGTTGTCGCCGACGTCGCTGGGGCTTGAGCCCGTGTCGGCCGTCCCGCGCCTGCTGGGCGCCAGTCGGGCTCACGGGCTGGCGGAGAGGCTGCTACCGAGCGGTGTTACCGTCGGCTCGAGGGACCTTGGAGAAGGGCAGGATTCGGAGACCGCCTTCGATGGGCTCGGTTCCGTCCGATCTCGTCGGCGAGTGACGCTGGCGACCCACTCTCGCCGAGGCGGCGGACTACTTGGACGCCGCAGGCCGCCGGGTGGACTCCGGCCGCTCGTCCCAGGCTCGGCGAATACCCTCGAGAAACGCGCGAGGGTCGAAGGGCTTGGCGAGGAACGCCACACTCTCTGGGATCTCGGGAGACTCCTCGGGGCTGTACCCGGAGATGAACAGGATGGGCAGGTCCGGACGGGCGTCGCGAACCGCGCGGGCGAGCTCGAAGCCGCCCATGCGGGGCATCACCAGGTCGGTGACGAGCATGTCGAAGCCGCGTGCATTGGCGAGGAAGTGCTCGAGTGCCAAGGCGCCGTTGTCGAAGGCGGCAACCTCGTGTCCGGCCATCTGCAGCATGGTCACCAGCAGTGCTCTCACACTGTCCTCGTCCTCGGCGACGAGCACGGAGAGACGAGGGACCTCGGCGGTGGAGGCCTCCGGGTCTCGGCTCGCCACGGGTGATGCCGTGAGTGGCAGGAAGACGACGATGGACGTGCCGATGCCAGGCGAGCTCTCGACCTCGACCTTGCCCTCGTTGCGGACCACGATGCCATGCACCGTGGCCAGGCCCAGTCCCGTGCCTCGTCCCAGGGGCTTGGTCGTGAAGAACGGCTCGAAGACCCGGCGACGTGTGTCCTCATCCATGCCCACGCCGTTGTCCTCGACCTTCAGCCGCGCCCAGGTCTGGTCATGGCGGGACTCCAGATCGAGGAACACCCGAATGGCGCCTCCCTGACCACGCAGTGAGTCCCGGGCGTTCGTGACCAGGTTGATGACGATCTGCTCCAGGGACGACCGCGCCACCGGTACCCACACCGGCTGCTCGGGCACCTGGATGTCGAGATGGATGTGCGTCTCGAGCAGACGGTCGAGCAGTCGTCGCATGTCCGCCAGTGCGTTGCGGAAGTCCGAGCGCTCCTCGCCATCGGGTTGGCGGCGCCCAAAGGCCAGCATGCGGCTGGTGAGGGCCGCGGCGTGGTTCGCGGAGTCGATGATGGCGGTGAGCTCGGCGTTCTGGTCGGCGGTTGTGTGTTGGGCGAGCTCGGCGTTGCCGAGAATGACCGAGAGCAGGTTGTTGAAGTCGTGGGCCACACCGCCTGCCAGACGCCCCAGGGCTTCGAGGTGCCTTGCCTCGTCCGCGCGCGCCTCGAGCTCCTTGTGCAGGGCTTCCCGGCGCTTGCGCTCGGTGACGTCGCGCACCGTGCCGAGCACCACCCCCACGTGACTCCTGATCCCTCCGAACCGCCACTCCACGGTGCGAGAGCCACCGGTCTCGCGGGACAGCGTCATCTCCAGGTGTTCGTGCGCCTGTACGGCGATGCACTCCTGAAGCGCCGCCCGGACGTCGTCGGGGACCGTCGCGAGATCGCTCAGACGCTTGCCGACCAGCCCGTCCTCTTCGAGGACAGTCTGTGCAGCATGGTTGCACATCCGCACGAAGCCCTGCTCGTCGAGCACCACCAGGCCGTCCGGGTTTTCCTCGATGATCGCGAGTAGCTGCGCTTCCTGGGCGAGATTCTCGGCCCGGCTCCGCTCGATGGTGCGCAGCATGACGTAGCCGAGCACCGCGACCACCGCGACCTGGGAGCTGATCTCCGCCCAGTGCCTGAGCCCGAAGTGGTCGGCGACCTGCGGAACCGTGTCGCCCTGGTGCGCGGCGATGAAGACAGCAACCACGATACTGTCGAGGAGCGCGATGCCGAGGGCGCCTTGCCCCCCCCAGAACAGCAAGGCGACCAGGATGGTGGTCACGAAGCCACCGCCTACCGCCGGGTTGTCCAGACCACCGAGCTGAAACAGCGATGCCGAGGTGAACGCCCAGTACACGAGCGTGAACACCTGACTGGGAAGACCGTGTCGTCCGGTTCGCACGAGCCACAGCCCGACCGCACAAAGCGCCATCGTGCCGAGGTACACCGGTAGGGTGGCCGCGAGCTGGCCATCGAGGAACGGGAGACTGCTCGCCAGGCCCGCGAGGACGAGGATGCCCACCCACATCGCCACCGCCTGGACCCTGGATGTCGTCTCCAGGTCACCTCGGTCGTTGGGGCCGGCCCAGAAGGGGCCTGGCGGGGGACGGTCGCGCACTTCGCAAGCACTCCGGCAGAGGGTAGTCGGTTCGGTAAGCGTACGACGATTCCGCTGGGAACAGGACTGGTTTCGCTCGCCACCCCGTCGCGAGGGAGCCGTGGTTCCCATGAGCGCGCTCCACGCGCGTGCGGATCGGGGGTTCGTGCACCTGCCCTCCCTTGGGAAAACGTACGCGCCGAACGTCGACGGATCGCTCACCGCGGTGCTCGTCGGCCCCACCCAACCGCGCGTCGGTCTGGCATCGCCCACAGTGGGAACTCGAGACATCCTCGCGGGAGCGCGCGAAGAGACTGGATGCTGTGCTGCAACATGTCGTCCTGTTGCGACGCAGCATCGGTCGCTCTATGCTCGCCGCCATGAATCGCTTCCCGTTCCTGCTCGTTTCGCTCGCCGTGGTCATCGGCGCTTGCCTTCCCGGTGATGACGCCCTGGTGTCGGACAGCGCGGTCTCCTTTGACACCTCGGACAACGCGACCGACGACAGCGGGGATCCGCCGACGGACTCGGCGGATACCGGCGTGTCGGTGGGCTGGTCACGGCGCACTCTCGCGGGCATGTCCACGCATGTGTACCAGCCGTCGTCAGAGGGGGTGCGTGGTACCGGGCGCGGACTGCTCGTGGTCCTCCACGGATGCAGCCAGACGGGCACGGACCTCAAGCAGCACGGGCGCTGGGTCGACGCGGCGGAAGATCACGGGCTCGTGGTGGCTCTTCCGGACGTGCCGAACGGCGGCACGCTGCTCGGGTGCTGGGACTACTACGGGTCCTCCCACTCCCGCGGGGCCGGGGACGCCGGTGCGGTGATCGAGCTCGCCCAGACCCTCGCGTCGCTCTCCGAGCTCGACGTCGATGCACACCAGATCTACGTCGCCGGGCTGTCGTCCGGAGGCGGCATGGCGATGGTCCTCGGCTGTCTGGCCCCCGACGTCTTCGCCGGTGTCGGGCTCGTCGCCGCGCCGGCGCTCGGAACCCGTGCGAACCAGATCGGCTACGTCGCGACCAGCGAGGCCGCGGCGATCGACCTCTGCGAGACCCTTGCTGCAGGGCAGCAGGCGTCGTTCGCCACCCAGGTAGCCAGCGTGTTCGGTGGCGAGGACGACGCCATCGTCGATCCGGGCTACCCGCGGCTCGATGCGGCGGTGATGGCTGGCGTCTACCACGTGGCCGCCTCGGGAAGCTTCGACGTCTCTGCGCTTCCTGGCTCGGGGAGTGCGGGGCAGGGGCAGCTCTGGGGAGATGCTGCGACGCAGCGCGTGTCGCTCATCCGGGCCACGGGCATGGGCCATGCCTGGCCGGCCGGCGGAGGCGATGGCGACACCTACATCGCCGCTTCAAACCTGGACTACGCCTGGTACCTGGGCCGGTTCTTCGCGGAGAACAACCTCCGCGCCTTCCCGTAGTCTCGGCTCTCGTCGCCGGTCATCGCTCCCGCGGCGTGCTAGACCAAGCGCCGAGAGGAGTCGCACGATGAGACGCAGTGGACGCGGTGGGGGGCGCTGGTTGCTCACGCCCCGCCTGGTGTCGGAGATGACCTGGGAAGACCGGGTGTGGCTCCCTCGCCGCATCAAGGACCTCTACAAGATCCTGCCGATGGCCGCCCGCGCCGCTCGCGCCTACGCCAAGCATCGCCAGGCGCTCGGGGACCTCGAGACCTACTGCATGTTCATCGGCTACCCGCGCTCGGGGCACAGCCTGATCGGCTCCTTGCTGAGTGCGCACCCGGACATGGTCATCGCGCATGAGCTCGATGCGCTGCATTACCTCGACTTCCACTTCGACCGCTCCCTCCTCTTCGGCGCCATCCTGGCCCGGGACGAGGAGTTCGGTTCGGCTCATGGCCGTGAATGGACGGGCTACAGCTACGCCGTCGAAGGGCAGTGGCAGGGGCGCTACCGCAAGCTGCGCGTGATCGGCGACAAGAAGGGTGGGGACTCGTCCACGGTCCTCGAGGGCAACCAGTGGCAGCTCGATCGGCTCCAGGCCGTGACCGGGCTTCCCCTCAAGGTCATCCACATCACCCGCAATCCCTACGACAACATCGCGACCATCGCCCGCAAGCACGAGCTGACGATGGACGAGGCCATCGCCTACTACGGCCGCCTGGCCCGCTCGACGATGGAGACCACCGCGCATCTGCCGCCCGGCAGCGTGCTCGACATGCGCCTCGAGGACATCGTCGACGATCCGAAGGCCCGCATCGGCGAACTGTGCGCATTCCTCGGGGTCGACGCCGAGGACGACTACCTCGAGGCCTGCGCGGCCCGCGTGTTCCCATCCCCGAAGAAGTCGCGAGATGCGGCGGGGTGGACCGACGCGACCCGGGCCCAGGTCGAGGCGCTGTGCGCGGCGGTTCCGGCGCTTCAGGGCTACCGCTTCGACGACTAGTCGCCGCAGGACCCGAAAAAAAAACGGGCCTCGATCGCAAACAGACCGGGTTGGCGCATACACGGAGCGAGGAGGATGTGGATGCGTTTCCCCGCCCTGATGATGTGGCTCTCTCTCGCGGTCCCGGCACTGGCCGGTCGCGCCAACCTGGACGCCGAAGGTGAGGCGGCCGCCACCCGACTGCACGCCTGCGAGAGCGGCGAGGCCTGTGACCCCGAGCGCCTGGTCGACGACCTGTTCACGCTCGTGGTCCATCGCTGGGTGAGCTTTGGCGCCGTCGATCGCCAGTCGGCGGCGGACCTTGCGCTGCTCGATACGGCACGCTTCGCCGAGCTGCCCAAGCACCTCCAGCTGCCGGCGTCGTCGCCGTCGGCGTGGCTCGTGGCCGCGCTGACGCCCCCGCCCGCGGCGGTCCAGGCACCCCTCGCCGAGACCGTGCCGGAGCAGCCCGCCGAGACCGTCGACGAGCCCGAGCCCGAGACGGCGGAGGACGCGATGGCAGAGGCTCCCACCGAGCCAACGGACCCGGAGGCCATTCGCGGCGAGTGGTCTGTGCTCAGCGCGGTGCCGGCCCCCGAGCCTCCTTCGGTGATGATCAAGATCTCCGACGTCGCCGTCACCCACCGGGTGATCCCGGACCTCGACGAGGCCTGGGACTACGGCTTTGGCGAGTGTCGGGTCCGGGTGAGCGTCGGCACCGACGGCGTGCCCACGGACATCGAGCCGCTGCTCTGCGGAGCCTTCCACTACGGACCCGTGCGCGAGGCCCTGTTGCGTTGGCGCTTCGAGCCCGTGGAGCAGGACGAGCGGGTCGTGCCGTTCCAGACCGACATCAACGTGAAGTACAAGAGCACCCGTACCACGCCGGAGGATACCGAGGCCTACGCGGACCTCGTCTCGCGCTATGGCTTCCTCGAGCCAAATCCCAAGCGCTGCGAGCTCGCCGCGGACCTGTACCCGGACGGCAAGCGCGTCGGCATCGGCACGATCGGCACGACGGACCTGATGCAGTGCTTCGCCGTGCCCAGCCGGGTCGCGCCCGCGTGGCCGGACATCGCCGAGCAGGTGGACTGCCGCGTGCAGGTCGAGGTCAACGCCTACCTGCGTGGGCGCGTCATCGCCGACTCGGGCTGCTCGACCGAGGTGCTCCGCGCCGCGCGCCGGCTCGTCGCGAGCTGGGACTGGGCGAAGCCGACGTACGGAGACAGCCGCTACCAGCTCCAGCTCCGCTTCCATCCCGACGAGGGCTGATGGCACGACTGTCGCGAGCCCAGCTCACGGCGCTCCTGCGCTTCGCCATGTCCCGCGGCCTCTCCGCCGAGGATGCCGAGGACGTGGTCGCGTCGGCGTGGGAGAAGGCCCGCGCGAGCTACGCACCCGAGCGCGGCTCGTTCGAGGCCCTGATGTATGCGGTGGTCGACCGCGACTGCCGCTACCAGTGGCGTCAGCGCCAGCGCCGTCGCGAGCTGCTCGACGAGAAGGTGGTGCCGTTCGCGACCCGCACGGCACGCCGCGATGCCGCGGTCGTCGCCCAGCAGGCCTCACGCTGCCAGGAGCGCGTGCTCGAGCGCCTCGAGCCCGAGGAACGCCGGGTCTTCGCCGCGTGGGCACTGCAGAAGCACCTGCCTCGCGGGCAGTTCGACGCGGCTGCCGCTGCGCGCTCGGTGGGCATGGACGTGCCTGCATTCAACAACGCCAAGCGTCGGCTTGGCACCAGGCTCCTCGCGGTGCTGGCCGAGCTCGGCCTCGAACCCAGGGACCTGTTCACGGTGGACGACGATGAAGGACCGCGACGCACCCGCACAGGATGAGCTGGACGCGCTGCTGGACGCCTTCGCGCCTGGCACGCCGTTCGCCGACGAGGTCGAGACCCTGCTCTCCGCCGAGAGTGGCCCCGTGCCTGTGGACGAGGCCGCACTCAATGCAGCCGTCGATCGGCTCTCGGCAAGGATCGAGCCCGTCGCGGACGCGCCTCGTGCTTGGCGGTTGACCGGGGGCCTCGCCGCCGCCGCGGCTGCGATGTTGGCGGCGCTGGCGTGGTGGACGCTGCCCGCGGAACCCGAGGCCCAGCCGTTCACCGCCCACACCGAGGCCCTCGCGTTGGGCGAGGGGAGCGCGGCGCGTGTGGATGGCGACGTGCTGCTCCTCGATGCGGGCAGCGTACGGTTTCAGCGGGACGCCACCCACCTGCCGTCGGTCGGCGCGGTCTCAGTGCCGGGCACCGATCTCAGCTTCCAGCCCGTCGGGACCCTGTTCGTCGCCGGTCGCGCGGGGGCTTGCACCGCGCTCGGCGTGCGCGAGGGAAGGGTCGCCGTTCGCCGCGTCGAGGTCACCGTCGACACGCTCGGCGCCGGCGAGTGGTGGGTCGATTGCCCGGGGGACGTGCGTCGCTTTCGAGATGGGGACGTCCTGCAGTTCGACGCGGCGGTGCAGGAGCTGCTCGCGGAACTGCGCTGGCTCGCGCTCCCCGCGAGCACCCGGGAGGGGCTGGGACGCTGACGCCGTGTATGCGCGCGTAATGGCTGTCCGACAGGTGTTGCGAATAGGGTAACGATGGCAGGTTTCTGCCGTTCGTTGTGCCCATTCTTGCCACGGAGCCCCATGCCGCAGCGCCCTTCCCCTGCTGATTACCGTCCCAAGGAACGCCTCCACATCCTGCGAGAGCTCATCGACGCAGGCACCGAGGAGCATCGCCGCTCCTCCCGAGGTCTTCTGTTTTCGGCCCTCACCGCCGGCCTCGAGGTCGGCTTCTCGGTGATGCTCATGGCCGTGCTGTGGACGCTGTACGCCGACGATCTCTCGCCCGAGTCCATGCGAGCGCTGCTCGCCGCGGCGTATCCCCTCGGGTTCCTGCTCGTCGTCATCGGCCGCTCCGAGCTGTTTACCGAGCACACCAACGTCGCGCTCCTCCCGGCTCTCCACGGTCGCGCCTCGGGCTGGTCCGTGCTGCGGGTGTGGGCCATCGTGCTCGCCGGAAACCTGATGGGCGGCTGGGTCTTCGCGTTGGCGATGCTCGCGGTCATGCCGAGTGTCGGCTCCGCGAACCACGAAGCGTTCGCGTGGATCGCCCGGCACATGGCCGATGCCGACCTGATCACGATCCTCGGCAGTGCGGTCTTCGCGGGTTGGCTGATGGGCCTGCTGTCGTGGATGGTCGCGGCCAGCCAGGAGACGCTGTCGCGCATGGCCATGGTCGTGCTCGTCACGGGCATCATCGGGCTCGCGGGCCTGCATCACTCCATCGTCGGCAACGTCGAGCTCACGACGGGCGTGCTTCTCGGTGCCGTTCCCCTCGGTCACGCCGTGCTCGTCGAGATCGTCGCGGTGATCGGCAACCTCATCGGTGGCGCGGTGCTCGTCGCGCTGGTGAAGTACGCGCACGCGAGTCCAGACGCCGAGTCGGCCCCCACGCGCCAGCACTCGCTGTAGTCCTCGCCGTGACGCGGCCGGTCGAACACGAGCGCCTGCCCGATGGCCTCCACTGGGCGGACACGCTCTCGTCCGAGGTCGGCCAGGCGACGCACGAAGGCCGACCGCGATCACGGGGATCGGGTCGGCCGGGTCGAGCGGCGTCGGACTAGTTGGTCGCGGCCTTGTCGTTGGGGCGGGTGAACTCGACGTCGATCTGCAGGTCGAGGTCGTTGCCGACCAGCAGGCCACCGGCTTCGAGGGCCTGGTTCCACGCGACGCCGAACTCCTGCCGGTCGATGGTCGTGGTCGCGTGCGCGCCGACGCGCTGGTTGCCCCAGGGGTCGATGACCACCTGGTCCAGGCCCTTGCCGGTGAAGGTCACGCGCTTGGTGACGCCGCGGATGGTCAGGTCGCCAGTGAGCGAGAAGCCGTCGCGCTTGGTCTTGATCGACGTGCTGGTGAACGTCATCGTCGGGTAGTTGGCGACGTCGAGGAAGTCGCTGGTGCGCAGGTGCTCGTCGCGCTGGTCGTTGCCGGTGTTCACGGTGGCCATCTGCACCTCGACGGTGACCTCGGCGGTGCTTGCCTTGCCGGGCTCCAGCTCGAGCTCGCCGGACACCTCCGGGAACTGGCCCTCGACCGAGCTGACCATCATGTGGTCGACGCGGAAGCCGACGCGGGTGTGGCTGGGATCGAGCTGCCAGGTCTCCGCGGAGGCGGCAGAAGCGAGGAACAGCAGGCTGGCGGCGGTGAGAGTACGGATCGCGGACATGGGTCCTCCATGGCGCTCGGGGGCGCGGCCGCAGGGCGGCGAGTCGTTGGGAGTCAGCTCCCGGGGGAGCCGGCGCGGGAGGTCATCTCGGGCGCTCTGGCTGGTTTCAGTGTATGCATGAACCGTGGCGACAACCAGAGTCCACAGCGCCAAACACTCTGACCTACAGGTTCACAATGGATGCACGTCAGGTCTTCGTTCGGGTCGTCGACGAGGGCTCGTTCACGGCCGCCGGCCACGCACTCGGCCTGTCGACCTCGTACGTGAGTCGCTGCGTCCGCCAGCTGGAAGGGGAGCTCGGCGTCGCCTTGCTCGCACGCTCGACCCGCTCGGTGCAGCCCACCGAGGCGGGAAGGGTGTACCACTCCCGGCTGGCGCCGTTGTTCCAGGGGCTCGTCGAGGCGGACCTCGAAGTGAGCGCGCGCCAGGTCACGCCGCGCGGGGTCCTGCGGGTCGCGATGCCGCATGCGTTCGGGCGACGCTGGGTCCTGCCCACCCTGGTGGCATTTCAGCAGCGCTGGCCCGAGGTGCACGCCGAGGTTCAGTTCTCGGACCGCCAGACCGACCCGCTCGCGGTGGACCTGACCATCCGTGGAGGGGGCGGCCTCGCGGACTCGGGGCTCGTCGCCCGGCGGCTGATCGAGTTCGAGGACCTGCTCGTCGCGAGCCCGTCGTTCCTCGCGGCTCACGGGCCCATCCGTGCGCCCTCGGACCTCGAGGGCATGCCGGCGGTCCTGTACACGGGTCACCACCGTCCGAACCGGTGGACGCTGACCTGTGACGATCAGACCCACACGCCGGATGTGCAGCCCGTGATGCGCTCGGACTCGGGCGAGGCGGTGGTCGAGGCTGCGATGGGGGGCCTCGGCGTGGCGCTCCAGCCCGAGTTCCTCGCCGGTCCGGCCATCGCCGACGGCCGCCTGGTGCACCTCCTCCCCGAGTGGCACGCCCGCAAGGGGGCGTTCTGGGCGGTCACGGCGAGCCGCCTGCTGCCGGCGACGGTCCGCGCGTTCATCGACGAGCTCGCCGACGTCGTCGAGGGCCGCCCGTGGCTTCCGTGACGAGGACCGCGCGCTGCCCTATGTGGGGCGCACCCAGGACGCTCCGATGAAGTTCTCCCGCAACACCGCGACGAAGCTGAACTACCTGCTCAACGACTTCCTGCCGCCGGTGGTGCGGGACTCGCGGCGGCTGATGTACCCGGCCTTCCGCCTGCTGTGCGGCAAGAACGCACACATCTTCATGGACTTCCGCGAGCGTGCCCACGCGATGAGCGACGAGGAGTACGCGGAGTGCTACCGCCTGACCGAGGAGAACAACCTCCTCGACGGCACCGATCTCAACGAGGAGTGCCTGTCGCGCATCCCCCGCGAGGTCGTCGGCCAGCGCGTGCTCGAGGTCGGCTGCGGGCGCGGGGTACTCGCCCAGCGGCTGGCGCGGGACTTCGACGTCACCGCCTCCGACATCGTGCTCTCCCAGGAGATGAAGCAGGTCGACGGCGTGCGCTTCGTCGAGGCGCCGGCCCATGCGCAGCCCTTCGAGGACGGCGCCTTCGACACCGTGGTGTGCACCCACGTGCTCGAGCACGTGCGTGACGTCGAGGCGTCGATGGCCGAGCTGCGCCGTCTCGCGCGCAAGCGGCTCATCGTGGTCGTGCCCCGCGAGCGCCCGGCGCGCTTCGCGTTCAACCTGCACCTGACCTTCTTCCCGTACGCGTACTCGGTGCTGCAGACGCTGGCTCCGAACCAGGACCCGAGCGCGATTCGCCTCGACCTCGAGGGCGGCGACTGGTTCTACGTCGAGGACCTCACTCCCGGAGAGTGACCGCCGTTCGGCGACTACCAGCTTCCGGCGAGGGCCAGGCCACGAGTCGCCTGACGCGGGTCCCAGGTCGGCACGAGTCGGACCTGCAGTCGTCGCGAGCCCGGCGGACGGCCCAGCGCCTCCATGAACGCCGTGCGGTTCGCGATGGACTGGGCGACCGGGGCGATCAACGCGGCGGGTACCGTAAACGGAGCGGGCAGGATGAACAGGCTGATCCCAGCGGCGATGAGCCCTCCGTGCGCCCAGATGCGGGTCACGTGCACGCCGGCCCCGCGGAGGATGCTCGCCGCGTTGAGGGTGCCGACGTAGCCGAGGGTGGTGCCGGTGACCAAGGCGCCGGTACCGACGAGTGCGATGCCAGCCCCGGCCGCGAGCACCTCGCCAGAGCCTCCGAACATGCCGGCCAGTCCGACCACCGCGCCGAAGAAGCCCACGGCGCCCCCTGCGAGGCTGGTGCCGAAGCCGATGCCCGCCGCGCGGTTGTTGCGCACGAAGCTCTGCTCGACGCTCGGTGGCAGGCGCACCCGGGTGTAGCGAACCGACGGTGGGGGCGGCTCGTCCGGCACGGCGGGCAGCGCGTCGAGCGACACCTCCCGCGGGGAGTCCGGCGCGAGCAGGTCGACCGGCTCGAGGTCGGCCTCCTCCGTGGTCTCCGGCTCGGCGGTCGCGGAGTCCTCGGCGATGGGCTCCGCGGGCGCGGCCTCGCCGGCGAGCGCTGGAGACGCGGCGAGGGCGAGGAGCAGGGACAGCGACGTCATGGGACCTCCCGACGAACACGATACGCACGGGATGTCTGGCGGAACATGCGGCGTTTCGTGGCGGGAGCGGTGGGCTACTCGCGCATGCCCTTGCCGGCGAGAATCTGCGGGGCGTACTTCTCGACCCGTCGCGCGCGGGTCGCGGACTGCTTCGCGCCCGAGATGTACAAGTTGTACTCCCGTTGGCGGCCCGGCGTGAGCTCATCGAAGGCCCGTGCGAGCGCGGGGTCGGCGTCCAGGGCGTCCTGCAGCTCGTCGCAGAGCACCGTCTTCGGGCGGGGAGGCAGGGGCGTGCCCATCTCCTCGACGACGATGGCGGCCTTGATCAGCGCCTTCACCGCGTCGCTGTACGCGGCCACGTCCTCGGCGCTGCGAAAGCACACGCGCCGGGCCGCGTGCGTGTTCTCGCCCTGCTCCTCGAGCAGCCCCTGCGGGTCGGCAAGCAGGATGCCCTTGAAGAACATCAGGGACAGGAAGTCGCTCATCGACTGGATGATCGCGATGTTGGTTCCGCCGGAGGCGTAGCAGGGCTTGCCCCACTTGTAGTCCTCGTCGAGACCTTCGCCGAGCAGGACCTCGCGCAGGGCGATGGTCTCGTCCTTCCACCGCGTCTCGCGCGTGATGTAGCCGTCGACGTGTGGGTTCAAGAAACCTCCATGCTCCGAGGCGTAACCCGCCATTCGTCGCCGGCTCGATCCCGTTGTCTTCTGCACTGATCCAGAAAGGCGCACTTTTTCGCGAACCGCTCGGGCCGTCGGATCACATCCGGGATGAGCTTCCCGCACTCGCGGAAGCACCGCTGCCCGGAGATGCCATGACCAGGTTCGTTCTTGCCCTCGCCCTGTGCCTTCCCGCCTGCTCGCCGACCGCCGAGGATCCCGAGCCCACCGACACCGGCGACGACACCGCCAACCAGGACAGCGGCGACACCGGTGACACCGCCACCGACCCCTGCGATGCGGTGACCTGCGACCACGGGGTGTGCGTGGCCGAGGACGGTGTCGGTACCTGTGATTGCGACGCCGGCTGGGAGGGCGCGAGCTGCGAGGATCTGATTCCGCCGCCGTCCCAGGGGCTCGTGCTGTGGCTGGACGCCAACGACCCACTGAACAACGGCACCATGCCCGCGGAGATCAGCGTGTGGGTCGACCGCTCGGGGCAGACCGCGAACCTGATCGCGCCGTCGGGTCGTGAGCCGAGCACCGTCGCCTCCGGAGATCTCACCGTCGCGTCCTTTGATGGTGCCGGCGACTTCCTGGTCGCCGAGGACTTCGATCACCTCACTGACGTGGCGCACTACACGGTCATCGTCGTCGGCAAGGCCCGCGGACTCGGTCAGTCCTTCGTCGGCGGCGCCGAGGCGGTGGCCGACGGCAAGCCCGGGCTCGTGCTCGAGACCGTGTCGGGCTCGAACGCGCACTTCGCCCACCGCAGCCCGTTCGGTGACAGTGGCGGGGACGAGGTGTCCACGAGCAGTGGGCCGCTCGCCGCGGACACGCTCCACCGGCTGTGGGCCGTGCGCAGCATCGCGTCGAACACCATGCCGGAGGTCGTGCTCTACGCCGACGACGAGCTGGGCGCGGTGATGAGCACCGGCAGCGCCACCGACTACGCCAGTGCGCTCGACTTCGTGGTCGGCGCGGCCGACCCGAGCGGGAACGGCCTTCTCAACGGCGAGATCGGCGAGATCCTCGTGTACGTGGGCGCGCGCACCCCGACGTCGAACCCGGAGATCGAGACCTACCTGCAGGAGCGCTGGGGCGTGCAGTAGGCCTCGCCGCGGTGACCTCGGCTAGCGAAAGCCGTCTTCCCGCTTCTTGTGGCGGCCGTCGCAGAAGGGCTTGTTCGTCGACAGGCCGCACCGGCACAGGGTGGTGCGCTCGCCGTCGTTGCGCTCGGGAGTCTCGGCATCGAGGTCGAAGGCGCACTGCACGCGGATCTCGCCGCCCTCCTGCACCGCGATCTGCGCGTGCCGGTCCGCCTCGGTCACCGGCGTCTGCGGCGGGCCGCTGGGGCCCGCGAAGCCGTCGACCTTGGCCTCCCACGTCAGCGCGCCGGACGGGCACCCGCCGACGACCCGAGCGATCTCGCGGGCGGCTTCGTCGTCTCCTGCGAGCTCGGCTGCGCGCAGGGCCTTGAGCGGCTTGCAGTAGAAGACGTGCATGCAAGCGTTCGGGTTGAAGTACGTGCGCAGGTTGCGTCCTTCCCACACGTGGATGTCCTTGGCCTCGCGCTCCGGGTTGTCGGGGATGCCGACCGTGCGGTGGGTGCTGTCGCAGAACGGCGGGTTCTTGCTGTGGCCACAGCGGCATAGCCACAGGGTGTCCCCATCGACCTCGACCTGCTTGCCGCAGTAGGTCACGCGCTCGGCGCCCTCGACCTCGTAGGGCCCCTTGTCGTGGACTTTGATTTGAACCCGGTCCGCCATGCATCCTCCCTCGGTGAGCCCAAGACAATCACAGGCGGCGCCTGGATGGGAGGTGACGCGCCGGAACGCTGCGTGTGTGGAACGGCGCCAGGGCTGTGCACGGCGCGCCGCGGGTTGGGGTTTTTCACACACCGTTCGAGGGGTTGCGCGCGGCGAACCTGGGGTCGACTGGCATGACAGGCGGCTTTGGAGCCATGTTCCGCTGGTCGACACCTGTAGGTCTGCATCTTGCAGCCGGTCGAGGTGGAGGACCCCGATGACCCGTCTCGCTCTGCCCCTCGCCCTGGCCCTCGTCGCCTGCAAAGGCACTCCGGAGGACACGGACACCGCCGACACCGCGCCGACCCTGGTGCAGCCGCCCGATCCGTCCGAGGTGAGCTGGGAGGAGGGCTGTGGAGAGGGCCTCGCCGCGACCTGTGCGCGCATCGACGTGCCGGTGGACCACCTCGACGCCGCCAAGGGGTGGGTGAGCATCGGCATCACCCGCATGCCCGCCACCGGCGCCAAGCGCGGCACGTTGCTCGTCAACCTGGGAGGGCCGGGCATCGGACTCGAGGGCCGCAGCGGTGTGGAGAGCCTCCAGTGGCTGCTGCCCGCCGAGGTTCGCGAGGTCTACGACGTGGTGGGCTGGCAGCCGCGCGGCACCGGGGGCTACCCGATCACCTGCGGCAACTTCGGCGGCATGGTGTGGCTGGAGGGCGAGTTCACCCCCGAGAGTCAGGCGGAGATCGACGCGACGCTGGCCACGAGCCACGGCTTCGCCCAGTCCTGCGTGAACGAGGACCACGTGTTGCTCGGATACGCGGGTCCCAGCGACCATGCGCGGGACATGGACTGGATCCGCCACGTGCTCGGGGAAGAGCAGCTCAGCTACCTCGGCTACTCCTACGGCGGCGTGTACGGCACGGTGTACGCCGACCTGTTTCCCGAGCGCGTCGACCGCTGGGTCCTGGACTCGGCGATGACCCCGTCGATTCCGTGGCTGGAGCACGGCCTGAACCAGAGCCGCATGCACGCGGCGATGGTCGACGAGGTGCTCGACGCGTGCGCGCTCGATGCGAGCTGCAGCTTCTACAACGACGGCGACCCTCACGGTGCCTTCGATGCACTGCGCGCCGAGCTCGATGCGACGCCGCTCGTGGAAGGCGACTGGGTCGTCGGCGAGCCCGACCTGTACCAGGCGCTGTGGAACGCGGCCTACAACCGCTCGAACCCCTCGGGCTACGGCGTCGAGGTCCGCCTCGTCCTCGACCTCGCCGCGCGTGGAGACGCCCTCAACCTCGCGGGACGCTCGGGTCTGCACAACACGGCGGACAACGAGTACCACGCCATGGTGTCGATGATGTGCGACCACGGCCCCCATCCCTCGGTGTCCGAGCTGCCCGGAGGCCTGGCGGCCGCCGCCGCGGACAACTGGGGTGCCGGCTTCGTGTACGCGGTGGGAGCTTCGTGCGCCTACTTCGAGCTGCCGTCGAGGGACAGCGGCGAGGCGCGCGACCTCGCCGAGGTCGACGGCACCATCGTCCTGCTCGCGGGAACCGAGGACTTCGCGGTGCCCATCGCGGAGACGCAGCAGCTGCGCGACGAGCTCGACGATGCGGTGCAGCTCGTCGGCAACCGCTGGGGACACTGGCAGTACGGCGCTGGCCTCGACGGGGCCGACGCGTGCATCCAGGACAAGGTCACCGCCTACCTCGTGGACGGCATCGTGCCCTCCGAAGGCTGCGAGTCCGAGCCGTGAGACCCGGTGCTATGGTGCGTCGAGCCCGCCACTCGGGCCTATGACGGAGACTCCATGCGCCTGCTCGTTCCCTTCCTGCTCCTCGGTCTGACTGCCTGCGCGGGGGGCGATGATGACCCCACCGACGACACCGTCACCGACGACACCACCGACAGCGGCGGCGACACGGGTACGGCCGACCGTCTCGAGGCGTACGGCTGCACCATCGACACCGCGACCGACCTCACCGGGCAGGCGGCGGTCACGATCACGGACGAGGCGGCGTGGAGTGTCGGCCACAACCTGTGCATCCTCGTCGACGTCGGTACCGTGGTCACCTGGGAGGGCAACTTCGACAGCCACCCGCTGGAGGGCGGCGTCGACGCGACCGAGGACACCTCGAGCCCCATCGACCAGGCGGGTCCGGGCTCGGGCAGCACGCCCATCGCCGTCACCTTCTCGGCGGGCGGAGACTTCGGCTACTACTGCGGCATCCACACCGGCTCGATGAACGGCGTGGTCTACGTCGGCGGCTGATCCCCGCGGATCACGGGGCGTGTAGCGGCAACACGTCGCACGGGGTGCCGTGCGGCTCGGCGCCGTACACGCCGAGATCCGTGTACAGGAAGGGACCGTCGTACACGAGGTCGAGGGCGAACAGCTCGCGGCGGTCCTCGCCCTGCACGTAGCGAGCCTTGTCGCCGGTGATCACCAGGCGACGGGCGCCGTTGCCGGCGGAGTACACGCGGCCAAGCGAGTCCGAGGCGATGAGCTTGAGCGGCGCCCTGAGGATCTGGCCCTTCCACCCGATGTACACGTGGTGGTCGAGGTCCATGTCGTCGCCCGTCGCGCGGTCGACGAAGTAGTACACGCCCCACTCGTCGCGCCAGGCGCCGACGGCATTGCGCCGCCAGCGGTGCTCGTGGAAGGTGGCCTTGCGCACGACCTTCTGTGCCGCCGAAGCGGCCAGGGGCGAGAGCTCGCGGGTGTTGCCGGCGCAGTGCATGCTGTAGCGCCCGTCGCGAAGCTCGACGCCGGCCATGCGGTTCGAGGCGCGAAAGTCGCGGGCGGTGACGCTCCACGTGTCGTCGCCGCTTGCGCTGCTGCTGAAGCCTTGCAGCGCGTACAGGTGGTCGGCGTCGCCATACCAGACCATCTCGCGCGGCGCGCTCTTGCGGAACGCGACCAGGTGCCCCTCGCCGTCGTCGAGCACGACGATCTCGTCGGCGTACGCGGACACGTCGATGACCGGTACCTCGTCGGGGGCCTCGGCGAGCGCGAGGGTGGTCAGCAGGAACAGCATGCGGGCCTCATGGACTGCACAGCATGGTGGAGGAGCTGCAGTTCAGGCGCACGATCTGGCCCTCGCGCAGCTCGAGGTTGCCCGCGTGCATCGGCGGGCCGTCGTCGAAGGCGGCCTCGATGATGTAGTTGCCGGGAGGCAGGTCGCCGGGCTTGGCCATCTCGCCGGACGAGCCCCGAAAGCGCACGGACACGGCATCGCCGCGGACCTCGACCCGCCCGCTTCCCGCGGGAGGGGCGGTGCTCGGACGGGGCTTGGGGGCGACCGGTGGCGGTGCGGGAGCGACCGGCGCGACCGGCGCGGGGGCCACCGGGGGTGGGGCGACGGGCTCGGGGAGCGCCTGGACGGGCTCCGGAGCGGGCGGCAC
>SBGP01000054.1 GCA_006226595.1 Deltaproteobacteria bacterium
GCGTACATGTACGCGATCCTCCTCGAGCAGGAGGCTGCGAGCCCGTTCGAGCGGCTGCGCTGGATTCGCGTCGCCATCGAGAATCGCGTGCAGTGGGCCAAGCAGGCGCGCGTCTACCGCGAGCGCATGAAGCGGCTGTACCACATGCGCAACGAAGCGGGCCTCGAGACGATGGTCATCGCCGAGAAGCGCTACGCCGAGAACCCGACGACGCTCAACTCCGAGCGCGTCGCCTCCTACCGCGAGCGCGTGCAGTACTGGACGCAGGTCTCGGCACCGTGTCTCGTCTACGACGACTGCGGTCCGTACTGGGATGTCGAGGTCATTGAAGACGACGTCTGTGAGGACCTCGAGACCTTCGACGCGCCGGCGGCCGCCGGCAAGCTCACCGAGCAGGAGGTCAGCTGCCTCAAGGGTCGGTGGATCCGACTGCCGCTCAACCGGGCGCGCGTCATGGGTCTGCTCACCGCGCACGCCAACGGCAGTGAGGACCCCTCTGTGTGGGACCACCTGCTGACCTGGTACCACAACGAGACCGGCCAGCACGACGCCGGCCTGGCGCTCGAGCACTCGCGCTACCTCGCCAAGCGCGGTGAGGTGTACGCGAGCGAGGTCATTCGCTGGTCGCAGATCGTCGTCGACCAGGGCCCGGAGCTCACCGGTCGTCGCCACAAGGGCATGCTCGGCGAGGCCTTCGTGCTCCGCCAGCGCGCCCAGAAGCAGCTCGTCGCGATCGCCAAGCGCACGCACGATGGCGCGGGCTCGGTCGAGACCGACCTGCAGCTCTCCAAGGCCCAGTCCCGTCTGTCCGAGTTCGCCGAGGAGATGAAGGGGTATTGTTCCGAGGCTACCGACTGTCCGTCGGGTTGGGCCTCGGAGGTTCGCTGATGCGCGCACGCCAGCTCTGGCCGGCACTTCCCTTCATCGTCTTCTCGCTCGCCTGCGGCGGAGACCTGTTCTTCGACCAGTCGCAGTGGGAGGGCACGCGCACGCACGACGTGAACGGCGTGCCACTGCCCCAGGTGTTCATCGACATCAACCTGCCCCCACCGGGCGTGAATGTCGGCATCGTCAGCGACACCAGCCTGACGACGTACCACCACCAGGACACCGTGAACGACATGTTCGAGACCTACGGTGATCACCTGAGGTCCGAGGGCTGGAGCGAAGAGGCGAACAACGCGTACGCGTACGGCCGGCGCTTCGTGAAGGGCGATCACGAGCTGCAGCTCGACGCCTCGGCCTCGTACGGCGGCGGTGGCTACGGCTACGGCGGGTATGGCGGCTACGGCGGATATGGCGGCTACGGCTCGATCACCCCGTCTCAGCTCACCGCGACCTACTACAGCCGCAAGCTCGTCTCGCCTTGGGACGTGCTCGACCTCGATCTCGAGGGCGCGCGCATCCGGTGCAGCAAGACCATGCTCGAGATCAGCTACGACGGCTTCGGCGGGCCGTCCTCGGGCGAGAGCCTCAACGACATCCTGCGGGCGTTCGTGCTTGCCGGGTGGGATGTCGAGAGCGCCTCTCCGGCGGCCAGCTACGGCAGCGCGGCGGTCACTCGCGGCAGCGCGCGGGTCGACATCAGCCTGGGCTCTCCTGGCCCTGGTGGCGTCACGCTCTGGTACTACGGCTACTGATCGCGGGCGCGCCACGCGCCGATCAGCAGTCCGAGGATCGCGAGCCCACCCAGCAGCGTGAGCAGGCGTGCGCGGCCGGCGAAGGTCGGCGCGTAGGCGAGCTCGACGGTGTGCGTGCCCGGTCCGACCGGGACGGCGCGCTGCATCACGTTCGCGCGGAAGACGCGCGCCGGCTCGCCGTCGACCGTGGCGGTCCACCCTGGGTACCAGGTCTCGCTGAGCACCACGAGCCCGGCGTCCGCACCGCGCTTCTCGACCGTGATCCGATTGCGGCTGCGCGCCACCAGCGCGACCTCGCCCACGGCGCTCGGCTTCGACGGGCTCACGGGCTCACCATCGAGGAGCGAGGCGGAGGTGCGCGGGTCGAGGCTTCCATCCGCCAGCGCCGCGGCCGCGGCACTCGGTGAGCCGAAGCGCTCCCAGCCGCCCACGAACCAGGCGCGGGGCAGGGTGTCGAGGTTCTCGTGGACCACGAGCTCTGCCCGCGCCGCGATCGGCAGGTCGCCCACGGGCTCGGCGGCGACGATGTAGCGCACGTTGAGCAGGTCGAGGATCGGCGAGTCCAGTGCCGCGGCGTCCATGAACGGGGCGACGTGCCAGGGGTTCAGCGATCGCTCGCGCTCCGCGGCGCCGAGCAACAGGTCGAGGCCGTGCATGTGCAGCGGACCGAAGCCGTGGATCTCCTCGATGCCGTACGCGGCGGGCGTGTTCGAGGGGAACATCGGCCAGATCGCCGTCCCGCGCACCTCCTCGGGGATGTACTTCGCGATCCGATGTGGAGGCGCATCCGCGGTGAGGAAGTCGGTGGTCTCGGTGGGTGGGAACAGGCCCGCTGCGTCACGCGCCGGGGCCCACGCGCGCCACCACGGACCGAGGTCGACGAGCATCAGGGCAAGGAGCGCCCACGCGAGCAGCGTGCGCGAGAAGCGGGCGCGCTGCGCGAGCAGCCCGAGGGCAGCCACGCACAGGCCGAGGCCGAGGGCGACGGCACGCCCGGCCACCGCGGTGGACCACGTCGCGGGCATGCGCGCGATCAGGGACGTCGCCGAGCTCGCCGCGGGCACTGCGATCGCCGCCGCGCCGATCACCACGACGCCGAGTGCGATCAGCGGGCGCTGTCGCTCGCGATCGCCCTCGATCGCATCGAAGCCGAGGGCGGTGAGCCAGGCCATGCCCAGGAAGAACGCGATCGCCAGGCGGTCGACGCGTCCGAAGTCGAAGCCGGGCAGGGGGTACACGAGCTGGAAGGCCACGGGCACGAAGAGCACGGCCACGACGGCGGCGGTCACGCCGAACACCCACCGCGCGCGCTTCCAGGCGAAGACGGGCGCGAGCAGCGCGAGAAACAGCGGCGCGACGCCCGTGTACAGGGTGCCGGCCCAGTAGTGCGTGAACCTCGGCGACCAGTAGTCGCCGTGCACGGGGCTTCCGGTGAGATCCGGAAACAGCAGCCGAAGCAGGTGGATCCAGTGGTGCAGGCGCCGCGTGAGTCCGCTGAGCGTCCGCTGCGAGCGCGCGGAGAAGTCCGCGAGCTCGAGCACCGCGAGGAGCTGGGTGGACGCGAGGGCCACACCGGCCGCGTAGCCGGCGGCGAACAAGCCGATGCCCTGCACAGCCAGTGCTCGGTCCGTGCCCCATGCCCGCCACAGCAGGTACAGCCCGACGAAGTAGCTGCCGAACACGTAGATCGACGGGTGCCCCGCGAGCACCATCATCGCCGAGCAGCCCGCGATCCCCACCGCGGCGAGCCACCGGCGGTGTCCTTGCGAGAACAGGTGCTCCACGCCGAAGAGCATCCACGGCAGCCACGCGCCGACCGCGACGTACTGCGGGTGACCGTGCCGGGTGGCGAACATGCCGTTGAGCATGAACGCGACGGCACCGAGGGTCGACGCCTCGTCGCTGCGGCCGGCCGCGCGAAGCCACGCGAAGGCCCCGAGCCCGGCGAGGGAGACGTGCAGCCACAGCAGCCAGCTGTGGGCCGCCGTGGGCGACAGCGGCAGGGTGAGCCAGGTGAGCGGATACAGCGCCTGGGTGTGGCTCATCGCCACGAACGGGCCGCCTCCGTACATCGTCGGCTCCCACCACGGCATCTCGCCGCGGCCCAGCGACTCGGCGAGCAGCTTGCGGTACACGAGGTTCTCGCGCACCGTGTCAGCGTTCGCCTGTGGCAGGCCGCTCGGCACCGTGGGATCGCCCATGGGCAGGATCTCTTCGGTGCCGTGATCCGCAATGACCATGCCCGGCAGCAGCCCCGGCCCGAGCAGGATCAGCGGGACGAGGAGCAGCAGGGCGATGGCGAGGCGGGGAGAGAAGCGCGGCACCGGCGGGACATAGCCGCCGAGACGCCGGGTGTCAGGGCTGCAGCCAGCGACCCGTCCAGCCACCCTCGCCATCGGGGGTGAGCTCCCAGCGCTCGTGCAGGCGGTCGGGGTGGCCCTGCCAGAACTCCCAGCGGTCCGGGACCAGGCGATAGCCGCCCCAGTGGGGCGGACGCGGCACGTCGCGACCCTCGAAGCGCTCGGTCTGGCGCTCGACCTCGGCGAGCAGCGCGTCGCGACCCGCGGTGGGCGCACTCTGGCTGGAGGCCCAGGCGCCGATCTGGCTGCCTCGGGGACGGCTGGCGTGGTACGCGTCGGACATGGCCTCGGGAACGCGCTCGACGCGGCCCTCCGCAATGATCTGCCGCTCGAGGCCCTTGAAGTGGAACAGGGCGGTGGCGTAGCCACTGCCGTCGAGCTCGCGGGCCTTGCGGCTTCCGTAGTTCGTGTAGAACACGAGTCCCTGCGCGTCGAGCTCCTTGAGGAGCACCGTCCGCAGGCCTGGGCGCCCGTCAGTCGACACGGTCGCAAGCTGCATGGCCTCGGGCACGCGCGGTTCGGTGGCCACGCCCTCGGCGAACCAGGTCTGGAACAGTTGGGTCGGGTCGGTTGACCAGCTCATACGCGCAGCTCTCCACCGTGGACGAGCTTCTCCTGCCACGGAGCGAGGGCTTCGGCCACTTCGCCGTCGAGGAAGGCCAGGGTCTGCTCCGGCGCGCGACCGATGAACGTGCTCGGGTCGAGCAGCTCGTCGAGATCGTCGTGGATCGGCGCGAAGAAGGCGTCGGCGCGCACGCGATCGAGCAGGTCGTTGTCCTTGCCCTCGGCCTTCACCGCGTAGCTCGCGTCCATGGCGTGCGTGCGGATGGCCTCGTGCACTTCCTGGCGGTCGGCACCGCGGCGCACCATCGCCATGATCAGGTTCTCGGTGGCCATGAACGGAAGCTCCGAGGCGATGCGCCGGCCGATGACCGCCGGGTAGACGACCAGGCCGCCGACCACGTTCATCAGCGTCTCGAGGATGCCGTCCACGGCGAGGAAGCCCTCGGCCAGCGACAGGCGGCGGTTCGCGGAGTCGTCGAGCGTGCGCTCCATCCACTGCACGGCGGCCGTCTGGGCGGTATCCATCTGCAGGGTGATCACGTGCCGGGACAGGGCGCACACGCGCTCGCTGCGCATCGGGTTGCGCTTGTAGGCCATGGCCGAGCTGCCGATCTGCTTCTTGCCGAAGGGCTCCTCGACTTCCTTGAGGTGGGCCAGCAGGCGGATGTCGGTGGCGATCTTGTGGGCGGTGGCGCCGAAGGAGCCGAGCGCGCACAGGATGTCGTGGTCGACCTTGCGGCTGTAGGTCTGGCCGGTCACCGCGTAGCTCTTCGCGAAGCCCATCTTCTCGGCGACGAGCTGATCGAGGCGCTCGACCTTGTCGTGGTCGCCGTCGAACAGCGCAAGGTAGCTGCCCTGGGTGCCGGTGGTGCCCTTCACGCCGCGGAAGCGCAGGTCGTCGCGCACGCGGGTGAGGTTGCGCAGGTCCATCACCAGCTCCTGCAGCCACAGGCTGGCACGCTTGCCGACGGTGGTCAGCTGGGCGGGCTGGAAGTGCGTGAACCCGAGGGTCGGAAGCGACGCGTGCGCCCGGGCGAAGTTGCCGAGGCGGTGGATCGTGGTCGCGAGCTTGGGCAGAACGATGTCCAGGGCCTCGCGGAGCACGATCAGGTCGGTGTTGTCACCGACGTAGCAGCTGGTCGCGCCGAGGTGCACGATGGGGCGTGCGTTCGGAGCCACGTCGCCGAGCGCGTGCACGTGCGCCATGACGTCGTGACGCAGCTGCTTCTCGTAGGCGGCGGCCGCCTCGTAGTCGATGTCGTCGAGGTGGGCGCGGAGCTCGTCGAGCTGGGCGTCGCTGATCTCGAGGCCCAGCGACTGCTCGGACTCGGCAAGCGCGAGCCACAGGCGCCGCCAGGTGCGGAACTTGTGGTCGTCGGAGAAGGTGAAGGCCATCTCCGGGCTGCAGTAGCGAGTGACGAGCGGGGTCTCGTAACGCGAGTGGCGGTCGGCGAGGTCGGACACGGGCCCTCCGGGAAGAGGGCGCAGGTAGCGCGGCCCCCGACCCGGTGCGACCGGGGTCACCGAAGCGCTACATGGGGTATACCGGCCGCCATGGACGGCTACGCCAAGACCTTCACTGCCCTGTGGCCCACCGTCGCCGCGGAGACGCAGGGAATCGCGCCCACCGACACGATCCGACCGTCGCTCACCGAGCAGGACGAGTCCGAGACGATGGAGGTCCTGCTGCCCGCGGCGTCCGCGTCGTCGGCGGTACGCGCGTTCGGTCAGACCCTCGGTGAGGGTGGCATGGGCATCGTGCGCGTCGCCGAGCAGTCCTCCATGCAGCGGCAGGTCGCGGTGAAGTCGCTGCGTACCGGGGTCGCAAGTCCGGCCATCGCCCACCGCCTGCTCCAGGAGGCGTGGGTCACGGGCTACCTCGAGCACCCGAACATCGTGCCGGTGTACGACATCGCCGAGAGCGAGGACGGCGGCCCCGTCATCCTCATGAAGCGCATAGAGGGGCGCACCTGGCAGCAGTTGATCGGCGAGGACGCGCTGATCCGCGAGCACTTCGACGTCCGGGACGTGCACGAGTGGCACCTGCGCATCCTTCTCACCGTGTGCAACGCGGTGCACTTCGCGCACCAGCACGGCGTGCTCCATCGCGACATCAAGCCCGACAACGTGATGATTGGCCGCTTCGGCGAGGTGTACCTGCTCGACTGGGGCATCGCGGTGGCCCTCGACGAGCGCCATGGGCTTCGCCTCCGCCTGGCCTCACGCGAGAAGCGCCTCGCGGGCACGCCCCGCTACATGGCACCCGAGATGGCGATCGCCGACGGACCCGCTTTCTGTGCGGCGACGGACGTGTACCTCCTCGCCTCGACGCTGTACGCCGTGCTCACCGGTTCTCCACCGCACCAGGGTGACGACCTCGAGCAGCTTCTGTACGGCATCATCGCCTTCGAGCCGGACCATCCGGCGATTCCGCGTGCGCTCGTGCCGATCCTTCGCACGGCGATGGAGGCCGAGCCCGAGGAGCGCTACGAGAGCGCCGAGGCGTTTGCCCACGCCATCCGCGAGTACCTGGACCGGCGCGGCTCCGTGGCGCTCGCCGAGCGTGCGCAGGCCGATCTGGTGGACCTCGAGGCCGCGGTGGTCGCGGACGCGGACGAGGCCCGCGGGCTGTTCGCGCAGATCCGCTTCGCGTGCCTCCAGGCCCTTGACGAGTGGCCCCAGAACGAGGCGGCGGCAACGACGCTGCGACGGGCCCACGAGCTCGCTGTCGACCACGCGCTGGCTCGCCGAAGCGCGGAGGCCGCGCGCACGGCCCTGGCCGAGCTCGACGATCCGGCGAGAGAAGCGCGTGTTCGCGCGCTGGAGGCGGATCTTGCGCGAGAAGCGGAAGAGCTGTCCGCGTTTCGGGTCGCCAACGACCCGACCGTCGCCGCTCGCGGGCGCACGCTATTCCTCGTGCTGATGGTGGCCTCGTGGTTCATCATGCCCGTGCTCGGGCAGCTACGCGGAGGGGCCACCTGGGGCTCGCAGCTGACGAGCTCGGTGTCCGTTCTCCTGTTCCTGGGCCTGATCGGCGGCTTCCTGCGACGCTCGCTCACGGCCACGGAGTTCAACCGTCGGTCGGCCCTGGCGCTGCTCTCGATTCCGCTCGGTCAGTTCGCGCTCGATGCGGCGCTGTATCTGCACGGCGTCACGCCGGCGGCGGCGCTGTCCGCGCGGCACGCGCTGTGGGCGGTCATCGGGCTGATGTACGCGCTGCTCGTCGCGCCCGGCCTGCTGCCAGCGGTCGCGGTCATTGCTGCGATGGCGGTGGTCGGCGCCTACGACCCGGCGCACGCCTACCTGTGGAGCCTGGTGTCCAACGTCGCCCTGCTCACCAACGCCGTGGTGCTGTGGCGCAAGCGCTAGCGGATGCGCGCTAGATCGCGACCGCGGCGGCGAAGATGCCGAGGCTGACGAGCAGGATCACGCCCTGAAGCGCGCCGCGCAGGGCGGGAGAGCTGTTTCGCGCCGTGAGCTGGTGTCCGAGCGCGATGGCGATGGCGGTGAGCACGAGGCCGACTTTGACCTGCAGGCGGGTGTAGCTCCACGGCAGCCCCATCCACGCCACCTGGGTGAGCCCGGTGAGGACCGCGATGCCCATGGCGACCCAGCTCACGCGTGCGAACTGCCGCGCCGCCGCCTGGAGCAGTGCGCGCTCTGCTCCCGCCTTTCGCAGGGCCGGGATCAGCGCCGCGAGGGTGAGCAGGCCGCCGAGCCAGGTGGCGGCGGCGACGAGGTGGATCCAGCGGACGACGAGCAGGGCGGACACGAGGCCTCCTCGGCCACGCTAGCGCAGTGGGCGACGCACGGGGGGACACCTCGATCAGCGACGTGCAACGAGCTCGGGGTCGAGCCGAGCGATGAGGTCGTCCAGGTGCGGATCTTCGACACCGATCTCGCGGAGGGCGCGCCAGGTCTGCAGCAGGTAGTCCACGCCGCGTGCGTAGTCGCCGACTTCACGGGGCGTCGCGTGGAGCAGGATGCGCACGACCTCGTCCCCGGTCAGCGCGTGCTCGTGCCAGTCGCCGGTGGGGTTCGACAACCAGGCCACCGCCTCGACCGCGCCATCGGGCGTGTCGAG
The DNA here is from genome assembly GCA_006226595.1 of Deltaproteobacteria bacterium. Lineage (GTDB taxonomy): Bacteria > Myxococcota_A > UBA796 > UBA796 > M1803. The sequence goes on from SBGP01000054.1 coordinate 8,649, forward strand.
GGCGACCTCGCTGGGGCGATAGGACCAGGTGTGCTCGGGTTGGTCACGCCACACGCCCTCCCGCTGGTCGAGTCTCGCGAACAGCTCGTCGGCATCGTTCTCGTCGTAGCCGAGCACCACGCCGCGCATCGCGTCGCCGGGAAGTGTGCCGAGCGCCAGGCTCGCGGGTCCCTGGAAGCGCTGGGGCAGGGTGTCCGCGAGATGGGGAAACAGCTGCTCGTCGCGGGCGCAGGCTCGCGGGCCGCTGCGCTTGTTGAAGGCGCGGCGGTGGCCTCGAAGCACGGCCGGCCGCCGCTCCCGCACGCGCTCGGGCAGCTCTGGCGAGAAGATCAGCGAGCCGTACGCGAACACCCGCACCAGGCTCATGGCGCGCTCGTGGCCAGCTTCGGCTCGTGCCAGGTGACGTCGGTGATCTGGCCCTTGGCGTCGAGCGTGTACACGGCGGCGGTCTCGACTGCCCAGCCCCAGGTGCTGGTGATCCGCTCCATTCGGGGCGGCACGCACGGCGCGCCTGGTGGACAGCGCGGCGACCACATCTCCTCGCGCGTGAACTGCCGACTTCCCTGACGCACCCACACGAAGGTCGCCTGCATCGTGTTCTCGGCGGCGTTCCACGACGGGAACACGCGCACGTCCGGCTCTCCCTCGCGATGCTCGGTGGGCTGTGCCTCGCTGGCCTTCTTCGCGACGCGCTCGCCCTCGAGCCACAGCAGATCGAGCTTCTTACGCCGCTCGCGCAGCCCCTCGTCGAAGGCCCTTCGTGCGGCGATCAGCGCCTCCTCGGGGTCCATGGGCACGGCGTCGGTACCGTTGAGGCGCTCGACCGCGGTGATCACGAAGTGCAGGTTCGGCTTCACCGGCTCGCCGTGGTTCACCTCGACCCTCACGACATGCACCTTGGCGTCGAGCCCGTGCCTGCCGGTGGTGCTGCAGAACATGCTCGAGTCGATGGGCTGGGTCCACGAGCTGCCGGCCCGCCACTGGCGCAGGTGGTTGTGGCCGACGCCGTCGCGGTCCTCGAAGTACACGGCCCACGGCGCCTGGCCGTCGGTGAAGAAGCGGTATGCGCAGTAGTTCGGCCGGTCCGGGCTCCCGGTCCACCCGACGGGGCTTCCCCACTCGTGGCTGCCGGCCTCGACGAGCAGGCCGGTGACCTCTCCCTCGAGCGCCGGCCATCCCTGGTGTGGGAGCAGCTCGGCCGGGTAGGTGAGCGCGAGCGGTGCGGCGAGTGCGGTCGCGAGCAGCAGGGTGAGCATGTCGGCCTCCGTGGCCGCAGAACGCGACGAGCGGGCTGCGCTTACATCCCGGAGTCGGCGATGCCGTCGACGCCGTCGCAGTTCTGGTCGATGCCGTCGCCCTCGGGGTCGTCGGCCCCCGGGTAGATGCTGGCGTCGCTGTCGTCGCAGTCCTCGAAGTTCGAGTACCCGTCGTTGTCGTCGTCGACCTCGGGCATGCCGTACAGCGCGTTGCCGCCGCCGGCACAGCCGGGGAGCCCGGCGGTCAGACCGAGGAGCAGTGCGGCGGCAGCCGTCGATCGGCACAGGGGGCAGGCGAAGTCGTCGCGGTGCAGGCAGCCGGGCATGGGTCCCTCGGGAGGCGTCGAGGATACCAGGAGGGCAGGGCGAGACACGCTTTCGCGTGTTGGTGGCTCTTCTCGACAGGCCGGGAGGTTTCATGCGCATCACGCACCTGTCTCCACTCTTCGTCGCCATGGCGGCGCCCACCGCGTTCGCCCAGTCTCCGGAGCTGGTGTCGGGCCAGTCCTCCATGTCCGCGTGCCTCGCGGACGAGACGTGCGCGGAGCGGGTCACCGGGCTGCTCGGCGAGACGATGACCGAGTACGGCTTCCTGCTCGACTCCGAGCCCATGGCGACCTCTGCGCTGGCGTCGCGCGGCAACAGCCCGATCTTCGAGCTCCGCCTGGACGGCGCGACCCTCGGCCCGCGCAACGAGCTCGAGCAGCAGGTGCCCATCATCCCGGGGCTTCCGCGGCTGAGCATGGGCTGGCTCGTCGGCTCCACCACCTACAACGAGCCCACCCCGCAGCTCGCGTTCGGCGTGACGCTGCTGCCCTCGGTGCGTGCGGGCGACAGCCTGTTCGCCAGTGGTCAGTTCGACGCGTCCATCGCAGTGCCCGTCGCGGGACCGGCGCTGTGGGTGGGCGGAGGCCTGTCCTACGGTACTGCGCGGGTCGAGCTGCCGCTGTTCGGCGCCGAGTCGCAGCTCGAAGCCATCGAGGAGGACACGGGCCACCCGATCGCGCGCACCGCGTGCGAGGAGCCGTGCATCGACTGGTTCCGCCAGCATGTGGGAACCGCGCGCCTCGGCTTCTCGCTCGACCCGGCGCCCGGATTCTTCGCATGGGGGCGGGGCAGTGCCGCACTCGTGCACCACCGCTTCGACGTCGGCTACGACGACACCTCGTGGCGCCTGCGCCGACTGCAGCTCGGCGCCAACGCTGGGCTGGGCGTGCGCGCGGGGACCTACCAGCTCGCGGCCAGCGGCACCGTGGCCCTCCGCCCCGAGGCGCTGTCGACGACGGGCGCGCGTACGCTCACGAAGGTCTCGGTGACGATGAGCTGGCGGCTCGGACGTCCGCGCATCCGTCACGAGGTCGAGCACGACACGCGGGCGCCGCTTCCGGAACCCTAGCCGTCGCTTCCGTCACAGTCCTGGTCGATGCCGTCGCCCATCGGGTCGTCGGCCCCCGGGTAGATGCTCGCGTCGCCGTCGTCGCAGTCCTCACCGGCGTCGTACCCGTCGTTGTCGTCGTCGACCATGACCGCGCCGTACAGCGCCGAGGGGCCGCTATCTTCGCTTCCGGTGGGGCCTGCGCAGGCGGTCAGCCCGAGGAGCAGCACGGCGGCGGCCGAGTTCCGGCAGAAGGGGCAGGGGACGTCGTCGCGATGCAGGCAGCCGGGCATGCGCCCTCCGAGAAGATGGGTCCATCCTCGCCGATGGCGACGGCGCTGTAAACGTCAGCCTTCGAGCCAGGCCTTCACGTCCGCGAGCGTGGCGCCGATGCGGGTCGGCGCGTTCGCGTACGGCGAGTCGAAGCCCTCCAGCGTGCTCTGGTGGTAGCCGACGACGATGTCCGGGTCCTTGAGCAGGTGCCCGGTGAGGATGCCGACCACGTGCGCGTCCGGGGCGATCACGCCCTCGGCGACCAGCTTCTTGATGCCGGCGACGGTCGCGCAGCTGGCGGGCTCGGCGCCGATGCCCTGGGCGTCGACCTGGGCCTTCGCGTCGAGGATCTCCTGGTCGCTGACCTGGGCCACCACGCCGTCGAGCTGGCGGATGCCGCGCCAGGACTTCTCCCAGCTCACCGGGTTTCCGATCTGGATCGCGGTGGCCAGGGTCTTCGCGGCGACCGGCGACAGCGCCTCGGTGCCCGCTGCGTAGGCCTGTGCGAGCGGGTTCGCGCCGGCGGCCTGGATCACGGCCATGCGCGGCAGCTTGTCGATGAACCCGAGGGCGTACAGCTCGGACAGGCCCTTCGACAACGCGCTGTTGTTGCCGAGGTTGCCGCCCGGCAGCACGATCCAGTCCGGGACCTCCCAGCCGAGGTCCTGGAGGATCTCGAAGCCGATGGCCTTCTGGCCCTCGATGCGGAAGGGGTTCACGCTGTTGAGCAGGTAGATGTTCTCGGCGGCGCACAGCTCCTGGACGAGCGCCATCGCGGCGTCGAAGTCGCCGGCGATCTGGGCGGTGCGCGCGCCGTACGCCAGCGCCTGCGAGAGCTTGCCGTACGCGATCTTGCCGTCGGGGATGAACACCAGCGCCTCCATGCCCGCCTGGCTCGCGTAGGAGGCCATGGACGCGGAGGTGTTGCCGGTGGACGCGCAGGCGACGCGGGTGGCGCCGAGGCGCTTGGCCGCGGTCACGCCGCCGGTCATGCCGCGGTCCTTGAAGCTGCCGGTCGGGTTCTCGCCCTCGTGCTTCAGCTGAAGCGCGTCGAGGCCGACCCACGATGCGACCTTGGGCGCCTCGTAGAGGTTGGTGTTGCCCTCGGGCTTGGTGACGACGTGCTCGGGCTCGACGTCGAGGATGAGCTCGCGAAAGCGCCACACACCGCTCTTGTCGAGGCGCTCGCGCGACAGCTTGCGGCTGTCGAAGGTCGCGGTGGAGAGCTTGCCGCGGAGCCGGTCGAGGTCGTGGACGACGTCGAGGGTGCCGCCACAGTCGCAGCGGTAGCGCAGCGCGAGGCCGTCGTAGGTCTGGTCGCAGGTCACGCAGGCGAGGTGGAAGCGCACGTCGGTCTCTCGCGGAAAGAGGGGGCAGCCCACGCTTAGCTGGCTGCTCCGCCGTCGGCGAACCGGCACGCGCCAACACCCTCGGCTAGGGTGGGCCGGCTACCGCGAGTGCTCATGCGCGACATGCTCCTCCTCCACCGCCTGCCCCGCGCCAGGTGGGCCCAGGCCCGCTCCTGGTTTGGGGGCCTGCCTCGTCTCGACCAGCCCTGGCCTCGGGGGGCAGCCGGTCCGCTCAGCTTCGCCGCTCAGCTCGACCTCGCCGAGGCCGCCGAGGCCTTCCCGGGGACGTGGCCGCTTCCGCGAGAGGGCCACCTCGCGGTGTTTCTGGGTCCCACCGACGACCGTCTGTGCGCGGTGCTCCACGTGCGCACGCCGGGCGAAGAGACGCCGATCCCGGAGGACGCGCTGCCCGTGGGCGGCCTGTCCGGCGAGTACACGCCTGGCGAGCGGGTCGCCGACGTACCGGTGTCCTGGCCTCGCTGGCCGGTTGGTTTTCGCGGCCTGCCCGCGCTCCCCGAGGACGACCCCGAGGACGCCGCTGCCCGCGAGCGCCAGCAGCAGCGGGCGGTGGATGCGTGCATGGCACGACGCGGCTCGCTCGATCCGGGCTGGATCGGTGAGCGCCTGGGGCTCGCGCTGCCCGTGTGGTGGCGGACGGCGCGGATCCTGGCGGATCAGCTGGAGAGGGTGGCCGACGCGCGCCCCACGCCTGGCTTCTTCGGGCGACTGCTGTCCGGGCCGGATGTCTTCGGCGCGTTCGTCGCGGAGGTTCGCGAGTGGGTCGACGGATACGACCCGAACGACGCCATGAGCGAAGCCGACGTCGTGAGGCTCGATGCCTACCTCGAGAGGGTTCGCGGCGAGCACAAGGCCGCGTGTGGCTACCGCGTCACGCGGCGGCGTGCGCCGCTGCACCAGCTCGCCCTTCGCGCCATGGTCCGCGGCGACGAGGCGGCGTGGCAGGCACTCCCGGAGCCCGTGCGGACCGAGGTCGACACGCACCATCTGCTCTCGGAGCACTGGCACCAGGTGCTCGGGGATCCGGTGGCCATCCAGGGCAACGCCGTGGTCGAGCACGCGGGTGACCTGCTCCTGCTCCAGCTCGTGTACGACGAGCTCATGGACTGGGAGTGGGGCGACATGGGCGCCTACCAGCTGTGGATCTCGCCGGAGGACGCCGCGGACGGCGACTTCTCGAGGGTCGAGATCACCTTCGAGTGCGGCTAGCAGCCTGCTAGAGCGAGACCCGCCGCGCGCCCGGCGCCGTCGCCTTGGACACGTGGAGCACCGAGTTCAGCCCCGCCGCGGCGAAGGCGGTCTGCATCGCGGCGCCGACCTCACGAGCGGAGCGACGGCTGCGGCACAAGGCGAACACGGCGGGACCCGCGCCGCTGATGCTCGCGCCGAGGGCTCCGTGGGACAGCGCGGTGTCGATGACCTCGGTGCAGCCCGGGATGAGCTTGGCGCGAGCCGGGGTGACGACCTCGTCGGTCACCGAGCGACCGAGCAGCGACAGGTCGCCCGAGAAGCAGGCGGCGACCATGCTCGCGAGGTTCGCGCTGTTGCGGATCATCGCCGACAGCGGGACCTCGTCGGGAAGCACCGCGCGGGCCTTCTTCGTCTCGAGCACGAAGTCGGGCGACACGACGGCGACGACCAGTTCCTCGGGGATGGGCAGCCGGACGACATCGACGGGGTCCACGCCGCGCACGAGCACCAGCCCGCCGAGCAGGGCCGGAGCGAGGTTGTCGGCGTGGCGGCCACTCACGTGAGCCTCGGCATCGAGGCAGGGCTCGATGAGCTCGCTCTTGCGCAGCGGCGAGCCGACGAGCAGGTTCACCGCCATGGCGGCGGCCGCGGCGCTCGAGGCGCTCGATCCCAGACCCGAGCCGATCGGCAGGCCCTTGTGGAGACTCAGCTCGATGCCGACGTCGACGCCGGCGCGCTTGAGCGTGGAGATGGCGGCGATGCCGGCGGTGTTGTCCTCTGCGTCGCGAGGCAGTACGCCGTTGTCCCCGGTGATGGCGGCGATGCGGACGCCCGGGTGGTCCGAGAGGCGCGCGGTGACCGTGTCTCCGGGGCCCTCGAGGGCGAGTCCGAGGATGTCGAAGCCCGCGGCGAGGTTGGCGACGGTGGCGGGCGCGTAGGCGGAGACCGCGCTCATCGGGTCCTCCTCTCGGCGGCGATGCGGAACAGGTCGCCGAGCACGCCCATTGCGGTGACGTCGATGCCGGCGCCCGGCCCGGTGATCACCAGGGGGCGGCTCGCGTAGCGCTCGGAGTGCAGGACGAGGATGTTGTCGGTGCCCTGGAGTCGCCCGATCGGCGAGTCCGCGGGAACGGCGGTCGGTGCGACGCGGATGGTGTCCGCGGTGACGGTGGCCACGTAGCGCAGGGCCTCGCCACGCTCGGCGAGCTCGGCGACCCGCGCGCTCATCGCGTCGTCGAGGGTGCGAAGCCTCGCGAACAGCTCTTCCAGCGGGAGACCGGCCCACTCGGCGGGCACGAGGCCCTCGAGCTGCACCGGGAGGTCCGGGGCCAGGCCCGTCCAGCGAGCGAGAATGGTGGCCTTGCGCGCGACGTCGGCGCCGCACAGGTCGGCGACCGGATCGGGCTCGGTGTAGCCGTTGGCGTGCGCCTCGCGGACGACCTCCGACAGCTTCTGACCCGCTTCGAGGCCGGTCATCACGTAGCCGAGCGTGCCCGACAGGCAGCCGAGGGCCGAGGTGAGGGCATCGCCGGTGGCGAGCAGCATCTCGAGGGTGTCGACGATGGGCAGTCCGGCGCCGACCGTGGCCTCGGCACGCAGCAGCTGGCCGCGCTCGCCGAGTCGCGCCTCCAGCGAGCGGTACGCGTCGAGCGAGCCCGCGAGCGGCACCTTGTTTGCGGTGACCACGTCCATGCCCGCGTCGATGGCGGCGTGAAACGCGGGAACCGTGGCGTCCGAGGCGGTGCAGTCGACGAGCACCGGCTTCACCAGGCGCCAGCGGGCTGCTTCGGCGACGAAGGCCGCCGGGTCCGAGGTCGCGGCAGCTCCGTGCATGGCGGCGACCCGCGTGCCGCCGGCCTTCGCGGCGAGCACGGCGCCGAGGTCCTCGATGCCCGCGGGTGCGAGCAGGAAGCCGGAGCTGTCGGCAAGTCCGACCACGCGGATATCCACGCCGAAGCGTGCCTTTGCGTGGGCCTTTCGCGACTCGACCAGCTCGAGGAAGCGTCGGCCGACCGAGCCACAGCCGAGGAGGAGCACGTCGAGGCCCTCTCGCGCGTCGAGGCCCGTATCCAGGCGGTCGAGGCCGAACTTGCGGTGTACCGAGCGGATGGCGGCGGGAATCGCCGACTCCTCGACGGCCACCGAGATGTTGAGCTCGGAGGAACCCTGGGCGATAGCGAGGACGTTCACACCGCCTTCGGCCATGGCCGTGAAGATGCGCGCGGCGATGCCCTTGTGCTGGGCCATGCCCAGGCCGACGGCGGCGACGAGGCCGACGCCCGGCCGGACCTCCACCTCCTCGACGAGACCGGCGGACAGGTCCTGGCGGAACTCGCGGCGCAGCACCGCCTCGGCCTCCGCCGACTGGTCGGCGGGCACGGCGATGCAGATGCTCGACTCGGACGAGGACTGCGAGATCATCGTCACGCTGATGTCGCGCGAGGCGAGCGCGCCGAACATGCGGGCTGCGACGCCGGGAACGCCGGCCATGCCCTTGCCCTCGAGAGAGACGAGTGCCTGTCCCTTCACCGCGGAGATGCCCTTGACCGGGTGCGAGCCCGGCGAGAAGCGCCCGTCGACGACCGTGCCCGTGAGCTCGGGCTCCATCGAGCACTTCGTCCACACGGGGATGCCCTTCGCGACGACGGGAATCATCGTGCGCTGATGGAGCACCTTGGCGCCGTAGAACGAGAGCTCGGCGGCCTCGCGGTAGTTGAGGTGGGTGAGGGGGCGAGCCTCGGGCACGATGCGCGGATCGGCGGAGTACACCCCGTCCACGTCGGTCCAGATCGTGACTTCGTCAGCGTCGAGGGCCGCCGCGAGCACGGTGGCGGTCAGGTCGCTGCCGCCGCGGCCGAGGGTCGTGGTCGCCCCGTCCGGCGCCCGGCCCGTGAACCCGGTGACCACGCAGATGGTGCCCGCGTCGAGGTGAGGCTGCAGCGCGGCCCGCGTGGTGCGGTCGGCGACGCCGGCGAGCGGGTTCGCGGCACCGAAGTTGCCGTCGGTCTCGAGGAAGGTGTCCGCGTCGATGGCGATGGCGTGTCCGCCCTGGGCGCGGATGGAAGCGGCGACCATGCGGATCGCCAGCTTCTCGCCGGTGCACAGCACCCGATCGGTCGCGCGGGGCGGGACCTCGCCGAGCTGGACCACCGCGGCGAGCAGGGCCTCGATGTCGTCGAGCAGCGCATCGAGCTCGGCGACGAGACCCTCGCACTCGTCCGCGGCCGCCAGCGAGCGGGCCGTGTCGCGATGGCGCTGCCGCATCGCGGCGAAGTCGGCGGTGGCCGCCGCCAGATCGCCGCTGGCCGCCTGTTGGGCCGCGCCGACCAGGGCGTCGGTAACGCCGCTCATCGCTGAACTCACCACCACCAGCTGGCACCGCTCGGCCGCGGCGATGGACAGTCGCGCGGCGTGGGCGATGCGCTCGGCGTTGCCGACGCTGGTGCCTCCGAACTTGTGGACTTCGAGTCGCATGACCAGGCGCTTAGCCTGCTCGGCACGCGGGTGTGAGCCGGGAAGGCACGAAAACCGCGGCGTCGGGCGCATGCCCGGTCGCGCTCACGCGGCGGCGGGGTCCGCGGGCTCCTCGAGGCCGGGCTCGGGCACCGCGACCGCGAGGATGATCGCGGCGAGCAGGGTCGCGACCGCCGCGATGCGAGCGTCGCCCGCGAAGCTGTACTTCGCGTAGATCGGGCCGGCCGCGGCGGAGCCGAGCGCGAAGCCCACCTGGCTGGTCGACATCGACAGCGACAGCATCGTCCCGCGGTAGCGGTCCTCCACGATGGCGGTGAGCAGGGCGTTGAGCGGGCTGATGCGCATGGCCGCGGCGCTCATCACCAGGAAGAACAGCGGGTAGGCCCACCCGATGGAAGGCAGCATCGGCGTCAGGGCCATGAGGACGGCCACTCCGGCGCTTCCGGCGACGATCACGCCCTTGCGGCCGAGACGATCGGAGAGGCGGCCCGCGACGGGCGCCATGGTCGCGTTGGCGAGGCCGCCCGCGAGGAACATGAGTGCGACCTGGTCCGGGGTGGCGTGGAGCGAGGCCTCGAGCCACTTCGGCTGGTACACGATGAACATCGATACGCCGAGCATCATCATCGCGCCGGAGGTCACGAGGGCGAGGACCTCGCCGCGACCGAGCAGTGTGCGGTAGCTGTCCACGGCGCTGGCGAGCGTGAGCTGCCGCCCCTCGCGACCGCCCGGGTCGTGGAGCACCCGGCTCGCCAGGAAGAACGCGACGACCATCACCGCGCCGAGGATCAGGAACGGCGCCCGAAAATCCAGGCGACTGGCCAGGGCCGAGCCCATGGGCACGCCGACGATCTGGCCGAAGGCCATGCCGCTCATCACCCAGCCCATGGCCCAGCCACGGCGGCTGTATGGGAACACGTCGCCGACGTAGGCGGCGGCCGCTCCGCTCATCAGGCCGCTGCACGCGCCGGCGAGCGCGCGCACCGCGAGCAGCTTGAGGTAGCTGTCGGCGAGACCGTGAAGGAGGAGGGCACCTGCAAAGCCCGCGGTACCGAGGCGGAGGATCGTGCGGCGCCCGACCTTGTCGCTCACCGGCCCAGCGACGATCGCGAACACACCGACCGTCGCGGCGTAGGCGGTCACGAGCGAGCCGAGCAGCTCCTCGTCGACGTGGAGTACCGCCTCGATCCGCGGCAGCAGCGGCGCGATGATGAGGAACTGGCTGGAGACGGCGAACATCACGAGCCACAGCGTGAGCAGGATGAGCCAGTCGGGCGCTCGACCTGGGCTGGTGTCGGGTTGGTCCACGCACTCTCCGGGCGACTCGGGCCAGTCAGGGCACGTAACCCGGGCGGCTGTTGCATTCCTCGTCACGGTCTGCGCCGCGGGGCGGGGAGTATTGCGTCAGGAAGCGTCACGGCGCCTCGCAGTGGCGGAACAGGCGGATAGGAAAGCAACCCGCTGTTGCGACTCAGGAGACAACGCGATGGACACCCTGGACAGCATGCGCTCGTTCGTGCGAGTGGTCGATACCGGAGGATTTTCCTCCGCTGCGCGGGAGCTCGGTCTTCCGAAGTCGACCGTCAGCCGGCAGGTGAGCCGCCTCGAGGACCGTCTCGGCGTCCGCCTGCTCAACCGCACCACACGCAGCTTGTCGCTGACGGATGTGGGGCGTGCCTACTACGAGCGCAGCCGTCGCATCGTCGAGGACGTCGACGAGGCCGAGCTCGCGGTGACGCGCCTCTCGGATCACCCGACGGGCCTGCTCCGCGTCACGGCTCCGCTCACCTTCGGCCAGGACTTCCTCGGCGATCCCATCGCGTCGTTCCTCGCGGCCAATCCGGACGTAGATGTCGAGGTCGACCTCTCGGACCGCGTCGTGGACCTCGTCGACGACGGCTATGACTGCGCCGTTCGCGTCGGCAAGCTCGCCGACTCCTCGATGGTCGCGCGCAAGCTCGGTCCGGCGAACATCGGCCTGTACGCGTCGCCCGCCTTCCTCGAGAGGCACGGAACGCCGTCCGACGAGAAGGATCTGCGCCAGCTCGAGGTCTTCCAGTACAGCTTCTCCCGCTCCGCCAACGCGACCGGCGTGAGCACCTCGCGCCTGCGCTCGAACAACGGCGAGGTCCTTCGCGAGGCGGCGGTCGCCGGACTCGGCGTCGCGCAGCTTCCGGGGTTCATGGCCGCGCCCAGCGTGCAGAAGGGCGAGCTCGTGCCGATCCTGCCGTCGCTGACCAGCACGGGCGGCGTGTACGTGCTGTACCCGCACAACCGCCACCTCTCCGCGAAGGTCCGTGCGTTCGTCGACCACCTGGTCGACTGCTTCACGCCCGAGCCGCCGTGGGAGAAGTAGCAGGGTAGACTGCGCGCGGAGCTCGAAAGCTGCCCCGCGGGCTCCCCTCTCGGAGCTCGCGTGCGCGCATTGTCCGTCGTCCTGCTGCCCTGGCTCGTCTCCTCGTGTGGAGGCCCCGGTGAACCGCCGGGTGCAGAGCCGACCTACACCGAGACGCGCGAAGCGTGCGCGGACCGCAACCCGTACCGGAACGCCTACTACGGCGACTTCCACGTGCACGGCGCGTTCTCGTTCGACGCGCGCAACTACGAGAGCGTGGTCACGCCGGACCAGGTGTACGCCTTCGCCCGTGGCGAGGCCGTGAAGCTCGGTCCGATCGGCACCGACGGCAAGGGCACCCGCGAGGTGCGGCTCGACCGCCCCCTCGACTTCCTCTCCGCGACCGAGCACGGCGACTTCCTCGGCGAGATCAACATCTGCACGACCCCGGGTGCTCCCGGCAACGACGCCTCGATCTGCGACGCCTACCGCGCCGGAGGCGGGGACTCGGGCGCAGCCTTCGACTTCGGCGTGATGCTCGCGGCCGACGACCCGACGCGCTCGGTCGACCTGTGCGGCGAGGACGGCACGGCCTGTCGCCCGTACGCCGAGGAGCGCTGGCAGCTCATGCAGCAGGCCGCCGAGGAGGCCTACGACCGCACGCCGACCTGCGAGCTCACGACCTTCGTCGGCTACGAGTACACGAACACCTACCGGGTCTCGAACCTGCACAGGAACGTGATCTTCCGCAACGCCGAGGTCCCGGCGGCGCCGGTGACGACCTTCGAGGCGAAGAACCCGCTCGCGCTCTGGCAGCAGCTCGACCGGCAGTGCATCCAGGCGGAAGGTGCGTGTGACGTCGTCGTGCTCCCGCACAACTCGAACCTCTCGAACGGCCGCCTGTTCGACCCGGCGTGGACCGACGAGTTCACCACGAACGAGTCCGATGCCGCCGAGCTGATCGCGCTGCGAGCCCGCATGGAGCCGGTGGTCGAGGTGTTCCAGCACAAGGGCGACAGCGAGTGCCGCAACGGCTTCGACGACATCGACGACGACCCGCAGTGCGCCTTCGAGAAGCTGCGCCCGGTCGGTGACGAGCTGTGCGACGACGACGAGCTCGGTACCGGCGGCATGCGCCTGTGGGGCTGCTCGCACCCACTCGACTTCGTCCGCAATGTGCTCAAGGAGGGCCTCGCCGAGGAGCAGCGCGCGGGCTTCAACCCGTACCGCCTCGGGTTCATCGGCAGCACCGACACCCACAACGGCACGCCCGGTCTCGTGCGCTCCGTGGACTTCCCGGGACACGTGGGCATCGTCGACGACACGCCGGAGGAGCGGCTTGGCGAGGGCAACATCACGCACGACGCGTTCATCAACAATCCCGGTGGACTCGCGGGTGTGTGGGCGGTCGAGAACTCCCGGGACGCGATCTTCGAGGCCTTCCAGCGCCGCGAGACCTTTGCGACCAGCGGCCCCCGCATCCCCGTGCGCATGTTCATGGGCTACGACCTGCCGAACAACCTGTGTGACCGCGACGACCGTGTCGAGCGCGCCTACGCCGGCGGCGTGCCCATGGGCGGCACCCTCGAGGCGAGGAACCGCGCGCCGCGCATCGCCGTGTGGGCCGACGCGGACGCCGGCTCCGAGGCCTACCCGGGTGTGGGACTGCACAAGCTCCAGGTCGTGAAGGGCTGGATCGACGCGGACGGCGTGCACGAGCAAGTGGTCGACGTGATCGAGGGCGACGCGGGCAACCTCGACGAGGGCACCTGCGAGCCGAGCGGAGGCTCCGACAGCCTGTGCACCGTGTGGCAGGACCCGGACTGGGACGCGGAGACGCCGAGCTTCTACTACGTGCGCGCGCTCGAGGTCCGCACCTGCCGCTGGTCCACCCGCGAGTGCGACGCCTACCCGGACGGGGAGCGGCCGCCGCGCTGCGACAGCGGTACCGTCGAGCCCTACGTGCAGCAGCGTGCGTGGGGAAGCCCGATCTGGACGACCCAGCCGGAGTGAGCGTGAGCACGAGCCCGTACCTGCTCGGCCACCACGAGGCCGAGTGGCGACGCCTGGAAGACCAGCACGCGCTGTGGCGCGACACGATCCTCGCGGACCTCCGAAGTCTCGGCCTTGGTGAGGGCATGCGCGTGCTCGATGCCGGCTGCGGCGTGGGCAGCCTGCTCGCGGATCTCGCCGTGCTCGTCGGCCCGACGGGGGAGGCGGTCGGCGTCGAGCGCGATGTCGAGGCGGCGTCCGTCGCCCGTGCGCGCTTTGCCGAGGCCGGCCACGTGCGGGTGATCGGTGGCGACCTCACCGAAGGCCCGCTTCCCGGCGGCTTCGACGTCGTGGTCAGCCGCTGGGTGTTGTCCTTCCTCCCCGATGTGGAAGGCGTGGTGCATCGCCTCGCTGGCTGCCTGGCTCCCGGAGGCGCGCTGCTCGTCCAGGACTACGATCACGACGGGGTGAACGTGTTCCCCGCGGTGGAGGGCTTCTCCGAGGTGATCGAGGCCTTCCGCGCGGCCTATCGCGACTCGGGCGGCGATCTGTACGTCGCCACGCGGCTGCCGCGGGTGTACGCCGCGTGCGGCCTCGGCGATGTCGCGCTCCAGCCGCACGCCAAGGCGAGCACGCCTGGAGGGGGCGCGTGGACCTGGGTCGCCCGATTCCTGCGCGAGCACCTGCACGAGGTGGTGGCCTCGGGTCACCTCGATGAGGCGGTCGCCGAGCGCTTCCTTCCCGCACTCGCGGCGGCCGAGGCCGATCCGGGGGCGGTGCTCGTCACGCCGATGGTGGTGAGCGTGAGCGGTCGACTCACGCGTAGCGGTTGAAGCGCCCGTCGCGTACGAAGCCGTACAGCGCCATGTTCGAGCGCTCGGCCAGATCGACGGCCAGCGTGCTCGCGGCTCCGACCGAGGCGACGGCGGGCACGCCGGCGACGAGTGCCTTCTGCACGATCTCGAAGCCCGCGCGGCTGCTCACGAACAGCAGGCGATCGTCGACGGGGACCGCGTCGGCGCGCAGGCGGTAGCCGAGCACCTTGTCCACGGCGTTGTGACGGCCGATGTCCTCGCGCACGACCTCGAAGCTGCCGTCTGGCCGCACCAGTGCCGCCGCATGCAGGCCGCCAGTCTTCGCGAAGGCGGCCTGGGCCTCGGCGAGGCGGGCGGGCAGCGAGAGGAGCAGGGCCGGGTCATCCGGAAAGCTCCCGGTCACGGGCCCGGCGAGGATCTCGAGGCGGTCGATACTCGCCTTGCCGCAGATGCCGCAGCTGCTCGTCGCGTACAGCTCGCGGGTCGCGCGCGACACCTGCTCGCGGTGCGCCGCCACCCCTCCGGCGAGGCGACAGTCGACGACGTTGCCGCTGTCCCCGACGTGAGTGAGCGCGACGAGGTCGTCGGCACCGTCGATGATGCCCTCGGTGAACAGGAAGCCAGCGACGAGCTCGAGGTCGTGACCCGGCGTGCGCATGGTCACCGCGAGGGCCTCGCCCTCGACGCGGATCTCCAGCGGCTCCTCGACGACGAGCAGATCCTCGGTCTCGGGGGAGGCCGGGTGTCGGGTGACGGGGCGTGGCTCGGTCTGGTCCATCTCGTAGAGGAGGTTACCCCTGCGGGACATCTCGGGCCCCCCGACGATGCTGCCGACGCGGTGGCCGGGGCCCATGGAGGCACGATGACGACGTGGGAAGAGCGGATTGCAGCGGCGAATGACGATGCGGAGCGTCGCCGACTGCTCGCCGAGCTCGGTGGCTGGCGCGCACGCAACCTCGGAGACGTGATGGCGCTGCGCGAAGCGGCCCGGGCGATGAGCAGCTTGTACGCGCTGCTCGGCGACAACGCAGCGGCCGTGCGCGAGGCGGAGTCCCTCGTCAGCTTGTGCCAGACCCACCCGGTCGCGTCGCCGGCCGAGCTTCGCAAGGCCCGTGCCCTGGCGCAGAGTCTCGGCGGCGGTGGCGTCGTGGGCCCCCGAGCCCGCGGAGAACGCCGCGAGCGCGGCGAGCGTGGCGAGCGCAAGGAGCGCAAGAAGCCTCAGACCCGGTCCGAGGGACCCACCTCGGACGGGCTCGGTCCGGCGCGCGAGGCGCTGGCGAGCGGCGATCTCGACGGCGCGCGCAAGGCACTGCGCCGCAAGAAGGGGGCCGACGCCGCCCTGCTCCGCGCGGCGGTGTGGGTCGAGGAGATCCGCGGCGGTGCACCCGAGGAGCGCGACGCGTCGCTCGAGCGGCTCGCCACGTGGATCCGTCGGCAGGTGGGTGCGAGCGCGCCGGCCGAGCGGACGGAGGCCCCCAAGGCCGAGAAGAAGCCGGCGAAGCCCAAGGCCGAGGTGATGGTGGACGACTCTGCCCTCGCCGCGTTCCTCGGCGAGGCGGTGCCCTCGCGTCGCCGGGCGCGTATCCACGCCCTCGAGCGTGCGGCGGCGGCCAGGCCCGACCAGGTCGGGGAGCTTGCGTCGCTGGCGCTCCAGCACCACGTCGACACGGAGGGTGCCGAGTCGCCCGCCCCGTGGCTCGTGGGCATCGTCGCCCAGGCCGTCGTCAGCGGTCAGGGCGATGCGCCCCTCGCGACCATCGCCTCGCTGCGCGAGCAGGGGGCCGTCGCGGTCGCCGCGTACGGCGAGTGGGCCTGGACGGCCGCGATCGATGCCGTGTCCGCGATCGAGGGTGCCGAGTTCGAGGGACTGCGCCGCGGCGTGCTCGCTCGTGGCGGCGAGCCCGAGGAGCGCAAGGTGTGGACCCTGCGCCTGCAGGGGCCCCAGGGCAAGGCGCTGATCGCGTTCGCGAACCCCGACGACGCGACCTACCCCGAGGACTTCGCGGGTCCCGTCGCCGAGCGGGTCAAGAGCCTCGCCGACGGCGCACTCCTCGTCGCCCCTGGGACGGGCAACGCCTCGCTTCGCGACGCCGCGGCGAACGTCGGCCTCGCGGTGAGCGATGCCACGGAGGCCAGCGCCTGGGCCGCGGCGGTCGTCTGGGCCGGCAAGTCCGAGCGCAAGCCGGCGGAGCCCAAGCCCGAGCGCAAGTCGGTGGACGAGGCGAACGCGCGTCTGCTCGCGGTGCTCGGCGCCGACTCGGTCGACGCAGACGCCCTGAGCGAGGCGCTGTCGGCCTACGACCGCCTGCACAAGGCCTTCGTGGCGGTGCGCGGCGCGGAGCTCTCTGACGCGGCGCAGCTCGCGTTCCTGCAGGGTGTGCACGCCGCGGCTCCGGCCAAGGCGCGCCTTCCCGAGGGCACGTCCTCCGCGGTGCGCCTGGCGTCGGCCGGGGTCGACGGCGCGGTGGCGCTGCTCACCGAGGGCGAGACGGCCGAGCGCTTTGGCGGTGCAGGCATCGACACCGTGCTCGAGGCGGCGCGGGCGCTTCATGCCGCCGGCGTGCGGCTCGATCGCGCGGTCCGCGGAGCCATGGCTCGCGAGCGTCGCCAGGATCCGGTGCTCTCGGCGCTCGACGCCGGAGCGGACGGCGTGTGGCGCCTGATGGGCACGGCAGGGGAGACGCAGGTCCAGCTTGCGGTGCTCGCGGTGGATACGCCCGAGGCGCGCGCGGCGCTTCCGCGGCTGTGGTCCCGGAGCCAGGCCCTGCTCCTGCCCGAGGACGCGATGGCCTGGTACGCGGAGCTCGACGGACCGAAGGCGTTCACCGACCTCGGCGAGGCCGTGAGCGCTACGACCGGGGCATGAACTCCGCGCCCTGCGGCACGCCGATGCACAGGAATGCGCTGAAGCACATGAAGGCGCAGACCCACAGGATGAGCGGGACGACGAGCCACGCGAACAACCCGGTCTGGAACACGCGAAGGGCCAGGCTGGGCGAGGGGCGCGCGGCTTCGACCATGGCCTCGGCGGTCGCGAGGTCCACCACGCCCTGCGGCCCGGTGAACTGGCCGTCGGCGATGGTCAGCGAGCCGCTAGGCAGCTGAATCGTCCACGAGCCGCCGGGCGCACCGACCATCGGCATGCCACACGCAGCGCACGGCCCGGCGAATCCCTGCTCGTCGGCGAGGGCGGCCTTCACCGCCTCCCACTCGGCGACGAACCGGGGCTCGGGCGGTTGGCGTTGCCCGCCTTCTGTGAGCACGGTCACGCCTTCGGCGTCGCGTCGCTCACGGCGGAGGCAGCTGGGACAGCGGACTTCCATGGGGGCGCGGGGTATCCCCGCGGCACGCGCCGGGCCACTCTACTTGGGCTTGCCCGCGTCCCACTGCTCGGTCTTCGTCAGGTTGCCCTTGTCGTCGTAGTGCTTCCACTCGCCGTCTTGCAGGCCCACGCTGTACGCGCCCTTCGACTTGATCTTGCCGTTCGGATGGTAGGTGATCCACACGCCGACGTTCTTGCCGCCGATCTTCTCGCCTTCCATCTGGATGGTGCCGTCGTCGTACCAGTACGTCCACTTGCCGGAGTCGAGGCCTTCGAGGACGTCGCCTTCCATCTTCTTCTGGCCGTTCGGGTGGTAGCCCACCCAGTGTCCGGCGCGGCGTCCCTTGTCGAACTCGGAGATCAGCGTGGTCGTGCCCGACTCGAACCACAGCGTCCACTTTCCGTGACGCTCACCGTCGAGGTAGGAGCCCTCGGCGCGCATGTTGCCGTTGTCGTACCACTCGGTCTCCTGACCGCTCTTCTTGCCCTCCTTGTACGTGGAGGTGCGGATCAGCTGGCCCTCTTCGTTCCAGTAGCTCCACGGGCCGTTCTCGCGGCTCGAGCTGTACGCGCCCTCGGACTCCTTGGTGCCATTGGGGTACCAGGTCGTCCACTTGCCGCTGCGCAGACCGGTCACGAAGTCGCCGCGCTTGGCGAGCTGTCCGTTGTCGTGGAAGAACTCCCAGGTGTTGTAGCGGGCGCCGTTGATGAAGCGGCCCTTCTTCTCCACCGTCACGCCATCGGCGTGGTAGTAGACCCACTCACCGTTCGGGGTTCCGCCCAGATAGGCACCCTCGGACCAGGTCTTTCCGCCGTCGTTCCACGTGATCCACTGGCCGTCGTTCTTGTCGTGGAGGTAGCTGCCCTCGCGCTGCTTGTGCCCGCTCGGGAACCAGTAGGTCCACTTGCCCTCTTTGAGGCCCATGTCGTACACGCCCTCGGACTTCTTCAGTCCGTCGGGGTGGTACTCGGTCCACGGACCGTGCTGAAGGCCTTCCTTGTACGCGCCCTTCGCCTTCTTCTTGCCGTTCTTGTCGAGGATCTCGAACTCGCCCTCGAGCGGGACGCCGTCGGCATCCTCGCAGTGGGACTCGAGGCCGTCCGGGGCAAGAGCGACCTTGCCGTCGGGGCAGAGCATTTTCGCGCCCGCCAGCGTGGGCAGCAGCAACGCGATGATTGTGACGGTGAGACGTACCATGCGGTGGGGGGACCCTCGGCTCGTTCAGGGATGAAAACCATCGAGCCGACGGAAATCATCCCACGCGCACAGCCGAAGAGTACAGCCGGAGAGCCGGACGCGGTAGGGGACGCGTTATGCAGCCGGCCATGTGGCTACGCCGCCTCCTCTCCATCCTCGCGCTCTTTGTGGGTCTCGCGCTGGTCTATCGGCTGGCCGGCGCCGTGTGGATCCGCCTGTTCCATCCCTTCGACCTCGAGTGGATGGAGGGCGGGATGCTTGCGCACGTCTGGCGTCTGGTGGAGGGCAAGCCGCTGTACACCGAGCCGAGCGCGGAGTGGATTCCCTACATCTACCCGCCGGGCTACGCGCAGTTGCTCGCGTGGCTGTCCCCCGTGTTCGGCCTCGGCTATCCGCAGGCGCGCGGGCTGTCCGTGCTCGGCACGGTCGCGGCGGCGGCGGCGCTTCCGTGGCTCACGTGGCGTCAGCTGGGCAAGGCGCTCCCCGGGCTGCTCGCCGCATTCGCCTTCCTCGGGACCTGGGATGACGTGGGTTGCTTCTACGACCTGGCGCGCACCGATGGGCTCTCCATCGGGCTGATCGCCTGGGCGGTCGTCCTGGGGCTCGAGGAGGATGCGCGTCTTCGAGATGTCGCGGCGCTGCTGCTCTTCGGTGCGTTCGCGGTGAAGCAGAATTTCGCACTGTGGGGCGTGCCCATGGCGCTCGGCATGTGGGCGCGACTCGGATGGCAGCAGGCCCTTCGCTTCGGCCTGATGTCGGCGGTGCCCGCGCTGCTGTGGACTGGCTTCTGGCAGTGGCGCTCGGACGGCTGGTACCTGACCTACATCGTCGACGTGCCCGCTGGGCATGGCATGGTCGGCGATCGCGGCTTTCCCGGCATGCCGCGCGAGGTCATGGTCGCGGCGCCCGGCGTCGCGCTGCTCGCGTCGTGGTTCACCCTCGAGCGTCTGCGCGACAAGCCTCGGTGGAGCTGGGCGCTCGCCGCCGTCGCGGGTCTGGCCATGGTCGGCGTGAACCTGCAGCTCGGCGGCAAGCTGGCGAGTGGCGGGCTCGGGCTGCTCACCTCGGTGGGCATGGGCAGCGTGGCGGCCGCGATCGTCACGTCCTGCGTGTACACGCTGCGCAAGGACATGCCCTGGCAGTGGGTGTACGGCGCGGGAATCGGCGGGGTCGCGCTGATCAGCGCGGGTCTCATGCGCGCGCACGTCGGTGGGTTCGTCAACGTGCTCATCCCTCTGTACTGGGTGCTCTGCGTCGGAGCGGCGTGGGCGATGGCTCGCTGGGAGGAGCGCGGGAGCGGCCTCGCGGCGGTGGCGGTGCTCCTGATCGCCGTCCAGCTCGTCTACGACCACACCGCGCTCGACGTCAGCCGGCGCGTGCCGGCAGCGGATGCAGTCGAGTCCGGAGAGGCGGTGCTCGAAGCCCTGCGCGAGGTCGAGGGCCCGGTGTTCGCTCCCTTCTCGCCGTGGATGGTGTACCAGGCCGGAGGTGAGCCTGGCGTGCACCTGATCTCGATCTGGGACGCGGCCTATCGCGACTCGCCTCTCGGCGACATCCCGGCGATGATGCGGCAGGCCTTCGCCGATCAGCACTTCACCGCGGTGCTCAGCGGAAACAAGCCGCTCGGCTGGGAGATGGACCGCCACTACGGCGGATCACCGGTGCTCGGTCGTCCGGGCGCGCTGTCCCCGGTCAACGGGTATACGGCGTACCCGAACCGGTTGCGTCGTCCTCGAGCCAGCGCCAGCCCTGGTATGCCGTTGCCCCCGCGCGCCCCCGAGCGCGGTTC
This sequence comes from Deltaproteobacteria bacterium, assembly GCA_006226595.1. Lineage (GTDB taxonomy): Bacteria > Myxococcota_A > UBA796 > UBA796 > M1803. The sequence goes on from SBGP01000054.1 coordinate 29,036, forward strand.
AGCAAGCCCTTGAGTCGCGCGTAGACCGTGAAGAACGCGACGACCCGACGCTGCTCGGCCGGGGTCGGTGGGGCGGCGCCGCACACGAGCTTCGGGTCCTCCTCGCCGGCATCCAGGAAGTCCACCACCGCCCACGCGCGGCTCTCGGCGTGGCTGCCAGCGGAAAGACGCGGCCCCAGGAGCACGGCGTCGAGGGCATCGCCGTCCGTCGACGGTATCTGTGGAATGCAGCCGTAGTTGAACGGGCAGGGCAGGGGACTCACGTAGTCGACGCTGCCGTCGTCACGTCGCTTCACCACCCCCCCGAGGGGCGTGTCGACGCGGATCGTCACGGTGGCTGCGCGCTTCATGGGAGGTCCTGACGCGATGATCGTCGGATGACGGCGAATAGACAGGCGGGAGACGGGTGGACTCGTATACTGCGCCGGGGGGCCCCATCCACTCTGCCGTTGCCTTCTTGCCCGACGCCTTCGTCACGCTCGTCCCCGAGTTGAGCGAGCTGGCACTGCCCGTCGAGAGTCGCGCGACCTGCCATGACTGCCACATGGTCGACAAGCCCGGGGACCCGGCAGGCACGGTGACCTTCAGCCCCCAGGTGGGCTGCTGCACGTACCATCCGCGGCTTCCGAACTTCCTCGTCGGTCGCATCCTCCGGGAAGGCGGCGAGGGCGCCGAGCGGCTCAAGGTCCAGCTCCGCGAGGGGCAGCCCGACGCGTGGGAGCTCGGACCCCCCGTGGGCTGGCTCGACGAGTACCAGGCGGGTCGCCAGGACCGGTTCGGAAAGTCCGGGTTCGTGCGCTGTCCCTACCTGGCGAACCCCGCCGAGGGCGGGCTGCACTGCACGATCTGGAAGGACCGCGGGGCGGTGTGTCGCACCTGGTACTGCGCGCATGACCAGGGACCGAGCGGGGCCGCGATGTGGCGCTCGCTCAAGCGGGTGCTGCTCACAGCCGAGCGCCTGCTCGCGCGTTGGGCGGTCAGTGCCGGGGATCCGCCGCGACCGGGTGCGGAGCCCGAAGCCTGGGAGGCCTGGTATCTGCGCGCCGCCGACATGGTGGATGCCTGGGACGGCGAGTACCTCGGCAACCTCGCGGACCTCGAGCGCTCCCGCGATGGCTTTCTCGGCACGTGGTCCGAGCTCGCGGAGGACGAAGTCCCCGAGGTGCTCGGCGCGTGCCTGACGAAGTGGCTGGTGGGGGACGACCGCATCGTGGTCTACGGCTACAGCGCGTTCGACGTCGCGCGGGTTCCCCGCTCCCTGTGGCAGTTCCTGTCGCAGCTCGACGGGGAGCGCCCGTGGGGGGCTGCCGCAGCCGAGGCCGCCTTCGCGGAGGAGCACGTGCTCGATCTGTTCCGCGTCGGGGCGCTCGAGCCGCCCACCTCGGCGCATCTGGACCCGGTTCAGGGCTCGCGGCTTCGCCTGAAGACCCCCGACGGCAAGTGGCTCACCCTCGAACCCGACGTGTGAGTGCGCATCCGCGCTTGCGCGCCGGGCCTGCGCGGATGATGAGGCCGCATGTCGCCTGACGAGCCCAGCGACCTGCCGGCCGACGTGCTGCCGCCTCCACCCGAGCCCCTCGCCGAGCTCGTCGACCCGGAGAACCGTCCGGCCCCGGTGGTCATCAAGCAGCCGCGTACCGGTGGACGCTTGGGAGGAGCGGCTTCGGCGCTGTCGGCGCTCGCGGTGGTCGCGCTGGTCGCGACCGCGGTGGCCGGACGCGAGCTCCGTGGGCCTCCGGCCACGCTCACCGTCGTGGTCACCTTCCTGCCCTACCTCACGCTGGCGCTCGCCGTGTGGCTGTTCGCCCTGTGGTCGCTGGTTCCGGACCGCAAGCTCCCGCCGGTCTTGCTCACCGTGGTCGGGGTCATGGCGACGGTGCTCTGGGGGCCGGCGTGGGCCGCGCGCGGCGAGGTGGTCGAGGGCGAGGCCCTGCGCGTGATGTCCTGGAACGTTCGGCGCCTGTGGGGCGGACCCGACGACCTCGGCGACCCGGCCGCGTGCGTGGCCCGCGCCATCGCTGAGGAGTCGCCGGACGTGGTGTCACTGCTCGAGGTGTCCGCGGTCGACGTGGAGGCGCTGGCACCCCAGCTGGGTCTCGAGTGCATCCACAGCGACTACACCGGCTCCGGAGCTCGCTCGACGGGCGGCATTGCCGCGTGCGTCCGCAAGGACTCGCCGTGGAAGCTGCGCCGGGGCTGGGCTCAGCGCTTCGTCGATGCGGAAGCCTGGTACTACGCCTTCGCCGAGGTCGAGCGTCGCGACGGTGCCGAGGGCCACGTGGTCAACCTGCTCTCGGTGCACCTGCATCCGTACAGCTTTCAGCCCAGCTGGCTGCGCGAGACCATGGACGACCTCGCCAGCGGCCAGGCGCGCGGCATCTTCGACCTGTTCCAGGCGGGCGAAGAGGTGACCAGGGGGCAAGGAGCCCAGGCCAAGGCCCTGCTCGAGCGGGTCGAGGGCCTCAAGGACCCGACGATCATCGCGGGCGACTTCAACAGCACCCGCGACGCGCACATCCACGCGCGGCTGCGCGGGCACATGTCCGACGCGTGGGAGCGGGGAGGTCAGGGCGCTGGTCCGACGGTGCGCTTCGGCGGCACCGTGCCCCTGCGCATCGACTACGTGTACGCCTCCGACGACTTTGCCGTGCGCGAGGCGCGGACCGCCGAGGTCGGCTGCAGCGACCACGCCGCGGTGTCTGCGGACCTCATCCTGCGCAAGTAGGGATCAGGGCACGCTCGGGCGACCGATGCTCACGTAGGTGAGTTCGGTCTCCGCCATCCACTCGAGGTCGTAGAGGTTGCGACCGTCGAAGATGATGTCGCCCTTCATGCGCTCCTTGATCTGGGCGAAGTCGGGCGTGCGGTAGGCCTGCCACTCGGTGCAGATCACCAGCGCGTCGGCCTCGTCGAGAGCGGCATACTCGTCGTCGACCAGCGTCAGGGTGCGCTCGCCGAGCCGCTTGCGGGCGTTGTCCATCGCCTTGGGGTCGTGGGCGACGACGTGGGCGCCGGCGCCGGCGAGTCGCTCGACGAGCGTGATGGCCGCGCTCTCGCGGATGTCGTCCGTGCGGGCCTTGAACGCGAGGCCCCACACGGCGATGCGCTTGTCGGCGAGCTTTCCGTCGAAGTGGTGGCGCACCCGCTCGAAGAAGCGCTCGCGCTGACCGGCGTTCGCCATCTCGGTGGCTTCGACCATGCGCATCGGGATGTTCGCGGCGCGGCCCATGGACACGAGCGCGCTCACGTCCTTGGGGAAGCAGCTGCCGCCGTAGCCCAGGGAGGCGTACAGGAAGTGCGGGCCGATGCGCGGGTCGGTGCCCATGCCGACGCGGACCTGGGTGACGTCGGCGCCGTAGTGGTCGCACAGCTGCGACATCTCGTTCATGAAGCTCACGCGGGCAGCGAGCATCGCGTTGCACGCGTACTTGGTGAGCTCGGCGGAGGTCGGGTCCATGACGATGAGCCGGTCGCTGCGACGCATGAACGCGCTGTACAGGTGACGCATGGTCTCGATGGCGCGCTCGTCGGTGGCGCCGAGGATGACCCGGTCGGGACCCATGAAGTCGCTGACCGCGGTGCCTTCCTTGAGGAACTCGGGGTTGCTGACCACGGCGAACGGGTGCTCGGTGTGGGCGGAGACGAGCTCGGCCAGCTGCTTGTGGAAGCCCACGGGCACCGTGCTCTTGGTGACGAGCACGGTGTAGCCGGTCATCGCGCCCGCCACGTCCCTGGCGGCCTGGAGGATGTAGTCGAGGTTCACCGTACCGTCGGGCGCCGAGGGCGTGCCCACGGCGAGGATGACGACCTGCGCCCCCGGCACGGCCTCGCTCACCGAGGTCGTGAACCGCAGGCGACCGCGCTCGGTGTTGCGCTTGATGATCTCGGCGAGCCCCGGCTCGTAGATCGGCACCTCGCCGCGGTTCAGCGAGGCGACCCGCTCGGGGTTCGTGTCGACCACGGTCACGTGGTTTCCGGTGTCGGAGAAACAGGTTCCGGCGACCAGGCCGACGTAGCCGGCTCCGAGGACGGCGAGCTTCAAGGATCCTCCTGGGGTCCGGCTGTGTAGCCTGGGTTGACGCGCTCTGCGAGCCCTCCGGGATACGCTGCCGGCGGAGGACGCATGACCCTCGCTCGCTGCATGCCCTGGATGGCCCTCGCGCTGTGCGTGGGCTGCGGCTCCCCGGCGACCCAGACCGTGCATCCGACGCTGGCGGCGCGGCGCACACCCGTGGACATCTACCTGCCCGAGGACGAGGCACCGGCGCCGCTCGTGGTGGTCGCGCACGGCTTCGCGCGCAGCCGTCACCGCATGGAGGGCTGGGGCACCGCTCTCGCCGGCGAGGGCTTCGTGGTGGCGGTGCCGAACATGCCGTACTTCGCAAAGCACCACGACAATGCGCAGGCGGTGGTCGAGCTCGTCGACGAGATGCGCGCTTCCCACGGCGAGCGCTTGTCCGGAGAGCTCGGCCTGGTGGGCTTCTCGGCGGGTGGCCTCGCGACGGCGGTCGCGGCCGAGCGCCGCGGGGACGTGGGTGTGTGGGTCGGGCTCGACCCGGTGGACGCCGGCGGCTCTGCGACCTCGGCGGCCGCATCGTTGTCGATTCCCGGCATCGCCCTGTTTGCGGAGCCCTCTGGCTGCAACGCGGACAACAACGGACACGCGGTGCGCGACGCGTGGTCCGGGCCCCTGCTCTCGGCACGGGTAATCGGCGCCACTCACTGCGACCCCGAGCGACCGAGCAACGCCAGCTGCGCATGGTTCTGTGGACGCTCGGACCCGGAGCGGGCCGATGCCTTCCTGCTCGCGGCATCCTCCGCGCTCAAGGCGGCCCTGCGTTGCGACGAAGCGGCGCTCGATGCGCTTGCGTCGCTCGACGACCGGTTCGCGGAGGTCGAGGGCTCGTTCGTCGCGACGGTGCGCGAGGCCTGCGCCGTCCGCCCGTGAGTCCTACTTGCCGTAGTGCTCGCGGATGGTGGTGTACACCTCGCCGTAGTCGGGCACGTTGGCGACCACGAGGTCCGGCGAGCTGCTGCCGGCGGTGAGCAGGGTGACCTGGCCGTTGCCGAAGGCCTTGCCGAGCGGACCCTGATCCTGCTGGAGCGAGTCGATGCGGTTGTAGAGCACCGAGGTCGCGAACTTGAACAGGATGCCGCCGCGGAGCACGACCCGCTCCTGCTCGACGTCGTACTGGCGGACGGCGGTCTGCCACGCGACCAGCGGCACGAAGGGCCACAGCGGCGGGAAGAGCAGCATCGGCGCGATGCTGTTCGGAATTGCCGGCTTGGTCGTGTACTCGGCCTCGACGAAGTCGTGCTCCTCGTCGATCTGCGCGGGCTGGATGCGCCCGAGCAGCAACGAGTCCATCGCGTCGACCTTGTCGTCGATGCGCTCGATGTAGCGGCCCTCGAGAGAGTAAGGGACCTTGAGTCCGGCGGCGTTCGCCTGCTCGGCCTGGCCCTGCTGCTGCTGCTGCACGACGCGCTCGCCGGCGATGTACAGCTTGAACGTGCCCTGATCCGTGAGGGGGATGCGCACGCTCTCGACCTTCTTGATGTTGTCGTAGCGCGCGTACACCTCCTGGCGGATGAGCACGCCGGTGCGCGCCTCCACGTGCGAGGCGTGGAAGGTCAGGGACTGCTTCTGGACCCGGAGGTAGGTGAGCACCGCCATGGGGATCGGGAGCACCGCGAGCATCGGCACGAAGAGCAGGAACCACGCGCTCTGCAGCAGGCCCAGCACCACGAACACCGCGGCGGCGGCGGCGAGGAACGCGAGCAGGAACACGTTCTGGATGAACCACACCTGCGGCCCGAAGGACTGGGCAAGCTCACCCTCGGCTTCGGCGTCGGCGTCGATCCCACACTGCCGCAGCAGGGCCGGGAGGTTCAGCTCCTCGGCCGAGATGTGGCTCATCGTCAGCGGCATGGGCGAGCCGATGGACCAGATCTGCACGGTGAGCGTCTTGAAGAAGCCGTCGAGCGGGCTGCGAGTCAGCTGGACGCCGGTGACCTTGTCGTAGGCGAACTGCTGCTGGTTGGCGCCGATGAAGCTGTACTCGGACTGAAGCGAGCTCTTGCCCACGGTGAACGTGGTCTTGGTCGCGCGGATGTACATGCTCACCGTCGCGATGAGCCACGCCGGCCCCGTCGGAAGGAGGAGCAGCAGCGGCACCAGGGTGCGTCCGACGTTCATCTTCAGGGTCGCGGTCCACGCGTCCTCGGCGCTGACCAGCGTGCGCGGCGCGCCGGGTCCCTTCGCCTCGGGGACGGCCTCCTCCGCATCCTCGGCGGCGTCCTCTCGCACGGCGCCCTTCTTCGGGGCGAGCTTCATGCCCTTGTCCACGACGGTGCTGATCGCCTGCTTGAGCTCGGCACCGCGCGACAGACGGCGGAACTGGATCTCGCTGCCGCTGCCCTGGCAGCTGACCTTCACGTCGTACAGGCCGAGCACCTGGTCGATGAAGGTGCGGTTGGTGCTCGCGTCCGCGATGTTCTCGGCGGGGATGAACGCGTTGTCTCGCGTGAGGAAGCCCTCGGTGTAGGTCACCGCGTCGTCGTGCACCGTGTAGGTACGGCGGGTGAGATCGAGGTAGCGCACGGCGAGGCCGCCGAGGGTGAGCAGGCTGCTGCCGATGACGAAGGTCGCGCCGAGCACGGTGATGGCGGCACCCGCCATCGCCCCCGCCGACTCGAGGGCTCCCGCACCGACGCCGAGGAGCGCAAAACCCATCCACACCAGCGAGAAGATCACCCCGATACCGGTCTGCACGATGTCGGTCAGCGCGCCGACGAAGGTCGGCGACTCCTCGTGGAGCACCTCGGTGCGCTGCAGCGAGAACCCGTTCGCGCGCATCAGCTCCTGGATCTCCTCGTACACCTCCTCGGGACCGACGATGGACTGGAACGTGATCTCCGAGGCGGCGCTGCCCGCCGACTCGACGCGCACGTCGCCGATCTTGAACAAGCGATACCGCAGCCACGGCAGGCGCAGGCGCACGTGGGTGATGTTGCGCATGTCGAGCTCGTTGCGGCCGTCCGAGACCAGCCCACCGCGGCGGGCCACGAGGTGGTCACCGTGGATCTCGTAGGTCTCCTTGGTCCACGCCACGTGTGCCGCGTACGCGGCAAAGGGCACGAGGGTGACCCAGATCACGGGGATGGCCAGGAACAACAGGGAGGACACGGCGAGCGCAGCGACGGTGACCATGACGCTGAGCACGGCGCACAGCACCAGGACGCCGACGATGCGCGGCCACATGAACCCGATGCGCACGGGTGAGAACTCTCGCGTTTCCTCGGCCACGCAACCTCCTGCGATCACCCTCGGCATACCGCGCTGACAGCCGGACTGTGCGGGACTTGTGCACGCGGTGCCCATCGTGGGTCGCTCCGACCGAGCTGTCCGCGATCTCGTCGCCATGGACCGGGCGACCGCGTGGGGTGGCGCTCGGCGCCCCGACAGTGGTCGTGCGTGCCGCAGTGCATCACCCGAGCGTACGGGTGGCGGTGGATTTTGACCGCCGAGGTCGGGGGGCCCGGGCCGACATCCGGAGCGCTGCAGTGATTCGAGAAGTGGGGGGCGCTGGCCCGAAGTCCTGGTTCGACTGCGGCATCAGAGCGGAGCCGCATCACGGTTCACTGGCCCGAACGGACCCGCACTCCCGACATTCAAGACGTGCATTGGGGACCGTGCGTGTGCCATGCTCGACGTGGCGAGCGTTGTTCCCCGAGAGCTCGCCGTTCCAGGTCGTCCCTGCTGTTGGCATGACGCCTGAGGCAACCAGGCCGGAGGGCAGCATGTACGGGATGGTCAATCGCGCCCTTCAGAACATGATCATCGACGAAGCTGGCGACGCTGGCTGGGGATCGGTGTGTCGCCGAGCCGGCATGGAGCCACCCGTCTTCGTGTCGATGGACACCTACGATGACGCGATCACCTACGCGCTCGTCGGGGCTGCGAGCACGGAACTGGAGCGTGATGCAGGGGAGCTGCTCCACGCGCTCGGGCTCTACTGGATCCGGGTCACTGCAGCTGAGTCCTACGAGTCGATCTTCCACATGCATGGCTCGTCGCTGCGGGGGTTCCTCGAGAACCTCGACCAGATGCATGCACGGCTGTCCCTGCACTTTCCAGAGATGCGTGCGCCGTCCTTCGAGGTCGAGGATGCCGAGCATGGCATGCACGTGCGCTACTGGAGCGATCGACCCGGTCTGGCCCCCTTCGTGAAGGGGCTGCTCGCCGGCTTGTGCGAGCGTTTTGGCGAACCGTACGCGGTTCGACACGTCGGTGGTCGCGACGACGGACGAGACCATGAGCTGTTCCATCTCGAGCCGACGGCCTGACCATGCTCGGAACCACCAACTTCATTCGCGCGTTTCCGTTCTACATCGAGGTAGACCGGGAGCTCAGCGTGGTGGGGGTGGGGCCGTCCGCCGAGAAGCTGGGTCTGCGCGCACATCAGCCGCTCAAGGACCAGCTCGCGCTGGTTCGGCCCCGGCGGCCCATGACCTTCGAGTCGTTGGCAACACTCGGTTCACACCTGCTCGTGTTTTCCACGGACAATGGGCTGCGCCTACGCGGGCAGGTCATCCAGGAGAAGCCAGAACGGCTGTTGCTGCTTCTCTCGGCCTGGATGGGCTCCTCGGCCGATCTCGACCGGGCCAACCTCACGCTCGCCGACTTCGCCCTCCACGACAGCGTCGGGGACTACGCGCTCCTGCTCTCGGGTCGTGAGCGCGATCTTCGCGAGCAGCGCTCGCTCGCGACCTCGCTCATGGATGAGCGGATGGAGCTGCAGCGAGCCTATCGGCACCTCGCCGTACAGAATGCGCTGGGGCGCTTTCTCGAGGGGGCTCCCGGGCCTAGCCACGGGGTATACGCCCGCATCATCGGCATCCTCGAGCAGGGACTCGAGGCGGTGGGTGCCGTACACCTCTTCGACGGCGAGGTCCTCCACGCCGAGGGCGTCATCCCCGACGGGCTCGAGCGTCGGCTGTCGCGCTTGCCCTCTGGCGTGCATCGCCTCGGTGAGCTGCCGTGCCTGGTGCTTCGCATCGGCAAGCGGGCCGCGGCGGTGGTGCTTCCCGCGGGCTATCGCCCCGAGGGTCTCGAGGAGGTCGCACGGGCCATCGAGCTTCGCATTGCGACGTGGCGGCGAGCGCGTGACCTCGAGCAGCGCTTGCGCGACAGTGAGGCTCAGTTTCGTCGCCTGTTCGACAAGACCTCGGACTTCCTGTTCCTCGCGAACGCCTCGGGCGAGATCACGCTCGCCAACGAGTCCTGGGGCCCCGGCATGGAGGGCACGCAGCTGAACGAGCACGTCGTCGACGCCCCGCCCGGCGAGGTCGACCGGATGATCGCCCAGGCGTGTGCGGGCGAGCGGGTGCGGACGACCGTGGTCGTGAAGCGCGGCCCGGAGTCGATGTACTTCGAGCTACAGCTCGGGCCCGGCAACCCCGGTGTCGCCGGCTCGTTCCACGACGTCACCAGTCGCGTGAGCACCGAGAGCGCGCTCCGACATGCCGAGGCAGCGGCCGTTGCCGCGGTTCAGGCGCGAAGCGCGTTGGTGCGCTCCGCCGGCCACGAGATGCGCACGCCGCTCAGCGCGTTGATGGGCATGACCGACCTCGCGCGCACGTCCAGTGATGAGGAGCGAGCCTCCTATCTCGAGCACATCGCCGCAGGTGCCGAGCGGCTTTCTCGCCTCGTCGAGGGCACCCTCGACGTGTCCCGCATCCAGGCGGGAGAGATGCGGCTACGAACCGCGCCCACCGATCTTGCCCAGGTGGTGCAGGCCTGCGCGTCGGGATTTCCCGACGTGGTCGTCAAGCTCCAACACGGGATGCCCGAGCTCGAGATCGACCCGACGCGTGCTCGTCAGGTGCTCGAAGAGCTTCTGTCGAACGCGGTGAAGTTCGGGAAGGGCCGCATCGACCTTTCGGTCGCCGCTCGCCGGCTGGACGATCAAGCCGACGTCACCATCGCGGTGGAGGATCGCGGTCCGGGCATGTCGCGCGAACAGTTGGCGCGCGTGTTCGAGCCCTACGTTCGATTCCATCACGAGGACTCCGAAGGCGTGGGGCTGGGACTGACCATCGCCCGAGCCGTGAGTCGCGCGATGAGCGGGGACCTCACCATCGAGTCGACGGGCGAGGGGACACGGGCCGTCGCCCACTGGCGAGTACCCGTCGTCGCCTCGAAGCTGCCCGCGGTGCTCGTCGTCGGCACCATGCCGGAAGCGTTGTCGCGCGAGCTCGACCGTCTCGCCGAAGTCGACACGCCGGTGGTGTTCGCTGCCGACGCGACGACCGCCCTGCGCTTCGGGCGGCAGCGTGCGTACTCCACGGTGCTCATCGACCAGGAACTTTCGGGTATGCCCGCCGAGACTCTCGCCGAGACCTTGCGGGATCTGCTCGGCCCAGACTGTTCCATCGCTCGGGTATCTCGAACCGACTCGGACTTCGCGGCGCTGCAGTTCGCCTAGTGCCCCCGTGTAGTCATGTCCGGGTTTGCAGCACGCCGTGCACGGTAGCCGGCGAGGTCGCCGAGTTCGACAGCAGCCCCGCGACCACGGCGGCTGACGCGTTTCGCCACCGAGCGAGCCCGCGAAGCGTGTTCTCCCTGCTGTCCAGCACGGAGCGCGAGCAAGCGACTTGCAGTGTAAGCAGTTCTGGGGGATTACGCCGTAAGTCGGTCGCGAGCGGTTTCCAGTTCAAAAGGAATGAGCTTGCCTTTCGGTCGGAGGTGCCATCCGCCACGACGTTCGCGGTGCACGACCGAGATGGGCTTATGGTGTAAGCGTCAGTGGTCGGTCCAGCCGAGCACATACAGGATGCTGTGGATGAGGTCTCGCATCATCGCCTCCACTCGACTGGTGTCTCGAGGCTCGTCCTGGTTCGCGCGCTGTAGCCATTTTGTCGACGGCTTATGGTGTAAGCACGTCCGGAACCACGTGTCGGGCGCCTCCCGTCGCACGCTGGGAGCGCCCACTCCTCGGTCCCCGCACGGTCGTCGCCCCGGTCGCCTGGGTGCCCCCCTTTGGTGTGTTCTCCGAGTTTGATGCTCTTTTTGGGTCTTTGGTGTTCTTGTTTTGTTTAGTGTTGCAGTATTGGTGGTCATATGGGGTCCTGAGTGGGCCTGGATTGACCAATTGTTGCTTGTGGTGTGCAGTGGTGTTCGGATATTCGCCACGGTGCCAGGAGAACCGATGACCCGTACCGCCCTGCTCTCGCTCGCCCTCGTGGCGTGCAAGCCCGCCGCTGAGGAGACCCCCGAGCTCGGAAGCCACGACTACGAAGTGACGCTGCCCCAGCACTACACCGAGGGCATCAGCGGTATGCCACCGGGCTTCCAGGCCGCGACCGACGAGGACAACACGCCGGCGGACAACCCGGTGACCAATGCGGGTGCGCAGCTCGGTCGCGTGCTGTTCTACGACGTGGATCTCTCGCAGAACCGCACGATCGCCTGTGCGAGCTGCCACCAGCAGGCCCACGGCTTCTCGGACCCCGACGTGCTTTCCGTGGGTTTCGAGGGCGGCACCACCGGTCGCCACTCGATGGGCCTGACCAATGCCCGCTTCTACGCGAACGGACGGTTCTTCTGGGATCAGCGCGCTGAGACCCTCGAGGCCCAGGTGCTCATGCCGATGCAGGACCCGGTCGAGATGGGCATGACCCTCGACGAGGTCGTCGCGCGCGTGGAAGAAGACGAGCGCTACGCGCCGCTGTTCGAGCAGGCCTTCGGCGACGCCACGGTGAGCTCGGACCGCATCTCCCGGTCCATCGCCCAGTTCGTGCGCAGCATGGTGAGCACCACCAGCCGCTATGACGAGGGCCGCGCGCAGGTCACCGACATCCTCGACGACTTCCCGAACTTCACCGCCGACGAGAACGCCGGAAAGCGCCTGTTCTACGCGCCGCCGCCGATGGGGGGGCTCGGCTGCGCCCATTGCCACGGTAGCGATGCGCAGGTCGGCATCGGCGCGATCAGCAACGGTCTCGACGCGACGGTGACCGACGAGGGCTACGGCGCCGTGAGTGGCGTCGCCGCCGACATGGGCACCTTCAAGGCCCCGTCCCTGCGCAACGTCGCGGTGCGTGCGCCGTACATGCACGACGGACGCTTCGCGAGCATCGACGAGGTCATCGAGCACTACTCCAGCGGCGTGCAGTACCACGCGACGCTGTTCCCGTTCATGACCGACGGGGCGGGCAATGCGGTGCCGCTGAACCTGACGGCGCCCGAGAAGGCGCAGCTCAAGGCCTTCCTCGTCACCCTCACCGACGAGGCGATGCTCGAGGACCCGAAGTTCAGCGACCCCGGCTGGTAGGCCGGCCTTCGACGCGCCGCACGCGCCCGGTCATCGCCTTGCCGACGAGGGTGGGGACGCCGGGCGCGAGTCGCACCAGGTCGCCGTTGCGGCAGCGCAGCGCCCCCAGGCCCATCGACTCGGCGAGCTCCGCGTGGGCCTCGAGCTTCTTGGGCGTGCCGTGGGTCGGGACCACGGTCTGCGGCTGGACCCAGCGGTAGAGCGTGCGCAGCTCGTCTCGCCGGGGGTGTCCGCTGACGTGGATGTCGGCGTCGTCGGGGCCGAGCACGGTGACTTCCTTCTCGCGAAACAGCGTGCGCAGGCGCTCTACGAACAGCTCGTTGCCCGGGATGATGCGGGCCGACAGCACCACGGTGTCGCCGGGGTCGAGGTACACGTCGTTGCGGCCGTCCTCGGCGAGGCGAGACAAGGCGGCGCGCGGCTCGCCCTGGGAACCGGTGCACATCAGCAGCACCTTCTCGGGGGGCAGGAAGCCGAAGTCCCGCGTGGACACCAGCGTGGGCACGTCGTCGAGGTAGCCGGCGGCGCGAGCGGCGCGCACGGTGCGGTCCATCGACCGGCCCATGAGCACCGGGTGCCGTCCGAGGGACTCCGCGAGCAGGGCCAGGGTCCGCAGCCGCGCCACATTGCTTGCGAAGAAGCTCACGGCGATACGCCCGGGACGGTCGGCGAGCAGCTGCCGCAGCGGCTCGACCACCTGGGACTCCGAGCCGGTCCAGCCCTCTTCGTCCGCGTTGGTGGAGTCGCTGACCACCGCGTGGATCGTCTCTCCCGCGAGGGCCTCGAGGCCAGCCCGATCGAGGTCCAGGCCGATCAGCGGGTTGGCGTCGAGCTTGAAGTCGCCGGTATGCAGCACCGTCCCCGCGGGAGTGCGCAGCACCAGCGCGCCCATCTCCACGGTGCTGTGGGTGAGGGGGATGCGCTGGATGTCGAACGGGCCGATGCGCAGCCGGCATCGCTCATCGAGTAGCCGCACGGGCACGCGGTTGGCGAGGCCCTTTTCCTTGAGCTGCTCCCGCAGCATCGCCGCCGCAAACCGAGTGGCGTACACGGGGCAGCGCAGCTTCGGCCACAGGTCGGCGACGGCACCGAGGTGGTCCTGGTGCGCGTGGGTGAGGACGAGCCCGTCGAGCTTGTCGCGCCGCGCCGCGATGTAGCTCACGTCGGGCATCCACCCGTGGGTCTCGAGCCCGTCGCGCCGGAACATGACGCCGCAGTCCACCATCAGCCAGCGTCCTGCGTGGGCGTAGAGGTTCAGGTTCATGCCGATCTCGCCGGTACCACCGAGCGGCAGGAAATGAAGGGCGTCGTGGTCCATGCGCGCTCGTAACCCTGCGACGACTCGGGGTAGCCTGCCGTGGGGAGGTTCTCTGGACGAGACGAGGTCAGCGCCCCTGTCGTTGCGCTTTGCGATGGTCGCCGTGCTCGGAGTGGGCATCGCTGCCGCGTCTCTCGGTACGAGTGCGCTGTGGCAGCGGCACAGCGAGACGGCCCTCACCGAGCTTGGCAACCAGCTGCGCACACAGCTGCTGCACCGCGTCCAGGACAACCTCGCGGCGCATCTCGCGGCACCGATCCAGGCGAACCACGTGATGGAGACGGCGCTCGAGCACGGCCTCGACCCGAGCGACCCGGTGCGAACCGCCGACCAGATGCTCGACGTGCTCGACACGCTGCACGTCGACTACGTGCAGGTGGGCTTCGCCGAGGGCGGTTTCGTCGGCGCCGAACGCCTTCCCTCGGGCGAGCCGCGGCTCGCGTTTACCGAGGGACGCCAGGCAGGCACGCTCACGAGCTACGCGCTTACACCAGAAGGCGGCCTCGGGGCCGTCGACAACGCCGTGCCCTACGACGCGCGCGTTCGGCCGTGGTTCCGCGCTGCTGCCGATTCCAGGGCCGTGGCCTGGTCGCCGATCTACCTCATCGCCAACCCGCCGCCGCGGCTCGGCATCACCCTCGCTGAGCCCGTCTACGGCGACAGCGGTGAGCTGGCTTACGTGGTCGCCACCGACCTCATCGTTTCGAGCTTCTCCAAGTTCCTCGGCGAGCTCGACCTCGGCGTGGACGGCCGCATCGCTGTGATCGACTCGGACGGCTTCCTCGTCGCGAACTCGACCGGTGAGCCGCTGCTCGCGCTGGACGGCGACCAGGCCCGTCGCGTGAAGGGCGCGGACAGTCGCGATCCCATCCTCGCCGCGGTCTCCGAACACCTGGTCCGCTCCGGTCGCCTCGGCTCGCTGACCGAGGACTGGCTGTTCGATCTCGACGTCGACGGCGAGCGTCAGCTGGTCGAGGTGTCCCCGGTCGCGAACCGCAAGCTGCCGTGGGTCGCGGTGGTCACCGTTCCCGAAGCCGCGGTGCTCGGCGCGGTGCACCGCTCGGCGCGCGATACCCTCGGTCTGTCGGCGCTCGGCGTGTTCCTCGCCTTCGTGCTCGGTGCGCTGGTCAACCGGCGCATCACCCGCCCCCTGGACCGCGTGACCGAGGACCTCCAGAAGGTGGCGCGCTTCGAGCTCGAACCGGCGCCGCCGTCGGGCACGCCCTTCGCCGAGGTCGCGGCGATCGAGGACGCCACCGAGCGGATGAAGCGCGGCCTGCGCTCGTTCGAGCGCTACGTGAGCTCTGACCTCGTGCGCTCGCTGATCCGGCACAACCGCGAGGCTTCGCTCGGCGTCGAGCCCGTCGCGGTCACCGTGTTCTTCTCGGACATCGAGGGCTTCACCACCCTCGCCGAACAGCTCGATCCCGACGTGCTCGTCGACATCGTCGGCGCATATCTCGGCGAGTGGTCGAACCTGATCCTGTTCTCGGGCGGCACCGTGGACAAGTTCATCGGCGACGCGATCATGGCTTTCTGGAACGCGCCAGAAGAGGTGGAAGACCACCCCAGCGTCGCCTGCGAAGTGGCGCTCGCTTGCCAGGAGCGACTCGCCGCCCTGAACCGGGAGTGGGAGGCCCGCGGCCTGCCGCGCATCCACTCGCGGATCGGGCTGCACACCGACACCGCGCTCGTCGGTAACCTCGGCTCCATGCAGCGCATGGACTACACGGTCGTCGGCGATGGCGTGAACCTCGCGAGCCGCATCGAGGGTCTCAACAAGAACTACGGGACGAGCATCCTGATCAGCGAGGAGCTGCGTGCCGCCGTGGGGGAGCGCTTCGTAGTGCGGCCGGTGGACCGGGTGCGAGTGAAGGGCCGGCAGGAAGAGACGACGGTGTACGAGCTGGTGGCCCGTGCTGAGACCGCGTCCGAGGCCCAACGAGCGCTGGCCCGAGCGGCCGAGGCGGCGTTCGCCGCGTTCCTCGACGGGCGCTATGCCGAGGCGCGAGCCGGGTTCGAGAAGCTCTCGGCCGATGGCGACCAGGCCTCGGGAGTGCTCGCCACCCGCTGTGCGGTCGCGCTCAGCCGCGGATGACGAACAGCGCGAAGGCGTAGCTCAGGCGATCGACGGGCCCTCTGCGCGCCAGGAAGCGGTCCACGGTGTCCCCAGGGAACTCGATCCGCAGGATCTGCTCGAGCTCGTCTGCGCTGGTGGCCCGCCATCCCCCGTCCACGTCGATGCGCTGTGCGCCCTGATCCCGCCACCATGCGTCGGTGGCCGCCGGGTCCATGCTCGCGTTGCCGCCCACGGCGTCGCGCAAGAGCTCGGCGAAGTCACCCCGTCGCCAGCTGTTGTCGATGGCGACGAAGGTGCCGCCGGGTCGGAGCACGCGTCGCACCTCGGCGAGGCCGCGCTCGGCTCCGGGACCGAAGAAGTACGCGAAGCGCGCGTGGGCGATGTCCACGTGGTCGCTCGGGACCGGAAGGTGCTCGGCGGACCCGCGCAGCCAGCTGAGGCCAAGGTCGGCGGCGCGGGCCTGGGCGAGCGCGAGCAGCGCCGGGTCCGGCTCCACGGCGAGCACGGTGGCGCCGTCTCTCGCATAGCGCTCGGACCAGAAGCCCGTGCCGCACCCCACGTCGAGCAGGGTACGGCCGGGCCAGTCGGCGACCTCGCGCAGGGCGAGGTCCAGGCGTCCGTCGCGGGCCAGGGCCAGGTTCTCGCGCTCGTAGATCGCGGGGTTTCCCGAGATGTTCGGTGCGCGAACCCAGTCGTCCAGCCGCATGCGCCCTCCGTGGGCAGTCTACGCCGCCTGCGTCGAGGCGACCTCGACGGAGAGGACCATGTCGAACCATGCGCAGCGCTGACCGTCGACCTCGATGACCACGCGAAGCCCGCCGTCGAGGCGCTCGGTGCGCAGCACGGGGGACTCCCCCGCGAACACGAAGCGCTCGGTGTGGGCGGAGCCACCGGTGACGCGCACACACGCGGCGGACTGGTCACGGCGCGCCACCGCGACGGCGAGCTGGACCGCGTCGCGGGCCATGATGCTCACCGGCCACGCGGGCAGTCCGTCGAAGTGGCCAGCGCAGGCGGCGACGGACACGGGGCCCGGGCGAGCCACGGCGCTGTCCCCCTCGAAGCGGATGTCCAGCGGAGCGACGCTTGCGTAGGGGTCCTCGTCCACGGCCTCGGTGTCCTGGGCGTGCGCGGCGAACAGGTCGCGGAACGTCGCCTCGATCATCGCGTGGTACTCGAGCAGGAACCGCGCCACGAGTGCACCGTCCTCGGTTCGCATCTCGGCCTCGGCGTGGGCCACGCCGGCGACGAGGTCGACCTCGGTGGCTCGAGCGCGCAGCGTCACGCGGCCGGCGGCCTGGTCCCGGGTGCCGAGCGCGAGCAGGCGTGCGCCCCGCACCGGGAAGAACACGCGGCCGAGGTTCGGGTCCAGCTGGCGACGCGCCGCCGCCGACCCGAGGATGGCGAGGTGGCGCGCGGCCTCGGCCACGCCCACGGCTCCGAGCTCGCCCTCGGGGGACGCCACCGGTTCGGCCTCCGCGTGCAGCCAGCCATCGGCCTCGTGCACGGCGTCGAGGTCGAAGTACGGCTCCTGCACGCAGATGCGCTCCAGGACCCACGCGCGCAGGTCCTCGGTTGGCGTCTCCGGGGCGGGACGCGCGGCGGGCGCGGGGGCAGCCACTTCGCCGAGGGCGTCGAGCACGCGGGCGGACAGGCCGGAGAGGCTGCGGCCGGCAAGCAGGTCCAGGGTCGGGAACACCACCCCGGAGGCGGACTCCAGCGACTCGGCGAGCTCGATGGCCATGATCGAGTCCAGGCCGAAGTCGCGCAGCGGCCGCTGGGGGTCCAGCTGGTCGACGTCGAGGCCGAACACGCGGGCTGCGGCTTCGCGTAGCACCTCGACGATGACGGCTTCCGGGTCCTCGGCGCCGGCCGTACGCGCGGCGAGCTGGGCCAGGGGGCCGCCATCTCCGGCGTCCTCGGCGTCGTTCACCTCGGTAAGGCGCTTCCACGGGGTCTCCGGGTTCGCCTCGGCCCAGCGCTTCCAGTCGATGTCGATGATGCCGAGCGAGGCGTGGTCTTCGGCCAGGGCGGTGCCGAGTCCGGCGAGCGCCAGCGGGGCGGGCACCGGATGCAGGCCCAGGCTGCGCAGGTGCGCGGCGAGGCCACGGTCGTCGGCGACCACGCCCACGTCGCCGAGCGCACCCCAGCTGACGTGGGTTCCGGCGAGGCCTGCGGCGCGGCGCTTTGCGATCAGCGCGTCCAGCGCGAGGTTCGCGGCGGAGTACGCGCCCTGGGCCGGGTTGCCGACCAGCGCCGAGATCGACCCGAAGGTCACGAAGGCGTCCAGGTCGCGCTCGGCGGTCGCGGCGTGGAGCACCTCGGCGCCGGTGAGCTTCGGGCGCAGCACGCGGTCGAGGGACGCGGGGGTGAGGTCGACCAGTGGCCGGTCGTCGAGGACCATGGCCGCGTGCACGATGCCGACGAGGTCGTCGACGCCGTCGAGGCGTGCGCGAACGGCCTGCTCGTCGGTGACGTCGAGGGCGATCGAGGTCACCTCGGCGCCGTGCGCGCGCATCGCGTCGATCTGCACCTGGTCTACGGCGGCCACCTGTCCCCGCCGGGAGGCGAGGAGCAGCCGCCGGACCCCCTGCTCGGCGAGCCAGCCGGCGGTGGCCAGGCCGAAGCCGGTGTTGCCGCCGGTGATCAGCCACGTGCCCTCGGTGGCGAGGGGTTTCGGCGACAGGCCGGGAGCCATGCGCACCGCGCCCTTGCGGAAGTCGAGCACGACCTTGCCGATGAGCTCGCCGCTGGCGAGGGAGCGGAAGGCGGTCGACAGCTGCGACAGGTCGTAGACCTCGCGCGGGAGCGGCTTCAGCATGCCGGTCTCGAAGGCACGGCACACCTCGGCGAACACGCGCCCGAACAGAGCCGGGTCGGCGGCGGCCTGACGGTCGAGGTCGACGGCGGAAAAGGTCAGCGCCCGGTTGAATGCCGCGAGCCCGAGGGCGCCGTGGGCGTCCAGGCCCTGCTTGCCGAGCTCGATGAAGCGTCCGCCGGTGCGCAGCAGGTCGACGGAGGCCTGGCGGGCCTCGCCGGTGAGAGCGCTGAGCACCGCATCGACGGGCCGGGCGCGGTCGGCGAAGTCCAGGGAGCGCGAGTCGTACACCTCGGAGATGCCGAGCCCGCGCAGGAACCGACGCTTGGCCTCGGTGCCCGCGGTGGCGACGACCTCGCACCCCATCGCCTGGGCGATCTGCACGGCGGCGAGGCCGACACCGCCAGCGGCGCTGTGCACGAGCACCCGGTCGCCGGCGCGGATGCGGCCGACGTCGACCAGGCCGTACCAGGCGGTGGCGAACACGAACCACGTCGCCGCGTCGAGCGGGTCGGCGCTCTCGGTGCGCGACACGAAGCGGGCGTCCACGTTGAGGTGCGAGGCGAGGCTGCCGCCGTAGTAGGCGTGCACGCGGTCGCCGGGGGCGAAGCCGGTCACGCCCTCGCCGCAGCGAACCACGCGTCCGCAGGCCTCGAGACCCAGGCCGCGGCCGAGGTAGGTCGCCTCGAGTGCGCGGTCGGAGAGCATGCCGAGCGCCTTCATCACGTCCTTGAAGTTCAGGCTCGCGGCCTCGACCTCGACCTCGACCTCGCCGGCGGCGGGAGCACGACGGGCGAGGGGGCGGCCGACCAGCGCGTCGAGCGAGCCGATCCGGGCGCTGACGACCTCGAAGGGCTCGGCGTCCACGGGCTGCACCCGGCGGGCTTCGCGGCGGGCCTCGTTCGACAGCGACACGCGGACGATGCGGCGGGCGCGCAGCTCGCCGTCGCGCACGGCGACCTCTTCCTCGAGCTCCTGTCCGATGGCGGCGAGGATCAGGCCCGCGGCGGCGCCGGGCTCGTAGTCCACGAGGCGCAGTCGCCACTGCGGCTGCTCGGTCATTGCGACGCGGGCGAGGCCGGTGAGGGCCGCCTGCACCGGGTCGACGTACCCTCCGGCGGAGGGCTGTCCACCACTGGTAAGCGCCACGATCGGGGCGTCGGGCCAGGTGCGCGCGGCGTGCTGGACGTGCGCCAGCCAGGTCGCGGTCGTCGCGGTGGCGACGTCGTCCGAGCGCAGGTGCACGATGACGCGCTCCGGGGACTCGGCGTGGTCGGTCACTTCGCCGCCGAGCCTCGCCATGGCGGTGCGCAGGGCGGGCTCGCAGCTGGGGGCGTCGCCGAGCAGCACCCAGGTGCCTACGGTCGCCCGGCCTTCCATCGGCTGCCACGACTCGGAGTACGCGAGGTCCGCCAGGTCGTCGGCCACGTCGACGCGACGAACAGGCTTACACCGTACGCCGCGGGCCTCGGCGACGACCTCGCCGTGTTCGTCGACGAGCGTGAGGTCGGCGTCGAGACCGGAATCGGTCCAGGTCACCGACGCGCGCACCCAGGCGACGCACAGCCCGGGGCGACGCACGCGCAGGCGGGCGATGTGCACCGGAACCCACGGGCCGCCGTCATTCGGAGCCAGGGCGAGCAGGGCCTGCAGGGCGCCGTCGAACAGCGCCGGGTGCAGCCAGTAGCGGTGGCTCGGCACCTCGACCCGCGCGACGACTTCGTCCTCGCCGACGCGAAGCTCGGTGAGCGTGGCGAAGCCGGGGCCGTACGCGAGACCCCGCGCGCTGAGCGCCGCGTAGTGGGCATCCACGTCCATTGGCGTGCCGATCCGCGCCCAGGCATCGAGGTCCTCGCGATCCGGGGCCGCGTAGCGGGCGTCGGGCACGGGGCGGGCGGTGGCGTGGCAGGTCCACGGTCCTTCGCCACGGCGGGAGGAGAGGCGCACCTCGCGCTCGCAGAGCACCGCCTGGACCTCGGTGGGCTCGGTGAGGTCGACGACCAGAGCGGTGTCGAGGCTCAGGTCGCGGAGCACGTGCTCGCGCTCCTCGCCGTGAACCTCGGCGCATGCGGCGAGCGCGAGCTCGGCCCAGCCGGCTCCGGGGAACACGACCTGGCCGTCGACGACGTGGTCGCGACACCAGGCCTGCCCCTCGCTGGTCGGGTCCAGGCTCCACGACGGACGCTCGGAGGCGAGGCGCAGCGACAGCATCGGGTGGGCGTCGGGGCGGCCCAGGCGTTCCTGTCGGGAGGCCTCGGACTCGAGCCACGCGGGCACTCGCTGGAAGGGGTAGGCGGGCAGCGCCATGCGAGCGCGACCGCAGGGCACCTGCACCCGTCCGCCAGACACGTAGACCTCGGAGAGCAGGCGCTGGAGACGCTCGTCCTCGGGGCCTTCGCGCTTGAGCGTCGACACGGCGCTCACGTCGGCGTCGGCGGCGCGTCCCACGGCCCGCACGAGACCGGTGAGCACCGGGTGGGGGCCGACCTCGACGACGATGCACGGACCCTCGGCGAACACGGCCTCGAGGGCGCGCTGCAGGCGCACGGGCTCGCGCGCGTTGTCGAACCAGTAGGCGGCGCCGTGGATGGCGCCATCGACAGCCTCGCCGCTGACCGTGGAGGTGAGGGGGATCTGTGGCGCTGCGGGAACCAGATCCCCGAGGCGCTCGTGGAAGCCCGGCTCGAGTGGGTCCATCTGCGACGAGTGGTACGCGACCTCGACCCGCATGCGCTTGTGGAAGATCTCGGCCTCGGCGAGGCGTGCGGCGAGGCGCTCGAGGGCCTCGTCGGTGCCGGCAATGGCGACGCTGTCGGGGCTGTTGAACGCTGCGATCTCCATGTCGCCGTCGAGCCACGGGGCGGCGGCCTCGGCTCCGAGTCCGATGGCGAGCAGGCCACCCTGTCCGGCGGTGAGCTGCTGGAGCTGGCTGCGGTGGTAGGCGACGCGCGCCGCCTGACGGGTGGTGAGGCAGCCCGCGGCCCAGGCCGAGGCGACCTCGCCCACGGAGTGGCCGACTGCGGCGTCCGGGGTGAGGCCGCGCGCCTTCAGCGCCGCGGTGAGGCCGACCTGGAGCACGAGGTTCGCGGGCTGGGCGATGTCGTTGCGGGCCATGCGGCTCTCGCTCGGGTCGCGCAGCATCTCGGCGAGGATGGACCAGCCGGCCTCTTCCTGGAAGTAGGCGTCCACCTCCTCGACGGCGGCTCGGAAGGCCGGGTCGGTGGCGTACAGCTCGCGGCCCATGTCCGGGTGCTGCGGGCCCATGCCCGAGTACAGGAACACGACGCGCGCATCGCGTGCCCGGCCGTCGATGACCGCGTCGTCCTCGAGCTCGTCGCTGATCGAGCGCAGTCCGTCGCGCACCCCGTCGAGGTCGTCGGCGTGGATGACCGCGCGCAGCGGGTGGTGCCCGGTGCGCTGCCAGAGCGCGCTCGCGAGCGCCTGCGCATCGCCGCCCATGGCCAGGGACTCTGCCAGGCTGCGCGCACGAGCTCGCAGGCTGTCGGCGCAGGCCGCCTCGATCGGGAAGCTGCGAAGGGTCGGCGTCTCGGTGTCGGCGCGGGCGGGGAGTGAAGGAAGGAGCGAGGTGGCGGTGTCGACGTCGCACACGAGCGCATGCGCGTTGGTCCCGCCGTAGCCGAAGGCGTTGATGGCCGCGATGCGCGGGCCTTCCTGCCAGGTCCGCGGGGCCTGGAGGATCTCCAGTCCGTCGAGGGCGAGGTCCGGGTTCACGCGGACCGGGCCGCGCTGGGGGAGCATGCGGCCGGTGGACAGGCCGACGGTGAGCTTGAGCAGGCCCGCGATACCGGCTGCCGCCTCGAGGTGGCCGATGTTCGACTTGATCGAGCCGACCGGGGTGGGGCGCTCGGCCTGGCCGTAGACCTCGGAGAGGGCCGAGACCTCGATCGGATCGCCGGCCCGGGTGCCGGTGCCGTGGGCCTCGACGAGACCGACGAGCTTCGGGTCGACGCCTGCGCGCTCGCAGGTCTGCTCGGCGAGACGGCGCTGGGCCTCACCGGAGGGCACGGGCATGCCCGGGGTACGGCCGTCCTGGTTGAGGCCGGTGCCGAGGATGACGGCGTGCACGTGGTGTCCGTCGCGCAGCGCGTCGGCGAGCGGCATGAGCACGACGATGCCGGCGCCCTCACCGCGGCCGTAGCCGTTCGCGGAAGCGTCGAAGGTCTTGCACCGACCATCAGGCGACAGGAACTGACCCTGGCTCATGATCAGGCTGTAGGACGTGTTCACCATCGCGTTCGCGCCGCCGGCGATGGCCCGCGAGCAGGTGCCGTCGGCGATGGCCTGACACGCGAGGTGCACGGCGACCAGCGAGGCCGAGCACGCCGTGTCCACGGTCATCGTCGGGCCGCGAAGGTCCCAGGTGTACGCCAGGCGGCTGGAGAGTACGGTCATCGTCGCGCCGACCGCCGTGTGCTGGCTGACCAGCTGGCGGTTGCCCGGGTGGCGGGTCTGCGCGAGCTGGTCGAGCGTGAAGCCGCCGACGAACACACCGGTGTCGCTGCCCCGCAGGCTCTCGCCCGACAGCCCGGCATCCTCGAAGGCCTCGAGGGTGCACTCGAGCAGCAGGCGCTGCTGGGGATCGAGGTGCTCGGCCTCACGCGGCGAGATGCCGAACGGTGCGGGGTCGAAGCTGAACAGGTCCTGGTGGAGGAAGCCGCCGAAGCGCGTCTTCACCTTGCCGCGGGCGTCGCCGACCGAGCTGTGGTGCAGGTCGATGGACCAGCGGTCGGACGGGACCTCGCGGATGCCGTCTCCGCCATCCTCGAGGAAGCGAACCAGCTCCTCGGCAGAGGTGACACCACCAGGCAGACGAAGGCCCAGGCCCACAATGGCCACAGGAAGGGACATAGCGCACTCCTCTACATCGACGCGGAAGCAGCTCTCCGCGGATTGCACTGCCCATGTGAGGGAGCGACCGGATCGGTTCGCGAGGTCGGCGCACTTTTTCGGGAGGCGATGGGCGGAGGTGGGCGAGAACGCCGGGGTCTCGGGCGTTTACTCGCTCAGTCGCCGAGCAGCTCGCGGCGCAGGCGACGGGCGGCGGCGCGAGAGACCTCCACCTCGCTCCCGTCATCGAAGCGCGCCCGATAGCCGCCGATCGGCGTGTCGAGCAGTTCGACGACCCGGTCGAGGTTGACGAGCGCACGCCGATGGACGCGCCGGAAGCACGCGGGCAGCCGTCGCTCGAGCTCGGTGAGGCGAAGGCTGGAGAACACCTCGCCCTCGCCGGTGTGCACGACCACACTCTCCCCATCGATGCCGCACCAGCGCACGTCCTCAGGGTCGAGCAGGCGCAAGCCTCGGGCGGTGGGCAACGCGAGGCGGGTGTCACCGCTCGGTATGGGTGTCAGGCGGGTTCGTAGTCGCTCGACGGCTTGTTGAAGGCGGTCGCGGGAGAAGGGCTTGAGCAGATAGTCGACGGCGCCCTGGGCGAAGGCGTCCACCGCGTGCTGGCTGTGGGCGGTGGCGAAGACGAGCAGCGGGCCCTCGCTTCCGAGCAGCTCCGCGACCTCGTCGCCGCGAAGGCCTGGCATCTCGAGGTCGAGGAACACGGCGTCCACGCGCTCGGTCTCCAGCGCGTCGAGCAGGGCCTGGCCGTCGGGGCACGCGGCGACCACGCGCACGTCTAGCGCACCGAGCAGGCGCACCATGCGGTCGCGGGCGAGTCGCTCGTCGTCGGCGATCAGCACGCGCAGCTCACCGGACATCGGCCCTCCTCCCCGGCATGGTGCCACCTCGCTCACGCACGCGGCCACCTCAGCAGCGCGACGGTCTCGCCGTCCTCCTCGGTGATGGAGAGGCTCGCGGCGTCGCCCCAGGTGAGTGCCAGGCGGTCGCGCACGGACTGCAGACCGGTGCCGCCCTCGCGTGGCCCCGCGTAGCCGCCAGGATTGCGGATCTCGACCTCGACGAGGTCGGCGTCGTGCACGTGCAGGCGCACCGGGCCCCGCGCGCCCGTGGCCGGCCCATGGGTGATGGCGTTCTCGACGAGCGGCAGCAGGAGCAGCGGCGGGACCGTCGCGGTGGTCGCGGGGATCACCAGGTCGAGGTCGAAGCGCTCGGGGTCGCGCGCACGGTGGAGCTCGAGCACACGCCGGGCGAGGGCCACTTCCTCGGTCAGCGGCCAGCGCGGCTGCGAGACGCCCTGCTGGATGGTGCGCAGCACGCCGGCGAGGTCGAGGATGGCCTGCTCGGCCCGCTCCGGGTCCACCGTGCACCACTCGGCGATGGCGTTGAGGGTGTTGAACAGGAAGTGCGGATCGAGGTGCGCGTCGAGCGCGAGCAGCCGTGCCGAGCTGGCGGCGCGCTCCATGGCCTCGGCGCGGGCGGTGGCCTCGCGGAGGCCGAGGTCGAGGTCGATGTCGCGGCCCAGGCCCCAGCTGCCGACCAGGAACAGGCTCGCGGCGAGTCCACCGCTCATCGTCGACAGCAGGAAGCTCGGCATGGCCTCTGTGAGCTCCGACATCGCGAAGGCGAGCGCGAAGGGCAGCAGGGCGATGAGCGGCCACAGCCAGCGCAGGGGAGGGGACTGGCGCGAGGCCCATCGCCACGACCAGGGGCCGACCAGCACGAAGCCCCCGAGCAGCACGGCGCTGATCGCGTTGCTCACGCCCTTGTTGACCGAGAACCCGTGTTGCGCCGCCGCCAGCGGAACGGCGAGGGCGACGATCGGGATCAGTCGCTGGGGACGCAGGAGTTCGCGGAGGGTGGAGGCCCACATGGGCGCAGCATAGCGGCTGGGCTTCAGCGCGGGGCACCGAGGACGAGGGCCCCGACCAGAGCCGGCACCGAGGTGAACACCGCCCACACCCAGCTCGCGACGAAGGTCATCGCGCGCACGATGTCGCCGGGCTCGCCGCCCGTCAGTGCGCTGAGCGCCGAGCGTCCACCGGTGAGCTCCGCGAGCGCGAAGGGGCCGAGGTTGATGGACAGGGCGAGCAGCAGGAAGATGGCGCGCTTCATGCGAGTCCTCCGAGGTCGTGGGCGGCGCGGAGCAGACCGAAGAGCATGACGGCGTCGCCGACGGCGTTCGAAGCGGCGAAGTGCAGGGCGCCGTCGTCCCACGTGGGAAACGCGGTGGCCCACAGCGACGAGAGCAGGGCCGAGAGGTTGTCGCGATCGTCGAAGGCGGCGGTCGCGAGGATGGCGAGTCCGGACGCGGCGGTGCTCGCCTCGAACACCGGCACGATGGGCCCGGAGTCGACATCCATGATGCCCTTGACGCCGGGAGCCCACTCGCGGGCGTAGCCGAAGCCCAGGAAGCGCCGGAGCAGGGCGTCGCGGCCGAGCTCGTACTGGTGACGGCCACGACCGGGGTCGACCTGGTCGAGCAGGGTGGCGACGAGGAACAGGCTCGAGCCCTCGGGACCGTCCTGGGGCCGGCCGTCGTAGGTGTACTCGCTGTGCACCATGCCCGAGCCTTCGTCGATGGGCAGGTTCGCCAGGTAGCGAGCGACCGTCGGCTCGTGCCAGCGCGCGCTCGTTCGCTGGTCGACGCGCAGCCCCATCGCCGCGAACGCGTTGCAGAAGGCCCAGCACTCGTTGCCGTAGCTCTCGCCGTGGCCGAGCGGTCCCGCGTCCATGTTCTGGCGCACCCGCTCCGCGAGCCACGCCTGGTCTTCGGCGAAGCGCCCGTCGCCGCACAGCTCTTCGCGAGTCGCGACCAGCGCGAGCAGCTCGCCGTCGACGAACAGGCTCTGCTTGTCGGGGTTGCGGAAGCCCCAACCGTAGGGGAGCAGGAAGTGACGCTTTCCACGAGCGCGCAGCTCGGAGAGGGTGTGCGCCAACAACCGGTCGACCGGGGGGAGCAGGGCGTCGGCGAGGGCCGGCTTGCGGCGCACCGCCGCGAGCATCGCGAGGCCCCCGAAGGTCCGGCCCATGAAGTCCCACTCCGGGTTGAGTCGGCGCATGCGCTCGAGGGCGGCGCGATCGGCGCCCGGCTGCCACAGGCGCCGCTGGCGCTCGAGCAACCCGGCGATCACCGGGTCGTCGGGGTCGCCGTCGAGGGTCGAGGCTCGCGGGGCGAACGCGGTGGACAGGGACGGCGTCCACAGGGCTGCGGCGGCTGCCGAGGCTCCGAGGGCCGAGAGGAACTGGCGTCGTGTGGTGCTCATGCCCGAGATGTACGGCGCGGAAGCGGCGCTTTCCCGAGGCTTTCGTGCGAGCGGTCGGCTTGGCGTCGCGAACGGTCGCGCTACACCGTGGGTGGTCGCGGCGCGCGCGAACTCCCGCTATGCTGCGCGCTCACCCTGGATGGCTCATGCGTCTCGTTCCGCTCCTCGCCCTGTTTGTCGCCTGTGGCGAGCCCGCTCCCGAAGCGCCCGCAGAGGCCCCGGCCGAAGCTGCGGTCGAGGAGGCGCCGAAGGAGATCTCGCTGGAGGGCTTCGAGTCCGCACCGGCGGCACTCGGCGCCACCGAGTGGATCAAGGGCAACCCGGTGGACCTCGAGGGTGAAGAGAAGCTCGTGCTCGTCGAGCACTGGGCGACGTGGTGCGGTCCGTGCAAGGAGCAGATGCCGCACCTCACCGACGTGCAGGCCAAGTACGCGGATGACCTGGTCATCGTCGGCCTCAGCGACGAGGAGAAGAAGCTCGTCGCCCCGTTCGTGACCAAGAACTCGGCGAACATGGGCTACACCGTGGCCATCGCCGAGAAGGACGCGATGAAGGCCTGGGCCAGGTACGCCGGCGCCGACGGCATTCCGTACAGCTACCTGCTCCGTGCCGGAAAGGTCCTGTGGCACGGGCATCCCGGCGGTCTGGACAAGGTGCTGGGCATGGTCGTCGAGGGTGAGTGGACCGCCGAGGTCGCCGCGATTCACGCGGCGCTGCCCAAGGCGCGTACGGCGTACCTCGAGGCCATCGGCTCCGGGACCGCCGATGACGCGCGCAGCCACGCTCAGCCGCTGCTCGATGCGCCGACCATGGGCGCGTCGGTGAAGAACGCGCTGTCGTGGCAGATCCTCACCGAGGTCGACGAGGACAAGCGCGACCTCGCCCTCGCGCTGACCCTCGCCGAGCAGGCCACCGCCGAGGCCAACCACTGGGACCTCGCCTACGAGGACACCCTCGGGCTTGCGCTGTTCCTGAACGGCAAGGTCGAGGAGGCGGTGAAGACGCAGTCCGGCGCGGTGCGGCTGTGCGAGAAGCAGAAGGCGCCCGAGGCCCTGTGCGACGAGCTGCGCGAGCGCCTGGTCGAGTTCGAGCAGGCCGAGGGCTGACTCAGGCGCCGGCGGCGAGTGGCTGACGAGCCTGCGCGAGCAGGTCGGCGGCGGCCTGGCGCACCCCGTCGGTGATCTCCGCACCGCCGAGCATGCGGGCCAGCTCGTGCTCGCGCTCGCTGGCGGCGAGCTCGGTGACCCGCGTGCGCGTGCGCCCATCAGCGACCTGCTTCTGGACCTTGAAGTGTTGGTCGGCCCACGCCGCAATCACGGCCTGGTGGGTGATGCACAGCACCTGGTGGTGGCGGGCGACGCCGTACAGCTTGCGGCCGATGGCCTCGGCGACGGCGCCGCCGACGCCGGTGTCGACTTCGTCGAACACGTAGCTGCCGACCGGCCCGAGCCCGGCGAGCACCTGCTTCAGCGCGAGCAGCGAGCGCGACAGCTCGCCGCCGCTGGCGACCTTGGTCAGGGGACGGGGCAGCTCACCGGGGTTCGGCGCGATGAGGAACTCGGCGCGGTCGACGCCGTTGGGGCCGAGGCGCTTGCCGTCGACCTGGAGCTCTTCGGGGCGCGCGGCCACCGTGTCGAGGCTGACCTCGATGCGCGCGTGACCCATGCCGAGATCGTGGAGCTCTTCGCTGACGGCGGCGGCGAGGCGATCGGCGTGGGCCTTGCGCTCGCGGGACAGCTCGGCGGCGAGCTTCGCCGCGGCGGCGGCCAGGCGTCGCGCCGTCGAGGCCAGGCGGTCGCGCTCCCCCTCGGCGTCCTCGAGGCGCTCGAGCTCGTCGCGGGTGGCCGTGCCGTGCGCCAGGGCGGACTCGAGCGAGCCGTGGCGGCGCACGAGCCTCGAGAGCAGTTGCTCGCGCTCGCGAAGCTGCTGGAGGCGGCGTGGATCGGCGTGCAGGCGCGAGGCGTAGCGCGACAGCTCGTCGGCGATATCCTCGAGCTCGATGCGTGCGCTCTCGATCCTCGCGTCGAGCGGCTCGAGTGTCGGTGCGATGCGGGCCGCGCGCCGGATGGACTCCTGGGCGTGCTCGAGCTCGCGCACCGCGGATCGCTCGCCGAGCAGCAGGCGGTGGGCGGCGGCGTCGGCGTCTTGCCGGAGCTCGGTCGCGTGGCTCAACGTCTCGAGCTCGGTGAGCACGGCCTCGAGCTCGCCGGCCTTGGGCTTGATGCGCTCGATCTCGGCGAGCTGAAAGCGAAGCAGGTCCATGCGCTCGTCGCGGTCTCGCATCGATTCCTCGAACGCGCGCTGGGCGTGCAGGGCTTCGCGTGCCGCGCTGACGGCCTCGGCGAGGGACGCGGTCAGGCCGTCGACGCGGGCGAAGCGGTCGAGCCAGCCGAGGTGACTGTGAGGGTCGACGAGCGCGTGGTGCTCGTGCTGGCCGCTGATGTCGAGCCACGCCGGTGCCCGCTCGCGCAGGGCCTGGACCGTGCACATCTCGCCGTCGATGTACGCGCGGGAGCGGCCCTTGGACGAGATGGTGCGGCGAACCACCAGCTGCTCGCCATCGATCTCGATCAGCGCCTCGACCGAGGCCGTGTCCTCGCCGGTTCGCACGAGGTGAGGGGCGGCGCGCCCGCCGCGCAGCAGCTCGAGGGCGGTGACGATGATCGACTTTCCAGCGCCGGTCTCGCCCGTGATCACGTTGAGGCCCGGGCCGAACTCGACCTCGAGCTCTTCGATGACCGCCATGTTCTGGATGCGGAGGACCGCGATCATGACCCACTCCACTGCGGGCACTCCTCGTGCCCTCCTCGCGGGGTTGGCGCCAGCCTAGCGGAGCAAGGCGGACAGAAAGTGTCCGCGTGGGCGCCGAGTGTCCGACTTCGACGACAGCGGGACGTTGCAGGGGCCTCCACGATGGAGGGTCCGCGGTTATGCGTGGCCGTTCCCAAGCCCCTGATCGCCATGTATGTCCCGCTCCTCCACCCCGTCCTCCGCGAGCTGCACCGATGAGTGCGCTGCGCGAGCGTCTCGCGAAGTTCGCCGATCGCGCCGAGGCGCTGTGGCAGGGCAGGGCGGTGCCCGCGGCGCTGCTCGCCGTCGTCGCCGCGGTGTACAGCTGGGCCTACTGGACCCACAAGGAGCTGCCGACCGCCGGGGCCTTCCCCGATCGCAGCGGGTGGTGGGGACGCGTCGACCCGTACAAGTACCAGCTCCAGGCCGAGGCCATCTCGCGTTGGGCGCTCGACGGGGACACGCATCACTACCCCATCGGCTACGCGCTCTCCGCGGCGCCGTTTGCGTGGATCGACCCCCAGCACGCGTTCTTCGTACCCAACCTGGCGTTCGTCACCGTCGCCTCCGGGTTCCTCTATGCCCTGGCTCGCAAGTTGGTACGTCCGGTGGAGGCCGCGCTGGTCGTCGGCCTCGCGGCATGGGCCACCCTCGACCTGCTCGAGCTGGCGCTGATCATCCCGCGCTCGACCATCGCCACGCTGCCGCTGGCCTACGCCATGCTGGCGCTGTTCGTGTGGCGCAAGCCCTCGCTCGCGCTGGTGTTCCAGCTGGTGGCCATCGAGGGCCTCGTGTACCTCACCCGGCCCGGGGACGCGGTGTACCTCGCGGGGCTGCTCGTCCTCGCGGTGCTGCAGCTTCCGACCTGGAAGGAGCGGGTGCTCGGCGGCACCCTCGGGCCCGCGCTCCTCTCGCTGTTCCTGCTCGCGAACCGCACGCTGAACCAGTCGATGGTCAAGGCCGCGACCTCTGCCTACGAGCAGAAGCACGCGCGCGGCTTCACCACAGGGCGGCTGTTCGAGACCTTCTACACGACCTTCCTCGACGGCGCGCCGATCTACCGGGCGGAGCACGTCGCCCTGCTGTGGCGCATGCCGTGGCTGTTGCTCGTCGCCGCGGGGCTCGTGTGGGCCGTGCGTCGCGAAGGGTGGCGCCAGGCCGTGGTCGTCGGGACCGCGGCGGTGGGCCTGCTGTTCTACCTCCTCTACTGGAACACCTGCCCGGTTTCGCTGTGGGACTTCCACCTCGTGCGCTACACGGCGTGGGCCTACCCGCTGCTCTTCGTGTACGCGTGGGTCGCGGCCCGCTTTGCCGTGTGGCAGGTCGACAAGCGGCTCGTCGCTGGGCTCACGCTGGTGCCGGCGCTGTACTGCTGGACCCTGCGCCTCGAAGAGGCCGACCGCTTGCCGGTCACGGTGCAAGAGGACGGCACGCTCGTCGCGGGCGGCGCCGAGGACCCCGGCGGCTACGACCTGATCGTGCTCCACGAGCCGCTGTCGGACGGTTCCGCGGTGGTCTACGTGGATGGCGAGCGACTGCAGAACCAGCGCGACATGCACAAGCGCCGCACCGCGCATCACGAGACGACGCTGCGCGGAACCGTGCTCTTCCTCCACGACAAGGTGGGCGTGGACCAGCTGACGCTGCGCCCCGAGCTCGCGGGCACCGATGTGGAGCTGCGTCGCCTCGAGCGCCGCTTCGTGCTTCTCCCGCCCGTAGTGCACAAGTGGTGGAGCGGTGATCGGCTGTGGGGCGTCGACACCTTCGAGCGCACCGCGGTGGCCGGGACCTACCGCGACAGCACGTTCCAGGTGCACGAGAGCGAGGAGGGCGTGGTCGTCGAGGCCTCCTTCTTCGACGTCGGTCAGGGGCGATATCGGGTGCGCGTCACCGGGCAGCTGGTGCACACGGTCCGCGGGCACGCCACCGTGTACTTCGATGGCTTCGTGGCCAAGGACCGCGACGTCACCTTCGAACAGCGCATGGGCAACGTGTTCAGCACGCGGTTCAAGGTGCCCGAGACGGTGGGTGAGCTGCGCATCCGCGCCGAGATCCCCGAGGGTGCGACCATACTTGGGCTGATCCTCGAGCCCGTCCCGTTGTACTGAGGCACGACCGACGGCGCTGAGGTAGCGTGGAGACCGGCTTCGGCCGTCGCCGACACGCGGAGTCTCCATGCGCCTCGTCTTGCTCGCCTCGCTTCTCGTCGCCTGCGGAAAGGGCGGACCCGAGGGGGTGCGTGACGTGGCGACCAACGGGACGACGGTCGCGGTGGTGGACAGCGAGGGCTTCGTGTGGGCGTGGGGTCTGGTGTCCGGGATGGTCGGCGGGCAGGCGGTGGTCGACTCGCCGACCCCCGTGAAGCTGGATGGCTTTCGAGACGGCGAGCAACTGTGCCTGGGCAACGACTTCGGGCTTCTCCGCGCCTATGACGGCTCGATGGTGGTGTGGGACCTCCTCGAGCCCGGCGAGCCCTACCTCGTGCAGAGCCTGGTCAACACGCGAGGCGTGGCCTGCGGAGGCTTCGGCCTGTACGCCATCGACGAGCTGGGTGTGCCCTGGGTTCTCTCGGCGGCGGGGACCTCGAATGCCGTGGACGCGCGGATCACCGTCGAGGGCTTCCCGCCGCTGGTCGAGGGCGACTGTGGCGACACGAGCTGCGCGTTCGTCGACGAGAACGGGGCGTTGTGGACCTATGGGGACAACGACCGCGGCCAGCTCGGGTCGGGCACCACCACGGACCTGAGCGACCCGGTGCTCACCCCGCTGACCTCCGGCGTCGAGGCGGTCTCGGTCGGCGGCGGACACGTGCTCGCGCTCGCGAACGACGAGCTGTGGGGCTGGGGAGCCAACGACATGGGCCAGCTCGGGCTGAGCGACCTCGACGATCGCCCGTCACCCGAGCGCATCACCTCGCTCGCCGGCGTGACCCACATCGGGGCGGGTCGAGCCCACAGCCTGGCGCGGTTCTCGGACCGCACCGTGGCGGCGATGGGAGCGAACAACCGCGGCCAGCTGGGTGACGGCACGCTTGGGGATGCGGCGGTGCTCTATCCGCAGCTCGTGATCGGGCTCACCGATGCGACGTCCGTGTGGGCCGAGGGAGACCTCGGACTCGCAACGAGCAGCTTCGACGGCTTCGTCGCGTGGGGGGACAACGCCCACGGACAGCTCGGGACGAGCTCGTACACCGAGTCGGGCGTCGTCCACGTCATCGGCCCCGTGCCCTGATCAGAGGCGGCGCAGCTCCCACACCTCGACGCGCTCCTTGGTGCGTCGTCCACCGCTCGGCTTGATGCGTCGCTGCAGCTTGTCGACGAGCTCGAAGCGGTCACCCGCGAGCTCGGCATCGATGGGGTGTGGCGCATCGTCGCGCAGCAGTCGCATCACGTTCGAGAACACGAGCACCACTCGCCCGCCGGGAGCGAGATGCTCGGCGGCCTGCGCGAAGAAGCGCTCGAACAGGCCGTCCTCGTAGACGAGCGCCATGTCGAGTGGCGTGCGGACCTCGCCCGGCGTCCACGGAGGGTTGAACACGATGAGCTCGGCCCGTCCGTCGACCGGCGCGAGCAGGTCGCCCTCGAACACGCGGATGGGCGCGGGGCGGCGCTTGAGGTCACGGCGCACGCTCTCGACCGCGTTCGGGTTCAGGTCGGTGGCGAGGACCTCGGCAAAGCCCGCGCGGGTGAGCAGCCGGGCAAGCACGCCGGTGCCGGTACCCACGTCGATGGCGCGCTGCTTGTCGCCGTCGTAGCGCGACAGCCACGTGGCGAAGAGCTCGATGTGCTCGGTGCGCGCGGGGGCGTAGGTGCCGTAGAACGGGTGCACCGCGTGTCCGAGAGCGGCCAGGTGTACGCCCTCCTCGTAGAAGCGCCAGGCCCGCACGAGGTCGATCACTGCGAGCCACGGCAGCGCGAAGTCGGCGCGCTCGGGGTAGAGCTCGGCGAGAAAGCCGCACTCCGGTGCGCGACCCATGGCGATGAGGTGGTCGCGAATCGGCGTGTGGAGACGATCGAGCACCTCGGTGACCTGATCGCGGTGGGCGCGACGCTCGTCGAACGAGGCCGTCTCTTCGGGAGCCGGCAGCAGGCGTCGCACGGCGCGCTCGATGGCGATGCCGCGGCCGTAGTTGCCGTGCAGGAGCACGGTGTGGCCAGCGACGAGCTGCTCGGCGAGGTGGGCATCGCTCGCGGCACGGTCGATGACCGGTGCCGTGAGGGGCAGGGGCGTGGGGCGGTGAAGGCTCATCGGACCCTGCTAGCCCGGCGTGAGGTCGCGGTCCTCCCCGCCGACGCGTCCCTCGGTTGCAGAGGGTCCTGGCCGCATCGCGAACCTCGCGTCACCGGCGCGCGCCGGCTTCGCGACCGGGGTAGGCTGCGGGTGGAGGCCCCATGCCCGAAGCCAAGCTCCGCGAAGCTCTCGACGAGCTGCAGTCTGTCCTCGATCGCCACGCGCCGCTCGACGCCCAGGACCACGACCTGTTGCTCGAGGTCCAGGACAAGGTGGAGCGCTTGCTCGAGCAGACCCAGGAGACCCAGGTGGCGGGGGCACCCGAGGTGCACGCCGAAGTGGGCGGGCTTCTCGGTCGCTTCGAGGCCGATCATCCCGAACTGGCGCAGATCCTGGGAGCGATTGCCCACACGCTCTCCAGCCTGGGCATCTGAGCCGAGAGCCGACGCCCGTCGCTTCCTCGAAGCACAGGAGCACGCGGGCCTCGCCAGCGCTGCTGGCAGCCGTTATCATCCGCGCCAACGCCCATGATACCTGCCTCCGAAAAGCGCCAGTTCCACATTCGCTCGTGCCTCGGTCGCGGTGGCTTCGGAGAGGTGTACCGGGCGACCATGGTCAGCGCGGGCGGCGTGCGCTCCGACGTGGCCGTGAAGGTGCTTCACCAGGAGCTCGATCCCCGCTCGCAGGCGGTGGAGCGACTTCGTGACGAGGCCCGACTGCTCGGCATCCTCAACCACCCGAACATCCTCAAGGTCAGCGACCTGGTGTTGCTCGAGGACCGGGTGGCGCTCGTCACCGAGTACGTGGAGGGCGCCGACCTCGACCAGTGTATCGAGGACGAGGCGGATGCGATTCCGCTGCGTCCGCTCGTCGAGGTGATCGGGCGCGTCGCCGATGCCCTGCACGCGGCGCATCACTCTCCCGGCGCGGACGGTGAGCCGCTCAAGCTCGTGCACCGCGACATCAAGCCGAGCAACATCCGCATCTCGCGCCATGGCAGCGTGAAGCTGCTCGACTTCGGCATCGCCAAGGCGACGGACGCCAAGCGCGAGGCAAAGACGCAGACCAACGCGCTCATTGGCTCGTTCCTGTACATGGCGCCCGAGCGCTTCGAAGAGGGCGAGACGACGCCCGCTGC
The DNA here is from genome assembly GCA_006226595.1 of Deltaproteobacteria bacterium. Taxonomy (GTDB): domain Bacteria; phylum Myxococcota_A; class UBA796; order UBA796; genus M1803. Next base: position 63,880 of record SBGP01000054.1, read on the forward strand.
GGACGTCTACGCCCTCGGGCTGACGCTGTACGAGGGCATCGTCGGCAAGGCCGCCTTCGCGGACCTCAGCGTCAAGCAGCAGTACTACCTGGCCTTCGACCAGTCCAAGCACGACGAGGCCATCGCCGCGCGCATGTCCGAGGTGGACGCGCCCGACGCCGTGATGGCACTGCTCGACAAGCTGCTTCGCTTCGACTGGCGCGAGCGTCCGACCCCGTCCGAGCTCGCGCATCTCTGCGACGACCTCGCCGAGGACCTCGATGGTCCCTCGCTCCGACGCTGGTGCCGCGCGCACGGCTGGCCCAGCCCCGAGGCGATGTCCGGACCGCTCGACGGCAAGATCATCACCGAGACGGCGTTCACGAGCTCGGCGACCCTCGAGGCGGTGCGCAAGCCCGTCAACGACAGCACGACCTGGGTCCCCGGCCCCGATCCCGAGTTGGCACCCGCTGCGACCCCCGCGCCTGCGCCGGTTACCCACGTCCCACCTCAAGCCTCCATGGCGCCGGCCCCGGGTGGCACGAGCAAGGCACTGCTCGCCATTGGTGCCGCTGGCTTCTTCCTGGTGGTGTTCCTGGGCATCCTCGCGGTCGCGGGCGTGGTCGTCGCGAACCAGTCCGGGGGGACCCCGGACCCCGAGCCCGTCGCCACGGCTCCCAAGCCGGCGCCGGTCGAGGATGCGGTGGTCGACGCCGTGCCGGTTCCCGTGCCGGTCGAGCCCGTACCCGAGCCGGACCCGGTCGTGCCCAAGCCCGCGCCCAAGCCGGCTCCGAAGCCCGCGCCCAAGCCGGCTCCGAAGCCCGCGCCCAAGCCGGCTCCCGTCGCGCCGGCCCCTGCACCCGAGCCCCAGCCGGAGCCGAAGGCGACCACCGCGACCATTCGCGTCGACGGGGTCTCCGCCGAGCTTCGCAGCGGCAGTGGCGCACACGCGCCGGGCACCGTGGCGGCGGGAACGTACGAGATCTGGGCGCGCTTCTCCGACGAGCTGGTTCGCGCAGGGGTGGTGACCGTCGAGCCCGGCCAGAGCGTGACCTTCCGTTGCTCGAAGCTCAAGCAGCTGTGCACGCAGCAGTAGTCGGGCTCTACAGGAGCAGGCTGCCCTCGTGGCGCAAGAGCCAGGACTTCGCGGAGAGGCCACCGCTGTAGCCGGTGAGCGAGCCGTTCGCGGAGAGCACCCGGTGGCAGGGCACGATGATCGCGACGGGGTTCGACCCCACCGCCTGGCCGATGGCGCGGGCCGAGGTCCGATCGGGGAGGATCTCCGCGATGTGCCCGTACGAGGTGAGGTAGCCCGGCCCGATGCGGCGGAGCGCCTGCCACACGGTGAGCTCGAAGCCCGTGCCGCGCAGGTCGAGCTTCACGTAGGGCTCCTTGCCCATGCGCCCGTTGAAGTAGGCGTCGAGCCACGCCATCGCGGCATCGAGGTGCTTGTCAGCACCACCCACGAGCTCGGTGGACAGCCCGTGGCGCGCGAGGCGCCCGAGCTGTCGGTCGACGCGGGGGCCGAACTCGAGCACACACAACCCCTCCTCGGACGCGACCGCGGTGAGCTCCCCCACGGGGGTGAGGAAGCTGCGGCGCTTGAGGGGCGGAAGTGCCTCGCTCGTCACGGACAGTGGTTCCCCGGCAGCTGGCCGACGACGTTGGTCTGCACCGCCGAGTAGGCGACGTTGACCGAGTAGCCGTCGGTGAAGTCCGGGTGCAGCACGCACTCACCGCTCTCGATGGTGCCGTCGCCGTCCCAGTCGGTGTCGTTGGGGATGGTGATCGTGTCCCGCGGACGCGCGCCGGTGGCCACGCACTGGTTGATGTTGATGTCGCCGGGGCTGCCGAACAGGCAGGTCAGGAAGTTGCCCGACGAGCCCGAGAGCGTGTCCGTCGCGCCATCGTTGTCGATGTCCATGTCCGGCTGGCCGATCAGGTTGTACACGGCGTCGAGCGCGGTGACGCATCCACCCTGGTTGACCGGGATGGCGAAGAGCACGGCGGCGGGCAGCTTGCCCGCGATGAAGCCGTTGTTGATCGCGTCGATGCGGGTGCCGTCGTTGGTGGTGTTGCCGCTGGCGACCGCGTCGTAGAGCGACAGGGTGCCAAACGAGCCGGCGGGCACGCCGATCTCGGAGGCGCGCATGATGATGCGGCCGTTGTTGAGCCCGTTGCGGCTGTCGTCGGTGTCGTCGACGACCACGGTGGCGTCGCAGTTCGTGAAGTCGTCGGCGTTCGAGTACAGGTCGACCGGGGCGTTGTTCGCGTCGGCCCACGGCACCGTCGGGGTGGTGCGACACTGCGAGTCGATACCGCCGAACATCGACAGGGTGATGTTGTCGTCGGTGGTCAGCGACTGCAGGTCGGTGAGCGTCATCAGCTGCAGGATGCTGCCGTCGGCGATGGCATCCTCGAGCTGCGGGTTGAGCACGCCGGTGAGGGCGCTGTTGCCGAGGGCGTTGTCCACGCTTCCGTCGCCGTCGAGGTCGGTGCCGACGTTGGTCGCGGTGATGCTCAGCGCGTTGATCACCAGGCTGCTCTCGAAGGCGCAGGCGTCGCAGCCGTCGGTCGCGCAGGTGTTGTTGTCGTCGCACTCTTCGGCCCCGGTGATGGTGCCGTCGGGGCAGACGTCCGCGTCGGTGTCGGCGTCCGTGTCGGCATCGGCGTCCGTGTCGGCATCGGCGTCCGTGTCGGCATCGGCGTCCGTATCGGCGTCCGCGTCCGTATCGGCATCGGCGTCCGTGTCGGCATCGGCGTCCGTGTCGGCATCGGCGTCCGTGTCGGCGTCCGCGTCCGTGTCGGCATCGGCGTCCGTGTCGGCGTCCGCGTCGGTGTCGGCGTCGGCGTCGGTGTCCGCATCGGTGTCGGTGTCGGCATCGGCGTCCGTGTCGGCATCGGCGTCCGTGTCGGCGTCGGCGTCGGTGTCCGCATCGGTGTCGGTGTCGGCGTCGGCATCGGTGTCGGCGTCGGCATCGGTGTCCGCGTCGGCGTCGGTGTCGGTGTCGGTGTCGGTCTCGCCGGTGTCGAAGCCGGTCTCCGTGATGCAGTCGTCTTCGCAGGTGTCGTCGCTACAGCCGACAAACACGCCCGCGAGGGAGATACAGAGAAGGACAGGGACGACGCGCATGGAGACACCTCCGATTTGCCGCGTATGGTACACGACGATCAGCCCATTCACCGGGGTGGTTGCCAATTCTCTAAGGAGTCCCGTGTTCGATCGACGCGGTCCCACCTTCTTCGAGCTCGCTCGACAGGCCCTTTCCTCGACCGAGAAAGGCTACGACCTGCTCGCGCCGAAGTTCGAGTACACCCCGTTCCGCACGCCGGATGACCTGCTGGTGCAGGTGGCGCCGCACATCGGGCCGGTCGACGACGCGCTCGACGTGGCCTGCGGAACCGGGGCGGGCGTGCGCATGCTCAAGCCGCTCGCCAAGCGCATCACCGGGGTCGACATGTCCGCGGGCATGCTCGAGGAAGCCGAGCGGTTGTGCGCCGAGGCGCCCGGTGTGGCCGAGCTCCGCTTCGTCCAGGGCGACGCGCGCGACATGCCTTTCGAGGACGCCTTCGACGTCGCGGTGACTTTCGGCGCGAACGGGCACATCCTCCCCGCCGACGAGCCCGCGTTCTTCGGGTCCATCTACAAGGCGCTCAAGCCCGGTGGGCGCTTCCTGCTGCTCACCCACGCGAATCCCGGGCCGCTGCACCCGTTCTGGTGGGCGGCGCGCGGGTTCAATGCCGCGATGCACGTGCGCAACGCCGTGATCGATCCGCCGTTCGTGATGTTCTACCTGACCATGACCTGGCCGATGGTCCGGGAGCCGCTCGAGGCGGCCGGCTTCGAGGTCGAGGCCAGGCACGGGCTGTTCACCTTCCCGTACACCGGCGGCATCCTCGTGGTCGCGACCAAGCCGGCATGAGGCTGGTACCGCTGCTGCTCGTCGGGTGCGGTGGGGCAGGAGGCGAGCTCGTGCGGCCGCTCCCGGAGTCGATGGCGGTGAGCCCGTTCCACGCGGTGGGCGTGTACGCGGAAGGGGAGCCGGGCCTCAGCGGACCGGACGGCGCGATCGCGGTGAACATCGAGATCGAGGGCGACACGACGTGGCTCGTGCCGCAAGAACCCATGCCCTTCGGGGCCGAGGTGGTGCTCACCGTGGACGGGCGGGCCACCGATCAGCGCTTCGCCACGGCGGACCTCGCGGCGCGTCGGCTCGGCACCACGGCCGATGTGGCGGCGGATGCCGACGCGGTGCGGGTCGCACGTGACTCCGAGGGCTACGCGGTGCCGTCGATGGCCGAAGGGGAGGGCATGCGCGAGGTCGTGGCCCGGGTTCTCGCCGGCGACTGGGATGTGGATGCGCCGCTGGCCGAGCTCGGCTATCGCTGGGACGCCGCTGAGGACGACGGGCGATGGCGACTCGTGCTTCGCGAACCCGCCGGGACGCTCGGTCGAGGGAGCTTCGTCTTCGCCTTCGACGCGAGCCGGGCCCTCGTCGTGCAGGCTCCGCACCCGGAGTACGACGCGAGCACCGGGGACCAGGCGGTGGATGCCTTCCTCGCGCTCGACGCGGCGGCGCTGTTCCTGGCGGGAAGCCACCGGTGCGCGAATGCCGAGTCCTCGCCGTGTGACGGCACGACCTCGGCCTGCGGGACCACCGAGGCCTTCCGGATCTCGGACGCGGCGCATGCGGAGGGCAGCGTGTTCCAGGTGGTGCACGAGGGGGTGGCCGATGCGTGGCCGGCGAGCGTCGCGGTGCAGCTGCACGGCTTCGGCTGGGATGGCACCGAGCCCATGGCCTACGCCTCGGACGGGACCGACGACGACGATCCGAGCTCGGTGTCGCGGGTGCTGCGCGATGCCCTCGAGGCCGAGCTCGGTGTGGACGTGGCCTCGTGCAACGACGCGAGCGAGAGCAGCCGGCTGTGCGGGACGACCAACACCCAGGGCCGCTATAGCAACGCGAGTGGCGACGTGTGCGGCAGCGCCGCGTCCGCCGCCAGCGGACGGTTCGTGCACCTGGAGCAGGCGAGGGGACTACGGGAGGAGTCGCGGGAGGCCGTGCTTCGCGGACTGGCGGTGCTCGACGCCCCGCCGCCTCCACTGCGCTAGCCGCTCGCTACAGCGCCCGCCGGCCCTCGTCCATGAGCTCGTTCATGCGGGTGACGATGGTGCTGTGCCAGTCGTCGACCTGCTCGTCGAAGCGCTCCTCGTCGAGGGGCTCCGGGTGCAGCAGCTCGCTGATCACGTGCACGAGGTGCACGGGACGCGGGATGAGCGTGGGACCCCAGCCGCGGAGCAGGGGAACGGGCACGTGGAACCGCTTGTACGCGAGCTTCGTGAGGGTGTTCTCGTAGATGTGGTACAGCCGGTCCGCATCCGGGCAGGCACCGAGCTGGATCGGCACCTGGGCGCGAAGCGCGAGCTTGACGAAGCCCTTCCGGTTGTCCCAGCGCACGTGGTAGCGCTCCTCGGACGGGCGCAGGGCCTCGCGCATGCCTCCGGGGGCAACGAGGACCAGGCGACCGCGCTGGAGCAGCTCTTCGCCGTGGGTGTGCGAGGCTGGCACGATGCCGACGGAGCGGGCCCAGCGGCGGAGGCGCGGCGTGCGGAAGATCAGGTCGTCGCCGAGTGCGGAGGGCACGCGACCGTGATCGATGAGCTCCTTGGCGAGCAGCACACCGTCGTAGGTCGCGAAGCTGTGGTTCACCGCGAACAGCACCCCGCCTTCCTTCGGCACGTTCTCGATGCCGAACACCTCGTGGCGGTGGTAGCGCTGGATGGCCTCGACCAGGGGGCGCATCGCGGCGAGCACCTCGTCCCCGGCAGGCTCGAAGTTCGGGGGCAGCTCGTGAGGGTCTGGGAGCAGCGGCATGGCGGCGGTCTATTCGACGGGACGTGAATCGCAAGCGACAGCCCATCGAAACGGCGGTATCATCCTTGGCACTCCACTTCTCAGGAGGCCCACATGCCCGGTCGTTCCAGGACCCCGTCCCCTCCGTCGCCTTCGCCCACGCCCACTCCCGCAGTGGCGCCTCCGGCACCGACCACCGACAACAGCGTAATGGCCGCAGCCGTCGATGCGGGAGCCCACGACGCGGCGGCCACCGCCATGGACGTGCCCTCCGCCGTCACCGCCTCGGGAACCGCGGACCTGGTGCCGCTCTACGAGGGGACGCTGACGCACCTGCGCGCGAACTTCGACGCCGCGTGCGCCCTGCACCCGGACCTGATCGTGCGCTGGGAGGACGTGCTCCCGGCGGTCACCGAGTTCGTGAACACGAGCCACAAGGCCGGCTCGGACGAGGCAGGCAAGGCGGCGGCAGCGCAGAAGCTGGCGACGATCCTGTCGACGTTGCCCCGGCGCGAGGCCGCCCCGGCGACGAACCAGACCACCCCGGCGGCCCAGACCACGGACCAGCACGGCAGCCTGCCGACCGGTGCGGGCTTCGGCTCCGACACGGACCAGGGTCAGCTGTGGAGCGGCGGCGACCCCATGAAGCAGGCGGCCATGGCCGGAGGCGACGCCCTCGAGGGCTCCTTCGGTGGACGACTGCTCGATGGCGTCGAGCTCCAGCTGGCGAGCGGTGAGAAGCCGAACAACTGGGCGATCTGGGACTCGATGTCCGCGATCATCGCCGCCGGCATGACCGGCGAGGTCACGGTGAACATGCTCTTCGGTCTGCGTCCGGGCTCGGTCTTCGAGCGGGTCGAGTCCATCGAGCTTCGCAAGCTCATGGGCGGGCGCGCGCCGCTGGTGACGGGCATCAAGGTCAAGCGCTACCTGCGCGAGGCCAAGGGCACGGACGGCACTGGAAAGCCCTTCACGACGGCGACTTCGGGGGCGGTGCTGCACGAAGAGAAGCAGTGCAACACCGTCGACGAGGCGCTCAACGCCGAGCCGTACAAGTGGGAGCGCAACGACATGAACAACCCGTACTTCGCGGTCGTCGGCGGCCACACGACCGGTGCGCCGCCGGCCTTCGACCCGAACGCCCGGGGAGCGGCCGCGGGCTCGGATATGTGGGGCTGGCGTAAGGGCCTCGAGGGCGCCGGACAGACGCCGGAGTGGTAATGCCCAGTGCTTTCGATGCGTTCGTCGCATCGCTGACCTCCTCGGACCGCCACTTCGCGCAGGACTTCGACACCGCCGCCGCCGCCTCGCTCACCGGAGACGAGCGCGAGGAGGCGATCGAGCGGCTGGTGCGCATCCTCGACCAGGGCGGGGATCCGCGTGCGCCACGCTGTCTGGCGGCCATGAACGCCCACGAGGCCTCGACGGAGCTGTTCATCGCGGCGTCGACGGGCCAGCCGACCACACGTATGGAAGCGGCGTTGGCTCACCGAAAGGTGGCGGGGCCAGGACCTCTCGTGCGAGACACCGCGGTCGATTTACTGACGAATGGCACGCAGAACGCGCAGGTCTTGGCGGTGCGCACACTGACGGATATCGGCGACACCGCCACCCTGCGCGACACGGCGCTGAATCACCCGAGCCCCGGCATCCGCGGCGAGGCCTTCGCGGGCTGGCTGCCGAAGCCGATGGTGCACCAGGGACCGTCGCACGCGCTGTCGCAGCGGCTGATTGCGGGACCGCTGGCCCTCGCACGGGCCTGTGGGCCGGAGCTCGATGCGTACGACCCGGCAGCGGACGTGGCGGCGAACACGAGCGCGCCGCCGTTTCCGGAGCTTCGCCAGAAGCTGATCGACGGCACGCTGGCAGCCTCGGACCTCACGCGGTGTGGTGACAGCGAGCGGGCACTGTTGCTCGCGTGGGCGGCGTGGGACCTCGGTGAGAAGCTCGACACCGCACCGCGCGTGGCGATGGCCGTGGCGCTGCCCGGCGCACGCGAGGCGTTGGAGGAGCTGCGTCCCCAGGCGACCGGCTCCTTCCTCGCCGCGATCGACCAGGCGCTCGCCGGCGGCTAGCTATGGGCCTCGCGCCGGGCTACCTGGGCAGCCTTCGACCATAGGAGGCCCTCGTGGCGCTTCAGGCTGGCATCGTCGGACTGCCCAACGTCGGCAAGTCCACCCTCTTCAACGCGCTGACCGCGGCGGGCGCCGAGAGCGCGAACTACCCGTTCTGCACCATCGAGCCCAACGTCGGCGTGATCACCGTGCCCGACGAGCGCCTCGAGCGGCTGCAGGCCGTCATCGCCACCAAGAAGGTGATTCCTGCGGTGGTCGAGATCGTCGACATCGCCGGCCTGGTGCGTGGCGCGTCCAAGGGTGAGGGTCTCGGCAACCAGTTCCTGGGCAACATCCGCGCGACCAACGCCATCCTGCACGTCGTTCGCTGCTTCGACGACGACGACATCGAGCACGTCGAGGGCTCCGTCGACCCGCTCCGCGACATCGAGACCATCGAGACCGAGCTCCTGCTCGCCGATCTCGACACCGCCACCAAGCGCCGGGATCGCTTCTCCAAGACCGCCAAGAGCGGCGACAAGGACGCCAAGTTCCACCTGGCCGTCGCCGAGCGCCTGCTCGAGCTCTTCGACCAGGGCCTGCCCGCGCGGGCCGGCGAGTGGAGCGACGAGGAGTGGAAGTCCGTGCGCGAGGCGCAGGTCATCACCTCCAAGCCCGTGCTCTACGTGTGCAACGTGGACGAGGGCAGCGCTGCCACCGGCAACGCGCACGCCGAGAAGGTCGCTGCCTACGCCGCCGAGCGCGGTGCTGGCTGCATCGTGCTCTCCGGCGCCATCGAGGCGGAGATCGCCGAGATCGAGGACCCCGAGGAGCAGGCCGTGTTCCTCGAGGAGATCGGGCTCTCCGAGAGCGGCCTGGCCCGCATGGCCCGCGAGGTCTACGCCCTGCTCGGCTACCAGACCTACTTCACCGCCGGCGAGAAGGAGATTCGCGCGTGGACGGTGAAGGAGGGCGCGACCGCGCCCCAGGCCGCCGGCGTCATCCACTCCGACTTCGAGCGCGGCTTCATCAAGGCCGAGGTGTACCGCCTCGAGGACCTCGAGGAGCTCGGGAGTGAGGCGGGTCTGAAGGCGGCCGGCAAGCTGCGGATCGAGGGGAAGGCGTACGTGGTGCAGGATGGGGACGTCATGCACTTCCGGTTCAACGTCTAGACGTCGACGTCTGCTCGTACTCATCGGCATCGTGGAGAATTCGTCGCCGCGCGCGGTAACGAATCGGTAACATGAGCCCTCGACGGGAGGGTTCATGAGGCCAACGCAGCGCACGCGAGATTGTCTGACCGAGGCCCCGGTAGGGGCGCGGTCAGGCCAGTGCCTCACCACGCGAGTCGACGGGCTCGCGCTCCGCGACCTCCCGACACCAGAGCACCAGGGCCCGCATGGCGGAGGGAGCAATGGCCTCCCCCTCCACGAACACCGGGCTCCGGTACCGGCGCCAGGGCCCGGGTCTGTCCTCGCCCGCGAACTCTCGGCCGAGGACCACGACGTGCGCGCGCTCCGCCGACTGCCCAAGCGCGTACTGCACGAGGAAGTGGCCGTCCGTCGACGCGATCTGGGCTGTCACCACGCCCGGGCTGTGAACGTTCTCCCAGTCTGGGGCCGCCCACCACAGGTAGTCGCGATCATCGACGACCAGCCGCCGCTTTCCCTTCTTCGCAATGGCCATCCAACTCCTCCCCGCGAGGATGGTATCCGCCGGAGACGCTCCCGCGCCGCCTGGGGAGGTGCGCAATGAAGCTCGCCGATGGCGTGTCTGGACACGTCGATCCGACGACGGGTCGCGTGAAGCTGATGTGGCGGAACCGGGAGCAACAGGCCGACGGCTCCATCCGTCGCCGCCAGAGCAAGCTCACCGCGGACTCGATGGTCGAGGCGCGCGAGCTCGCGGTGCAGATCGCGGCCGCGCTGCGCGAGAAGGGCTGGTGGCAGCCCGGCGAGGCGGCGTTCCGACCGGCGGTCGAGAACCTCGACCTCGTGTTCCAGGCCTACCTGCAGCACAAGACCGAGTTCGAGCGGGTGCGGCCGAACACGTCGGGCAACATCGCCTACTCCTTCGGGCGGTTCACACGCGGGGTGCGGGTGCTGCTCGGCCTCGGTGACGAGGACATGATCCCGGCCGAGGCGCTGACCCTGCCGCTGTACCGGCGGTGGGTGGAGTGGGCCGGCCGCGAGGGCAAGCGCGCGGCGACGCGGGACCAGGCTGCGCAGGGGTACGGGCCCGGCACCATCTACCAGACCGCGCACATCATCCTCGACGCCTGGGCGTGGGCCGCGGACCAGGGCCAGTGGGCCTCGCTCCCCTCCCCGCCGCACAACCGGCGGGCGCACCTGCCGCCGAACCCGCAGTACGCGCCGCCACCGGACACGGCGACCTGGGCGGAGATGGACGCGGCGATCGCGAACATCCGGCCGGCGCGGAGGAGCGCCGGTGGGCCGAACGTGGTGACCGCGAAGTACACCGCGATCATCCAGCGGTTCACCGGGCTGCGGCTGTTCCAGGCGGTCGGCATCTACCGCGAGGACTGCGATGTGGAGGGCAACACGCTGCTGATCCGGCGCGGCAAGAGCCGGCGGGAGGCGGCGCTGATGCGGCGGGTGGCGGTGTCCGAGCACCTGTGGGAGGCGATTGCGCCGGTGCTCGAGCGGGCGGAGTCCGGGCCGTTGTTCCCCGATGGCGCCGACCCGAGCGTGCCGATGGTCAGCTACCGCAACACGACCCGGTACGTGACCAAGGGCTGGGAGCGGGCGGTGGCCGAGGAGCTCGCGCGACCGACGGTGGCGGTGCCGCCGAACCGATCGAAGGCGAGCCCGACGCACACGTTTCGGTCGGGGTTCATCGCGAACCTGGCGGCGGCGGGGGTCAGCGATGCGGTGTTGGACCACCTGGTGGGGCATGCGCCGGGGAGCGTGCGGGGGATGCACTACGCGACGCCGAGCATGGGGATGCAGCGGGAGGCCGTGAAGGCGGTGCCGGCGATGGTCAGATCCACAGCCTAGAAGTACCCGGTACCAAGCCTGTCGCTTGGCTGGCGGCGCCGGACCGGACGGCCCATCCTGGGGAGAGGAGGGCCCGATGCTGCACGCCTACTACCCCGACAAACAACTCGAGTCGGGCGCTCAGAGATTCCTGATTCACAGTACCGAAGGCTGGACCCGTCTCGTCCGCCGCCCCGGCGGTTGGATGGCCTGGCGCGTCGGCGCCATCGGCCGTTGGACGCCCGAACGCGTGACGCAGTTTCGCGCTGGCGTAGTTGCCCTCGGCATTCTCGACACGAGCGTCCTCAGCGAGCCCATCCTAGCCTAGCTGTTAGGTCCTGCGGCGGACGTGACAGCACGTGCGCTCATCCGAGCCTAGGCTGTTTCTCAACCCATCGACGGAGCTCGAAGAGAAGCGCCAAGTACGTCGGCATCAGCAAAAGGGTTGGGTAGGTGAAGTCCCGGTCGAAGCGCTTCCCGGATGGATGTCCCGCTTCGTTGCGGTGGACCCGGACGAGCGTACCCACGCCGCTGAACATCCCGTAGCTGGCATGGAGCGCAGGAGGCATCGCCTTTGTAGTGCACCACGGTTCTCTGGACAGATCGAGGTTGGTATTCACGCCGCGACAGCGACGCTCTGAACGAGGTTGGCCCGCGCCTGCGCGGGGGT
>SBGP01000056.1 GCA_006226595.1 Deltaproteobacteria bacterium
TCGGTATCCGCGTCCGCATCGGTATCCGCGTCCGCATCGGTATCCGCGTCCGCATCGGTATCCGCGTCCGCGTCGGTATCCGCGTCCGCGTCGGTGTCCGCGTCCGCGTCGGTCTCGGACTGCGTGTCCGAGTCCAGCGGGGCATCGTCGGCGCCCTCACAGGCGGCGAGCAGCAGGACGAGGGCAAGGCGGGACGGGAAGCTCGACATCGCCGGAGTATGCGGCCGAGCCGGAGCCTCACGCAAGCGCGCTCTACGCGGAGTCGCGCTTCTCGAGGTACTCGTGGATGAAGTACTCGCCAGCCTTGTAGCTGGAGCGCACGAGCGCACCGCTCGCCACGTAGAGGAAGCCCATCTCCAGACCGAGCGCCTCGTACGCGGCGAACTGGTCGGGATGCACGAACTCCTCGATGTCGATGTGCTTCTTGGTCGGCTGCAGGTACTGGCCGATGGTCAGGAAGTCACAGCCCACCGCACGCAGGTCGCGCATGGTCTTCTCGACCTCGGCGGGGGTCTCGCCGAGTCCCACCATGATCGACGACTTGGTCATCCGGGTCGGGTCGATCTGCTTGGTGTGCTCGAGCACGTCGAGAGACTGCTTGTAGCCGGCCTTGCGGTCGCGAACCGGGTAGGTCAGGCGCTCGACGGTCTCGACGTTGTGCGCGATGACGTCCGGCTGGGCCATGACCACCTTGAGCAGGTGACCGACGTTGCCCGAGAAGTCCGGGATCAGGACCTCGACGCGCGTGCTCGGGTTGAGCCGACGGATCTCGCTGATGCAGCTCGCGAAGTGCTGCGCGCCGCCGTCCTCGACGTCGTCACGGTCGACGGAGGTGACGACCACGTAGTCGAGCTCCATCTCCTTGATCGCGGTCGCGACGTTGAGCGGCTCGGTCGGGTCGAGGGGCGCGGGACGCTTGAGCGTCTTCACGGCGCAGAAGCGGCAGCCGCGGGTGCAGGTGTCGCCCATGACCATGAAGGTGGCGGTGCCGCCACCCCAGCACTCCCCGATGTTCGGGCAGCGCGCCTCTTCGCACACGGTCGCCAGGGAGAGCTCGCGAGCGCGCTCCTTGATCTTGGCGTAGCGCGGCGAACCGGGCATCTTCACCTTGAGCCAGCTGGGCTTGGCGCGGCGGCGAGGGTCCATGAGATTCTCCTGCGAAAGCGAGATCGCCAGGTAACCCACCGTCAGGAGTGGTCACCGTCACTTTCCGCCAACAGCGTGGCGCTTAGCTTGCCCTCGTCACTGGAGGACTCGTGTTTCTCGACCCGCTCTACATGATCGTCATGGCCATCGGCGCCGTGCTCTCCTTCGGCGCACAAGCCTGGGTGAAGGCGGCGTTTGCCAAGTGGAGCCAGGTCCCGACGGGCCGGGGCATGACCGGTCGCGACGTGGCACAGGCCATCCTCGACGCCGAGGGCATTCGCGGCGTGCGCATCGAGCAGGTCGGCGGCATGCTCTCCGACCACTACGACCCGCGCGGCAAGGTGCTCCGCCTGTCCCCCGACGTATACGGCGGCCGCACCGTCGCTTCCGCGGGAATCGCCGCCCACGAGGTCGGCCACGCGCTCCAGGACGCCCACGGCTTCCTGCCGATGCGCTTTCGCCAGGTCATGGTGCCCGTGGCGAACCTCGGTACCCAGGCGGGTATCTGGCTCGTCATCCTCGGTGCCGTGATCGGCTGGAGCGGGCTCTCCACCCTCGGCGTACTCCTCTTCGGCGGCTTCGTGCTGTTCACCATCGTCACGCTTCCCGTCGAGCTTGACGCCAGCTGGCGTGCCCGCAAGGTCCTCGAGACCCACCGCCTGCTCGACGGTCAGGAGCTGTCTGGCGTCACCCGCATCCTCACCGCTGCAGCCGCGACCTACCTGGCGGCGGCGACGACCGCGGTGCTCCAGCTCATCTACTGGGCCTACCGCGCCGGTCTCATCGGTGGCCGCCGCGACTGATGGCCGAGTGGCACGCCGACACGTCGATCGACGTGGACCGGGCCAGGGACCTGCTCGCCAGGCACCTGCCCCGGTTCGCGGGCGCCGAGGTCCTGCCGTTCGGTGAGGGCTGGGACAACGCGGCCTTCCTCGTGGGCGGACAGTGGGTGTTCCGCTTTCCGCGCCGCAAGCTCGGCGGCGCCCTGATGCACGGCGAGCTCGCCGTACTCGCGCGACTTCCCGCCCTCGGCCTGCCCATCCCGCGGCCCGAGCACGTTGTCGCCGACCCGGACGACTACCCCTACCCGTTCGCCGGCTACCGCCTGCTTCCGGGCGTGTGCGGCGAGGAGGGCGCGCCCCCTCCGGCTTCGCGAACCATCGCCCGCGAACTCGGCGACTTCCTGGCCCGGCTGCACCGGTCGCCCCTCCCCGAGGGACTGCCCGCGGACACGCTGAACCGCGCCGACCTCGAGGGCCGCGCCGCGCGGCTTCGCGAGCGTCTGCCCGCGGCTCGCGCCCTGGCCCCGGACCTGCCGTGGACCCAGGCCGAGCGGCTCCTCGAGGGCATCGCCGACCATCCGCCTCCCGCGCTCCGCTGCGTCGTTCATGGCGATCTGTACCCGCGTCACGTGCTCGTCGAGCACGACCGGGTCACCGGCGTCATCGACTGGGGCGACGTGCATGGCGGCGATCCCAGCGGCGACCTGTCCATCGGCTGGACGTGGTTCGATGCCGCCGGCCGCACCGCCCTGTTCGCGGCCTACCGAGAGGCCGGAGGGCCCGTCGACCCCGCCCGGCTGGCCCCACGCGCGCGGTTCCGGGCGCTGCAGTACGGCGTATTCCTGCTTCCCTACGCCGAGGAGGCCGAAGACCTCGGGATGCGGGCCATCGCGGTGCACGCCATCACCCAGTGCGCGATGCCTGGCTGACAGGCCCGGAAGCTCCGAGGATCCGCTGGTATGCTCGCCCGCAGCACTTGGAGGTGCCCTTGCGTCGGATTTCCCTTGTCACCGCGGCCGCGGTGGTGACCTCGTTCCTCCTCGCGTGTGGGGGCGGCGGTCTGGGCAGCAGCGCCAGCCAGCGCGCACAGGACCTGTGTACGCACCTCAACGGCGAGCACGAGGGCAAGTGGAACCCCGGCGTCTCGTGCCAGGCCGTGGGTGTGGGTACCAAGCCCGTCGCCCAGGGCATCCAGGTCGAGGTCATCTCGGTGAAGAAGATCGTCGGCAAGGACAGCCTGCCGGAGATCCAGAACTCGACCGAGCGCGCCAAGTTCTCCAAGGTGAAGAACAACGCCCTCGCCATCGAGATCGAGTACACGAACACAACGCCGGTGAAGTCCGGGGTCGAGGCCCGAGTCGGCCTTCACACCGCGGGCGGCGACCTCGTGTTCACCTCGCCGTACAACTCGAAGACGCTCATCGCCGAGGCTGGCGACGGCTACGTCCACCTGTGGGACGACCCGAAGCTCGGACCCTCGCAGTCCAAGCGCAGCATCCACGTGATCGCGCTGCCCGCCGGCGACGAGGAGGGCAGCGTGCTCCAGGTCTTCGGCATGGAAGAGCGCGTGGACGAGAAGGACCCGCGCGGCCGCAAGAAGGACTTCTACACGGACTTCTACATCCTGGATCTGCCGCCGATCGAGGGGCTGTAGGCCTCAGCTCGCGAACGCGGCGAGGTGGTCGCGCAGCCAGCGGTGGGCGGGCTCCGCGTCCATGCGCTGGTGCCACACGAGGCTCACCGCAAACCCGGGCAGGTCCAGCGGCGGCTCGACAATCGCGAGCTGTCCGCGGGTCTGCAGGGACTCGGCGACGCGCCGTGGCAGCGTGAGCACGAGGTCCGTGCCCTCGAGCAGCGAGGGTGCGGCGAGGAAGTAGCGCACCCGAGCCGCGACACGCCGAGAGCGACCGAGCTTGGCGAGCTCGTCGTCGACCACGCCAGTTCCGGAGCCCGTCGGCGAGATCAGCGCGTGGGGAAGCGCACAGTAGGCGTCGAGGTCGAGGGCCTCGCGGGCGGGGTGCGCGGCACACACCATGCACACGAAGTCGTCGCGGAACAGCGCCCGCGCGCGCAGGTCGGTGCGCGGCGGCGGCCGCACGTCGAGGGCGAGGTCGAGCTCACCGGTCTGCAGCACCTCGGCGAGGCGCCCCACCGGCACCGGTCGCACATCCAGATCCAGTCCGGGCGCCTGACTGCGCAGAACCCGGAGCAGACCCGGCATGACGATCATCGCGAAGGCGTCGGGCATGCCCAGGCTGAACGTGCCCGCGGCCGAGGAAGGCTCGAAGTCGGGCGCGGCCAGCGCGACCTCGAGGTCGTGGAGGGCCCGCCGCAGCGGAACCCGCAGGGCCTCGGCCCGAGGCGTCGGCTGCATTCGACCTCCTGCGCGCACGAACAGCGGATCGTCCAGTGCCTCGCGCAGCCCTCGTAGGGTGTGGCTGAGTGCGGACTGGCTGACCGCGAGGCGCTCGGCGGTCCGGGTGACGCTTCCGAGCTCGAGCAGCAGGTCGAGCGCGCGCAGCTGATGCAGCGTGAGGTGGTCGAGCATGGGCTCCACCTAACATGAGAACAGTCTCATGACTGAATGAAAAAGGCCCATTGGGCTCATGAACGAGGCGTGGGTATTTCCTGGGCACCGAAAGGAGAAAGCCCATGTCTTCCACCGTCCTCGTCCTCGCCTCCACCGGAACCACCGGCACCGCCACCGTGCGCCACCTGCTCGCCGCCGGCGCCACCGTGCGCGGCGCGACCCGCGACCCGAGCCGCGCCCCGAAGGACACCGTGCCCACGCTGTTCGACTGGGACGACCGCGGCACCTGGGGTCCCGCACTCGACGGCGTCGACGCGGTGTACCTCGTGAACCCCGCGTACCGACCCGACGAAGTCGCGCTGGCCACCGCGCTGGTCGATGCCGCCAAGGCTGCCGGCGTGCGCAAGATCGTGAAGCTGTCGGCGATGGGCGTCGAGCACTTCCCGGAGTCCACGCATCGCCAGGTCGAGCTGTACATCGAGAACAGTGGCCTGCAGTGGGTCCACCTGCGGCCGACCTTCTTCATGGAGAACTTCGCGACCTTCTACGGCGGTCCGATCAAGGCCGAGGGCGCGATCTACCTGCCCGCAGGCGACGGCAAGACCCCGTTCATCGCGAGCACCGACATCGGAGCCTCCGCGGCCAAGGCCCTGCTCGGCGACGACAGCGGCGAAGCCTGGACCCTGACCGGCCCCGAGCTGCTCGACCACGCCGAGGTCGCCGAGAAGCTGACCGACGCGCTTGGCAAGCCCGTCCGCTACATCGACGTGCCCGAGCAGGGCTGGGCAAGCAGCCTCCAGGAAGCCGGCATGCCCCCCCTCGCCATCGACGTGCTCGTCGGCCTGTACCAGGGCGTTCGCGCCCACGCCTTCGAGCAGGTCACCGACACCGTTCCCGCGGTGCTGGGCCGGTCGCCGGTCGGCTTCGACCAGTGGAGCCGCGACCACAAGGACGCGTGGCAGTAGTCACTCGGTGAGGTGCGTCGCCACGGCCCGGTCGGGTCCGAGGTGCGCGCGAAGCAGCGCCTCGACCTCGCCGATTGTCGCGGGCTCCTGCTCCGGCAGGTGACCGAGCTGACCGAAGTCGCGTCCCTCGCGACGCGCCCTTCCGTCCGCCTGCCACGAGGCGGACGCCAGCTGAGCCAAGCGCTGCCGGGCCCAGTCCCGATGCACCGCCTCGAGGTGGACCTCGACCGCCCGCTTTCTCGGCATCTTCCCGAGCAGGCGGGCGGTTCGCGCTTTGCGGCCACGAACCTCGCTTCGGCACACCAGCGTAGAGGCCGCGAGACCGAGCTCGATGGCGCACTCCGGGGCCAGTCGGCGCGAGCGCGCCAGCTCCCGCTCCACGACCACTCGCACGCCTTGCAGCGCCGCGGGTGAGGCCTGTCCGACACCCGGAAGGCTCCACGCCACGGCGACGCTCGTCGGATCGTCGACGGTGTCGCCGACCCAGCGATGCTCGGGCACGACCACCCGCGCCTGAACCTCCTCGGGCTCGGGGAGGGCCGCCGGCGCGCCGAACATCTCGGCGAACACGTCGACCACCTGGTCGCGAGCGGACTCATCGAGGGCGCCGAGCACGACCGTTGCCGTGTTCGCGGGTCGGTACAGCTCACGCGCCGCCCCCCGGGCCTCGGCGAGGCTCACGGGCCGCAGCGGGCTCGGGTGCGCCGGGTGGCCCTCGGGGTACATCGCCGCCAGCACCGGCTGCGCCCACGTCTCGCCCGACTCCATCCGCACCCAGGGCACGTCCACCGCCTGGAGCAACTCCCACTCGCGGGCGCTGACCCGGCTCTCGGACGCGGTGAGCCGTGCCTGCTCCAGGGTGAGCAGCACTTCGAGGCTCGTCAGCGGGCCGACCGCGATGAACAGCGTGCCCTCGGGTCCGACGACGGCCTCGCTGGCTGCGCCGACCTGGCCGTAGGCATCGCGCACGCGGGTACCGAAGCCGAGGTCGCGGGAGTACCAGAGCTCCGCCGCGGCAATCGACGCCGACGGCTCGCCCCCCGAGACCCAGCTCACCACGGTGATCGCGCCCTCGCCGGTGTCGCGGACGAGCAGGCGAAAGCCGTTGTCGAAGCTGGCTTCACGCGTGGCGACCTCGACCTCGTCGAAGCGAGGTGCCGAGTCCGGCGGGGGCTCGAAGGCGAGCGCGAGTGTGGCGAACAGCGTGAGGATGCGGCCTCCGGGCCTCTCAGTGCGCTGGCCCGACCCCGGGTTCATAGCCTGCCACGCACAGCCTCCGCACAAGGGGGACAGCTTGTGACCCGGGTCCCGCACCGGCCGAGGATCCCGGTGAGGCCCTGCAATGCACGGCGCTGCCCATCGCCCCGTGCCCGCGTCTGTAGAATCCGCCCTGGGAGGAGCCCATGCGTTGGCTGTTCACTGCCGACAGCGACCGGAGCGAGCGCAAGCGCCGAGAGGCCGTCGAAGCGCGCATCGCCACGCTGTGGGCCGCCTTCGCCGACGCGGCGGACCACCTCGCGCTCGTCGTCGACGGCAAGGATGCCTGGGATCCCACCGACTGGATGAATCAGCTGGTGTGGCCGATCGAGGCCGGCATCATCTGGGAGATCGGACGGCTTCCCAGCGGAGAGTGCGAGCTGGTTCTCACCGCCGAGGCCACGCACAGCCTTCGTCCGCTCATCGACTTCGTCGTGGCTCGGGCGCCGGCCATTCCCGGGTGGAAGATCGCCACGTGGCGCGAGCCCGCCACCGCCGCGAAGGCGAACCAGCTGTTCTCGGCCCGCGCGGGCTTCTCGCTCGACGAGCTGCGCTTCGAGGCGCGACCGGGCGACCACCGCCGGCTCGACCTGTCGTTCTACTGCGACAAGCTCACCCCCGGCGACGCCAAGCACGCGCGGCTCGCCGGGTTCGCCACCGAGCTGATGCTCGGCGAGCGCGAGTTCTACCGGTGGGTCGGCGACATCCGCATCGACGAATCCGAGTCGGACGAACCGAGCTTCATCGGCCGCTTCTTCACGAAGAGCAGTCGCCAGGGACGCGCGATGTCCGAGCTCGGACGGGCCCTCGCGGCCCATCGAAACGACCAGCGTCAGCGGCGCGTCGAGCTCTCCAACCTGTGGAACCAGCCGTGGGCCGAGCGTGACTACCGCACCCAGGAAGCCGAGGACTACTCGGGCCACGCGGACATGTACGCGGCGAAGACGCCGCTGCCCGAGGTCTGGGACGCCGCCTACTCGCCCGAGCCGTTCTTCTCCGAGTGCTTCGCGTCCGCGCACTTCTGCTACCTGAAGGTCGACAACCAGGGCGACGCACGCAGCCAGCTGCAGTCCGCGGAAGCGATGGCCGGAGTCCTGCAGGAGACGCTCGCCATGCGAGGACTCGGCGGCGTCACCGGCGTGGGCGAGGGACGGCGCTACCACTACGTGGACCTGGCGCTCGACGACGTGGCCAAGGGCATCGACGTGATTCGCGACCTGCTCCAGCCGGCAAACCCGCACCTGCGCAGCTGGCTGCTGTTCCACGACGCCGAGTGGGCCGACGAGTGGATTGGCCTGTTCGAGGAGTCGCCTCCGCCGCCCAGCTGGGCCGGCACGGTCGGCGGTTGACCGGCGCTCGCCGCGTGAAAGCTCGGAGACAACCCGCGCGACGGGCTATGATCCGCTCGTGCCCGTAAGCGCTCTCCCCAAGCTCGCCGACCGTCTCGCCCTGTTCGCCCTCCGGCGGATGGGCTTTCGCCGTCGCTTCGTGGATACGAGCGTCGGCCCCATGCACGTCATCGTCGGCAAGGGCGGTGGGCGCCTGCCGAAGATGCTGCTCCTGCATGGCTTCTCGAGCGCCGGCGTGCACTACCTGCCGCTGATCCGGCGCCTGCAGCCCGTCGTCGGCGGGCTGATCTGCCCGGACCTCGCGGGCCACGGCTTCTCGTCGACCCCTCAAGAGGGGCTGCACGCGGACAACCTCCGCGCCTCGCTGTTCGAGACGCTCGACGCCGTGATCGACGAGCCCGTGGTCGTGCTCGGCAACTCGATGGGCGGCCTCGCGGCCATCCACTACGCCAAGGAACGCCCCGAGAAGGTTCGAGGGCTCATCTTGCTGTCGCCGGGCGGCGCGATGATGGAGCACCACGAGATCGAAGAGCTCGGGCGCACCTTCGAGGTCTCGTCCCACGACGAGGCCCTCGAGTTCGTCGACCGCCTGCTCGCGAACAAGAGCCCCATCCGCTCACTCATCGCACTCGGCATCCGGGCGAGCTTCCACAAGCCCGCGCTGCAGCAGCTCATCCACTCGATCGAACAGGACGACCTGCTCACGCCCGAGGATCTCGCCGAGCTGCAGATGCCGGCCATCCTCATGTGGGGCAAGCACGACCGCATCCTGCCGCACTCGAGCTTCGCGTTCTTCCGCGAGCACCTGCCCGACCACATCAAGCTCGTCGAGCCCGACGGCTTCGGTCACTCCCCGTTCCTGGACGACCCCGACCGCCTGTTCCACATGGTGCTCGGCTTCCTCGCCGACATCGAGAGCCACACCGCGGGCGACTGGCGAGACTGGGAGCCGCTCACCGCCTGACCGGCGGCCCAGAAACGGGCAAAGCCCCCTGCCCCACGTGGAGAGGGACAGGAGGCTGTGTACCCTTTTTCAGCGAGTCCGGTGCCAACCGGTCCGGGGAGAGTTTGAGTCGCGCCCCCGGCCCCGCGACATCGCGCCAAGCGCTACTTGGCGACGAGCTCCAGGGCGACCTCTCCGGTGGTGGAGGGACGGAACTCGTAGGCTCCCTGCCCGTGCTCGTGGTGATCGAGGCCCTGCTCCTCCTCCTCGGCCGTCACCCGAAGGCCGAGGGTCGCCTTGATGGCTCGGAAGAGCAGCGCCGAGGACGGCACACAGAAGGCGGCGGTGGCGAGTACACCGACCAGCTGCGCCCCGAAGGACTTGTCCGCCGCGAAGATGCCGACGGCGAGGGTTCCCCAGATGCCGCATACGAGGTGCACGGGCACCGCGCTCACGACGTCGTCGACGCCGATGCGGTCCATGCCCTTGGTGGCGAGCAGCGCGAGCACGCCACTGATGGCGCCGATGAGCACCGCGTCCATCGGACCGACGACGTCGGCACCGGCGGTGACGCCGACGAGACCGGCGAGCGCACCGTTGAGCGCCATGGACAGGTCCGGCTTCTTGTCGACGATCCAGGAGGTGATGGCGCCGGCCATGACACCCGCCGCCGCGGCGAGCGAGGTGGTGACGACGACCAGGCTCACGGCCGCGGGGTCCGCGGAGAGCACGGAGCCGCCGTTGAAGCCGTACCAGCCGAACCACAGCAGGAGCACGCCGATGGCGGCGAGCGGCAAGCTGTGGGGGTTGGCCTCACCGCGCTGCTTGGCGAGGCGCGGCCCGAGGATGATCACGCCGACGAGCGCGGCCCAGCCACCGACCGAGTGCACCAGGGTCGACCCGGCGAAGTCGTGGAAGCCGTACTCCTTGAGCCAGCCGCCGCCCCAGTGCCACATGCCGACGATGGGGTAGACGGTGGCGACGTAGATCGACGCGAAGGTCAGGAAGGACTCGAGCTTGATCCGCTCGGCCACCGCGCCGGACACGATGGTGGCGGCGGTGGCGGCGAACATCGCCTGGAAGATGAAGTCGGTCCAGTAGGTGTAGTGGCCCTCGGCGTAGCCGATGCCGAGGCCCGCGGCGTCCGTGGAGATGCCGAAGCCCGCGAAGCCGAAGAAGCCGCCGGCGTACTCCGCTCCCGGGTACATGAGGTTGAACCCGACCGCGGCGTAGGTCAGCAGGCCGATCGACAGAACCGTGAGGTTCTTGAACAGCACGTTCACGGTGTTCTTGGACTGGGCGAGCCCGCTCTCGAGCACGGCGAAACCGAGATGCATCACGAACACCAGGAAGGCGGCGACAAGCATCCAGATGTTGTTCACCCAGAACAGGACCTCGGCAGACGAGGGATCGGACATAGGTACCTCCACGTGGCCGGGCACCAACGCAAGAGGCGTGCCAGCCCCCTGCTCCATCGCGAGACACCCGACGGAAGCCCGCGTGGCAGCGTGGCTTTCTCTGCGTGAGGACCGGCGACGAGGACCACTCGTCACGCGAGCGACACTGAACAGCGCCTCATTTCCGACATTTTTGTAGCCGCATGCCCCTGGGACGACATTTATGTTGGAAATGCACATCGCAGGACCGAAAAGCCCGACCACGGGCTACTTTTCATCCATCGTGAAGCGACCTCACCGGATTTCATCACTCTACGACCTACATTTATGTAGGATGCACCCATGAGCGAGTCCACCCAGGCCCTGAACCTGCTCGGGCGTATCGCGCGCTTCGTGCGCGGCACCCCTCCTCTCGATGACGTGCTCGGTCCCGTGCTGCGCGCGCTGTCCGAAGAGCTCGGCCTGCAGCGGGCGACGCTGTCGACCCTCGACCCGCACGCCGGCGAGCTGCGCATCGAGGCCGCCCACGGCCTCACCCCCACCGAGGTCCGACGCGGCGAGTGGGACCTCGGCGAGGGCGTCACCGGCCGCGTGGCCCAGTCGGGCGAGCCGCTGCGGGTCGCCGACATCACCACCGACGCGCGGTTCACCGACAAGACCGGCATGGCGGCGCTCGGGCGGCCACTCGCCTTCGTGTGCGTGCCCGTGCTCGACGAGACCCGCGTCGTCGCCACGCTCAGCGCCTTCGCGCCGCTCGAGGCGGACCTGGACCAGGTCGAGCGTGTGCTGTCGCTGACGGCCGCGCTGCTCGCCCCCTCCGTGCGGGCGCGTACCGCGGGCACCCCGGCCCCCGACGCCGACGCGCCCGGCCACATCCTCGGTCGCAGCAAGGCGATGAAGCAGGTCTACCAGCTGATCGGCCAGGTCGCGGAGTCCGGAACCACCGTGCTGCTGCTCGGCGAGAGCGGCACCGGCAAGGAGCTCGTCGCCTCCGCGGTGCACTCCGGCTCCGAGCGCGCCCGCGGCCCCTTCGTGAAGGTGAACTGCGCGGCCCTGCCCGAGGGCGTGATCGAGTCCGAGCTGTTCGGGCACGAGCGCGGCGCGTTCACCGGCGCACACACCCGCCGCGAGGGTCGCTTCGAGCTCGCCGACGGCGGCACCCTGTTCCTCGACGAGATCGGCGACCTGTCGCCCTCGACCCAGGTCAAGCTGCTCCGCGTCCTCCAGGAGCGCGAGTTCGAGCGCGTCGGCGGCAACCAGACCCTGCGCGCCGACGTCCGCGTGATCACCGCCACGAGTCGCGACCTCGAGCGCATGGTCCACGAGGGCAGCTTCCGCGCGGACCTGTACTACCGCCTCAACGTGTTCCCCATCCGCCTGCCCGCGCTGCGCGAGCGTGGCACGGACATCCTGCTGCTCGCCGATCACTTCGTGGAGGTGTTCAACAAGGCCCACGGCAAGGCGGTGCGCCGCATCGCGACCGCCGCCATCGACATGATGCTCGCGTACCACTGGCCGGGAAACGTGCGCGAGCTCGAGAACTGCGTCGAGCGTGCCGTGCTTCTCGCCCGCGACGACGTCATCCTCGGCCACCACCTGCCCCCCACCCTGCAGACCGCCGAGAGCTCGAACACCGCTCCACGCGGCACGCTGAAGGCGGCGGTGGCAGCCCTCGAAGAGGACCTGATCCGCGACGCGCTCAAGTCTCACCGGGGCAACATGGCCGCCGCCGCGCGCGAGCTCGGCATCACCGAGCGCATGATGGGCACCCGGGTCGAGCGCTACGACATCGACCCGAGACGCTACAAGACGCGCTGAGACACGCCCCGACCGAGGCCATGCGATAGCCTCGGGCCGCAGGAGCACGCGTGCAGAACCGCTGGGTCCACCCGCCGACCCTCCACATGCCGGGCAGTGGCCACCCACGACGCGTGGGATGGCTCGAGCTGTTCTACGACCTGATCTACGTCGCCACCATCCTGCAGCTCGGCACCACGCTGTCGGAGCGCGTGACCTTCGACGGCTTCCTCGCGTTCGCCGGGCTGTTCACCCCGCTGTGGTTGTCGTGGCGCAGCTTCACGCTGTACAGCAACCGCTTCGTCGTCGACGACCTGCGTCACCGAGCCATGGTGTTCACGCAGATGGCGGGCATCGGCATGATGGCGGTCACCGTGCCGCAGGTGCTCGAGGGCGAGCCGTCGGGCTTCGTCGCCGCGTATGGCCTCGTGCTCGTCATCCACTCGCTGTTCTACGTGCGCGTGTGGCGGACCGTGGACGAGGCCCGGGAGCTCGGGCAGCTCTACGCCTCGGTCCACGGCGTGCGGGCCGCGCTGTGGTGGGCTTCGCTGCTCGTACCCACCCCGTGGAACTACGCGATGTGGGTGCTCGCCGTCACCATCGGCATCGGCGCGACCTTCTCGCGCCAGGCCCGAGAGCTCGGCGGCCGCTTTCCCAACGACTTTATCCACCTCTCCGAGCGCTACGGCCTGCTGACGCTGATCGTGCTCGGCGAGTCGTTCATGAAGGTGCTCACCGCCCTGTACGAGCAGGGGGTGGACTCCCAGAACGGACTGATGGCCGGCCTCGGACTGCTCGTCACCTGCGGCCTGTGGTGGCTGTACTTCGACGACATCGCAGGCAGCCGGCTCAAGCGCACGCGACTCGCGTCCGTGGTGTGGACCTGGGCGCACCTGCCGCTGACCATCGGCATCACCGCCGTCGGTGTGTCGATCAAGAAGGTCACCTTCTTCGAGCCCATGGAGCCGGCGAAGGCCGCGTACGGCTGGTTGTTCGCGGGCAGCGTGGCGCTGGTGTTCCTCACCGTCGGCGCGCTCGACAGCGTGACCGAGCGGCGGACCGGCGAGACCAGCGACCAGCAGCGCTCGCGGATGCGGCTGTTCTCGGCCCTGCTCGCCGGCCTGCTCGCCGCCGTCGCCCCGCAGATGAGCGCGCTCGTGTTCGTGTCGCTGATCGCCTTCCTGATGCTGGTGCAGGTGTTCTTCGACCTGTGGATGGCGCCTCTCGCCGACCCCGAGGCGGTGCACCACGAGGACCCGACCTTCTTCGCGGGTGCCCCCGCGTCCGCCGCCGCGCCCGAGCCCACCGCCAACCGCAAGCGGATGGCGATCAGCCTCGACCAGGCGGTGCGCAAGGGCGTGCCGAACGACCTGCGCAGCGACCTGTTCTACCTGTTCCTCGATCGGAGCTGGGGCGCGCTATTCACGGCGATGGTGGCCGCCTTCGTGCTCTCGAACGCGGTGTTCGCCGCCCTGTTCCTGCTCGAGCCCGAGGGCGTCACCGGCCTCGAGCGCGCGCAGTTCGTCGAGGCCTTCGCGTTCTCGGTCCAGACGATGACGACCATCGGCTACGGCGGGTTGTCCCCGGTGAGCACCTACGCGCACGTGCTCGTGTGGGTCGAGGCCTTCGCCGGCCTCGTCGGCACCGCCCTGTTCACGGGCCTCGCGCTCGCCAAGGCCGCACGCCCGAACATGAAGGCGCTGTTCAGCCGGGTGGCGGTGATTCGCCAGCTCGACGGCAAGCGCACGCTGTGCTTCCGCGTGGGCAATGCTCGCGGAAACGAGATCGTCGAGGCCTCGATGAACGTCGCCGCGCTTGTCGACGTCGTCACCGAGGAGGGCGCCACCTTCCGTCGGCTGGTCGATCTGCCGCTGGTCCGTCGCTTCTCGCCCATGTTCGCCCTCACGTGGAGCGTGTTCCACGTCATCGACGAGGACAGTCCGCTCGCGCCGCTCACCGACGGCGAGATTCACGAGAGCCTCGCCGGCATCATCTGCACCATGACCGGCCACGACGGCACCTACGGCCAGACCGTGCACGCTCGCCACGTGTACCAGAGCGACGACATCCTCGATCAGCACGTGTTCGTCGACGTGATCAGCAGGCTGCCCGACGGTCGGCTCCAGGTCGACTTCACGCGCTTCCACGACGTCCGGCCGGAGACGGCGTGAGCCTGGACGACGCCTTCGCCGCCCCCGAAGAGGTGGCCGAGGCTCCACTGCCGGTGGGCGTGCGCGTCGCCCAGGTCACCTTGCTCTTCGTGGGGCTGACCTACCTGACCTTCGCCATCGGACTCACGCCGATGATGGTGGCGATGCCGTTCTTCGACCCGGAGCTGAGTCGCGAACCCGACGAGCTCAAGTGGGCGTTTGGTGGCTTCATGGGCCTGTTCACCTTCGTGTGCACCGGGACCTACGCCCTGCTGCCCCTGCTTGGCGTGTTCGGGCTCCAGCGGCGCGCGATGTGGGGCTGGCTGATCGGCGTCATCCTCGGCGCCATGCTCACCCCCTCGGCGTGCGCCCCGTTCGGACTCGCCATCCTCTGGGGACTCTTCGTCGAGGACACCCGCAAGATCTACCTGTAGGCATCCGCGAGACGGGCGCCTACTGGGCTTCGCAGGCGGCCTTGTCCCAGAACAGCCGCACGGGCCCCGCTTCTCCGGCTGCGACGCGGCGCTCGCCGAGCAGCCAGGTCACGCGGTCGGCCTCGGCGTCGCAGGTACGCGGACCACAGTCGAGGCCACACTCGCCGACCCGCCGAGGGGCGCGGGGCTTCTTGAACGTCGGCTCGGTGCCGGGGTCGTGGACCATCAGTCGAGCGCCCTCACACGCCTGGAAGCCACCGTCCCCACACTCGAGGTAGTCGGTGTCTTCGACGCAGGAAGCGACCTTCTCGGCGAGCCCCACCGTCCACGTCACGCCCTGCTCGTCGGCAAAGCCGATGCCGAGGTCGCGGGACACGGTACCGAGGCTGCTGTCGAGGGTGAGCCCGACGCCCGGACGCGCGGAGGCCTCGATGCAGCCGGCCTCTCCGCCGAACAGCTCCGCGGAGACCCAGCCGTTGCCGCCGTGCTCGGCGAGCGCCTTCACCGCCCCCGCCTCGGGGGTGAACCACGCCACGTCCTCGAGGTAGGACGCCGGGTCCGGCGTCGAGACGCACGAGGTCTTCAGGCAGATGCCACTGTCGCAGTCCGAGTCGGCGAAGCACTGCCCGTCCGGCGGCGGAGTGCGGCGGACGGACTCCTGCTCGGTGACCCACTGTCCGTCGCGGCGCGCGTGAATTACGGACTGGAGCCCGTCGAGCGGTCGGCGCTCCTCGACGAGGCGGCCGCCCTCGTAGCGGCGAACCCACAGGTTCGCGCCCATGCCGGCGACTCGATCCGCCTCGAGGTTCAGCTGGCCATCGGTCGACCAGCCTCGCTCGCTCTGCACACCGCCGTCCATGCGGTGCTGAATGCGGCCGGCCGGGGTGCCGTCCTCGTGCCAGCGCTCGGTGATGCCGACGGCGAGCCCCTCGAAGAAGGTCGCGCGCTCACGCAGGCTGCCGTCGGGCCAGAACTCGCGCGCCTCGCCCTGTCGACGGCCGTTCAACGCCTCGCCAATCGACACGAGGCGCCACGGCTCGGGCTGGAAGCTGGCGACGAGCGCGTGGCTGCCCTCGTCATCCGACCACATGCAGGACTGGGTGATCAGTCCGCCGGACATGGTCTCGATCGTCGCCTCGCGTGGGCACGCAGCGAGCTCGGGCACCCGCCGGGCGATGCCTTCGTCGTCGACGACGGTGTGCGCCTCCCACGGGCCGGTCATGACGCGGATGCCGAGGTCGTAGGTCACGTTACGCGCGATCGGGTGACGGGCGGCGTGGCGCTCTTCCCACAGGCCGTCGCGCAGGCCCTTGTCGACGGGGCCGTAGTAGTCCACCGAGGTCGGCTTCGCCGAGCGCATCGCCTTGGGGACCTTGAGCACCGCGGGCTTCTTGAGTGCCGGAGCGCCGGTGACGACCGTGCTCCCCTCGCCCGCGGCCTGGGTGTAGTCGGTGGTCACGGTCGGCGCGACGTCGCCGTGTGCCAGCACCACACCCACCGACGACTCGCCCTGGGACAGCGCCACGACGCGGCTGACCGCGATGGGATGGCTCGCGCCGCGCACGCAGAGCATGCCGCTCTCGCAGGGCTCGGGCAGCTTGACGCCAGTGGCGGTCGCCACGAGGGGCTCGGGCGCACCGTCGAGCGACGGGCCGTCGAAGGCCACACGCGCCGCGCAGGTCGGCTCCTGGAGCGTGAGCGTCTCGTCGAGCGTGCACGCACCCTTCTTGCACGACAGCGTGGCCTCGTGGGAGGTGACCACGCAGCCCTCGATACGCGCGAGCTGTACGGTGGCGAGCCCAGCCGCGGGGTCCGCAGCCAGCGCGCTCGCGATCAGCCAGGTAATCAAGACGCCTCCTCCGCCGTCCCCCTAACCGACGCCGCGGACGGCGCAGGGTCAGGAACGGGCGAATAGCCCAGCTGGGCCATGAGCGAGCCGCAAATCGCGGCAATCGATTCCTCGGGTACCTCGACGCGCGCGCCCGGAGGTGCGGGGTTCGCGCGCCCGGAGGCGTAGAGCGGGGCCGGGTCGTCGCACGGCGGAAGCTCGAGGAAGTCGAGCAGCTTCGCGAGCGTCGCGTCCCGCTGACCGACGTCCTCGGCAAACAGGTCCTCGTAGCGCAGGTGCAGGTAGCGCTCGGCGTTGGGAGCCAGCGCCAGGATCTGCTCGTTGCCGTAGCGCCAGCGCCAAAGCGCCTTGTGCACCTGGTCGGTGCCGAGCCAGCCCTCCGGTCGCGGCGTCGGATACGGGTTCGCCAGCGGCAGGAAGTCGATGACCGGCCGGAACCGACTCGATGCCTTGAACGTGCGGATGCTCTGCGTCCACGACCGCGGGTGCCGGGTCAGGTGCACGAGCCGCAGCGGCTCGACCTCGGCGAGCAGATCGGTCACCGGCACGAGCATCGGGTTGACCTCGAGGTAGTGCGCCCCCGAGGGCACCTCGGCCAGTCGGCGCTCCAGCTCCAGGCGCCACTTCGCGCGAAGCAGGCGCGAGCCCCGGCCCACGAGGTTGCGGAGGTTTCCGGCGACCAGCGTGCTCCGCGAGCCCGGCGGCTCGTGGACCGCATGCAGCTGCGGATACAGCGCCGGCAGGCGCTCGGTGAGGAACACCGTGCCGGTGCGCCCCGAAGAGATCGCGAAGGTCCGGAGATCAGCCATCGAACGGGCGAATCGAGGACATGCGCGTGTGGATGACCCGGGTCGGCGTGGACGCGATGTCGTGCTGCAAGAAGCTCAGGATGAGCTGGATGCCGAGCAGCACGGGCAGCGCCGCGAGCATGACCGTGCCGGCGGTGGACGCGTTCTCGGTCTGCAGCGCGACGCTCCACCGGGCGATGCCGAACAGCGAGCCGAACACGACCATGCCGAGGCCAGCCACGAGGTTCACGCTGGCCGGGCTGAAGTTGCGCAGGAAGTAGTTGAAGCCCAGGCGCTTCACGAAGTTCCGCGCGTGCAGGCCCGGGAAGGTCATCAGCGCCTGCATCTCGGAGAGGTGGCTCTCTTCGTCCCCGTACACCGCGACCAGCGGGATCTCGACGACGCGCGCGCGCAGCACGGCGAGCTGGTAGAGCATGTCCGACTCGAAGAAGTAGCGCTTGTGCACGCGATCCGCGGGGATCTCGCGGGCGACCTGGGCCTCGATGGCGGTGTAGCCGTTGGTCGGGTCGAAGAGGTCCCAGTACCCGGTCGAGAGCTTGGTGAGGAAGGACAGCCCGGCATTGCCCACGAGCCGCAGCATCGGCATCGCGCGGATGGTGCGGCCGGAGAAGAAGCGGTTGCCCTTCACGTAGTCGGCTTCGTGGTCGAGGATGGGGCGCACCAGGTCGGGGCCCACGCGGGGGTCCATCTGCCCGTCCCCGTCCATCTTCACGAGCACGTCGGCGCCGTCGGCGATGGCCGCGGCATAGCCGGTGAGCGTCGCCGCGCCTACGCCGCCATTGGCCTCGCGGCGCACCACGGTCACGCGCGGGTCGTCGATCTCCGCCTCGATGAAGTCGCCGGAGCCCTCGGGACAGCAGTCGTCCACGCAGTAGATGCGCTGGGCCCAGTCGCCGATGCCGTCGACCACGCCGACGATGGCGTGCTTCACCCGGTAGCAGGGAATGACCACCGCGACGACGGGGGCTTCGATCTTGGTCAGCGCAGTGTCCAGGAGCGTCTCCGCCGCGGATGGTAGCCCGCTCGCCGCAGATCGCCTACCGATGCGCGGGCGCGACGCCCCTAGTCCTCGCTCGGCACCGCGTAGAACGAGAGGGCCCGGAGGTTCTCGTCCACGGACACGCCCTGCTCGACGCTGGGCATCACGCGTTCCGCGCACAGCGGACGCGCGCAGAGCCGGCAGGTGACGCCGACGGGCACCGCGCGATCGGCGTTGTCGAGGTCGACGCCGGCGCTGTACACGAGCTCGGGCGCGTACTCCACGGGGCAGCCGAGCTCGATGATGTGCAGCGCGTGGCTCTGGTGGTAGCCAGCCTCGCCCTTGCGAAGCGTGCGGGCGATCGAGAAGTAGCGCTCGCCGCCGGGCATCTCGGAGACCTGGACGCGGATGTCGCCCGAGGAGCGCAGGGCGCCGAACACGTTCCACTTCGGGCACAGGCCGGAGTAGCGCGCGAAGCGGATGCCGCTGGCGGCGAACTTCTTGCTGATGTTGCCGGCGACGTCGGTACGCACGAGGTGGAACGGCACGCCCGTGGCGCCCGCCCGCTGCATCGTGGTCAGGCGGTGGCACACCTGCTCGAAGCTCACGCGGAAGCGGTGGCCGAGCAGCTCGATGTCGTAGCGCATGCTCCGCGCCGCCTCGAGGAACGGCTGGTAGGGCATGAGCACCGCGCCCGCGAAGTAGTTGGCGAGGGCGACGCGTGCGAGCTGGCGAGAGTCGTCCGAGGTCAGGCGCGGATCCGAGGACAGTCGATCCAGCAGGTCGTGCTGGGTGAGCAGCCCGATCATGTGTGCGAGCTGGAAGTGGCGAGAGCGCGGCGGAAGCACCTCGGAGATCTCGAGGACGCGGCGCTCGGGGTCGTAGCGACGCACGGTGGCGTTCGGCAGCGCACCCGAGTGAAGGAAGCGCACGGTGACGCCCAGATCGTCCTCGAGCACGTTGACCAGCCCGTACTGGAGGGCATTGACCTCGAGTCCCGCGCGTCGCCACAGGGCTTCGGCCGCGGCCTCGAGCTCCGGGTAGTGGTTGCCGTGGCGCTGCAGCATGTCGCTGACTTCTTCGGAGGGCAGGCCGCCGTGTCCCTCCTCGGCGGCGAGCAGGCCGGTCTCCACCAGCTTCTCGGCGAGCGCGTCCGCCTTCTCGAGCTGGTGGCGGTAGGCGTCGTACAAGGTGTTCATCGCCTGGGCGATCCCGGGCAGTCCAGAGACGAACTCGCGCACGTCGCTATTGGCGATCGCGAAGGGCTCGAACAGGTCGTCGCCGAGCACCTCCATGATGTCGCTGAGAAGCCTGGCATCGTCATCTTCGGCGAGCTCGGTCAAGTCCAGGGACAGGATCGAGGCGAGCTTGATCAGCAGGTTCGCCGGCAGCGGGCGCTTGCCGTTCTCGATGAGGTTCAGGTAGCTCGGGCTCACCCCGAGCTGCTCGGCGAGGCGCTTCTGAGTCCAGCCTTCTCGCCGGCGAAGAACCTTGATTTTCGGCCCAAGCGGGATGTTGGCCATGGCGGAATCTCACTCCGAGCCGGTCTACGGCGATCGATGGAGCAGGGTCAGTCAGGTGACGTAATTTACTCCATTGACAGATTGACTGCTACACAGTGCAAGTCCTTTTCAAGGCTAACACCCTGACAGCAGCGGCATCGTTGCATCGAGCTCCGAGACCAGTGAATCTTTGACGAGACACTGAATCGGAGTTCACTCTCATGAGCGCAGTTCCCCTGAGCCCCGAAACCAACCTGGTTTTGCGGGGCCCGGTCCATCCCGAGCACGCCGAGATCCTCACCCCCGAGGCCCTGGCGTTCGTGCGCGACCTCGTGCTCCGCTTCGGCCCCCGCGTAGAGGAGCTGCTGTTGCGCCGCCAGGAGGCGAAGCAGCGCCGGGCGCAGGGCGAGAGCCTTCGTTTCCCGCCGGAGACCGCGGACGTGCGTGCCGGCGACTGGCGCTGTGCCCCCCTGCCGGACGACCTCCAGGACCGTCGCGTCGAGATCACCGGCCCGGTGGACCGCAAGATGATCATCAACGCGCTGAACTCCGGCGCGAACGTGTTCATGGCCGACATCGAGGACAGCAACGCCCCGACCTGGGCAAACGTGCTCGACGGCCAGGTCAACCTCCGCGACGCCGTCAACGGCACGATCACGTTCGGGCATCCGACCAAGGGCACGTACGCGCTGGTCGACGACCCGGCGGTGCTGCTCGTGCGCCCTCGCGGCTGGCACCTGCCCGAGAAGCATGTCGAGCTCGACGGCAAGGCGATTCCGGCTGCGCTCTTCGACTTCGGCCTGTACTTCTTCCACAACGCGCTGGCGCTGATTGCCAAGGGCAGCGGCCCCTACTTCTACCTGCCGAAGCTCGAGCACTACCTCGAGGCCCGGCTGTGGAACGACGTGTTCGTGCACGCCCAGCGCGCGCTCGGCATCCCGACCGGCACCATCAAGGCCACCGTGCTCATCGAGACGCTGCCGGCCGCCTACCAGATCGACGAGATCCTCTTCGAGCTCAAGGCGCACAGCGCCGGGCTCAACTGTGGGCGCTGGGACTACATCTTCAGCACGATCAAGACGCTGGCCGACGACCCGAGCAAGGTGCTCCCCGACCGTGGCCAGGTCGGCATGACGGCGCCGTTCATGGCGGCCTACACCCACCGGGTCATCGCGCTGTGCCACAAGCGGGGCGTGCACGCGATGGGCGGCATGGCCGCGCAGATCCCGATCAAGGGCGACCCGGAGGCCAACGAGGCGGCCCTGAACAAGGTGCGCGCCGACAAGCTCCGCGAGGTCACCGACGGCCACGACGGCACCTGGGTCGCACACCCGGCGCTGGTGCCCATCGCCAAGGCGGTGTTCGACGCCCACATGCCGATGGCCAACCAGATCAA
This sequence comes from Deltaproteobacteria bacterium, assembly GCA_006226595.1. Classification (GTDB taxonomy): domain Bacteria; phylum Myxococcota_A; class UBA796; order UBA796; genus M1803. The sequence goes on from SBGP01000056.1 coordinate 21,286, forward strand.
CCTCCTCCGCGAGGACGACGTCACCGAGGCCGACCTGGTCGACCTTCCCGGCGGCACCCGCACCGAGGAGGGCCTGCGGCTCAACATTCGCGTCGGCGTCCAGTACCTGGCCGCCTGGCTGTGCGGAAACGGCTGCGTGCCGCTCTACCACCTCATGGAGGACGCCGCGACGGCGGAGATCAGTCGCGCCCAGGTCTGGCAGTGGCTTCGCCACGGTGCCGAGCTGGACGACGGACGGGTCGTCACGACGGACCTCTTCGAGACGCTCTTCGCCGAAGAGCTCACCAAGCTCAAGGCCTCCTTGAGCCCCGAAGCCTGGGACACCGGGCGCTACGAGCTCGCCGCCGAGCTCTTCTCCACCCTGACCACCGCCGCGCAGCTCGAGGACTTCCTCACGCTGCCCGCCTACGAGCACCTGCTCGACATCCAGGATTAAGCCCATGTCCGTCGCACTCGACCAGCTCGCCGATCTCCACGCCCGTCGCTTCGAGGGCATCACCCGGCCGTACTCCCAGGAGGAGGTCGAAAAGCTCCGTGGCTCGGTGAAGATCGAGCATACGCTCGCCACCATGGGCGCCCGCCGCCTGTGGGAACTCCTCCACACCGAGGACTACATCAACGCCCTCGGCGCGCTGACCGGCAACCAGGCCGTGCAGCAGGTGCGCGCCGGACTCAAGGCCATCTACCTCTCCGGGTGGCAGGTCGCGGCCGACGCCAACATGGCCGGCCAGATGTACCCCGACCAGTCGCTGTACCCGGCCAACTCCGTGCCGATGGTCGTGAAGAAGATCAACCAGGCGCTGCAGCGCGCCGACCAGGTCGAGCACTCCGAGGGTGGGGCCCAGCGCTACTGGTTCGCGCCCATCGTCGCCGACGCCGAGGCCGGCTTCGGTGGCCCGCTCAACGCCTACGAGCTGATGAAGGGCATGATCGAGGCGGGCGCCTCGGGCGTGCACTTCGAGGATCAGGTCGCGGCCGAGAAGAAGTGTGGCCACCTCGGTGGCAAGGTGCTCGTGCCGACCTCGCAGTTCGTGAAGACCCTCATCGCCGCACGCCTCGCCGCCGACGTCATGGGCGTCCCGACGCTGCTCATCGCGCGCACCGACGCGAACGCCGCGAAGCTGCTCATGAGCGACATCGACGAGCGCGACCACGAGTTCATGACCGGTGAGCGCACGCCCGAGGGCTTCTACCGGACCACCGGCGGCCTCGACCAGGCCATCGCTCGCGGCCTCGCCTACGCGCCGTACGCGGACCTCGTGTGGTGCGAGACCGGCAAGCCGAACCTCGAGGAGGCCCGCCGCTTCGCCGAGGCCATCCACGCCGAGTTCCCCGGCAAGATGCTCGCCTACAACTGCAGCCCGTCCTTCAACTGGAAGAAGTACCTCTCCGACGAGGAGATCGCGACGTTCCAGGTGGAGCTCGGCAAGATGGGGTACAAGTTCCAGTTCGTGACGCTGGCCGGCTTCCACAGCCTGAACCACAGCATGTTCCAGCTCGCCAAGGGCTACAAGGAGCGCGGCATGGCGGCGTACTCCGAGCTGCAGGAGGCCGAGTTCGCCGCCGAGGTCGACGGCTACACCGCGACCCGCCACCAGCGCGAGGTCGGCACCGGCTACTTCGACGAGGTCAAGAACACCATCATGGGCGGCGAGGCCAGCACCCTCGCGCTCAAGGGCTCGACCGAGGCCGAGCAGTTCTGATGCCCTAGGGATCCGCTGGCAGGATCGAAGCCCTCGGCCCACACGGGTCGGGGGCTTCCTCGCTCAGGGCAACACGTGCCAGCTGATGCGGCTCACCTGCTCGGTGGAGCAGCGAACCAGGGTGAACAGTGCCTGGCCATCGGGGGACCACCCCAAGCGCTCCCCGGACGAGAAGCAGTCTTCTCGCGAAGCACTACCCGAGAACACCTCGTCACCATCGACGCCGAGCACGTGAACCGCGCCGCCGTAGCCCAGCGCGGCGAGCCGTCCACCATCCGGCGAGAACCCGAGAACCACCGGAGACCCGGAGAAGGACCACGACGTCCGCGAGTTCTGGAGGTTGGTGGGGTGGTAGCCGAGCTCGCCGTCGTCGGCGCCCACCACGGCGAGCCACCGCTGGTCGGGCGACAGCGCCATGGACTCGACCGAGAGCATGGGCATGGCCGGGTTCTCTTCGAGCAGCGTGGCCGCGGCCCCGTCGAGGTTCAGCCCCCAGCGCTGGATGACCGGACCACGCATGTTGAGCAGCACCTGGCCGCGCCGCGGGTCGTAGGCGAGCTGCTCGACCGCGCCGTTGGGCACGTCGATCGCGAGCGTGTCGACCGTCATCGCCTCCCCATCGAGGATGCCGAGGGCCGGGGCCACGCCGGTGTCGTCCGTGAGGAACACCAGTCGCCCGTCCCCTGCCCAGGCCATGTCGACCACGGACCCACCGGTGCTCGCCGTGGTCACCTGCGCCGTCGCCAGGTCGTAGCGGTAGACCAGGTCCTCGAGGGTGGACCAGGCGAAGAGCCTTCCGTGGAGCGGGTCCACCACGAGGCCCGCCAGTCGGTCGCCGGCCGTGAACTCGCCCAGATCCACACCCGCCGCCACGTCCCGCCACACCACACGGTTGTTGGCCCAGTCGAGGTAGGCCACCTGGTCCGCACACACCGGGACCATGGCCGTGACCTGCCCCAGGTCGAGGTTTCCCGAGCTCGTCAGCGCCGCCGGTGCGCGGCAGAAGCCGGCATCCGGGTCACACGCATCCCCGAGTCCGTCGCCGTCGCTGTCCACCTGGTCGGGGTTGGCGAAGCGGAAGCAGTTGTCCTGCCAGTCGCAGACGCCGTCGCGGTCGCTGTCGGCTCCCGCGCAGTCCTCACAGGCGTCGGGCACACCATCGCCGTCACCGTCGACCGCATCGTCCTCGCCGGGACACAGGTCGCAGTCATCGTTCACCCCGTCGCCATCGCTGTCGGCCACGGGGTCATCGGAGTAGGGGCAAGCGCAGAGCACCGGATCGGTACAAGGCTGCTCCTCCCCGCTGTCGTCCTGGAGCGTGCCCGGGCCGCCGCAGCCGAGCAGGGCCAGTGCGGCGAGCGCGTGAAGTCGCATGGTCAAACCTCCGAGCGCGCACCATGGTGCGCAAGGACCCGGCTGGCAAGCGGCGATCTGCGAAGCCCGCCGCCACCCGGGTTCAGCGGGTGGACGTGCCAGGCGTCATCCCCGGCGCGGTGGCAGGCGTCATCCCCAGCGCGGTGCCAGGCGTCATCCCCAGCACGGTGCCAGGCGTCATCCCCAGCACGGTGCCAGGCGTCATCCCCCGGCAACCCGCCAGGGGGAAGGCAGTACGCGGCCTGGGGGACGGCACGTCCCCCGCCTGGCGCTACCCGAAGCGCTTCGCGACCACCGCGCGCACCGAGTACACCAGGTCGCGGTAATCCAGGACGAGCAGCCCACCCGCGAAGGCAAGCCCAAGACCGATGCGTGAGGGCAGCGACGCTCCCGCACCCGCCTGCAGCACCGCGAACACCATCGCGAAGAGCACCACCGCGCGCACGTACTTGAACGGCACCGGACGCGCGAAGCGCGCCACCACCGCCGTGATCAACGCCGTGATCGCCCACGAGCAGCTCGTCGCCCACGCCGCTCCCGCCATGCCGTGCTCTGGGATCCACAGCGCGTTGAGCCAGCCATTGAGCAGGGCCGCGGGGATCGACACCGCCGCGACCCACTTCGCGAAGGCCTTGTTCGCGGTGAGCACCGTGAGGGCCACGGTGTAGTAGCTGCGAGCCAGCGCGCCGAGGGCGAGCACGGGCACCACACCCGCCGCCAGACTCCAGTCCGTGCCGCTGAACAACCCGGCAAGCCACACGAACTCCGGCGCCAGCAGTCCCACGCCCACCGCGCCGCAGGCGACGACGGAGACACTGAAGAACGACAGACGACGCACCTGGCCCCAGCCACGCGTCTCCCGGTCGCGGTCGGCCTTGAGGAACAGCGGAGCCCAGGCCGTCTGCATGCCGGCGGCGAGCATGAACACCGCCGACGCGAGGTTCGCTCCGAGCGCGTAGATACCGGCAGTGCCGAGACCATGCGCGTCGTTCGCCGCGAGCAACACCTGGTCCGTGGCGACGAGCACCACCGTCGCGACCATGTGCGGCACGAAGGCGACGCCGTAGCGCAGGCTCTCGCCGAGCTCGGGCCGATGCAGCGCGGGACGTCGACGACCCAGGGTCGCGCGCAGTCCCAGAGCGGCCACCGACGCGAAGGACAAGCCCATCGCGAGGAGGATGCCCACCGCGCCGAGCTCGAGCCCGACTACGAACACGAGCACACCGACGAGCAGGAAGCCCCACCGCGCGATCGACAGACGGGTGTGCTCCGCCGCGCGATGCTCGCTCTGCAGCCAGGTGAGCGAGAGGTTGAACAGCGCGCGGGTGGTCACCATCAGCAGGCCCGCGACGCCGAGAGGCCACAGCGGGAGCCCGATCCACTCGTCGAGCCAGGGCCACGCGAACGCCGCCCCCGCCGTCACCACCAGCGACCAGCCCGCGACCCACGCAACCGCCGTCTCGAGCAGCCGGTAGCGGTCCTTCGCGTCCACCGAGAGCCTGAGCAGCGAGTGTGTCTGGCCGAGCACCGCGAGCGGCACGAGCACCGCGATGGTCCGCGACACGATGCTGTACCCGCCGTACTCTTCGGCGGTGAGCACCGCCGTGTACAGCGGAAGCAGCAGGAAGTTGCCCGCCCGCATCACGAACATGCCGGCCGTGTACAGCCCGCCCTCGCGGAACAGGCGCAGTCCCGCCGATCCCGGCTTGTCCTCCGTCACAGCGCGCCCTCGAGCTCGGCGTCCGCGACGCGCCGTGCCGCCAGGTAGCGATGCGGGTTGGGCCGTCCCAGGCGCCCCTTCACGCTGGCCCACCACTCCCGCGGCCGCTGCTCGCGGTAGTAGGCCCGGACGTCCGCATCCGCGATGCGCTCCCCTCCCCGCTCGTCGAGGTAGCCGCGGAGCAGCGCCCTCGCCTCGGTGGCGCGACCGCCCGCGGTGATGCCGGCTGCTCGCACGAGGACCTGCCAGCCAGGTTGCCCGAGGTTCCACGCCCGTCGCCCGCGACTCGCCCAGCCGCTCTCGTCCGCCTCGCGGCTGTCCGTCGGCCGCACGCTGGCCGCGAGCAGCTCGGGAAGCAACTGGACCCGATACCCGCGAAGCCGCGCCTGCACCGTCATCACCGAGTCCCAGGCCCGCGAGCGCGCAAAGCCGCCCACCGCGCGGAACACCTCGCCGCTCACCAGCCGAAGCCCGCCACGGGGCAGGTCCACGCGCTGGCCGGGCTCGACCCGCCACTGGCCCTGGTCCTCGCTGCACAGCGCCCCGGAGGCGATGCCGGGGGCCACGTCGAGAACCGCGGCGAGTCGCGCGAAGTAGTCCGGTCCCACGCGAATGTCTGCATCGAGGATGCCGATGTAGTCGACGCCATCGAGGTCCCCGGCGGCGCGCTGCCCGGCCTGCAGCACCTCGGCGATGCGAAAGCCCATGTAGCCGCCGCGCGTGCCGGACGGGACCACCTCGATCGGCAGGTCTCCGGCCGCGTCGAGGAAGGCCTGGCCCGTGCCGTCCGTCGAGCGGTCGTCGATGACCACCCACCGATCCGGGCGCAGCCGGCTCTCGCGCACGCAGCGGACCAGACCCTCGACGTTGTCGCGCTCGTTGTGGGCCGGGGTGAACAGCAGGAACATCAGCGGGCGTAGCTCTCGGCGAGCTCGACCATCCACGCGGTGACGTCGATGTTGTCCTCGACCAGGGCCTTGCCGCGGGCCACGCCGTCGGCCTTCAGGTCGGCCAGCGCGAGCAGTTCGTCGAGCCGCGCGAGCACCGCCTCTCCCTGGGTGTGGTCGAAGCAGTGCACGTTGCCGTAGCGCGCCTCCTGCTCGGTGTTCACGCCGCGCCCGGTCTTCGACACGAAGAACGCGTGGGTCCCCAGACAGGCCGCCTCCGACGCCATGGTCGACGACTCGCCGACGAGCAGGGTCGCGGCGGCGAGCACGTGGTGGATGTCGTGCACGTCGATGGCCAGGCGGTATGGCTCGAACTCGGCGGGCAGCGGGCTCTCGGAGGTGATCACCACCCGCCCCCGCTCGGACAGGCGGCGAACCAGCTCGCGCTTCACGTCCACCGAAAGCCCCGCCTCGCCGACGTCGTGAATCGACTCCCACGCGACGAAGCGCAGCACGAACAGGGGCTCGTCGCCGAGGCCGTAGCCGCGCACGACCCGCTCGTCCGGCGTGAACCAGTTCGGGTGCAGGTACGCCAGCTCGTGGTAGCCGCGGTAGCGCCGGTGGTTCGGCCCCGCGTCCTCGGTGTACGCCTCGGGCGTGCAGTACTGGTCGGCGAGCCGGTAGACCATGCGATTCACGCTCTTCGCCGACTCGTTGTCGTAGAAAGCCACCGCCGGCGTGCGCAGCGGCTTGCTCGCGAGCGCGATGACCGGCGCCATGATGCCCATCATCACGTCGGGCTGGAAGCGACGCGCCTCGCGTACGAAGCGCGCGGTGCGCACCGCGAGCTCGGCGGCCAGCGACCCGAGGCCGGCGCGCTGCGTGGACAGCCGCACGTGGGGAATGCCGAAGGCATCGAGCAACTCGAGGGTGCAGTCCTTGTCCCGCGAGGTGACGAGCACCTCGTGCCCACGGGCGAGCATCTCTTCGCGGAAGTGCCGGAAGAAGTGGACGTGCGCGGGATGGAGGATGTCGATGGCGACGCGCATGGGGCGGTGGATATCGCTGGGATGCAGCGCCGTCGACGCGATGTCCGGCTTCGGGGTTTGTCGGCTTGCAGCGGGCCGTCCTCCGTCGAGCACATGCCCCATCGGATCCGACGGGATAACCGGGCCCCACTGCGCGAAGGACCCGGCGTGAAGCTCATCATCCAGATTCCCTGCCTCAACGAGCGCGAGCACCTGCCCGCGACCTTCGCCGACCTGCCTCGCCACATCCCGGGCATCGACGAGATCGAAGTCCTCATCATCGATGACGGCTCCACGGACGGCACCTCGGAGCTCGCGGCGGAGCTCGGCGTGCACCACATCGTGCGCTTTCCCCGCAACCGCGGGCTTGCCGCGGCACACGTCGCAGGGCTCGACGCGGCCCTGCGCCTCGGCGCCGACATCGTCGTCAACACCGACGCGGACAACCAGTACCCGGGCCACGCCATCGGCGAGCTCGTCGCGCCGATCCTCGCCGAGACCGCCGACATCGTGGTCGGCGACCGCCAGACCCACACCATCGCGCACTTCTCGCCCATCAAGCGACTCCTCCAGGGATGGGGCTCGCGCCTGGTCCGCGGCGTCAGCGGCACCAACGTGACCGACACCACCAGCGGCTTCCGCGCGATGAATCGCCGCGCCATCGAGAAGCTGTTCGTGCACAACCGGTTCACGTACACGCTCGAGACGCTGATCCAGGCCGGCAACCAGGGTCTGGTCACCGACAACGTCAAGATCACCACGAACGACAAGACCCGCGAGTCGCGCCTGTTCAAGTCCATCCCGGACTACCTCATGCGCAACGGGCCCGTGATCTTCCGCGCCTACGGCCTGTACCGTCCGCTGCAGACCTTCGGCGCCGTCGCCGTGCTGCTCTTCGCCGCGGGCGCCGCCCTGCTCGGCCGCTTCCTGGTCGCGTACCTCACCCCGCCCATCGGCGAGAGCGGCCTCATCCAGTCCCTGCAGATCGGCGTGGGCCTGGTGGTGCTCTCGTTCATCGTCGGGCTGATGGCCTACCTCGGCGAACTGCTCGCCACGAACCGCCGCCTGCTCGAGGAGCTACTCGAGCGCTCTCGTCGCATGGACGCGCTGCTCTCAGCGCAGGCCCTGGACCAGGGCAACGAGCTCTCTCGCGTGCGCTCGACCGGGGCCGAGCCCTGGCGCGAGCCGAGGCGCGACTCGGCGTGAGTGGCTGGCGCGACAAGCTGCGCGCCCTCGCCGACCGCGTGGAGACCGTCGCGGGCGGATGGGTCGTGCCTGGCCTGCTCATGGCCCTGGCGACCGCCGGCTACTCCGCGGCCTACTGGCTACACAAAGAGCTGCCCATCGCCGGGACCTACCCCGACCGAAACGGGTGGTGGACCCGCCACGACCCGCACAAGTACCGGGAGCAGGCCGAGGCCATCTCGCGGTGGGCGCTGGACGGCGAGACCCATCACTACCCGATCGGCTACGCGCTGAGCGCCTCCCCGTTCGCCCTGTGGGACCCACAGCACGCCTTCTTCGTCCCGAACCTGTTCTACGTCCTGGTGATGACCGCGGCCCTGTACGCGCTCGCGCGCCGGACCCTGCGGCCGCTGGAGTCGCTGCTCGTCGTCGCCGCGGCCACCTGGGCCTGCTCGTCGCTCCTCGACATCGCGCTGATCATCCCGCGCTCGACCATCGCCACCCACGCCGCCGGCTACACCATGCTCGCGCTGTTCGCGTGGCGCCCGCCGAGCCTCGCGCTCGTGTTCCAGCTGGTGTTCATCGACGGGCTCGTCTACCTCACACGGCCCGGGGACGCGGTGTTCCTCTCGCCGCTGCTCGTAATGGCGGTCCTGCAGCTGCCGACCTGGAAGGAGCGCGGCATCGGCGGCACCCTCGGTCCGGCGCTGCTGTCGCTGTTCCTGCTCGCGAACCGCACCCTGAACCACTCGATCGTGCGCACCGCCACGACCCACTACGAGGAGAAGCACACCAAGGGCTTCACCTTCGAGCGCATCTTCGAGACCTTCTACACGACGTACCTCGATGGTGGGCCGATCTACCGCTCCGAGGACGTGCCGCTGTTCTGGCGCATGCCGTGGCTGCTGCTGGTCGTGGTCGGCGTGATCTGGGCCTACCGTCGGGACGGCTGGCGCCAGCTCGGCGTATTCGGCACCGTCGTCGGATCGCTGTGCTTCTACCTGGTCTACCAGAACATGGACCCGGTGAGCCTGTGGAACTTCCACCTGGTTCGCTACATCACCTGGGCCTTCCCGGTGCTGTTCGTGTACGCCTGGCTCGCGGTGCGCTTCGGGCTGTGGCGCATCGACAAGCGCCTCTCCGCCGCCCTGGTGCTCATCCCCGCCCTGTACTTCTGGACCCTGCGTCTGGAGGAGTCGAACCCGCTCGAGGTCGCGGTGCTCGAGGACGGCACCCTCCGCGCCGAAGGCGAAGCCCTGCCCGAAGGCTACGACCTCATCGTCGTGCGCGAGCCCTTGTCCGACGAGACGGCCCTCGTCACCGTGGACGGACGCAAGCTCCAGAACCCGCGCGAGATGCACAAGCGACGGTCGTTCCACAAAGAGACCAGCCTGCGCGGCGTGGTGCTCTACATCCACGACAAGGTCGCGGTCGACCGCATCGGCCTCAACCCCGAGCTCGCTGGACGAGAGGTCGAGCTCCGTCAGCTCGTGCGCCGCTGGGTGGCCGTGCCGCCGCAGGTCCACAAGTGGTGGAACGAGGACCCCATGTGGGGCACGGACGACCTCTCGTTCTACGCGGTTGCCGGCGAGTTCCGCGACAGCGAAGTGACCGAGTCCACGAGCGGCGGACGGCGGGAGCTCGTTGCCCACTTCCAGGAGATGGGCCGCGGGCGCTACTACGTCAGCGTCACCGGCCAGGTCCAGGAGCCGACGCCAAGCACCCTCGTCGTGTACCGGGGCGACAAGGTGGTCGCCTACAAGGAAGTGCTGCTGCGCGAGCGCTACGGCGCCATCCTGCGGCAGACCTTCCGCTCCAAGCTGCAGATGCGGGATCTGCGCATCAGCCTGGCCTTCCCCGAGTCCGCGGGCGTCGAGATCGAGCAGATCCGCCTCGAGCCCTCGTCCATCGAGTAGCGCCCAGCAGGTGCCGTTCGGGTAGTCTCGCCGCGGAGGTCGCCATGGACGGAGAGACGAACCTGCCGGCGACCATCTCGCTGGGGTCGGCCATCACCCTCGCCCTGCTGTGGGTGATCGGCATGTGCGTCGGCCTCATCCCGATCATCGGACTGGTCACGGTGGTGCTGTACCCGATCAACTGGCTGCTCGCGTTGACCGCGATGATCACGGGCTTCCTCGGCTATCGCCGCGCCCAGGAGCTCGACGGTCTGGGGCAGGCGCCCGCGCTGATCGGCGGCGTGCTCGGCGCCCTGTGGACCGCCCTCCAACTGCTCGCGTGGACCGCGATGTGCGCGCTGGTCATCGTCGCCATGCTCGCCGAGAACCTCTAGGAGTCGCCATGAGCGAAGACAAGCCCTCCGCCTCGCTGATCCCCGTGTTCATCTGGCTCGGCCTGGGGGTGATCGCCGCGCTCGCGAGCCTGGTGTTCATCGGTCTGGGGGTCGCGGACAGCGAGAGCGCGGGGGTGATGGCCGCGGGCCTGTTCTGCCCGCTGACCTTCGCCGGCGGGGCCACGGTGCTCGGTGCACTGGTGTCGATCGCGTTCGGCAGTACGGTCGCCCGAGCAGTGGTGCCGCTGGTTGCCGGCATGCTCGGCGGCCTGTTCGGCGGCTTCGCGACGATGATGTTCTTCGCGGTGCTGTGGCCGATGATGTAGCGCTCGCTAGACAGCGTCCTCGCGGAGTGACGCGCCGATCTCCGCGAGCCGACGGGCCACGTCCGCGGCCTCTTCGCGCATCGCCAGCCGCCGGGCGTGGCGAACGATGTCCGGATCCCGGTAGCCGACGTCGGCGAGGGTCGTTGCCGCCGCCTCGAGCGCGTTCACGTCCACGGCGTCACCGCGCTCGGCCTCGACGGTGATGCGGAAGAGGTCGGTGAGCGCCTTCCACGTGCGGCCCTGCGCCGCGAGCTCGGTCCCGAGCGCCACCATGCGGGCGTGCGCTTCGTCGAGCTCGCCGAGCTCCCCGAGGCAGATGGCGAGACCGAGCTCGAAGCTGGCATCGCTGCGCGCCTCGCCCTGGGCCGCGAGCTCCACCGCATGGCGATAGTGGTGGAGGGCGCCGTGCAGATCGCCCTGAAAGCGGTGTGCATCCGCCAGCGCACGCGCGAGGTCGCCGTCGGCGGAGTGGTAGCCAGCGTCGTGCAGACCGCGACGTGCCGCCTCGAAGTGCGCGATGGCGCCGGGGTCTCCGAGGTGGCGCATCGCGATGCCGCGGGTGGCGGTCGCGGTAAGCCGCACATAGGGCTGATTCTGCTCCGTAGCCATCGCGATGCTGCGGTCGATGGCTCGCAGAGCCGCCACGGGCCGTCCCTGGGCCAGCCGCAGGTAGCAGAGGTCGTGGAACGAGGCCGGGTGCACATCGGGCTCGGCGAGCAGCCCCTCGAGCACGGGCTCGACCTCGCGCGGGAGCAGCATCAGGTTCACCAGCCAGCAGAAGTGGCCGTGGACACCGGACTTCATGCCCGCCCACTCGGGATCGTCGAGGTGCTCGTCGATGAGGTTCATCAGCTCGCGCAGGCGCTCGCGACACGCGTCGAACCCGAGGTGCGTCGGCCCGAGCCGACTGATCGCCAGGCTCAGCCGCACGCGCACGAGGTCGTCGGCGGGGAGCCCCTCGTCGATCAGCATCTGCTCGGCACGGTGGAGCTGTGCGCCGGCCTGCACCATCTTCCCGGCGCCAGTGTAGTCGCGGCTCGCGTGGGTGAGGTCGGCAACGCCCTCGCTGAGCAGTCCGGCGGCGAGTCGGTGCACCCCTCGCTCCCAGCCATGCCAGAAGTCCGTGACCTCGATGCCCTCGGCCACTGTGGCGTGGTATCGCGCCGCATCCGCTGGCATGGCGACTTCGCGGGCCGCGGCCGACGCCCAGTGCAGGGGTGTGCCCTCGCGCAGCAAGCCCGCCCGCACGAGCCACTCGAGGGACGCCGGGTCGCCGCCGAGCGCAGCATGGCGCGCTGGATCGACCTCCATGCCGAGGACCGCCGCCCAGCGCACCCCCTCGACCAGCGCTTCCGGGATGCCCGTGAGGACGGCCTCGAACCGCTCCCGATGCGACTGCGCGAGACGCAGCGACCCAGCCGCCTCGAGACCCCGCGGCCCCTGCACGAGCTGCCCCGAGGCGACGGCCTCGGTCACGGTCGCCAGGGCCAGCGCGAGGTCGCCGTCACAGCGGTCGGCGAGGTCCGAGACCTGGTCGCGGCGCAGGTGCACCCAGCGCGCGAGCACCCGTCGACAGAGCTCCGGATCGAACGGCGGCAGCTCGACCACCACGTCGGCGTCGACGGGCGCGGTCGTCACCTGGAGCACCGGACCGTCGACCACCGCCGGCGCCTGCTCGTCCAGCCAGACCACGCGCACCCGCGTCGCCTCCTCGGCGCCGGAAACCACGCAACCAGACTCGCCGGCGGCCTGCGCCAGGGCGCGTCCCAGACGCGTGCGGCCCGACCCCGCAGGTCCGTCGATCCGCGCAATCAGGGGCTCTCCGCTGGCCTCGACCTGCCGCAGCGCCGCCCACAACGCATCCTGCTGCGGTCCGCGCGCCACGTACGGAGCCTCGAGGAGATCGAGCAGCCCGAGACCGGCCTGACCCGGCTCGCGCGGGGCCGCACGGTCCGGCCAGCGAAGCGGCAGCGGTGCCGGATCCGGGGCGTCGGTCGCGACCTCCTCCCACACCTCGACGGGGACCTCGCCCGCAGGCCGCGTCGCCGTCCACAGACCTGAGCTCTGATCGGCGGTCGACACCACCGCCGCTCGCACCCGCGCCGCACTCCGCAACGCGTGGCGGGCATCCGCGGCGTGCTGGAACCTGGAGCCCGGCGGCTTCTCGAGCAACGTGTGCAGCCACTCGACGAGGCCGGCGGGGAGCGGGAACAGCGGCTCGATGCGTGGCTCGGTGGTCGCGTGGCTCCACGACATCGCCTGCCACGGCCCGGTCCCGAACGGCGGGTGGCCGCTGCACAGCGTCACCGCGAGGCAACCCACGCTGTACAGGTCGGTGGTGGGACGCGAGGCCGCACCGCCAAAGGCTTCAGGCGCCATGTACGCCGGAGTGCCGCCCGCGGAGGTGCCCGCGAGGCCGAAGTCCGAGAGCACCGCGGTGCCATCGGTGCGGACGAGGACGTTGCCGGGCTTGATGTCCCCGTGGATCACGCCCGCTGCATGGGCGGCCGAGAGCCCGCCCAGGACGGCATCGAGCGCGGCCACCCACTCGTCGACGCTCCGCGCCACGCCCAACGTGCCGGCGGCGCGCTCCATCGCGATCCACGCGCCTTCGGCGTCGGTTCCGGCATCGAAGATGCGGACCACGTGGGGGTGGTCCAGGCGGGCGATGATCGAGGCTTCGGCCAGATCGCCGCCTCGCACGCGCTTGATCGCGGCGAGCAGCCCGAGCTCGGCATGGGTCGCTGCCCACACCCGGCCAGTGGCGCCTTCGCCGAGCACCTCTCCGAGGCGATAGCCCTTCATGCCGTCTCCACGCGCGAATGCTACCGTGAGGACGTGAAGCTGCACGTCCTCCAACGCGGCACGGTGGTGTACACCGTCGACATCGGCGCGCGGTCCCTGACCATCGGGCGCGCACCCGACAACGACCTCATCCTGCGGGATCCGGACGTGTCGGGGCACCATGCCCTGCTGTACTGGGAAGCCGGCGAGCTGTGGGTCCGCGACCTCGGCAGTACCAACGGCACCTTCCACGCCGGGCAGCGCGTGAGCGTGATGCGCGTCGGTCCCGAAGACGAGCTGCGTCTCGGCGGGCTGCTGCTCCGGCTCGATGCCGGAGCCACGGCGGCCGCCGGCCTGGCGCTGCGCAAGGTCGGAGCCCCCGTCGCCGTGCCGGTCGAGAGCGGCTTCTCGCTGCCGGACCATCCCGAGGCCGCGCTGTTCGTGGACACAGACGGGGTATGGCTGGACCTCGGCGCGGACCGACGGGCGCTGCCCATTGGCGAGCCCTTCGTCCTCGGCTCGGACCGCTTCGTGCTCGAGGAAGCCAGCGCGGTGGCGCCGACCGTACCGAAGGACGGCCTGTTTCCGTATGCGCTGCAAGTCGACCTGTCGGCCCCGCTCGCCGTATTGGGCGCACCGAGCCTCGAGCCCGTCGAGTACCGGTCCGAGGCGCGCGTGTCGCTGCTCTACGTGCTCTCCGAGACGCCGGGAACCTGGATCGACAACGACGCCATCGGCCGCGGCGTCTGGGGACGCGACTGGGAGCGCCAGGGTGCGAACAACCTGAACGTCCTCGTGCATCGGGTTCGCAAGCAGGCCGAGGACCTGGGCTACGACCGACGCTTCATCGAGCGCGACCGCACGGCGATGCGCCTCGCCATCTCAGAGGCGCACCGCGACTAGGATCGCCGACTAGGTCCGGGGAAGCACGCCCCCGAACTGCACGCGGTCGATGTCGAGGTCGTGGTGCTTCGACGCCGCGCGTCCACCGACGATGACCCGGCCCTCGGGAGCGGCCGCCTCGGCGATCTGCTTCACGTAGCTGACGAGGTCGAAGTTCTCGCGTTCGAGCACGATGCTGATCGCGACGAGCTCCGGACGTCGCTCGCGAACGAGTGCGAGGAGCTGATCCGTGGGCACGTCCGCGCCGAGGTACAGCAGGCGATAGCCGCGGTTGGCGAGGCGGAAGGCCACGCCGAGAAGCCCGAACTCGTGGTGCTCGCCAGCCGGCGTCGCGCAGATGGCCTCCGGTGCCGAAGCACCGCCGGGCTCCAGGCTGCGGGCCATCGCGAGGATCTGCTCGCGGCACCACGCGGACACGAAGTGCTCCTGGACGGTGCTCACCTCGCCGGCTTCCCAGCGATGCCCCGTCTCCTGGAGAACGGGGAGGAACAGCTCGTCGAGCAGCGTCTCGTACGGCAGGGTCACGAGTCGCTTGGTCACGCGCTCGGCACCGCGACGATCGTAGTCGAGCAGCGCCTCGAGGAGCACGTCACGCAGCCCCTCGATGCCCTCGGCGAGCGGCTGAGCCTGCTGCGCACCCTGAGTGGTGGGCACGCCCTCGTTGTTCACGATGGCGGCGGCCTCGGAGATTCGGTACCCGGCGGCCATCAGCTCCTGCACGCGGCGGAGCGTCGCGATGTCCTCGTCGGTGTACACGCGGTAGCCGGATCCCTCGGCGCGTTTCGGCTCGATGAGCCCATAGCGCCGCTCCCACGCGATGAGCGTGTTCTTCGGAATGCCGGTGATTTCGGAGACGGTCTTGATCCAGTACATGTTCGCTAGCCTTTGGCCCGCATCACGCGAAGACCCGCTCGCCCGCCGTCATCGGCAGGCGAGGAGCATTCGCGTGTGGCAGGCCACTCAGGGCGACGTGGAGGTTGGGGTCGTGGCTCGCGGGGGCGGTGAGCCCGAGGACATCCGGGCGGAACCACAGCGCGACGGCTCGGGTGGCCTCGAGGACCTTGCCCGAGAACGGGACGACGACGCGGCCCAGCAGGGCGTTGCCGTGGCGGTGCCGGAGCACCGTGCCGATACGCCGGTAGACGCGTGCCGCGACGAGAATCGCGAGCCGGGCGCGCCATGGGAGGTAGCGCATGCCGCGGAGCGCGGAGGCGTAGTAGGCGTCGGCGAGGTCGAGCAGGTCGAGCACCACGCTGCTCACCGCGTGGGGGTCGGCTTCGCCGAGGAGCAGGTCCTCGGGGAGCACGCCACGGGCGATGAGACGCTCGGCCGGCAGGTAGACACGGTTGTTGCCCGCATCCTCGAGCACATCGCGGCAGATGTTCGTGAGCTGCATCGCGATGCCGAGGTCGATGGCGAACGCGCGCGCCGCGCGGTCGCGTACGCCGAGCACGCCGCACATGAGCAGGCCCACGGTGCTCGCCACGCGGTAGCAGTAGCGAAGCAGATCCTGGTCCGTCCCCATGCGCACGCCACCGAGATCGCTCTCACAGCCATCGATGAGTGCCACGGCCGCGTTCAGGGAGAGACCGCACCGACGGTCCACGTCGAGCAGACCCGCCACGTCGGGGCACGGGTCGAGCGCGCGGCGCACCTGCAGGCGAAGGTCGCGCAGCGCGATGCGTCGGGCCTCGACGGGCACCGACTCGTCGTCGGCGATGTCGTCGACCGTGCGACAGAAGGCATACACACGCGCCGCGTCGTCCCACTGCTCCTCGGTGAGGAAGCGAGCGGCGAACGCGAAGCTCCGCGAACCCTTCGCGAGGGTCTGGC
This sequence comes from Deltaproteobacteria bacterium, assembly GCA_006226595.1. Taxonomy (GTDB): domain Bacteria; phylum Myxococcota_A; class UBA796; order UBA796; genus M1803. The sequence continues at coordinate 37,319 of SBGP01000056.1, forward strand.
GCGCGTGAGCCACTGGGACGAGGGCGGTCACTTGGCTGCCGTGTCGGTGGGGAGCGAGGGCTCGAGGCGACGCACGCCGGCGAGCACCTTCTCCAGGGTCTCGATGGCCACCACGCGAAGCGCCGGCTCGGCATCGAGCACGGGCGAGGTGTACACGCGGGACGCGAGGTCGTAGATGCGGTCGAGCACCTCTTCGAGGGCGCCCCCGTCGCGGAAGCGGCGGATGACCTCGTCGACCTGCTCGTCGGTGGTCTCGTCGCGCGGGGTGGCCAGCACCTCCATGAGCCAGGTCGCCTCTTCGGGGTAGAGCCGCATGTGCTCGACGACCAGGGCCGAGACCTTGCCCTCGCGGACGTCCGCTCCGACGGCCTCGCGACCCTTCTGGCCGTAGAGGTCGATGACGTCGTCCTGGATCTGGAAGATCGTGCCGATGGTCGCGAAGGCGTCGGCCACCGCGGTCGCCTGCGCCTCGCTGCGCCCGGCGAGCAGCGCCGAGCCGTAGATGGGCAGCGCGAAGAAGCCCGCGGTCTTGCCGTGCACGGCGCGCACGTAGTCGTCCCAGCCGAAGCGCCGGCTGTCGAGCAGGGTCATCTCCAGGCTCTGACCACGCACCGTGTCCGCCGCGTAGTGGGAGAGCGCACGCGAGAGCAGCCAGCGAACCCCGTGATCGCAGGTGAGCTCGTCGAGGGCGAGGGTCGGGAGCATGAGGAGCAGGTCGCCGGCGTTGATCGCCTGCGCCATGCCGTGCCGCACCCACAGGGTGGGCGCGTCGCGTCGCATCCGGTCGCCGTCCTGGAGGTCGTCGTGGATGAGCGAGGCGTTGTGCAGCAGCTCGCAAGCCGCCGCCCACGGCACCGCGTCGTCGTAGGACGCGCCCATCGAGAGCGCCGAGGCGATGGCCAGCTTGGCGCGGATGCGCTTGCCGCCGGTGGTGAGATGCTCGACCACCATGGCGCCGCAGCGCTCCAGCTTGTCGCCGGCCGCGAGCCGGATCATCAGCCGCTCGACCCGGTCGGTGGGTGCGGCGGGCTTCGACGCGGGAGGGGCGTCGGGGACCAGACGGATGTGGGGCTGTTGGGACAAGCGACCTCCTCAGGAAGCTTTCGGGGCCAGTGCGGCGCCGGTACCCGCCGGGGCGACGCCCAAGCGGTTCCCGGCGCCAGATGCGCTCCGGGACGGGTTCACGGATGCAGGGGCGGCGGCCCCGGCCCGGGCCGCAATGGACCGGGAAGTGAGAAGCGGACGAAGCAGCGTCACGGGCTGGCTGATCCCGGCGAGGACGAGCCACCAGCGGAGCCTGGTCGGCAAGAGCGCGAACATACGCAGCATTGCCCGGCAGGTGTCGGCGAGACCGCCGTCGTGCGCCAGGTAGGTTCGGGCGAGATCTGCAGGGAGCTGGAAGAAGGCGTCGAAGAAGGCGGCCTGATCCGCGTGCGGCAGTCCGGCGACGAAGCGCGCCCCGAACAGGCGAAGCTCGCGGACGCGGCGGGCCTCGTCGGACCACAGCACGTCCCAGCATGCCCGCGCCGCCGTCTCGACCGGGTCGTCGAGCGTCTCCGCGAGGCGCGCGGCGAAGGGGCCGGCGAGCGCGAGGCTGGCAGCGAGCTGGTAGCCGGTGGCGGGGTGGACCATGCCGGCGGCGGCACCGAAGGCGAGCACCGGGCTGTCGAGGTCGGGAAGCGCCGAGTCCATCGGGATCACGCAGTGCTCGTGCACCTCGATCTCTCCCGTGAGTCCCAGAGACGCGAGGCGCGCACGAAGCCGCTGCTCGAGCAGGGACCAGGCGGGGGCGCGGTCGGTGATCAGCGCGGTCTCTTCGACGAAGAGCTCGTTCGCGGACACCGGCAAGGCGTAGAGGAAGGTGCCGTCCTGCGGACCCGAGAAGTCCATGAACAACGGCGTCTTCATGCCGTGGTCGCCGTGCAGGGTGGCCCCGAGCGCGACCTGGGCGTGGCGGGCGTCGGCGCGACCGAGCACCCGGCGGTGCCCCGAGCAGTCCACCACCCGACGCGCGACGAGGCGATCGCCCGTGTCGAGCACGACCTCGAAGGCCTTGCCCTGCTGGGTGACGCTCGTGACGCGGGCTCGCACCCACGCACACCCTTCGCACGCCGTTTGGAGCAGGCGATGCAAGATCCGGCTGTTCAGCCTCAGGTACTCGCGGTGGACCGCGCGCGTGCCGGCGCTGGTCGCAAAGCGCACGTGATCCCACTGACCGCACACCGCGGGCGCGAGATCCTCGGGGAGATCCTCGGCGAACAGCCCGAAGCTCGCCTCGAACTGATCGGGCGAGGGATCGACGATGCACACCCCCACGCCGCGGGACGTGAGCTCGGCCGCCAGACGAAGTCCCGCGGGACCTGCTCCGACGAGCAGGACCTCGATGCTTTCTGGCTTTTGGCGAAGGTCGGTGGACATTTGCAAACCCTGTGCATTGGTTGTATACCTATGCACAACCTTCCGTCAAGGGTGTGCACATGCTTCGCATCACGAATCCTCAGGAAGCCCCGATGGCTGGCGCCCTCGCCGCCCGTGGCGGATTCTCCTGGTGGTACGCGGATCTCGTCGACGACGCGGGCAACGGCGTCGTGCTCATCCCCTCGTGGGGCCTGCCGTTCCTTCCGGGCTACGCGTCCGCCGCGCGAAAGGGTGCCGCCCCCACCGCGGGAAGCCGGCCGTCGATCGCGCTCTCCGTGTACGAGAACGGGCGTTGCGCCTACTACCTGCTCCAGGAGATCGCCCCGGATCAGGCCTCCCATCACGGGCACGCGCTGCGCTTCGGCAACAGTGTGTTCGACTTCGGCAACGGCGCGCTCGACGCCCGGCTGGACCTCGAAGCGCCGGGTGGAAAGCTCACGGGGACGATCCAGGTGAAGGGGGTGCCGCGCCGCGATGTCGAGGGCCGCCCGATCGACCACGAGACCCACGAGTGGTGCCCGCTCGCGGGACCGGCCACCGGACGCTGGTCGTTGTCCACGCCCGAGCGTCGCTTCGAGGGCGAGGGATCCGCGTACATCGATCGCAACGCGGGCCTCGCCGATCTCGAGTCCCTCGGCGTCGCCCGGTGGACGTGGACGAGAGTGGTGCTCCCGGACCGGCTTCGCATCGCCTACGCGCTGTGGGGAGAGGACGGCAGCTGCGAGGCCACCCTGGTCGACATCCACGAGGATGGCCGCACCGAGGCGCTCCCCGCGACCGTGCTCCCCTCCTCCGAGCGTCGGAACCTGTGGGGGCTGTCGTGGTGGCCGACCCTGCGTCTCGCGGCCGGCGAGCGTCAGATGACCATCCGGGTAAGCCACCGCCCCGATGACGGCCCGTTCTACCAGCGCAGCGTGGTCCACGTGCGCACCGAGGTCGGCGAGGCCCACGGGATCTCCGAGGTCTGCGACAGCCGACGCATCGACCTCGGCTGGCAGCGCCCGCTGGTGCAGATGTGCGTGCACAAGCCGCACAGCCGCAACTCCATCTGGTTGCCCCTGTTCGCGGGCCCGCGCGAGGGCCGCGTGATGCGCCTGTTCGCCAACCTCTCCTCGCTCCTCGGTCTTCCCGGAAGCCGCCGCCCCGTGCGGCAGATCGGGGGTACCTGATGGGCGTCGTCGTCATCGGCGCCGGCATGGGCGGGCTCGCCGCCGCCATCGAGCTCGCGGCCACGGGCGTCGAGGTGGACCTGTTCGAGGCGGGTCCTCGCGTCGGTGGCAAGGCCGACGAAGTCCTCGTCGATGGCGTGGCCGTCGATACCGGACCGACCCTGCTCACCCTGCCGCACGTCGCCGCGGCCCTGTTCCGCGCCGGGGGACGCGACATCAGCGAGGCAGTCGACCTCGTTCGCCCGGATCCGGCCTTCCGCTACCACTACCCGGACCGCACCACCGTCGACGTCCACCACGCCGTCGACGACACCCTGGCCTCGGTCGCCGCCTCCCTGGGCCCCGCCGCCGCCGAGCAGCTCGACGCCCACCTCGCGCGGGCACGTCGCATCTGGGAGGCCTCCTCGGACTACTTCGTGTTCGGGGCCGCTCCGACCTTCCAGCGCATCCTCACCCTCGGGCCCCGCGCATGGTGGAGCCTCGCGCGCATCGATGCCCACAAGACCCTGTGGGACGTGATCTGCGACGACGTCGAAGACGAGCGGCTCCGCTGGCTGCTCGCCCGCTACGCCACGTACAACGGGAGCGACGTGCGCACGGCCCCCGCGACGCTGGCATGCATCGCCTGGGTCGAGCTCGGGCTCGGCGCCTGGGGCATCCGCGGCGGCATGCACGCGCTCGCCACCGCCCTCGCCGACACGGCCCGCCAGCTCGGTGTCCGCATCCACCTCGACACGCCCGTCGAGCGCATCGAGGTCAACGCCGACCGCGCCGTGGCCGCCGTGCATGCCGGACGACGCGTCGCGTGCGAAGCCGTGGTGTGCAACGCCGACGCCGCACACCTCTACGCAAGCCTGCTCCCCGAGTCCTCCCGCGACGCCGTCCGGGTGTCTCCGGACACCAGCACCTCGGGCTGGGTCGGCGTGTTCCGCGCGCGTCCCCAGGACGACCGGGTCGCGCACGAGGTCGTGTTCCCGGAGCACTACCTCGACGAGTTCGCCGACCTCTTCGGTCACCATCGCACACCGCGCGATCCCACGATCTACACCTGCGCACTGTCCCGCGCGCACGGCCGCGACACCTGGGACGACGGCGAGCCCGTGTTCGCGATGATCAACGCTCCTGCGCACGCGCCGGACGATCAGCCCGACTGGAAGGCCCTCGCGCGGCACCGCCTCGTGCGCTCGGGCCTGCTCGACCGCGACGACCGCCTGGTGTGGCAGCGCACACCGACCAGCCTGGCGCGGCGTTTTCCCGACACCGGCGGCGCGATCTACGGCGCCGCATCGAGCTCCCTGTTCTCGGCCTTCCGACGCCCCGCAAACCGTGTGCACAAGCTGCACGGCCTGTACCTGGCCGGCGGCAGCGCGCATCCGGGCGGAGGGGTGCCCCTGTGTCTGCAGTCCGGGCGGCAAGCCGCCTTCGAGCTCGTCTCCGACCTCGGTCTCTCTCACCAGCTGGTGGCCAAATGATCGCCCTGCTCCTCGCCTCCGCCTTCGGCGGTCAGTTCCTGCTCGAAATGGACACGGCCTCCGACGCCAAGGTGCCCGTGCTCGGCTGGCAGAAGTCCGTGACCCACACCCTCGCCCTGGTCGAGCTCACCGAGGACAACGAGTGGGTGCAGACCGTGTGCGACGTGGAGGTGCGCGACAAGGCGCCGCTCGCTCGCACCATCCTCCCCGATGCCTTCGTCAGCTCCCTGCCGGTGATCCGCGCGAAGATCGCCCTCGGAGAGGACCACTTCGAGGTCGACCTCGGCGTGTCGCGGGTGGGCTTCACCGAAGGCCCGATTCCCGAGACCGCGGACGCGCCCAACGTGATCGATCACGAGGGCGACGGCCGCCCTGGCGCCACGGTCCAGGTGATGATCATCGGCTTCGGCACCTACGGCCTCGACGTCGTCCAGGAGTCGCGGGCCGTGCTCCACGGCAAGCGCGACGGCGACGGCTGGAGCGGCACCCTGGAGACGCAGCTGCTCGCCCAGCGCGTACTCTCCGCCGACCACCGGCTGCTGGCCGGGAGCCCCGAGCTGCGAACCGCCGACGAGCGCTCGTCGTTCACGCTCCACCCGACCACCGCGAAGTCCTGTGCCGACCTGCCCAAGCTCGAGACCTGAGGCCTAGTACCCACAACCAGAAGTGCTGTCCGGGATACCGCCGGTCCAGGTGCGTCGCCCGGGGTGGACGCGCCCGCGAAGCATGCTGGAGCATGTGCCAAGGGCCGGCCGGCGTGGGCGGCGTGCCTGGCTCGGCGCAAACCCGGACATGACCTCGGGGTGGGGGTACTAGCCCTCTTCCTCGGGCATGGTCCGCCGCCGGATCTCGACCACCCGCTCGGGCTCGCCGGCGACGACGAGCTCGACCTCGGTGCCTTCGGGACCGAGCGCCCGCTCGACGAACTCGCGCAGCGCGAGACCCGCGGTGGGCTCGCCGTCGATCTCGACGACGACGTCCCCCGGGCCGAGGCCGGCTTCGGCTGCGGCTCCGCCGTCGAGCACCCGGGTGACCTCGATGCCATCGGGGTGTTCGCGGACCTCGGCGCCGAGGCCGGCGGTCTGGTAGGGCGGCAGGGCGAGGTCGGCGACGACGTCCTGTCCACGCTTGGGCGAGACCTCCACCGGCTCGGACCAGATGGTGAACACGCCATCCTTGCGGAACGCGCGCACCTGGCAGTCCGCGGGTGCGCGCGACTCGAGGTAGTAGCTGCCGTCGACGTCGGTCGCGACGCGGTTCCAGCAGCCCTGCACCCAGACCTTGCCGGCAGGACGCCCGTCCGCGTGGGTGACCATGCCAGTGACTACGGCGGGGCCGCCCTCGAAGGACACGACCTCGTCGCAGGCGCCGTTGGAGAACGTGATCTGCGCCGCGCCGTAGCCGTCGAAGACGAGGCGGCCCGAAGTGACGCCGTCGGGGATGCGAAAGCGGACGGCATCCTCGTCGATACGGAGCTTGGCGCCCATACGGCCCGGGAACATCACGGCCCCCGAGGTTCCCGGGGGCACACCGGCCACCAGGCAGTTCACCCAACCCGGCTCGGCAGGCTCGATCTCGGGCTTCACGGGCTCGAGGAGCGGACGTTCCTCTCGCGGAGGACGGCGGCGACCGCGGACGATCTCGTCGCTCTGCACGGGAGCGACGACCACGGGCTCGGGACGCGCAAGCTCGCGCTCGACCACTTCGCCGCCTCGCTCAGGTGCGAGCAGCCACCACAGGCCGAGTGCGAGGAGCAGCCCGAGGGCCACGCCGGCTGGCACGCGCTTGTCCACGGTCCTCCACCGAATCGCCCCTCCCCTATTGCGCTGTGGGGACCGCGGCCGTTCCCCTGACGGAAGCTGACCGACGGTGTAGGCTGACGCCGTGAAACGCATCCACCTCCCCAACAGCCGCGAAGCCCTCACCTTCTCCGCCGACGTCCGGCGCCTGCCGGGCGAGGATCCGTGGCGCTGGGAAGGCGTGCTCCGACTCGGGGGCATGGCACTCGAGAGCGGGGCCAAGGCGGGCGCCTTCGCGTCGGCATGGATCGCGTGCCTTCCGTGGACCGACCGCAAGCACGAGCGCACCGAGGTGATCACGCTGTCGCTGATCACCGACCAGGCCCTGTCTCGCGAGCAGGTGGGTGCGTTGTGCCGACCGATCCTGCGCTCCGGGCGCCGGTGGTCCATGGACGGCGTGGTCACGCTGCCCACCGACGCCTTCCCCGCGCTCACCGCGAAGGACGAGCACATCTACCGCCTGTGGCGGCAGGACCGCCAGGGCCCCTACCGCCTGGCGCTGCGCAAGCTGGGGCCCCCGAGCGAGACCGAGCGACTCGACGAGGGCGCGCCGCCGGACGGACCCGAGGAGTATCTGAACGCCATCGCCGACACCGGAACCGACCCGGGAGACCGCTTCGATCGTGAGCGGCTCAAGCTCGCCTTCGCGACGCGCATCGCCCGCTCCATCGTCCAGGCGGACGGCGTGCTCGACGACCGCGAAGAACAGTACCTGCGCGAGAACTTTGGCGGGGAGGTCCTCGCGAAGTTCGGACTCGACGAGGAAGCCAAGCTCGACCAGGCGATGGCCGAAGCCGAGGCCGAGCTGCCCGGCGCACTCGGCCACCACGAGAAGCTCGCGCTGCTGTCGAGCTTCTTCGCCGCGTGCTGGGCCGACGGCAACGTCGACGTCCGCGAGCTGCGCGCACTCCGCGATGCCAGCGAGCTGCTCGGCCTGCACCCGCAAGAGGTCGCGGGCTACCTGCTCAAGGTGAAGTAGCCCTACGGATAGGCGTGCAGGGCAAAGCGCGCGCCCTCCGGGTCGACGCAGTGCGCGACGCGCTCGCCGTTCATCACGGTCATCACCTGGCCCGCCTGCCCCCCGAGCTCGACGACGCGCCCGAGGGCCGCCTCGAGATCGGCCACGGTCACGTAGTACAGCCAGTGGCTGCTGCCGTCGGCCGACGCCTGCATACCGCCGAAGCCGCGGTCGCCCCGCTTCGCGCCGAAGATCAGATAGCGGCCGCTCGGCAAGCGCACGGTGTCCGCGTCGGTCCAGCCCATCAGGCGGAACCAGAAGCGCACCGACTGTTCGGGCTCGGTGGTCGCGAGCTCAGTCCAGGCAAAGCGCCCCACCGGCGAGGGTTCGTCGGGCTCGGGAGCCGAGCCATCGTCGGGCTGGAACAGGGCGAGGCTGGCCCCTGCCGGGTCGGCGATCACCGCGGCCCGTCCGACCCCAGCAATGGCAAAGGGCTCGCGGAGCACCTTGCCGCCGAGTACCCGCACCATGCCGACCGCCGTGTCGAGGTCCGCGACCGCGAGGTAGGCCAGCCAGTGCGCCGGCGCGCCATTCGCGGCGTCGATGCCGCCCACCGCAGTGCCGTCGGCCGCGACCCACATCGTGTACGAACCGCCCTCCCACGACTCGGTCTTCCAGCCGGTGACGGCGGTGTAGAACGCGACGGCTGCGGGCTCGTCGGCGGTGCACAGGTCGAACCACACGAAGGGCGAAGGCTGGGACAAGGGTCCTCCAAGACGACCGGACGGTAGCAGAGGTGGTCCGCGCGGAATGCCTCGCGGTACACCAGGGTCGGAGAGACCCATGCTCGCGCTGCTCACCGCCATCGCCACCGCTTCGACCCTCGCCGTGCTCCCGTTCGACGAGGGAAGCGCACCGGACGACCTCGACGGCTTCGGGCACGCGCTGTCGGCGATGCTCACCACGGACTTCACGCTGGTCGAGGGCATCACCGTCGTCGAGCGCGGACGGCTCGACGACATCCTCGCCGAGCTCGACCTGTCGAAGACCGAGTTCGTCGACAAGAAGACGGCGGTGAGCATGGGCAAGGGCCTGGCTGCGGACCACGTCGTCACCGGCGTGTACTCCGTCATCGGCGAAGACCTCGTGCTCGACGCCCGCATCATCCACGTGGAGAGCGGCAAGGTCGCGCGGGCCGGACGGGCGCAGGGACCGCTGTCCGACTTCGTCGGCGTCGAGAAGAAGGTCGTCGACATCCTCGTCGAGGACCTGGCGCTGACCCTCACCGGCGCCGCGCACCGCAAGATCATCGGCCGCACCGAGACCGAGAACCTCGACGCCTTCTCGAAGTACGGCAAGGGCCTGCTCGAGCAGCGGGAGGGCGATGCGGCCGCTGCCAAGGCCGCATTCGAGGCAGCACTCGTCGCCGACCCGGCCTTCGCCGAGGCCAAGGAGGCGCTCGCCAGGGTCGAGGCACGCGTAGTCGCCTCGGTCGCGGGGCGGACCCAGGCGAAGCTCGACGCCAAGAAGCTCCACGACAAGCAGGCGCTGATGCAGAGCGTCGACGAGCGCGACCGGAAGAAGTCCTTTCGCCACACCGAGGAGTCGGTGGCCGAGTGGCTGCTTCGCCTCGACGCGCTCAAGTCCACCGAGCAGCACTGCGTCCGCTACGAGGAGATGCTTGCGTACGCCCGGCGCGAGGGCCTGCCGGACGACCGCTACTCGTGGCCGGGGCTGCCCTCGGCCATCGCCCATCGCGGCGTGGCGATGGGGCGCTGGAAGCCGGACCCGGGCTGGGAGGAGACCTTCGCGCCGCAGCCTCCCGGGCATCATCCGCCGCCGCTGGACTGGGCCTTTGGCCAGGTACCCTACGAGCTCGCACGCGTGGGGCGCCGTCCCGGCGAGTTCATCTGGGACATCTACGGCTGGGTCGGCGATCCCGCGGACATGGAGCGCGGCAAGTCCGACGGCATCCTCGGTGCCCTGCACGGCTGCTACGAGGGCGACGAAGAGGTGCGTGCGCTGCGTGCGTTGATCGCGACCCTCGACGGCGATCCCGCGCTGGATCGGCCCTACTCCGACTACGAGCACTTCTCGGTCGCGGATGGGCTGCGCGCCCACCTGGCGTCGACGATGGCGTGGAAGCAGGGACCGAGTGCCGAGGTCGAGGCCACCGCGGACTGGCTGCTCGCCGAGGCAGAGGCCTACAAGGGCACCGACGAGGAGTTCCACGCCCAGTCGCTGGCCCAGCGAATCGTCGGGTACGGCAAGCGCTGGACGACCCAGCAGGAGCGCTTGCGCGAAGACCAGGCCAAGGCCGAGATGTCGAAGCGCAAGCGCCTCGGCTACGACGAGCCCACCCTGGTCGGCATCCTCGAGGCCCTGGTCCGCCAGGATCCCGAGCGCATCGTGACCAGCGGACTGTGCGAGCACGTCGTCGGCACCAAGAGCAAGCAGGCCCAGTCCATGCTCGATCGCCTGTCGGACTCGCTCGAGGACGGCCGAGACCCGAAGTGGGTCTACGACGAGGTGTGGCACACCATCGCCTCGACCCGGGACCTCGGCTGCCTCGCCGGCACCGACGGGCGCTTCTCGACCATCAGCGAGCTCTACGCCTTCGTCGACGCCGTGAAGCTGCCCGAGGAGCCCAGCCGCGACTGCCGCACCTGGGTGCGCAACTATGCGGCGTACCAGAACCCCGGAGCCCGCATGGACCCCGAGCAGTTCCCGCAGCCAGCGACGATGTACGCCACCATGGCCCTCGACGAGTACTACCGCCTCGAGCTCATGGGCTGCCTGGACTGATCAGCCCAGGAGTTCCTTGACCACGGTGTTCGCGAGCTTGCCGTCGAGCTCGTCGCGGTGGTTCTTCATGAGCACGCCCATGACCTTGCCCATGTCCCGCATGGAGCTGGCGCCGGTGGTGGCGATCGCCGCCTCGACCCACGCGCGCGTCTGTGCCTCGTCGGCGAGCTTGGGGAGGAACTCCTCGATCACGCCGAGCTCGGCGCGCTCCGCGGCGGCAAGCTCGTCACGGCCACCGGCGTCGTAGGCCTCGATGCTCTCGGCGCGCTGCTTCGCCAGCCGGCGAAGGACCGTGATCGCCGCGGCATCGTCGAGGTTCTCCGGCGCGTTCGCGGACTTCAGCTCGGCCAGGAACGCGGCCTTGATGTTGCGCAGCGCGCCAACCCGTGCGCTGTCCTTGGCACGCATCGCGGCCTTGAGCTGAACCGGGATCTCGTCGACAATGGGCATGGATGCCTCCTCCGCCACGCGCTATCCGGCCACAAGCTCGGATGGCAAGCGCCCACTGATGCTAACGTGCCCCTCCTTTGGCGGAACCCCGAGATCCATGAACGGACAAGACCTCGCATCCTTGAAGGCAGCCGTCGAGCCCTCCCTCACCGGTGGGACCTTCGACGAGCTGTGGGCACAGTTCACGGCCGAGATCCCGTCGACCGAGCCCGACGACTTCGTGGCTTGGCTGCACGAGGGCGGCATGATCAGCACCGGCGCGTTCCGGAAGCTGCTGACGGACGGCACGCTCGCTCCAGACGAGCCGAAGCGTCCACCGCTCCCGCCGCCGCCGCCGAAGGTGCCCTCGCTGAACCCCACCATGAAGTTCAGCATGAGCGAGATCACGGCCGAGAACGCCGAAGATCCAGAGACGACCGACGTTCGTGCCCGCCGCCGCAACCTGCGCCGCAGCGGAGACGCCCCCCGGGCCCAGACCGACTCCGGCAGCCCCGCGCCCAGCCGGGACACCGACGGGCCGCGTGAGCCCCGTCGCCGCGGAACCGGCGAGCAGCGCGACCCCCGCCGCCGCACCGGCGAGCAGTCCGCGCCCCGCCGCCGACCGACCGAGGACCAGCCGGCTCCCGGTGAGCGCCGTCGCCGTCAGCTTCGCAAGACCGGACGCCTCGACGAGCACCGCTCGCAGCAGCCCGGCAAGATCACCACCGGACGCTACGACTTCGTCGGGCACGTCGGCGAAGGCGCGATGGGCCAGGTCCTCCTCGCCGAGGACCTCGACCTGAACCGCAAGGTCGCGTTCAAGCAGATGAGCGAGGAGACCGCCAAGCAGCGGCAGCTCGCGGCGAAGTTCTACGCCGAAGCCCAGATCACGGCGCAGCTCGACCACCCGAACATCGTCCCGATCTACAGCCTCGAGCGCACCGAGGAAGGCGCCCTCGCCTACTCGATGAAGCTCATCCGCGGCAAGACCCTCGAGGACTTGATCCGCGAGACGATCGACCTGCACGTCAACAAGCAACCGATCGACGACGAGCACTCCCTCGAGAAGCAGCTCGAACAGTTCCTCAAGGTGCTCGACGCCATGTCCTACTCGCACGATCGCGGCATCGTGCACCGGGACCTGAAGCCCGAGAACATCATGATCGGCGCCTATGGCGAGGTCTACGTGATGGACTGGGGCATCGCGCGTCGCATCAGCGGCTCCGTGCCACAAGACCCCGTCATCCTCCAGGACGAGCCCGAAGAGGACGACGAGACGATCATCGGTACGCCGCAGTACATGTCGCCCGAGCAGGCGCACGGAAAGGTCAACGAGCTCGACGGCCTCTCCGACCAGTACAGCCTCGGCCTCATCCTCTTCGAGCTCGTGTCGCTGACCCAGGCGGTCACCGGCAAGACGCCGATCAAGATCGTCATGCGCCAGCAGGACGGCGAGAAGGACCCGATGGTCCACGTCGCCGGCCAGGCCATCGATCCGGCCCTGCGCGCCATCGTGATGAAGGCGACCAACCGCAACAAGAGCGAGCGCTACGGCGACCTGCGTGACCTCGCCGCCGACATCCGCCGGTGGATGCGTGGCGAAGAGACCGCGGCCTACCCGGACAACTTCAACCGCAAGCTGGGCCGCTGGGCCACTCGCAACCGCACCGCGGTGATGTTCTCGGTCATGGGCGTGCTCCTGCTCATGGCGGGCCTCACCACGACGACCCTCGGCTACAGCTACTACTCGCTGCAGCAGGCGGCTCAGCGCGAAGAGAGCCTGTCGCACATCATCACCACCGCCGGTCGTCAGGCGGGCCTCATCGACGGCGCGTTCACGCGCTACGAGGGCATCCTCACCTCGGTCGCCGCCACCGCGGCGCAGCGCCTCGACCAGCCCCCGGTCGAGTCGGACGAAGAGGTGTTCTACGCGGCGACCTTCGACCTCGCGGACCTCGACGACGCGCCCGAGCGCGGCCCATGGCCCGCGGACCTCGAGGTGGCCGAGGCCTACCAGGACCTGAAGATCAGCCTCGACTACCCCGCGGTCGTCATTCCGCCGGGCGTCACCCGCGACCGGGTCTCGTACAACATCGAGCGCCTCGCGCCGATGCGGTACGACTTCCGCCGGGCGCTGCTGCGCAGCAACACCGAAGAGGCCGTGACCTACACGCCCAAGCGCGCCCAGCGCCTGATCACCCAGACCGGCGTGCCCATCGCGTGGATCTACCTCGGCCTGCAGAGCGGCCTGTACTCGGGCTACCCGGGTCACGGCGGCTACCGCACCAAGTTCGATCCCCGCGAGGAGCCCTGGTACGTGCTCGCGAAGGGTCAGCGCGGCCCGGTGTGGGGCGCACCGCACATCGACACCTCGGGCCTCGGTCTGCTGCTGCCGTGCTCCATGGCGCTGTACGACAACGAAGAGCGCCTGCTCGGCGTGTCCGCCATCGAGGTCACCTTCACGTTCATCATCGACGAGCTGATGCTGTCCGAGGACTTCCCCGAGGGCAAGTACCAGGCCTACCTCCTCAACGAGGAAGGCAAGATCATCATCGACTCGGCGAAGAAGGACATCGAGTTCAAGGCAATCGGCGGCCGTACCCGCGAGCACCGCACCCCGACCTTCGAGTTCGCCGAGGTCGTCGAGGCGGTCAAGCAGCACCGCGACGGCCACACCGAGGTCCGCAAGGACGGCGAGGACTACCTCGTCACCTACAACCGCATGAACTCGCTGGGCTGGTACTACGTGGTCATGGGCAAGACCGAGGACATGCTCTGATCGAGGAGATGCCCGCCTCGTGGGGCGAGGCGCGCGAGCGGCTACTCCCGGTGGTGCGCGGCATCTGCCGTCCGCCGGGTAGCCTGACGCGCCTCGAAGAAGACCCCCGCCACGCGCCGATCCGTCGGCCGGTGGCGCCGTTCCTGTCCGAGCTCGTGGTGTGGGACGGCGACGAGACGCGTCGCTACGTCACGCCCGAGCACCTCGAGCGCTGGGGCATCGACGGGCACCGAGCCTTCCACGCCGCACGGGCCAACCTCGCGCCCACGGAGGGCCTCACCCGCGACGGCCCGTTCTTTCGCCTCGACGCCGGCGACGGCTACGAGTCGTCGCGTCTGCTGTTGCCCGGCTGGCTGCGCGCCTTCGAGGACCTGGTGCCCGGACAGCCGCTGGCCGCTGCGCCCGACGCACGCACGCTGCTCGTGTGCGGGTCCGACGACGAGGACGCGGTGTCGCAGCTCGCCGAGTACGCGTTCCGCGCGTACCGCAACGCCGGCGACCCGGTCTCCCCGGGGCTGTACACCGAGCACGAGGGCCAGCTCGTGCCGTGGCTCGTGCATCACGGAAGCCTCGCGCCGGTCCTCCGTCGCAACCAGCTGGTGCTCGCCGGGCAGCAGTATCGGCTTCAGCAGCACGAGGTGACGAGCGACACGCACCTGGCGGACTTCTCGGTCTTCGTCGGACCGGAGTTCGCGGTGTCGCTGGCTCAGCTCCCGCCCGACCGGCCCGTACTGCTGCCGGTGGTCGACTTCATCGTCGTGCTCGACCCGTCGGGGGAGTCGCGAACCGTGGCCTGGGAAGCCCTGATGGAACGCGCCGAGGTCGAGCCCGCGCTCGAGATGGTGCCGCCTCGCGTCGCCGTGCGCTCCCGGCCCCCCCTCGTGGACCTGCCCGAAGCGCCGATTCGCGTCACCCTGAAGTAGCGTCCCCTAGGCGACCGCCGCGGGACCCGCGAACATCACGCCGTAGCTGGGCATGAAGCAGGCGCGGATCACCTCGTCGTACAGCTCGTCTGCACGGAGGTCGTCCCCGATCTCGCGAAGCATGCGGGCGTAGGCGAGCGCCTCGAACAGCGACAGATCGCCCTCGAACAGCTCTACGCGGACGTCGTCGCCGATGCCCGCGGCGCGAAGCAGCGCGATCGCTACCTCGGGCGCGCCGGCCTCGATGCCGTCGCGAAGCGCGTGGAACACGTGCGCCAGGTTGCCCATGAAATCCCCCTGAAGTCGCCTCCCCAGGCGACCGACCGGCGGAGAGAACGAGAACTGACCCGCCAGTCAGAAGAAGTGTACTCCCCTTTCCCGGGATCCGTCCAGAAGATTCTGACCGACAAGCCAGAACTCGGTACGATCGGTCCACCCGATGATCTCGAAAAACGTTGCACCCCGGCGCACGCCAGCCGCCAGACCCCGCGTCAGGGGTGAGCGAGCCGCAAGTCGAAGGCCTTGCCGCCGGCCTTGAGCTGCCAGCTGCCGACCAGGGCAGCCTCCGCGACCTTGCCCGAGAACACCATGCCTCCGCCGACCTCGGCGAGCGCGAAGCGGCCGCTCTGATCGAGGGTGCCAGCCAGGTCCACGGTGCGCACGCTCGGCCCCTGCACGACCTCGGCCGTCCCGGTCAGCTGGGGCGGCCGGCTGTCGATGCGCAGCGTCAGCGGACGCCCACCCGCAGAGCCGACCCAGGTCCCGGCGATCGGTGCCCAGTGGACCACCGGCTCCGGCTGGTTGAGGGGCGGCGTCACCGCGATCGGCGCGGGCATGACCGGAGCTGCCACCGGCGGCTCGGTCACGGTCTCGCTCGGCACCGGTGACTCGACGACCGGCACCGAAAGGACCGGTGAAGGCGTCGGCGGTGCAAGCACCGGTGCAGGCGTCGAAGGCGGGGCGACCTGGGGCCTCGGAGGCGCCGCCACGGCCCGGGGGGGCGCGGACGCGACCGGCGCGACCTCTGGCGGAGCCGACGCCGGCACCGCTCGGGTCGGCGTGCTCGCGACGACGAGGCTCTGAACCTGTGGACCGTCGGGCTTCACGGGCTCGGGGGCGCTCTGGCCCATCCACAGCACCAGTCCGAGTGCCGCCGCCGAGAGCGCCACCGCGACCAGAGCCAACGGCAGGGCCGCCGTGCGGCGCTGGGTCACGAACACAGCACCGCCACTGCTTCCCGAGGACTGCGAAGGGACCGGGGTCGACACGTGCTGCGGAGCAGGGGGTGGCGTGGGTGCCAGGCGGTCCAGGGTGGTCAGCGGAAGCGGCGTGTAGCGAGCCGCCCCGGAGATCGCCTCCACCAGCGTGCCGGACGCCGGAACCGGCGCCTCACCGAGGGTCTCGGCGAGACGGGGCACCACGCGACGAGCGAAGGACTGCAGATCCTCGCCGGTCGCGCTTCGCGCGAGGTAGCGGAGCTGATCGGCAAGCTCGGTGGCCGTGGGACGGACCGTCGGATCCTCTGAGAGCGCGCGGGAAAGCAGCGGAACCAGCAGGCTGCCGGTGGGTCCGTCGCCAACGCGGGCCCGTACCTCGTCGATGCGCTCGCGCACCCAGGTGGCGTGTCCAGAGGTCGGCGAGCTGCCGAAGGTGCGACCGGTGAGCAGCTCCGCGAGCATCTTTGCCAGCGCGTACACGTCGCCGGCACAGTCGCCGCCGCCTCCGCGAAGCCGCTCGGGCCCCATGTAGCTGCGGGTGCCGAGCACGTGCCCGTCCGAGGCCGCCTCGCGGGTGGACAGGTCGCCCCAGGCCAGGCCGAAGTCGAGGACCTTGACGTCACCATCCGGCGTCAGCCGCACGTTCGAGGGCTTCACGTCGCGGTGGACGATGCCCAGTGCCTTGCCGGCGCCATCGGTCGCCTCCAGCGCAGCCTGGAGCGCCGCCGCAACCTCGGCGGCGATCTCGAGGGCGGCGGGTACCGGCGTCGCCTCGTTTCGCGTTCCGAGCGCCGCGGCGACCTGGGCGAGGTCTCCCCCGGGTACGTAGTCCATGATCACGGCCCAGCGATCCTCGATGTGCACGAGGTCGACCACGCTGACGACGGCGCGGTGATGGATGTGTCCGAGCAGGCGCGCCTCGTCGCGAATGCGCTGGGAGGCCTCGGCGTGGCGATGCTGCGGCTGGAGGAGCTTGATCGCGACCCGTCGCGAGAAACCCACCTCGGTGGAGCGCACCTCGGCGAGGAACACCTCCCCGAAGGCGCCGGCGCCGATGCGCTCGATGAGGTGGTAGGAACGCCGATCACTGGCTTCTTCAGCGGTCATCGGTCGCCGCCCGCGCGGAAGGTGCCGATACCGAAGCCCACCGTGAAGAAGTCCGCCGGGTTGTTCCGCCCGTACACGGTCCCGAGCACGCTCAGGTTCACGGTGGTGTTCGCCACGCTGCGGATCGCCAGCTTGCCGCCGGCCTTCACCGAGCTCACCGACAGGGAGGTGAAGCGATCCGGGTCATCGAGCCGGTCCTCGCTGAAGTCCAGGCCTCCGAGCGCGTGGAGCACGTCGTACGCGACACCCACCGACGCGTTGGGCGTCGGGTAGACGAGGAACTCGCCGCTCGAGCCCAGCTCGTCCGCGGGTACCTTCTGGCCGTCGATCTCGGTGGAGAGGAGCCGATGCCGGCCGAGCAGCTCGACGTAGGTCGCGTAGGACCAGCTACCGAGCGCCCCCTGTCGTCCCACCGATGCGAAGGCCGCGAGGTCGGTCTGCCCGTCGCCCAGGGCGGTGATCCGCATGCGCGTGTCGCGGGTGAAGTCGCCAAAGCGCAGCTCACCGCCTACCGCGGCGGTCAGCGGTGCGCCGCGCAGCTCGTCGGTGAGCCGCAGCTTGGTCCGCGCGGTGATCGGCGTGAGGCCGAGAGTGCTGTCGCACGCCCCCTCGAAGCTGCACACGGGCGCATCCTCGTTGCCGATGCCGGACCAGCCGACCCCGCCGCTCACCTCGACCTCGGCGCCGGGCAGCAGCCCGTAGGTGATGCCGACCTGCAGATCCGAGCGCGTGACCGCTGCGGGCAGCTCGACCACGTCCCCGAAGGAGCCGTCCCCGCCCGCGAAGTGACGCCAGCGCGTGTAGCTCGCGCCGACATAGGTCGACATGTCGTCCCCGGAGAGCGTCCACGGTCCGGAGCCCGCGACAGCAGCCGGCGCGAGACCGAGGAGGAACAGGATCAGGGCGGTGCGCATGGACGACCTCGTGCGTGTGGGGTGCACTGCGGTCATCCGCGTCGGGTGTTCGTGACGCCCGGCCTTGTCTGGAGATGTCACCTGCCAGCGTGATACACCGTCGCCCGCCGCGGCCACGCCGCCCAGGAGGATCGATGACCCAGCTGTCCGCCCCCGAGACCTTTCCCAACGGCCTGGTGACCTGGCAGAGCGCCGATGGCGTGGCCCTGATCACCCTCTGCAACGCCCCGGCCAACGGCTACAGCTACGACATGATGCGCGACCTCGACGAGGCCATCCTCCGGGCGCGCTTCGACGACGACGTACACGTGGTCGTGCTCGCTGGCGCCGGCGAGAAGTTCTTCTGCGCGGGCGCCGACATCTCGATGCTCGATGGCGTGACCCCGCGGTTCAAGTACCAGTTCTGCCTGCATGCCAACGAGACGATGCTCCGCCTCGAGCACACCTCGAAGCTGGTGATTGCCGCCATCGACGGACACTGCGTCGGAGGCGGCCTCGAGGTCGCCCTCGCCTGTGACCTGCGCATCGCCCGCGCCGGCTCCGGAAAGTGCGGCCTGCCCGAGGTCAAGCTTGGTGTGCTCCCCGGCACCGGCGGTACCCAGCGTCTGTCCCGCATCCTCCCGAAGGATCGAGCCATCGAGCTCATGGCAAGCGGTCGCCTGCTCTCGTTCGACGAGGCGGAGCGCATCGGGCTCGTCACTCGCCTGATCGAGGCGGAGGCCGGCGAGGACTTCCTGTCCCAGGTGCTCGACTACGCCCGCGGCTTCTGCGCGCCGCAGACCGCGAGCAAGGCCGTCGGCCACATCAAGCGCGCGGTCCAGACCGGCTCCGAGCTTCCCCTCGAGGCCGGCCTGGCCCTCGAGCGCGAGCTGCAGCAGCGCCTGTTCGAGAGCGCGGACGCGGCCGAGGGCATCGGTGCCTTCGTCGCCAAGCGCAAGCCCGCGTTCACCGGGACCTGATTCAGCAGCAAACCACCCTTTGGCCGGAAAATTGCCGTTCTGTGCCGCGGAAGGCATGCGAACGACCCGGTCAGCATGCTACCTGTTTGGGAATTCTGGAGCAGCCATGCGTCTCGCCTTCCTCACCGCGCTCTTCGCCGCCATGCTCGCCTGCTCGGGCGGCGAGAACCCCGAGGGGACCTACCCCGGACAGTGCAACGACGGCTTCGACAATGACGCCGATACGCTGATCGACTGCAACGATCCCGACTGCACCGGCCTCGATGGCTGCTCTGGGGTCGAGGGCGACACCGACACCGACACCGACACCGACACCGACACCGATGCGGACAGCGACTCCGACAGCGATGCCGATGCCGACAGCGACGCCGACAGCGACAGCGACTCCGACAGCGACGCCGACAGCGACGCCGACGCCGACGCCGACACCGCGGACCTCCTCGTGTGCCTGCTCGGCGATGTGGCGACGCTCAACAGCATGAACACCGCCGGCGACGGCCAGGTGACCTTCTGCCACACCGACTTCCTGTTCGGAACGCTGACCACCACCACGGTTAGCGAGTGCCAGAGCGTACACCAGGCCCACGCGGACGACGTGTTCCCGTCGACCGGCTGCGACAGCTGATCGACGTCCGGAAGCGCGACCTCGTCGCGCTTTCCACGGGTGCAACCTCCAGAGGCATCAGCGGTCCTCCGCTCGGTGCGTAGCCTCGATGCAACGGGGAGCCGCACGCGGCGGCTTCCTCGCGCCTTCGGAGGCACCATGAACAGCACCCTCACCCACACCGACGGCATGGCGTTCGACGTCGCCATCGGCGAGCACAGCTTCACGATCGACGCGAAGCCCGAGCACGGCGGCCACGGAACCGGCCCGAACCCGAAGGCTCTGCTCCTCGCCAGCCTCGGGGGCTGCTCGGCAATGGACATCGTCAGCATCCTCGACAAGATGCGGCAGCCGTACACGAAGCTGGTGGTCAGCGTCGACGCCGAGATCACGACGCCGGACCACCCCAAGGTCTTCGACGACTTCACCGTGCACGTCGAGGTCGAGGGCGAGGTCGTCCCGAAGAAGCTGTGGAAGGCCGTGGCCCTCTCCCGGGACCGCTACTGCGGCGTGGCCGAGATGCTGCGCGCGCACGCGCCCGTGACCTTCAAGGTCGTGCTCAACGGCGAAGAGGTTCCTGAGCCCTGAGCTGGTCGACGGCCGCGTCCAGCGCCCGGCGAATGCGGGTCTGGTCGCGGATCTGCGCGATCTTCGGCCACACGCTGCGCTGCCCCTCGCGGATGAACGCGGTGAGGTCGTCGCGCGACGGGTTCGACACGACCTTCTTGTACAGCCGCCAGTGGAACTGCGGGTGCAGGTCGATGTCGCCGCGGTAGTCCTGGCTGACCAGCGCGTAGGCCTGGTCGGCCACCTGTCGCACGGGCGTCGGCGCCCGCCGCGTCGCACGGCGGGTCACGTCAGTGGCATACGCCCCGTACGAACGCACCGCCGCCGAGGTCAGGCCAGCGATCGCCGGTCGCAGGCCCTGCTGACCGTGGTGCCGGACGAAGGGCAGCACGTGCGGGTTGGTCTGCGAGACGATGAAGTGGTTCACGTTGTGCAGGCGCGCGAGCCGCAGCTTCGGCAGGTCCTCGTAGATTGAGCCATCGACCCACCGCTCCCCGGAGAGATGCGGCAGCTCGTCGCCCTCGCCCTCACGCTGGCGGAGCTCGACCGGCGGGAACAGGCCAGGCAGCGCACTCGACGCCATCACCGCGCTGATCACCGTCACGTCCGGCGCGGTGAGGTACGTGAGCAGCCGCGGCTTCTGGCGCAGCCGGGTCGGCGAGACCGAGATGTTCAGCGTGCGCCCGCTGTGTGCGTGTGCCTCGGCGAAGGTCGCCGGGCCGATGTTGTGGCGGAGCACGGACTCGAGCTGTGCGGGCTCGAGCAGCGCGCCGCGCCGCAGACCCTCCACCGGTCCGACGGGCAGCAGGCCATCGAGGCGGATCTGGTCGGTGTCCGCGTACATCTCGGCGAGCTCTTCGTCGTTGCGCGCACACACACCCGCCGCGATCATCGCTCCGGTGCTCGCGCCGGAGAGGATCTCGGGGAGCAGGCCGAGCTCGAACAGGCCCTTCACCACCCCGAGGTGGTGAAAGCCGAGGGTCGCGCCACCCGAGAGCATGAGCGCGGTGCGTCCGTACACGCGCGCCGCGCGCACGAAGCCGTGCAGACGCTCGGCCTTCGGCACCGCTTCGGCGGCCGCCAGCCAGGCAATCGCGGCGGTGACCTCGTCGAGGTAGTCGGCGACGAAGTGCTTGGGCCCCGCGAGGGCGACCCCATACAAGTCGGGATCCGCGAGGTCCGAGCCGTGACGGTACAGGCTCTCCTGCAGCAGCGCGGCGAGCTTTCGCGGCTGGTTGGACTCCCGAAGCGAGCGCATCTGGCGAATGTCACGGCGTACCTGGGGCGCATCCACGTGGCTGGAGTCGTCATCGGCACGCCAGGCGTCCACCCCGGTGAACACGTCGTGGGCGAGCGCGGCCTCGTGCCACTGCTCGTAGCTGTTGGCCTCGTCGAGCGCGCGGTACAGCGCGCGGAGCTGGGATCGTCGCGACATCTCACGCCCCGTAGCGCGGCTCAGCAGGCCTCGGCAAAGTCAGTGACCATAGGTGGGCTCGGCGCCCTCCGGCAGCCAGCCGCCGCCGGTCCAGAAGAAGCGGCGACCGAGGACGGGATCGACCCGCTCGATGCCGCCGTCGTCGCGCAGGGTCCACGTCTCGTCGTCCGTTCCGTCGCCATCGACGTCGACCCGAACTCGATCCCCTTCGAGGACAACGCGCCAGGGTCCCGCGGGCGCCGCGGTCGGATCGCTGCGGCCGATGGCGGACAGGACCGCCTCGTCGACGAGCCTCGCGGGCTGTGTTGCCGCGTGGACCGGCAAAGGACCCGTGCCTTCCGGTGCAATCACGATGGCGAGCAGCGAGGCACCGAACACGAGCAACGCCACGCCAATCACCCCACCAATCGCGAGATTCGCACTGCGCGTCGCCTCTGCCACGGCTCCCTCCGGCCGCCCATGTAAGCACCCGTAACGTGCGCTTCCACCCCCCAAACCCCATATTGGCGTTACGAGCACAGCAATGATGACGCGATTCTTGGAGGCACCTTGTCTGATGTCACTGCCGCCGATGTCATGACCCGTCAGGTCGTGACCTTGACCCCCACCACCCACATCTACGACGCGATGGAGACGCTGCTTCGGCACCGCATCTCCGGCGCTCCCGTGATCGACGGCGGACGCCTCGTCGGCGTGCTCTCCGAGTACGACTGCATGAAGGTCGGCAGCGCGAGCTTGACCGACCTGTACGCGCCAGCCGGTGGTCCGGTCGCCCAGTTCATGTCGACCGAGGTGCTCACGACCCACGAGGACGCGCCGATCGGCGACCTGATCGCGACCTTCCTGAGCCAGCGGGTGCGCCGCATGCCCGTCGTCGACGAGCACGGAACTCTCATCGGTCTCGTGAGTCGCCGTGACGTGCTGCGCGGGCTGCTTCAGAGCCAGGACGGCCGCTATACGCAGGTCGGCTACCCGGACTACCGCCGTCCACAGTGACGTTTCGGAAATCTGAGTGGCGGTTCACCTACCCTGAAGTAAGTAGCGCCGTGGAGGTTCCATGGCGCTTCTCGACGACTCCGGCCTGACGTACACCCTCATGCGCGAACACTTCGATGCGCTCGACGCCGCCGCGGCGTGGGCCGAGGTGCAGCGCTACGGCGGCAAGCAGCTCCGCCGCATGTACGAGCTCGCCATCGAGGCCGAGCCGATCACCATGGACCACTTCGTGCCGCCCGGGCTCGAAGAGGGCGTGATCGTCAACCACCGCGGCCGCAACTCGATCCCCCTGCCGCTGGACACGTTCCGCATGTTCAGCAAGCCGATGGTCAAGCTGGTGCAGCACCCCGGCGTGGTGTGCGGGTTCAACGACACCGCGACCACCGGCTCTATCGGCCCGGGCTTCTTCATCTGCCGCGAGTCCGATGCCGAGCACGCCGAGCGCGGCGCGTGGGTCGTCGACTACCTCCAGGTGCCCAGCGGCGACATGCCCGACGGTTGGCCGCGCCTCAAGCGCAATGAACAAGGTCTTCAGCGCTTTGTGTACGGCGGCACCCAGGACTACATGCGAAAGGTCGCAGATCGCGTCAGCATCGGCATGCCCTTCAAGGGAGCCAAGAGCCTCGGCATGCCCTTCGTGCTCATCCGGGAGGATTGAGACGAGCGCGCTCGCCTTCGGCGATGTAAATTCGGCACCGATCCGAGGTGCAAATGACACGCGTGCTTCCCCTCCTCCTCCTCGTGGCGTGCGGCGGCGAGTTCTCCGTGGCCACGTACAACGCCGGGCTGGCGGTGAACTTCGTGCCCGGCGCCAACGAGCGCACGCCCGCCACGGCACAGGCCATCGCCGGCATCGATGCTGACGTGGTGTGCCTCCAGGAGGTCTGGCTTCCCGACCAGGTGAGCACGGTCGAGAGCGCCGCCAGCGCGTTCCCGCACCAGTACTTCCCGGAAGCGCAGCAGCTGGACTTCGCGGCCCCCGCCTGCGAAGAGGCCGATGCACAGGGTCTGATCGACTGTCTGCAGGACAACTGCACCGACATCTGCGGTGACGAGCTCCCGGACTGCGTGCTGTCGAGCTGCGCGATTCCGTTCATCACGCTCGAGGACGACTGCAACCGCTGCATCCAGGCGAACGTCGACAAGGACCCGCAGGACGTGTTCGACCTGTGCACCACGGGTGGCACCGAGTACGCCTACGGCGGCTCCTTCGGCACCGGCATCCTCTCGAAGCACCCGATCGTCTCCACCGAGGAGCTGGTGTTCGAGAGCACCACCAACCGTCGCTCGGTCCTGCATGCGGTCATCGACGCCCCCAAGGGCGAGATGGACTTCTACTGCACGCACCTCACCGCGGTGTTCTCGGTGATCCCGTACCCGCGCGCCGAGGGCTCGTGGGCCGAGGAGCAGGCCACCCAGATCTCGACGATGCTCTCGTGGATGGACGAGACCGGCACCCGCGAGTACCGGGTGCTCGCCGGCGACATGAACACCGGCCCCGAGGTCGGCGACTCGATCGCCGAGGTCCCCGACAACTGGGACCTGCTCGCCGCCGCCGGCATGGACAACGCCTGGGTGTCGCAGGCTGGCGAGTGCACCTTCTGCCCCGACAACGACATCTCCAGCGTGGACAGCGACGACGAAGGCGTGGTGATCGACCACATCTTCACGTCGGGCTTCAAGTCGGGCGAGGCCGAGCGCATCCTCGACGAGTCGGTCGAGATCGAGAGCTGCGGCGAGATGATCCCCGGCGCACACAGCGACCACTACGGCCTGCGCACCGTCCTCAAGTAGTGACGGGCTACAGCGGCACCCCACTCGCCCGCAAGCTCGGCGTGAAGCCGGGCATGCGGGTGGCGGTGGTCGGTCGCGACGACTGGCACGCGCTGGTCGAGCCTCCCGAGATCACGCAGTGCGCTCTCTCGGACGGCGAGCTCGACCTCGTGCACGCATTCCACGACCGGGCCGAGGACCTTCGCGCCGCCTTCCCCACGTACAAGGCCGCGATCAGGAAGACCGGCATGCTGTGGGTGAGCTGGCCGAAGAAGGCGAGCAAGGTGCCCACGGACCTCACCGGCGACGTGGTGCGAGCCATCGCGCTCGACGGCGGCCTGGTCGACGTGAAGGTGTGCGCGGTCGATGCAGTGTGGAGCGGCCTGAAGATGATGTGGCGGGTAGCCGACCGCTGAGCAACGAAGGCCCCGGTCGTGAGACCGAGGCCTTCGAGATGGAGCGGGCGACGAGACTCGAACTCGCGACACCGAGCTTGGGAAGCTCGTACTCTACCAACTGAGCTACGCCCGCAGCCCGCAGAGCGTAACAACGGCGCATGAGGGCGTCGAGGGCCAAAGTGAGGGCGCTGGCGATCGCCTCCTTGACACGTCCCTGACCGCCCGATACTCGGCGGACCGCCTGGAGGATGCTCCAGGTTCGGTTGGCGTCGCCCTCCTGGGACGCCTCGATCCGCACAACCTCCCGAGCGTGTGCGGCCGACGACCACCGAAGCCTCCGTCGACACGAGTCGGCGGTTCACCTTCGTTGGAGGTCGTCATGCGTGCGATCGTTTCCGTCGTGGCCCTCGCGGCCTGTGCCCCCGTCTCCGAGCGTGCTCCCACCGCCGAGCTCGCTGCCAGCCGTGCTCCCCTCGCCATGTGCGATCTGCTCGGCGACACCGTGTCCGGCGTGTCCTTCTCGGACGAGGAGGCCACCAACACCCTCGACTTCGTGAACGGCGCCACCCCCGCCGAGCTCGATGCCGTGTACGGCATCGGCGCCGCGATTGCCGGCAACCTGGTCGCCTCGCGCCCGTTCGCGGACCTCACCGACCTCGATGCGGTCGCCTACATCGGTCCCAGCGTGCTCACCTCGCTCCGCGACGAGACCGAGTCCGCGTGGTGTGCCCTCGACGACGGCCGCCAGAGCTGCTGCATCGACCTCGCGTGCGCGGGGCTGGGCGACACGCGCAGCGGCGTGGACTTCACCGACGCCGAGGCCCAGGCGGTGCTCGACTGGGCGAACCGCGCGACCACCGACGAGCTCATGGCCGTGTGCCAGGTGGGTCCGGTCATCGCCGATGCCATCGAGAGCGCGCGTCCCCTGCCGAGCCTGGTCGCGCTGGACCTCGTGCCCTTCGTGAGCGGCTTCCACCTCGAGGAGATGCGCGGCACCGAGAGCAGCACCTGCCCCTTGCAGGGCAGCGTCCTCGACGAGTGGTGCGCCACCGACAGCGCGCACTGCGTCTGCGAGTAGCGACTAGAGCAGGCGGCGCCACACCGGCGACGTCGCGTAGAGCGCCGCGAACATCAGCGCTGGCCCCCGCTTCTTCTTGCTCCACAGGAACTTCGCCTGGCCCTTGAGGAAGGGCCTCGCGAGGAAGGAGTCGGCGACTCGCACGGATTCTTCGGCGTTCACCCGCAGCAGCTCTTCCTTCTCGGAGCCTCCGCGCAGCGTGCGCGGACGGCCCTCGGCCATCCAGGTCCTGGCCAGCGCCTTGGCCCGGTCCAGGAGCTCGGCGTGAGGCACCACCTCGTCCGCGAGCCCGAGCTCGACCGCGGCGGCGGCCGTGGGCTGCAGGCCCTCGGGACCGAGCATGCGCTGGGCGTTCTCCTCGCCCATGATGCGGGCGAAGTGCACGCTGCTGCATCCCTCGGCGGCGACACCGAGGCGAGCGAAGGGCGTGGTGAACGTGGCCTTGTCGCTGGCAAGCAGCGCGTCGCACAGCGTCGCCGAGGTCACGGGCGCGCCGATGGCCGGGCCGTTGACCGCCGCGATGATCGGCTTCGGGAAGTTGAGGAACAGCTCGAACAGCGCCTGGTTGTGCGCCACGATGAACGCGTGCAGCTTCTTGGGGTGGTCGAGCTTGAGCGTGCCGCCGAGGTTCACACCGGCCGAGTAGTACGGGTCGGTGCCGGTGATCACGAGCACCTTGGTGTCCTCGTCGGCCGCAGCCTCGGCGAAGGCCTCGGTCAGCGCCGGGATCATCTGCGTCGTCCACCCGTTCAGGCGACGGGGGTCGTTCATGCGCATGACGGTCACGCCGTCGGCCTTCTCCCACACGATCAGCTCAGCCACGAGGCCTCCAGGGAGGGGCTCATAGCCGCTCAGTCCGCGAGCAGCCCGAAGCGGACGCCGCGATCGCTGACCACGTAGGCCTGCCGCCGACTCGTCGCGAGCACGCGCTCGAGGATCACCGCACCCGCGAGCAGGTAGTCGGCCCGCTCGGGGCTCACCGCCGCGAGCTCCCGCCGCTGCTCCGGCTGGAGCGGCAGCAGCTGGTCGATGTAACGGGTGAGGTCCGTGCGCTGGAGCAGGCTCCCGTGCACCGCCTCGCTGTCGTAGTGGCGAAGCCCATGCGCCATCGCCGCGAGCGTGGTCGTGGTTCCGGCGACGCCGATGACCGTCCGCGGCGGCGGGTGGATGGTGAGCTTCGCGACCTCGAGGTCCACTTCCTTGCGCAGGTGGCCGAGGCCCGACGCGTCGTGCACGCCGGTGCCGAGGTACTTCTCGGTGAGCCGCACACTGCCGATCTCGAGGCTCCCGCGAGACAGCACCCGCGAGCCCTCGCCGAGCACCAGCTCGGTGCTGCCACCGCCGAGGTCGACGACGAGCACGGGTCCCTCGGGCAGTGCCAGGTCGCGAAGAGCACCGCGCCAGGTCAGGCGCGCTTCCTCGTCACCGGAGATGATCTTCACGCGCATGCCGAGCTTGCGCTGCACGCGCTGGAGCCAGGTCTGGGCGTTCATCGCGCGGCGACACGCGCTGGTCGCCACCGCGCGGATCGAGATCGGCTCGACGCCGTGGGTCTGCGCGATGCGTACGTAGTCCTTGAGCACGTCGTCGGCGGCCTTGATGCGGTCCGGCGCGATGAGACCACGGTCTCCGAGCCCACGTCCGAGGCCGACCACGCGGGCCTCGTCGTGCACGATGCGGTCGGCATCGTCGACGACGGTGAGCAGGAGGGAGTTGGACCCGATGTCGATGGCGGCTTTCGGCATGGGCCGAAGCATAGTCGATTGCGAACCGCTCGCCCCCACTGCGGGGGGCCCGAAACGCGTCCGCGTCGTGTCAAACCACGCGGGTCCCAACGCGCGCGCGGTCGACGGTCACCGATTCCGCGCCTGCGCGGTGCCTACACGGCGTCGCTCACGCTCGACAGGCGGAAGGTCGAGCGCACGGCGGGCACCACGATGTTCGTGGCGTTGCCACCTCGTGGAGAAACACGCACCGCCTGGCTCATCGCATTGGCATTCGCGAACACGGTCAGCGGGCTGTCGTTCCACCGGAAGTTCGGCAGCGCGTGCTGGATCTTGCCGTCCTCGACCCAGAACACGCCATCTCGCGTGAGTCCGGTGTACAGCAGCTGCTGGGGCGCAACCGCGCGGATGTACCAGAGGCTCGTGATCAGCACCGCCCGCTCGGTGTTCGCAATGAGCTCCTCGAGCGAACCCTCGCCGCCGGCCATGAGGATGTTCGGCGGACCCGGAACCACCTCGGCGCCGGTCTTCTCGGCCCAGAACCGGCCGCGGGTCAGGGTCTGCAGGACCCCCTTGTCGACCCAGGTGCGCGCCTGCTGCGGCACGCCGTCGCCCCCCCAGGGAAACCCGCGTACTTGGGCGCTCTCCGGGTCGGAGGTGATGGTGATGCCGTCGGCGAACAGCTTCTCTCCGAGCTTCGGGCCCTCCTCGCCGGCCACCCACGATCGACCCTCGTCCGCGGAGCGCGCGGAGAGGCTGCCGATCAGCATCTCGGCGAGGTTCGCGACGCACGCCGGCTCGAGGATGACCGGGTATTCCCCGGGCGCGAGGGGCTTGGGGTCGACGCTCATCGCCGCCTTCTCGGCCGCCCGGGCCGCGACCCCGGCGTAGTCGAGGTCCTCGGCGCGCTCGCCCGCGGAGTTGCTCCAGCCGGACCCGCGCCCGTCCGGGGTGCGCACGGTCTGGGACAAGGTCGCGCTGCCGCTCTGGTGCGAGCCGAACAGCCCGGTACTCGTCGCAAACGCCGTCCAGCCCGAGCTCTGCTGCACGAAGCCCGCGGTGACCAGCTCACGCGAGCGCGCAGCGTCCAAGCACTTGCCGACCCCCTCGGCCATGGCGTCGAGCCCGCTCGGCGGCTGCCATCCCGGGACCTCGACGTAGGTCTGGGGCGGTAGACCGGGCATCGCTTCCGGGTCCTCGGGGGAGAGCAGCGCGAGCTCCTCGGCCTTGGCGACGAGCGCATCGAGGGCCTCCGCGGAGAGGTCGTTTCCACTCGCCGTGCCCGAGCGCTTGCCAAAGTGCGCCGTCACCCGCACCGAGTGGTCCGTGGTGTCGCCGTTGGTGGTCACGCCGTTGTTCGCGAACCGGATCCACCGGCGCTCGGTCTCGGCGACGCTGACCTCACAGAAGTCGGCCTTCGAGCGAGCGAGGATGCCGTCGGTGATCGCCTGGATGCCGCTCATGCCTTCGCTCCGGTGTTGAGGACGTTGATCTGGCGGAAGCGGGAGGGCGTACACCCGTGGCTCACCGCGTTGACCTGGCCGGGCTCGCCCTTGCCGTCGTAGAAGCTGCCGTTGACCTCGTAGCCTTCGGAGCACACCGCATCGCAGGCGTTCCAGAACTCCGTGGTGTTCGCCTGGTAGGCCACGTCACGGAGCAGTCCGACGACCTTGCCGTCGCGGACCTCCTTGAACACCTGGCCACCGAACTGGAAGTTGTAGCGCTGGTGGTCGATGGAGTAGCTGCCGCGTCCCTCGATGAGGATGGCGCGCTCGGTATCGGCGATCAGCCCGTCGAGGTCGAGCTTCTCGCGACCGGGCACGAGGTTGATGTTCGGCATGCGCTGAAACGGCACCGCATCCCAGCGCTGGGCGTAGCTCGTCGCATAGCCGCGCTCGCGGCCGATCCACGAGGCCTGGTCGCGCGTCGTCTGGTAGTCGACGAACACGCCGTCCTTCACGAGGTCCCACTTCGTGGTCCTGGCGCCATCGTCGTCGTAGCCGCAGGTCGCGAGGGCCCCGGGTGCCGTCTTCTCGGCCTCGAAGTTCACGATCTCCGAGCCGATCTGGTGCTTGCCCAGCTTGTCCGTCGTCAGGAAGCTCGTGCCCGCGTAGTTCGCCTCGTAGCCGAGCGCGCGGTCGAGCTCGGTGGGATGGCCGATGGACTCGTGGATGGTCAGCCACAGGTGACTCGGCACGAGGATCAGGTCCCACTTGCCAGGCTCGACGCTCTTCGCGTCGTGCATCGCGACCACCTGCTCTGCCGCCTGACGCGCGTCCTCGAGCCACGGGTAGTCCTCGACGTACTCGTAGCCACGCCCCTGCGGCGCCGCGAGCGCGTTGCGGGTGGTGAAGCTGCCCTTCTGCACGCTGGTCAGCGAGAAGCTGGGGTTGCAGCGGTGCAGCACCTGCTCGATGCGCGAGCCCTCGGTGGAGGCGAAGAGCTTGTGCTCGCGCACGAAGCTCATCCAGCTGTTCGCGAAGCTCACCCCGGGAAGCGCCATCGCCGCGGCGTTGAGCGCGAGCAGGGTCTCGACCTTCTCGGCGAGCGGCACGGTGAACGGATCCCGGCGGATCGGCGTGTGCCAGACGTCGACGTGCGTGTCGACCGGCGCGAGGGTCACGGGCTCGCTCTGGAGCGGCCGCAGGGCCTTGGCGACGGCCACCGCCTGACGCGCGACCCGCACGACTTCGGCCTCGGTGACGTCGGGGCTCGCGGAGAAGCCCCAGGTGCCGTCGACGAGCACGCGCACGCCGAAGCCCTCGCTCTCGCCCTCGGACACGTTGGTGACGCGCGCCTCGCGGGTCGACACCGACTGGTTGCGATGGCGGGACAGGCGGATGTCCGCGTAGCTGGCGCCCGCTTCGACAGCGGCCTGAAGCGCGGCATCCGCCAACGCGAGGAAGCTCGGGTCCGAGAACGCCGCGGCAGCGGGCTGTTCGGCCACCGCCGCCTCTGGCGGGGCCTTGGGTCCGCACGCGGCGAGGAAGCCTCCCGCGGCGCTCGAGGTGAGGAAGGTGCGTCGGTTCATGCTCTCTCCGGCGGCGCACCGTACCGAACGGAGCGGGCTGCCCTGCGTCAAGAGCTGTCACCCCCGCACGGGCGTTGACGACGGCGGCACTCTCGGCGATCCTCCCCGCTCATGCTCCGCTTCCTCCCCATCGCCGTCCTCTTCGCGTGCACCGACAACCAGGTCGGCGTGCGCAACGACCCTCCCGAGGTGACGATCCTCCAGCCGGCGGCGAACAGCGCGGTGCCGGCGGGCGAGCCGACCTCGCTCCGCGCGCGGGTCGCCGATGCCCAGACTCCGGCGGACCAGCTGGATCTGGTGCTCACCTCGGACATCGACGGCGAGTTGGACGGGACCACCGTGTGGGCCGACGACGAGGTCACCCTGGCCTTCGACGGCCTGTCGCTCGGGGCGCACACCCTCGAGCTCACCGCCTTCGACACGTCCCAGGCTTCCGCCTCGGACACGGTGCTTGTGCTCGCCGAGACGAACCGGGCACCGACCCTGACCGTGCTCTCCCCTCAGGACGGCGTGCGCTACGCGGCCGAGCTCCCGCTGAGCGTGCAGCTCACGGTGGCCGACGACTTCACCCCCGCCGGCGAGATCGCACTGGCGTTCACCGGCATCAGCGGACTGCCGACCTCGGCCGACGCGGGCGGCTCGCTGATCCAGACCGTGAACCTCGCCGAAGGCTTCGTGACGCTGACCGCCACCGCCACCGATGCGCATGGGCTGAGCACGACGGTGAGCGCGACCTTCGAGATGGTCGATGGCGACGGTGACAACGACGGCTTCGTCGCCGAGGAGTTCGGCGGGACCGACTGCGACGACGAGGACGACGCCGTCTACCTCGGCGCCGACGAGCTGTGCGACGGGCGCGACAACGACTGCGACAACATCTCGGACGAGGACACCACCGACTCGGCGACCTACTACCGCGACGACGACGGGGACGGTCAGGGCGACAGCGCCGTGACCGACGTGCTGTGCGCCGATACCGACGGCTGGGTGCGCAACAGCGACGACTGCGACGACACCGACCCGCTCGTGTACCTGGGCGCCGCCGAGCGCTGCAACGGCATCGACGACGACTGCGACGGGTCGCCCGACGCGGACGAGCTCTCCGACGGCGACCGCGACGGCTCGGTGACCTGCGCCGACTGCGACGACACCGACGACAGCTTCTACCCTGGAGCCCCCGAGCCGTGCGACGGCCTGGACCAGTCGTGCTCGGGCTTCGCGGACGACGGCGGGCAGTGTCCGTGCGACGTCGACTGGTTCGGCGGCCACAGCTACCTGTTCTGCGACACCCCCGAGAACTGGGGCAACGCGGGCACCGCCTGCGCCGCGATCCCTGGCTACGAGCTGGTCACCATCTCGACGCCGGTCGAGAACGACTTCCTCGAGTCGGTCACCGACACCTACACCGACGTGCAGTGGTGGACGGGGTTCAACGACCTGGACAGCTTCGGCACGTGGACGTGGGACGACGGAAGCACCGTGTCCTACGTGAACTGGAACACGACCAACGGCGAGCCCAACAACCTCACCGGCGACGAGCACTGCATGGAGCTCGGCTGGTACACCGACGGCACGTGGAACGACGCCTACTGCGGCGAAGTCCAGAACTACGTGTGCGAAGCCGAGGTCGGGCCAACGAACTGATGGTTGTGGGCCGGATTTCTCCGCGCCTGAGCTACCCTCCGGAGCGATGAGTCCGGTCGGTCCTGCCATCGCTGGCGTCGTGCTGTCCCTGGCTGCTGCGGCGGTGCTCTCGGTGTTCGCCGGGCCCGCAGCCGGCGCCCTGGGCTCCATCGGCGTGTTCTACGCCGGTCGCCTCGGCAGGATGGCTGCGGTAGGCACCGCCCTCGTGTTCTGCGTGGTCACCGGACTGATGGCCGCGCTCCAGCCCGAGCTGGCAAGTGCGGCCGTCGCGGCGTGGCTCGTGTTGCTCGGCACTGCCATCCTCCTCCCCGCGGGTCCCGACAAGCCCGCCCCGCGCGCCGCGGTGGACGATTCCGCGCTCGACGGGGCCACGGTGGATCTCCCCCTTCCCGAGATGGCGGCCGAGGACGTGCTCGACGCCCTGCCAGACTGGATGATCGAGGTGGACGCCCGCGGCAAGATCCTGCGAGCGAACCGACCCGCCGGGGACCTGTTCCCGGTCGTCCGCGACTCGGACAAGGGCAAGCAGGTGGTGGAGCTCTTCGAGCCCACGCTGCGCAAGGTCATCTCCGACAACCTCAAGCGCACGGCGAACACCGGTCGCCCGAGCTCGTTCGAGTACTACCTGCGGGTCGGAGACGGGCTGCACTTCGCCGAGATGCGCATCCTGCCCGGACGCGGCAGCCTGTGGCTGATCTCCCGCGACGTGACCGCCAAGCGCGGCCGCGAAGAGGCACTGCGCGAGAGCAAGGAGCGCTTCGCCCTCGCCGCCCAGGGCGCGAACGACGGCCTGTGGGACTGGAACATGCAGTCCGACGAGGTCTACTACTCGCACACGTTCAAGTCCCTGCTCGGGGTCGAGAAGGGCTTCGGCACGAGCATGGAGGCCTGGCTGTCGCGCGTGCACCCGGACGACGAGCGCCGCGTCCGCGAGGATCTGCGCGCACACCTCGAGGGACAGGCGCCCCGCTACGAGTCCGAGCACCGCATCCGCGACGAAGACGGCGACTGGATCTGGGTGCTCACCCGCGGCCTCGCGGTGCGCGACAAGA
Organism: Deltaproteobacteria bacterium; assembly: GCA_006226595.1. Lineage (GTDB taxonomy): Bacteria > Myxococcota_A > UBA796 > UBA796 > M1803. The sequence goes on from SBGP01000056.1 coordinate 70,570, forward strand.
CGGGCAAGGCCCTGCGCATCGCCGGCTCGATGACCGACCTCACGCATCGTCGGGTCGTCGCGGCAACCGCCGAGAAGTCCCGCCTGCTCGAACACGCGACCCGCGCGGTCGGCATCGGCATCGCCATGCGCACCCGCAAGCACACCCTGGTCGACCCCTCCCCGATGCTCGTCGAGATGGTCGGGGCCTGGCAGTCCGTGGACCACTGGTGGGACAGCCTGCAGGACACCCTGGAGCTGCCTGCGTCGGTGGACTGTCCCTCGTGCAGCGCGCGCCAGATCGTCGGCAGCACGCGTGTGCAGGTCACCGACCCGAACCAGATGCCCCGGGTGTTCGAGCTCACGTTCACGGGCCACGGGCACGAGGTGCAGCACGACCAGCTCGTCAACGTGCTGCTCATCGAGGATGTCACCGACACCGCGCTTGCCGAGGAGCGGCTGCATCGCCTCAACGCCGAGCTCACGGTCGCCCGTGACGAGGCACTCGCGTCGTCCCGCGCGAAGAGCGCGTTCCTCGCCAACATGAGCCACGAGCTGCGCACCCCGCTCAACGCCATCCTCGGCTACTCCGAGATGCTCCTCGAGGACGCCGTCGACGAGGGGACCGAGGCGGTCACCGATCTCGAGCGCATCCACGGCGCAGGCGCCCACCTTCTCGGACTCATCGCCGGCATCCTCGACCTGTCCAAGGTCGAGGCGGGCATCATGCAGGTCGAGCTCGCGGACCTCGACCTGGACGGGCTGATCACCGAGGTCCAGGTCACCGCCGAGCCCCTGCGTCGCGAGAACAGCTTCGTGCTCGACGTCGACAACGCTGGCCGCATGCGCACCGACGCCGTGAAGCTCCGCCAGGTGCTGCTCAACCTCATCAACAACGCGTTCAAGTTCACGGACGGCGGGACCGTGACCCTCGAGGTCCGCGGCGACCTGACCCACGTGACCTTCCGCGTCCGCGACACCGGCATCGGCATCGAGGACGACCAGAAGGAGCGCCTGTTCGAGGAGTTCGTCCAGGGCGACCTGTCCTCGACCAAGGCCTTCCAGGGGGCGGGACTGGGGCTGGCCATCGTCCGCCGGTTCGTGCAGCTGCTCGGCGGCGAGGTCAGCGTCGACAGCGTTCCCGGCACCGGCAGCACCTTCCAGGTGGTGTTGCCTCGCGACCCGGACGTCGACCCCGACACCGAGACCCTCGAGGTCGACGTGCGAGCCCTCGAAGCCCTGGGCGAGTCCGAGTCGAACGGCGACGCCGCCGGGGTATGACCAACGGTTTTCCACCCGTGGATGCACGATGCGTGCGGGTTCGGGACGTTCGGACACGCCGTGACCACCGAGAGCGGGGGCGGCGGCTGGAGGCGGAGCGCGTGTAGGTTACACTCCTGCGTCCCCTCCCCCCTCTTCCCTCCCCCCCCGATTGGAGCGCCCGTGGACTCGATGGAGGTCTACCTGGCCGCTGTCCATGCGTCTGGCAGCAACACCTCGATCCTCTCGCTCATCCTGGATGCGGACATCATCGTCCAGCTCACGCTGTTCACGCTCATCTTCATGAGCCTGTCGTGCTGGGCCATCATCATCCAGAAGTTCTTCCGCCTGACCACGGCGACGCGCCAGAGTGCGCGTTTCCTCAAGGTGTTCTGGGAGAGCAAGCGACTCGACACCGTGTACGAGCAGTCCGGCATGTTCAAGGCGAGCCCCGTCGCCCAGGTCTTCAAGGCCGGGTACCAGGAGCTCGCCAAGGTGACGAGCGCCGGCGGCAAGCAGGCGGACGCCCAGGACAACCTGACGCGCACCCTGCGCCGCGCGACCGCGGTCGAGCAGACGAACCTCGAGCGCTACATCACGTGGCTCGCGACCACTGGCGCGACCGCGCCGTTCATCGGCCTGTTCGGTACGGTGTGGGGCATCCTTCGCGCGTTCCAGAAGCTCGGCGCCGCGCAGCAGGCCTCGATCCAGGTCGTCGGCCCGGACATCGCGCACGCGCTGGTCGCCACGGCCGTGGGCCTCATCGCCGCCATCCCCGCGGTCATGGCGTTCAACTTCTTCTCGGCCAGGCTTCGGGTGCTCTCGACGGAGATGGACAACTTCTCCGCCGACTTCCTGAACATGGTCAAGCGGCACGTCTGATGGGGATGAGTACCGGCGGCCCCGGTGGGTCGATGAGCGAGATCAACGTCACGCCCCTCGTGGACGTGATGCTCGTGTTGCTCATCATCTTCATGGTCACGGCACCGCTGCTCACGCAGGGTGTCGATGTGGATCTGCCGCAGGCGGATGCCCCGCCGCTGGACATGGACAGCGAGGACCAGCTCATCCTCTCCATCGACAAGGACCTGAACTTCTTCATCAACGACAGCTCCTTCACCAGTGAGGAGATGCCGGAGAAGCTCGCCGCCATCGCCAAGGCCAACCCCGGTCAGCCGATCTTCCTGCAGGCGGACGGGGACGTGCCCTATCGCGAGGTGGCCCGTCTGCTCGGTGCGGCGAAGATCGCGGGATTCCCGCGCGTGGGCATGGTGTTCGCTCCCGAGGAGGGGTGATGTACAAGAGCGCGCTGATCCCGGAGAAGCAGTCTCTGGCGCTGCCCTTCGTGGCTAGCGTGGTCGGCCACTTCGGTGTGGCGCTGATCGTCGGTGTGCTCACCCTGCTCGCGAACATGGCCCGCGGGCCCATCCTCGACCCCAACGACGTGATGGAAGTGTCGATGGTGGTCCTGCCGAAGTCCGAGAAGATGCCGGAGCGCGCGACGCGGGCGCCGGTGCCCAAGGGCGAGCAGGTGCCCGACCCCACGCCGCAGCCCAAGCCGCCCGTCGAGTCCGACCTCAAGTTCGAGACCGAGGAGGCGCCGAAGGCCGAGGGAACCCCCGACCGTTCCGCGGACCGCGAGGCGCTGATGCGCGAGCTCAAGCGCAAGCAGCTGCTCGATGCCGCCGCCGCCGACGTCGGTCCCGTGGACCGCGACGCGACCGACCCCGACTCGACCTCGGACGAGGCGATCAACACCGGCGGAAGCGGCGCGGCCGCGGACCCCGAGCTGGCCAAGTGGGTGGTCAAGGTCCGCGAGATCTTCGCGAAGGACTTCCGCCCGCTGCCGACCATCGTCTCGGCCAATCCCAACATCCGCTGCGTGATGCTGGTGAAGATCGACGGCGACGGCAACGTCCTAGCCCGGCAGATGCACGAACCTTCCGGAAACGCGAGCTACGACGGCGCCGCCGAGCGCGCGGCCGCCGCCGTGTCCAAGGTGCCTCCGCCGCCCGAGAAATACCAGGACGAGAGCCACACGCTCCGCGTCGACTTCTCCCCCTGAGAGACCCCATGCGCCGCATTCTTTCGACCCTCGCCCTCGCCCTGCTCCTCGGCTCCGCCGTGAGCGGCGTGGTCCCCGCCGAGGCCGGCAGCTTCCTGATCAGCGTCAACCCGGGCGGCAAGGAGCTGCCGCTGGCGATTCCCGCGCCGATGCGCGTGGACGGCGCGGATGGCAAGGTCGCGGACACGCTGTGGACGACCCTGCGCCGCGACCTCGACATGACGGGGTACTTCACGATCATCGACCCGGCCGCCTACGTCGAGAAGGACGGCGACGTCGAGCCCGGCACCTTCCAGCTCAACGACTGGCGCGTGGTCGGCGCCGCCGCCATCGCGAAGACCCGCATCACCGTCGAGGGCGACACGCTCACCGGCGACGTGTTCGTCTATGACGTCGCCACCGGCGAGAAGATCGCTGGCAAGCGCTACACCGGCCCCACCTCCGACGCGCGCCGCATCGCGCACAAGATGGCCGATGCCGTGCTCGCCGCGCTCACCGGTCAGACCTCGTTCTTCGGGACCCGCATCACCGCCGTCGGCTCCGGCTCCGGAAACAAGGAGATCTACCTGATGGACTTCGACGGGTACGGCAAGCGCGCCGTGACCCGCAACGGCTCCATCAACCTGTCTCCCGCGTGGTCGCCGGACGGTCGCCAGATCGCGTTCACCTCGTACAAGCGCAACAACCCCGACCTGTACGTGAAGGACCTGGTGAGCGGCGCCTCCCGCGTGCTCTCCGCGAAGGAAGGCATCAACACGGGCGCCGCGTTCTCACCGGACGGCACGAAGGTCGCCCTCACGCGCAGCACCGACGGTGACAGCGACGTGTACATCATCGACGCGAAGTCCGGCGCCGACATCAAGCGCGTGACCACCGGAGGCGGCATCGACGTGTCGCCCGCGTGGTCGCCCGACGGCAGCCTGCTCGCGTTCTCCTCGGAGCGCTCGGGCGGCTCGCAGATCTTCGTCTACGACATGAGCACGGGAAAGACCCGCCGCATCACCCACGCCGGCGACTTCAACTTCGACCCGGTGTTCAGCCCCTCGGGCGACCGCGTGGCCTTCGTCGGCCGCAGCGACAGCGGCTTCAACGTGTTTACGGTCGGCATCGACGGCAAGGGCATGAAGGTCATCACCCAGGACCAGGGGGACAACGAAGACCCGAGCTGGTCGCCGGATGGGCGCTACCTGATGTTCAGCTCGACCCGCAACGGCAAGTCGGAGATCTGGATCTCCACGTCCGACGGGCGCCACCAGAGCCCGGTGACGCCCGGCGAGGGCGGCTGGACGCAGCCGTCCTGGGGCCGCTGACCTAGCAGGCTGCTGAAAAACTCTCCCGTCGCGTTCTGGACCCGTTTCACACCTTCGCCCGTCGTCTCGTCGGTCACGTGCTTCAGCACGCTTCC
>SBGP01000049.1 GCA_006226595.1 Deltaproteobacteria bacterium
AGGCCACCCACAAAGAGCTTGTTGCTCATGTCGTTCTTCTCGTTCACTGTGCGACGTTTCGCCGCAATACCGGGCGGGAGGCCCGGACCTGGACATCCGGTTGATGTCCTTCTGCCTTCAGGCCGTCTCGTTCGTGGACGGTCTGCTGTAGACTCCCACCACTTAGCTCGCGGGAGCCGAAGCGCACGAAATGCATGAAAATACCGACATTTTCTTGGACCGCCGCTGGCAGCGGAGACGGAGGAACACGACGTTGCTCCAGTCGGACCCCACGAAACGCGGCGTCGCTTCGACCTCGCACGCGGGCGGGACGAAAACCGTCACCACATCTGCCATGGAGGCCGTCGATACGGCCATCCGCGGGACCGCCGACTGGGGCCGAGCCGCCAGCGAGAGGCAGGACCGCGCGGTCTAGGAACCCGGGTCCGTCCGTCGGCCATCGCAGCGGCGCGGATCGGGGGCGAGGCCGACGCGGATGGTGTGACCGTCGATCATCGTGCCGTCCAGCATCGACAGCGCTGAGCTGGCCTCCCGCGAATCCTGGAAGGTCACGAAGCCGAAGCCACGTGACTTCCCGGTGGTTTGATCCACCACGACCTCGACCTTCGTCACTTCGCCAAAGGCGGAGAACGCCGCCCTCAGGCCACGACCGTCCGTCAGCGTGGACAAACCTCCGATGAGGAGCTTGCTCATTTGTTTCTCTCTTGGTCACGTGCGTCGGTCGTCTGGCCGGAGATCGGGTCGGGGGACCGCACACGAACGCGCGAGGCAGAGCGGACGGCCTTCTCATCAGCCGCCCGGTCGTGGCTCGACACCCTCAACATAGCCCAGAAGGCCTGGCCGGCCATGAAGTGCGCGAGTTCGCAGGCCGCTTTACGCCGACCGCGCTCGCCACGCTGTACCAGTACTCTGCGAACAAGGAAGCGATCGTCGCCGAGCTCCAGCGCCAGCACGTGGCAGCGGTCCAGCAGAAGTGGCCAGATCCGCCGCCCGATGCCTCGTTTGGTTCCTCGAGGGCCGAAGAAGAAGCATCAAGGCGTCGAGCACGCCTTGGTTCACCGGACCGTACGGCTCATGTTGTCCAGGACGCGGTCACCGACGTCGTGAAGGTCCGCGACACCCTGGCCGAGCGAGACGACGAGCTCAGCGCTCCTCTTCAGGCATGCATCGAACAGGCCACCTTCGACCGGCCATCCCCACCCACGGCTACACACCGCGGGCCGCCTGTGCGGCCGGCGCGCGGGTGGACAGGCCGCGCAGGACCTTCGTCGTTGCCGGCGGGTAGATGGTCACGCTCCGCAGCGTCATGCGTCTGCTGCAGCTGGGCCACGCCCACCCATCCACTTCGAAGACGCGGTGGAGAAGCCAGGCCCATGGAAGCCAGCGCCGGCGTGCGAGCTTGCAGTGCCGGTCCGAACGGCACAGCCTGGGCTCCCCCTCGGGCTCGGGTTCGCGAGCGGGACTCCGGGTTGTTTCCCAAGGGCAACATGTGGGACCTGACCAAGGCGGCCGCGTTCTCCGAGGAGATCGCCGAGCTCGCTCCCGGAAGGCCCGCGGCGGGCGAGCACACGACGCTGGGGTCGCTCTACAACCTCGTCCGCACCGACATGCCGGTGATCGCCGGGCTGGCCCTGCTCCGGGTGTGCGCGCTGACCTTCAAGCCCTCGGGCGCCGCGAGAAGAACGCCAGCGACGACCACCAGGCCGTTCGCCAGCCAGCCGCGTGGACCCAGGTTTTCCTTGAACAGCGTCCAGGCCAGGGTCGCGGTCGCGGTCGTCTCGAGGTTGAGCCAGAGCGACACGCTCGCCGAGGGACTCGCACGGAGGCCCACCAGCAGCGCGACGGGCCCCAGCACGCCGCCGAACAGGACCGCACCCCCCAACCTCCGAAGGTTCTGGGGAGCCCACCGCCGGGTCGGCGACCCACCCTTCCGGATGAACGGAAGCGTCGCGACCGCCGCGCCCAGGTACAGCAGACCCGCCAGCGTCAGCGGCCCTACGCCGTCGAGTAACAGCTTGGACGCCGGCGTCGACGCCCCGAACAGGGCGGCCGACAGCAGGCACCAGACGACAGGGACGGCGGACGGACGGTCCTCGGCCATCTCTAGTGGTCGTGCCCGTGGTCGCCGTGATCGTGGCCGCCCTCGCCGTGGTCGTGGCCACCGTCCCCATGGTCGTGGGGCTCGGGAGCGGCCTTCTGATCGGGCACGTCGCCCCAGGTGAGCCGGGCCGATTCGTCGTGACCGCCGACGGTCACGCTGACGACCGCCAGATAGCCCGGAGCACCCGCGGCCTTCGCAGAGCCGGTCCAGGCCTCGCCGTCGGCGGTCAGGACGATCTTCTGCGCTTCCTCACCGGTACCGGTGAGCATCACCCTGGCCTCGCCCTCGGCAGCGACGGGCTTGCCTTCGCTGTCGATGACCACCAGCTTCAGGGCGTCTCCGCTTGGCTCGAGGCGCGCCTTGTAGGTGCCCAGCGGTGCTTCGATCGGCCCGCCCTTCGCCGTGGCCTCGCCGTGGTGGTCGTCGTGATGCGCACCGTCATGGTGCGCGTCGTCGTGGGCGTGGTCGCCCTTCGCGTCGTGGTCGTGGGCGTGTTCGCCCTCGTGGTCGTGCCCGTGCGGGGCTTCGGTTCCGCCGCAGGCGAGCAGCAGCGCGAGGATCAGCGTGGTCATGAGGAAACCTCCGTGGGGGGCCGTCCGTAGCGGACGTAGAGTACGGGAAGGACGACGAGGACCAGGGCCGTGGAGCTCGCCAGTCCCCCGAGGATGACGGCGGCCATCGGCGCCTGGATCTCGTTGCCGGGCTCACCGGCGGCGAGCGCGATGGGCACGAGTGCGAGCGCGGTGCCGAGCGCGGTCATCAGCACCGGCACCAGACGCTCCTCGCTGCCCCGCTTCACCGCCTCGGACAGGCTCGTGCGCTCCTCGGCGATCAGGTGGTGGTAGTGCGTGACGAGCAGGATGCCGTTGCGGGTGGCGATGCCGAACAGGGTGATGAACCCGACCAGCGACGCGACCGAGAGCACCCCTCCGCCCAGCGCGACGATGACTACGCCCCCGATCAAGGCGAGCGGCAGGTTCACCATCACCAGCACGGCGTCGCGGCCGGAGCGCAACGCAGACCAGAGCAGCCCGAACATCACCACGATCGCGATGATGGAGAGCCCGAAGATGGTGCGCGTGGCCTTCTCGACGCTCTCGGCCTGTCCGCCGATCTCGACGTAGGTCCCGGCGGGCAGGTCCGGCAGGTTGGCGCGGATGTCTTCGGTGACACTGGCGATGTCGCGTCCCTGGACGTTGGCCATCACCACGATCCGGCGCTTGGCGTTCTCGCGCTGGACCAGGTTCGGGCCCAGGGTGCGCTGCACGGTGGCGACCTGGGAGAGCGCGGTGAACCGCTCGCCGTCGGCGTCGATGGGCGCGCCGGCCAGCGCGTCGAGGTCCGCCCGGTAGCGGTCCGGATAGCGGACGACGAGCTCGTAGGCCCGACCCTGCTGCCACCACTGCCCGACCGGGTGCCCGACCATCGCGGTCTCGACCCACTCGGCAACCTCGCCGGGGGTGAGGCCGAGGCGCGACAGCGGCCCGTAGTGGGGGCGGACGACGACCTGGGGGACCTCGGTCTGCTGCTCGATGGACAGGTCGACCAGTCCGTCGACACCCGAGATCGCCCCCTGCACCTGCTGGGCCGCCCGACGGAGCTCGCCGAGGTCGTCGCCGAACACCTTGATCGCGAGCGCGGTCTTCACCCCGGAGAGCATGTGCTCGATGCGGTGGCCGATGGGCTGGCCCACGCTGACGACCAGGCCGGGAACCTGTGCCGCCTCACGGAGGGCCACGGCCGCCTCGTCCGAGTCGACGCCCTCCTTGACGGTGACCTCGAGCTCGCTGAACTGGACGTCCTGGGCGTGCTCGTCCCGCTCAGCCCGGCCGGTCCGGCGGACGACAGCCTCGACCATGTCCAGGGCAACGACCCGCTCTTCGAGCCGGTGGACCATTGCGTCGGACTCGGCCAGCGGTGTGCCCGGCGCGGTCGCCGCCGCCAGGGTGAACGCACCCTCGTTGAAGGCCGGAAGGAAGGACTGACCGAAGCTCGCCATAGCCCCCAGCGAGATCAGCACGCCGATCGCGGATCCGAGCAGGACGGTGCGCGGGACTCGGAGCGCCAGCGACAGGGTGGGTCGGTACAGCGCCTTCATCCAGCGGACGACGCGGGAGTCCCCGCCGTGCTCGTCCGAGGTGGTGTTCGCCAGCAGCAGGCTGCACAGCGCCGGCGTCACCGTGACCGCCACGACGAGCGAGGCGAGCAGGCTGGCCACGTACGCGGTGCCCAGCGGAGCCAGCAGGCGGCCCTCCAGCCCGCTGAAGAAGAAGAGCGGCAGGAACACGACCGCGATGATCGCGGTGGCGTAGACGATCGAGCCCCGGATCTCGATCGAGGCGGCGTACACCGTCTCGAGCACGTCGGGCCGGCCGTCCTCGGGCATCGCCGCCCGGAGTCGGAGCCGTCGGTAGACGTTCTCCACGTCGATGATCGCGTCGTCCACCAGGGCGCCAATGGCAATGGCGAGGCCGCCGAGCGTCATCGTGTTGAATCCGGTCCCCAGCGCGCCGAGTGCGAGCACGCCGGCGAGCATCGACAGCGGCAGCGCCATCAGCGAGATGAACGTCGTCCGCCAGTTCGCCAGGAACAATGTGAGCAGCAGGATCACGAGCACCGCGCTCTCGATGAGATGGGTGCGCACGTTGCCGATGGCGGTGTCGATGAACCGAGCCTGCCGGAAGCCCGCCCGGTGGAGCGTGAAACCCTCTGGCATGCCGCGCTCCACGTCGTCGAGCGCCAGGTCGATCTGCTCAGTGAGGTCGAGGGTGTTGGCCTCGGGCTGCTTCTGGACCGCGAGCACGACCGCTGGCTTGGCATCGACCGCCGCCGTACCGCGAGACAACGCGGGGCCCATCTGGACGTCGGCGACCTGGTCGAGCAGTACGGGCACGCCGTCGACGCGACCGACGACGACCTGGCCCAGCTGCTCCAGGGTCTGCGCCCGGCCGATGCCGCGCACCAGGTACTCGCTGTGCCCGCTGGTGATGAAGCCGCCTGGAGCGTTCTCATTGGCGCCGTCGAGGGCATCGAGGATCTGGCGATGGCCGATCCGAAGCTGTTCCATCGCGCCGGGCTCGAGCACGACCTGCGCCTGCCGGAGCTCCCCGCCGATGGGGGTCGCCTGGGCGACGCCCGGGATGCCGAGCAGCCGTCGACGCAGCTCCCATTCGGCGAAGTCACGGACGTCCATCGGGTCGGTGGACGCGTCCCCGGACAGGCCGAGGAACAGGATCTCGCCCATGATCGAGGACATCGGAGCCAGCACGGGTGCGGGGATGTCGTCCGGCAGGGAACCGCGGGCGACCTGCAGCCGCTCGGTGACGACCTGACGGGCCCGGAACGGATCGGTGTCCCACTCGAACTCGGCCCACACGACCGAGATCCCGATCCCCGACGAGGACCGCAGGCGGCGAAGCCCAGGCGTCCCGTTGAGTGCGGTCTCGAGCGGGATGGTGACCAGGGTCTCAACCTCGTCTGGAGCCATGCCGTGGGTCTCGGTGAGCACAGTGATCGTCGGGGCGTTCACGTCCGGGAGCACGTCCACCGGTAGGCGCAGGGCGGTCCACGTGCCCCAGACGAGGAGCAGAGCTGCGAGTCCGAGCACCAGGGCGCGGTTGGTCAGCGACCAGCGGATCAAGGCATTCCACATGTCAGTGCCTGTGGGACTCGAGGGCGCCGGACAGCGAGGCGACGTGGACGTCGAAGCCCCCGTCCACCACCACCATGTCGCCCGGCTCGATGCCGGTGAGGATCTCGACGTGCGTGGGGTCGGTGACGCCCAGGGTCACTCGCCGTCGCGTGAAGGACTCGCCGGTGTTCTGCACGAACACGACGTCCTGGCCGTTGATCTCGACGACGGCAGTGCGGGGCACGGCCAGTCGCGGCTGGGGCTCCCCCACGCCGACCTCGAGCTCGACCAGGTCGCCGATGGAAAGTCCGGCGGGGTCGTCCGCCACCACCGTGAGCGGCGCCGACAGCGTGTGCGGATCGAATACGAGCCGCTCGGTGAGCACCTTGGCGTCGGTCAGCGCCCGAGGGTCCTGCCAGTCGCCCCGCTTCACCGACACCGAAGCGACCACGCCGAGCTCGGCACGGCGTCGGTCATGGACCCGACCCTCGAGCAACACGCCGTCTCCCGACGCCACGGTGACGAGCGGGGCACCGGCCTCGACCTTGTGACCATGGGGAGCGCCCACCTCGACGATTACGCCGTCCGCCGGGGCGCGGACCGGCAGGGCACCTGAACGTTCGCTGGAGAGGGCGGACACCCGCTGCCGCTTGCCGGCAAGCTCGGCGGTGGCACGCTCGACGGCGGCCTTCGCCTCCTGCAGCCGTCGCTCGGGCAGCAGGTCGCGAGAGCGTAGGTCTTCGACGCGAGCGAGCTCCTTCTCCGCCAGATCGAGGTCGACGCGGGAGGTCGCGAGGTCGGCCTGCAGCCGCGACCAGGACTCAGCCGCACCCGCCGGCACGAGCGCCGCGAGTCGCTCGCCACGCTGGACGCGTCGCCCGACGACCGGCAGCCCGTCACTCCAGGCGAGCAGTCCCTCGACCGGCGCCGCCACCACCGTGGACTGGCCGGGCGCCGTAGAGACGACGGCACTGGCTCGAACGGTCGGCGCCAGTGGGATCTCGGCGGCCGCGGTCACCGCGAACGGGATCTGCCACTGCGTCTCCTTGAGGAAGGTGATCTCGCCCTCGTCGTCTCCCTCGTGGGCGACGGGCTCGGCGGCCCCGACGGTCACGGTGCCGCCGTCCCACTGCACGCGGTCCTCCCCGTCGGTGTAGGTCATCACCAGCCGGTAGTCTCCCGGCTTGGTGGGGCTCGGCGCGTCCTTCGCGAAGATTCCGGCCCGTGCCACCTCGGTGTCGGTGTGCGACTCCACGGCGAAGCCGTCCTCCTCGAAGCGCAGTGCGAAGGTGCCCGAGGTCGCGGCGTGGTTGTCCGCCATCCGGGTGACGTGGGCGTGGTACTTGAAGCGCTGGCCCACGACCGGCGCGTCGAGCTCGACGAACAGCTCGTAGCCGTCGGTCCAGCGGGTGATGGCGATCGACTCGCCCTCCTCCTCGTGGCCGTGTGGCGCATGGTCCCCACCAGGCCCATGGGAGTGGCCGTGCCCCGCGGGCTCCGACGGTCCGCAGCCCATCAGTGCGAGCAGCAGTGGAACGAGCGAGATCATCGAACGGCCTCCTCGAGGACGGACTGAAGGGTAGGGTCGGCGAACCGGCCGGTCGCGCAGGAGAGATCGAGGTAGGCGCGGCGAAGCAGGCGCTCGCGCTCGATGGTGGCGAGGCGGGCTGCCTCGACGGCCTCGGCGACCTGAAGCAGATCGTCCAGCGAGGACTCACCGGCGGTGTATCGGTCGAACGCCGCGGTCCAGACAACTTCGGGATCGGAGGCCACGACCGCGGAGCTCCGGAGCGCCTCGACCCTGCGGTGGGCGGCACGAACGGCGGACTCGAGCTCGGCGCGGGCTCGCAGGAGCCGGGCTTCCGCGGCGGCGAGATCGGCCGCCTGCTGGCGGCTCTCGGCGCGGGATCCGTCTGTCCAGGGGATCTGCACGGCGCCCCCCACCTCGAAGCCCTGGCTGCTGGGGCCGCCGGTCGGTGCGGAGTCCCACCGCGGTCCACCGCTCAACGTGAGGTCCGGGAGCTGGTCCCTGCGCGCCGCGTCGCGGGACGCCTTCGCGGCATCTCGCTCCAGGGACAGGCCGTCCAGCGAGGGATGTCCCGCCAGCGCTTCGAGTGAAGCGTCCAGCGTGGGCGTCTCGGACACGGGAGCGAGCTGGACCTCGTCCACGGGCTCGCCCACCAGGGCGGACACCCGGGCACGCAGCGTCTCCGCCGTTCCTGCGCGGTCCTGGGCCTCGGTCAGGTGAGCAACCACCGCGAGGGTGGTGCGGTCGCGGTCGTAGCCCGAGGCTTCGCCCGCCTCGGCCAGCGCGGTGAGGGTTTGCAGGAGCTCCTCGAGGCGCCCCTGGGCGGCCTCGCTCACCATCGCCGAGTCGCTGGCTGCCCAGAGGTCGGTCGCATCGGCGCGTAGACCGCAGGCCAGATCGAGGGCGACGGCGTCTCGACGGCGTTCCCCCGCATCACCACGGAGCCGACCGGCCCGGGTGTAGGACAAGGGGGACAGCCCGAGGTCAACGGTGACCGAGGCGCCCACGGCGTTGGTGGTCGCGCCCCAGTCTCCCTTGGCCTCTTCGTGTCGCGCTTCGAGCGCGGGTGAGTCGAGCAACGGAACCGCGGTGCGGTCGGCGAGGGTCTGGGCCCCGACCGCCTCGAGGTCCGCCGACAGGACGGGGGCAGACAGCGCCCTTCGCAAGAGCTCCGCTTCGTCCATGGGCTCGGCGGCCCGCGCTGGGAGCGCAACGACGACCAGCAGAGGCGCAATACGACGGAATGTCGTAGCTGCAGCGCAGCGTGGTTTCGCGACGACGGCCATGGGAGCGGTCTCCTACAGGGCGAGGTTGAGCAGGTGCTCGACCTGGTGGTGCAGCCAGGGGACGTTGGCCGCCAGGACGGCGGTGGCACCCAGGAGCGCGACCAGATCGACGAGGCGAGCGTCGGGTCGTGCTGGATGCGTGCCTGGCGTCAACTCCAACAGGGAGCGAACCCGGCTGTCGAGGCGCCCAGACGTCCACGCGAGCTGCAGTCGGGTGGGTGAGCCCGAGCGTGCACACGCCACCAGGGCCTCGGCGAGGACCACGGGATCGACGGACGCGCTCGCGGCGGCGTCGGCGCGGTGCTCGGCGTGGTCGAGCCACTGCCGCAGCAGGCGGTTGGCGAGCGGCTGGGGAGCGACGCTCGTGAGCAGGCGGAGGGTGGCGAGCACCAGAGGATCGCGACGAGCCAGGTGCGCGCGCTCGTGGGCCAGCACTGCCTCTCGGTGGGCCGGCTCCAGCGTGTCCCACAGGCCACGGTCGACCAACAGCGAGGGGCGCAGCCAGCCGGCCAGCACCGCCATCGGCTGAGGGAGGTCGACGAGGGTCGGTGACGCACCACGTCCCGTACCGAGGGGTTCGCGCACGAGCGCGGCGAGGCTGCGGAGGCGCCCGGGCCCCAGAGCCAGGAGCGCAAGCGCCGTCGGGATCAGGACGACGGGGTCCGTGGTGGGGTGCAGCGGACACAGGTGGAGCCAGCCCGGCATCGAGGTGGCGCAGTGGCAGCCGAGCAGGTGGTCCAGGTGGGGGTCGCCAGGCAGGAACGCGGCCAATGCCAGGGTCGCCCCGACGAGGACTGGCAGGGCAGCCACCAGCATCGTCCAGCGCGCGGCGCTCGGGCGACTGGCGACGATGGCGTTGAACGCCGGAACCGTCACCGCGGCGGCGGCCCAGGATGCGACGAGGAAGAATGCCAGGGCGACGGCAGGCAGGACGAGGAAGCTCACTGGCGCTCCCTTCGTGCACGGATCAGCGCTTCGAGGCGGTCCAGGGCTTCCGGGTCGACCTGCTCGAACTCGTCGAGGAACGCGACCAGGAGGGGCTCGGAGGCGCCGTCAGCGCGCTGCAACACCCGGCCGACCTCGGCGGCGAGGGCCTCTTCCTTGGTGCGGGTGGCGTGGTAGCGCCAGGCGACCCCCTCTTTCTCGCGCTGCACGCGGCCCTTTGCGTGGAGGCGGTCGAGGACGGTGGCGATGGTGGTGTAGGCGAGGCCGGCGCCGACCTCGTCGTAGACGTCGCGCACGGACCACTGGCCTCCCTGCCAGAGGGTGTCGAGCACGCGGCGCTCGAGCTCGGGTTGGCGGGCCATCGGACCTCCTACGACGGATTGTCGTATACGCCGTATGGAGGCGCACGTCCACTTGAGCCGCTGATGAGCTGCGCGCTTGGCATCGTGAACCCGAGGAGACGGAATGGAAGCGATGTCTTAGGCGCGCGAACGGCACTTTCGGCGCGCCTCCATACAGATTGTCGGAGTTCGAGTCCAGCTGCGGTGGGCAGTTGGACGCGGCTCGAACTCGTCCACGACCAACCGGGAACCGTAGGTTCCAACGTCGAACGCCCAGGCCGGTGTGACCTGGGCGTTCGAGTATGAAGTGGCTCCCCGTGGCGAGACGGTCACAAACCGCGCGAACGCCGATGGGTGGCGGAGCTTTTGACCTGGTGGACCGGGACGTCGCCCCGGAGGAGACGCCCAAACCACCGAAGGAAACCGGGCCGGAGCGCTGGGCCCGATGGCAGAAGGCGTTGGCTTCTGGAGAAGTGGAATCGAAGGCGGCCCTGGCGGCGGCCGAGGGGTTGAGCCGGGCAGCGGTGACGATGGGTCTGCGCAAGCTCGCGATGGCACTCCAGAGTCGTACGGCGAGGCAGAGGGCTGTCCGCGCCGCCCCTGTCCAAGCCCCACCGCAGGCGCTCTGCGACGAGGAACCCGCCCACCATGGGGCCGCATCGCCGAGGTCTGGGACGCCCCTGTTTCCCGACACCAGGGCGTAGCCGTCCGCTCCCCCGACCTCGTCGCGGCGACTGACTTGGCGTGCACGAAGGTCGCGCCACCTCCATGCGTCCGACTCGGTCCTTGCCTCCGCGCTACCGCACGTCGAACTCGGTCATCATCCCCGTCTCCGCGTGCTCGAGGATGTGGCAGTGCGCCATCCACCGGCCCGGGTTCGAGAAGTCCGTGTACAGCTCGACGCGCTCGCCGCCATCGACGAGCAGGGTGTCCAGGGACCCGGGCACGAAGGGGCCGCCGCCGTCCCGACTGACCAGGCGGAAGAACTGCCCGTGCAGGTGGAAGGGATGCTCCAGGCCGGTGGTCTCTTCGATCACGATTCGGGTGGGCGTGTCGACGTCCACGGGGATGGCGTCCCCCTCGCCGTAGCGAAGACCATTGATCATGAACTCGACGCCATACTGGCCATTGGCGGCGTCGAGGGTGAGCGTCAGCTCCTGTTCCACGTCGTCCATCGCCATGGGTGCGGGCCCGCGGGTGAACAGGAAGTCGGGGGACTCGCCGTCACCTACGAGAGCGCCTTGGAAGGCGGGGTAGGCCGCGTCGCCAGTCGTCGTCGGGACCACGACCTGCAGCTCGGCTCCGGCCTCTGGAATCACCTCGAGGTCGTAGCGTCGGCCGACCTCGAGGCGGATCGGGCCTACCCCCGGCCAGGGCTCGGTCAGCAGCGTCCCGTCCACGGCGATGACCTGCCAGGCGGCGTCCGCGACGTCGATCGACAGGGTGCGCGCGTTCGCGGTGTTCACCACACGCCACCGCTCCCGCGTAGCCGCGGCAACCTCGGCCTGCAGGGGGTCCAGCTGCCCGTTGAACAGCAGGGTGTTGCCGAGTCGACCGTGCATCGCGGTCATGCCGCCCACCGGGTCGAAGCCGCCCGCGAGGCGATTGTCCTCGTCAAGCAGGATGTCGTCGAGCACGAAGTAGCGCTCGACGTCGTAGGCCAGCGGCTCTTCCTCGTGGATGACCATGGCCCCTTGAAGGCCCCGCTCGACCTGCTCGTGCCCGCGCACGTGCGGGTGGTACCAGAACGTGCCCGAGTCGGGGACCACGAACTCATAGGTGAAGGAGTCGCCCGGCTGGACCGGCTCCTGTAGTGCCGGAACCCCGTCCATGGCGTTGTCGATCCGCAAGCCGTGCCAGTGCACCGTGGTCGGCTCGGACAGGCCATTGGCGAAGTTCACTCGCACCGTGTCGCCGACCCTCGCCTGGAGCAGCGGGCCTGGAACCTGGCTGTTGTAGCCCCACAGTGTCGACGCGATGCCGTCGATGGTCGCTTGACCCTCCGTGGCAACAAGGTTGACCTCGACCACGTCCTCTGCGGGGTCCTGATCGGGCAGGGTCTCGAGGCCCCACACCGTGGGGAGAGGAACAGCCTCGTCCTCCTCGGCGGGCTGACAGGCGAAGAGAAGCGCGAGCGGCAGCAGTCGAACCATGTGGATCCCCTTGATTCGGCCGCCACTATCGAGCCGCAGGCGCCGCGGCCAACGGTGCCGCGTGTCGAGGGGTCGCTTGGTCTGCTCAATCGCCCGGACGTCTGGCACTTCGCGCGGCGACCTTGCGAAATCCCTGCGTGGCTTGCATCTTCCGGTGCTGGTTCTCGTCCCCCGCGCCGATGCCGCTCGTCTCGTTCTACTCGGCGAGTACAGCCACACGCCCGAGGTGGTGACCATCGAGGTGGTCGCGGATAGCGCGTCCAGATCTGGCGATGGTGCCGGCGAGCGACAGACTCCGGACTCGCGGTTGGCGCGGCGGTCGTCGTGCGCGTGGTGGGAATCGGACATCAGGGCTCCTCGAGGGGCACGATCTCGACTCGCTCGATGCCGACGACCCCCGTGCCTTCGAACCTCAGGGAGATCCGTCCTTCCGGGTGGGCCGCCGCATGTCCGTGCACCACGGTTCGACCGTCGACGAGCCCCTTGAGGTGCGAGCCAGCCGCGTTGACCGCGAGGGCGTGCCTTCCCGTTAGCTCGATCGCCGCGCTGTCCAGGACCGAGAGCTCGGTTGTGCGGTCGACGAGACGTGCGTGGCCCGTCGTCGCGATGACGAACGCACCTCCAGTCCCGCTGGTCTGGTGGTGGAGCAGCGCGACCTCTCCGTCGAAGGCGCTGAGGTCGAGCCAGGCATTGACCTGGACGTCGCCGAACACACGGTCGAACGGCACCTCCTGCGAGCCGTCTACGATGAGGGCCACACCTCGCTCGGGCCACTCCTGCGCCGCGATGCCCTCGAGGTCGCCGGAGCGCGGAGCCCACGCGAACAGGCCTCCTTCTTCGGACAGGAGCTCACCACCGTCGGCGCCCGGAGCAGGCTCACCTCTCGGGGCGGGTGCCTCGCAGGCTGGGCACCCGGGCACAGTCACCGCGACCGCGTGGCGATAGACCAGCGCACCCCCTTTGTCCGCCGTCACGAAGAGCACGGCTCCCGCAGCCAGGCCCACGCACACGCCGGCCGCTCGGACCAGTCGCAGCGGTGTCGAGTCGGCACGCAGCTCCGCCGCTGCGCGCAGCGCTGCAGCGCCAATGATCAGGACGAGCGCCGCGGTCGCCCAGTCGGAATGCGCGCCGATGTGCGGCTGGACCTGGGCCGGGACATCGGTCAGGCCGTCCGCTGCCGCACGTCCCGCGACGAAGGTCGCCATCGCGGACAGAGCCGCCAGGACCCAGGTCCCCGCCGCGGCACGTCGGACGGCCGCCTTGGGACTCAGCGCGCTGAGCGCCTCGACCAGCAAGGCCATCGGCACGAGAACGACAGGGAAGTGCACCAGCGCGGGATGGAGGTTCGGAAGTGCGAGGTCCATCGCTCAGTGTCCGTGGTCGTGGCTCGCGTGGTCGTGCGCCTCCTGCTGGACCAGCGCCATGCCGCACTTCGAGCAGTCGCCAGGCTCGTGGGCCGTCACATCGAGGTGCATCGGGCACGCGTACATGGGCTTGGCGTCGCCGTGATGCGGCACGGCGTCGTCCTTCGTGTGCCCAGCCGCCGGCATGGCGCCGTCGTGCTTCATAGCACCATCGTGAGGCATCTCGGCGTTGGCCGGAGCCTCATCCCTGGGCTCGGATGTGCCACTGCAGCCGGCGAGGGACAGGGCGAGGAACAGGGTCAGACGGGTCATAGGGTCTCCTGAATGCACGGCGGTGAGGTAGCGCGCTCGCCAAGCGTCACAGCAGATCGCATGCCAGGCACGTCCACACCCTTCGTCCGCTTCGCGCGCTGGGTTGACGGCGTCATGGACATCGAGCCGGGGTGCGCAACTTCGCAGCTCTGCGAAGTCCATTCGCAGTCGTGCGAGGTCGGCGACCTCTCCACCTCCGGTGTCAAGGAGTGGTTTTTAACTGGCCAACCGGAGAGCTCTCTGGCAACTTGCGCGGCCAGCCCGGAGAGACCCATGCGCACCCTCCCCCTTGTCCTTCTCGTCGCCTGTGGCGACGCCGGTCCCGTTGGCCTCGACCTGCTCGGCGGCGGCAGCCACACGCCAGACGCGGTGACCATCGAGGTGGTCGCGGACGCCGCGTCCGGACTCAACAGCCCCACGGACATCGCCGTGAATCCGCGGTCGCCCGGGCAGTGGTTCATCACGAACTTCGCGGACAACTCCGTGGTGCGCATCCACGACGGCGTGTACGAGGGCAAGTACAGCGAGCCCGGCAGCGAGCACTTCCTCGCCAGTCCCTCGTCCCTCGCGTTCTCGGACTTTGGAAACTTCGCCACGTCTCAGGACACGGACGAGGTCACGCAGCCCTCGACGCCGGCGGACTTCATGGGCCCGACCCTCTGGGACGACAGCGCCTCCTTCGACGGCGGCCACGGTGGACACCTCGACATGCTGCACAACTCCCCGAACGGCGGTGGCATCGCATGGGAGTCCGGAAACGTCTACTGGGTCGTGGACGGCGCACACGGCAGTCTCACCCGCTATGACTTCGGATCCGACCACGGCTATGGTGGCGCAGACCACAGCGACGGTGTGATCGACCGGTACGCCGAGGGGCTGGTGGGCCACTCCCGGGGCACGCCGAGCCACGTGGACATGTTCGACGGGGTACTCTACGTTTCCGACGGAACGGGGCGCGTGTTCAGCTTCGACCCGTCGGGTGCGGTGCGCGAAGGCACGGTGGGTCCGAACTATGACGGGGCCGTGATGTCCGGCTATGTGGGCGGCGCCGAGACCACGCTGGCGACCGGGCAGATCCCCTCGCTCCTCGACGAGAGGGGTGACGAGACTGTCACGCCCTACACTCTCAGCGTGCCGTCGGGGCTCGAGGTCCACGAGGGCTTGCTTTACCTCACCGATCGGCCGACGGGCGTCATCTTCGCCATGACGCTGGATGGGGAGCTGGTGGACTGGGTACCGACCGGGCGTCCGAACGCCCTCGCCGGCCTCGACTTCGATGCAGATGGCAACCTGCTGGTAGTCGATCAGACTGCCCACGAGCTGCTTCGCATCTCCGCTGCAGCCGAGTAGACGCGAGCGACAGCTGCACTGTCGGCCACGTCGGCCGAGTCGACGGCACAGGCGGCCAATACCAGCAGTGGAAGCATTCTCATTGGGATTCCTCGGTCTCTAGGGTGACATATCCTCGGGGCCTGGCGCAGACCTCGACGACGATGCCCAGGAAGCGCCGCCGCACCTCGACGAGCTCGAAGCCAGCGGCCTGGACGTTGGCCACAGTGTCGCGGTCGATGTGCGCCCCCCACAGGTGGACTGGGAACACGTCGAGCCAGCGCATGAACGCGGCGAGCACGCGGTTCGGGGCGAGGACGTGCTCGAGTAGGTGGAGCTCGCCGCCCGGGGCCAGCACCCGGCGGGCCTCTTCGAGCCCCCGCACGGGATCGGGCACCGAGCAGAACACGAAGCTCGCGGCCACCGCCTCGAAGGCGCCGTCGTCGAAGGGCAGGTCTTGCACGTCTGCAACCTGCAGGTCGAGGTCGGCATCCAGGCGGTCTGCCCGGCGTCGCGCCCGCTCCAGCATGCCTGGAGAGAGGTCGATTCCGACCACCTCGTGGCCGACCCCATGATGCTCGAGGTTCTTGCCGGTCCCGATGCCGACCTCCAGCAACCGACCGGTCGGTACGCGCTCCCAGAAGCTGCGTCGCCAGCGCCGGAAGCACATCGCTTCAATGGCCCACTCGAGTGCGTCGTAGACGGGGGCGATGCGGTCGTATCGGCGTCGCGTGACCTCACTGCTATCGCGGGTGGAGATGTCGGTGGCCCCGCTCACCGTGCCCGCCCATCCGCCTGCGCCAACAATGCGTCGAACATGCTCGGTAGCGCCTTGGCTTCGGCCCATCGCAGCAGCGGCGCGGGCACGGCCTTGCCGAGATCGGCCATGGCCTCCAGGCGCACGCGCGTGCGACCATCGGGAAGCTCCTCCAGACTCCACGCCCCCTCGGTGTCCTCCAGTGAGCCGCTGCCGGGCACGTAGTCCCAGGCGGCAACGTAGGTGGCGCGCCCGTCGACGCGCGAGGCGCGGGCGGTCATGCGGACGACCCAGGTGCGGTCGCGAAACGGCCAAGGGAGCTCCGTGAGCCCGTCGCACAAGGCGGCATCCCCCTCTACCCGCTCGAGCTTGGCCGTCCGCATGTACGGCACCCAGGCGTGCTGCGCGCCCTCGCCGCTGAGCGCGGGCCACAGCTCCGCCGCGGGTCGCGGGACCACCGCATCGATTCCGGCCCGAAGCACGCCATCGTCCGAGGAGGCGGCGAACGCCGGTTCCTGGCTCCACGCCAGCGCTAGCCACAGGCCGATCATGGGGCGGCCTGGAGGTGGGCTCGACAACACTCCGGAAGTGCCTCTCGCACGTGCGCGAGGGCCCGGGCGGCCTTGTCTGCGAAGTCGTCCACGCTGTCGACCACATAGCGACGGGGGTGCGCGGTCCAGGCCGTCAGGACGCGGCGGTCGAGCTCGGCGGCCTGTGCTGCCGACTCGAGCCGCAAGACATTGTCGTGGTTGTAGCCCTGCGTGGCTGCCGGCGTACGAAGGTGGATGACCGCCGAGTACCGCTCGAGCTCGGCCTGCTCGGAGCTCCCGACCGCACGCCAGTAGGCCTCCGGCGAGCCGTGCCAGTACGCCAACCCGTCGACGGTGCCCCGGTCGCACAGCCCCACCGCCACGCGCCCTTCTCCCAGCACCACGGCCTCGAGCTCGCGCTGGACGTGGAAGATGGCCCGCTGCGCCGCAGCGCGTCCGACCTCGGTGTCGTGCCGCGGAAACCCACCGCCGAACACGACGCTCGCGGCTTCGGGAAGCACGGCGATGTGCGAACACAGCGAAGCCAGCGCCATCTCGAGGATGGCCGTCTTTCCCGCACCCGGCCCACCGGTCACCGCCACCAACCGCGTGTCGTGCGCGGCCCGTGTGCAGGAACAGGTCCGCGAACCGGACTGCAGACCCGCCATGGCTACACCTGCCGCATGCGAAGGCGCAGCGCGTTGCCGATCACCGAGACCGACGAGAAGGACATCGCGCCGGCGGCCAGCATCGGCGAGAGCAACACACCGAGCACCGGGTAGAGCACGCCCGCCGCGATGGGGATGCCAGCGGTGTTGTACGCAAAGGCAAAGAACAGGTTCTGGCGGATGTTCGCCATGGTCATGCGCGAGAGCTTGCGGGCCC
>SBGP01000035.1 GCA_006226595.1 Deltaproteobacteria bacterium
CCGCCCGCTGCGCGCGCTTGGGCGCTTGCACTCCGCAGGCCCGTGCACGGCGCTCGTGAGCGGGAAGCCCGAGGGGCTTCCGCGCTCGTCGCTTGTGCCCGCGCCTTTGGCGCGTATCGGGGGACGTGCCGTCCCCCAGGCCGCGTACTGCCTTCCCCCTGGCTGGTTGCGAGGGACCGAGGGGAGGTGCGGTGGGCGCGGGCGGGAGGGATTGGGCTGCGGGCTCGGAGAGGGGGGCGTCGAGGTCTCGGATTCGGAGAGCGGCGCGTCGAGGGGAGTGGCGGCTGGATCTCACGGGGCCTGTCGGCCCCTGGTCGGCTCCGCGGTCCTGGAACGCGGGACGGCTTGGACCGCGTTGCGGTCCATGCCTGCGTTCCGCCCGCTGCGCGCGCTTGGGCGCTTGCACTCCGCAGGCGCGTGCACGGCGCTTGTTGAGCGGGAAGCCCGGATGGGCTTCCGCGCTCGTCGCTTGCGCCCGCGCCTTTGGCGCGTATCGGGGGACGTGCCGTCCCCCAGGTCGCGTACTGCCTTCCCCCTGGCTGGTTGCGGGGGACCGAGGGGAGGTGCGGTGGGCGCGGGCGGGAGGGATTGGGCAGGGCTCTATGCCTGACACCGCGGTTGGCTCGACGCCTGGAACGGTGCGTGGATCCTCTTGATGGACGGGTTCGCGGATAGCTGTGAGTGTTTGGTTGGTTGACCAACCAAGTGGGGGTTACGGGATGGCCAGGAGGTCGCATGACGGACCGTCGGGAAGCGATCGTGGACGCGCTGGGAGAGCTGCTGCCGGAGCTGGGCTACGACGGCGCGTCGACGGGCAAGCTGGCTTCCCGGGCGGGGATTCGGCAGGGGCTGGTGCACTACTACTTCCCCTCGAAGGCGGCGATCCTGGAGGCGCTGGTCGAGCGGCTCGCCGAGAGCATCGACGCGCGTCTGGGTGCCTGGCAGGCGCCGGAGGACCTGCTCGCGGCGGCCCTCGCCCTGGGACACGGTGAGGATGCGAGTGCGGTGGCGTTGTTCGTGGCCATCCTCGGCGAGGCGCGCCATCCCGAGGTCCACGCGGTGATCGAGCGCCAGCTGGGGGATTGGCGCGAGCGGCTCGCCCGTGGAATGGACGGCGATGATGCCGCTGCCGCGGGGCTGATCGCGACCATCCTCGGCTACTGGCAGCTGGGGGTGCGCTTTCCGGGCGTGGTACCGCGCGGCAGTGCCTGGCCCACGGCTCGACGCATGCTGGGAGGCCTCACATGAACCGCGACAAGGTGGTGCTGCTCGGGAGCCTGTACCTCGCTCAGGGGCTTCCCTTCGGGTTCTTCACCCAGGCGCTTCCCGTGGTGCTCCGCGACGAGGGCTACGACCTGCCGGCCATCGGCGCTTCCTCCGCTCTCGCCCTCCCGTGGGCCTTCAAGTTCTTGTGGGCACCGCTCGTCGACCGCTACCACGCACCCAGCGTGGGCCGTCGGCGGTCGTGGCTGTTGCCGCTCCAGGCGCTCACCGTGCTGCTCGTGGCCGGTCTCGCCTTCGTGCGGCCGGGGGGCGCCATCGCCGCGCTCGCGGTGGGCATGTTCGCGACGAGCCTGCTCGCGGCTACCCAGGACATCGCCACCGATGGGCTCGCGGTCGAGGTGCTCACGCCCGAGGAACGCGGGCTCGGCAACGGGCTGCAGGTCGCCGGATACCGCCTGGGCATGATCCTCGGCGGAGGCGCGCTGCTGGTGGTCTTCGACGAGCTCGGGTGGACCGCGACCTTCGTGACAATGGCGGCACTGCTCGCCCTGGCATCCCTGCCGGTGTGGCTGCATCGCGAGGTCTCGGATCGAGCACCCGCCGAGTCTCTCGCGGCGGTGCTCCGCGCGATGCGTCGACCCGGATGGCTCGGGTGGATGGGGCTGCTCATCGCCTACAAGGCCGGAGATGCGCTCGCGGGCGGCATGATCCGCGTGTTCCTCAAGGATGCGAACCTGTCGATGAGCGAGATCGGCCTGCTGGTCGGCGTCGCCGGCTCGGTGGCGGGTCTGCTCGGTGCCTTGCTCGGCGGCTACCTGGCGTGGCGACTCGGCCGGGTTCAGGCGCTGATCGTGTGCGGGCTCGCGCAGGCACTGGCAGTCGGGCTGTACGTGATTCCGGCGCTTGGCGAGCCGTCGCGCGAGCTGCTGTGGGCGGTCGGCTCGGTCGAGCACTTCGCGGGCGGCATGGCGACGGCTGCGCTGTTCACCGCGATGATGGACGTGTGCCGGCCCGGCGTCGAGGCCAGCGACTACACGCTCCAGGCGAGCGCCGTCGTCCTCGGAACTGGCGTCGGGGCGAGCGTCTCGGGGCTCGTCGCGAAGCAGCTCGGCTACGCGGGTCACTTCGGGCTGTCCGCGATGGTGTGCCTGGCCGGACTCGGCATCGTCATGCTGTGGCTGCCGGGGGCCGCTCGCCGACTCGGCTCCGAGGAGATGAGCGCATGACCGTCGATCGCGTACCCTTCGACCAGGGGGCTCCATGAAGCTGCTCGTGCTCGGTGTCGGCGATGCCTTCGCCTCGAAGTACTACTCGACCTCGCTCGCCGTGGGCTTCGAGGACCAGTGGCTGCTCGTCGACTGTCCACACCCGATCCGCAAGATGCTCCGCGAGGCCGGCGAGTCCTCGGGCGTGGCCCTCGAGGTCGGCGACTTCGCGGCGCTGGTGCTCACCCACTCCCATGCGGACCACTGCTCGGGGGTCGAGGGCTACCTGTTCTTCGAGCACTTCGTGCGCGGACGCAAGGGCCCCCTCGCGGCCCATCCCGAGGTGCACGCCGCCCTGTGGCCCACGCACCTCGCTGCGGGCATGAGCCAGCTGCTCCACGCGGATGGCTGTGTGTCGCGCCACGAGGCCGCCGACTTCATCGAGCCCATCGCACTCTCCGAGAGCGACTCCACCCGGATCGGGCCCTTCACCGTCGAGATCCGGCGGACCATCCACCACATCCCCACCTTCGCGCTGCGCATCTCCGCGGGTGGGCGCTCCCTGGGCCTCTCCGCGGACACCTCCTACGACGAGGGCCTGCTCGACTGGCTGTTCGAGGCCGATCGCGTCGTTCACGAGACGAACTACGGCGTGCACACGCCCTACGCCGCCCTCGCGTCCCTGCCCGAGGAGCGTCGGGAGCGCATGTGGCTGGTGCACTACCCGGACGACTTCGATCTCGACGCTTCGGCGATCGAGCCGCTGCGCCAGGGTCAGCTGTACACGGTGTAGACGCGCGGCCGGCCGGGCCCGCACTGCAGACCCGGAGGGTGGGGGGTACTAGGCCTTGTACGCGAAGTCGTGGTACGCGCGCTCGGCGAGGGCGCTCCACGCGTTGGACGCGTCCCGGAAGGCCTTGAAGCTCTCGTAGATCTTCTTGTAGCCGGCGTCCGCGGCGGCCCCTTCGGCGAGCATCTGCTCGGAGGCCTCCTTGGCGGCGGCGAGGATCTCCGGCGAGAAGGCGCGGGTGGTCACCCCGCCCGCGAGAAGGCGCTGCATCGCCGCGGGGTTCTTCGCATCGTAGCGGGTCTGCATCGCCAGTCCGCCCTCGTGGCACGCGGTCTGGAGGATGGCCTGGTACTCGGCGGGCAGCGCGTCCCACTCCTTCTGGTTCACGAAGAAGGAGAGGCTCGGTCCCGGCTCCCACCACCCCGGGTAGTAGTAGTTCTTCGCGACCTTGTGGAAGCCCAGCTTCTCGTCGTCGTACGGACCGACCCAGTCGGTGGCGTCGATGGCCCCGCGCTCGAGGGCCGCGTAGATCTCACCGCCGGCGATGGTCTGCGTCGATACACCCAGCGCCTCCATCACGCGCCCCCCCATGCCGGGGATGCGCATCTTCAGACCCTTGAGGTCGTCCACGGCATTGACCTCGGGCACGAACCAGCCGCCCATCTGCACGCCGGTGTTGCCGCCGGGAATGGCGCGAACGCCGAAGTCCGCGTACAGCTCGTTCACGAGCTCGAGCCCGCCGCCCTCGAGCAGCCACGCGCTCTGCTGCCGTGCGGTCATGCCGAAGGGCACGCAGGTGTCGAAGGCGAGCGCGGGGTTCTTGCCGATGTAGTAGTAGGACGCGCTCTGGCCGATGGGCACGGTGCCCTGCTGCACGGCGTCGAGGACCTCGAGGCCCGGCACGAGCTCGCCGGCCGGGTAGCACTTGATGTCGAAGTTGCCGCCGCTCATCTCGCGCACGCGGTCGGCCATCACCTCGGCGGCGCCGTAGATCGTGTCCAGCGTCCGCGGGAAGGACGAAGCCAGCCGCCAGCGCACCTTCTTGCCGGTGTGGGCGGGGCCGCCGCCCGAGGAGGACTCGCCGCCGCTGCATGCCGCCAGCAGTCCGCCGGCCACGGCACCCGTGAGTAGATCGCGTCGCTTCATGGATTCCTCGGTCGTTCGCCGACCCTCGAAGTGGGTCCGGGCGCGGCAGCCTACCTCCCCGGCGTGAAACGATCCAGTGACCGAAACGCCGACGATCGTGATGAACACGGGCTGTTCGCCGGGATGTCAACGACTTGCTGACTTCCTGTTTGCGTCCGCTTGACCGTCACCTTACATGCGCCGCGCTCGCCCCCTCTGGGGCCCGATTTCCAGGATTTCCAGATGTCTTCTGTTCGCACCGCTCTGCTCGTGTCCTTCGTTCTCACCGCCGCCTGCACGCCCGACTACGACACGTGGCGCACCGGCGACCCGAAGGCCCCCACGGCCTACCGCTACGTCAACGGCGTCGACGATGCCGGCGCTTCCGTCACCGGCGGCGCGCACACGGTCATCGTGCCGGTCATGGACCGCCACCTCCGTGAGGCCATCGACGCCCCCAACCAGCCGACCCGTCTGCACCCCGAGCTGAAGGGCGAGGCGACGATCTTCGACCCGGAGATCAAGAACGGCGAGAGTGACTGGGACATCTTCGCCAGCTCCTGGTGGGCCCAGTCGAAGAACGGCATCGCCAAGCGCTGGACCGGCGGCACGCAGTCCTACAGCGACCACAGCCAGGTCGACAAGATGTCCCCGACCGAGAAGTACGACCTTCTCTTCCACCCGGGACAGTCGGTCACCCTCGAAGAGGTCGAGCACCACAACTACTCCGAGCTGCGCAAGCCGGAGGAGGAGCGGGCCGCCAAGCACAAGCACGAGGCGATCACCGTCGTCGGTCCGGCCACCGCCTGGGAGCTCCGCAACCACGGCAACTACCAGACCTTCGCGCACCCGGACTCCTGGTGGGGCCACTGCAACGGCTGGGCCTCCTACGCCACCGCCGAGAAGCTCGGCGCGCCCGTCCGCGACATCCACGTGAAGGTCGTCGACGACAAGATCATCGAGTGCGAGGACCCGTCCGCCGAGGGCTGCGTCTACATCCGCATGGGTGACATCGAAGCGATGATGTCCGAGCTGTACTTCTCCGACACCGCGACCTTCGCGGGCCGTCGCTGCAAGGAGTCGCCGGAGGAGATGGAGCGCGACGAGTACGGTCGCCCGGTGGACCCCGCCTGCCGCGACATGAACGCTGGCAGCTTCCACATCGCGATCACCGGCCTGCTCTCCCGCGGCGCGGAGAACCTCTCCACCAAGGAGCAGGGCAAGCCCCCGTTCATCATCGACCACAGCTACGACTGGGAGGTCTGGAACTTCCCGATCAAGAAGTTCGAGATCAGCGAGACGGTCGAGGTCTCCGCCGAGGAGGCCCAGGCGCTGGTCGGTGGCGAGGGCGAGTACGCGTTCAACGGCGCCGCCAAGAAGTTCGCCCGCGTGAGCATGAAGTACTTCATGGTCAGCGACGGCGTCTCCGACAGCAAGATGATGCTCCAGGCCAAGGAGCGAAACATCGCCCTGCACCCCGTCGAGCTCAACTACGTGCTCGAGATGGCCGAGGACAACACCATCCTCGGTGGTGAGTGGATTGCCGAGCCCGAGGTCTCCTTCGGTGAGGACAGCAAGAAGCTCCACCCGGACTTCCTCTGGGCCGCGGTGAACCCGCAGGGCTGGGGTGAGCAGAGCGACGACCTCGGTGGCGACGACGACAACCCGTACATCGCCTACAGCAAGGTCAAGGCGCTGCTCGCCTGCGCCAACGACGCCGACACCTGCAAGGCCGAGGCCGAGCCGGTGCCCTTCGAGGCCGTCTGCGACGGCAAGTGCGACAGCTCGCAGGCCCAGATCGGCCCCGACGGCGGCGCCTGCTACTGCGACGCCAGCTGCGTGTCCTACAACGACTGCTGTGACGACCGCGCGGACACCTGCGGCGGCGCCGGCACCACCGCGCCGACCCCGGCGACCTGCGAGGGCCACTGCGGCTCGAGCGACCCGGTCCCCGGCACCGAGTGCTACTGCGACGACTCCTGTGAGGAGTACGGCGACTGCTGCGGCGACAAGGCCGACACCTGCAACTGATTGCGCTCGGCTGAAGCGAGGCGCGGCGTCCTTCGGGGCCCGCGCCTCTTTTCGTTTCAGGCGAAGTAGCGCTGGTACACGTACACGCCGATGGCGACCAGCAGCCCGACGCGCAGCAGGCGCGAGAACGGCGACATGCCGAGGCTGCCGTCGTACGGGCTCACATCGAAGGGCAGGGCGTCGAGTACCGGCTCCGGGTCCTGAAAGCCGATCTGCACCTCGCTCCCGTCGTCGAGGCCGAGCACGAGCAGGGCGCCGTCGCTGCCCAGCTGACGAAAGCGAAGCACACGCGCTTCGCGCACGATGTCGAAGGGCAGGACCCACCCGGCGATGCTCAGGCGCTGTGCGGTGACGAGCAGGGTGCCGCGTCGCGCGCCGATCCAGTGGGCGCCCCGCTCGGCAGCGCGTGGCGCATCACTGCGAGTGGCCTTGCACGCGCGCGCCGCGAGCACGGGCTCGTCCGGGTTCGCCTTGCGGAATCGCCGCGTCGCCGTCCCTACGCCGTACAGCAGGTCGACCAGTGCCCTCATCGCGCAGCCTCCGAGCCGCTTCTACTGCGGCTCTTCCGGCAGTGGAAGGTGCTTTGCCGAGGCCTTGCCACTCTCGTAGGCATCCATCCACACGCGGATGTTTCGCCCCTTGCCGAGGCGCAGCTTGTCCGCCACGAAGTGATCGAGGGCGGCCTGGTGTGCCTCCATCGCGGCATCCACGCGGACCAACGCCGCTGCGGGCGCCTGGGTGGCGACCTCGCGGGTCTGCTCCTGCAGGCGGCGACCGATGGTGTCGGCGGCGCCGATGCGGAAGGACTCGTGCCACTCGCGCGGCTGACCCTGGCCTTCGGTGGCCGAGAGCCACTCGATGCGCTTGAGTAGCCAGTCCCACAGGGCGTGCACCACCTCGCGGTCGCGCTCGCGGCCGACGAGCACGATGGACGACTCCTTGCCGGACTTCAGCGTGTACGCGACACAGCCGTTCGCCTGAGCGATGGCGCCGGCGAGCACCACCTTCCACTTGCGCAGGCGACGGGCGGTCTCGAGGGGCGCATCCCGCGCATCGACGATCGGGTCGACCTCTTCGGTCTCGGCGGCGAGCCACGCTTCGAGTCGGTGCTCGGCGATCAGTCGCTGAGCCCGGGCCGCAGCGGCTGCCGCTTCGTGCACGTTGTTCGAGGTCGCGACGCCGAGCAGCTTGCGCACGCGATCGAGGATGGCCTGGTCCATGGGCTCGCCTAACCGCTCCGGTCCCGGACGGCGCTCACTGCGGCGGTGCGCCGCGGGATCCACGAAAAAGCCCCGAAGTCTCTCGACCCCGGGGCTCTTCGTTCTGTCGCGGAAGACTAGAGCTTCTGCGAGTAGAACTCGATGATCGCCTGCTCGTTGAGCTCGAAGGGCAGGTCACCACGCTCGGGGGCGGTGATGAGCTTGCCGGCGGCCTTGGCCGGATCGAACTCGATCCAGGACGGGCGGGGCATCGACGCGGAGCGCTCGATGGCGGCCTGCACGAACGGCTTGCTCTTGCTCTTCTCGCGGATCGAGATCTCGGCGCCGGCGGTCACGTTGAACGACGGGCGGTCGACGCGGTGGCCGTTGACCATGATGTGGCCGTGCACGACCAGCTGACGCGCAGCCGGGATGGTCGGAGCGAAGCCCATGCGCCAGACGATGTTGTCGAGGCGGCTCTGGAGCAGCTGAACCAGGTTCAGGCCCGACGGTCCCTTGCGGCGGGAGGCCTCACGCACGTAGCGCTGGAACTGCTTCTCGAGCAGGCCGAAGTGCCAACGGGCCTTCTGCTTCTCGACGAGGCGAACCTTGAAGTCGGAGGGCTTGCCCCGACGACGAGCACCGTGCTGACCCGGAGGGAACGGACGCTCGAGAGTAGCGGCCGTCGTCAGTCCGGGAAGCACCGTGCCCACAGCCCGGCACTTCTTCAGCCGGGGTCCACGATAACGCGCCATGACGCGCTCCTTTGGGTGCAGTGTGTGCGAAGGCGGGGGGTGTGATCGGAGGGATCGTGGGCCGCACTTCGCGGGGGTTGAAAGCTACTTGATTTCGCGGTGCAGCGTGTAGCGACGAAGGTACGGGTTGTACTTCATCAGCTCGAGACGACCCGTCGTGTTCTTCTTGTTCTTCTGGGTCGTGTACCGCGACATGCCGGGAACGCCCGAGCCCTTCTGCTCGGTGCACTCGAGGTGAATGACCTGGCGGGCGACGTTCTTCTTCTTGGCCATAGAAAGCTCCTCGCACGACTGAGCGCGCTGGCGACCCGGGCGTCTATCGCAGAAAGGCAGGACCGTCAAAGACGATCCAGCTCACACGCGCTGGGCGAGCGACGACCTAGCGCGATGCGCCCGCTCGCGCTCCTCCTCGCTCACGCGCCGCTCGGCGAGGCGGGCGTCGAGGAAGTCGGCGAGCCACGCGACGTCGCGCGCCGTGTGGTGGCTGGCGCGCAGGACCAGGCTCCGATCGCGGAGGTCCAGGCGCAGTGCCGTGCCGTCGGCGTGCACGCGCACGAGGTCTCCCCAGGCGAGGGTGCGCTCGGGCGCGTTGCCGATCTTGTAGCGGAGGCTGCGCCCCACGCGGATGCGGGTGCCGCCCCGAACGATGGTGCCGCGGATCGTGAACTCGGCCTCGTCGAGCGTCGACGAGGGCAGGAAGGACCATGGCGCACCGTCCATCGCCTGGGCACTGCGCGGATCGGAGAGGTCGTGGGCATCGAGTGCGTCCTCACCGTGGAACTCACCGCCCACCGCGTCGTACAGGGCTCGGGTGGCATGGCCCAGCTCCGCCGCGAAGGCCGCGCAGCCGACGAGCCACGAGATGCCCAGGAACGGGATGGCGTGCAGGGCGGTGAACGCCATGACGGCGGGGTTCGGGGTGATGAAGACGACCACGAGTACGCCGTCTCCCGCCTGGTGCAGGGTGCCCTGCATGCTCGGGCGCCAGCTGTTCCTCACCCCGGGCACGTCGTGGCGCAGGTGGAACTTTCCGGGACTCACGACGCCCGCGAGGTTGCTCTCCTGGAGTCGCCGCTCGACGTCCTCGACGGTGCCGGGCGCCCAGCACACGAAGCGGGACATCATCCCCAGGAACTGCACGAACGGCGATCGAGCCCAAGACACCCACACTCTCCGGTCCGCCGATCATAGGCACCTGCCGCGGAAGTCCAGTGGCAATCGGTGACGGAAGGAGGAGAGGGTGCCGCGGGTGGGCCGACCTGCGAGGCCTTCGCCCGGGGGAAGTTGGGAAGGGGTGGAGTCGTTCCACCCGCGGCGTCGCCTGGTACGACGCCGGTTCTTGGTGGGGGTTCCCGGGATCAGCCGCGGGCGAGCTGTGCGAGGACCCAGCGCAGGAAGCGGAACGGACGCTCCGCTTCGCTCGGCAGGAAGCGCACGGAGAGCTGCCGCACGCCGTCCTTCTCGCGGAGCTCGAAGCGCTTGGGGTGGACGCGCAGCAGGCGCTCGAGCCGCTCCTCGGGAATCGGGGTCGCCGAGTGAAGCTCGAACACCGCGCGAACCTTGAGCCAGGTACAGCGCACGATGGCGAGCTCCCGACACAGGATCTTGGTCTGCGACAGACCCGCGAGGTTGCGGACCTCGACCGGGAGCTCCCCGTGCTCGTGCTCGAGCTCGTCGAGCAGGTGGTCGATGGCATCCGCGGTGGGCGCCGCGGAGAAGCGCCGGTACAGGTCGAGTCGCTCGTGCAGCTCGGGCACCATCTGCTGCGGCAGGAACGCGGGCAGCGGCACCTCGACCTCGGGGTCGATGCGCTCGCGCTCGATCTCGCCCTTGGCCTCGCGCACGGCGTCGGCAAGCAGCTCGAGCCACATCTCGTAGCCGACGGCGTCGATGTTCCCGCTCTGGGCGTCGCCGAGCAGGTTGCCCGCACCGCGCAGCTCGAGGTCCGCGCTCGCAATCTGGAAGCCGGAGCCGAGGCGGGTGTGGTCGACGAGCACGCGGATGCGCTTCTTCGCCTCCTTGGTGAGTTCCTCGGGCACGAGCAACAGACAGGTCGCGCGGGTGTCGCCGCGCCCGACGCGCCCGCGGAGCTGGTACAGCTGGGCGAGTCCGAACATGTCGGCCCGGTTGACGAGCATCGTGTTCACGTTGGGCAGGTCGATGCCGCTCTCGATGATCGCCGTCGAGATGAGCACGTCGTGCTCGCCGCGGATGAACTCGACGAGAATGCGCTCGAGCTCGGCGTCTTCCATCTGGCCATGGGCGACGGCGAAGCGCAGCTCCGGGACCCACTCGCGCAGCTTGGCGGCGATGTCGTCGATGCCCTCGATGCGGTTGTGCACGAAGAAGCTCTGCCCTCCGCGGGCGTGCTCCTGCATCAGCGCGTCGCGCACCCGCACCCGGGTCATGCGGGCCACAGAGGTCCGTACCTCGAGGCGCTGGTTCGGCGGCGTGCTCATGATCGACATGTTGCGCATGCCGATGAGGCCCATCTCCAGCGTGCGCGGGATCGGCGTGGCGCTCATCGCGAGCACGTCCACCGCGGCCCGCATCTTCTTGAGCCGGTCCTTCTGCCGCACACCGAAGCGGTGCTCCTCGTCGATGATCACGAGCCCGAGGTCGTCGAACTTCACGCCGCGGGCAAGCAGCCCGGTGGTGCCGACGACGATGTCGACGGTGTGGTCCTTGAGCGCGTTCTTGATCTTCGTCTGGTCGCTGGTGCCGACGAAGCGCGACAGCATGCGGACCTCGGCGCCATACGGGGCGAAGCGCTCCTGGAAGGTCCGGAAGTGCTGGAAGGCGAGCACGGTGGTCGGGCAGAGGACCATGATCTGCTTGCCCGCTTCGAGCACCCGCATCGCCGCGCGCATCGCGACCTCGGTCTTGCCGAAGCCGACATCGCCGCACAGGAGCCGGTCCATGGGCTCCTTCTTGGAGAGGTCCGCGTGGATGGCGTCGATGGCGGCGGCCTGATCGAGCGTCTCCTCGTACGGGAACTCGGCCTCGAAGCGCTGGCTCCACTCACCGGGAGGCGGGTAGGCCTCGCGGGTCGCGAGCTCGCGGCGGGCGTAGATCGACAGCAGCTCCTGGGCCATCTTGAGCACGGAGTCGCGGACCTTGCCCTTGCGCGCGGCCCAGGTCACGCCGCCGAGCTTGTCGAGGCGGACCTTGGCGCCACTGCGGGCGGGTGCGTGGCGCGACAGCTGGTCGATGTGGGTGACCGGCAGGTACATGCGGTCGCCGTCGCGGTACTCGAGCAGCACGTAGTCCTGGACCGAGGCGCTGTTCTCGTCGGTGCCGATGACTTCGCCGCCGAGATCCACGCGGCCGGCGGCGCCGATGTCGAGGCGGGCCATGCCCTTGTACAGCCCGATGCCGTGGAAGCGGTGGACGACGAAGTCGCCCTCGCGCAGCTGCGACAGGCTGCTCACCGATGCCTTGAATGCGGCGTGTGCCTCGCGGCGACGGGAGGTTCGCTCTCCGAAGAGCACGCTGGTCGGCACGAAGGCCCAGCCGCTGTCCTCGGCCACGAAGCCGCGGGCGAGGCGTCCTTCGACGAGACCGATCTGGGACGGGTTCAGATCGAGCGGGTGCGCGACCCACGCGGGCTCGACGCCGCGGGTGCCGAGCATCTCCTCGACGCGCTGCAGCCGTTCCTTGCCTGCGACCAGCCCGAGGCGAACCCCGTGGCCGGCGATGTCGACGAGCTTGCCGACCATCGCGTCCATGTCGGCGCCGCGCACGATCAGCCCGTCCGCCGGACGTGCGCCGAGCTCGACCGCGGCCTCGCTGGAGGTCACGTCGAACACGGCATGCCCTCGCTCGATGAGCTCGAGCACCGGATCCAGCGGCGCGTAGCGCTCCTCGGGAGGCACCAGCGGCCGCTCGTCCTCTTCCAGCGCTTCCCAGCGGCCCCGCAGGCCCGAGATCAGGTCGCGAGCCGACGCCTTCACGTCCTCGGGGTGCACGATGATCGGGCGGAGCTCGCGCACCAGCTCCAGCGGCTCGACGGTGGGGACGAGGGCCGGCAGCCAGTCCTCGATGGCGGAGAAGCGGATGCCGTCGCGCAGCTCCTCGACCACGCGCCGACGCAGCTTGAGGCCGCGACCCTGGGTCGCCACGAGCCGGCCGAGGTTGCCCTCGAGCAGCGCGAGGCTGCGACGGTCGAGGCGCTCCTCGCGCACGGGCAGCAAGACGAGTCGCTTGAGGGGTCGACCGGAGCGCTGGGTCTCGGGGTCCATGCGCCGGATGTGCTCGATCTCGTCGTCGAAGAAGTCGAGGCGCGCCGCGGTGCGCAGCCCGGTGGGCCACACGTCGACCACATCCCCTCGGACGGCGAAGGTGCCGGGCTCCTCGACCCGTCCGGTCGCGAGGTAGCCAGCCTCCTGCAGGAAGCGGGTCAGGTCATCGCGGTCGAGCTCGTCGCCGGGCGACAGCGCCCGGGTTCCCCGGCGACGGGTGCTCGCATCGGGCAGACGCTGGAGCAGTGCGCGCACCGGAGCGACGAGGATGCCGTCCTTGCCCTGGTCGAGGTGGTGCAGGGTGAGCAGCCGCTCGCGGAGCACGCTCGCCGACGGGGAGAAGCCATCGTAGGGTCGGCAGTCGTCGGCGGGCAGCAGCAGTGCGCGACCGGGCTCGCGAAGGAAGAAGCGGAGCCCATCGAGCAGGCGCTCAGCGGCATCCGGCTCGTCGACCACGACCAGCCAGCGCCCAGACTGCTCGGCGAGCTGGGCGAGCACGAACGCGAGCGAGTCCCCACCGAGCCCGGCCCAGCCGCGCCCCGAGTCGAGGACGTCCCGCGCTTGCTGGAGAAAGCTCACGACGCGCTTCAGGCCTCGGTCGCGGGCGCCGCAACCGTCCGGCTGCGCTCGGTGTACATCTTCACCATCGACAGCTCGAAGATGGCGAAGGCCACGGCGTACAGCGCGCCGCCGGTGATCGCCGCCCACGTCGACAGCGCGAACGGGTTGAGCGCGACCTCGGAGAGCTTGCCGAAGTCGCCCATATCGGCGACGCCGACCGCCATCATCACCAGCGCTAGGCCGACACCGGGGATGAGCATGGTGCGGAGGATGCGCTGGCGGTGACCCCGGGACAGCTCACCGGCGCGGGACAGCGCGCGCGCCTCGGGCTCTTCCCACGCGACCTGGTCGACCATCGCGTACTGGGTCGCGTACATCAGACCGGGGACCACGAAGATCTGGAGGCCGATGTTGATGAGGTAGCGCACGCCCGCGTGCGGAGCCGCCATCTCGGTCAGTCGGGCCGTGGCCTGGCCGATGGCCTCGCCGCCGACCTTCTCGCCGCGCAGGTCCGCGGCACCCACGACGTGAGCGACAGACGCGGCCCACGCGCCGCCGATGGCGAACACGGGCATGGTCGCGAAGCCCATGACGATGACGCCGATGAGCATGGCCTGCTGCGGATCGGCGGACTGGGACACGCTCGCGAGGGCCGCGGTGGCCGCGCCGGTCGCGAGGGTGCCGGGCAGGAACAGCACCGGGAAGTAGGAGGCACGCGGTGTGGTCGCGGCCTTCGACAGCTTCATGAGGAGCAGCAGACCGAGCACCGCGGACAGTCCAAGTGCGACCTGCGACACCATCTGCAGTGTCTCGACCGGCCACTCCGCGAGGTTGGGGACCTGGGCGACGACGGTCTCGGTGACGGTGGCGTCGATCAGTCCGACCGCGACGCAGGCGACGAGCACGACCGGGTTCTTGAGCAGCGTCTGGGCGCCGTAGCCGAACAGCTCCCACGCGGTCGACTCACCGGTGTGTACGCGCTGGCGGTGCTCGCGGGTCGTCTCGTTGGGCGTGCCCTCGAGCAGCTTCCAGAACAGGGCCAGGTTGCCGAGCGGGAGCATGGCGAGCACGGCCTCGTCGCCGTCATAGCCGAGGTCGCGGGCGCGCGCGGCAGCCACGGGAACCTTGAGCAGCTGCACCGCGATGAGCGCGGTCATGATCGCGTTGCTGCCCTCGAGGCTGGTCACCGCGAAGTACTGGGCGCCGAGAAGGGCGCCGATCAGGCCAAGATAGGGGAACAGTCCGAGTCGCAACGTGCGTTCCTCGCAGCCGGTGCCCGGTGGGGCGGGGGAGTGGCGGGCTTATGCCGTCACCGCGCCCCTGTCAGCCGGTCGCAGACAAAGCGGGACGTCAGCCCTTGCAGCGAGCGGCGGTGAAGCCGTTCGACTGGTGCCCCTTCACCGCGGTGGAGGTGCTGCCGTCTTCCATGCGCCAGGCGGCGTCACCGCTCTTCTGCCGGTACTCGATGGTCGGGCCGCTGCTCCACGTCTTTGGCTCGGCATCGACGTCGGCGAGCCCTCCGCGCGGGAAGCAATAGGCCCAGGCCGCGTTCCAGCTGATGTTGACCATCGGCGTGCCGGACTTGCCGGCGGGAGGCTCGATGCCGCTCCAGCCGGAGAGATAGTTCGCGTCGGCATGCCCGGCGGCCACGGCGGCGTCCTTGTGCCAGTCCGGGTTCTTGGCGAGCCAGCGCGCGAAGGCGCCGTGGGTGATCAGCCCGCCCTTGGCACCGCCGCCTCCGGTGGGCCGGGGGCCGGGCTTCGGGCCGGGGGCGGTGACCCGGGCCTTCGGCGTGAGCGGGTGCTCGAAGGCCGCGACCTCGCCCTGCCACGGAACGATCAGCTCTGCGACCTCGACCTCGCAGTCGTCGCAGGTCTCGTCCACGCAGGTCCACGGGTCTTCGGGACAGCGGCTACCCGCGTAGCCGAGGACCTGGTAGCGACCGGGCGCGAGCGCGCCGTCGAGGGCGACCTCGGGGCGTGCGGCGAGCGTGACGCCGCGGGCGGCCTTGACCTCGACCTCGCGCGCTTCGGGCGCGGCGACCTCGACCGACAGGGACTGCTCGCCCTCGCCATCGACGATGTGCACGGTCTGCTCGGTCACCGCGCACCACTCGGGGCAGCCGGAGCCGGGACAGTCGACCACCGGGCAGTCCGCACCGACGACGATGGCGACGGTCGCAGGGCCGTGTGGGGTGGTGCCGAAGCGATACACCCAGCCCTCGTGCGACTCCGGCGGGATGCCGCGCAGGCGGACCAGGGTCGGCGTGGCGGGTGGCAGTCCCGAGACGGTCACGGCCACCGGTCGCTCGAGGACCTTCACGACCGTGGGCGGTCTGGTGAACGTCCATGCGGCCCAGCCGCCCAGGCCGATCACGACCGCGGCGAAGGTGAGGCCCATGAGCGCCATGAGCACCGAGCTGCTCCCGTCCGCGGGACCCGCCGGGTGTGGCAGGGGCGCCGCCGTGTCCATCGAGCCGAGCAGCTCGGGAGGCATCGACTTCGGCGCGGGTTGTGGCGTGCTCTCCTCGTACCAGGTCGCTCCGCGCGGCTCCGCCGTGATCGGGGCCTCGCTGGTCGGCTCGTCCGGCAACGGCGCGAGCGTCATGCCGGCGCTTCGCGGCCGGTCCGGTCCGGCGGCACCGAGCAGGTGCCGGGCCTCGTCGAGGTCGATGAGTCGGTGCGCGGCATCGGAGTGGGTGAGCCGTCCGATGAGGTTGCGCAGGTCGCGACTGAACGTGGGCCCCGGATCGAGCGGGGGATGACCCTGCTTCGCGAGGATCACCTGCATCGCCTGCTGGCGTGCGCTGCCGCCACCGCTGACCGGGAAGGCCACGTCGCCGGTGAGCACTTCGTAGGCGACGACGCCGGCGGCGTAGGCATCCCAGGCCATCGGGTCGAGCTGGTCGGGCTTCACCCACTCGGGCGGCGCGTAGCTCACCGTGCCAAAGGCCATCGTGCCCTGGGTGATCCGCGAGGTATCCGCCTCCATCGCGAGGCCGAAGTCGACGAGCTTGAGGGTGCCGTTGGACTGCACGAGCAGGTTCGCCGGCTTCACGTCGCGGTGCCGCACTCCGCGGGCGTGCAGGTAGGCGATCGCGTCGAACAGCTGGGCGATGACCGAGGTTGCCTGGTCGAAGGGCATGGCGCCCTCGCGCAGCATGTCCTCGAGGCTCCGCCCCTCGACGAACTCCATCTCGAGGTACGGCGGGTCGAGGTCGGTGCGGACGTTGCGCACCTTCACGATGTTCGGGTGGTCCAGCGAGAACAGGATCTCGGCTTCGCGGATGAAGCGCTCTTCGGCGCCCGGGATCCTCCGGATCGAGGACTCCAGGACCTTCACGGCCGCGAGAATGCGGCGGGCATGGCGGTTGTGACAGCGGTACACGCTGCCCATTCCGCCGGCGCCGAGGGCTTTCTCGACGACCCAGATGTCGATGGTCTCGCCGGGCTTGAGCATGTCCCTTCCGGCCGCCAAACATAGCGGAAGTGCGCCTGGCACGCTCGCCTCGTCCCCCGGTGAGCGGCCTGGATGGCTGGATTGCCCCGAGGAGCGCCGAAAACCTGGGGCTGGAGCATGGGGAAGATGGCGCGCACTTCGGGTGGCCCGTGGGCGCATCTCCTTGGGGTGGACCGACGCTCCCGGCTCGTCCGAGGTGACAGTGGCTCGCGCGTGGTCCACGCTTGTAGTGGCGCTCGCCACCCGTTTTCGTCCCGGGTTCCTCGCGGGTCCAAGGATCATGCTGCTCGCTCTGCTCACCTCACTGGCCTTCGGGGCCACCTGGTCCGTGCCCTCCGAGGGCACCCTGGCCATCGTCGCGCTGCTCGCCGGCGACGGCGACGTCATCGAGGTGGACGCGTCGACCTACCTGACCGAGCTCGGCGAGGTCGCACTGCGCGACGACCTGACCGTGCGAGGCATCAACGGCCGACCCACGCTGCCAGCGCTCTCGATCAGCGGAAACACCGTGCACGTCGAAGATGCGGTGCTCGGCGGACGCGTGGTGTTCGACACCATCGGGCGCAGCGTGACCGTCGAGAACGGCGGGCGGTTCACCGCGGCGAGGGTCGACTTCGTGCGACCGGACAGCATGGCCTTGCTCGTCCGGGACAGTGAGGCCGAGCTGGTGGACGTGACGATCGACGATCGGGAGAGCGAGCTGCGCGCCCTGCGGGCGGTGAACTCGTGGGTCATCGTCCGCGACAGCTTCGTCCGCCGCAACGCGCACGGCGCCATCGAGTCCGAGGGCAGCCTGATCGAGCTCGAACAGGTGGTGTTCGAGGACAACAGCGCCGTCGCCGGTGCGGACGTGTCGATGATCGGCGGCTCGCTGATCATGCGCGGCGGATCGTCGACGAACGCCGCCGCGGTGCCCGCGTCCACGGGACTCCCGCAGGACGGCGCCGGCGGCTCGATCGTCGCGGTGGGAGCGGGACTCGACGTCCGCGACGTGGAGTTCGCCTTCGCGCAGGCGCGGGTGGGCGGTGCGGTGGCCATCTCGCGCGAAGAGACCGAGGTTCCGCTCAGCGCCGTGTTCCGCGGTGTGGTGTTCCGCGCGCTCACCGCCGACGAGGGCGCGGGGATCGGCGCCGCGGGGCCGGTGTCACTGCTCCTCGACGACTGCACCTTCGACGGGACCACCGCCAACACCGTGCGCGGCGGGGCGGTGGCGATGACCGGCGGCTGGTTGCGCATGGTCGGCGGCAAGCTCCTCGGCTTCCGCGCGCCGATTGGCGGAGCGCTCGGCGTGCTCGACACCCACGTGGTCCTCGAGGAGGTGACCGTCGACGGCGAGGCGGACACGCGTGGCGACAACGCCGGCGCCGGGGGCTTCGCGGCCCTGGTCCGTGGTTCGCTCCTCGTTCGCGGGGGCTCGTTCACGGCGGTTCAGGCCAACACCGCCGCCGCGCTCTGGCAGAGCGAGGACAGCGTGGTGCGCGTCGAGGACGTCGACTTCGGCGTGCTGAAGAGCGCGGGCACCGGGGCGATCGTGGGCGACGGTGGCGAGCTGTCGATCGTCGAGGGCCGGTTCTCCGATGTTCGCGCCGTCACCGACGCGCTCATCCAGTCCACGAGCCAGGTCGTGTTCCTCGACGGGCTCGCGGTGGTGAACAGCGAGAGCGATCTCGGCGCCTCCGCCATCCGCATCGTCGACCCCGTGGACTTCCAGATGATGCGCAGTGATGTGTGCGGCGCGAATGGCGGGGACCAGGGCGCGTTGTCGGTGGAGGGCAACCTGCTGAGGGCACGCGTCGCGGCGTCGACCTTCCACGCGAGCTCCGGCCCGATTGGCGTGGTGGCGCGGCATGGCAACGTCGACGACGGCGGCGTGCTCGAGCTGTCGCACCTCACGCTGGTCGACAACAGCGGCACCGCGGTGCGGGGCTCCGGCAACGTGTCGCTGACGAACAGCCTGCTCGTCGGCAACGGCGTGGCGCTCTCGGGCCCGGGTCTCACCGCGAGCGGCAACCTGTACTGGGACAACGGCGACGATGCGGTGGACGGGGCGTCGGTCGGCTCGGACGCGCTGGTCGCCGACCCGCTGTTCGTGTCGCGGACGGGGGACTGCGCGGCTGATCTCGCGCTGCAGTCGGACTCGCCGGCTGCGGGGCCGCCGGAGCTCGGGGCTCACGGAGGTCCCGACGCGGGGCGCATCGACCGAGACGGGGATGGCTGGCCCGCCGAGCAGGACTGCAACGACCTCTCGGCGAGCATCTACCCGGGCGCCGAGGACATTCCTGGCGACGACATCGATCAGGACTGCGACGGATTCGATGCGGACGCTGACGGCGATGGGTGGTCCGCACCATCCGACTGCGACGACAGCGATCCCAGCGTGCATCCCGGCGCGACCGACATTCCCAACAACGGCCGGGACGAAGACTGCTCGGGTGAGCCTGCAACCAGCGTCGTGGGAGGACGTGGGTGCTCGCTTGCGGTAGGCTCGCAGCCTCTCGGGTGGGTCCTGCTGCTTGGCCTCGCGACGAGAAGGAGGAGGCGCTGATTCGGACCCTGCCGTCCATCGTACTGGGCCTGGCCCTGTGCCTGTCGGCGAGTGCCCAGGACGTCCTCGAAGGGGACTTCGACGGCCACGGTCTGACGCCCCCCGCGACCGACGGACGCACCACCGATCCGCTCACGCTGAGCCGCCCGGGGCTGACCTCGCTCGGCAGCTTCAGCGTGGGTGTGCTCTTCGAGTACGCGAACGAGCCGCTGGTCCGCTACACCGCCGATGGCGGCGTGGTCACGCCGACGGTGCTGCTCAAGGACGTGCCTGCGCTCAACCTGTCCGGACACGTCGGACTGCACCGTCGCGTCGGGCTCGGCATCAGCCTGCCGTTCTTCCCGATGACCTCGGCTCAGGTGCCGAGCACCGGCGATGGCGAGGCCAGCTTCGAGAGCTACGGACCGGCCCTCGGGGACGTGCAGCTGCGCGTGCCGATCGGCATCATCCTTCCGGACAACGCGGGCAACGGGCTCGCGCTCAGCGTCGCGCCGTACGCGGAGCTGCCCACGGGCGCGAACGCTCGTTTTCTCGCCGATCGCGGCGTGAGCGCCGGCGCCATCGGTCTGCTCGGCGTCGACCTCGGCCCGGTCGGGCTCACCGCCAACCTCGGCGGTGGATTCCGCGGCACCGAGAGCCAGGAGAACGTGTCCTCCGGCCTCGAGGTGCTCGGCGGCGTGGGCGGTAGCTACGGCCTCGGCGACAGCCTCGCGGTCCACGCCGAAGTGCGCGGCGCCGTCATCCCGGGCTCTGGCAGCGGACCCACCGATGCCGACGTGCCGTCTGCCTTGCGGGCGCCGGTCGAGGGACTGCTCGGGGTTCGCGGACGCACCTCCTCCGGCCTGTGGTGGTCGGCGGGCGCCGGGAGCGGACTCACCGGTGGTGCGGGGGCGGCCAGGATCCGTGCGTTCGCCGGGGTGGGCTACTCGCGCGTGCCCGAGGACGACCCGGGATCGCTGCCCGCCGAGCCGACGCCGACCCTGCTCGTGGTCACCGACCCGGAAGGTCAGCCGATCGCGGATGCTGCCGTGTACGTCGGCGACGAAGAGATCGGACGTACCGATGCCAACGGCCAGATCGAGCTGCCGGCGAACACGCGCTGGTCCAAGGGCGTTCGCGTCGACACGGAGTTCCACCAGGGCATCGAGCTCACGCAACCCACCGAGTCCAGCCTCACGGTCGCGCTGGCCCACGACCCGGTTGGGCTGCCGATCTCGGTGCGCAACCAGGATGGCGCGCCGGTCAGCGGAACGGTCACGGCCATCGGGCCCGCCGAGCTCGCTCCCGTGCCCATCGGTGCGGATGGGGTCGCGCTGCTCGACCTGCCGCCGGGCGAGTGGGAGCTGGTCGTCGACGCGCCGAACTACGGCGGTCAGGTCCGCAAGGTCGTGGTCGAGCCCCGTGAGGTCAGCGAGCCCGTGGAGGTCCTGCTCCTCGAGGATCTCGGCGACGCGGAGCTCGAACTCGTGATCACCGACCGCGATGGCGCGCCGCTCGAGGGCGTGGCCGTGCGCATCGACGGCGCTCCGGTCGGCGAGACCGGCGACGGAGGCGTGCTCGCGGTGCGCGGGATCGCGGCCGGCACCCACGATGTCGAGGTCATCTCCGACGCGTACCAGTCGCTCGAGAAGAGCGGACTCGAGCTCGGCACCGGCAAGACCAGCGTCGACTTCAACCTCCGGCGCGTGCCGGGTTCCGTGCTCGTGGTCGCGACTGGCGCGGATGGCCCGGCGACCGACGTGTCCGTGCGCTTCGACGGCCCGTCGCGTCTGCCCTCGGCCCAGCTCGGCGCCGATGGCTCTCGCATCTTCCCGGGCATGCGTGCCGGTACGTGGGAGGTGTGGGCGATCAGCAGCACCTACGGCATCCAGCGCCGCGAGCTCGTGGTCGAGCCCGAGGACACGCGGCTGCTCACGGTCGAGTTC
Organism: Deltaproteobacteria bacterium; assembly: GCA_006226595.1. Classification (GTDB taxonomy): domain Bacteria; phylum Myxococcota_A; class UBA796; order UBA796; genus M1803. The sequence continues at coordinate 21,061 of SBGP01000035.1, forward strand.
CAGATGCAGCAGCCTGAGGGCGGTGCCGCGGACCTTCGGGTCGCGGTGGTCGATCCCGACGGCAACCCGCTCGAGGACGTCGAGATCACCATCGACGGCAACTCCTACGGCAGTACCGCGAGCGGTGGTGCGGTCGAGATCGCGGGCCTCAAGCCCGGTCCGCGCTCGCTGGCGGTGGCTGGTGAGCGCTACGAGCCTCGCGAGCCGATGCCTCTGTTCCTCGTCGAGGGCCAGCAGGAGAAGACCGTCGTGCTCGGTTGGCGGCCCGGCATCGTCCAGGTACGCGCGATCGGGCCCGACGAGCCCGTCGAGGACGGCAAGGTGCGGTTCATGGGCCCCGCCGAGGCGCCTGGTGGAGCCCTCGATGCCGACGGCATGGGGTGGTTCGAGCTCGTGAACGGCGACTGGGCGATGCTCGTCACCAGCACGGCCTACGGCCTCCAGCAGCGCGCGCTCACCGTGGACACGGCCTCCCGCCGGCTCACCCGCGCCGAGGTCGTGTTCAGCGCACCCGAGGGCGGGGAGGCCGACCTCGTGGTCACGGCGCTGGACCCGAGCGGCCAGCCGGTGCCGAGCGCCGCCATCACCCTCGATGGGCTTCCCCTCGGCAGCACCAGCAGCGGCGGCTCGGCCTCGCTCACGGGACTCAGCGCGGGCAGCCGCAAGCTCGAGGTCACCGCGCCGCTGTTCAAGCCGAGCACGGCGTCCGTGCGCCTCGCAAAGGGCGACAACGCGCACACCGCCAAGCTCGGCTACAGCCCCGGAGCCGTGCACGTCGAGGTTCGCGCCGGCGGCAAGCCGGTCACCGACGCCACCGTGCGCTTCGCGGGTGCCGAGATGCAGAACCCGCTCTCCGTCGACGAGAGCGGAGATGCGTGGACCGAGCTGCCGGCGGGCGAGTGGTACGCGCTCGTCGCATCGCCGACCTACGGCCTCCAGCAGAAGGCGCTCGTGCTCGACGGCAAGAAGCCGGGGCCGCACAAGCTCGCGTTCGACCTCGAGCCCCTGGGCGAGGCCGCCGAGCTGGTCGTGCGCGTCGTCGACCCCGATGGTGCGCCGATTCCGGGAGCCACCGTGAGAGCGGGCGAGCGTTCCGTGGACACGCCCGAGGGCGGCGTGGCCCTGCTCACGGGCCTGGCGCCGGGCAAGGTCGCGCTCGAGATCAGCGCGCCGAACTTCGCGACCGCGACCTTGCCGGCGGCCGAGCTCGTTGCCGGCGCCCAGGAGCGCATCGTTCCGTTGTCGTGGGTCCCGGCGAAGGTCAGCGCCAAGGTGACCGATGGCGCGGGCAAGCCGCTCGCGGCCACGCTTTCCTTCGACGGACCTGCCGAGGTCGCGGACGTCGCGGTGGATGGCAGTGGTGCGGCGACCTTCGACCTGCGCCCAGGCACGTGGAAGGTGCTCGCCTCGGCCGCGGACTTCGGCACGAAGGCGACGACCCTCGAGATCACCCCGGGTACCGAGGCCGCCGAGATCGCGGTGCAGCTCGGCGAGGCCCAGGTCAAGACCACCGACACCGAGGTCCAGCTCCTCGGCAAGGTGCAGTTCGACCTCGGCAAGGCCACGCTGCGCTCCGAGTCCGAGGCCATCCTCTCCGAGGTTGCGGCCACACTCATCGCCAATCGCAGCGTCGTGCGGGTCGAGGTCCAGGGACACACGGACCCGACCGGCGGCAACGTGATCAACCTGGCCCTGTCCCAGGCCCGCGCCGAGGCGGTGGTCGCCGACCTCGTCCGGCGCGGCGTCGCCCCCGAGCGGCTCGTCGCCCGCGGCTACGGCAGTACGCGCCCCGTGCAGCCCAACGACAGCGAAGAGGGCCGCGCGCTCAACCGCCGCGTGCAGTTCGAGATCGTCGAGCAGTCCGAGTAGCTAGAGACCCTCGGGAAGCAGCGCGCGCACCGTGGCCAGCGTGTCCGCGTCCTCGGCGCGCTTGTCCTCGCGGTAGCGCTTGACGCGCGCAAAGCGCAGCGCGACGCCACCCGGATACTGAGGGGAGCGCTGCACGTCGTTGAACGCGATCTCCACGACCAGCTCGGGACGCGCGAACACCTGCCACTCGTTGCGGTGCGTCTCGCGGGCGAGCAGCGCCTCGGTCTGCCACGCGAGCAGCGCGTCGGTGAGTCCCTTGAAGGTCTTGCCCAGCATGACGAAGTCGCCGGGGTCGCCGACCTCGCCATCCGCGTCGCGCGCTCCGAGGTGCAGGTTCGACAGCCAGCCTTGGCGACGGCCACTGCCCCACTCGGCGCCGAGCACCACGAGGTCCAGGGTGTGCGTCGCCTTGATCTTGCGCCACGCGCGGCCTCGCGCGCCGGCGGCGTAGGTCGAGGTCGGGTCCTTGGCCATGATGCCTTCGTGCCCGCCGTCGATGGCGTCCTCGTAGAACGCATCGGCCTCGGCGAGGTCCGCGGTGTGCAGCCGAGGCATGCGATGGGCTTCGGGCAGCAGGGCGTCGAGGACGTCGAGGCGCTCGGTGAGCGGCACGTCGAGCAGCTCACGGTCGTCGTGGAGGAGCACGTCGAAGAACACCGGCGTCAGCGGCAGCTCCGCGCGCATCTTCGCAACGTCGAGCTTGCGGCCGAAGCGGCGCATGGTGGTCTGGAAGGGCATGGGACCGTCGGGCCCGAGTGCGAGGGCCTCGCCGTCGAGGATCAGGCGCTCGGCGGGCAGCGAGCGCACGAGCTCGACCACCTCGGGGGCGCTCCCCGTGAGCTCGCGCAGGTGGCGCGAGAACAGCCGCACGCGGTGGCCGTCCTTGTGGGCCTGCACGCGCACGCCATCGAGCTTGTGGTCGAAGAGCACCTTGCCGTCGCCGAGCACCTCCTCGGGAGAAGCGGCGGTCTGGGCGAGCATCGGCATCAGCGGGCGAAACACCTCGACCTTGAACGCGGCCACCGCGGCCTCGCCGCCGAGCAGGGCCGCCCGCGCGACCTCGGGCAGCGAGCCGGTGAGCATGTACGCGCGACGCACGAGGGCCGGATCGAGCTCGGTGGCCTCCGCGACCGCCTCGACCATCACACCGTCCAGCGCTCCCTGGCGCAGCTCACCGACGAGCAGCATGCCCAGGAACTGGCGCTCGGCGGTGGTCGCCTCCGCGAACAGCGCGGTGAGGGCCGCCACGCGCCGGGCCTTGCTCCCGGTGCCGGAGATGCCGTCGATGTTGGAGAACACGGCGTCCACCGCGGACGTGCCCAGCTGACTCTCGTCCGGAGGCTCGGGCAGCTCGAGGTCGCGGAGCATGGCGAAGCCGACGCCAATCTTGCCCTGGGGGAGCTCCCCGGACAGCCAGTGGCAGGCGAGCACCGCGTGCGAGCGCTCGACACTCGCGAGAAGCTCGGCGAGAAGCCCGGTCTTGCGCTTGCGGCTGCGTGTGGCGCGCACCGCGTGAAAGGTCTCGACGAGGGTGTGGAGCTTCATGCGGGGATGAGAACACGGCCCGCGCGGCGGAGGCTGTCGGCTTTCGTCTTTCCACGTTGCGCAACGTGCGTCACCACGTCCCAACGGCATGAAACGCGGTGTGGGAAATTGCACACCCGAATCGCGCGTGTTCTGTGTAGGGTCGCGCTTTCGTAAGGAAAAAGCATCTCTTTTTCGGTATGGTCGGCGTGCTCGGATCAAGTCGGCACGGGTTGTGCAGTGTCGTGGGCAAGGAGGATTTCCATGCAGATCAAGCCTTTCTTCGACGAAGCGACCTGGACCATGACCTACGTCGTGTACGACGCGGCGACCAAGGACGCGGTCGTCATCGACCCGGTCCTCGACTTCGATCCCATCGCCGTCTCGACCTCCACGGGTTCCGTCGACGAGGTGTCGGCCTTCCTCAAGGAGAACGACCTCAACCTCCACTACATCCTCGAGACGCATGCCCATGCGGACCACCTGTCCGGCTCACAGGTGCTCAAGGAGCGCTTTGGCGCCAAGGTCGGCATCGGCGAGCACATCACGACGGTGCAGGAGACGTTCAAGGGCATCTTCAACCTCGAGCCCGAGTTCGCGACCGACGGTTCGCAGTTCGACAAGCTGTTCTCCCACGGAGAGACGTTCACCGCGGGCTCGCTGTCCTTCGAGGTCATCCACAACCCGGGCCACACGCCGGCGTGCATCAGCTACCACATCGAGGATGCGCTGTTTACCGGAGACGCCCTGTTCATGCCGGACTTCGGCACGGGCCGCTGCGACTTCCCCGCGGGCAGCGCCACCGACCTCTACGAGTCGGTCACCGAGCGCCTGTACGCGCTGCCGGACGAGACCCGCGTGTTCGTCGGTCACGACTACGGTCCGGGCGGCCGCGCCATCGCGTGGGAGACCACCATCGGCGAGTCCAAGGCCAAGAACAAGCAGCTGACCGTCGACACGGACCGGGAGCAGTTCATCCAGTGGCGCATGGAGCGCGATGCGACCCTCTCCCCGCCGCGGCTGCTGTTCCAAAGCGTCCAGGTCAACGTGCGCGCTGGCCAGATGCCGCCCGCCGAGGACAACGAGCGCAGCTACATCAAGCTGCCCATCGGTCTCTTCGACTAGGGCTGTCGTCCGCGCGAAGAAACGCGCCAGTGCGCAAAGTCCGGGTTGCCCGCCGTGTCCGCGGGGGCCCGGCTCTTCGTGCTTGTCAAGGAGTCGTTGACAGGTCTCTGACGGGCCGATAGCAGCGCCGGCTTCCGCGAGGGGAACCGTGCTGCACGTGCCGTTCACGGCCGACCGCCTGCTCTTGAACCTGGAGCTCACCGATCCGCTGGAGATCGTCCGCACCCTGGCGCGCGCCTTGTGCCGCGCCCCGGGCATGCCGGCGGTCCCGGGTCCCGAGGACATCGCCCTGCTCGCCGCTCGCCGCGACGAGGAGGGGGAGAGTCGCCGTTTCGGGCCGCGTGCGGTGCTGCTGCACGTGCGCCTCGACGAGATGGACGGTGCCCGCCTCGCGCTGTGCACGCTCAGCGAGCCGATTCCGTGGACCGACGGGGGCGAGGCTCGGCTGGTGGCCCTGCTTGCCGCACCGCGCGAGCGCCCGGTGCAGTCGCTGCGCTTCTTCCGCAGCCTGGGCTCGCTGCTCTCCGACCCGGCGGCCGCTGGATACATCGGCAGTGCAGACGACGCGACGGCGCTGGCCCAGTGGCTCGACGACCGCCTTGAGGAAGAGGACGGCACGCTGACCGCGGCCGACGTGATGCGCTCGGCGACCGGCATGTACGGCGCGGACCTGTCCCTGCCGCAGCTGGCCAAGCGCATGGCCCAATACGGCCACGATGCCGCGGGCGTGACCGACGCTCATGGGCGGTTCATCGGCATGGTGACCGCCGATGCCATCTTCACCCTCGGCATGCCCGACTTCTTCAAGCAGCTCGAGAGCGTGGCCTTCCTGCCCGAGTTCGACCCCTTCGAGCGCTACTTCGCCAAGGGTCAGCAGCTGCGCGCCTCCGACGCGCTGGTGCCGAACCCCGTGGTCGTCTCGCCCGATACGCCCATCCTCGAGGTCGTGTTCGCCCTCGCCGTGAAGGGCGCACCCAAGGTCTTCGTGTGTGAAGACGGCCGCCTGGTCGGCGTGATCGACCGTATCCGCGTCATCGACCGGATCCTGGAGCTGTGATGATGTCCCCGCTGTTCGCCTCTGCCGCGAGCCACGTCGAGCCGAGCCAGACCGCGATGCTCGGGTCCCTCGCGGTGTTCGCGCTCGCGTACCTGGGCATCGCCACCGAGAAGGTCGACAAGACCGTCGCGGCGCTGCTCGGCGGCTGCATCGTCGTGCTCGCGCACTGGGTGCCCTACGAGGTCGCGCTGCACGCGGTCGACCTCAACGTCATCCTCCTGCTCGTCGGCATGATGATGAGCGTGCACATCCTCGCGAGCACCGGAGTGTTCGAGTACATCGCGGTGTCGCTGGCCCGGGCGAGCGGTGGAAGCGGACTGAAGATCCTTGTGGGCTTCACCATCGCCACGGCGGTGCTCTCGGCGCTGCTCGACAACGTGACCACGGTCATCCTCGTTGCGCCGATCACCATCCTGATCTGCGAGCTGCTCGAGCTCAAGGCGACGCCGTTCCTGATCGTGGAGGCGCTGGCCAGCAACATCGGCGGCACCGCGACCCTCGTCGGCGACCCACCGAACGTGCTCATCGCGAGCAAGACCGGGCTGCACTTCAACGACTTCCTGATCAACCTCGGACCGCCGGTCGTCGCGATGCTCGCCCTCGGCACGGTGATCGCCGCGCTGGCGCTGCGCTCCAGCATCGAGGTCCCCGAGGCCCTGCGTGCGCGCGTGCTGCGCGCTCGCCCGGAGCGCGCCATCCTGCACCCCGAGCGCCTCAAGCGGGCTGGCAGCGTGTTCGCACTGGTCCTGCTCGGTTTCCTCGTCGGTCACCCGCTGGGCCTCGAGCCGGGCGTGGTCGCGCTCGCGGGCTCGCTGGTCATGGTCCTCGTGTGCGGCATGGACATGCACAAGACGCTCGAGCGGGTGGAGTGGAACGTCGTGTTCTTCTTCACCGGTCTGTTCATGCTCATCGGCGCGCTCGAGCACAACGGCGCCATCGAGCTGCTCTCCGAGCTGATCCTCGAGTGGACCGGGGGCAAGTTCGGGCTCACCCTGATCGCCGTGCTGTGGTTCGCCGGCGTCGCCTCGTCGGTGGTCGACAACATCCCGCTCGTCATCGCGATGCTGCCGTTGCTCAAGACCATCGTCCCGGAGATCGGCGAGAACATGGGCATCCACGATGCCGAGGAGCTTCGCCGCCACGTGGAGGAGCCGCTGTACTGGGCCCTCGCGCTCGGCGCCTGTCTCGGTGGCAACGGGTCGCTGGTCGGTGCGTCCGCGAACGTCGTCATCGCCCAGATTGGCAAGCGCAACGGCCACCCGATCAAGTTCCTGCAGTTCTCCGCCGTCGGCTTCCCGACCATGCTCGGCACGCTGGGCATCGCGACCCTGTGGCTGGTGTGGCGCTACCTCTAGGGCCGCGCGGCTTGTTGGGCGGCCGGGCGGGGGCTATGCCCCGAGTTCCCCGGAGGATGCCGTGATTCGCGGACTGCGTACCGTCGTGTTTCCCGTCGACGACCTGAAGCGCGCCAAGGCGTTCTACACGGCACTGCTGGGCTACGAGCCGTACTTCGACGAGCCGTTCTACGTCGGCTTCGAGGTCGAGGGCTACGAGCTCGGGCTGTCCCCGGACCACCAGGCGAGCACCCGCGGTTCGCGCGCCTACTGGGGCGTCGAGGACGTCGAGGCGAGCATCGCGCGTGCCCTGTCTCTCGGGGCGAGCCAGCTGTCCGATGCGCGGGACGTGGGCGGCGGCATCATCATCGGTGCGGTGCGCGACCCGAGCGGCAACACGCTGGGCTTCGTGCGCAACCCGGACTTCCGCGGGGAGGTGGGCTCCGGCGTGGCCGCGGTCGGTCAGCAGCTCGAGCAGCCCATTGTCCGCACCGAGCGGGTGCACGCATCAGCTCGCGAGATCTTCGACGTGTGGACGACCAGCCAGGGCATGAGCTCGTGGCTGACCCGCGCACACATCGAGCTCCGCGTCGGCGGCCCGTTCGAGCTGTACTTCGATGCCTCGCAGCCCAAGGGCAAGCAGGGGAGCGAGGGCTGCCGTGTCCTGGCCTACCAGCCGCCGCGCCTGCTCGCGTTCACGTGGAATGCGCCGCCCCACCTCGAGACGCGGGGCCAGCGGACCTGGGTCCTGCTCGAGCTCGACGATCACGGCAGCTACACTGACGTGACGCTGACCCACACCGGGTGGCCGCGCGTGCTCTCCGGCGACTGGCCCAAGACCTACGTGTACTTCGAGGATGCGTGGACCCGGGTGCTCCAGGCCCTGGGGCGTCACTTCGGCGGATAGGTCGCGGACAGCGCGACCCAGAGACACAGTGCGAGCATCACGGTGTGCACGACAACTCCAGGTATCTGCGTGGATTGTGTCCTCGCGTGCCGACTCGTCACACCCACGTGGATCCCACAGGGGTGCGCCGGCCGTGTCATGCTCCCGTCGCTGGAGGGTTCATGCCCAAGCTGACCTACTTCAACTTCCCCGGCGGACGCGGGGAGGACTGCCGTATCGCCCTGCATATTGCCGGGGTGGACTTCGAAGACGACCGGGTGAACGGACCGGACTGGCCGGCGCGCAAGCCCGGTAGCCCGTTCGGCAACATGCCGATCTACGAGGAGGACGGACGTATCCTCGGGCAGTCCAACGCCATCCTCGGCTACCTCGGCCGCAAGCACGGGCTGCTTCCGGAGGACCCCTGGGAGCAGGCGCGTCACGTCGCCATCCTCAACCATGCCGAGGACCTGCGCTGGACCATCGGCGGCACGTTCTCGCTCGATGCGGAGGCCAAGCAGGCCGCGCGCGAGAAGCTCACGGCGGGCGCGATCCCGCAGTGGGCGGCGCGAGCGGAGGCGCAGCTCGGCGAGGGGCCGTTCCTCGCTGGGGACCAGCTGTCCGTCGCGGATCTCAAGCTGTTCGTCGTCATGAAGTGGATCATCGGCGGCGGCCTCGACCACATCCCGGCCTCCGTGTTCGACGGGTCTCCGAGGTTGCTCGCGCACTTCGAGGCGGTCAGCGGCCACCCGGGTGTCCAGAGCTGGTACGCGCGGTAGCAGGCCCGGCCGAGCGCGATAAGCGCTCCTCTTACCCTGAGAGGACCGCGATGGCCGAGTTCGTCTACACCGACCCCTTCCCGCACGGCGAGGACACCACTCGCTACCGCTTTCTCGGCAACGAGGGCGTCCGCACCGAGATGTTCGGCGACAAGGAGTTCCTCGTCGTCGAGCCCGAGGCGCTGACCCGCCTGGCGAAGGCCGCGATGCACGACGTCGCGTTCTACCTGCGGACCGAGCACCAGGAATCGGTCGCGAAGATCCTCCAGGATCCCGAGGCGACCGACAACGACCGCTTCGTGGCGCGCACCCTGCTCAAGAACTCGGTGATCGCCGCGAACGGCGTGCTCCCCGTGTGCCAGGACACCGGCACCGCCATCGTCATCGGGTACAAGGGCCAGAACGTGTACACCGGCGTCAACGACGCCGAGGCGCTCTCCCGCGGCATCTGGCGTACCTACCAGGACGACAACCTGCGCTACAGCCAGGTCGTGCCGCTGACGATGTACGAAGAGAAGAACTCGGGGAACAACCTGCCCGCGCAGATCGACCTCTACGCGAAGCCGGGCGCCAAGTACGAGTTCTTGTTCCTCGCCAAGGGCGGCGGCTCGGCGAACAAGACCTACCTGTTCCAGAAGACCAAGGCGCTGCTCAACCCCGACAGCCTCGTCGACTTCCTCGTCGAGAAGATGAAGACGCTCGGCACCGCGGCCTGTCCGCCGTACCACGTGGCCTTCGTCGTCGGCGGCACCTCGGCCGAGACGAACCTGAAGATGGTGAAGATGGCGAGCGCCAAGGCGCTGGACGACCTGCCGCGCGAGGGCAACATGGGCGGTCAGGCCTTCCGCGACGTGGAACTCGAGAAGCTGCTCCTCGAGAAGGCCTGGAAGACCGGCATCGGCGCCCAGTTCGGCGGCAAGTACTTCGCCCACGACGTGCGCGTCATCCGCCTGCCGCGTCACGGCGCGAGCTGTCCGGTCGGCATGGGCGTGTCCTGCTCGGCGGACCGCAACATCAAGGCTCGCATCGACAAGGACGGTCTGTGGCTCGAGCAGCTCGAGACCAACCCGGAGCGCCTGCTGCTCGAGGCGGACAACGCCGAGGACCAGAGCGTCCGCATCGACCTGAACCAGCCGATGGATGCGATTCGCGCCGAACTGTCCAAGCACCCGGTGAAGACCCGTGTGCTGCTCAACGGCACGATCATCGTCGGCCGCGACATCGTGCACGCGAAGCTCAAGGAGCGTCTCGACAACGGCGAGGGGCTGCCCGACTACGTGAAGAACCACCCGATCTACTACGCGGGCCCCGCCAAGAAGCCCGAGGGCATGCCGTCGGGAAGCTTCGGGCCGACCACCGCGCAGCGCATGGACTCCTACGTGGACCTGCTGCAGAGCCATGGTGGCTCGCTGGTCATGCTCGCGAAGGGCAACCGCGGCCAGGAGGTCGTGGACGCGTGCGAGAAGCACGGCGGCTTCTACCTCGGCTCTATCGGCGGCCCGGCGGCGGTGCTCGCGAGCGAGAGCATCAAGAAGGTCGAGGTGCTCGACTACCCCGAACTCGGCATGGAAGCGGTGTGGAAGATCGAGGTCGAGGACTTCCCGGCGTTCATCCTCATCGATGACAAGGGCAACGACTTCTTCCAGCAGCTGTAGCAGCGCTGCGGAACAAGGCAGTCCGAACCGTCTAGCGGCTGTTGGGCGCATTCGGCCGGTCGCTTGCCGTCAACGCTGGTCTGTCGTCGAGCGACGACAGGCGTCGGCGATCGGTGACTCCCCCCGCACGCGGGCCGCGTGCGGATCGGGCTGCTCTGGGCGGTCCCGGGTGTCGCCTGGCGTTGTCACGTATGGACGTGCGTCCCGAGACGGAAGGGGAGCGACTATCGATGAACAGCGGGTCCAACGGTGTTTCGCGTCCTGGTACGTGACTTGCGAACCCGGCGGGTGGAGGTCTCCATGCCATTCACTCGCCGCTGTTTTGCCCTTCTCGCTGTTCTCGCTGGCTGTGAGCAGCCGGTTCTCTCCGAGGAGCTCGAGGACACCGCCTTCGTTCCCTTCGAGGAGATCGAGGACACCCCCATCGACGACACCGCCCCGCCGCCCGCTGCGGAGTACGGCATCAACCTGCTCGAGAATCCCGGACTCGAGACAGGCGATCTCACCGGGTGGGACGTCACCCAGCGCGGAGGAGACGGCCTCCAGGTGATGCAGGCGCAGCTCGCCCACACCGGTGGCTTCTATCTCCGCACCTCCTACCAGTTTTCCTCGCGGAGCCAGCGCGTGGATCTGCTGGAGGCAGGGTACACGGTCGAAGAGCTCGATGCCGAACCCCTGGTCCACGCCGCTGAGTGGTTCGCCGAGCGCTGTGAGACCGGGGACCGGTACTGGTTCCGCGTGACCCTGCTCGACGCAGAAGGCAGCGTGATCGACCAGCAGACGCTGGGCGGGCGGACCACCGCCTCGACGTCTCTTTGTAGCTACGCCGACGACGAGTGGTTCGAGCTGACGATGTCGTTCTCGGACTACGGACCGGGACTCCGGGCGGTTCTCTTCGAGGACGGAGGCCAGGACTCCGAGTGGTGGGCCGGGTACTTCGGCATCCAGATGGATGACGCCTGGCTGTCCCTGTCGCCGCCGCAGTAGGTGCGGATCGCCAGAGGCTCACGAAGGGACTCGGCCGACACCCGCGCCCTACGCCTTGGCGCTCGACCCCGGCCCAGGCGGACCGCGGGTTCGGAAATCGTTGGTCCGTCCGCATGAGATTGTACTAAGGTCCTCGCTCCCGTGTGAACCGACTACTACCCGGAGACTCGAGTGCCCCGCATCGGCCAGCTTGCCCCACTCGCCCTCCTCTTCGCCTGCCAGGACTACGGCCTCGGCGTCACCGCCGACGACCTAGGTGTTCCGCTCGAGTGCGACCTCGGCACCATCTACCCCGAAGACGCGCCCATCGTGGAGACCTGCCCTCAACACGAAGGCAGCTTCGACCCAGTGGTCGAGTTCGGTCTCGGTCAAGGCCAGAGCGCGCGCTCTGTTCCAGCGGTTGGTGACATCAATGGAGATGGTCTGCCGGACATCGTGAGCAACTTCTCGAGCGGCATCCTGCCCGGTAACAAAGGCAAGCTCGTCGCCTTCTCGGGCGACGGCACCGAGCTGTGGATCAACAGCTCGGCCGATCTCGGCTACGCCTGTTCGCCCTCGATCGGCGACGTGGACGGCGATGGGCGCCCGGAGATCTTCGCGGTTCGTGCGCTCGGAGGTCAAACGCCGCTTCTGGACCTGGGAGAGTTCGCGGTCGTGCGCTTCGACCACACCGGTGCCGAGGTCTGGGAGAGCGATCCGTTCCCACCCGAGAACTTCGACTACGCCACGGGCATCGCGTTGTCGGACATGGACCACGACGGAGAGGTCGAGGTGGTCGCTGGACGCGTGATCCTGCGGGCCTCGGACGGGAGCCTGCGCGGTCAGGGCCAGTTCGGCCGCGGATCGTGGGGCGAGCTCCCCAACCCGTTCGGAGCTCCCGTGTCCGAGGGCACGCTGCCCGCCGTCGCCGACCTCGATCTCGATGGCATCGAGGAGGTGATCGCGGGCAACACGATGTACACCCCCGACGGCGAAGTGAAGTGGCACGACGCCGCACAGGCCGACGGCATGGTGGCCGTGGCCAACCTCGACGACGACCCCGAGGGTGAGTTCGTCGTGTCGAGCTACGACAAGATTCGCGCGGTCGACACCGACGGCTCGATTCTCTGGGGACCCGTCGGGCTGCCGAATGCCAACATCGTGTCGCCGGCAGCCGTGGCCGACGTCGATGGCGACGGATCCCCCGAGATCTTCGCTGCCGGCGGCAACGCGCTCGTCGCCTTCCGCGCGGATGGCACCGAGCTGTGGAGCGCTCAGGCTATCGACGAGTCGGGGGCCACTGGACCGAGTGTGTTCGACTTCGAGTCGGACGGGCTGCTCGACGTGGTCTACATCGACGAGCAAAACATGACCGTGTTCGATGGCATGACGGGTGCCATCAAGTTCTTCAACGAGGAACACAACTCCGACACGATGATGGACTATCCGACCATCGCAGATGTCGATGCCGACGGGCAGGCCGAGATCATCGTGGCCCACGCGAACTTTACGCGCGCCCTCTCGGTCTACGGCGACGCCAACGCGTCCTGGGGCCCCGCGCGCCGCATCTGGAACCAGCATGCCTACTCGATCAGCAACGTCGACGATGACCTCTCCATCCCGATGCATGCCGAGCAGGGCTTCACGACCCACAACACCTGGCACTCGGCGATCGATACGCGCAACCTGAGGGGCACCCTCAACGAGCTCGGCGTCGAGATTCTCGATGTTTGCGAGGTCGATTGCCCCGACGACGAGTTCTACGTCATCGGCCGGGTGCTCAATGAGGGCACCGAGACCATTCCTGCGGGGCTGCCCGTTTCGCTGTACGGCATTCGCGGCGGCGGCGTTCCGGTGCTCATCGGCACCATCGAGACGCGCTCCGACACGCCTGCGGGAAGCACTGGCGAGCCCTTCGCCTTCACCTTCGCGGCGAGCGAGGCCACAAGCAGCAGTGCGTTGCGCTTGGTGGTCGACGATGACGGCAGCGGACTCGGCGTGCACTTCGAGTGCGACGAGACCGACAACGCCGACGAGGTCCAAGGGCCGTTCTGTGAGGGGATTAGCCGGTAGGTTCCGCTTCCATCCGAACACTGGAGGATCGGCGGGGAGCATCCGGCATGGGATCATCACCCCGCGGGCCCGCAGGGTGTGAAGCCCGACGCTCGCTCTCGCGGTTGGAGACTGGCTCGCGGCTGTCCCCCAGGCTTGGGAGACGTCCTACTCGCCCGTCGGCGTCGGCGGGAGCTGGCTGAGGTAGGCCCACATGGCCTGGAGCTCGTCGTCGGTCATGTTCGCGGAGTAGGGCAGGATCTCGGCCATCGGGACCTTCACGGGCTCGCCGTTCTTCTTCTTGCCGCGCTTCATGACCGCCAGGAAGTCGTCGTAGCTGTAGGCGCCCAAGCCGGCCTCGTGGGGGGTGAGGTTGCCGGCCGGCGGCCAGTCCGGCGGGCCGAAGGGCATCGGACCGCCATTGAACGTCTCGCGGTGACAGCCGGTGCACACCGTGGTGATGTGCTCGCCGTACTCGACCGTCGGACCGATCGGCGGCGGCTCGCCCGGATGCGCGGCCTGGTGATCGGCGACCTTGTACACATCCGGGACGAGCGTGCCGGTGGCGATGAGCATCTTGCCCATCGGGCCCCACTCGCGAACGGTCGCGCCCCCGTCGACGGCGGGCACGCTGCGGATGTAGGCGATCATGTCCGAGAGCTCGCGGTCGGACAGGTGCTTGAAGTCGAGCACGGGCATGATCGAGGTCGCGCCGCCGGGCAGCACGCCGTGACGCACCGCGCGATCCCAGTCGGCGACCGAGAACTCCTTGGAGGCGCGGGCGGTGAGGTTCGGGCCCTTCACCGTGCCGATGGGCGCTTCGTCGAGCATCACGCCACCGCCGAAGTTCGCGCCGTGGCACGCCGTGCACACGTAGATCGAGTTGGTGTAGTGCTCGCCCCGGGCGATGGCGCGCTCCGCGGCGATGGCGGCGAGGTCCACGTCGGCGAGCACGTCCACGCCCTCGGCGGGGGGCTCCGGCAGGGCCGCGAGCTTCTCGGCCCGCAGGGCCTCGATCTCCGCTTCGGTCAGCGGAAACGGCACGGGGAAGTCGGCCTCGTGGGTCTCCCAGGTCTCGGCGAACACCGAGTCCACCTTCGCATTGGCCCACGTGAGGCCTCCGAAACCGCCGACGACCACCAGTCCGACGAGACCTCCGACGACTCCCAGCGCGACCTTCACCTTCGACACGAGCACCTCCGACGGCGAGGATACGCACGGCGCCCCGCGGAGCGAAGAACGGGGATGCAGGCGGGCAATGCGGTCCTGTGAGTCCGCTTGACCAGCGCGTTTGCCGATGTCGCATGCGCGTCGTCGCTCGGAGCTGCGGTGACGGGGCGTTGTGCGGGCGTCTCCTCGGACGGAACGGGCTTTTCGACGACATATGTCGTGTAGTCCGCCGATGTCCGGGCGGAACGCACGTGGCGAGCGAGGCCGAGTTCCCGGATTTGGGTGCTTTCCTGCGGAAATCGCTCGTAGCGTCGGACGGTCGCCCGGCGGTATCCTCGCGGTGCCCGGAGGCTCCGCATGCTCACGTTGATCGCCCTCTTCTCCACTGCCCTCGCCGCCAACGGCTACATCCCTGTCCAGGGTGTGCTCACGGACTCGTCGGGGATCGCCGTGGACGGGACGGTGGAGGTCACCTTCCGGATGACCACGGACGCCACCGGCGCGACCTCCATCTGGACGGACACCTTCGACGTCGACGTGGTCGACGGTCGCTTTGCCACCGAGCTCGGCGGCAGCTTGCCTCTCGATCTCGCGACCTTCGCGAACTACCCGGGCGCGCACCTCGGCATCCAGGTCACCGGCGACAGCGAGATGCCGCTGGTTCCGCTCGATCACGTGCCGTACGCCGCGTGGTCCGAGTCGGCTGGCGACGCGAGCACCCTCCAGGGCATGTCGCTCTCGGACCTGCGCAGCGAGATCCCGCTCACCTCGGACATCGAGTCCGCGGCGCGCAACGTCTGCTACGACACGCCCGGCGAGCTCACCGCCGCGCTCGATGCGGACTACGCCTACACCGCGGGCACGGGCCTGGCGCTGAACACCCTCGAGTTCTCCGTGGACCAGACCACGGTCGAAGGCTGGACCTCGGCGCAGATCACCACGCACGCGGGCGTCGCGAACGCGCACCACACGCCGTACACGGACTCGGACGCCTCCGCGCTGATCACGACGCACTCGGGCATCGCGAACGCGCACCACACGCCGTACACGGACTCCGATGCCTCGGCGCTGATCACCACGCACGCGGGCGTCGCGAACGCGCACCACACGCCGTACACGGACTCGGATGCTTCCGCGCTGATCACCACGCACGCGGGCGTCGCGAACGCACACCACACCCCGTACACGGACTCCGACGCTTCGGCGCTAATCACCACGCACACAGGCATCGCGGACGCGCACCACGCGCCGTACACCGACGCGGACGCGATCTCGGCGATGAGCGGTGGAGCGGTGAGTGTGGGCACCGGCACGCTGTCGTTCGGCGGCGGCACGACGGCGGCCCTGCCCACGGGCTGGGAGATGGGCATGGCGGGCAGTGACAACGCGGTGATCTACGGCGCTCACGAGACGGGCACCGAGCTCAGCACGCTGTTCATCACCGCCGGCGACAACGTGGGGACGGACAAGATCTTCCTCGGCGGCGGCGCGATCTGCTGCTCGAGCACGCCGTTCCTCGGACTCGAGGTGAACACCAACGGAAACGCGCGCCTCTCCGGCACGCTCAGCTCGGGCCAGAATGCGCTGTATGCCGACGTGGCCGAGAACGTGCCGACGATGTCCGGCACCGAGGCGGGCGACGTCGTCTCGGTGCAGGCGACGGCCGGCGCGTATGGCGAGACCCCGTTCGTGAAGGCCTCCTCCGCCTACGATCCGCGCGTGGTCGGCGTGATCAGCGACTCGGCCATCCTCACCATGGCCACCGAGGACGCACGTCAGCCGCTCGCGCTCACCGGACTGGTCAAGGTCAAGGTCGACGCGGGCTACGGCGCGATCAAGCCCGGCGACCTGCTCACCTCGTCGCCGACCAACGGGCACGCGATGCGCGCAGACGAGGACGTGCCCGGCACGATCATCGGCAAGGCCCTCGAGCCGCTCGACCACGGCACCGGTCGCGTCCTGATGCTGGTGATGCCGCGCTAGCAGGATACCGGGTCCTCTCGCCCATTTCGGATGCCCGGATGCGGCGCGCGGAGGACCTGGCTCATGCGCTGTCAGCTCGCGATCGTCGGCCTTGGAACTGCGGGAGCCGCGGCGGCGGCGCTCGCTGCCGAGCGGGGTCTGGACGTCATCGGTGTGGATGGCCATGCCCTCGACGGCGCCGGCGCCCAGTGGGTGAACGGCGTGCCCGCGTGGAGCTTCGACCAGGCGGGTCTCGACCGACCGCTGGAGCCCGAGCTGCGCGGTGACGGCGCGATCTTCCACCTGCTCGGAGGCTGGGGCCCCGAGCGCGTGACCATGAGCGGCCCGCTCGAGGTGGACATGCGGGCGCTGACCTCGCGCCTGCACCTCCAGGCCGAGCGCCACGGTGCGCGGCTGATCGGCACCACCCGCGTCACGGGCTTCGATGGTGGAGGACTCGACACCACCGCCGGACGCATCGATGCCGACGTGATCCTCGATGCCTCCGGCCTCGCGGGAATCAACCTGCTGCGCCAGCCCAAGGTGCCGCGCGGCGATCTGTGCGTGGCCGCCCAGGGCGTGCACCACGTGGTCGACCCGTCCGGTGCGATGGCGTTCCTCAAGCAGCACGGCGCCAAGCCCGGCGAGGTCGTGTGCTTCTCGGGCATCGCCGGCGGCTACTCCATCGTCAACGTGCGCGTGGAGGAGGACCTCAAGGAGGTCAGCGTGCTCACCGGGTCGATTCCCGGCGCGGGCTACCCCTCGGGGGTGCAGCTCAAGGAGCGGTTCATCGCCGAGCGGCGGTGGATCGGGCCGATGGTGTTCGGCGGGTCGCGCGCGATCCCGCTGCATCGGCCGTGGACGCGTATCGCGCGGGGCTCGTTCGCGTCGATCGGCGACGCGGCGGGCATGGTGCACTCCGCGCACGGCAGTGGCATCGCGATGCAGATGCTCGCGGCGCGGCTTCTCGCCGACACCCTCGCGGACGGCGGCACGCCGTGGGACTACAACGTGGCGTGGCAGCGGCAGTGGGGGGGCCTGCTCGCGGGCGCGGACCTGCAGCGCCGCTTCGTACAGGACCTGTCGACGCGCACGGTTCGGGCGCTCATCCGTCGCGGCGTGCTCTCGGTACCCATCCTCCAGGATCCGCTGCTCCAGAAGCTTCCGCGTCCATCGCCGGTTGGCGTCGCCAAGGCACTGCCGGGGCTCGCCAGCGTGCCGCGCACCGTCCGACGCATGCTGCCCGCCCTTGCTCGGGGCGAGGCGCTCGCGCTGCACTATCGGAGCTACCCCAGCGATCCGGGTGAGCTCGGTGCGTGGACCCGCCGTCTGGAGCGGATCGCGGGCTGAGGGCACGCGGGTCCGGCCCGGGGGAATCGCCCTCGTCCTATGCTCACGCGGATGTCGCGTTCCGAGCGAGCCCGCCGCCTGGTGGAAGATCTGTTCACGCCGCTAGGCGAGCCCTTCGCCGAGCCCGAGGTGCTGCTCGTCGCGCTGCGCGTGCACGTGCTGTTCGCGCCGGTGGTGCTCGGTCCGACTGCGTGGATGTACGCGACCTCGCCGGACTTCGCGAGCACCGCGCTCCAGGCGGCGATCTGGGGCTGGTGGATGCCCGCGGCAGCAGCCTTCGTGCTGCTCGCCGCCCTCGGGAGCGCGCTTGGACTCGCGGAGCGCGGCTCCACGCGACTTCGGGTCCAGCGAGCGCTGTGGCTGGCAGCCCTCGTGCCGATGCTCACCACCAACCACGTCACCGGGTGGATGTTCGGCACGCTGACCAACCCGTCCGCGGCGATCTTCATCGCGTTCATCGCGGCCTACCGCGTGTTCCTCGACTACGCCTCGGCGCTGGCCGTGGCGTGCATCAGCCTCGCGGGGTTCGTCGGTCTGGCGCTGCTCGAAGTGAACGGCATCGTACCGACGCAGCCGTTCCTCGAGACCCATCCGAACTACGCGGTCCCCCAGGTCACGCAGGTGATGCTGGTCGGCGCCGTGGTGATGATCTCGCTGGTGTTCTGCACCACGAACTACGGCATGAACCAGCGCACGCGGCTGCATCACTACATCACCCGCAGCGTGCTTCGTCGGTACCTGCCGGAGAGTCTGGTCGAGCGGGCCTCTCGGGGGGCGTTCGACGTGGATGGCCCGCCGGAGCGCCGCGAGGTCACGGTGATGTTCACCGATCTCGTCGGATTCACCGCTCTCTCCGAGGAGCTCGGTCCCGAGGCCGTCGGGCGGGTGCTCGATCGCTACCTCGCGACCATCGCGAACCTGGCGCACAAGCACGGCGCCACGGTGGACAAGTTCATCGGAGACGCGGTGATGGTGGTCATCGGCGCCCCGGAGGAACTGCCGGCGAAGGAGCAGGTGCGCCGCGCCGTCGCGCTCGCCGAGGACATCCACCGCACCGTGCAGCAGCTACCGTCCAGCGTGGCTCTCATCGCGCGCACCGGGCTCAACACCGGAGAGGCGGTCGTCGGCAACTTCGGCTCCGAGGTACGCAGCGACTACACGGTCATCGGCCCGGCGGTAAACGTGGCGGCACGCCTGGAATCCGCGAGTCGTCCGGGTCGGGTCCTCCTCGGTCCACGCTCCGCGGAGCTCTTCGACGGCGAGCTCGAGGATGCCGGAGAGTTCACCCTGAAAGGGGTGTCCCAGCCGATCCGCGCGTTCTTCCTGCCTTGAGGCCCGGAACACGCTTCCCCACAGGGGGTTTGCTACCACCGGGCGCGGTGGTGCGATACCATCTGCCGCCTACGAGGGAACATGAACCGTCGCGACTTCCTGAAGTACTCCGCAGCCGCCACGCTGGCGTCGACCATGCCGC
Organism: Deltaproteobacteria bacterium; assembly: GCA_006226595.1. Taxonomy (GTDB): domain Bacteria; phylum Myxococcota_A; class UBA796; order UBA796; genus M1803. The sequence continues at coordinate 40,264 of SBGP01000035.1, forward strand.
TCGGCGCCTTCGCCGAGAGCTACGTGCCCGGCATGGAGGTGCTCACGCCCGCCTTCGACCGTGCTCGTGAGCGCGGCAAGGCCCTCCTGTGCCTGCTCGTGCCCGAGGACCCCGCCGAGCGCTGGAAGCGCGGCGGCGCGTTCGGCGACATGCTCCTGATCTCCGACGACTCGACCATGGCCGAGCTGTCGCAGGTCGACGTGGTCTGCGTCGGTGAGCGCGTGGTGCGCTCCTACACGGACTGGCTCGAGTGGAACGAAGGCTGCCTGATGGCGCTCATCGAGACCGCCGAGGGTGAGCCTTCGCAGCCGTGCTCGACGGCGAGCCTCCCGTCGCCGCTGATCCCCCACGACTTCGAGGGCGGTCAGATCCCGAGCGGCCATACCTACGCCGAGGTTCGCGCGCGCCGCATGGGCGCGCTCGTTCACCAGACCATCGCCCGCAACGACGACATGACCAAGCGTCGCGCCACCCAGTGCATCCAGGCGGTGGGCAAGGGGCTCGCCCAGTCCGTCATCCACGCCGTCGAGAAGGGCAAGAGCGTGCCCCCCGAGCGTGTCGACAAGGTCGCGCCGATCCTCGCGTGGCACGCGGTGACGGCCAGCGACGAGGTGCGGGAGCGCATCACCCGCCTGCTAGCCAACGCCGGTCGCACCCGCATGGTCCACAATGCGCCCTCGGGCTCCAAGTGGATCATCCCGGCCACCGAGGGTGCCGAGGCCAAGCCCGGCCCGTCCGGCGCGGTGCCCTACCTGTCCTTCGACGTGGCGCCCAAGGCCGAAGACGACAAGGGCAAGAAGAGCAAGAAGGGCTGAGGCGACGCCGCCTCGGCTCGCCCCGCTAGAAGGGCGAGAAGCTCTCTCCGCAGGAGCAGGTCTTCGCGGCCTCGGGGTTCTTGAACACGAAGCCCGTGCGCATCAGCGTCTGCTCGAAGTCCAGCGTGGTCTGGGCGAGGAACAGGTACGACTTGATGTCGACGCACACCTTCACGTCGTCGAACTCGAACTTGCGGTCCTTGTCCGCCGGCTCGTCCACGAAGTCCATCGCGTACATGAAGCCGCTGCATCCACCGCCGCGGATGCCGAGTTTGAGCCACTGATCCGGCGTGCCGCGCTTCTCGCGGACCCGGGTGATCGCGGCGTCGGTGAGCGTGAGTGCCATGAAGCCTCCGACGCTCCGGTATCCCGCGCTACAGTGCCGCACCATGGACCGGTTCGCAGGACACCCCCGCTTCACCATCGGACCGCTGCTCGGAAGTGGTGGATTTGGGGACGTGTACCTGGCCACCGACCGGGAGTTGGGCGCCGAGGTCGCGCTCAAGGTGCTCCGCGAGCCGCGCGGCACCTCGCTCCTCGCGCTCAAGCGCGAGTTCCACAACCTCGCGCACGTGCTCCACGAGCACCTCGTCACGCTGTACGGTCTGCACGAGCACGAGGGCCTGTGGTTCGTGACGATGCAGCTCGTCCGCGGCAAGACGCTGCGCGAGATGCTGCCGCTCCAACGGGCTGCGTACACCCTGGACCTCGGCACCAGCGACGTGCCCCTGGACCCGGCGGAACACGCGGACGGGGCGAGTGCCGCCGAGCTCGTCGACTGGCTCGGCCAGGCGGCCGTCGGCATCCAGGCACTCCACGATGCGGGGCTGGTTCACGGTGATCTCAAGCCGACCAACCTGCTCGTCGGCGACGACGGTCTGTTGCGCATCGCCGACTTCGGGCTCACCGCCGCCCTCGGCAGCCAGCACTCGGGCCACTCGAGCTATGGAACGCCGCTGTACGCCGCGCCCGAGCGGGTTCAGGGCAGTGAGCCCGCACAGTCGTCGGACTGGTACAGCTTCGGGGTCATGCTGTTCGAGGCCGTGACCGGGCGGCCGCCGTTCATGGGCTCGGCGGTGCTCGAGGACAAGCTGTCCCGCGACGCGCCACGGGCCAGCGAGGACGCGCTGGTACCGCCCCTGCTCGACGACCTGATCGCTGCCTTGCTCGCGCGGGATCCGGCATCTCGACCCGCGGGCCCGGCGGTACTCGAGGCGCTGGGGGTGTCGTATCAGCCGTCGGCGATGCTTCGGCCGGTCGAGCGTCCCAGCGAGCTGGCTCGCATCGTCGATGTCGGACGTCAGGTGCTCGCCGAGGGCAAGCCACGGCGGGTCGACGTCGTCGGCGGCTCGGGTCTGGGCAAGAGTCCGCTGCTCCGCTCGGTGGCTCAGGCCCTGGACTGGGAGGGCTTCACGGTGCTCTCCACGCGGTGCCACGCGGCGGTCGAGGTGCCTCACCAGGCGCTGGACGGGCTCGTGGACCAGATCGCCCTCGTCGTCGACGACGTCGACGAGGACCTGAGCGCACTGGCGAGCCTGTTTCCGGTGCTGGGCGAGCACGGAGACGGCGAGGTGTTCGGCTCGGAGCGCGCGCGTCGAGCTCAGGCCGGCGCGGAGCTCGCCTGGCTGCTCGGCGAGCTCGGGCCGACGGCACTGATCATCGACAACGCCCAGTGGGGAGATGCCGACTCCGGCATCCTGCTCGCGCGCACGCTGGCCGAGGAGCTGCCGCTGCTCGTGGTGCTCGGGCGCCGCCCTGGACAGCACTCGGCCACCGCCGAGGCCCTCGCCGATGGCCTGCCGGATCTGCCGTGCACCGAGATCGAGCTCGCGCCGCTCACGCCGTCGGACCTGGCTCGCCACGCTCCCGAGCTCGACGAGCCCACCCTCGGCCGTGTGCTCCGCGAGTCGCAGGGCAACGCGTACCTGGTGTCTCTTCAGCTGTCGCGCTCGGCGACGGGCAGCGTGATCGAGATCCTCGACGACACGGTGCGAGCGCTGGGACCCGCGGCGCTGGACCCGCTGTGCGCGGTGTGCACGAGCCCGGCGCCGCTGACTCGCGCCCGCCTGGTTTCGCTGATGGGCGGCAGCCTCGAGCCCGAAGCCATGCTCGAGCTCCGGCACCGCGCGCTCGTGCACGTGCTCCACGACGGGCGGCTCGAGCCCTACCATGCGCGGGTTCGCGAGGTGGTGCTCGCGAGCCTGGGCGAAGAGGGCAACCGGCGGTGGTCCGAGCGCCACGTGGCCCTGCTCCTCGGGGAGGAGCGGGTCGATCACGCCGCCTTGCTCAACCACCTCGAGCAGCTCGGCGACTACGAGGCCCTGGCCTCGCATGCGGCGGTGGCCGCCGAGGAGGCCGTGGCCCAGCACGCGCCGCTGCAGGCCGCGCGGCTCTGGCGCTGGGTCCTCGACCATGGCCAGCTCGAGGACGAGGAGCGGCTGGAGCTGCTCGTCCGTCAGGGTGAGGCGTTCAGCGTGGCCGGCCGGGCCCAGGACGCAGCGGATGCCTACCTCGCGGCGGCGGAGCTCTCGCCGGAGCCCGGTCGCCTGCGGACGCGGGCCGCGGCGGCCCTGCTCAACACGGGGGACGCGGCCCGAGGCATTCCGCTGTTGCGCGAGCTGCTCTCCGAGGTCGGTGTCAGCTGGCCCTCGGGGGCGTTGGCGAGCGTTGCGCGCATCCTCGCGGCCAAGGCGAAGATCAGCTGGCTGAGAGGACGCTTCGTCGAGGGGCCCACGGAGGCTGGCGACCGGCTGCGTCTCGACGTGCTGCACGCGGCGGCCACAGGCCTCGGGCTCATCGACCCGGTGCGCGGCGCGACGCTCCAGAACGAGCACACGGTCTTCGCCCTGCGCGCGGGGGACCGCTATCGCGCGGCACGGGCCCTGTTCGTCGACGCGGCGTACTCCACGGTCACGGGTCCCTCCGCCTATCCCCAGGCTGTCCAGCGCCTCGACGAGGCGGCTCGGTTCGCGGCCGAGCTGCCACACGACGACTACCTCGACGCGCTGTCGCTGATGTCCCGCGGACTCACGGCCTACCTCTCGGCGCGCAACGAGGAGTCGGCTCAGCTGTTCGGCGAGGCCGAGGCCGTGTACCGGGCTCGGTGCCGGGACGTGCTCGCCGAGGTGTCCACCGCCGCCAGCCTGCGCGCGTTCTCGCTCGAGCAGGTCGACCGCTGGGCCGAGCTGGTGCCGTACATCCAGCCCCGGCTGCAGGAAGCCCTGCACGACGACAACATTCAGCTGATCGCCATGCTCGGCGCGCTCCAGGCCTCGCGCACGCACCTGCTCGCGGACCGGGTGGATGCCGCGTGGGCGCTGCTCCAGCGCACCGAGACGCGCTTGTCCGGTGTCGATGCGGTCGTCCTCGAGGAACGGCTCATCGACGCCCGCTGCGACCTGCTTCGCTACGAGGGGCGCTTCGAGGAGGCTTTCGCCTGCTGGTCCGAGAGCCACGAGCGCATGCGCCGTGCGGGGCTGCTGCGGCTGTACATCCGCGGGGTGCGCTCTCATGCGCGACTCGGCATGCTCGCGGCGGCAGCCGGGGAGCTCGGCGTGGCCCGACAGGCCCTGGCGCGCACTCGCAAGCGTGGCGGCCACCTCGCCGAGGCGGCTTCCGACGTGCTCGCCGCTCGCATCGCGCTCGCCTCCCCTCGGCCAGATGCAGGCGCGTTGCAGCGCGGTGTGGTCGGCGCGCGCATGCTCAAGCGACCGCTGCTCGAGGCGGTGGTTCGCGCCCGCATCGAGGGCCAGGAGAGCGGGGGACCCGACGGGGACGCTGCGGCCGAACGGCTGCGTGCGCAGGGGGCCGTGCGCGTCGAGCCGTGGTTCGACGTCCTGTTCTGAACTGGACGCAGGGCCCGTGCCGGGTGACATCGCATGCCCCGAAGGAGAGTCGGACATGCGTGCTTCCCGAGCCCACATCGTCACCTACCGCGACGACCCCGCCGATGCCGAGGTCATCAGCCACAAGCTGATGGCGCGCGCTGGCTACATCTACAAGGTGTCCGCCGGCCTCTATGCCTACAGCCCGCTCATGTGGCGCGTGCTCAAGAAGGTGCAGAACATCATCCGCGACGAGCTCGACGACACGGGCGCGCTCGAGGTCCAGCTGCCCATCCTCCAGTCCGACGATCTGTGGAAGCGTTCGGGCCGCTGGGATGCGTACCAGGCGAGCGGCACGATGTTCTCGACCACCGATCGCAAGGAAGCGACCTACGGCCTCGCGCCGACCGCCGAGGAGGTCGTCACCGACTACGCGGCGAGCTCGGTCAACTCCTACAAGCAGCTGCCGATCAACCTGTACCAGATCCACACCAAGTTCCGGGACGAGATCCGCCCGCGCTTCGGCCTCCTTCGCGTGAAGGAGTTCCTGATGAAGGATGCCTACTCCTTCGACGTGGACGAGGCGGGCCTCGACGCGAGCTACGAGGCGATGCGCGTCGCCTACCACCGGATCTTCGAGCGCATGGGCCTGCGCGCCCTCGGTGTCGACGCCGACCCCGGCGACATCGGTGGCAGCGGCTCGATGGAGTTCATGCTCGCCGCCGAGACCGGTGAGGACGACATCCTCGTCGAGCCGGGCACCGGCTACGCCGCGAACGTCGAGAAGGCGGAGAGCCGGCTGTCGCCGAGCCCGTCGGTTGGCGAGGCGCCTCGTGCCCTGCGCATCGAGGACACCCCGGAGATCCGCACCGTCGCCGAGCTCGAGGGCTTCTTCCCCGAGATCGAGGCCGCGCGCATGGTGAAGACCGTGCTCGTCAAGGCCGTGCACCAGGACGAAGAGGTGCTGTGGGCCGTGCTCATCCGGGGCGACCAGGAGATCAACGAGGTCAAGCTGAAGAACCACGTGGGTGGACTCGCGGTGCAGATGCTGACCGCCGAGGAAATCGCCAAGCACACGGGTGCTCAGCAGGGCTTCGCCGGCCCGATCGGCCTCAACGAGGCCTTCTCGATCGTCGGCGACCTCTCGGTCAAGGGCATGGTCAACCTGCTCTGCGGCTGCAACCAGACCGACAAGCACGCGCTCGACGTCGTGCCCGGTCGCGACTTCGCCGAGCCCGCCTACGCGGACCTCCGCCTCGCGCGCCCCGGCGATCCGGGCCCTCGTGAGGGCAGGCCTCTCGAGCTGTACCGAGGCATCGAGGTCGGCCACATCTTCAAGCTCGGCACCAAGTACTCCGCGCCGATGGGCGCCACGTTCATCGGTGAAAACGGCAAGCCGCAGCCCTTCGTCATGGGCTGCTACGGCATCGGCGTGAGCCGGGTCGCCGCTTCCGCCGTCGAGCAGTACGCCGACGACAAGGGCATCGTGTGGCCCGTGCCGATCGCGCCCTTCGAGGCCATCGTCACCTGCCTCAACCCGAAGAAGGAGGAGCTCGCCTCCACCTCCGAGAGGGTCTACGAGGCGCTCAAGTCGCGCGGCATCGAGGTCATGCTCGACGATCGCAAGATGGGCCCCGGCGCCAAGCTCAAGGATGCCGAGCTCCTCGGCTTCCCGTACGCGGTGGTCGTCGGTCGTTCCTGGGAGACCGAGCAGCAGCTCGAGGTCCGCAACCGTCGCACCGGCGAGAGCGAGACCCTGGGCCTCGACGAGGCGATCGACCGCGTGGTCGCGGCCATCGAGGCCGAGCGCCCCGGACTCGAGTCCGAGGTCCAGTGACCGCGCCCGCCCGGATTCCGGCTCACGAACGGCTGCGGATCAGCGAGATCTACGCATCCGTGCAGGGGGAGTCCACCCACGTGGGCAAGCCCTGCGTGTTCGTGCGTCTGACCGGGTGCAACCTGCGCTGCTCGTGGTGCGACAGCGTCTTCACCTTCACCGGTGGAGAGATGCGGCGCATCGACGATATCGTCGCGGACGCCCACGCGTTCGGCATCCACACGATCGAGGTCACGGGCGGCGAGCCGCTCGTGCAGAAGAACGCCCCCGAGCTCATGCGTCGGTTGGTGGATCTCGGCCACGAGGTACTTCTCGAGACCTCGGGCAGCGTGTCGATCGCCGAGGTGCCGCCCGAGGTCCACGTGATCATGGACCTCAAGGCCCCCGCCTCGGGCGAGGCCGAGCGCAACCTGTGGAGCAACCTGGACCTGCTCCAGCCGCACCACGAGGTGAAGATCGTCGTCGCCTCTCGCGAGGACTACGAGTGGGCTCGCGAGGTGGTGAGGACGCGGGCGGTGCACGAGCGCTGCCCGGTGATGATCTCCCCGGCGTGGGGCCTCGTGGACCTCGCGGCGCTCGCGGAGTGGATCGTCGAGGATCGCCTGCCCGTGCGCATGCAGCTGCAGCTGCACAAGGTGGTGTGGGGCGCAGAGGCTCAGGGCGTGTGACCCGCTTGCCGGCCCCCCTGCGGCCGGATACCTGCGGAGGTCCACGCGGATAGCTACGTCCGCGGTCCTTTGCTTCCAGGAGCCATCGAATGTCCAAGACGGCAACGATCTCGTCGCTCGTGCGCCAGGCTGCCAAGTCCGAGCAGCTCTTCACTGAGACCAGCCAGGCTGTCCTCGAAGAGGAGTCCCACGAGCGGATCGCCGACTTCTTCGACAAGCTGAACATCCCGCGGTCGACCGGCTCCGAGACGAACTTCGAGCCCATCCCGTCGCTCACGGTGACGCCGGACCGCATCGGCTCCTTCGAGGAGGAGCAGGCGATCAGCAACGGCATCCAGAAGTATCTGGACCGCCACGAGCGCAAGATCAAGTGGCACGCGACCCATCCGTCGGTCGAGGGCACCGAGAACGTGCTCTTCGTGTTCCGCATGATGCTCGTCGTCACCGACCTTCGTCTGCAGCGCATCGAGCACATGCTCAAGAGCAAGGACGAGCTGTCCCCGATGGAGTGGGGCGTCGCGCGCGAGAGCATGAACAAGACCTACCTCTCGTTCCGCCGCTTCCTGAACCTCACCGCGGGCATGTGGCTCGACGCCATGCTCCAGACCGTGCCGCGTGAGCAGCTCGGCGAGGTGCTCGGTGGCTTCCACGAGTTCCTCGACGAGGCGATCGCCAAGCTCGAGGAGGCGCGTACCCGCATCGAGGATCGCCGCCAGGAGCTCGCCGTCCTGCCCGAGGGCTTCCCCGCCGTGAAGCCGCCGGTCTACTTCGGTGGTGACCTGCTCGCGCGTGGCCCCTGGAAGCTGTTCTGGTCCCAGGTCGTGGACCGCGCCGCGCACTTCCGCGAGGCCGCGTGATCCGCCGGCTGCCGCTCGTCCTCTTCGGTCTGTGCCTGGCGAACCCCGCGTTCGCCGGTACCGAGGCTGACACGGACACCGACACCGACACGGACACCGACACCGACACGGATACCGACACGGACACGGTCGACACCGACACCGATCCGGCGGACAACGCCGCCTCGGGGGCGGACGAGACCGGCGGTGTCGAGTGCGGCTGTCAGAGCACCGCGCCCGCCGCGGCCTGGCTGCTGCTTCCGGCGCTCGTCGTCACCCGACGCCGACGCGCCTAGCTCGCTCGCTTCCGACACGAAGACGCCCGGACACTCGCGATGAGTGCCCGGGCGTCTCGCGTTTCGGGGACCGTCAGGTCTCCTGCTTGACCAGCCAGTCGAGGATCAGGCAGTCCGCCCAACCCGGGATGTCCGGCAGGTGCTCGGGGGGCTCCTCGGACCCGAGCGCGGCGCTGCAGTACACCGCGACGGTGCGCGCGACGAGCGAGGCCGACTCCTTGAGCACGTACTCCTTCTCGGAGGGCGTCATGTCGTCGAGGACGACGCTCGGCGCGGTGCTGCTCGGGAAGCTAAGGCGGTCGTAGCCGTAGCCGGCGTCCGAGGCGTAGAAGGACATGATGCGGGCGAGCTGCCAGTACTGGTCGTTCTCCTCGGGCAGGCGCGGTGCGTTGGGCCCGAAGCGGGTGCCGAGGAGGCTGGCGACCGCGCGGGCATCGGTGCGTGCATCCTCGCCTGCGATGTGGAGGCACTGCTTCTCGCCCTGAGCGCCGACCTCGGCCGTTGCCACCTCGTCCTCGGCGAACTCGAGCCCGGCGCCGCCCATCTTCTGGAGCGCCGCCTTCTTCTCCGCGAGGTCGCTGCCGACGGCGACGAACTGGTCGACGAGCGCGTTGACCTGGAGAGGCACGATGCCGAGGTTCTTGCCCTGACGGTAGGTGAGCTGCGCCGGGCCACGGCCACACGCGCGCTCGCCCGTGGAGTCCTGGACCAGGGACCACTCACGCCCCTCGACCGCGTTCTCGGGCGCAGCGAGGAAGGCCATGATTCGCGCGAGGTTCGCGGGAAGCTGGCTGCTCTCGAGGGCGCGCTTGAAGCCGATGAACGAGCGGCTGCGGCCGTCGATGACCGGCTCCAGACGCTTGATCTTGTCGCTCGTCGCGTACTTCTTGTACTCGGTGTAGTACGCCTGTCGGAAGGCGTCGTCGCCGCTGAGCGTCTCTTCCCAGCGTGTGCGGTCGTTGAGGATCGCGCCGGTGAGTCCGGGGATGGACTGGTCCTCGATCGCGCCGCTTCGGCCACGCTCCACGTCGAGGTCGGCCTCGCACTGCTCCAGGCCCGTGTTCGCCTTGGACGCAGCCTGCTGGAACCACGCCGCACTGCCGCCAGCGCCACAGGCCATGACCCAGCCCGCTGCGATGCCCATGCCCATCACGATGTAGCGGGGCTTGAGGAAGGAGCCCGACTTGATGAACGTCCACGCCTGCTGCAGGAAGTGACCGGCGTTGCTGGTGACGACCTTCGCGACGCCGACGCGCTTCATCTCCTCCCAGACACCACCGGCGTTCAGGCCGCGGCGCGCCGCGTCGATCGCGTCCTGGGGCGTCTCGATGTCGTCGCCAGCCTGCTGGGGCCGCTCACGGAGCAGGTAGAAGCGTGGACCTTCGGGGGTCGCGAGTGCGATGGAGTCGCCGGGGCCGACCGCCATCGGGGAGGTGACTTGCTTCGGGCGGCCCTGGCCGCGGAAGGCGTAGACGGTGGCGGAGCGCTGCGTCGGCGCGATGATGAACGATCCGTCCGGCTGGATCAGGATCTTCACGTGCTCGGGCGCGATGCCGTACGCCTCGGGCAGGGTGATGTCGTTGGCCGCCGGGTCCGAGCCCAGACGGATCTCGACGCCGAGGAACGGCCCGAACTTGGTGCTGCCGAACTCTGGGGCGAGCTGCAGGTAGGTTTGTTCCTTGTTCCCCGACATCCACTCTCCGTCGCACCGGTCGCCCGGTGGTCACTCGCTCGCGCTGCGCGCGGGCCTGGCTCGGCGCATGCTACCTCGGGAGATGCCGCGGACTGGCACCTGCGGTAGAGTCGGCCCCCTGCGGAGACCTCGATGAACATCTACCTGGTGCCTCACAACTGGGCCCGCCACGTGGCGGTTGGCCTCGTCGTGGGTGGTGCAGGCTTGCTGGCGTGGTGGAGCTTCTTGTTCATCGCCCTGCAGCTGGGCCCTTCGCTGTTCTCGATCGGCCTGTTCTGGACGAGCGGCATGGAGGGCTGGTGGTTGCTCTCCTGGGCGGCGACCATCATCGGCGCCGCCTCCGTGGCCGCCGAGCTCGGACTGCGCCGCGCGCCGGTGCTCCAGCGCGTCGGCCTTCCGCTGATCGCCGGCTTCGCGAGCTTCCTGATCGCGCAGCTGTTCATGAGCACCGCCTCCTGCGTGAGCGGGGTGCTCGTCAGTGAGGCCATGGCGCCGCTGCGCGCGGATGGCTCGCTGGTCAGCCTTCGCTACTCGCTTCCGCTATGGGTGACCGCGGGCCTGTCGAGCGCACTCGGCCCGCTGGCCGTTCGTCGCTTCGGTGGCATCGCGAATCACGTCGGAGCGGGGCTGATCTGCGGCCCGCTCGCCGCCGCGACCTGGCACTGGCTGTCCTACTACATCTTCCACGACCTGTACCTTGCGACCGGCGCAGCGCTGTTCGTGTGGGGCCTGATCCACGGTCTGTTCGCCTGGCCCGTGCCGGACGAGCTCTACGCGGGCTGGGTCCGGGTGCTCTCGGATCGCCGCTTCGGCTATCGCGTGCCGATCGACAGCCCGACCCTGCCCGTGAGCGAGCGCTTCATCGGGCACTTCCCGCGTGGCCTCGACCTGTTCCTGCCCGTGGAGGACGGCATCGCCGAGCTGCACGTGTCCTTCGTGCGCACGTCGGACGGCCGGTACACGGTGCGCGGGCTGTCGCAGTGGCCGACGACGGTGAATCGCTTCCTCGAGACCATCGACCTGCGCTACGACCCGCGCCACCCCGCGCCGCTCGAGACCGAGCTCTCTTCCGGAGACACCGTCCTCATGTCCGATGGCGTGCACACCACCGTGGTCGAGTTCGTGATGCTGCCGAAGGAGGAGCGGTGAGGAAGCTCCTTCTCACGATGGTGCTCTACCTCGCGGGCTGCGCCAATTCCGAGACGGGTTCGGTGCCGATCGAGGGCTCGACCTACCGCATGTCCTCGGTCACGCAGATGGAGGACAGCGAGCTCGACGTCGAGATCTTCCGTACGCGCCAGGAGTGCCGCGCCGCCGTGGGGCCGCCGCCGGCGGAGGACCTCTGCGTTCCTCAGGTGGACCGCCAGAACGGCGAGGTCCGCATGTCCTTCCGGCTTCGTCGGCCGCGCACCGGCGACCTGCACGCGCTGTCCCTGACCAAGGACGTGGTCCAGGTCTCGCACATGGGCTCGGTGGTCGGCGTCGGCGCGAAGCAGGCGGTCGAGCTCACCCCGATGGAAGAGCAGCGGGCGGGCCAGCTGTTCATCGTGCTCATCGACGGCTCCGGCTCGATGTACGAGAACGACGCTGCCGCCCTGACCAAGGTGTACAACGCGCTGCGCGACCGCGAGGTCATCGACGCGTTCTACCCGGGCAAGGTCGACACGGGCGTGGTCCTGCTGCGGTTCACGAAGACGGTGAAGGGGCTCGACGGACTCCCGCCGGTCGTGCTCAACACGCGCTCCGAGTACAAGGCCATGCTCGAGTACATCTCGAGCGGCGAGCGCGGCTTCACGCACCTCTACGACGCGGTGTCCTACTCGGTCACCGACCTGATGGAAGAGCAGTCGATCAAGGACTGGAAGACCATCCACTCCGCGGAGCCGACGATCATCGCGCTGACCGATGGCTTCAACAACGAGGCGGGCAGCGACTCCTGCGCGACGAACGCGCCACGTCTGCAGAAGGTGCTCGAGACGGTCTCGCTCGCGCGTCAGGAAGCCTCGTTCCAGGACCGGCCCACGGTGTACACCGTCGGCCTCGGCAAGGCGATTCGCCCGCGCTTCGAGGTCCCGGACGACAAGCAGGTTCGACCGAACGTACTGTGCGGCAAGTACCAGAACAGCGTGATCAACGGTGGTCTCGAGCGCCAGGGCATCGACAACGTGTCCCTGTCGTGGATGGCCAAGGTCGGCGGTGGCGAGAGCTTCGTGCGCAACGACGACAACGGCCTCGCCGAGGTCTTCAAGGCCGCCGCGGCGGTGCGCTACGGCTGGTACCAGGTGCGCTACCGGGTCGACGGCTTCCACCACCGCCGCTCCTTCGAGTCGCGGATCAAGCTGCTCGCGTTCGCGCGTGCCGGCGCCACCGTGACGTTCGAGCCGAGCGCATGGATCGACGGGCCGTCGACGAGCGCGGGAGGCGCGTGGCGCAAGCCGCTGCCGTTCTGGGCCACGCTCGGACCGGTGATGACCCTCCTCGGGATCCTGGTGCTCATCCACTTCTCGGGCCCCGCCGGGTTCAACGCGCGACGCGCGGTGTTCCGACGCGCCCAGCCTACCGGAGCCCAGGGCGGAGGCGCCGCGGAACCGCAGGCGCAGGCTGGGGTCGACCCGAACCAGCCCCCGCCGCAGGCTCCGCCGCCGCAGGGGTAGACTGAAGCCGGCGCGCGCGCGCCGGGAGGCCGTCGACGGACGTCATCGGACACTACGAGGTCATCCGCGAGCTGGGTTCGGGCCAGTTCGGCACGGTGTATCTCGCGCAGGGAGAGATCCCGGGGACGCGTCGTTCGACCCTGGTCGCGGTCAAGCAGCTCAAGAACAAGCGCAAGAAGGGCGCGGTTGCGGCGCTCCGCCAGGAGTTCGAGCTGCTCGAGCAGGCTCGCCACCGCTCGATCTGCAAGGTGTTCGAGTTCCTCGAGAAGGAAGGCGCCGTCGTCATGGAGTACGTCCATGGGCGGACGCTCCGCGAGGTGCTCGACGACCTCGAGTCGCGCAAGCTGCCCATGGTGGCCGAGGCGGGCATCGAGGTCGCACTCGAGCTGGTCGACTGCCTGTACCAGGCCCACAGCGCGATCGGGCCGAACGGCCGCCCGCTTCAGCTCGTGCACCGCGACATCAAGCCCGAGAACGTGATGCTCACGCCTACGGGCGAGGTGAAGGTCCTCGACTTCGGGCTCGCGAGTGTGCACGACCCCGAGCGTGACCGCGACGCTGGAAAGGGCACGCCCCTGTACATGGCGCCCGAGCAGGCGCGTGGCGGCTCGGTGGACCACCGCACCGATCTGTTCGGCGTGGGGCTCGTGCTCTACGAGATGCTCGCGGGACGTCCGGCCTACGAGGTGCCCGAGACCGGGCCCGACCCCGTGGCCGAGGTGTGGTCGCGCATCGAACGGGCTGATCTCAAGGCAGAGCTGCGCGATCTGGCGCGCAAACTGCCCGGCGAAGCGAAGGTCGTGAGTCGTTGCCTTCAGGCCGACCCCAACGCGCGTTACGACACCGGCAGGGAATGCCTGCTGGATCTACGGCAGCATCTCCTCAAAGATCGGGGTGCCCATCTTCAGGAGTTCTGCGACTTCTACTTCCAGACCATCCATCCGCTCGACCAGCCCGAAGGGCTGAGCGAACGGCGGCGAGCCCAAGGTAGGGCACGCGGAAGCTCCCGGTCCCCGGCGGCATCTCGCCCCGAAGGGACCTCCCAGAGGCGTTCAGAGAACATGGCCAACGACAAGCCCTCCCGTCCCAAGGGCCCGCCGCGTCCCGGCGGTCCCGCACGTCCCAGCGGACCTCCTCGTCCGGGTGGACCGCCTCGCGCCGGATCTCGCCCCTCGGGGCCTCCGCGCGCGGGCGGTGCCCCGGGTGGAGGCTCGCGTCCTCCGAGCCGTCCCCCGGCTGCGTCCAAGCCCCCGACCCCGCCTGCCGGTGGTGGTGGTGGCGGACGTCGTGTGGCGGACAACTCCTCGGCCCGGTCCCCCGATGAGACCGGCATGCTGCAGATGACGCCCCTCGATGGGTCCGGAGCCCCGGAGCCCGAGGACGCGCCGAAGTCGGCCACGCAGTTCTTCGCGCTGCCGGCCGCCAAGAAGAAGGACAAGCCCCCCGAGCCGCCGCCGGCGGCCTCCGGTCCGGTCGCGAGCCCGGGAACGGGTGGGCGTGGCCTGCCCGGTGCTTCGTCGCCGTCGCTGCAGCCGCACGCTTCGCCGATCGCCAGTGGTCCGGCGAGTATGCCCGGCATCAGCGGTCCCGTGGCGAGCGGACCGAGCACGACCAGCCCGTTCCAGGTGGGTCAGCAGGTCTCGATCGGCGACGACCTCGGGGACGAGAGCCGCGCGCGCACCTACCGCGTGTACTTCATCATCGCGGCGCTGTTCGGCATGCTCGCGGTGGTCATGTGCCTCGGTGGCTTCGGCATCTACATGCAGATGAGCGCCAAGGACACCGACACGCAGCTCGCCGTCGCGCCCACGCCGAAGCCGGTGACCAAGGCCAGCCCGAAGCCGAAGCTCGACACGGGCAACGTGGCGCTTCCGCCCCCGCCCCCGCCGCCGAAGCCGCGCCCGCGCCCCCGTCCCAGTGGCGGAGGGGCCGCACCGGCGCCGCGACCGGCGGCTCCAGCGCCTGCGGCGACCCGCGACGTGACCGTGAACATCCCGGGCGAGGTGTTCTACACCGGTGCCGAGATCACCTGCGCCGCGGCCGGCTTCCGCGGTCGTGGTGCGTTCTCGGGTGGCGCCGCCAAGGTCTCGGCCGTCCCGCCGGGTGACTGCGAGATCCACTTCAAGGGCGGTGCGCCCGCGAAGGCCAAGGTCAGCGGCGGCAACGCGACCTTCAACTGCACGTTCCCGAGCGGCGTCGCCGTCTGCAAGTAGTCGGCGAACCCGCTCGACGACGCGTCGTCGCCGGATCGGCGGCGGCGGGTCGCGGGACCCGGGTTTGGGGCGATTCGAGCGCGGTCTCGGCGAGCCCGGCCCGGCCGTGCCCCATCGCGAGGCTCCCCCGTGGTAGACAGGGGCCTCGCACGTCCACACGGGGGAGAGTGCTCGATGCTCAAGTGGGTCATCCTTGGTCTCGGCCTTGCGACCTCCGCGCAAGCGGCTGAGGTTCCCGAGACCACACCAGTTCCGGCTTTCGCGGGACCGCTCGACGATCTCAAGGCCGAGCAGGAAGCGAAGCAGGCCGAGAAGGACGCCGCCGCCGAGGCTCGCCTCGCCGAGCTCGAGAAGGCGCGATCCGGCAAGATGGCGCGCGTCGTCGTCCTCAAGTGGAAGGGCAGCAACGCCGGCTATGACAACGACACCGTGCAGCGCACGGTGAAGACGCGCATCGCCCGGCCGGACGCGAAGTTCATCTCCGAGATCGACCTGTACCAGGCCGGCCGAAAGGAGCCCGATCGCACCAAGCGGCCGTTCGAGCAGCGCGGTAGCGTGCCGGACGAGATCATCCCCGTCATCGACGGCGCCGTGGCCGACATCGAGACGGTGCCGTGGAACGGCATGTCCGAGGCCGACTGGGGCATCACCGCGAACAACCTCCGCGACCTCGCGAAGCAGGTGTGGTTCGTCGATCGTCCCGAGCTGCGCGAGCCGCTGTTCAAGCTCTACGTGCAGATCGGCCGCGCGGCCGAGAACCAGAACTACTCGGCCCCGCCGTTCTACGAGAACATCGGCGGTCAGCCGGTGAACTACTATTGGTTCCTCGCCGGCGCGCTGGCCCACGAGGACGGCGAGCTGCTCGCCTCCCTGTCGAGCGCGGACCTGCGTGGTGCCATCGAGTACTACAAAGGCGCGATCGAGAGCGGTCAGATCCCGAAGATGACCCTGGCCTTCGAGATGGAGGACAAGTGGGATCCGAAGGAGTTCGCGGGCGAGTACGAGGTCTTCATCAACGGCCTTCCGTACATCATCAGTGACCCGGACTCGCTGCTCAAGGTGCCGCCCGGACGCGTGGACGTGTACCTCAAGCGCTCCGATGGCCACTCGATCTCCGACTCCATCCAGCTCGACAAGCTCGACGACAAGATCTACTTCGTGCGCGACGTCGCCCGAAAGAAGATGGGCATCGACTTCATCGACCAGCTGATGGAGAACCCGAACCTCTGCAACCCCGAGGTCGACGGCGACATCCTCACGTACCTCGCTATCTACGCGAAGCTGCATCCGGATGCCGAGATCTACATTGGCGTCGCCGAGGCTGGAAACCCCAACAAGATGCTCATCTGGAAGTACGACCGTCCGACGGCGACCATCCAGAAGATCCTCGACCCCACCGGCGGCTTCCCGGTTCGCTTCGCGGCGTACATGGGCGCGGGTGTGACGTTCAACGGCGCGTCGGTCAGCGAGCCCGAGGTCACCTGTGATGACCCGCTCGACCCGACCTCGTGTACGCAGACGCCTCCGGCTCCGAGCTTCGGCATCGGCGGCATCCCGCTGTGGTTCCAGCTGCGCGCGCACTACGGGCGCCTGATGGTTCCGATGGGCATCGAGTACAACGCCACCGTCGCCAAGGATGACGAGGACAACCCGCAGCCGTATTTCGACCTGTTCCAGAGCGATGGCTACGACACGGTGACCAGCGGCGGCGACCTCGCGTACCGCGAGCGCTTGTTCTCCCGCCTGATCTACACCGGTGTCGGCGTGATGCTCGGCAAGGACGCGGCGGTGGGCCTTGGTCCGCGCGGCTACATCCGCACCGGCTGGTACAACGTGCCGCACATGCTCGATATGACCGGGCACGTCGGCTACACGACCCAGGCGCCCATCGACAAGAACAGCGGTCGCGTGCGCCTCGTCGTCGATGCCGATGCGTACTTCGGGTTCATGATTCCGATCAAGCACACGATCCGCGAGGATGTGCCGCCCACCTTCGGCATTCAGGCCGCGGCCGGCATCACCTTCTGACGTGGACGTCTCCGCCGCCCTCGGCGCGAGCCCGCACGCCCCGCTCCTCCTCGAGGGGAACGGGGCGTGCGCCGTTGCGCACCATCCACCCGCCCCGGCGCTCGCGCAGCTGAGCTCGCCGCACGTGCTGCCGTGCGTGGGCTTCGTCGACGTGGGCGGGCAGGCGAGGGGGCTGTACCCGTACCACCCCGGCGCCGATCTCGAGGTCCTTGCCGAGCGTCACCCGGATGGGCTGCCCGCGCCGTGGGCCGAGGCCATTGCCGCCGATCTGCTCGCGGCGGTCGATGCCCTGGCCCCGCACGGACTCGCACCGGTCGTACGCGAGGAGGACCTTCGGGTCGGAGCGGACGGCGTGGCGGTGGTCGTGCGCGTCCGCGAGAGCTCGCCGGACGATGCGAGACGAGCCCTCGCCGACCTCATCGAGCGGCTCACCGAAGAGTCCGAGGCGGAGCGCGTGTCGGCGGCCGTGCTCGACGGCACCGTGGGACCGGGCGAGCGCCGCGCCGTCGCGGATGTGCCCCGACGCGTGCCCACGGCGCTTCAGGTGGATGCGGCAAAGGCCAGCGCGCCACCACCGAAGTTGGTCGTGGCCCGCATCGGCGTGCTCATCCTCGCGCTCGGCCTGTCCATGGGCTGGATGATGGCGCCGCGCGCCTCGAGCACCCCCCGGATTGATGTGCCCGGAGCGGTCGGCATGTCGCTGCAATGCACCGACGCCAGCTGCGAGGTCCACGCGACGTTCGCCGATGGCGACGCGTCGGGTAGGGTGGACGTGGCGACCGCGCAGCACTACGTCTGCCAACGCACCGCGAGAACCCTGGAATGCACCGTCTCCTCCCCCTGATTGCCGTCCTCCTCGGCTCTGTTGCCCAGGCCGCGCCCACTGTCGTGTGGCTCGAGCCCGAAGTGCCGGACGAGACGGCGCGGAAGAAGGTCGAGCGCCTGCTCGAGCTCGAGGCGACGCACATCTCGCACCCGGAGCTCGCGTTTCCGCCCGCGCCGCTGACCGACGAGGATGCCGCGGACTACGAGCGCCTTGCCGACCTCATGCTCGAGGCCCGCACGCGCTGGAACGAGTACGAGGTCGAGTACGGACTGGCCGAAGATCTCTCCGGGGCGCTGCGCCAGATCGACGTCCTTCGCGATGGCAAGGATCTCCGCGCGGTGGTCGACGCGAACCTCGTGATCGGTGCTGCGATGGCGATGGCGACGACCCCCGAGGAGCTCCGCGGGGCTGCCCGTGCCGAGCCCTACCGGGTCACCCTCTCCGGGGTGCCGATGAGTCGCGGCTGGGTGCAGGCGAGCGCGCTGGATCCCGATCGCGAGGTGGTCCGCGCCGACCTCGTCGATGGCTCGCGCTACCCGCAGTACACCGAGTTCGCGTCGAGCTACGGACAGCTTCCCGAGGGCTCGATCGATCTCACGGCCGCGCCCCGCGGCACGGTCGTGATGGTGGACGGTGAGCCGGTCGAGCCCGGCACCGCCGAGGTGTTCGCGCCGGCGGGCATGCACTACGTGCACCTCGACATGGACGGCAAGGTCATCGGACGCATGACCGTGGACGTCGCGCCACAGAAGGTCGCCGCGCTGCCGCTCGCCGTGTCACTGCCGGACCTCGGCCAGGCGCGCAGCGCGTTGCTCGAGGGCAGCACCGAGTTCCCGAAGGCCGTGAGCGAGGCGCTCGAGGGCCTGGCGACCGACCGGACGCTGTACGTGGCCGCCGTCGACGACGGAAAGGTGTCGCTCGAGCCGTGGACCGGCAACGCCGCCAAGGCCAAGCGCCGCCCGGTGACCGTGGTCGCCGCGGGCGAGCTCGGCGCCGGCGTGGTGATGTCCACGATCTTCGAGGGCTCCGATGGCGAGAAGGAGACCGTGCTCGCGGGCAACGGCTCGCTGGGCTTCGAGGTCGGCATCTACAACTTCGCCATCCTCTTTGGCAGCGATGTCGCCATCACCCCGGGACGCGTGATCCTCTACGGCAACAGCGACATGACCGCGAACGAGGCCACGAGCGTGCTGCCGATGCCCTATGGCGGCTTCGGCGCGTACGTGATGCGCCCGCGTGGCCGCAACGCGACCTTGCTCCTCGCCGGCACCTACGGCTGGCAGGGCCCGGCCCACTGGGGACTCGGCGGGCGGGTGGCCCTCGGCATCCCGACCGGCGAGACGAGCTGGGTGCGCTTGTCGCTCGGCGGCACCCATGCCGGCAAGAGCGCGTGGGACGAGGCCCTCGGCCAGACGATTCCGCTCCAGTCGCTGTACTTCCGCATCGGAATCGGCGCGCGACTGTAGTCGAACGCCGGCTGGGGGACGCGCCACTCGCGCATCCCGGCGCTGCTAGTACATGCCGTCCACGTAGTGGAAGTGCTCGCCGAAGTGCACGCGGTTGATCTGCTTGCCCATCTTGTAGAGCTCACCGGCGATCGCGACGATGCAGTGCTTCATCGACACGGGCTCGTTCTCGCTCGCGGCGACGATGCAGGCGTTGATCGCCGAGTTGATGATGTTGCCGCCCGCGATGTGGAACTGGGTCGCGAGGTAGTCGACATCGAGGTCCTCGTGACGCGGGGCGTACTCCGGGATGGCGCGCTGCCACAGCTTGCGACGCTCGTTGGCCGACGGCATCGGAAACTCGATGACCGCGCCGAAGCGACGAAGGAACGCCTCGTCGATGTTCTCCTGGAGGTTGGTGGTCAGGATCGCGCAGCCCTCGAAGACCTCGAGGCGCTGCAGGAGGAAGCTGACCTCCTGGTTGGCGAACCGGTCCTGGGCCTGCTTCACGTCACCGCGCGAGCCGAACAGGGAGTCGGCCTCGTCGAAGAGGATGACCGCGTTGCCGCCCTCGGCGGCGTCGAAGATCTCCTTGAGGTTCTTCTCGGTCTCACCGACCCAGCGGCTGATGACCGCGGAGAGGTCGACGCGGAACATGTCGTAGCCGAGCGACCCCGCGATCACCTCGGCACACATCGTCTTTCCGGTACCCGGACCGCCCGAGAACAGCGCCTTGATGCCGTAGCCACGCGCGCGTACCTTCGAGCCGCCCCAGCGGTGGTACACGGTCTCCTGCTGGGCCAGGTAGTTCTCGAGGTGCTTGAGCTGGTTGAGGATCTTGTCCGGGAGGATGAGGTCTTCCCAGCGGTAGCGAGGCACGACGTGCTCGGCGAGACCGCTGAACTCGGGGCGCGCTGCCTCGCGACAGGCCGCCCAGATCGTGTCGAGATCGGGCTCCTCGCCGCCGGCCTCCGCGAGCGAGCGCTCGCACACGTACTCGATGGTGGTGCCGCCCACGGAGAAGAAGCGCTCACTGATCTCCGGGGCCTTCGAGATGTCCCAGCCACGCTTGGTGAGTGCGTTCTTCCATGCGTCGCGCCGCTCCTGGTTGGTCGCGCGCCCCACGGGGATCGTCACGTTGGGGCGGTCGGTGCCGAGCATGGTCGCCACCGCTCGTCGGTCGTTGCCGCCCACACACACCGGGTAGCGGAGCGAGGCGATGGCGGTGCCGAGCGACATCATCTTCATCCGCAGCTGAGGCTCGTCCTGGGTGTCCGGGACGTTGATCAGGTAGGGGATGGTGCCGTCGAGCTGCAGGTCGCGGATCAGCTCGTAGGGCTGGTCGAGGTAGTTCTTGCACCGCTCGATGTCGACGCGCACCAGCGGTCGGCCGGCCTGGCGCGCAATCTCGATGGCGACGCCCTCGCGCATACCGGCCGTGCCGCCGACGACCGCACAGGTGATCGCGGTGTTCAGCGACTTGCCCAGCTTCTGGAGGCGCTCGCGCGAGCTCTTGGGGACGAAGGGCTCGAGGTGGGTGTCGAGCTGCTTGGTGCCATCGCCGAGGGTGACGTGATCCTGGAGGATCCACCGCAGCAGGTGCGGTGCGGGGTGCACGCGCCGGGTGGTGTGGGTCTCGAAGCCGTCCGGCGGGTTGAGCAGCAGCAGGCGGTTCTGGATCAGCGGCGCACCCGGCAACAGCCGGGACTGAAGCGACAGGCGCTGGCGGCGCTCCTGACGCAGTACGCGCGTGGCCAGATCGACCGTGAGGTAGGCCTGGTTCAGATTGTCGTTGAGGTACGCGAAGATCTTGCCGTAGCCGGCGCTGATCTCGGGCGCGAGCGACAGGAGGATGAGGTCCAGGTCGTCGCCGTCGAGCTCGAACGCGCGCCGCAGGCGGCTGAACTTTCCACCTGGCGCATCCCGGTAGGCCGCCGAGGCGGCGATCGCGTCCTCGAGGCCGTCGGCGCCGACGACGTAGTCGATCTCGCCGTGGGCACGGAGCAGGCTGTCGACCTCGTCGTCGGTGATCACCGAGCCCCAGAACTGGCCCTTGGCGCGCATGGCGGGGCGGGCCCGCTGTCGGCGCACCGCGCGGAGCAGGAGGAGGTCGGTGCGACGCAGGCGTCGCGCGAGGTCACTGTAGTAGGAGCCGCGGGTAGACATGGCCGAAGGCTACCAGCGGAGCGGCTCTCCTGACGCGCCTGCGGGCTTCGTCACGGCAGGCGGCGCGATGTGGCCCTGCTCATGGGGCGTTCGGACCCGCGGCGGGGCCGACCTCGCGGAGACGCTCACGATCGACCGTGACCGGGCGGCGCGCATCCCGATCGCGGCGGATGGCGTCGCCCGCGAAGGGCAGGGGGCTAGAAGCTGTTCACCGGCGCGGAGCGGTAGTTCGTCGACTCCTGCTGGGACATCATCGTGAACACGACGAATTGCGCGAGATCGC
Organism: Deltaproteobacteria bacterium; assembly: GCA_006226595.1. GTDB lineage: Bacteria > Myxococcota_A > UBA796 > UBA796 > M1803. The sequence continues at coordinate 61,848 of SBGP01000035.1, forward strand.
GCACGATCTGCTCGTGGGACTTGCCCTGCTTGCGGAGCGCCTTGTAGGCCTTCATGACCTCGTCCTCGGCGCCGCTGGCCTTGCCGGCCTGGTCCTGGCCGCGAACCTTGGCGGTGCCCGGGCCCTGCGACTTCACGTCGCGCATGATCTCGCCGAAGTCGTCGCCCTTGGCGGAGCGATGGAGCACCATGCGCTCGATGGCCTGGGCCGCGGCTTCCTCGGCGTCGTGCTGGGCGTGACCATCTTCCATGCCGCCGGACTCCATCTGGTGATGGAGCTCGTGCGCGTAGAGCGCGGCGTCTTCGGGATCGTTCGGATCAAAGTCGTCAGCGACGAAGATGTTCCGATCCATGGTCATCGCTCGGGCGCCGAGTGCGCGCAGTGCGCGGGTCGCGGTGGGTCCGGTGTAGACCTCTCCGCCATCCGGCATGCTCTTGCGGCGAATTCCACCCTGGCGCGCCATGAGCCGAGCGGTGAGCTTGGAGTCCGACATGTGCTCTCCAATCGCGAGGAGGTTCGATGGAGGTCCTGCGCCCCGACTGGGTGTTCACCGCGGCCGGGCTTCGACGTGACGTCGCCGTCTGCGTAGACGGTGACCGTATTGTAGGCCTCCTTCCAGCGGAGCGCCAGCCTGACGACGTGGTTCGGCTGCCAGGGCGGGTCCTGGTGCCCTCCCTGGTCAACGCCCACAGCCACGCGTTTCAGCGCGCGTTCCGCGGTCACGTGCAGTGGTCCGAGGGCGACGACGACTTCTGGACCTGGCGCAAGGCGATGTACGGCGTGGCCAACAGCCTCGATCCGGACGGTATCGAGGCCATCTCGCGCCTCGCGTTCCTCGAGATGGCCGAGTCCGGAATCGGTCACGTGGGCGAGTTCCACTACCTGCACCATCGTCCCGGCGGTGGGCGCTATGACGATCCGGACGAGCTTGCGCGCCGGGTGATCTGCGCGGCGCTCGACGTCGGCATCCGGATCACGCTCTTGCGCGTGGTGTACGGGCGACACAGTCCGGGGCGGCCACTCGAGCGCGACCAGGCACGCTTCGGAGATCGCGATCCGGTCGAGGCGCTCGCGGCGGCCGAGCGCCTGGCCGCGCATCCGGATCCGCGCGTCACGGCGGGCATCGCGCCCCATTCCGTTCGCGCCGTGCCTCCGGAGTGGCTTGGCGAGCTCGCGCAGTGGGATGGGGTGGTGCACGCCCATGTCGCCGAGCAGCCCGCCGAAGTCGCGGGGTGCTTCGCGGAGCACGGCTGCTCGCCGCTCCAGGCCTTTGGCAACGCGGGCCTCGTCGGCCCTGGCTTCAGCGCGGTGCACCTCACGCATCCGAGCCAGGGCGATCTCCCGTACCTGCGCGCCGCCGAGGGCAACGTGGTCGCCTGTCCGACGACGGAGATGGATCTCGGTGACGGCTTCCTACCGGTCGAAGCGCGCGACCTGCACGTGGCGCTCGGATCGGACAGCCACGCGGCGATCGACCTGTTGTGGGAGGCGCGTACCCTGGAGCTGCACGCGCGCGCGATGGCCGGACGTCGCAACGTGCTCTCTCCGCCGGGTGAGCGGCACGGACTCGCGGAGCGCTTGCTTCGCGCGGCGACGATCGACGGCAGTCGATCGCTCGGCGTCGACAGCGAGGGCATCAAGGTGGGCGCGCCCGCGGATCTCTGCGCCATCGACCTTCGGCGGGTGGCGGCGGTGGGCATGCCTGCACTCGAGGCCGTGGTGTTCGCGGCGAACCCGGACTGGGTCAGCGACGTGTGGGTCGCCGGCAAGCGCATCGTCGAGGAAGGGCGGCACCCGGGCCGCGAGCGCATCATCCGCGAGGCGCGTGCGCACCTGCTCCGCTAGCCGATCAGGGCTGGCAGCAGGCGCGGCGCACCACGTCCTCGATCACGTCGACGGCGCGGATCAGATCGGCGGTGGCGATCCACTCGTCGGCCTGGTGCGCGACGGTGATGGAGCCGGGGCCGAAGATCAGGGGGGCGCTCCCCGCACGCGCGAGGTTGCCGCCGTCGGTGGCGAAGCTCGCTGCCGGTCGCGCGCAGGGCGTGGCGTGTGGCGCGAGCAGCCCCGCGAGAGCGGTGCCGTCCTCGGTGAGCAGGGAAGGGGTGACGCGGATCAGGTCGGTGCTCGCTTCGGCATCGCCGAGGGACAGGGCACGCACGCGCTCGGAGACCCGCTCGTACACCTCTTCGGCCCGCATGCCAGGAAGGGGGCGGTAGCCGAGCTCGATCCGACAGTGGTCGGGCACGATGTTGATCGCGCTCCCGCCGCGGATCGTCGCGACGTTGAACGCGACCCAGGGTCGGTCGAGGTGCTCTTCGAGCGACGTCTCGGACTCGAGCTCGCGCGCGAGATCCTGCAGCGCATCGACCACGCGCGCCGCGCCGGCGATCGCGTTGATGCCGAGGTCCGGGCGAGAGGAGTGCGCTGCGGCGCCGCGCACGTCGATGCCCACGCCCACGTGACCTGGATGCATGCGCAGGACCTGAAAGTCGGTGGGCTCGCCGATCAGGCAGTTGCTCGGCAGGCGTCGACCCTGCTCCTCGAGCGTGTGCGCGAGGTGTGCAGACCCGACGCAGCCGACCTCCTCGTCGTGCGTCCACACGAGCACGAGCTCGCGGGTGTAGGCCGAGGCGGGGATGCGCGCGAGGGCCTCCATGGTCGCGGCGAGAAAGCCCTTCATGTCTGCGGTGCCGCGACCGTACAGCTTGCCGTCGCGCTCGGTGACCGCGAAGGGGTCGCTGGTCCACGGCTGTCCCTCGGTGGGAACGACGTCCATGTGGCCGGAGAGCACGAGCCCGTCCGTGCCCTGTGGTCCGATGGAGGCGACGATGTTGGTCTTGCCCTCGTCGACGGGGGAATCGAAGCGCTCGACCCGGAAGCCGAGGGCTTCGGCGCGCTCGGCCATGTGGGAGGCAAGCGCGGTGACGGGGCGGTTGCTCACCGTCGGGAACGCGACCAGGCGCGCGAGCTCGTCAACCACCATCGGCTTCTTCCTCTTCCTCTTCTTCTTCGTCGAGCGTCCACCACGGGTCGCGGGTTCGCTTGCGCCACGTGATGTCGGGATCTTCGCGGACGACGTCCTGGATCTCCTTGGCGAGGCGCACTTCCTCGGGCACCTCGGTCGCGGCGGTGGCGGTCACCTCGAGCTGATCCGACGACACCGGCGGGTCTTCGGGGGAGACCGAGCCTTGCTGCTCCTCGATGCTCGACACGTCGACCAACGCGGTCAGCGAGTCGAAGGCACGACGCTCCGCGGCCACCGCCTGCTGCATGAGATCGGTGCCGCGTGCGAGTGCACCGCGACAGAGGTGGATGGCCGCCTGCTCGTAGAGACCGGCGGCCTCGTGCCAGCGCTCGGGATCGGGGGCTGTCTTGTCCGACTTGAGCTCGTCGGCGATCGCGCCCTTGTTCTCGGCCATGTGCTTCTCGTCGAGGAGGTTCATCTCCTTGAGCTGCACGGCGCGCATCGTGCCGAGGCGCTGCACCAGGAACTGAAGCAGCTGGTCGCGGTTCGCCTTGCCCGCTGCCAGGCGTTGCTGGATCGCGTCGTTGCCGACGGTGCCAGCCCCCTTGAGGCGCGCGGACGTCGGATCCTTCGCGGCGAGGTTGGCCGCTTGATCGACGTTCGTCGTCGTGGTGGGGCTGTTTCCCTTCTTCTTGGCGTCACGCATGCCGAGAGCCTACCTCGGCGGAGCGCGCGGGGCCGGGGCGGGTTGCGCGCCAGGCTTCCGCGTTCGCCGGCGAGGCCCGAGACGCTTTCGCAGACGGCTGTCCGAAATCGCACGCGATCGATGCGGATCGCGTCGTGGACGGGCTTGTCGGGCTGCGGGAGCCGCACGACTCCCCTCGATCTGGAACAAATCGAAGGCCGCGCTTGATCTGCGTGGCTCGCTCTGGTTCTGATCTCGGCCTGGGGGAGAGGGATGGATCCGCGGTTTCGGCTGCACAGGCGTTATCCGGGGGAGCGGTTCAATGAACCGTCGCCGCTCGGCGTGCGTCTGACCGACCGCGACAAGCCTCTCAAGCCCCCGCGCGAGGTGCTGGGCGCCGCCGTCAAGGTGGGCGAGCCCAAGGTGCGCGACAACCGCGCCAAGGTCCACCCGGGACCGAACGCCCCACTGCTCAAGCGCCTGGTGATGTTTCCGTACCGCCAGGAGCTCGCCTACTTCCGGCGTCAGAGCCGTCGTGATCCGGTCCCTTGGGACATGCTCACTCGCGAGGAGCTGCCGACGGTGGTCGACCTCATCAACGAACGCCCGCAGCCCGTGCAGGAGTCCATCGTCAAGTCGGCGATGGTCCGCGTGGTGCGGCGCGAGCGACCGAGCGTCTCCGAGTGGCTGGAGGGTCGTCGATGATCGATCGCGTCCTCAAGGAAGGCTTCGTCCGTGGTGATGACAAGGGTCGTCACATCATCGGCGAGATCACCGAGTCGATTCACAAGTTCATCCTCGAAGGCTGGGACGTCGATCGCCTCGGCGCTCCGCCCCGCATCGAGGAAGACCTCTCGTTCGTCCCCAAGGATCGCGAAGAGGTCGTCTACATCTACATGTACAAGGCGGCGCAGAACTCGGCGCTCCAGAACTCCAAGCGGCACCGGGTCACCCGGTTCTCGACGGCCGCGCTCGAAGAGCGTCAGGCTGCGCTCGACGCCGTGGAGGCTGGCGAGGATGTCGAGATTCCGATGCTCGACGGCATCTACTGGTCGCGCCCGCCGCTGTACCTCGAGGTCTCCTACATGGTGGCCGTCCACTCCAAGTTTCGCTCCGATGCCGAGCGACTTTTGGGGTGGGTGTTGCTTCGACTGCACGAAGCGACTCACCTGGTGTATCGTCCCCGCCGGTACTTCCTCCCCGATGGGAGGATCGTCGATTCCACCGGTCAGGACTGGAGCCTCGACAACACTGGCGATGAAGTGATCATGGAAAAGGTTGGACTTGCGCTGACCGATGATCTCACCGTCGGTGACGCGATCAACTTCTTCACTATCCACGAGGCGCCTTACCGCCCGTATCTGACGTACAAGGCGCGTTGCGCGATGGAAGGCTCGATCATCTCGTCTCCCGCGAGCGAGCAGCCGGAAGTCAACCGACCCACCTTCGTCAACAAAGAACGACCTTCTAGATCTGTCTCCCCGTCGGGGCGGATCGCTGCACGACCGAAGCGACCGACTGGGCCCAAAGAGGGCTAGGCGGCGACCTTAGGACACTCCCAAGAGCGAGGACGGAAGCAACATGGAATACCACACCCCAGGCGTCTACATTCGTGAGGTTGACTCCGGCGCGAAGCCCATCGCTTCCGTCGCGACGTCGATTCCCGGCTTTCTGGGCCTCTTCGAGTTCAAGCCGCCGACTGATGCCATCGCGATTGACGTGAAGGCCGGTGAGAAGGAGCTGACCGGCAAGGTCCTCCCGCAGCTCATCGATGCCAAGGGCTCGATCTCGGCGACCAAGGCCGAGGAGGCGGGCACCGCGCTGGCTCAGGCGTTCAACCTGAAGCGCAACCAGGTCAAGGACGTCAAGAAGCTCCTCGAGCTCAACGGCCACAAGCCGACCATCGCCAAGGGTGGCGCTGGCAAGACCAAGATCACCGTCGACAAGACCTCCGTCGAGGTCGATGCCGAGGTTCTCGACGCGGCGGGCAAGGTGATCTCCGCGGATGACGCGGCCGTCGAGGATCTCCTCAACGCCGTCCACGCCAGCTTCGCCATCGACAAGCCGAAGCCGCGCACCGCCAAGGACATGCTCGAGGTGTACGGCTACGAGTTCCAGGCTGCGAACGAGAGCGCGATGCTCTCCGAGTACAGCGTGGCGCCGTTCCCGGTCACCAACAAGTCCGAGTTCTTCCGTTGGCTCCAGAGCTTCTTCGCGGAGTTCCTGGTCCAGACCCGCTCCATCGAGGATCTCGTCGGTGAGGCCATCGACGATCCGGACGAGGCCGCCGATGCGGTCTTCGAGGCGCTCGCCAGCAACGACGCCCTCAAGAAGGAGTTCCAGTCCTTCCTGAGCCAGCCGTCCGTCTTCAACTTCGTCGCCAGCGTCAACGGCTTCTACGACAACGGCGGTGGCAAGGCGTACGTCTACCTGATGGGCACCACCAACCTCGAGGGCTCGATCCGCGAGAACCAGGCGGACAAGGTCGGCCTGTACGCGTTCGACGACTGCGAGGACATGGCGCTGCACGTCGCGGCCGGCCTCTCCTTCAACCAGCAGCGCGAGATGCTCGAGCACTGCGAGATTCGCAAGGACCGCTTCGCGATCCTCGATGGCCCGATCGTCTCCATGGGCGACATGGACATCCCGGCGTCCGACAAGGGCTACGGCGCGATCTACGTGCCGTGGGTCAAGGTCGCCAAGCCGAGCTGGTACGTCGGCGACCAGGACATCAAGATCGGCGGCCCGCTCCGTCGCAAGCTCATCAAGGCCGACGCCCAGGAGCTCTACGCTCCGCCGAGCGGCCACATCGCGGGCCTCTTCGCGCGCGTCGATGGTGAGCGCGGTGTCCACAAGGCGCCGGCGAACGAGATCCTGATGGGCATCACCGGCCTGTCGCAGAACATCAACTCCATCGAGCAGGGTCAGTACAACGACCGTGGCATCAACGTGGTTCGCATCTTCAAGGATCGCGGAATCCGCGTCTGGGGTGCGCGCACCCTGGCCACCAAGTCCGACCCGTCGTGGAAGTACATCAACGTGCGCCGTCTCTTCATCATGGTCGAGCAGTCGATCATGGGCGGCATGCAGTGGGCCGTCTTCGAGCCGAACGACGAGACCCTGTGGAAGAAGCTCACCCGCGACGTGCGCTCCTACCTCATGCGCGTGTGGCGCTCTGGCGCCCTCTTCGGTTCCGACCCGGATCAGGCTTTCTACGTGAAGTGTGACTCCGAGACGAATCCGCGGTATCTTATTGACGCCGGCCAGGTAAACATCCAGGTTGGTATCAGTCCGGTCAAGCCGGCTGAGTTCGTCGTCTTCAGTATTGGCCAGTGGGACGGTGGCGCCCTCATCGACGAGTAAAGCGCTCACTGGTTCAATCCGGCCCTCGTAAGCCACCTTCGAGGGCTATCAACCCAAGACAAGAGAGAAAGCTATGCCTACCGAGGAACTCTTCGGAGCTTACAACTTCCTTCTGGAGATCTCCGGCATTACCGGAGACGCCAAGACCATCGTCGGCGGCTTCAAGTCCGTTTCCGGCATGGACTCCGAGACCGAGGTCATCGAGTTCAAGCAGGGCAACGACCGCGTCGTCCGCAAGAAGCCGGGTCGCACCACCTACGCGAACATCACGCTCGAGCGTGGTTTCACCGCGACCGACGACCTGTTCACCTGGCGTAACAACATCGAGAAGGGCATCATCGACCGCCGCAGCGGCTCCGTGATCGTTCTCGACCAGGATCTCGAGACCGAGGTTGCTCGCTACAACTTCTACGAAGCCTGGCCCTGCAAGTGGATGGTGCCGGAGATGGACTCCGAGTCCTCCGCGACCGCCATCGAGAAGATCGAGCTTGCCGTCGAGAAGGTCGAGCGCGCTTAGTAGCGCCGTCATTCTAGATGGAATTCAAGACCGAGTATGAGTTCGTCCTCCCGCGGGGCTATGTCGACGCTGACGGCACGGTCCATCGGGAGGGCGTCATGCGCCTGGCGAACGCAAAGGACGAGATCGTTCCCCTGAACGACCTTCGTGTCCAGCGTAACCGGGCCTATCTGATCATCGTCCTGCTCAGCCGGGTGGTGACGCGTCTCGGTACACTCAACGAAGTGAACACTGGGATCATCGAGAACTTGTTCGCCGGTGATCTCAGGTTCCTCGAAGAGATGTACAACCGCATCAATGAGGACGAGGCGTCCGTTCGGGTCACTTGCCCCGAGTGTGGCCACCGCTTCGAGAAGGAGTTTGGTCGCCTGGGGGAATAGTGAGCTACCCCCTTGAAAATATTTTCAAGGAGGTAGCCTTCGTGGCCTACCACTTCCACTGGGGCCGAGAAGAGATCCTCGCGATGTCTCATAAAGAGCGTCACACCTGGGTCTCCGAGATCTCAGCGATCAACGAGAAGATCAATAAGCCGCGGTAGCCCCTGCATTGCGCGGGGGCTCCTGTCGTTTTGGGAACTGCATTCCGGGCTGGAACCCGGACGATGGATGGGAGGCAACCCTGCGTCCAGGCATCACCATTCAGCACGCCCAGGAGCGCAGCGTCGCTTCGGCCACCGTGCGCGGAGACATCACCGGCATCCTTGCGGTGATCCCGCAGACTCGCTGGCCTCAAGGAGGCGGGCGAGGGGACCTGCTCGAGCTGCCGCTCGAGAGCTGGGCCGAGTTCCAGCGTCACCCGGCGCGCTCCCTGTTCGATCCCGCGACCCGTCGCGCGATCCAGGCCTTCTTCGAGAACGGCGGCATCGAAGCCCGCCTGCTCGGGCTGTGCCTCGAGTCGTCTCGCGAGCTGTTCGACGTCACTCCCATGACGCCGGGCTTCGACTCTCTCCTCGATCGCCTCCGTGGTGAAGAGGACATCGGGCTGCTCATCATGCCCGTGCTCGCGTACCTCCCGTACATCACCCTTCCAGACGGGCGCACGCGCTGCGGAAGCGAGTCGATGATCCACATGCTCCTCGAGCACTGTCGGGAGATGAACAACCGCTTCCTGATCCTCGATGCGCCGCAGCACCTGCACGATCGCGAGCTCCGTCGCTGGGTTCGTTCGTTCCGGCAGCAGCGGCCCGAGCTCATGTCGTTCGGGGCGATCTACTACCCGTGGCTCAAGGCTGGAGACGAGGTGTTCCCGCCGAGCGGCTCGATCGCTGGCGTGTTCGCCAAGCTCGAGAAGGAACACGAGCCGTGGGGCGTGCACTGGCCGCCGGCCAACGAGTCCATTCGCGGGGTCACCCACACCAACGTCGAGCTCGAGTACAGCGAGACCGAGGACCTGACCTCGACGGGCATCAACCCGATCATGATCCAGCCCGGACGCGGCGTGGTCGTGTGGGGCGCCCGCACGATGTCCAAGGACTCGCGGTGGATTCACATCAACTCGCGCCGCATCGTCTCGGTGATCAGCGAGCAGCTGCGCCGCGACTCGGCCTGGGCCGTGTTCGAGAACCAGAGCCACGAGCTGTGGAAGATCCTCGAGCGCACCGTGCGGCACCGCATGGACGCGATGTGGGGTGGGGGACTGCTCACCGGTCCTCGCGCGGGTGAGGAGTACCTCATCCAGTGCGACGAAGAGACCAACCCGCCGGACGTGCGGGAGACCGGCATGGTCCAGGTCAAGATCACCCTGCGCCCGATTGGCACCACCGAGTACATCGTCGTCGAGCTTCGCCTCGGCGCCGAGGCAGGCGTCGTTGTCACCAGCTGACGCCACGCGCGCCGATTGCCGCGCCCCGATCCGGGGTCGCGATCTCGGAGTGTGTGGGCGTGCCGCATCCCGCGCTACAAGCGCGATTCCTCGAATGGCTGGGGGACTTCCTAGACATTTCGCTGGCGATCGTGCACGTTATGACTATCTAGAAAGTCCTGTCGCGGTTCGACTCCTCAGACCGTGAAAGATCCGCTTCCTCGCGAAGCGCACATATGAGAGGTCTCCATGGCCACCCAGAATCTCGATCCGTACGGCAACTACTACTTTGCCCTCGAGCTGACCGTGGATGGACACAAGACCGAAGTCGCTCACTTCATGGAGTGCTCCGGTCTCAAGTCCACCGCAGAGGTGTTCGAGATCGAGGAAGGCGGCCTGAACGGACGCAGCCACAAGCGACCGGGCCGTAGCTCCTGGGACAACATCGTCCTGCGCTACGCCACGTCGGCGAGCACCTTCCTGCTCGAGTGGCGGGACAAGTACCTCCAGGACAAGTTCGACTCGCGCACCAAGACGAGTGGCGCCATCACCCTGCGCAACAACGCGGGTGAGGTGGTTCGTCGGTACGAGTTCATGAACGCCTGGCCGGTCTCCTGGGAGGGCCCTTCGTTCAACTCCGGTTCGTCGGAGCTCGCGGTCGAGACACTCGAGATCGCGCACGAAGGCCTCACCATCTCCTGATCCCTCTTTCACCCCTGGGCGCCTTCGCGGCGTCTTGCGAGCCACCTCATGAGCGAAGCCCGCAGACTTCCAGGACAGTCCATCCTCGAGCGCCTCGGCGCCCGCGGCATTCAGCGCCCCCAGTTGGGTGCGAGCCCCGGGTTCTACGAGCGGTTCGGCCTCGCCGACCCGTGGACCGTCGAGGAGCGGTGGATCGAGGACAACTCCGACTCGCCCTTCTACTTCCTGTCCGCGGCACCGTACTACGCCCGGCTGAAGGCGATGAGCCGTGAGGCTCGCGCGCGCCGTCGCATCCTCGATCGCCTCGAGGCCGAGCCCTTCGCGGTTCGCGGGTTCGCAGCACGCATGAACGGCGGCATCGCGGCGGCGCTTCCCGCCCGTGCCTCCCTGTCCCGCGGCTTCGGCATTCCGTCCGTGGACCTGGGCTCGCTGACTTCCCTGGACCCCGCGGCCTCGGCGTCGCTGTTCTTCGAGCAGCAGGAAGAGGAGCAGGCTCCCGCGCGCAGGGCTTCGCAGCCGTACGTCGCCGCGACCAGCTCGCGTGGTGCCTGGGCTGTTCGCAAGCAGCTCGCCGAGCTCGCGCCCCTTGCGCGGACCGAGCCGCAGCGCCGCGCCCTCAAGCGTGCGGTCGAAGAGATCGAGCTTCTGCCCGAGAAGGAGCAGGTGCACGCCGCGCGTCGGATCGTGCGCCGCATCAAGGGCCCGGCCAGCCGCATCGCGACGGCCGTGGTCGAGCGCACCGTCGAGCACGTGGACGCCGCACCGGCCGCCGTGGCTCGTACCCGCGCGCTTCCTCACATTGGCAAGGGCCTGCGCCGCATTCTCGGCACCACGCCGTCGATGGCCACGCTCGCGCAGGACATCGCGCCCGAGCCCACTCAGAGCGTGTCGGTTCGCGCCAGCCGCACCCGCGAAGTCGAGGCGGTTCGCCCGTCCGCTGCGCCGGTCACGGTTGCGCGCGCCGTGCGTGAGGCCCGTGCCCAGCTGCAGACCGGTCGCGCTGGACCTCCCGCCGAGGTGGCCGAGCTCGGCCGTACACCTGCCGCCGGTCCCGTTCGGGTCCCGCGACGTCGCCCCACGGCTCGGGCGATGGCTCGCACCCTCGCCGCACCGACGACTCCCAGCATCGATATCCGCCGTGGTCTTCAGGCCAGCGTGCCGGCCCCCGTGGCGACCACCCGCGTCGCGCAGGTGGCCCGTGCTGCCGAGCGCAGCCAGGCGGGTGTTCGTGTCGACGCGGTCGGCACGCCCTTCGTCGCCCCCTCGGTGACCTCCTACGTGGCGCCTCAGTCCTCGGTTCGCGAGGATGCGGCTCGCCCCGTTCGCGTCCGTCGCAGCCGCGCGGTTCGCGAGGAGCCTTCCTCCTGGCTGCGGCCGGGAGCTGCCGAGCCCGAGACGGTCGAGGTTGCTCGCCCCGCGGCGCGTGTCGCTGCGCGCGCCGAGGCGGCACCACGCGCGGTTCGCGTCGCTGGATCCGAGACGGCCTCCGCGCCACTCGCGACCGCGATCGTCCGCGTCGCCGGAAACGCTCCCATCGTCACGCCGCCTGCGGCTCGCGCTGCCCTGCGCGCCGAGCCCGTGCAGCGTCGTGATGTCGCGGGACGCGCCCTCCTGAGCCCGGCGCCGGTCGCGCACGTGC
>SBGP01000037.1 GCA_006226595.1 Deltaproteobacteria bacterium
ACCGACGCGGACGCCGATACCGATGCAGACGCCGACACCGACGCGGACGCCGACACCGACGCGGACGCCGATACCGATGCGGACGCCGATACCGATGCGGACGCCGATACCGACGCGGATACCGACACCGACACCGATGGCTGCACGATCCTGCTGTTGGACGACTTCGAGCGCGCCGACTCGTCCAATCCGGGCTCGCCACAGGTAGGCCCGGGGGCCTGGTTCGAGCACACGAGCTCGAACGCGCGAATCGTCGACGGAACCCTACGAACCGGCGACGGGGGCATCCTGTACCTCTCCATCGACCAGGGCACGACCTACGCGTTGGATGGCCTGCGCCTGCGGGTAGAACTCATCCGAAACCACGATGGCGGCGTGGTCCTCCTCGGGGTGAACGGCGATGCCGCCAACTCTGCTCCCGCCTACCATCCCGGGGTGGCGCTCGGCGGCAGCACCAGCCCGGTGCTGTATTTCTACGACGGGAACCAGAACGACGGGACGTCCCCGACCATCCCCGGCTTCGACAACGCGACCACGCACTACCTCGAGCTGACCCTCTCGGGAAACCAGGCCACCAGCACCATCGCCACGGGCAACTACGCCACCGCTGGGGGCACGGTCCTCCAGACCCTGGGCCCCCTGGCCACCAGCACCGTCTCGACACGGCACATTCGGCTGTCGATGGACGACAACTTCCGCGGCGGCTCCCTGGCTGTGGAGGCGGTGTCGGTCGCGAGCTGTCCGTAGCCACCCGACCGAACCCGCAACAGGAGCAGGTATGGCCAGACAGCGCGTATTCAGCGGCGCCCCCTGGGAGTCCGAGGTCGGCTACTGCCGCGCCATGCGGGTGGGCGACCGCATCCTCGTCACCGGAACCGCACCGGTCGCCGAGGGCGGCGGCGTGCACGCTCCGGGAGACGCCTATGCCCAGACCCAACGCTGCCTCGACATCATCGAGCAGGCCCTGTCCGAGCTTGGCGCCGGCATGGAGCACGTGGTTCGCACGCGCATGTTCGTCACCGACATCTCGCGCTGGGAGGCCTACGGAAAGGCTCACGGCGAGCGCTTTCGCGCTCACCCACCGTGCACCACCATGGTCGAGGTGCGCGCGCTGATCGACCCCGAGATGCTCATCGAGATCGAGGCCGAGGCGCAGCTCTAGGCAGCCTCGGTGGGGCACGCTACCTTGCCGCCCGTGGACGGATTTGCCCCTCCGGCAGACGACGGCGCGCTCTCCCTCCCACGCGGGTGGGGCTACCTCGCGCTGTTCTTTGCGTGCCCCCTGCTGGTGGGCTTCCACTCGGGCTGGATGCTCGTCGGCGCCTACGCCCTGGCGTGCTGGGTCATGCTGGACAGCTCGACCCAGCGCTACCCCCTCTCCGGCTCGCACCGCCTGGTGCTGATGACCCTCGCGCCGTGGAGCGCGACGGTCTACTACGCCCGCTGCCGAGGCTGGCGCGGACTGCTCGTCGCCGTCGGGGCCTCGCTCGCGTGGTGCTTCGCGCTGTTCATCGGCATCGTGGTCGGCTTGGTGGTGCACGGACTGCCGCCGAGCTGAGTCACTCCCAGCTGCTGCAGCGGATGCCTCCGTCGATCACGCCGATGGCGACTGTCTGGCGGCGGCCCTTCTTCTCGCGGGTCCATTGCGCCTCGGTCACCTGGCAGTCGGCGTCGCCATCCCCGCCAACCTCGCGAAGGTGCAGGGTGTAGTGCGCGACGCGACTTCCCTCGCGGGTACAGCCGAGGCTGCGACAGCCGTCGACGCTGATGCGCGGCCACTTCGGCTTGTCCTTGCCCGTGCCCTTCGCCGTCTCCCAGCGGTCGTGGCCCCAGCGGTCCACCGTGTAGCTGCACCAGTCGTCGTACACGGGCTCTTCGCGGTAGGTCGTCGTGCACGACTGGCTCTGGGAGTACGTGCCGTCACCATTGTCCCGGTTCACGGTGCGGCACACCTCGCCGTCGGGAATGCGGTTCGTCGACCGCTGCTTCTGGCTGCGACTGACGCCGTAGGCATCGTGAGGCATGCCATCGCACCAGTCGCCATCACTTCGCGCGCTGAACCGCTCGATCGCGATCGACCGCTCCCAGCTGCGACTCACGAGCTCGGCCTCGCCCTCGCGCGTCCAGAACACCGTGATGCAGCAGCACAGCATCGAGACGAAGAGCATGCCGAGCAGCCCGAGCCCGACGAGCCCGGCCCAACCCCGGCCGCCGGACTTCACCGGCACCTCGGGCTTCGCGGAGGAGGACGTCGCTCCACTGGCCTCTGATGGGGCCTCGGAGGAGCCGTCGCGCTCGTGCACGAGCACCACTCCGACATCGTCGCCGTCGCCGATCGCCGCCCCGCAGTTCACGCAGTGCTTGGCGATGGCGCTGTTCGGGGTCTCGCAGTGGGCGCACACGAGGTCCCGACCCACGAACACGTGGTCCTCGACCGCGACCTTCTCGTGCTCGGCGGGAAAGTAACGGCGCTCCGGGTCCTGGGCGGCGCCACACGACGGGCAGTGGCGGTGCGTCTTGCCCAGCAGCTTGGTCGTGCCGCACGCCGGGCAGTCCCAGAACATCTCGTAGGTCGCCACGCCGCCTCCACCGCCATCGTAGCGAGGATGTGCGCACGCCGGGTGCCTCCGGGTTAGCCGGCGCACCATGAAGGACGGCCTCATCGTCACCGCGCTCTCCGCGGTGCCTCGCAAGCGCGGGGCGCGCGCCATGGGTTGGCTCGCTCGCAGCGGCCTTTCCAAGCTCGGGGTGCGCCTGTTCGTCATGGCCTACGGCGTGGACACCTCCACGGCCGAGAAGCCACTCGGCGACTACGGCACGCTCGAGGCCTTCTTCACGCGCCGTCTCAAGCCCGGTGCCCGCGCGATCACCGACGAGCCGTCGGCGATGGCCAGTCCCTGCGACGCGAAGGTCGCCGCGGTCGGCCGCACCACGGACGGCGCCATCGAGGTCGCTCCCGGCCGCACCCTCGACGTCGCCGAGCTCGTCGGTCGCCCCCTCGACGAGGAGATGGACGTCGCCGTCCTCTACCTCTCGCCGAAGGACTACCACCGCGTCCACGTGCCCCGCGAGGGCCGCCTGGTGCGCTGGTCCTACACCCCCGGCGACCTGTGGCCGGTGTTCCCTGCGGCGGTGCGCAAGGTCGACGGGCTGTTCGAGCACAACGAGCGCATGGCGGTGGTCCTCGACACCGACCAGGGACCGCTCGACGTCGTGCTCGTCGGCGCGTTCGGCGTCGGTCGCATCGAGCTCGTCACCACCGACCTGCTCGCCAACGACCTGCGCGAGGCCCGCGCCGAGGACGTGGACGTCGCCGTGAAGCGCGGCGGCGACCTGGGTGTGTTCCACCTCGGCAGCACCGTCGTGCTCGTCGCGCCTCCGGGAGCCTGGGCCTGGGACATCGCCATCGGCGACGACGTGCGCATGGGCCAGCGCATCGCGCACCACGGCTGATCGCGGCACCTGCCGCCACGCGCTCCAGGTTCCCCAGAAGCTGCGCCACGCCACGTGCTCGTCGGTGACGCGAACCTGCACGGTGCCGAGCACATCGGTGCGCAGCACCCGCGCGTCCGCGGCCTGGAGCCTGGCGAGGGCCTCGGGCCGAGGGTGGGCGAAGCGGTTGCCGCGGCCCGCGCTGACCACGGCGACTTCGGCCTGCACCGCGTCGAGGAGCGCGCCGGTCGAGCTGCCCGCGCTTCCGTGGTGCGGCACCTTGAGCACACCCACTCGCGGCAGCCTCCGCGCCAGGCAGTCCTCCCCGACAGCCTCGACATCGCCTGCGAACAGTACCCCCTGGGTCTCGAGGACGAGCGAACGGTCGTTGATGCCACCGTAGTCACAGACCCAGCTTCCCGGCGGGTCCTCGACCACGCGTACCCCACGCCGCCGCGCCTGGTTGGTCAGGTCTTCCAGGCCCTCCCCGTCCGAGGGCAGCCACAGCTCGCCGACGGGCAGCGCATCGAGCACCGGCCCCAGCCCCCCGATGTGATCGGCGTGGCCGTGAGACGCCGCCACCACGTCCACGCGGCCGATGCCTTCCCGCCGAAGCCAGCGCAAGAGCGCGTCTCCGGGAGGTCCGCCGTCGATCAGCCAGGTCTGACCCGCCTCGGTACGCACCAGCGCCGCGTCTCCCTGCCCCACGTCGACGAAGGTGACCGAAGCTGGCGCGACCACCTGCAGTCCGAGCCCCACCAGGAGCGCGCTGAGCGCCACCGGCGGCTGCCTCGGTGTCGCGACCGCGACCCACACGGCGACGGCGGCGAGCGGGGTCAGCGCGACGACCAGCGGTTCACCCTCGACCACCGAGAGCACGGCGAGCAGCGCATCGAAGGACCGATCGGCGGCGATCCGCGGCAACCAC
Source organism: Deltaproteobacteria bacterium (assembly GCA_006226595.1). Classification (GTDB taxonomy): domain Bacteria; phylum Myxococcota_A; class UBA796; order UBA796; genus M1803. The sequence goes on from SBGP01000037.1 coordinate 4,361, forward strand.
GCCACGGACTCGGGCAGCGCCGCCGCAAGCAGGGCCCCAGGAGCAACCACCGCCCCGACCACCGGCATGGCGACGAGGTTCGCGACCGGCGCCGTCCACGACACCGACTGGAACCACAGCGCCGACGCCGGCAGCGTGCCGAGGGTGGCGGCCGTGCTCGCGAGCAGCGCCCGCAGCGGGCGGTCCACGACCCACGGCAGCTCCAGGGGAAGCCACCGCGTCATCGCCGGAGCGAGGCGCACGAGTCCCAGCACTGCACCGAACGAGAGCTGGAACGAGGGCGTGTCGAGCGCCGCCGGATCGGCGACGAGTACCGCCGCTGCACACACGAGCCACGCGGCGAGTCCGTCGATCGCGCGCCCCGTGCCCCTCGCAAATGCGCCCAGCATCAGCACTCCGCACGCCCGCTGCGCTGAGAGGGGCATGCCGGCGAGGCCTGCGTACGCCACCCCGCCGACCACCGCGGCCACCAGCGCGGGGCCGTGGGGCAGTCCCGCGGGTCTCCACAGGGTCGCCAGCTTGAGCGCAAGCAGGGCGGCGGCCCCAAACAGCCCACCCACGAGCCCGACGTGAAAGCCGCTGATCGCCAGGAGGTGTGCCGTGCCGGTTCGCCGAAGCAGATCCCAGGTCGTCGCCGGAACCTCGTCGCGTCGACCTGTCGCGAGTGCCATGAGCACGCCGCCGTGCTCTCCCGGCATCGGCTCGATGGTGGGCGGCGCCGTCATCGCCACCACGTGGGCGGCGCGGATCTGCGTGCGAATGCCCGCCCGAGCCGCCCCCCAGGCGGGGTCCCAGCTGCCCGGCACGGTCGCCCAGCCCAAGGGTTCGGCGACGCCCGCTATCCGCACCACCGTGCCCGGAGCGAAGCGCGCACTCGCGAGCACGCGCACCCGTCCATCCGCGAGGGCGAGGTCGAGGTGTCGGCCCCCAGAGCGCACCACCCGCCCGCTCAGCGCCACGTCCCCGCTGAGCGTCGGGCCCGGCGGCATGGCGAGCACCGCCATCAGCCCGATGCCGAAGCCTCCGAGACCTTCGAGCCCACCGAGCCAGGCGCACCCCAGGGCCACCCCCACGAGCCAGGCCGGCCCCATGCCCGCGAGGACCACTCCGAGACACACCCCTCCACCGAGCCAGCGCAGTCGCATCCGACCTCCCCGAAGAACGGAGAAGCGAGCGGCGTGCCAGTGCGATCCGCCGCCTGGCAAGCGGATCCGCCAGAGACTCCGACGAGAAACGTCGACGAGTGACGTCGACGATCTTCGACGATCTTCGTCGCTACTGGACGGTGAGCTGCAGCGGCGGGCGGGACAACATCGGCACCACCTCGCTCGTCACCTTGGCGTGATCGCCCTCGGCGCTCACCCGCGCGATCTGCACGGCATCGCGGCCGATGGCCATGACGACGATGCCCTGATCCGCGAGCAGATCGCCCGGATGAACCACGGTGTCGGGCCCGTTGGCGAAGCGCAAGACCGCGACCGGCGGCTGCGCCTGCGGCGTCGTCGACAGCACGGTCACGCCCCAGTCGCCGCCGATGGGCTGCGCCGGGTTCCACGCGGGAGCTGCTGCGACCGGAGGCGCGACCTCCGGCTCCGGCTCGGGTTCGGGCACCGGATCGGGCGTCGGAAGACCCAGCGCCGCGGCGATGTTCACGGGCTCGCCGTCGACCTTCTCGACCACGCCCGCTTCTTCCTCGTCCCGGGCGTCCGCGTCGAAGTCGAAGCCGCCTTCGGCCGGGGTCGGCGCGGGCTTGGCCGCAGCCGCCGGCGCAGCCGGGGTCTCGCGCACGGGCTCGAAGATGCCACCGCTGGGCTCGATCTGGTTGTCGCAGCCGATGAGCAGGATGGGCAGCAAGACCCAGGGACGCATGTCTCCTCCGTGCGGCGATGCTAACCCGGAACGGTGCGAACTGTATCGGAAGGCCCGACACGTCGCCTTCGAGGGCACGCGGGACCGCGCCCCACAGCCGCTCCCTGACCCTCGCCTGTCGGCCTCCACGCGACACCTGTGGTGTTTCTCGCGCTCGATCCGCACGAACTCGGCCCTTGGGGACGCGAAGCCGCTGACTGTGCACACCTGCCACGGGTTGCTGCGTTTGCCAGCGCGGGTGGTCGCCATACGATTCCCTCTTCCTCCGGAGGAGAACCATGCGTTTCATCGCCACTGCACTGCTTGCCACCCTCGTCGCCTGTGGTGGCGCCGAGGAGCCCGCCCCGAAGCCGGCCCCCGAGCCGGCCCCCGCCCCCGCCCCCGAGCCGGCCCCCGAGCCGGAGGCCAAGGAGGAGGCGCCCGACCTCGCCGCCATGTCCGAAGAGGACCGCATGGCCTGGCTCATGAAGGAAGGCGAGAACGTCTACAAGACGGGCGGCACCAGCGGCATCGCGTGCATGACCTGCCACATGGAGAACGGCGAGGGCCAGGCGGGCATCTTCCCGCCGCTCAAGGGCGCTGGTGACTTCATGGGCGACTGCACCAAGCACGCCGGCTACGTGATCAAGGGCCTCAACGGCGAGATCGAGGTCAACGGCGTGAAGTACAACGGCGCCATGCCCCCGCAGCCGGGCCTCAGCGACATCGAGCTCGCGGCCGTGCTCACCTACGAGCGCAACTCCTGGGGCAACGAGCTCGGCCCGTGCATGCCCGAGGATGTTGCGAAGGCGCGCTGAGCCCTACCCCGGTATGATGCCGGGGAGGTCTTCATGAGCCAGCTCGTCTCCACGCTTCGATCGCTGCTCGACGAGGCTGACGGCCACCTTCGTGCCCGTCGGCCTCAAAAGGCGCGGTCTGCCTACGAGCGACTGCTCGAGCAAGCCCAGGAACGCGCGGACCGCCCCATGGTGGTCATGGCCCGCGCGATGCTGGCTCGCGTCGCCGTCCAGCGCCGCGCCCTCGACGAGGCGCAGGCCATGCTCGACGAAGCCGCGTCCTGGCTCGATCCGGGCCACCACGAGTCCCGGGGACGCATGTACGCGGCCCGGGTGCGATGGATCGCCGCGAGCGGGGAGCCGGCCCTGCACGACACCCTGCGCGAGTACCTCGACTGGGCCGACCGGGCCGAGCAGTGGGAAGAAGCCGTCGACGCCAGCGCCCTGCTCGCCGAGCACGCCGCCGACACCCAGGACAGCGTCCAGTGGCTGGAGCGGGCCATCGACATCGCACGCCTTCACGGCGTGAGCCGCCGTCTGGGCGGTCTGTACACCCACCTCGCCTCGCTCCACGAACGAGACGGCAACGGTCGCGAAGCGCTTCGCGCGCACCAGGCCGCCCGCAGCGCGCATCTCGATCACGGTGACCGCCAGGATCAGGTGCGCTCCACCTGGGCCGTCGGGGCCTCCGCGGTGAGTGTCGAGGACTGGCCCCTCGCCCAGCAGCGTCTCGAAGAAGCGCTGTCGCTCGCCGAGGGCGAAGCCGATGTCCAGGGGCTCGTACCCGTGGTGCTCGCCGACCTCGCGACGGTGTACGCCGCGAGCGGCGACGTGATCGAGGCCCGTCGCGCGATGCAGAAGGCCCTGGACCTGGCTCGCGAGCAGGACCTCGCCAGCTGGTGGCCCGAGCGGTGGGCGGCGATGACCCGCCAGTCCGACGCTCTCGACGCGGCGATGTAGCGCAAGGCTCGTACCTGCCCCTCAGGGGGTAGACTTCCCCTCCTCGTGATTACGTCCTCGTGGACGGGGAGTGCTGATGTCGCAGATCGAGCTCGGTGGGGAGGACCTCGCCGAACAGGCGCTGTCGAACCTGGTGAACCAGTTCGCACGCCCGCTGGATTTCCTCCGCGAGCTCGTCCAGAACAGCCTCGATGCCGGCTCCCCGCGAGTCGACGTGTGGATCGAGTACGCGCCGCCCGAGAACGGCGCCAAGCACGGGGTGCTGTCGATCCACGTCGACGACTACGGCGACGGCATGGACGAGGCGATCATCGACAACCAGCTCACGCGGCTGTTCTCGTCGAACAAGGAAGACGACCTCACCAAGATCGGCAAGTTCGGCATCGGTTTCACCTCGATCTTCGCAATCACCCCGGACGCGGTGCTGCTTCGGACCGGCCGCCACGGCGAGAGCTGGGAGCTGCTGTTCCACGCCGACCGCTCCTTCGACAAGGTGCGCATCGACGAGCCGATGAGCGGCACGAAGATCACCCTGTTCAAGCACATGGAAGCCGAGCGCGTGCCCTCCTTCGTGCGCGAGGCGCGGTGGGTGCTCGGCTACTGGTGTGAGCACAGCAACCTGCCGATCACCTTCGACGACCGGACCCGCACCGAAGACAAGGCCGAGGACACGCTCACCGCCGACCCCTTCGCCGCGTTCGCGTCCACCGAGAAGGACACCCGCGAACAGGTGAACAGCCCGCTCGACCTCGGCGATGCCCTGCTCAAGCTCAAGGTCGAGGAAGACGATCTGCTGGTCGGCATCGGCTACGCTCACCGGCCGCGCTACGGCTTCTACAACGGCGGCCTGACCCTGGTCTCGTCGACGAGCCCGGACGTGCTCGGCGAGTTCAAGGACCTGGCGCACCTCGCGTTCAAGGTGAAGTGCGACCGCCTCGAGCACACGCTCACCCGCGACAACGTGCTCCAGGACGAGGCGTGGATGGGCGTGATGGAGCGCGTGCGCTCGCATGCCCACACCCTGCGCAAGCAGCTCGTCACTCGCATCGAACAGGCGGTGCGGCACGGTGAGTCGCTGGACACCTGGCACCTGCAGCTCGCCCACGAGGTCGCCGTGCACGGGCGGCCGCTGATGGTGATGCTGGGCGACCGGCCGCTGTTCCGGGACGACAAGGGCGAGCCCTTGACCCTGCGCCAGATCGAGAAGCAGGAAGATGCCCTCGGCACGATCCTCCTCTCGCCGAAGCACACGCGCCTCGCCGCGGAGCTGCGCGCACAGGGACATCGGCTGCTCGATCCCGAGCCCGCCACCGCCCTCCTCCTCAAGAGCTTCGAGCGGCACGCGATGATCGGAATGTTCCGGGCGGAGCGACGCCTGCAGCCCGCGGAAGAGCGCTTCGTGCTGCCCGACCTGCTCGAACGCGACGAGCTCTCGGCCCGCGAACGCCGGCTGCTCGACGCCACGCTGCGGCTGCTGGAGGGAGCGATGCCCGGGGCCTTCACCCTGCGTCTCGGCGACTTCGGCGGCGCAGAGGCCGCGTCCTCCGAGGTCCTCGCTCTCGAAGGCCCCGAAGGAGGCGGGCTGTTCGCGCGAGCGGACGATCCGTGGCTCGCGCTGCCGAGCTTCGGTCGCAAGAAGCGCTGCCTGCTCGTCAACCGCCACCACGAGCTGTTCCGCGCTCTGGTGGTCGCCTCGGCCGAGGAGCTGCCCGTCGCCGCCTTCGCGCTGTCCCAGGCCCTGCTCGTCGCCGACGGTACCCGAGCCGCACAGCCCTACGATCGGCTGCTGGACGCCGTCGTCGATGCCTACCACGACGAGCAGGAGGTGGAAGCATGAGCCAGCTCGACGCCCTGCTCGAACGCAGCCGTACCCCTGGCGCCTTCGTCACCCGCAAGCGCTTCACCCTCGCCCGGCACAAGGCCATCGAGAAGATGCGCGAGTTCGCCCTGCGTCACCCGCGCCAGTACGTGCTCGAGCTCGTGCAGGCGGCGGTCTTCGCCGGCGCGACGTGGATCGCCATCGACGTGCGCGACGACAGCATCCTCGTCGGCTGGGTCGGCGGAAAGACGCTCAGCGCCGAGAACCTCGAGAACATCTTCGACTACCTGTTCGTCGACCAGGTCGACCTCGAGCGCCGGCACCTGATGCAGCTCGCCGTGGGGCTCAACGCGATCTACCAGCGCAAGCCCAGCGTGGTGCGCATCGAGAGCGGCGACGGCACGGTCGAGGGCACCGCCCGCATGGAGCTCGACCGCAAGGGTGCGGTGCAGGTCGGCAAGCCCGAGGCGGGCCTCGGCGGCACCTACTTGTACGTCGAGTTCTTCTCGGGCTGGTGGGAGCGCTTCTTCCAGTCCGGCACCACCGAAGAGTCGCGGCTGGTCGAGGAGCGCTGCCTGTACACGCCGGTGCCGATCCTGCTCAACGGCTCCGCGCCCTTTGGCTACCGCAGCAACCGCGCCATCCAGCTCTTCGGCGTCACCAGTGCGAGTACCCTCGACGAACGCCATCGCCGCGGTGCGCTCGGCGTGGTTCGCTCGAACGTGAGCCCGCAGTTCCGCATCGTGGTCGGCGGCGTGTGGGTGGGCACCGACGAGCTCGCCGAGCTCGGACCGGGCCTCGGGGGCGTGATCGCGGACGACCAGCTGCGCAAGACCGCAGACATGAGCGACCTCGTGCGTGACGAGCGCTGGGTGCGCATGCTCCACGCCGTCCAGCCGCTGGCCACCGACCTGATCCGCCGCCAGAACCCGGGCTACGTGCCGCCCCAGCTCCCGCCGATGCCCGAGATCCGCGAGGTCGTCACCCAGGAAGAGCGCCCCACACCGATCCAGGCGGTCGCGGTGCCGATCGAGGGACCCGTGCGTACGCTCGGTCCGCGGCCCGACCTCGAGGTCGAGGACCTGAAGGCACTCGAGCAGGGCGCCCCGGTGTTCTGGGTGTCGCGGGACCAGGAGTCGGCGCTCGTGAACCACGCCGATCCGGCCGAGTTCCCGTTCCACGTGCTCATGCTCTCCGAGGGCGAGTCCGTGTGGCTGGCCGAGCAGGTCCCGGGCATCGCCCTGTCGCGCCTCGCGACCTCCGCGGACTTCGGCTTCGTGCAGCGCATCCTCACCCGACGCGCCGTGACCCGCGAAGCTCGCGTGCCCGTGACCCTCGCAGGCGTCGAAGGCGTGCTCACCCTGCGGCTGCACGTCGAGGGACGCCTTCCCTACTGGGGCATCGGCGCCGGCGTGCCCGCGCTGGTCCAGGTCGGCGGCACCACCGAGGAGACCCTGCGACTACCGCTCGAGCTCGGGCCGGTCTCGGTCGCGGTGGCGCTCGACGCCCCTGTCGATCGCGACGACCTGTCCGTCGCGGTGGTCCGCCACACCCTGGCCTCGGCGTGGCGACTGATCGACGCCAAGGCCACGGACGATGCCACCGTGCACCTGCTGCGCTCGGTGCTCGCCCTGCACGCTCGTCCGACCTTCGTCGAGCTGGAGGGCCAGAAGTCGATCGACGCGGTCCTGCCCAACGACTGGGGCAAGGCGAAGAAGGCCCTGCGCGAGGCGCCGCTGGTGGCGACCACCGAGGGTCCCCTGTCGCTGGATGGGCTGCTCGCGCTGATCAACGAGGACCGGGTCGCGACCGTGCGCCGCGCGGAAGACCTCGACGACCTCGCACAGCTCGAAGAGACCTTTGGTCCCGGACACCTGCACCACCCGGAGCGCACGCGCTTTCCGCTGGTCGCGGTGGTCCGTCGCGGCACGTCGTGGCGACCGGTCGTCCGGCTGGCCACCGAGGTCCGCCCCGAGGTCGTTGTCGGGCTTCGCGACGGCCTGAAGAGCGAGCCGCTCGAGGGCTGGGAGCAGGTGCTCGATCTGTCGCCTGTCGAGGTGTGGGCCCAGCCCGGCGCCGATGTCGACGACATCGACCAGGGGCTGCGCAGCTTCGCCGACCTGCTCACCTCGTACGCCGAGGAGCCGGCCGAGCGCCTTCCCGAGACCCTGCGCAGCGACCGGTCCCGCGCGATGATGCGCCTGGCCCTGCTCCGCCTCGGCAGTCGCGTGCCCGTGGGCCTGCAGCTGCACGCCACCAGCGGCGAGATCGCCGATCTCGAGGGCCAGGGGCTGATGATCGCACCGCTCCACGGCCCTCAGGTCGTCGAGCACGACACGATCGCCCTGTCCTTCGACGAGCTGCGCGCCCTGGAGAAGGTGCGCGGCAAGCAGGTGCTGCGCTTCGACGACCCGGCCAGCGTGTGGCACGACCTCACCGAGGACGGCGAGGGCTGGCTGCTGCGTCACGAGATCCGCGTGCCCGGCGTCGAAGGCTGGATCGGGCTGCGCTTCCCCTACGACCCGACCGCCGCCATCCTCGTCGAGACCTCGCGAGCGTTGCTGTCGCTGGGCGAGGTCGACCGCCAGGCGCCTTGCCACGGCCTGCTGTGGGCGCGGAGCACCACCACCGCCCTCAAGCACGCGCAGGTGGAGCTCGTGCGCCTCGCCGCGATCCAGCTGTACCAGCGGTTGCTCGAGATCCTCGATGGAGACCTGGTCGGTCTCGGACGCGAGGCCGCCGTGCAGTACGCCGCGGCCTTCGCCCTGCGCACGGCGGCGCGAAAGGGCACGCTCCCCAACGGCACCGCCCGCGAGCTCGCCGCGCACGTGCCCATGGTCGACGGCGAGGGCGTGAAGTGGGGAAGCCTCGAGCGCTGGCTCGACGCCGATCCGCGCCTGCGGCCGCCGCTTCCCGCCGCCTGGGCCGCGCACTACCGGCCCGACGAGCGCGACGACGTCGACCTCGGCGAGGCCGCGGACGTGCCCGAGCGCATCGCGCGACGGCTTCGGAGCGCCCTGTCGGCGCTGTCCCGCGACGTGTGGGTCGACGCGAGCCTGGTGCAGCGTGAGTCGATCAAGCACGTGTCCGTGAACCCGCAGGAGTCGACGAGTCTGCGGGTCTCGGTGCACCTCAACCCCGCGAGCCCCGCCGTGCGGCTGGCCCACACCGAGCCACGCATCTTCGAGATGCTGCTCCTCGAGGCCGCCCGGCAGGTCGCCCTGTGGCGCGACGATCACATCCACTTCGACGACCTCGCCCGCATGCTGGTCGCCCAGCGGCTGACCGCATGACCCTGCTCGAGCACACGCTGGAGACGTCGGCGACACCGGCCCAGGTGTGGGCGGTGCTCGAAGAGGTCACGAGCTGGCACGCGTGGAACACGCTCACCGCCGAGGCCCCCGACGGGCTGGTGGTCGGCGGCCGCCTGAGCCTCGGCATTCGCATCGGCGGTCTCACCATCCCCGCGAAGGCCGTGTTCACGCAGGTCGAGCCCGAGCGCTTCCTCGTCTGGAAGGGCGGCGTTCCTGGCCTGTTCCGCGCGGTGCACGGCTTCGACCTGAGCCCGACCGAGTCCGGCGGCACGCGCATCCGCCACCACGAGACCTTCGGCGGCGCGCTGCACCGGCCCATGCTGCTCGCGCTCGGCCAGCGGCAGCGCGACATCTACGGCAAGATCAACGCGCGACTCGCGAAGACCGCGGAGTCGCGATGATCTGGCTGCTCGCCGCTGCGTGGGCCGCCGAGCCCGTGGTCGCCGTCGGCGACGACGCGTGGGTCGAGGGACACGTGGACATCGCCGCCACCCCGGAGGCGGTGTACGCGGTGATCTCGGTGCCCACGGAGGTCGCCCGCATCGACGGAAGCGTGACCGTGCGGACCCAGGCCTCCGGCGAGTGTACGGCCGTGCACACGGTCATCGAGCATCCGCTCGCGGCCGCCGAGTACGACTCGCTGTCCTGCCCCGACGGCGAGCTCGCAGTCTCCCAGAGCCTGGTCGGCGGCGACATGAAGGAGTTCGCCTCGCGCTGGTGGGTCACCGCCGAGGGCGAGGGCGCGAGGCTGCACTACCGGGTCCGCACGATTCCCGACCTGTTCGTGCCGCAGTTCCTCGTCAACCGCAGCTCCGCGAAGTCCGTGGACCGCATGCTCGGCAGGCTACGCGATCACCTGGAGTCGCCTGCAGCAAAGTGAGCGCGGCACCGGTCCGAAACGCGCGCCTCGATACAGCATGGGAATGCGCCAGATTGCCGAAGCTGTCCACGTCGCCGAAGCTCCACAGCGGTTCTATGGCCTGGAGGTCGGCGCGCGGATGACCGTGCTCCAGCTCGCGGGCGGACTGCTGGTCCACTCGCCGATCGGCGTCGATCCGACCTCCGTGGCCCACCTCGGCGAGCTTCGCTGGGTGCTCGCGCCGAACCGGCTGCACCACCTCTACGCCGGCGCGTGGATCGACGCGGGAGCCGAGGGCTGCTGCTGCCCCACCCTGCCCGAGAAGCGACCCGATCTGCGCTTCGACACCGTGATCGACGCGACGGGCGAGCCCTTTGGCGACGAGGTGCTCGCAGTCCCGCTCCGCTGCTTCCCGTTCACGAGCGAGGTCCTGATCCTGCACCGCCCGAGCCGCACCCTGGTGGTCACCGATCTCGTGTTCCACTTCGGCGCCGACGCGCCGTGGCTCACCCGCGCCGCCATGTGGTGTGCGTGCGGTTATCCGGGCTGTCGCACGACGACTCTCGAGCGGGTCGGCATGCACCGAAAGCTCGCGCGCGAGGAGCTCGGAGCCCTGCTCGAACTCGACTTCGATCGCCTGGTGATGTCCCATGGTCACGTCATCGACCAGGGCGGCAAACAGGCGCTGAAACAGGCCTTCGCGTGGCTCGGCTGACTCGTCACTGCTTGTCGCGATTCGGACCCCCGCACTCACCGCAGGGTCCCGTCCGCCCACGGATGAAGCATGCGCGACGAGACCGACCCGACCGAGCCAGACAGCCCCTCGAGCACGACGCGATCTCCCCAGATCGATCCCCCGTGTAAGATTCGCCCAGCCATGCCGTTGGAGCCACGAACGCAAGGCGGGTCGTCCGCCACTTCCGACCTCGTACCCCTCGAGGAGGAGCAGGCCGTGGTCCAAAGGCTCAGACAAGGCGAACGCGCAGCCGTCGCTCAGCTGTATGGCTGGTATGGCGACCGGTTGTACCGCCAGGCGATCCTGCCACGTCTCGGAAATCGAGAGCTGGCTGAAGACTGCCTGCGCGACACCTTCCGCACCGCCCTCGAGAAGATTGCGCACTTCAACTACGACAATCGCTCGATCTTCTTCTGGCTGAGGCGCATCGCGATCAACAAGGCCACCGACGTCCATCGGCGCCACCAGCGCGACCGCAAGCTACAAGACGCCGTACAGGCCGACCCCACTGCCGCCGTCGCCCAGGGACCGGCTCGACCGGACCGCGGGTTGGAAGTGGAGGACACCCGTCGCCTCGTGGAGGCCTCGCTCGACAAACTCAACCCTCGTTATGCCCAGGTCCTGCGGCTTCGCCTGATCGAGGAGCGCACCCGAGAGGAGGCGGCCGAGATCCTCGGCGTCACCGTCGGAAACCTCGACGTCATCTTGCACCGCGCGTGCAAGGCCTTCCGCAACAACTACCCGCCATGAACACCGAAGAGCAGGCACAACAGCTCGCGGTGTGGCTGGAAAGCCACCCCGGTACCGAGCCCCCAGCGGACCTCGACCCCGAGGTCATCGAAGCGCTGTACGTGCTGCGTCCGGACCTCGCTCCGGCGCCGCGAGTCAGCCTCGACGACATCCTCTCGGGTCTGACCGCGGGTCCGTTCGCGGACGTGGATGCGTATGCCTCGGAAGACGAGGTCGACGGGGACCACGCGCCGACGCAACCGGTGTGGGCGGACGACGAGTACGCGAGCGACGACGAGGTCGAGGAAGACCACGCGCCGACCCAGCCCGTGTGGGCGGACGACGAGTACGCCGAGGACGACGAGTTCGCGACCGAGCGGGCGCCGACCCAGCCGCTGTGGGCGGCGGACGGCTACGCCTCCGAGGACGAGGTCGAGGAAGATCACGCGCCCACCGACATGGTCGAGGAAGACGCGGTCGACGCCGCCTCCCCCATGGAAGCGGTCGATGCCGCGTCGCCCATCGAAGCGGTCGACGCCGCCTCCCCCATGGAAGCGGTCGATGCCGCGTCGCCCATCGAAGCGGTCGATGCCGCCTCCCCCATGGAAGCGTCCGTGCGCTCCGCCGAGGAGCGCGCGGATGACGCCGCGGCCAAGGCCCGCGCGAAGCTCGCGGTGCTGCCTTCGCCCCAGGAGCGGCGGGAGCAGCGCGAGCGCGAAGAGGCCGAGCGCGCCCGCCGTCGCCGCATGAGCATGATCTTCGGCAGCGGCGGTGTCGGCACCGTGCTCGCGCTGGCCGCCGTGGCGCTGTTCGCGCTGCGCGGCACGGTCATGGCGCCGAACTCGGAGCCCGACCAGGCCGCTCCGGAAGCCGTGAGCGAGGCTCCGCGCGTGTTCGCGGAGGACGTCCTCGAGAAGGCCGAGGAAGAGGCGACGGAAGACGAAGGTCGCGGCGCCGAAGAAGCGGCGGCACCCGCCGACGAGCTCGCCGATGGCTTTGCCGGAGCCAAGCTCGAGGCGAAGAAGGAGTTCGCAGACGACAAGGCGAAGCGCGAGGTGGGAGCGGCCCTCAACGAAGGACTGATCGGTCTCGACGCCGACGCGACCCTCGACGGGGTCAGCGGCAGCGGTGCCACCACGGGTGACTTCGGCTACGCCACCGGTGGACTCGGCAGCGGCGGAGGAGGCATCAGCGATGTGAGCAAGCGCTCGGAGTCCCAGGGAGCGGCGATGACGCGTCCCTCGCCGGCCCCGAGCCCGCGCCCGGCGTCCGCGCCGTCGGCTCGGCCCGCGGCGG
>SBGP01000108.1 GCA_006226595.1 Deltaproteobacteria bacterium
GACACCGATGCGGACGCGGATACCGATGCGGACGCGGACACCGATGCGGACGCGGACACCGATGCGGACGCGGACACCGATGCGGACGCGGACACTGATGCGGACACCGACACCGACCTCACGACGTACACCGTCGGCGGCGTCGTGCGCGGTCTCGAAGGCGACAGCCTGGGGCTGTACCTGAACGGCGTGCCGCTGGCGATCACCGAGGCGGGCGCGTTCACCTTCCCGCTGGCGCTCGACGACGGCGCGTCCTGGGAGGTCACGGTGGGCTCCGGTCCCTCGTGCCCGATGCAGGTCTGCGACGTGAACAACGCGACCGGCACGATTGCGGGTGCGAACTACACGAACGTCGCCGTGGACTGCCACGACCCGGAGCTGCGGATGTTCGCGGCCAACTGGATGAACGACGACATCTACATCACCGATGATGTCGGCGCCGCCCCGGCGACCGCGAGCCCGCGCATCGTCGCGGGCACGAACACGACGCTCACCAACATCGGCTTCGAGGCCGCGCTCACCGTCGACGTCGACCGCGACCTTCTCTACGTGAGCGACGGCACCGCGATCAAGGTGTTCTCGGACCTCGCGAACCTCGAGGGCGACGTGGCCCCGCGCCGCAGCTTCGAAACCGGTGCCAACAACCAGAGCCTGTGCATCGACAGCTTCCGCGATCGCCTGTACATCGCGAACGAGTCGACCCTGCGCGTGTTCGACGACGCGAGCCAGCTCGACGTCCGGGCCACCGCGAGTGCGGAGATCAGCCTCCCCGGCGCCAACGGCTGCTCCTACGATGCCGAGAACGACCGCCTGTACCTCACCGCGTACCAGAACCGCGGCGTGTACGTGCTCGACGACGTGCGCATGCTGACCTCGTCCGACGGCGCGGACCGCACCATGACCTGGGACGTGGACAACGGACCGTCGTGGACGAACACCATCGAGTACGACGTGTGCCACGACCGGATGTACCTCGGCTCGAACCGCACCTCGCCGACCAACCTCGCGACGCTCGCGGCCTTCGATGACGCCTCGACCCTCGACGGCGCCATCAGCTGGGAGACCGGCGCGGCAGGCTGGGTCACCGGCCGTCAGAACATCGCGTCGACCATGGACCCGACCGGCCGGCTGTGGGCCTTCGCGGACTCCGCCAGCTACGCGTCGCTGTGGCTCGCGCCGGAGACGTGGTCGGGTGCGCTCGCGGCCACCGAGGCCGATGCGACGGTGGGCGGTGTGATCAACCGCGGCTACGCCATCCAGACCGTGCCGGTCGATGCGCATGTGCCAGTCGACCCGAACGTGTACTCCTCCGGGACGTTCAGCGTGCGCGGCACCTACGCAGGTGACGTCGACGAGGGCGCCGAGGTGCCGAGCTCGCAGGCGGACTTCAGCTGGTCGATGAGCACGTCGACCACGCGTCGTCTGTATCCGGCGAACGGCGCGACCATCGCACCGATGGGCCCGTCGATGCCGTCGTGGGCCGACTGTGCGACCGCGACGCTGACGACGAGCAGCATCTCGGCCAACGACCCGGACTACGAGCAGATGGCCGAGGGCAACTTCCTGTGCATGCGCACGGACCAGGGGCGCCTGGCGCGGCTCGAGGTGCTGCTCATCGAGCGCTCCGTGAACCACCGCATCACGTTCGACTACGTGACCTGGGAGTAGGGGCGCCAGGTCACGGCATTCCTACATCTCGTCGGGTGCGCCTCGGCCACAATGTGCGCCGGCCGGGGGCACCATGACGACGACCCACATTGCGACCTGCACCCTGTGCGAGGCCACCTGCGGCATCCTCGTCGACGTCGAGGACGGTCGGGTGACCCGCATCCAGGGCGATCCGGACGACCCGTTCTCCAAGGGGCACATCTGTCCCAAGGCGGCGGCGCTGGCCGATCTGCAGCACGACGCCGACCGGGTGACGCATCCGCTGCGGCGCACGGACACCGGCTGGGAGCGGGTGAGCTGGGACGAGGCCCTCGACGACATCGCCGCGCGCATCCACGCGCTCCAGGAAGCGCACGGGCGCGACGCGATGGCCGTGTACCAGGGCAACCCCTGCGTGCACAACCTCGGCGTGATGCTGTTCAACCCGGGCTTCGTGAAGGCGCTGCGCACGACCCGCCGCTACAGCGCGACCAGCGTAGACCAGCTGCCACACATGCTCGCCAGCCTGCAGATGTTCGGCCACGAGCTGCTGTTGCCGGTGCCGGACGTCGACCACACCGACCTGATGATCGTATTCGGCGCCAACCCGCTGGTCAGCAACGGCAGCATCCTCACCGCGCCGGACATGAAGCGCCGCCTCGCGGGTGTTGCGGAGCGCGGCCGTCTCGTGGTCTTCGACCCCCGCAGGACGGAGACCGCGAAGCGCGCCACCGCCCATCACTTCATCCGCCCGGGCACGGACGTGTTCGCGCTGCTCGCCATGCTCCACGTGGTGTTCGCCGAGCGCGGGGCCCAGCTGGGTCACCTCGCGGATGGTGCGCGAAACCTGGAGGTGCTGCGGGCGTGGGCCGCGGACGTGACCCCGGAGGTCGCCGCGCGCGTCACCGGCGTCGATGCCGAGGTGCTCCGTGAGCTCGCCCTGGCGCTGTGCGATACCCCGCGCGCAGTCGTGTATGGGCGCATGGGGGCTTGCACCCAGGACTTCGGCGGGACCACCGCGATGTTGCTCAACGCGCTGAACGCGGTCACCGGGCACCTCGACCGGGAAGGGGGGCTGATGTTCACGCAGCCGGCCCTGCCCGCCGTCTACCCGCCGGCCGGGCGTCCGGGCGCCGCCCGACGCCGTTTCGCGCGCTGGCGCAGTCGGGTGCGCGGCTTGCCCGAGTTCGGCGGTGAGCTGCCGGTGGCGACGCTGGCCGAGGACATCCTCGAGCCGGGCGACGACCGCATTCGCGGCCTGGTCGTGTGGGCTGGAAACCCGGTGCTCTCCTGCCCGAACGGCGCGCAGCTCGACGAGGCGATGGCGGCGCTCGACCTGCTCGTGTCGGTGGACCTGTACCTGACCGAGACCAGCCGCCATGCGCACTACGTGCTCCCCGTGGTGCCGCCGCTGTCGCGCCCCCACTACGATGCGGCGTTCCATGCGCTCGCTACCCGCAACGTCGCCAAGTTCAGCCCGCCGGTGCTGCCGGCGACCGGCGAAGAGCGGCAGGACTGGGAGGTCGCCACCGCGCTACAGGCGCGTCTTCAGGCGCTTCGCGGTGTCTCGCTCGCGAAGCGGGCCACCCTGGCGGCTCAGCGGGCGCTCGGGCCGCGTGGCGTGCTCGCCGCCGGGCTTCGCCTCGGGCCACATGGCCTGCGGAACGGACGCGGCGCGGTGTCGCTGCGCAAGCTCGAGGCCCACCCTCACGGGCTCGATCTCGGGCCGCTCCACACCTGTCTGCGGGAGCGCATGCCCAGCGACTGGCCGGGGCTCGACCTGTGCCCGGAGATCTACACGGCGGACCGGGACCGGGTCGCCGAGGTCGCGGCATCCGACCCCGAGCCGCTGGTGCTCATCGGGCGACGCCAGCTGCGCACCAACAACAGCTGGCTGCACAACGCGCCGCGGCTGATGAAGGGCAAGGATCGGTGCACGCTCATGGTTCACCCCGACGACGCGGCGTCGCGCGGGCTCGCGGCGGGCGACCGGGTACGCGTGCGGTCGCGGGTGGGTGTCGTGGAGGTGCCGGTGGAGCTCACCGACACCGTCATGCGCGGTGTCGTCAGCCTGCCGCACGGCTTCGGCCACGGTCGCGAGGGCGTGAGCTGGACCACGGCCGCTCGGCACCCTGGCGCGTCGATCAACGACCTCACCGACGAGCAGCGGGTCGACCCGATCTCCGGCAATGCCGCGCTCAACGGCACGCCGGTGCATCTGGAGAAGGTCTGATCTGGACGGCTGTTCGAGGAGTTCCTTCCAGCCTCTCCAGGATGTACACAACCGCCGAGAGGTAGCTGGAGCCCCGCCGGCACACGGACATCGGGCTGCCACCGACCCGTGAGATCCGATCCCTGTGCATGTCGAAGATCGCCTGTTCATGGGCGTCGACGCGGTGCGTGACAAAGGACGACGAGCTTGTGCGAACCCTTTGCGTGCGTCTTGTCCAGGGTTTGGATATGGTTTGGGGGCATCGTGTACAGGGAAGGACCCATGAGCGAGACGCGCAAGACGGCAATCATCATCGGCTCGGGCATCGGGGGGCTTAGCCTCGGCATCCGGCTGCAGGCCGCGGGGTACGACACCACCATCGTCGAGGCGCTCGACAAGCCGGGTGGGCGTGCCTACGTCCGCCAGCAGGATGGCTTCACCTTCGACATGGGCCCCACGGTCCTCACCGTGCCGCACTTCATCGAGGAGCTGTTCGCGCTCGAGCGCGATGAGCCCGGCCTCGACGCGCTGGACTTCCCGGACGAGATCCTGCCGAAGACCGCGCACGCCACGGAGCTGCGCATCCGCGAGGGCTGGTCGAGCGGACCCCGCACGCACGAGTACGTGAAGATCCGCCCGATCCTGCCGTTCTACCGAATCTATTTCGACGACGGCACCTACTTCGACTACGACGGCGATCCCGAGAGCACCCGCCGCCAGATCGAGGCCATCGAGCCCGCCGATCTCGAGGGCTATGAGCGCTTTCACCGCGATGCGCGCGCCATCTTCGAGCGCGGCTTCCTCGAGCTCGGCTACACCTACTTCGGTGACCCGTGGTCGATGATCAAGGTCATCCCCGACCTGTTCAAGCTCGACGCGGTGCGCTCGCTGTTCGGGTTCACCGCCCGGTACTTCAAGAGTGACAAGCTGCGTCAGGTGTTCTCGTTCGAGACCTTGCTCATCGGCGGCAATCCGCTCCGGGTGCCCGCGATCTACGCGATGATCCACTTCGTCGAGAAGACCTGGGGCATCCACTTCGCGATGGGCGGCACGGGTGCGCTCGTCGACGGCTTCGTGCGCAAGTACGAGGAGCTCGGCGGCACCATGCGCTACGACGCGAGCGTCGACGAGATCCTGATCGAGAAGCGCACGGCGAAGGGTGTGCGGCTGCACACCGGCGAGGAGCTGCACGCGGACCTGGTCGTGTCCAACGCGGACTACGCGACCACGTACATGAAGCTCATCGACAAGAAGCACCGCACCTGGAACCCGGACTGGAAGGTGAAGGCGCTGCGCTACTCGATGAGCCTGGTCGTCATCTACTTCGGCTTCGAGAAGCGCGAGGGTGAGACGCTCGACCTGCAGCACCACAACATCATCCTCGGGCCTCGCTACGAGGAGCTGCTCACCGACATCTTCGATCGCAAGAAGCTCGCGGACGACTTCAGCCAGTACCTGCACATCCCGACGCTCACCGACCCGAGCCTGGCGCCCGAAGGGCACCACGCCGCGTACACGCTCATCCCGGTGCCCCACAACGGCAGCGGGCTGAACTGGGACGAGATCGGTGAGGGCTTCGTCGACAAGGTGCTCGGCATGCTCGACGACGAGGGCTTCATTCCCGGCCTTCGCGAGCGCGTCGTCACGAAGAGCTTCATCACGCCGGACTACTTCGAGGGCAAGCTGCAGGCCTACCTGGGCAACGCCTTCGGCGTGGAGCCGCGCCTCGAGCACTCCGCGTGGTTCCGCCCGCACAACCGCTCCGAGGACATCACCAACCTGTACCTGGTCGGTGCCAGTGCCCAGCCGGGTGCGGGCACGCCGTCGGTGATGATGTCGGCGAAGATGACCTGCCGGGCCATCGTCGAGGACCACGGGGTCCAGGCCGAGAAGCCCGAGCGGAGCGAGATCAGCGAGCCGGCGGCCGCGAAGTAGCGGCGCGGCCGGCTCCCGCGGAATCAGTGCACGCGGACCTGGCCGCGGGGCACCGGGAACAGGCGCAGGTTGGGTGCGTCGGTGCACTCGAGGTCGTAGCCGATGTACGAGTAGCTGATCTGGTCGGTCTCGCCGCGGCCCGCGCCGTTGTCGCGGACCCGGGTGATGACCGTCTCGCCGGTCTTGTCCTGGCCGTCCCAGGTGCCGTCGAGGATGACGCCGCTGATCCAGGCGTCGTCGCCGTCGATGAACACGCAGTCGACCTCGGCGACGAAGCCCTCACCGTTCTCGAAGCGGTCGATGTAGGTGCCGAACACCAGGCCCTCGTCGTCCTCGCGGGCGCTGATCGAGAAGTTCGCGTCGCAGGGCCGGCCCTTGTCGTCACACATGTCGGAGCTCCCGACAGTCACCAGGGTCGCACCGCCCGCGTAGGCCGTCGACGGAAACAGCGCGGCAGCGAGCGGCCCGGCGACGGTGAGGGCGGCGAACAGCACGGTAGGCGAAGCGAGCGTCTTGAACATGGGATTCTCCTTGGCGGGGGAGAGGAGCGAGCCCCCGGTTGGTGCTGCTGTTGTAGCCGTCCGGATCTTGGCAAAGTGTCCGAAATCGGACATGTCTCGGATTTTCTGGGAAGTTTCTGTTCGAGGTCCGATTTCATGGGTGTGTACGGGGTCTGAGGCCCTCCAGTCCCGGTCCGCTTTCATACTCCTAGACTGTCGGGTGGGCCGACATATTGGGTCCGTTGAGCCGAGAGGCGCGCGGTGCCGATTCGCGATAGTCCCCGCGACATGCGCACTCTCCTTTTCTCGCTGATCTCCCTCGCGGCGTGTGGCACCGCCGAGCCTCCGCAGGCTCCAGGTACCGATGCCGTTCCCGCGGTGACGACCGTCACGCCCACGCCGTCTGGCGAGTTCCTCGTCGATGCCCAGCGGCGACTCGTCCTCCGCTCCGGCACCGAGGAGCGCGTGCTCGCCGAGGCCATCGCCGGGGGCGTCGCGCTGTCCGCGGACCAGCGGACGGCGGCATGGGCGCGGCTCATCGCCGGGGGACCCGAGGGCGCGGTCGTGCTCGCGAGCCTGCCCGAGGCCGAGCCTCGGACGCTGGTCGAGGGGGTGGTGGATCGCGTGGCCCTGTCGCCCGATGGTGCGTACGCCGCCTACGTCCGTGGGGGCGAGGTGCCTCGCATCGAGCTGGTGGCCACCGCGGGCGGCGAGCCTCGGGTGCTCACCAACGCCGACGTCGTTCGGGTCCCGGGCCAGGCCCCCGAGGGCTTCGTGCCCCCGCCCCATCGCGATCCCCCGCGCTTCGAGGGCGACGAGCTCGTGTGGGCCGCGGCCGACGGCGAACACCGCGTGAGGTGGCGCTGATGTGGTGGTTCCTGGCGACGGCGGCCGCTCAGCAGCTTGCGTTCCCGACGACGACCGAGCACGCCGAGTTCTTCTACCCGACCGCGTACTACGACCACGCAGGGGTCGACTACGACTGCGGCTCCATTCGCTACAGCGGCCACCGTGGCAGTGACTTCGGCGGCGGCGGCTTCACCGGTATGGACGCCGGACGTGACATCACCGCGGCGGCGCACGGCGTGGTGGTGGCGATCAACGACGGTGAGTTCGACCGGTGCACCACCGCAGACTGCGCGGGAGGCGGTGGCTTCGGCAACTACGTGAAGCTCCAGCACGCCTCGGGTCGGGTCACGTACTACGCGCACCTCGCCCAGTGGAGCGTGACCGTGGCGGTCGGCGACTCCGTGTCCTGCGGCGACAAGCTCGGACGCATGGGCAGCTCCGGCTACTCCACCGGACCGCACATCCACCTCGACGCGCGCGACCGCGACAACAACCGCCTCGACCCCTTCGCTGGATCGTGCGGGGACGCCGTGGACTGGTGGGTGGACGCGGGGCCCTACGATGGGCTGCCGGGGCTCGTGTGCGACGAGGGCTACCCCGAGTGCGCCCCGGTCGCCGAGCTCACCTGCGGCGACGTGGTCCAGGCGCGAAACGACGACCCGGGTTCCACCGACGTGCACGAGGTCTACGGCTGCCACACCGCGACCTACACCGGACCCGAGATGGCGTACACCGTGCGCAGCGGCGCCGACGAGGTGGTCACCCTCACCCTGACCGGGCTCGAGGCCGACCTCGACATCTATGCGCTCGAGACGCCGGAGTGCATGGGTCGCAGCTGCCTCGGCGTGTCGCACGACGTGCAGGCGAACGACGAGCTGGTCGAGGTCGACGCGCTCGCGGACGTGCCGTTCACCGTCGTCGTCGACGGCTGGCAGGACGCGGTGAGCCCGTTCACGCTCACCGTGAGCTGCGACACACCCTACGTCGAACCCGGTCCCGAGGACTCGGGCCTCGAAGAGACCGGCGACCCGGAGACCGGCGACCCGGAGACCGGCGACCCCACCAGCGGCGACAGCGACGAGCCGCTGGTCGAGCAGCCGGGCGGCTGTGCCTGCGACGCGTCGGGGCGCGCGATGCCCACGGCGTGGCTGTTCGCGGGCTTCGTGCCGCTGATCACCCGAAGACGGGCTCGGCGTAGAACTGCTTGCACCAGCGGCGATAGCGCGTGATCGGCCCGTCGCCCTGCACCATGCGCGGCGGGTCGACGTACACCTTGTGTTCCCAGATCGCGAGGTCCTGCGACACGTCCTGGATGTAGGCCCGCATGAGGCCGACCCGCGCTCCCCAGCGACCGAGGGCGAGCAGCGGCGCGGGCAGGCGGTGGTCGAGGTGGGTCGCCCCGGCAATGCGCAGCTCGACCCTGCCGCCGTCGATCGGGGTGCACATCACGAGCTGGCGTGTGCGCAGGCCGTAGGACGCGACGTGGTTCTCGACGAAGGAGTAGCCGAGCCCGTGCACCCACACGGTGAACTGGGCGCGGATCGGCTCGCCGAAGGGGTCGAAGGGCAGGGGTTTGCGCGTGAACGCGTAGGTCGCCTCCAGGGTCGGGCCATCGGCGACGGCCTCGGACACGGTCTCGACGTTGTCGTAGCCGTGGACCACCGAGAGGTGCGCGATGTCGACGGAGTTCTCGCTGGTCTCCTGCGGGTGGGTCGCGATCGGCGGGAAGGTGTAGCCGGTGAACGCCGACCAGCCCCCGCTGTCGGGCACCGGCAGGGTCCACTCGGGTACGCCCTCGTCGCGGTCGAACCAGCCGAGCACGGCCCCGTTCAGCTCGACCAGCGGCACCGCGGGTCCGCCGTCGAGCACGCGCGCAAAGGGCCGGCCGCCGGAGCGGTCGAGCTCGAGCAGGCGTCCACACCACCGCCCCATCACCGGGCGCCCGCCGATCTCGTGGGCGAAGCCAACGGCGAACCACCCCTTGGGGTAGGGGTCGAGCGGGTGGCGTCCCCTCATCCGCGTCCTCCGGCCACCCGCAGGGTCTCGCGGGCCTCGGTGTCGACGTAGAACTGCCGCGCCCACTTGCGGAAGGCGTGGACCGGGCCGTCCTCGGGAACGAGCACCGGCTTGTCGAAGTACTTCTTGTTCTCCCAGATCGGCACGTCCTGATCGATGGTCACGCCGCCTTCGGACACGGCCTTCCGCCACAGCAGCCAGGTCGCGACGCGCGAGCGGAGCTTCTTCATGCACAGGAAGGACACGAACTCGACGTGCTGGTCGTCGCGGGGCACCGGATAGAACACGAAGGTGTAGTCCAGCTCGATGCCGGTGTAGACCTTGGCGCGGTTCACGAAGATCCCGAGGCCGTGGTAGTGCACGTCTAGGGGGCCATCGACCTTGTCGCGCAGCAGCTTGGCGATGCCGAACAGGTTGAAGTCCTGCCAGGTGCGGTGCACGAGGTGCGGGCCGTCGGCCTCGAGCGCGTCGGTGCGCATGCCCTTGGTCTGCTGGCAGTGCAGGTGCACGAAGTGCGCGTTGTCAACGCCGTTCTCGGCGAGTTCCTGCACGTGGGTGCGGATCGTCCAGCGCTTCGCGGGCTTCATGCCCGTCCACTCCGGGTCGTCGGCCTCCGGGATCACCGGCGGCTCCCAGCTCGGTGCCGCGCCCTCCGGATGGTGCCACACGAGGACCTGCCCGGCCGACTCGCGCAGCGGCCAGCTGCGAACGCAGGCCTTCGGCGCCTTGCGCGGCGAGTAGGGCACGTCCGCGACCTGGCCGTCCCCGGCGATCTTCCAGCCGTGGAAGGGGCACACGACCTGGTTGCCCTCGATGTGACCGCCGTGACCGAGGTGGGCGCCCATGTGCGGGCAGTGCGCGTCGAGCATGCGCACCTCGCCGTCCTCGCCGCGGTAGACGATCACCTCCTGGCCGAAGA
The DNA here is from genome assembly GCA_006226595.1 of Deltaproteobacteria bacterium. GTDB lineage: Bacteria > Myxococcota_A > UBA796 > UBA796 > M1803. The sequence continues at coordinate 10,079 of SBGP01000108.1, forward strand.
GCCGCCGGTTGAGGATGGTGCCCGGCGTCAGCTCGCTCTGGGACGCGACCCAGAACCAGCCGATGGGAAAGGGCGAGAAGGGGTAGCGCTCGGCGACGGGGGCGTTCATGCGGTCCTCTGCAGGCTGCGGCGGCCGATCCAGGCGGCGGCCGTCTCTTCGTCGTAGAACTGGGCGTACCAACGGCGCATCGCGTGGATGTTGCCGTCGGCGCGGGAGAGCACGGGACGTCGGACGTGCGACTTGCGCGTCCAGATGTCCACGTCGTTGCGCCACTGGGCGACCCAGTTGCCAGCGACGTACCAGGCGAGCAGTCGCGGCACGTCGGGCGCCGCCCACCAGTTGAAGCGGATCCGCGTCATCAGCGGATCGCCGGGCTGGTTCACCGGCGTGTGCGTGTGGCCGATGATCACGTCCCCGACGTCCTGCATCTTCACGCGGATGAGCACGACGGTCGCCGGCCCCAGGAACGTACCGACGGCCTTGGTGCGGGTCTTCTCGAGCTTGCGCCCCCGCCACAGCACGTGGGCGTCGTCGTGGAAGTACGAAAGGTGCGGCCGCTCGGGGTCGGCCTCCCAGTGGGCGACGTGGTCGAGGGTCAGCCCGGGCAGCGACAGGCGCGTCCACGGAAGCTTCATCTTCGTGTGCAACAGCTCGAAGTGCGCGTCGTCGACGGCGTTCTCGCAGAACTCCATCGGGTGCATGGCGAGGTCTGGCGGGGTCCACTCCCCGTGCCACACGAAGTCCTCGTGCACGTCCATGCAGATGTCGGGCTCGTAGGGCGGGTTGCCGTCGGCGTCGACCGGCCCATGCCACATGAGGATCAGTCCACAGAACTCGCGGACCGGCGGGCTCTCGACCCGCGCCTTCGGGATCTTGTCGACGTTCGGGATCGCCTGGAGGTGCCCGCTGCAGTCGAAGGACCACTCGTGAAAGGGGCAGCGCAGGCAGTCGCCGTCGACCCGTCCATCGGCGAGGTTCGCGCCGAGGTGCGGGCAGGTCGCGTGCATCAGTCCGATGGCGCCGCTCTCTCCGCGGAAGACCGCCCACTTCTCGCCCAGTGCGTCGACCTCGCGAGCCTGTCCGGGCGCGACCTCGGCGCTGCGGCACAGGTGGTACCAGGCGTGGGGATGCGGCGTCGGGTAGGACGCGGTGCGCCGCCGCTCGTGCGCGGTCGGCTTGGTGATGGGCAGGTTGAGCATGTCGACTCCGTGCACCTGCCTCCACGCAGCGCGCGCGCGACCGTGCACATTTCGATCGACTTTTCCGCGGTGCACGCTCTGGAGAGGGGGGCCGACGCGCTCGCCCCGCAACCGCCTTCGCAGGGGATTGTGCGAGGAACCGGTGAAGTGGCGGGTACCCGACACTCTTGCCGTTCTGGCGAACGTATAGTCGCCGCGATGATGCCTCGAACCGATCTCGACGCCCTCGTGCCGAGGGTGTACGACCATTTGCGTGGGTTGGCCGCGACGTATGGACGTCAGCGACCACAGGACTCGATCCGCCCGACGGTGCTCGTCCACGAGGCGTGGATGCGCCTGTCCGGCTGGCAGGGCGAGTTCGACAACGAGGGGCACTTCAAGGCGGTGGCCGCGAAGGCGATGCGGCAGATCCTCCTCGACCGCGCCCGCCGCCGCATGGCCGACAAGCGCGGCGGAGCGGACCTTCAGCGCACGACCCTCACCGGGCTCGCGGACGACCGCGGCGAGGTCGACATCGTGGACCTGCACGACGCGCTGTGCGAGCTCGAGGCGCTCGATCCGCTCGGCGCCGAGATCGTCGAGCTCCGCTACCTGGGCGGGCTCTCGGTGACCGAGACCGCAACGCAGCTCGGCATGTCGCGCAGCGCCGTCCAGAAGTCCTGGCGGCTGTCCAGGGCCTGGCTCGAGACCCGGCTGGCGGGCTGATGGACCCGGAGGACTACCGACGCATTGCCGCCGAGTTCGAGTCGTTGTGCGACGCGGACGACGCGACGCGCGTGGCCCGGCTCTCGGTGCTGCCCGAGGCGGTCGCGGGTCCCCTGCGGGGCATGCTCGAGGCCGACGCCCACACGACCGGCGTGTTCGGCGGGGTCACCGGCGCCGGTGAGGACCTGATCGTCCGCGACCTCGTCGAGGAGGCACCGCCCGAGCGGGTCGGGGACTTCACGATTACGGGCCGCATCGGTCGCGGGGGCATGGGCGTGGTGTACGAGGCCCAGCAGGCGCATCCCCGGCGTAAGGTCGCGCTGAAGACGCTGCACCCCTGGCTTCGCACCGCCCGGGCCGCGGAGCTGTTCCGCTTCGAGGTCCAGGCCCTCGGTGACCTGCATCACCCGGGCATTCCCCAGGTGTACGCGGCCGGCGAGCAGGACGGCTTCGTGTACCTCGCGATGGAGCTCGTGCGCGGCCTTCCCCTCGACGTCGCCCTCGAGGGCGCGGACGACGCCCAGCGCATCGAGGTGCTCGCCCGCCTTTGCGACGCCGTGCATCACGCGCATCAGGCCGGCATCCTCCACCGCGACCTCAAGCCCGCCAACGTGCTGCTCACCACCCAGGGACAGCCCAAGGTGCTCGACTTCGGCATCGCGTCGAGCCTGCTCGAGGGGCGGGTGGCGCAGGCCTCGGGCGCGGTCGGTACCATCGCCTACTGCAGTCCGGAGCAGCTCGCGGGGCGGCCGACCGACGTGCCGACGGATGTGTATGCGCTGGGTGTGATCGGCTACCAGCTGTTCACGGGCGTGCTGCCCCACGCGGTGGACGGGCTGACCCCGGCCCAGGCGGCCTCGCGCAAGCAGCTCGCGCCGGTGCCGATGGCGGCCCACCGTCGCGGACTGCCGGACGACCTCGCGTGGGTGCTCGATCGGGCGCTCGAGGCCGAGCCGGGCGCGCGCTACGACTCGGTGGCCGCGATGGCCGCCGACCTGCGTCGCGTGCTCAGGCTCGAGTCGCTTCCCAGCCGAAGTGGCATGGCCTACCGCGCGCGTCTCGGTGTGCGCCGTCACCGCGGACGCCTGGCGGCGGCAGCGGGCCTGTGCGCGTTTCTCGCCGTGGGGGGCGGGCTCGAGTGGCAGGCCCACCGCCCGGTCGCGCCGGTGACCTGGGAGCTCGGCGCGCCGCCTACCGACGACCCGGCGGCGGTCGAGGTGTGGCGCCGAGCCGAGGCGCTCGCACAGCGCGGCCAGGTCGCCCAGGCCGCCGAGAGCCTGCACACCCTGGCCATGCTCCACGAGGACCCGCGGGTGCGCGCCGCAGGCCGCAACCGTGCGGAGCGTCTGGGCATGCCGCCGGCGGGCCCGGGTGCGCGCGCTAGGTTGCCGTTCCTTTTCCTGCTTCCGTGAGCTCGAGCTCGGTCGCGCCGCCGATGCCGATGTAGTCGATGGCCGGGTTGCCGGAGGCCCAGGCCCGCGCGAGCCACGCGTCGTGCTCTTCCTTGAGGGCGGGGGCGTAGCCGAAGGCCATCATCAGCCGCAGTGCGCCATAGGGCAGCAGCCGAGGGCTCGACAATGTCTCGTTGGTGAGGCCGATCACGGGCCCCGGCAGCATGCGCACCACGCGGCGCACGCTCTCGGCGAGGGGCAGGCGAGCGTGCTCGGGGCCGCGCACGAAGTCGGGAAGGTTCGACCAGGCGTCGGGCTCGCCGGACCGCGGTGGGAGCGGCTCGAGCATGTGGGGGCCCGCCACGATCCACGCGCCGGCGAGCCAGGCGACGAACAGGCCGGAGGGTCCGAACACGGCGGCGTGGGCGAGCGCCAGCGCGAGGACGAACCCCAGCTGGACCAGTGACACCAGCCACCACGCGAACAGACCGACCGAGCGGGCCATCACCGCGTACCAGACCGCGAGCAGCGATACCCAGGCCACCGCCGCCCACGGTGAGCCGGTCGCGCGGACCAGCACCGCCCCGATCACCGCGTTGACCCAGTGAAAGCCGACGAAGTGACCGATGCGCGAGCTCCACCCGAGGTGGAAGATGTCGTAGAGATACAGCTGCTGCCGCACGTTGATCAGCGTGAAGTGCGCGTAGGGCGCGACGATGGCGTCTCGGAACGCCCGCATCATCGGGGTTCGCGGCACGCACAGGCCCCCCAGGCGCTGGTACGTGCGCAGGGCCTCGTGGCTCGGCGGCTGGAACACCTCGGCATCGGGCGACGCGTCGACGAAGGTCCAGGAGACGGTGGAAGGGCGGGGGGCGTTCATGACGGCTCGGGGTTCACTCCCGTGGCTTCACGCAGTGCGGGCGCGTTCGTGCACAGAAAGTTGGTCGGGCCCGCGCGGGCCCCGCGATAGCTTCTTCGACGGTCCGCGGCTCGCGGGCTTGCTGCACGTGGAGAGGGCGTGACGCTCGATGCGCACTTTCAGCTGGAAGAGGTCCTCGGCGAGGGCGGCATGGGCGTGGTGTACGCGGCCCGCCACCGCGCCTCGGGCCATCCGGTGGCCATCAAGTGCTTGCGCCAGGCCCCCACCGCGAAGCGCGTGCAGCAGCTGGACCGGGAGATCCGCCTGATCTCGGCGATGCACCATCCCCACGTGCTGCGCGTGTATGACCGGGGGATCTCGGAGGGCGGTGCACTGCCCGCCGGCAGCCCGTACGTCGTCATGCAGCGGGCGCGCCCCTGTCGGGCGCCGCTCCCGTGGACCGAGGCGCGGCCCCTGCTCGCCGGGGTGCTCTCGGCGCTGGCGCACGCGCATAGCCGGGGGGTGCTGCACCTCGACGTGAAGCCCTCGAACATCCTCGTAGATGCGCACGGCCGGGCGCGTCTCGCGGACTTCGGCATCGCGCGTCTCGCCGAGGACAGTGGTGGCGGCGCGCGTGGCACGCCGACCTACATGCCACCGGAGCAGATGGCGGGAACCGAGGGACTCGGGCCATGGACCGACCTGTATGCGCTGGGCATCACCGCGTGGGCGCTGCTCGCGGCGCGCACGCCGTTTCCAGCGCTGGATGCCCGTGGACTCGGGCGGCTCAAGGCGGGCTTCGTGCTGCCCGATCCGCCAGGGGCGTCGCCGGCGGTGGGGGCATGGCTCCGTCGCCTCGCCGAGCCCATGGCCGAGCAGCGCTTCGCCCACGCGGCGGACGCGCTCGCGGCGATGCCCGCGCTGGCCTCTGGGGTCGCCGACGTCCGCGTCGCACCGATGGACGACGCGACCGACACAGTCGACCTGAGCGCGACCCTCGACACCCGTGCGGTGCTCGGGGGCGCATCCGCGCTGCCGGCCAGCGACCTCGCGGAGTTGGCGAAGGCCGAGGCTCCCCGCGAGTGGCGTGGTGAGGTCGAGGACCGCCGCGTACCTCGGGGCATGGGGCTCGGGCTGTTCGGCCTCCGACACCTGCCCATGGTTGGCCGCGAGACCGAGCGCGACGCGCTGTGGTCGATGCTCGGCGCGGTGCGCGGCGACGCGCGGGCCGCCGTGTGTGCGCTCGTGGGGCCGATGGGCGTGGGCAAGCGGCGCCTCGCGCGCTGGTTGGTCGAGGCCGCCGGCGAGGCTGGCGCCGATGGCATCGTCCTCCGGCCGGGACACCCCGAAGACCTCGTGGGCTGGCAGGGCCGTGGCGAGCGCTTCGCCGTGCGCTTTGGGGCCGAAGCCGCCGGTCTCGCGGACACGCTGGTCGATCCGGGAGCGCGGGCGGTGGAGCGCGTGAAGAGCGCGCGTGCCGTGGTCTCCGCGCGCGGGTCCCAGCGCCCGGTGGTGCTTTGGGCGCAGGGCCACGCGCAGGGCGGGATGGCGCGGGCACTGGTCGAGGAGCTGGCGCGGACGCCCGGTTCTCGCCCGGTTCTCGTGGTGGTGACCCTCGACGAGCAGGAGCTCGCGGCCGACCCGAGCCTGCTCTCCACCGGCATGCGGCGGCTGGACATCGGGCCACTGGATACGCGGGCCCACGGGCTGCTGGTGCGCGATGCCCTCGGCCTGTCGGGGCCGCTGGCTCATGCCGTGGAGCGCCAGACGCGCGGCAACCCGGCCTTCGCGGTCGAGCTGGTCGGCGACTGGGTGGCCCGTGGCATCCTCGTGCCCGGCGACGATGGCTTCGTGCTCGCCGTCGACGAGGTCCCACGTCTGCCCGACGGCCTGCGCGGGGTGTGGCAGCAGCGCCTGGCGCCGCTCGAGGGCCAGTGGCCCGTGCTCGCCTACGCGGCGATGCTCGGCGACGAGGTGGACCTCGCGCGGTGGTCGGCGGCGACTGGCGTCGAGGTCTCTGCGCTGACCGATGCCCTGTGGCAGCACGGCCTCGCGAGGCCCACGGATCGGGGCCTGACCTGGGCTCATCCGCTCGTTCCCGAGGTCCTCCGCGACGAGGCGCGGGCCCGCGGCAAGCTGCCAGTGGTGTGCCTGGCGTGCGCCGCGGTGGTGGACCGCCCGGAGACCCGGGGAGAGCTGCTCCTCGAGGCGGGGCTGGCCGAGCAGGCGCTCGAATCGCTGATCGCAGGCGTTCGCGAGCGCACCGCCGCGGGTGACGTGCGGGAGGCCTTCGCGGTGGCCGAGTCCCTGGTTCGGGCGCTGGACGCCGTCGGCGCGGCCCCGGACGCTCCGGAGCGACTCCTGGCGCTACGGGCCAGGGCGACCTGGCAGCGCACGAGCGGCCAGCTGGACGAAGCCCTGGCCTCGGCGCAGGCCGTGCTCGCCGCCGACGGGGTCGACACGCTGGAGCGGGCCATGGCGTGGGCCGAGGTCGCGGCTTGCCACCAGCGAGCCGGGCGCTTCCCCGAAGCCATTGCGGCGCACGAGCGCGCGGTGGAACTCGCGAGCGCCGGAAACCATGCGACCTTCGAGCTCCAGGCTCGCACCGGGCTCGCCGAGGCGGTGATCATCCACCGAGGTGCGGGCGGGGCGGCGGCCTACATCGACGCGCTCCGCGAGGCGGCGACGGCGCAAGGCGCGGGGAGCTACGCGGCGATCGCCGACTACTTCCAGTCCTACGCGTGCACCGAGGTCGACGAGCGGCTGCGGCTTCTCCGGCAGGCGTCGGCGGTGCTCCGAGGGCACCCGTTGTTCGGCGCGGCGGTGCTCAACGCGCTGGGCGGCGCGCTCGGCGATGCGGGGCGCCACGAAGAGGCCTGGTCGGCGCTCGAGACGGCGGCCGAGCTCCTCGACGCGGGAGGCAGCAGTGCCGCGGTGGTGGTGCGCCTGAACATGGTGGTGGCCCTGCTCACGTGCGATCGCCCGGAGGACGCGCTGCAGCGGCTCCCGGCGGTCCGCGCGGAGTTCGAGAGCCAGAAGCGAGAGGCGATGGTCGGGGCGGTGTGGACGTTGTCGGCATGGGGGCGCGCGGCCCTTGGCGAGTGGGAGGCGTGCGAGGTCGAGATGGAACGGGGCACCGCGTTGCTCCGATCCACCGGACTGGTGACGCGCGATCTCGCGCGTGCCTACTCTTCCGTCCACGAGCTTGCGAAGGCCGCTGGGCGGGCGAATCTCGCGGCCCGTGCCTCGGCTGAGGCCGCGGCCATGTGGCAGCGTGTGTCGTGATGCAGGACCAGACTCATACCCTCGATAGCCATCCGACCTCGCGGCCCCGCCGTGGCCCGGCCCTCGTCGTGGCCTGGCTTCGCGAAGAGCCCGGACGCGTCGGTGAGCGCATGCTGTTCACCGACGGACGCACCGTGGTCTTCGGCCGCGGTGGCGCCCGCCCTGACGATCCGCACCCGCGGACGTGGCCGCTGCGCCTGCGACCCGGCCGCGTCGAAGATGGCGGTCCGTTCGAGAGCCGCACGATCTCCCGGGTTCAGGCCAGCGTGCGGCGCTCGGGTCAGGTCCTCCACGTCGAGAACCTCGGGCGCGCGACCATGTACGTCGATGGCCGCGAGGCGGCCCAGGCCGAGGTGCGACCGGGCAGCATCCTGCTCTTCGACGGGCGCCTGGTGCTGCTCTGCGTGGATTCACCGAGTGAGCTGCCCGATCTCGGGCTCAAGCTGCATCCCTTCGGAGAACCCGACGAGCACGGCATCGTCGGCGAGTCGGAGGCGGCGTGGGAGCTTCGTCGTCAGCTCGCGTTCGTCGGACCGCGCCAGCCGCACGTGCTGGTCGTGGGCCCGTCGGGCGCAGGAAAGGAGCTCGCTGCCCGCGCGATCCACCGCCTGTCGCCGCGCGCCGAAGGCCCGCTGGTCGACCGCAATGCGGCCACGCTGCCCGAGGGCCTCGTCGACGCCGAGCTGTTCGGACACGCGCGCAACTACCCGAACCACGGAATGCCCGAGCGGCGGGGCCTGATCGGCGAGGCCGAGGGCGGCACGCTGTTCCTCGACGAGTTCGCCGAGCTGCCCCACGCCTCGCAGGCTCACCTGCTGCGCGTGCTCGACGATGGCCGCTACCAGCGCCTGGGTGAGTCTCGTCCGCGCACCGCCGACCTGCGGCTGGTCGCGGCCACCAACCGCGCGCCCGAGTCGCTCAAGCACGACCTCCGCGCGCGCCTTCGCCTGACCGTCGAGCTCGCCGGTCTCGATCAGCGCCGCGAGGACATCGCGCTGCTCCAGCGGCACCTGCTCGCCCGCATTCTCGCCAACGATGTGGGCCTCGTTGCCCAGCTCGGCGGCGAGGTTCCGGCGTTCTCCGCCGAGTTCGCAGTCGCCGCGCTCCGCCATCCTTGGACCACGCACGCGCGCGAGCTCGAGGCGTGGATCTGGCAGGCGCTGTCGACCGGCACGGCGCCGACGCTCGAGCCGCCGCTGCCGACGCTCGGTGGCGGCACCGACGACGGTGAAGGCACGGCCTCCGTGGGCTGGGAGGCCTGGGTCGGGCGTGACCCGGCGGACATTCCCAAGGAGGCACTCGCCAGCTGCCTTGCCGCCCACAATGGCAACCAACAGGAAGTCTGGCGAGCCCTCGGGCTCAGCAGCCGGTATGTCCTCCGGCGGCTGATCAAGAAGCACGGTCTGGCGGTCACCCGCCAGGCGTGAACAACAAGGGCGACTAGAGCGGCTTGACGCGCATGGTCGACGTCGCCGCCCAGTCGAGCTCGGTGGCGATGCCCTTCTCCGCGAGGACCAGCAGGTCATCGCTGGGCAGGCTGTCGTAGGCGTCCGCGGAGCCGGGCCACGGGACCGCGGCGCCGCCCTCGGTTGCGACGCCGCCGGTGCCCCAGATGGCGACACCACCCATGCCCCAGATGCCCAGGGGGCCTTGGCCGAGGTCGACGTCCACCCGGGTGCCGTGCTCGTGCACGGTGTGGTGCACAGTCGGAACGATCGGCCGGTCGTATCCGAGGTGGACTAGCGAACCTGGCGGGTGCGTGGACTCAGTGCATCGACCAGCGCATCGACACCTTCCCGCGGCAGGCTCCAGTGCTCCGAGGCGTCCAGCGACCAGGTGAGGCTCTCTTCGTCGAACCACCACGCCTGCCGCATCAGCTCGGCGCCGCCGTCTCTTTGTTCCACGGTGTATACGATCAGCGAAGCCTCGTCGAAGCCCGCGTGGCGCTCTACGAAAGCCGCCTGTGCAAGCAGCTCTTCACGAATGGGGAGGCAGGCCAGGGCACGGTCCCGAGCACCGGTCATTGTTTCTCCTATGCCGGTCAGGATATAGAAAGCGGGTAAGGTGCGCCACTCAGTGGATGCCTGTCTTGCACACGGCTCACACCCCGTCACGTTACCTCCTGGCCTTGCTCTCGGAAGCTCATGTCCCGGCCCATTGGAACCAAGAACCCTGACTACGACGAGAAGCGCGCCGCGCTGGCCGACGGCGTGATGCGCGCGTTGTTCGCCGATGCGAACGTCAGCCTCCGGGGGATGGCGCAGGCCTGCGGGGTCAGTCGTCCGACGCTGGTGCACTACTTCGGAGATCGCGAGGGCGCGGTGTGCGCGGCTCTCGAGTACGCCGCGGACTTCGGCCGTGGACACGTCGAGGGCCTCGCGAGTGCGCCGCTGTCCAGTGCCCGGCTCACCCTCCGCACGGCGCTGCTCAAGCTGCTCGTCGGCTGGCGCGACTTCGGGGTGGGCAACTTCCACTACGTGGGCTTCCAGGTCGGCCTTGCGGACGGCGCGACTGGCGCCGCCTACCGCCATCACATCTTCGACCCGGTCGTCGTCGGTGTGTCGCGGCTGCTCCAGCGGCTGATCGACGCGGGACGGCTGCGCCAGCTGGACACCCGGAGCGCGGCGCTCCAGCTGCTCGGCCCGCTGGTGATGGCGCTGATGCACCAGCACGGGCTGTGTGGACACGAAGACACGCCGCTCGCCCTCGAGCCCTTCGTCGACGACATCGTCCACACCTTCGTGCTCGCCCACGCGCTCGACGAGGCCTGACCTCGACGCGAGATCGCGCGCGTCGCATCGGATCCGTAGGCCCGTGGCGGCGACTGGAACGTGATCGCGGGCTTGCATGCGGACTTTGATGAAGCCCCTGATTTACACCGCACGATGACGTCCGAAGACGGGCGCGCACACGGGTTTCTGCATACATTGAATGCTTATTCATTCGAGACCCGTGCGTGGAGTCGCCAACATGAACACCTACAAAGCCCCTCTCGACGACATTCGCTTCCTTCTCGAGGCCTTCGACTACAACGGCAAGATTCATGGCATTCCGCGCTTCGAGGAGTTCGACCTCGACACGGCCATGGACCTGCTCGAGGGCTACGCCAACTTCTGCGTCGAGGTGCTCGCGCCCCTCAACGCCACCGGCGACAAGGAAGGGGTGAAGTACAACCCCGAGGACCACAGCGTCACCACCGCGCCGGGCTTCAAGGAGGCCTACGCGCAGTACGCCGAGAACGGCTTCACCGCGCTCCCGTTCCCGCAGGAGCACGGCGGCATCGGCGCGCCGGTCGTCGTGTCGACCCTCGGCTCCGAGGTCCTCATCGCGAGCAACAAGAGCTTCTCGATGTGCCCGGGCCTCACCGCCGGCCTCATCGATGCCCTCGAGGAGCACGAGGTCCACAGCGAGACCTACGCGAACGCGAACCTGCTCCCCAAGCTGATCAGCGGCGAGTGGGCCGGCACCATGTGCCTCACCGAGCCCCACTGCGGCACCGACCTCGGCCTGCTCAAGACCAAGGCCGAGCCCTACGGCGACCACTTCAAGCTCACCGGCACCAAGATCTGGATCACCTTCGGTGAGCAGGACATCACCGAGAACATCATCCACCTGGTGCTCGCGCGCCTGCCCGATGCCCCTCCGGGAATCCGCGGCATCTCCACCTTCGTGGTGCCGAAGTTCCTCGAGGACGGCAGCCGCAACCCCGTGTTCTGCGGCGGCACCGACCACAAGATGGGCATCCACGCGTCCCCGACCTGTGTGATGAACTTCGAGGACGCCGAGGGCTGGCTCGTCGGCGAGCCCCACCGCGGCATGAAGGCGATGTTCACGATGATGAACGCCGCCCGCCTCAACGTCGGCATCGAGGGCGTCGCCCTCGCCGAGGCTGCCTACCAGGCCGCGCTGTCCTTCGCGAAGGATCGCCGTCAGTCCCGCTCCCTCAACCCGGCCAAGGTCGACAAGAACGCGGCCGCCGACAACATCCTCGTGCACCCCGACGTGCGCCGGATGCTGCTCGAGTGCAAGTCCACCAACGAGGGCCTGCGCGGTCTCGTGGCGTGGATTGCCATGTGCTACGACCTGTCGCACCACGCGACCGACGAGGCCGAGAAGGAGAAGGCGAGCGACCTGGTCGCCCTGCTCACCCCGATCATCAAGTCCTTCGGCTCCGAGCGCGGCTTCGACAACATCAGCACCGCGATGCAGGTGATGGGCGGCGCCGGCTTCACCAGCGACTGGCCCGTCGAGCAGTTCATGCGCGACGAGCGCATCGCGATGATCTACGAGGGCACCAACCACATCCAGGCCCTCGACCTCTGTGGCCGCAAGCTGCCCATGCACGGCGGCCGCCTGATGCGCGTGTTCGCTGGCGAGGTCACCGAGCTCATCCGCGAGTGCGCGGACATCGAGGAACTCGCGCCCTTCGTCGCCGCGCTCAAGACCGAGTCCAAGCGCCTCAACGCGACCACCATGCAGATGGGTGCCGCGGCGATGGCCGACAACGAGGTCATCGGTGCGGTCGCGTCGAACTACCTCAACCAGTTCGCGCTCGTCACCCTCGGCTTCGTGTGGCTCAAGCAGCTCCAGGCGCTCGTGGGCCGCGACGCGGACGATACCCTTCGCAAGAGCAAGTTCCAGACCGCTCGCTACTACTTCGAGCTCGTGCTTCCCGAGGCCGAGGCGTACGCGAACAAGGTCGCGATCGGCAAGGCGCCGATGACCGACGTGGACGTCGACCTCCTGTAGTCGCCGCGCTCGCGCTCGCTCGAGGCCCCGCACGGTTCGCCGTCGCGGGGCCTTCGTGTCTCAGGTGTCGAGCAGGACCTCGAGCTCCTCGTGGGCGGAGGTGCCGCAGGCATCGACCATGTCGACGATCAGCAGCATCGGCGCATCGCGGTCGAACTGGGTCTCGGCGATGAGCTGCTCGTCGTAGAAGTACTCGTCGTACAGCCGCAGCTCGAGGCCGATCACCTCGGCGGAGGCGGCGCTGCCCTTCATCGGGTCCCACAGGCTGCTCGTCTGGCCGATCTCGATGCCGTTCTGGACCAGGCGCGCGTCGAGGGTGGGCGGAGCCACCTGGCTCCCGAAGCCCGGTGCGAGGCCCGTGGTGCGCAGCGACAGGTACACGTGCGTGCCGCCCTGGGTGCCCATCGAGCGCTCGATGTGGCCGTCGATCTCGGTGAACTCGGACCAGCCGGTGCCGATGGTGATCGTGGGCTCGTATTCCGCGGCCTGATCACACTGGTTGGTGAGGGGATCGCAGGCGGTGGCGAGCAGGGCGATGAGGCAGAGGAGGGGGCGCGTCATGGTGTCTCCGGTTCGGCCGCCGGGGTTGCAGGGGACGTGCCAGGCGACGGACACACTGTTCATGGTGGTCCAGCCTGGCATTTGCGACGCCATCTCGCTAGATCACGACATCGATGTCGGACTCCCCCGGGGGGCGTGACAGCCTTTGACGTGAATCGCGTTACGCGAAAAGATTGTCGCGTTATGGTCTGTAGGCCCTCTGGAGTAACCCCCATGCAGATGCCCGAAGTCCCCGCCACCCCGTCGATGGAGCCGCTCGCGCTGCTGCTCCTCGAGCGCGGTGCGCACCGGGTCGACGCCGAAGCAGTCCGCCGCGTGATCGACGACGTCCGCGCGGGTCACTGGTCCGAGCAGTTCGAGGAGCTGGCGTCGGGCCTGGGCATGCATGTCCGGTGGAGCACCGGCACCGTCATCGAGGCCGCCGAGGTCGCGAGCTGGGAGCTTCCCCTGGTGACCTGTGCGCCGGATCGCTTTGGTCGCCTGCGGTGGTGGATGATCGACGGCGTGCGCTTCGGCCGTGTGCGGCTGACCCGCCTCGGCGACGGCATGGGCGCGAGCTGGCTCGGTGAGCGTGAGCTCGCGAAGCGCATCGGCCGGGAGGAGCTCGCGTGGGCCATGGTCGAGCCGATGCTCCCGGCGTCCGCGCTGCGCGCCACCGGCGACAAGACGCCGAGCCCGTGGCGTCGACTGATGGGCCTGCTGCACCTCGAGCGCCGCGACATGGCGGTGATCGTCGTCTACGGCATCATCCTCGGTGTGCTGTCGCTGGCGACGCCGCTCGCGATGCAGGTGCTCATCAACTGGTTGGCCTTCGGCGCGCTGCTGCAGCCGGTGGTCGTGCTCGGCAGCGCCCTCTTCCTGTTCCTGGGCCTCGCCGCCGCGCTGCGCACCATGCAGCGCCTCGCGGTCGAGATGGTCCAGCGACGCATCTTCGTGCGCATGGCCGCGGACCTGAGCGGCCGCCTGTCCCGCGTGGACGTGCCCACCTTCGACCGGATCTACGGGCCCGAGCTGGTCAACCGCTTCTTCGACGTGCTCACCATCCAGAAGGCCGTGCGCACGCTGCTCCTCGACGGACTGGCCGCGCTGCTCCAGGCGGGTGTAGGCCTGCTGGTCCTCGCGCTGTACCACCCGGTGTTGCTCGTGTTCGACCTGGTCGTCATCGGCGCCATCGCCATCGTGTGGGGGCCGCTCGCCAAGGGCGCGGTGGCCTCGGCGGTGATCGAGTCGAAGAAGAAGTACGAGGTCGCCGGGTGGATCGAGGAGATGGCCCGTCATCCGCTGCTGTTCAAGCTCGGCGGCACCTCGATGGGTGTGGACCGCGCCGACCGCCTGACTCGGGGCTACCTCGAGGCCCGCGCCACGCACTTCTCGGTGTTCATGCGGCAGTACGTCGGCATGCAGGGCATCAGCGTGTTCGTGAGCACGACGCTGCTCGTGCTCTGCGGCTGGCTCGTGCTCGAGGGCGAGCTCACCCTCGGTCAGCTCGTCGCCGCCGAGTTCATCATGACCTCGGCGCTGCTCGGCCTCGCCAAGTTCACCGACAAGCTCGACACCACCTACGATCTTCTCGCCGCCATCGACAAGATCGGCGCGCTGGTCGACATCCCGGGGGAGCGCACGGCGGGCCTGCGCCGCAAGCCCGCCGCGGGACCGGCGACCGTCGAGCTGCGCGAGGTCGGGTTCAGCTACCCGAGCACGCCCGGTGGTGTGCGCGGCGTCGGGCTCACCCTGACCTCTGGCAGCCGCACCGCGATCTTCGGTGTGCCCGGCTCGGGCAAGAGCCTGCTCGCCGACCTCGTGCTCGGCGTCCGCGTGCCGACGCACGGGCAGGTGATCCGCGACGCCGTCGATGCGCGCCTCCTGCACCCCGAGACACTCCACCAGGACGCGGTGCTGCTGCGAGGCGCGGACCTCATCGCAGGCAGCATTCGCGACAACATCACCCTCGGTCGGCCTGGCATCGACACCGAGGAGGTCCTCGCGTGCCTCACTCGCGTCGGGCTCGACGAGGTGGTGGCCACGCTTCCCGAGGGTCTGGAGACGCGCTTGTCGCCGGAGGGCCGGCCGCTGTCCGCGGGTCAGGCTCGGGCGCTCGTGGTCGCGCGTGCGCTCGCCGGAAACCCGCGCCTGGTCATCGTCGACGGCTTCTTCGACGGGCTTGCCCACCAGGCGCGTGCGGCGCTGATGCGGCCGCTCGTTCAGGACTCTCGCTTCACCCTGCTCGTGTTCACCCAGGACGCCTCGCTCGCGCACCTCGTCGGTGCTGCGTACGAGCTCACCGATGGAGGCCTCAGTGCCCGTCCCCGCCTCTCGACCGTCTGAGGTGGCTCCGCGGCTGTCGCTGACGGCCCCGTCGGACCTGCCTGCACAGCGCCTCGTCACCCCGCCGCGGGTGGTTCACCTCGTCGCTCGGGTCATCGTCGCCCTGTTTCCGGTTCTCGTGCTCATGCTGCTCTTCGTACCGTGGCAGCAGTCGGCCACCGGTAGCGGTCGCGTCGTCGCGTGGGCGCCAGAGTTCCGCGAGCAGATGGTCGAGGCGCCCATCGAGGGCCGCATCGAGCGCTGGCTGGTCCAGGAGGGCGAGGCGGTGACCGAGGGGCAGCCGCTCGTCGAGCTCGCGGACAACGACCCCGAGTGGCTGCGCCGCCTGGGCTCGCAGGCCGAGGCCGGCATGGTGGGCTTGTCCGCGGTCCAGGAGGGCGTGCGCTCGTACGAGGCCAAGCTCCTCGCCGAGCAGGCCGGCCGTGACCTCGCGCTTGCCGAGTACGACGCGAAGATCGCGGGCCTGCTCCGCAAGCGCACCGGCGAGCAGGCGGAGCGCGACACCGCGGCGCTCCAGGAGACGCGGACCGCGACCCTCCGCGACGAGGGCATCGCCAGCCAGCGGGAGTGGGAGCTCGCCCGCCTCAAGCTCGACAAGGCCGAGGCCGCGCTGTCCGCGCGGGACGAGGAGATTGCCGCCACCCGCCGTGCCCGCGGCAAGGCGGCGGCCGATGCCGACGCGAAGATCGCCGGCGTGAAGGCCGAGCTCGAGGCCTCGCGGGCCAAGCTCGCCGACACCGAGCAGAAGCAGCTCGAGATCGAGGGCAAGGTCGCGCGCCAGGAGCGCCAGACCGTGCTCGCGCCTCGCGATGGCGTGGTGCTGGCCCTCCACGGTGGACCGGGCGGTGGCCAGGTCAAGAAGGGCGACGCGCTCGTCAGCCTCGTTCCGTCGACCACGGACCGCGCGGTCGAGCTGTTCGTCGATGGCAACGACATGCCGCTCATCTCTGCCGGTGACGAGGTGCGCCTGCTGTTCGAGGGCTGGCCGGCCCTGCAGTTCGTCGGCCTGCCGGGCGCTTCGGGCGGTACCTTCGAGGGTCGCGTGGTCCTCGTCGATCCCGCCGACGACGGCAAGGGCAAGTTCCGGGTCGTCGTCATGCCCCCCGAGGGCGCGGTGTGGCCCTCGGCGGACCGGCTGCGTCAGGGCGTGCGCGCCAAGGGCTTCGTGCTCCTCGGCCGCGTGAGCCTCGGCTACGAGGTGTGGCGCCAGATCAACGGCTTCCCGCCGCTCCCGGACGTCGACAAGGGCGAGAAGCCGAACCTGCCGAGCACCAAGAAGCCCCGTGCGCCGGCGGAGCTGAAGTGATGCTCTGGTGGTGGCTGGCTGCGGCGCTCGCGTCGCCGCTCACCCTCGACACGCTGCTCGACGCCGTGGACGCGCGGGTGCCCGTGCTCGCGGAGGCCGAGGCGGGTCTGGAAGCGGCGGAGGCCAAGCGCTTCGGGGCGCGCGGAGCCTTCGACCCGAAGCTGTCGGCGGCGGGTGGCGCGTACACCGGCAAGTACCCGCGCGAGTACGCGGATGTCGGCATCAAGGCGCACACGCCGCTCGGCATGGGCCTCGAGGCTGGCTACCGCGTGGGCACCGGCGACTTCCCGACCTACGACGAGCGCACGACCGCCGACCAGGGCGAGCTCCGCGTGGGCGTGTCGCTGCCGTTGCTCGACGGTCTGTGGCTCGGCGAGGCGCGCGGCGTCGCGATGGACGCCGAGCTCGTGGTTCGCGCGAAGCAGGCGTCCCTCGACGACAAGCGCGTGGCCGCAAGGGTGAAGGCCGAGGCGTCGTGGTGGAAGTGGGTCGCCGCTGGCGAGAAGCGCCGGATTGCCGAGGCCCAGCTCGCCCTCGCCGAGCAGCGGGACGGCGCTCTGCGCACCCAGGTGCGCGAGGGAGCGAAGTCTCAGCTCGATCTGCTCGACAACGAGCGGGTGCTCTTCGAGCGACGCGCCGATCTCGCGGCGGCGGAGCGTGCCCTCGACGTGGCGGCGGTCGAGCTGTCGCTGTGGTGGCGCGATGTCGACGGCGCGCCGGTGGTGCCGACGGACGAGGAGCTGCCTCGCCTGCCCGAGCCGGCGGCCGCGGAGGTCACCGAGGGCATGGCGCTCGAGCGTCCGGATCTGCTCGCCCTTCGCGCTGAGGTCGGTCGCGCCGAGCTCGGTCAGCGCCTGGCGAACAACCGCTTGCTGCCGACGCTCGACGGCAAGGTGCAGTGGCGCCAGGACCTCACCGACGAGCCCCAGGAGTGGATTGTCGGCGCGGCCTTCGAGATGCCGCTGTGGCTGCGCAAGGAGCGTGGGTCGGTACAGGCGTCCCAGGCGTACCGGGCCGCCGCCGAAGCGCGCCTGCAGGGTGCCGAGGACCGGGCCGTCGCCGAGCTTCGCGCTGCCCAGGCCATGCGCGAGGCGGCGGCCGAGCAGCGGACCTGGCGCCTCGAGGCCCTCGACCGGGCCCAGGCCGTGCGCGAGCTTCAGGCGCGGAGCTGGGAACTCGGCGCGGACGAGCTGTTCGTCCTGCTCCAGCGTGAGCAGAAGCTGGCCGAGGCCGGCAAGAAGGCGGTCGACGCGACGCTCGAGCTGGCCATGGCCGACCTCGCGGTACGCGCGGCGGTGGCGCGACCCTAGGCCCCTGGGCGCCGGCTAGCCGGGCAGCGGTGGCGGCGTGGCCAGGTGGTCGCGCTTCACGTACACGGTAGCCGCGGCGGTGGCGCACACCTGGACGGGCTGGGGAGCCGGGCGACGCATCCACGTCCACGCGTCCAGGGTCTCGCCTTCGGCGACGAGCGTGCCGTCGATGACGAAGAGCTCGAAGCCACCGGGCAGATCGAGGGCCGCCCCCTCGGACAGGCGCCACAGCTCGGTGTGATCGTGATCTCCGGCGTGAACGACCAGACGCTCGCCTTCGGGCACGGGCTGCCACCTTGCGGTGCGGGTGTCGACGACATGGCTCGACCGCTCGTCGGCATGCATCCACCACAGCTTCACGAGGATGACGCAGCCGTCGTCGGTCCACGGTGCGTGGGCGCTGCCGACGCCGTTGCGCACGTAGCTGCCGACGCCGTGATCACCGCCCGCGTCGGAGAAGGTGCCGTCGAGCACGAGGTATTCCTCGCCTCCGCCGTGTACGTGCTCGGGGAAGCGACTGCCCGGAGCGTAGCGGACCAGGCTCGTCAGGCGCGCGACCTCGTCGCCGGTGCGCTCGATGCGCTTGCGATACACGCCCGCGGCCGGGGAGGGGTCCCAGGGCAGGGCCGCCGCATGTACGGTGGCCGGCTGGCTCGGGTCGGGATGCAGCAAGCTCACAGGACCTCCAGCAGGTGCGCGGCGACGGTCTCGGCCCGCTCCACCGCCCCGTCGAGGTGTCCGGGGCTCACCCCCGAGGTCTCGGTGCTGCACAGGTGCACGCGACCGTCGAAGAGCGGCGCGCGAAGGGCGGGATGACCCATGGCGTTCACGTCGTCGCCGCCGAGCAGCGGCGCGGTCTCCGGCTCTGTCCACCACGCCTTGGCGTGCCAGGCCACGGGCTCGCCTGCTTCGGGACCGAACAGGCGGACCAGCTGGGCGCGGGCGCGAGCCTCCCAGTCTGCGCTGGCGTGTGCGCGGTGCACGAAGCCGAACAGCGCGGCGGGCTGGTGCTCGGGGCCAGACATGTCGTGGACCTCGGACATCGGGCCGACCAGGCTCGCCGCGCGGCCGCTGAGGCCTCGATCCATCCAGAACGGGCGGCGGTAGGTGGCGACGACCTTGGCGACGTCCGCCATCCACACGGCGGTCCGGGTGAGGCGGTCGCGCACGGCCGGGTCCAGCGGCGGGAGGTCGAGGCGGGTCGCGAACACCGCGGGCGGGAGGGCGACAACCACGTGTCTGGCGGTGTGGACCTCGTGGTCGGTGTGCACGGCGAGGCCCGGCTGCTCCTGGGTGAGCCGACGCGCGGTGCGGTTCAGGGAGACGGGCAGGTCCTCGGCGAGCGCAGCAGCGATGGCTGCGGTGCCGCCGTGAATGCGGCGCTCCGGCACGACGCTTCGCTGCAGGCGGCCGCGCTGAATACCGCCGGGGGTCTCGAACTGGTCGATGCCCTCGGCGTGATGGGGAAACGTGTCCACGGCGAGCTCGGTGAGCAGCGCGTGCACGGCCCGCTCGCTGTCCCACACCCAGGTCGCACCGAGGTCGAGCCCGTCGATGCTATGGGCCCGGCCACCGACGCGGTCGCGAGCTTCGAGCACGCGCACCTGCTTGCCGGCGAAGGCGAGGCGGCGAGCGACGAGCAGGCCGGACACACCGGCACCGAGGACGAGGACGTCGAGCATGCCTGTTCGTAGCGGTCCCCGCGCCCTCGGGGCTGTCTCGCTGTGTCAAACGCCGGGTGACGCGTCGCAGGTGCCGATCAGAGGGGAACCATTGCCGGTTTTGCAGGACGATCCGCGCTGCGATCCACACATATGTCGGGGAATGAGAAAATCGGCTCGAACCCGTGTTCATGAGGGTTTGAAGGACGTCGGGTCAAAACTGACGGCGCTGTTCAGCTGACATCCGCTTTACACCCCCGAGGGCTCCGGTTACCCGGCGCTCGCCGAGGGTGGTCCCCGCCTTTTTTGGGGGTCGCCTCGCACGTTTTCGATCATCTCTCTCGTTTTTTTCGGAGCATTTTCTATGCGCACTCTCTTCGTGTTTGCGGCCGCCGTGGTCTTTCCTTCTGTCGCGTTGGCGTGGGAAGACACCGTCGAGGACGTGACCCTCACCAGCTCCACCGAGCTGTACCGCGGCGTCGAGTACACTTTCTGGCTCCCCAGCGAGGACAGCACCCTCTCGGTGCAGCTCCGCGCCGACACCCAGGGCGACCTCGACACCATCCACAAGGTGGACAGCACCCTCGCGTACGACGGCGAGGGGCTGACCCACTGGTTCAGCGGCGTGGTCGAGGGCGGTACCCAGAACCTCTCCCAGAACACGAACCTCAGCGCGACGATTCACGTCGACCTGTTCGGCATGACCTTCACCAACCAGGTGTGGTCCGAGAGCTTCGCGTGGAAGGGTGAGAGCGTGTTCGACACCGCGCTCATCCCCCAGGGCTGGGCCACCAGCACGGTTCGCGCCGTCGCCGACTCGCTGATCACCGTCGACACCAGCTTCGACGTCAGCGAGGACATCCAGCTCACCTTCCTCGGTGAGATCGTGCCGACCTCGCAGGTCGTGCTCTCCGGCGACCACCTGGCGATCAACGGCAAGGCCACGAGCGAGCTCGACTGGGCCATGGACATGCCGCTGCCGGTCGTGAACCCGGGCACCATGGACATGAACGCCAACTGGACGGGCAAGGCCGATGCCACCTTCGGCATCGACCTGCTGCCGACCATTGGCGTGTGCTTCACTGACTTCGGATGCTTCGAGAGCACCTTCGCGTACAGCTGGGTGATGGCCAGCGAGACGGCCGAGGTCGTGACCCACACCACCGACTTCGACCACCACATGCCGGCGGTCGCGATGATGGACCCCACGCTGAACTTCGGCGAGGTCCTGCTCGGTGAGTCCAAGACTCTCGAGCTGTCCTTCGACAACCACGGCCTCGTCGACCTCGAGGGCGAGGCGCTCATCGAGGGCGACGGCTTCACCCTCGACAACATCGAGGTCCTCGCGGCCGGCGGCGACAGCGGCGTGCTCCTCGTGACCTTCACCCCCGAGGAGGAGGGCACGGTCACGGGTGGCGTGACCTTCTTCACCAACGACCCGCTCAACCCCGAGATCTTCGTGCCCGTGTCCGGCACTGGCCTCGAGCCCATCGTGGTCGACCCGACCGATGGCAATGACGGCGTGGGCGACGAGGGTGGCGACCCGAGCGACCCGAACCTCCGCACCGGATGCGCGTGCAACGCGACCCCCGCCGGTCCGCAGGGCGCCCTCGGTGGCCTGGGTCTGGTCGCGATGCTGCTCCTCCGCCGCCGCCGGAGCTGATCGCCGCGACACGCGGACGCTGAGTCCGCGCCTCGAGCCCGTCCGCGCGCTGTCGCCGGCGGGCTCTCGTCGTGTCGGGGCTACAGCCCGCGGACCGCGCCGGTGATGTGCAGGGCGTCGCCGTACTCGGTGTGGCTCACGTCGAGGGTGAGCGCGCCACCGGGACCCTTGCCGACCACGGTGCCCTTGCCGGCGTACAGGCTCGTCGGCACCTCCATGCGGTTCTCCCACCACAGCGCCTGCACCGCCTCGCTCCCGTCGTGGACCTCGAGGAGGAGGCTGTAGGTGATCTGCGTGTCGCCGGGCTCTTCGTGGGTCGACAGCCCGTGACCCACCAGCCAGTACACGGTGCCGTCGCCCGACACGGGCTTCGGCTCGAGCAGGGTGGACACGGGATCGAGCTGGTCGCCGGGCGCGCCGAGGGCCTTGTGCTTGTACGCCTTGTGCAGCGTCAGCGTGACCTCCTCGGTGGTCTGGTCGGACGCGAGCACGGTGACGTCGGCGAGGACCTCGGGCATGCGGAGCCCTCCGGCATCAGCGGTGAGGAGTGAGGCAAAGAGCAGGATCAACGCGTGTTCTTGGGCCGGAAGAAGCGAATGAGCTTGCCGGAGGTGTTCTCGCTGGTGCCCTTCTTCATCAGGTGGTCGCGATGGCTCTCACCGGCGCGGTCGTTCTCGGCGCCGATGATGTCGAACTTCCACCGCTCGTGGTCCTCGTCGACATCCTCGACCTCGACGAAGGACGTGAGGATCGCGTTGTGCGACTGGTCGGACTTGGTGCCGCCGAAGCGCTGCCAGCAGTCACCAGGACGCGCATCCTTGACGCTGATCTCGTCGAACTCGCGCGACTCCTGCAGGCGACCGGCGAGCAGGTAGTGGTCGTTGCCCGTCTGGTGCGGCTTGTAGCCGGAGCTCCACACGACGTCGTGCATGTACACGGAGCACTTCCAGAACCGCGGGATCCACATGACCTTGTACTCGGTCTTGCCGTTGATCTCCTCGGAGCGGCGCTTGGACGCGCCGGCGATGGTCGGGTTCTGGGTGAGGAAGCGCCCGCCCTCGACACCCTGGGTGCCGTAGCCCTCGCCGACCTTGCCACTGGCGCGGTCGCGTGCGGTGGTGAGCAGCTTGACGTTGGGACCCTCGTTGAGCTCGCCGTACATCGCGACGGCCTCGTCGTAGCTCGCGCTCTTCTGGCGGCACTGGCCGAGGAGGATCTCGGCGGCCGAGGGAATGTAGATGGTCACACCCTCGGCGAGCTCGGTGGTCGAGGTCATCTGCGCCTCGGAGGGCGTGCCGAAGTTGACGGTCTCGATGTGCTGGTTGAACGGCACGAGGTGGTCGGGGTGCATGCCGTGGTCGCGGGCGATCTTCTTCCATGCGTCGTAGGCGTTGAGGTCCTCGGCGGTGACCTTGTACTCGGTGCCCGCGGGCAGGGTCACCTTGTCGGCCACGTCCTCGGCACGATCGCGCACGCGCTCGGGCGCGGGCGCCTGCTGCTCGGCCGCCATGCCGAGCACACCGGACAGACCCTCGGTGGTCGCCTCTTGATCGAAGCCGGAGCCGTTCAGGAACTCCCAGTAGTTCGGATCCTGGAGAACATCGTTTCCGAGCAGATCCTGCGCGTCCCGCTCCTCGTCCTGGACCGTCGTCGTCGTGGTCTCGTTGGTCGTGGTGTCGTTCTCGGCCGACGGCCGGGTGCGGTTGGGCATGGGTGCTCCCGAGGAGTGGGTGGCGTTCGGACATTATCCGCGATCTCGCCCTCGCCGTCCATGACGCGGCCCCGTCGGTCGCGGGCCCGGTTACGGGGGACCATGCGCGCGCATCACCATCGCTTGCCGGTTCGCTACGCCGATACGGACGGGGCGGGACACGTGTTCTTCGCGAACTACCTCGTGTACGCCGACGAGGGGTTCACGGCGTTCCTCGACGCCATCGGCTGTCGCTACGTGGATCTCGAGGCCCTGGGTGTGTTCCTCGTGTACGCCCAGAGCTCGTGTGCGCACCGCGGAAGCGCGCGCTTCGGCGACCACCTGGACATCCACACACGGGTCACGCGGGTCGGGCGAACCAGCCTCGGGTTGGCCGTGGAGGTGCGCCGCGGGGACGAGGTGTTGGCCGAGGTACAGCTCGTGAGTGTGTGCCTGGCACTCGACGACCGTCGACCCGTGCCGCTCCCGGAGATGCTCCGAAATGCCGTTGAAAACTGGGGCATGGAGTAGGCCTTCGGCTTGAAGGCCCCTAGGCGATGCATTACGCTTCTGGGCATGGGGATGCGTGCGGAGGGATGTTGACACGGCACCACCGCCGGGCTCGCTGACGCAGGCGTCCGAGGTTCGTTTCGCGCGGCTGTTCTGATGCAGTTCTTCCGCGCGCTGACCGATTGCATGCGGAGAGTCTGATGATGGAGCCTTGCACCCTCGTGGTCGACGACAGCCAGTCCAGCCGGCGCCTGCTCTCGGCGTTGTTGAGGCGCGAGGGCTACCTCGTGACGACGGCTGCTTCCGCCAGCGAGGCGCTCGTGCTCGCCGCGACCTCGGAGTTCGCGCTCGTGTGCACGGATCTCGAGCTGCCGGGCATGGATGGCTGCGCGTTGACGCGTGCGCTGCTCTCACGCTTTCCGGGCGTTCCAGTGGTGGCGGTCACCGGGCACGGCTGTGGCCCGCGGCTCGTGGACGCCATGGCTTCCGGCTGCCGCGGTCACATCGCCAAGCCGCTCAACGTGCGGACCTTCGGGGGAGACCTGGCCCGGATCCTCGCCGCCTGAGCGCGAACCGGCGGCTACGGTGCAGGGTCCATCCGCTCGGTATCGTCCACCGGTGGGGCCTCGGCACGGTCAGCCACCGCGAGGATGGAGCGGCCAATCCACTTCGAGCCCGCCGTCGTGAAGTGCCCATAGTCGAACTGCAGCGGGGTGGCGCCAAGGACCACGACGCAGCCGGGCTTGCCGCAGATCGCCTCCTGCAGCGACAGGTAGCTGGCCCCGCTCTCCTCAGCGGCCGCGCGCAGCGCCCCGTCGAGGCGCGGACGTAGCTCGCGGTGGCGACGCACGGAGTTGCGCCGTCCATGGGTTTCGTAGGCGAGAAGCAGCGGGAGGTCGTGGGTGTACTCCACGGTGCGCCCGATCACGACGACCGGGACATCGCGCTCGCGCCAGTAGGTGACCATCGCCTTGAGGCCGTCGATGTCGCGCCACTGCCAGCGGCCTGCGATGACCACGCGACCCGGCGGGTGTTCCTCTGCGTGGAGCATCGCCTTGTCGAGCGTCTGGGTGCAGCGGTCCTGGCCCCGCAGGGGCAGGGTGGGCTTGCAGCCGCTGCCGGTGGCCTGGCGCACGAAGCGCTCGGTGTTGGCGGCGAGGCCCTCGTAGAGCTGCGCGCCGTGGCTGTCGCCCATGAGCAGGACGTCGTCGCTGTGGCCCTCGCCGAGGCACACGGGGATGTCGTAGTCCTCGGCGACCTCGGTCGAGGTGATGAAGCACTGGCCGAGGCGGTTGTTCGACCGGCTCGCGGGCGTGGCCCATGCCGCCATCTTCGCGACGTTCGCAGGGAGGCGCTGCGGGAAGCCACCGGACTGCCACAGGCCCACTCCGAGGATTACGGCGACCGCGACCGCACCCAGACCGACGGGGATCTCGGGGCGGCGGTCCTCGCGTGACTTGCGGAACGGCTGCTCGACGAAGCGCCACGAGAGGTAGGCGAGCACCATCGATGCGATGAACAGCGTGGCCATGCGCTCGTTCTCGCCGCGGAGGGCGGACGGAATCTCGACGGCCGGGTGGTTCCACAGGACGATGAGCGGCCAGTGCCACAGGTACAGCGAGTACGAGATCAGGCCGACGCCGACGAACGGTCGCCACGACAGGGCACGACCGACGAGCGTGTCCGGGCCGGTGCCGATGAGCAACGCGGTGCCCAGGCACGGGACCAGCGCCGAAGCGCCGGGAAACACGGTCTCCCAGTTGAACTCGGAGTAGGCGTAGCCGATGAGCGAGATGCCGATCACCGCGAGCACTTCGCGGGCGTAGCGATGCGCGGGAATGCGCACGACGCCCAGGGACAGCAGGGAGCCGATGAGCAGCTCCCACGCGCGCAGGTGGGGGCCGTAGAACGCGGCGGTGGGCGCGTCGTACACGAGCCACGCGGCGGCGGCGAAGGACGCGACGGTGGCCACCGACAGCGCGGCCTTCATGCGGGTCGCGTGGCCCGAGAGCGCCCACATCGCCAGCGGGAGCGCGATGTAGAACTGCTCCTCGACGCCCAGGGACCACGTGTGCAGCAGCCAGCGGCGCTCGGCGGCGGTCGCGAAGTAGTCGGTGTCCGACCAGAAGAACAGGTTCGCAGCGGAGCCGGCGGCGGCGGCCAGCGACTGCCCGAACTCGGCGAGCTCGGGAGGCATGAGGAACGCGATGCCGAGCCCCGTCCACACCCCGAGGAGCACGAACAGCGCCGGAAAGATCCGGCGGATGCGGCGGCGGTAGAACTCCTTGATCGAGAAGCGTCCCTCCTGCAGCTGACGCCACAGGATGCCGGTGATCAGGTAGCCGCTGATCACGAAGAACACGTCCACGCCGACGAACCCGCCGGGACAGGAGGGCGGCTGGAGGTGGTAGACGAGCACGCCGAGGACGGCGACTGCCCGCAGTCCGTCGATGTCGGGGCGGTAGGTCAACGGCCAGGGCTCGGGGAGAGGGGAGACATGGGGCCCCATATTGCGGCGTGACACCGGTTCTGCAAATGCCGAGCGCAGGTCGCGCGTATTAGTCCCAGACGCAGGAGGACCTCCATGTGGATTCTGATGCTCACCGTCGCCTTCGCCAAGGGACCGTCCAAGGCTCCGCCCGCCGACCTCGCCCAGGTCTCGAAGGCGATTCCGCAGCTGCTCGGCTCGGCCGCCGACTCCCCGAAGGGTGAGCGCGACAACTCCAAGCTCCAGCGCTTCCTCGCGAACCACACCCACAAGGAAGACGGCAACGGGGACCGGGTGACCTACAGCTTCCCGGGGCTCGGCATGGAGATCGTCGGCACCGCGATGGGCCCCGCCAACGGCTGTCCCGCGACCTACGTGGCCACGCAGGTCACCGTGGCCAACGCCCAGCGCTTCGACCGGCTGCCCGGCATCGATACCTCGATGACCTGGAAGGAAGCCAAGAAGCACCTCAAGAAGAACGACCACAAGGTCAAGAAGGAGAAGGAGGGCGACGTCGTCCGCCTCACCTGGACGGACGACTGGTCGCTCCAGCGCCAGGACTACGGCTGCGGTAAGGCCTACATCCAGCGCAGCGCCGTGCTCGTGTACGGCGACAACGGGCTGCGGCGGGCGGTGTACCGCATCGGCCACACCCAGTCGCCGGACTGAGCCGCGGGGCTAGCCAAGCGCCGTGGGCGAGATAGGTCCACGGGCATGCCCTGGTGGAGCCCCCTCGACATTCCCGAAGGCCACGAGCGCGCCCTGCAGCTTGGCACGCTCGCGGTTCGGGTCGCCCGTCGCGACAACCTGTACCGCCTGGCGTGGCGACACCTCGACACGCCCGAGCCCATCGACGTGCACATCGGCGAGGCGACGCAGACCGAGGACCTCGGCGAGGGCTACGAGGTCCTGCGCATTGCCGCGCGAGGAAGCACGCTCGCCCTGTCGCCGCGCGTGGCGCCCCGACCCATCGTCGCCCGACCCGACGTGCCGTTCACGGTCTCGCCGCAAGCCGAGGTCCGGGTGTACGTGAACACGCCGATCTGGGTGAGCCTGCGCGCCGAGCGCGGCCTCAAGCTGCTGCCGGTCGTGTCGGTGAAGCCCACGTGGTTCGGCACCAACCGCGAGGGCGTGCCTTGCTTCGCCATGCGCACCCACCTGCGCTTGAGCGAGAGCGAGGTCCAGCGGCGGCCGCACCGCGCCCTGGCTCCGGTGCGCATCGTCAACGAGGGGGACGACCCGCTGGTCGTCGACCGCGTGCGCATCCCCGCGCCTTCGCTGCCCATCCACGCGGACGCCGAAGGGCAGCTGTGGCTGCCCGAGATCGTGCTCACCCGCCGCGAAGGCCAGGAAGAGGCGCGCCTCTCTCTCGGCGACCGTCGCAAGGACCCGGTGCTCGCCGAGCCCTCCGAGCCGATGGCCGACCACGCCGTCGTGCGCGCGTTCAACTCCATCTTCCGCTGAGTCCATGCCCGAAACGCCGCCCACCGACGCTCTCGTCGCCCTCCTGGGGCCCGCCACCGACTGGGTGATCGCCGCTTCTCTCGGCGTATCCGGACTCGTGCTCGGCGCGGTCGCGGGGCGCCTGGCGGAGCGCATGATCACCCCGGCCGCGGGCAGCGCATTGGGGCTGCTCGTGCGCCGCGTGCTGTTCTGGACCGTGCTCGGGCTGTTCGTCGCCAGCGCGCTCTCGGAGGTCGGTGTCGACCTCTCGGTGCTGCTCGGCGCCGCGGGTGTGTTCACCGTCGCGATCGGCTTCGCGAGCCAGACCTCGGCGAGCAACATCATCAGCGGCGTGTTCCTGCTCATCGAGCGGCCGTTCGCGGTCGGCGACGTCATCCGCCTCGGCACCACCCAGGGCGAGGTGCTGTCCATCGACCTGCTCTCCGTGAAGCTCCGGACCTTCGACAACCTCTACGTTCGCGTGCCGAACGAGACGGTGATGAAGTCCGAGATCGTCAACGTGAGCCGCTTTCCCATCCGCCGCTTCGACCTGCTGGTTCCGGTGGCGCGGGATGCTCCGCTGGACGAGGTGCGGGCCCTGCTCATCGCTGCTGCCGACGAGTCCGAGGTCGTGCTCGACGAGCCGCGTCCGATCGTGATCTTCAACGGATTCACCGAGATGGGCATGGAGCTTCAGCTCTCGGCCTGGGCCACCCAGGACAGCTTCCTGCAGCTCCGCAACTCGCTGCCCGAGCGGGCGGCGGCGGCCCTCGCGGGGGCGGGCATCGCCACCGGGGCCCCCCAGCGCGTCGTACGCATGGTCAGCGAGCGCGAGAAGTAGCTACTCGTGAGCGCCCTGCTCGAGCCGCTCGACCACGAACAGCGGGCGCGCCTTGACCTCTTCGTAGATGCGGCCGACGTACTCGCCGATGATGCCGAGGCATAGCAGCTGAGCGCTTCCGAGGAGCACGATCACCGCGATCAGCGATGCCCAGCCGGGTGCGGTGTGGCCGTACATGATCTTCATGCTCGCGGCGTAGCCGAAGTAGCCCAGCGCGCCGACGCTCATCACGAAGCCGAGCGTGCTCGCGATGCGCAGCGGCACCGTCGAGAACGAGATCAGGCTGTCGGCGGCGAAGCCGACCATCTTCGACACCGGGTACTTCGTGCGGCCGGCGAAGCGGGCCCTGCGCTTGAAGGTGATGCCCGTCTGCCGAAAGCCCAGCCACGCGACCATGCCGCGTACGAAGCGGGCGCGCTCGGGCATGCGCGACAGGGCGTCAAGGGCACGGCGGCTCATGAGCCGGAAGTCACCCGTGTCGAGGGGGATCTGGACCGGGGTCAGCGCGTTGAGGACCCGGTAGAACGCCGCGGCGGTGAACCGCTTGAACAGGGTCTCGGCCTCGCGCTCGGAGCGCACGCCGTACACGACGTCGAAGCCTTCGCGCCAGCGGGCGACCATCTCGAGGATGACCTCGGGCGGGTCCTGCAGATCGGCATCCATGACGACGACCGCATCGCCGAGCGCGTGCTCCATGCCGGCGGTGATCGCCAGCTGGTGGCCGAAGTTGCGGGAGAGGTTGATCAGCGTGACCCGCTCGTCCTCGTCGCGGAGGGACTGCATGATCGCGAGGGAGCCGTCCCGGCTGCCGTCGTTGACGAGCACGAGCTCCCAGCGCGCCGCGGCCTCGTCGAGCACGGGCACGAGCTGGCGGTACAGCTCGGGAAGCACCGCCTCCTCGTTGAACACGGGCACGACCACCGACAGCTCCGGGGTCATGCGAGCGGCTCCAGGCGACCCTCGCGCACCACCATCGGCCCGTCCGCGGCGGTCTCGGGGATGCGGGTGATCACCTTGTCCGGATGCCGGATCACGAAGGCGTCGTTCGGGATGGCGCGGCCGCTCGCGAACCACAGGCCGGTGGCGATGCGCGCGCGGTGGCCGATCGCGGAGCCCAGGAACCGGGTCCCCGTGTCCCACAGCTCGCCGTCGAGGGGCACGCGGATGTTGCGGTCGAAGTTGTGGTCGATGCAGTAGCTCGCAGGCACGGCCAGCGCGTTCTCGCCCATGACCCCGGCCTGGTACAGGATCTGCGACGCGAAGGCGCCCGGGTAGAGCACGGCCATGCGCACGCCCGCGCGCTGGGCGACGGTGGCCCCGGCGCCGATCGTCGACACCTCGACCTCGGCTCCGCTCATGATCGTCGCGTTGTCGCCGACGCGGCTGAACAGGATGCGCGCGTAGGGTCCGACGGTGACGCCGTCGCCGAGGGTGCTGCCCTCGATCACCGCCGTCGGGTGGATGTCGCAGCCTTTGCCGATGGTGTTCAGCTTGGCGAGCACCTTCCACTTGTTGAGGCTGCGGGCGCGGAGGATGGCCCAGATCACCGCGAGGATGCCCTTCCAGCGCGGCTGTCGGCGGACCTCGGACGCGCCGGCGGCCTGGTTCGCCCACAGGATGTGCACCCAGTGGTGCAGGGTCATCACCGGATGGCGGGGCAGGGCGATGGTGGTGGCGCCGCCGAACTGCGCGGGAAGGTCGAGGTCGAAGGTCTCTTCTTCGGGGTCGACGACGATCTCGGTGACCGGCTCGCTGCCGCCGGAGACGAAGCGGACCGCCTCGAAGCGAAACCCGCTGTCGACGGCCGACACGCCGGGCTGCACGTAGTGCGTGTTCGTGCCGAAGCGCGACTCGGCGAGCACGAGCACCGCGTTCTGGTTCCCGGCGCCGGCGAGGAAGCGCTGGAGCACCGGGCCGGTCGTGTACAGCGTGTCGGGCACGATCAGGCACGGCGGGGTGGGCGCGCCGACCTCGGTGAGTCCGGCTTCCGTGAAGGCCTGGGCGCGCCACTCTCGCAGGGGGCGGTTGGCGATGAGCACGTCGTCCGGCGCATCCCCGAAGGGTGCGATGCGGCGGTTCGTGGGCTCGACGTAGACGTTCACCGGCGCAAGCTAGCCGGAAACGCCCGGAACAACACCCCCCACGGCGCGGATCCGGCGCGTCCCGTGTGCGGCGAGGACCCGGGCGGGAGGGGGACCTGCGCGGGGTGTCACATCCCTGCGTGATCCACATCGGCGTGGGGTGCGTATGATCCTGTCGATGACTTCCGCGGTGTTCCGCACATCCGGGGCAATCAGCCCCGAGCAGCTCGACGACTTCCTCGCCCGAGGCTGGTACCGGGTGGGCGCGATGCTCCTCGCCTCCCGCTACTACCTCCACGAGGGAGAGCTGTACTCGACCGTGTGGACGCGGCTGCCCCTCGATGGTTGGGAGCTGCGGCGCGGCCAGCGCAAGCGCCTGGCGCGGATCGAGCGTCAGCTGGACGTCCGGGTCGTGCCCTTCGCGCTCACCGAGGCCCACGAGCGCTTGTATCGGCGCTACCTCACGGTGGCGCCGGGGGAGCGGACCGAGGACGTTCGAGACTTCCTGGGTGGTGAGGAGGGGCTGGATCGCTTCGACACCTGGGTTGTCGAGTTCCGCGACGGCCGCGAGCTGGTGGGCTTCTCGCTGTTCGACTGCGGCGCGACCGCGCTCCAGAGCCTGGTCGGCGCCTATGACCCGCGCTACCGACGCCTCGGTCTCGGCTCGCACTCGCTGCTCGTCGAGGCACTGTGGGGTCGAGAGCAGGGCTATGCCTGGCACTACAGCGGCTACGTCGTGCCCGGCGCCGGCTTCATGGACTACAAGTGGGCCCTGTCCGACGACATGGAGTTCCTGCACCCGGAGCACGGGGACTGGGCGCATCGCCGTCACTTCGGTGCGCTCGAGACCCCGGACCAGCGCGTCAAGCGGCGTCTGCGCCAGGCGGCGACCGCGCTGTCGCGGCGTCAGGTCGCGGTCGGCTGGCGGCTCAACGAGCTGTTCGCGGCGCCCCACCTGCACGAGCCTCTGGCGGAGTGCCTCGCCGAGCCGCTGGTGCTCGTGCTTCCGCGCACGGCACACGGCCAGCCGCTGCTCGCCTGGAACGACGAGGCCCAGGAGTTCCAGTTGCTCCGCGGGCTACCGGTCGAGGTGCAGCGCACGTTCGGCGGTGACCCCGAGACCACGCGTTGCGACCGCACGTGGGTCGTGCAGGGCGTGCTCGCGAGCGGGCTCGACGCCGATGCGGTGGCCGATCACGCCCGTGAGTTGATTCCCTCGTCGGGGATCACGATGACAACGGGGCGAGGGCGACCACCGAGTACGTGAGGGCCGTGGTCTCGCCGGCGTTCGCGTAGCTGTGCTTCTGATCGCCGGGGAACACCGCGACGTCCCCGGGGTCGAGCACCAGCTCTTCGCCGAGCACGGTGAGCCGCACGCGACCGCGCTCACAGCACAGGTACTCGCGAGTGCCCGGGCGGTGGGGAATACCGACGACCAGCGCGTTCGGTCCGAGCTCGAGGCGGTCGATCTCGAGACCGGCGACGGGGTCGGGGAGCAGGTGCTTGACCGTCGCGGTGCCGCGGCGGGCACGCGGACGCGCGGGTAGCTCCGAGGCGGGGATCTTGACCACGCGGGCTCGGGGAGGGGAGAGCAGCTCTTCGACCCGAACCTGCAGTGCCTCGGCCATCGCGAGCAACACGGCCAGAGTGGGGTTCGCGTCGCCGCCCTCGAGGTTGGCGATGGTGCTGCGAGGCACGCTGGCCAACTTCGCGAGCTGGGCCTGCGACAGGCTGCGCCGCTCGCGCATCCACTTCAGGTTCGCAGCCAGGTTTGCCGAGGCTTCCATCGGTCCTCCCGTCGACCTCTTGTCCGTGTGTCGTCTGGATAGACGACATATTGTCTGGGAGGGGAGAGATCCACGCATCCAGGGAGGATGCATGGTCCGACAGCTCGATCACCTGAACCTCGATGTGCGAGGCCTCGCCGAGTCCGAGCGCTTCTACGCGAACATCTTCGGCTTTCGCCGCGTGGAGTCCGGCGAGCACGGCGGCTTGCCGTGGGTCATCCTACGGGCCGGCGACGCGATGCTGTGCTTGTACGAGAACCCGGCACTTCCCGCGGATGGGCCGCTCAATCACTTCGCCCTGCGGCTCACCGATGCCGAGGCCTTTCTGGCTGGACTCGATGCCCACGGCGTTCCCTTCGACTACGGCGGAGGTGAGGTGCGCTGGCCTCACTCGCGGAGCTGGTACGTGCGCGACCCGAGCGGACACCAGATCGAGGCGGTGGCCTGGAACGACGACCAGGTGCGTTTCTGAGGGACTTGTCCCGCTCTTTGCAACGAGACTCTCGGACGTGGGGCAAGTGGGCGGCGGCGCTCCGCGCGCCTCTGCATCGGAAGCCGCATGACCCCCACGTCTCGCCTCGTCTCCCTCGTGTGTCTCCTCGGCCTGGTCGCCTGTGGGAGCGGGGACCGCTATCATCCGCGAGGGTGGAAGAAGCCGCAGAACCACGGACTCGGCGCGAAGATCCAGCTCGACCAGTGCACCGAGTGCCACGGCGAGACCCTCGACGGCAACGGCGAGGCTGGCGTCGACTGTGACTCGTGCCACCGGGAGAACTGGCGCACGGACTGCACGTACTGCCACGGTGGGGACGACGACGCGACGGGCGCTCCACCACGAGACATCTACGGCGAGTCCACCTCCGTGTTCCCGCACACCATCCACGGCAGCCGGACGATCAAGCCCGCCTACGACTGCGCGGAGTGCCATCCGGACCACACGGACGTGCTCAGCGTGGGCCATCTGTTCGTCGGCGACGACACGCCAGCGGTCGCCGAGACCGACTTCGCCCTCGGGCTGTCCGCGGCGACGACCTACGCCGAGGGTAGCTGCGCGAACTCGTACTGCCACGGCAACGGGCAGGGCGACAACGGTCGGGCGACCATCGGCAGCGCGCCGTTCGCCTGTGTGAGCTGCCATGCCGCGCCGACGGGTGACCTGAACAGCTTCCGGGCGCTAAGCGGCACGCACGCGCTCCACATGTCCCACGGCACCAGCTGCGTGGACTGCCATGCGAGCGTCGTCGACGCCGCCGGGGAGCTCATCGGCCCCGACCTGCACGTGCAGGGCGTCAAGGACGTCGTGTTCACGGAGACGGCGGTCACGTGGAACCCGACGACGCAGACCTGCAACGGGGCCTGCCACCTCGAGAACCACCTCGGAGACCGCTGGTAGGCACTTGGAATCCGCGGGTCGGCGCGATAGCCCGCCCAGATGCAGTTCACCGCCACCTGTGCTCCCGGCCTCGAAGAGGCGCTCCGCGACGAGCTCGTCGCCCTCGGACTCCACAAGGTCGAGGCCGGCCGTCAGGCCGTTCGCTTCGACGGCGTGCTCGCGGACGGCTACCGCGCCTGCCTGTGGTCCCGCATCGCGAGCCGGGTGCTGCTGCACCTGGCCACCGCGTACGCGAACAGCGCGAAGACGCTGTACGCGGAGGTCCGGCGCATCGACTGGTCCGAGCACCTGGGACCGACCCAGACGCTCGCGGTCGAGTTCGTCGGGGGCAATGACGCCATCCGCAACTCTCGCTTCGGCGCGCTCAAGGTCAAGGACGCCATCGTCGATCGCCTGCGCGACGCGCACGAGGGCGAGCGTCCGAGCATCGACGTGAACGAGCCGGACGTACGGGTCCACGTGTACCTCAAGCACAACCGGGCCCAGGTGAGCCTGGACCTCTCGGGCGATCCGCTCCATCTGCGGGGACACCACCGCGACGGTGGACCCGCGCCGCTACGCGAGAACCTCGCCGCGGGATTGCTGCGCTACGCGCGCTGGCACGAGCTCGGACCGCAGGGCTGCCCGCTCGTCGACCCGATGTGCGGCAGCGGCACCTTCCTCATGGAGGCCGCCGATGTGCTGCGCGACCGGGCGCCGGGCCTGTCCCGCGAGCGCTGGGGCTTCACGGGTTGGCTGGGGCACGAGGCCTCGACCTGGCAATCGCTGATCGACGAAGCGCGCGAGCGCGACACCCCGACCGCGAAGGTGCAGGTGTTCGGCTTCGATCAGGACCGCACTCAGATCCGTCGGGCGCACCAGAACCTGGCGCGGGCCGGCCTCTCGAACGACGTGTCGCTCCAGACCCGTGAGCTTGCCGACTTCGAGGCCCCGGAAGGGCGTGAAGTGGTGCCTCGCGGGCTGCTGGTCACCAACCCCCCCTACGGCGAGCGTCTCGGCGAGGAGGACGAGGTGGTGCAGCTGCACGGGCTGCTCGGCGACGTCTTGCGGCGGCGCTGCACCGGGTGGACCGGCTGGGTCCTTGCGGGAAGTCCGCAGCTCGCCAAGCGCATCGGCCTGAAGCCCAAGCGCAAGATCGAGGTTCGCAACGGAGCCCTGGAGGCGCGGTTCTGCGAGATCCCGATTCGCGATCAGGCCGTCGCCCGCGACACCTGAGGCTCGGGACGTGCGGGAAGCGGGCTGCGCAGCGACACGAATGCGAGCCACGCCGCGCCCATGACCAGGGCGTAGGTGCCGCTGATCCCCCAGAAGTGTGCCGAGAACCACAGCTCGTCGAGGTCGGCTGCGATGCGCTCGGGGCGGGTGGCCAGGTCCCAGCTGTTCCAGCGCAGAAAGCGGCCGATGTAGATGCCCAGGCCGTTGAGTAGCAGCAGCGCCGGCATGGTGAGGCGCATGGGCCACCTGCCGACGAGCGCGCGCCCGGCGGCCTCGGCGAGGGAGAGCGCGGACAGGCCGAGCAGGCAGCCCGCGCCGGCGAAGCTCGCCATCATCGCGGTGTCGAACACGTGGTCCATCGCGCTGCGGCTGCGCAGGTGCACGAGATCGGTGACCAGGTAGGCGCTGTTCGGCCAGAACACGAGCCACAGGCCGAGCAGCGGCAGGGCAAGCCACCGTCCCCGCGTGCCGGAGAGGGCGCAGGCGAGCAGGGCCGCCGCCACCGGAATGCCGGCGAGCAGCAGGTTGAACACGAGGAAGCCGAAGAAGGGCTGGCCGGTCCAGTGCATGCGCAGCGCGAGGAGGAACAGGGCCGTGGCGCTCACCGCGGCGCTGGCGAGCAGTCCGTGGTGGCGGGCGCGATCGACGAGGTGGTGCACGGTGTCGACGAGGTGGTGCACGGTGTTCATGAGTCGAGCATCGTCGACGGCGGTGCAGGGCTCGTGCAGGGGGTGCGCGAAGACCGTGGCGGGTCGCGGAGAGGCCCTCCGTGAAGAGGGGTCTGACCCCACCCGGGGGTCCGACCCCCGGGTGGGGTCAGACCCCTGTGGAGGCGGTAGACATGGGTGTCCGCAGAGACAGGAGGAGGAGGCCATCCCACGCGGAATGACGTCGTTTCGTCGTTTTTCGACGGGGGATTCGAGCGCTGTGGCCCGATTCCTGCAGCGACCTACAGGTCGTCGGCAGCGCGCTGGGCGGCCTCGGCCTCTGCCTTCTCGAGCGCCTCGCGCACCGGCACGTAGAAATAGATGGCCGCGCCCTGCTCGCGCTGTTCGTCGAAGGTCAGCGTGAGATCGACGCGCTCGCCCTGCCACGCGAGCTGGCTTCCCTCGTCGACCGAGGGCGCGCCGTAGGCCTCCTCGAGGCCGTTGCGAATGCCGCGGAAGCTCGCGTAGTCCGGAAGGATGAGCATCACGCTGAACAGCTGGTTCTGGTAGTAGCCGTAGCCGATGCTCGACAGCGGAAAGTCGCCGGCGAACAGCTTGTCCGTGTCGCGGACGTAGTACGCCTCGCCGCCGTCCTCGCCGTCGACGCGCTCCATGCCGTTCGCGGGCACGGACCCCCACGCCAGGTCGCGCCATCCGGGCCGCGTGTCGAGGTATTCGAGCGTGCCCTTCTCGGTGGCGCCGTCCTTCGCGACCCGGGTGATCTTGGAGCTCACTGCCGCGCCTCGGCCGAGCGCCTGCGTGGAGGTGAACGTCGCGGTGTTCTTGGCGACCGTGAGCTTCACGCCATCGCCGATCCAGAACTTCTCTGTCGCGCTCTTGCGAGACGGGCGCCCGAACCGACCCTTCATCTCCTTCACGGCCTTCTTCTCGACCGAGAATCGGAAGGCGACGAGCTGGTCCTCGCTGTAGCCGAGCACGACCTCGTGGACGGGCAGGCCGTCGTAGCTGCGCTCCCCCTCGGGGAGGCCGTAGTACACGAGCTCCTCGTCCTTGCCGACGGCGACGAGGTCGGCGGTGGGCGCGGAGCCCCACACGTGGTCGCCCCAGCCGAGCACGGCATCGAGGCGTTCGGATCCCGCGAGTGCGGGGGCGGACAGCGCGAGCAGGAGGGTGAGCACGGCCGAAAAATAGCACCGGTGAGCCGCATCGGCGGCTCCGTTCGCGACGAGATGTGACGCGGACCCGCCGCGAAGGCCTGCTAGCTTGCCCCCCTCGACAAGGAGTTCCCATGCGCTTCGCGCTCGTCTCGCTCGCTCTCATCGCCTGTGGATCCGCCGAGCCTCCGGCCGAGGCCGCCGCTCCCGCTGCCGAGCCCGCGCAAGAGGCGGCTCCCGAGGCGGCCACTACCGCGGCGACCGCGCCGGCCTTCGAGCTCACCGATCTCGACGGAAACACGCACACCCTCGACAGCCTCAAGGGCAAGGTCGTGGTGCTCGAGTGGTTCAACCCGGGCTGCCCCTTCGTGAAGGCGGCGCATGGCGAGGGCCCGCTCTCCGACATGGCCTCCCGCTGGGGAGACAAGGAGGTCGTGTGGCTCGCGGTGAACTCTGGTGCCCCCGGCAAGCAGGGCCACGGAGTCGACGTGAACAAGGCGGCCGTCGCCGAGTGGAGCATGACGCACCCCGTGCTGCTCGACGAGACCGGCACCGTCGGCAAGGCCTACGGGGCCAAGACGACGCCGCAGATGGTGATCATCGATCCCGAGGGGAACATCGCGTACGAGGGCGCGCTCGACAATGCGCCCATGGGTGATGTGAAGGGCGGTGGCGATCGTGTGCCATACACGGACAACGCCCTCGTCAACGTGCTCGATGGCAAGCCTGCAAAGCCGGATCAGACGACGCCTTGGGGCTGCTCGGTCAAGTACGCGTCCTGATCCGAGGCGATCGCCCGAGCCCTCTTGTGTCAGGATTGTCCAGGGAGGCAGTCCATCGACGACATCATCGGCAAGACCTTTGCCGGGCGCTTCGAGGTCGAGGCATTCCTGGAAGAGGGAGGCATGGGGCGCGTGTACCGCGCGCGCCAGGTCGGCATGGATCGCGCCGTCGCCCTCAAGGTGCTGCTCCCGGACCTCGCCGCCGACGATGAGCTGGTCGCTCGCTTCCACCGCGAGATGCGGGCCACCACCGCCATCGAGCATCCGAACACGGTGCGTGTCTACGACTACGGCAGCGCCGAGGACGGACAGCTGTTCCTCGCGCTCGAGTTCCTCGAGGGGCGCACGCTCGACGAGATCATCGCCGACGAGGCACCGGTCTCTCCCGCCCGCGCCGCCCACATCGCCCGTGGCATCGCGCGGGCCCTCGCCGCCGCGCACCACCACGCCATCGTGCATCGCGATCTGAAGCCCGAGAACGTGATGCTCGTCGATCGCTACGGTCGAAGTGACTTCGTGAAGGTGCTCGACTTCGGACTGGCCCGCCTGACGGAGGGCTCCGAGGACGAGGCCCTCACCGCCACGGGCATCCGCGTCGGCAGCCCGATGTACATGTCGCCGGAGTACGTGCAGGAGTTCACGGTCACGCCGCAGAGCGACCTGTACGCCCTCGGCGTGCTGCTCTATCAGCTCGTCACCGGGCGCACGCCCTTCCGCGGGCGACCCTACGAGCTGCTCTCCAAACACGTCACCGAGAAGCCCAAGCCGCCGAGCACCTATGCGCCCGTGCCGCAGTGGCTCGAAGAGCTGATCCTCCAGCTGCTTGCCAAGAAGCCGTCAGAGCGCCCGCAGGGAGCCGAGGCGGTGGTCGCATACCTCGAGCAGTGGGCACCCGAGGCCCAGGCCGACGTCCAGGTGCTCGAGCAGGAGACCGAGAAGCGCAAGAGCAAGCCTGCGAAGGCCCAGAAGGAGCGGAGCGAGCGCAAGAGTCTGCCGCCCCAACCGCCATCCTCCTCCGGGAACATGGTGCTGGCGGGGCTGGTCACGCTGCTCGTCGCACTCCTCGGCGTGGCGCTGGTCCTGACGCTCGTGTTGATCTACCTGGTCGCCACGGGCTGAGAGCAGCAGCGGACAGGCCCCTCGGCGGCTATACTCGGCCTCCTGTGTAGGGGATTCGATGCGTACCGCGCTCCTCATCTCGCTTCTCGCCGCGCCCACGGCTCTCGCGGCACCTCAGACCGACTGGTGGGACACCGACTGGGAGTACCGCCAGAAGCTCGTGCTCGACACGTCCGGAAACCCGCTGGGCGGCGCCCTGACGAACTTCCCCGTGCTCGTGAAGCTCGGTGAAGACACGAACGGGAACGGCACGATCAGCATCGCCGAGTCCCGGGTCGACTGGGGTCGCATCGAGGACGACGCGAGCGATGTCCGCTTCGTGCTCACCACGTCGAATACCGACCACACGGTGCTTCCGTACGAGATCGAGATCTACGACGAGGCCACCCGCGTGGGCGTGTTCCACGTGCGCATCCCGTCCGTGCCGAGCAGCGGCCAGGTCGAGATCTGGATGTACTACGGCAACGCGGCCGCCACCGCGCCGACCAACGACACCCAGGTCTGGTCGAACAGCTTCGAGGCGGTGTGGCACGTCGACAACAACTTCAACCTCCTGAACTCGACGTCGAACTCGGGCCGCGACCGCGTGGCCGCCGGCACGCCCACCAAGGGACTCTCCGACCGCGGTTACTGGGTCTACCTCGACTCCTGCAACTGGAACGGCTCCAGCTGCGACTGGGTCTACGAGTACTACGGGGCCAGCAACTCGTGGGACGCCGGCGCGGTGCTGGGCAAGGCGAACTACGCCAGCCTCAGCTTCTGGATGAACACGAACATCAAGTCCTACGAGCCGGAGTACCAGTACAGCCGCGGCATCATGGGCAAGCAGGTCAGCGGCCACGATGATCACTTCTGGGGCTGGCTCACCAACGACTCGGGAGTCATCGGACTCGAGATTCCGTCGAGCGGCACCTGGAGCGTGTATGGCGCTCAGACCACCGACGACGTGACCGACAGCACGTGGCACCACGTGTTCATGCAGCGCAACAAGTCCACCGGCTACACCGAGATCTACCTCGACGGTGCGCTTCAGGACACGGCCACCCAGGACTCCGGAGATACCAACGCGGCGGTGCGCTACGTCGGCCACATCGAGAGCAGCGGCGACGCCTACCACGGCCACCTCGACGAGATCCGGGTGGCCAGCGCCTGGCGAGACGCGGCCTGGGCCAAGGCCGAGTACCTGTCCTTCGAGGACGCGTTCTGGGACTACGACGACGGCGTGACCTACTACCCGGACACGGACGGCGACGGCTACGGTGACAGCACCGGGGGCATCGTGGGTGTCGAGCCCTACGGTTACGTCACCGACAACACCGACTGCGACGATACGAGCAACCTCGTGTACCCGGGCGCTCCGGAGCTCTGCAACGGTGCGAGTGAGGACTGCGACGCCAACATCGACGAGGGCGCCGCGGGCGAGTTCTACCAGGACCTCGACGACGACGGCATCGGCAGCGCGATCACCGTGGTGGCGGCCGACTGCGAGAACCCCGGTCAGTACGAGTCCCCGATCACCGGTGACTGCGACGACAACGACCCCAACGTCGGCGGTCCGACCACCTGGTGGTACGACCAGGACGGCGATGGCGTCGGCATCTCGAGTACGACCGAGCAGGCCTGTTCGCCGTCGAGCAACTACGTCGCGCCCTCCGCGGATCAGGACTGCGCGCCCAACGACGGTGCCATCTTCCCCGGAGCGCAGGAGGTCTGCGACCCAGGTGACATCGACGAGGACTGCGACGGCTCGGCGGACGACGCCGATGACGACGCGCGCGGCGGCACGAACTGGTACCTCGATGGCGATGGCGACGGCTACGGCGGGGGCATCCCGACCATCTCCTGCGATCCGCCCACCGCGGACCACATCGCCGACAACACGGACTGCAACGACAACGACGCCAACGAGTTCCCCGGCCAGCAGTGGTACCTCGACAGCGATGGCGACGGCTACGGAACCGGCTCGCCGACCGTGAGCTGTACGCGTCCCAACGGGTACGTGCTCAACGCCGATGATTGCGACGACGCCAATGCGGCCGTGAACCCCGACAAGCAGTGGTACCCGGACCGCGACGGCGACACCTACGGTGACTTCGCGGGGGCACGGTCCTCCTGTCTCAACCCGGACAGCGATCCGAATGATGGCTGGACGTATGTCGAGAACGGCGACGACTGCAACGACGACGACAACACCGACCGCCCGGACACCGAGTACTGGCCCGACGACGACAACGACGGCTTCGGCGATGCCAACCGCCCGCGCCTCGGCTGTGGCGAGGCCCCGACGGGCTTCGTGCTCGCCGGCGTCGATGACCCGGACTGCGACGACACCCTCAGCGAGATCTTCCCGGGCGCTCCGGACCCCTGCGACAACGTCGACGAGGACTGTGACGGCGATGGCGGACCGACGCACGACCTCGACGGCGACGGCCTGACCTGGGAGTTCGAGACCTCCATCGGCATGAACGGCTGCTCCGAGGACACGGACGGCGATACGGTGCTCGACTCGGTCGAGTACTTCGCGGGTGACAGCGACAGTGATGGCATCATCGATCCCGTGGACGGCGACGACGACGGCGACGGCGTGCCCACCTCTCTTGAGGACTACTGCCTGTCCGGCTGCCCCTCCGACCCGTTCTCGCCGGGCAACGGTGTGGTCGACGACTTCGACGACTCCGATGGCGACGGCACGCCCGACTACCTCGACATCGACGACGACAACGACGGCATCTTCACCAAGGACGAGGACCGCGACGGCAACCTCGATCCCCGCGACGATGACACCGACAACGACCGCATCCCGGACTTCATCGACGTCGACGACGACGGCGACGGCATTCGCACCGAGTACGAGCTGCCGCATGGCTCGCACTACATGCTCGACGCGGACGGCGACTTCATCGACGACCGCTACGAGTGGTACGTCAACGCCAACGGCGTCAACGAGCCCTCCGTGGAGCAGCTCGACCGCGCGCAGCCGGCGGACACCGACAACGACAACATCCCCGACATCATCGACGGGGACGATGACGGCGACGGCGTGTACACCGCGGATGAGGGCCTGATCATCGAGTGCGGGTCGTTCACCAACGACAACATCCCCGGCTACCTCGACGACGACACGGACGGCGATGGCCGCCTCGACTCGGTCGAAGGCTACGCCGACCTCGATGGCAACACCCAGCCCGACTACAACGACTGCCTCGAGGAGAGCGGCCCCGAGAGCGACCGTGACGGCGACGGTCTGACCAACGGCGAGGAGCGCACGCTGCCCGGCTGTCTGTCCGAGTTCGACGCGGACTCCGACGACGACGGCATCCCGGACGGCGTCGAGATCGGCAACCTCGCGAACCCGCGCAACTTCGACCTCGCCCAGGAGATCCAGAACGGCGACCAGCCGCGGCTCGATGCCTGTGACCCGGACGACGACGGCGATGGCGCCATGACCTCCGAGGAGATCAAGGTGTGCACCCGCGACTCGGCGACCCGCGAGTGGACCTGCGTGGCGCCCGCGACCCCGCCGGCGGTGTGGGCGGACCTCGCCGACATCGACGGGGACGGCTCTCCGAACCACCACGACGTGAACGACGACGACGACCGCTGGCCGACGCCGGTCGAGGGCGCCGAGCTGGATCAGGACTTCGACGGCCTGCTCGACTTCCTCGATGCCGATCACACCGACGGCCCCTGTGGCGACGCCGATGGCGACGGCATCCCGACCTACGTCGAGGAGACGGTGTACTTCACCGACCCCGAAGACGAGGACATGGACAACGACCGCATCATCGATGGCGCCGAGCTTGGTGCCGCGCTGCCGTGGCCGACCGAGCCTGCGACGGACTGCCGCGACATCGGCATCAACTGGCCGACGCCGCGCGACTACGACGGTGACCAGACCGCCGACATGTTCGACGAGGACGACGACAACGACGGCGTGCCCACAGTCGAGGAAGGCTCCTGGGACATCGACGGTGACGGCATCCCGAGCCATCTCGACGACGATGCCGATGGCGACGGCATCCTCGATGCCGACGAGGGCACCGGCGACGACGACGGCGACGGCCTGCCGAACTTCATCGACCCCGACAACAACGACCTGCTCGGCGCCTTCGACAGCTTCGCGGACACCAATGCGCCCGTCGAGCCCTGTGGCTGCCAGAGCACGGGCTCGGTGGGTTGGACGCTGATGCTCCTGCCGCTGGCCCTCCTGCGTCGCCGCCGCGTCGCGTGAGTCCAGCCTCCGGGCCGTCTTGAGAAGGCGGTCCGGAGCGGCTACCTGCGACAGCGCACCCCCGAGTCTGCATGAACCGCAACTTCATCGAGCGCTACGGCGCCGCCGTCGTCGTGCTCCCCGTCGCGCTGTACGCGCTGTACGCGGTGATGACCGGCGACCCCAGCGAGATGGCTCGCCGGAGCCTCTCCGAGGAGGCCAAGGTCGGCCTCGCGTTCTGGGCGGCCATCCTCGCGCTCGGGTGGCAGGTGTTCGCATGGGCTGGTCCCATGGGCAAGCAGGCACGGCTCGCGCTGCTCGGCCTGCTCACCGTGTGGGCGAGCGGGAACTACGCTCGGTGGAATCCCGAGACGCTCGGTGAGCGCGTCGATGCCTACGATCTCGCTCACTACTACCTGAACGCGCGGTACTTCGACGAGCTCGGCTACGAGGACCTGTACCCGGCGATGATCCTCGCGGACCACGCCAACGGCGGGCCCACCTACAACGAGGGCAACATCTACCTCGCCCAGGACGAGCGAGGGCACTTCAAGGCGCCCATCGCCCATGCCGTGGCACGTGGCGAGGTCGTACGCGAGACGAAGTTCACGCCGGAGCGCTGGAAGGCGTTCGAGCGCGACTCCCTGTACATCTCGCGGGAGCTGCCTGGATGGTCGGACAAGCTGTGGCGGCAGATGATCCAGGACCACGGCTTCAACGGCACGCCCGTGTGGGTGGCGCTCGCCGAGCCCCTCGCGACCGCGGTGCCGGTGACGTCGCTCAAGTGGCTGGGCATGATCGACGTCGTCCTGCTTGCCATCGCCCTCGGCTTCGTCGTGTGGGCCTACGGCGGCACCTCCGCGGTGTGGATCTGGCTGTGGCTGATGGTCAGCTACTCGCTGCGCTGGCCCACCGTGAGCTGGGTGTTCCTCCGCTACGACTGGATTGCCGGCCTGCTCATCGCCATGTCCCTGCTCAAGAAGGGGCACTACTTCTGGGCGGGCTTGCCCGCGGCCTGGGCCGCGACGTTGCGCCTGTTCCCGGCGATGTGGATGTGGGGCCCGTTCGCGCGTGGCGTCGAGGGCCTGACCCGCAAGCAGGTCGACAAGAAGCTGCTCACGTTCGCCGGCGCCTTCCTGCTCGGGGTGGCCGTGCTCCAGGGCTTCGCGGTGGCGCGCGTCGGTACCGAGCCGGTCGAGGTCCACTTCAACAACATGATGGACCACAACAGCGCCGAGCAGCTGTCCTCGCGACGCATCGGGCTGGCGCTGGCCCTGCCGTTTCGCGGCGAGACCGTTCCCAAGTTCATCGAGCCCGAGCGCAAGGCCGCGGTCGAGCAGCAGAAGAACATGCGCTACGGCATCGCCCTGGTGCTCATGGTGCTCATGGGCTGGGGCATGCGCCGGGTCCGCGACGACGAGGCCTTCGGCTTCGGCTTCGTCCCGTTCTTCCTGCTCACCACCGCGTCCTACTACTACTACGCCGCACGGATCACGATGAGTCTGGTCCACGCCGGCGACCTGGAGAAGTGGCGGAATCGGGTGGGCCTGGCCCTGCTGTTCATGCTCGAGAGCTTCACCAACTGGGCCGAGACCGCCATGCCCGGCCACCGCGTGTTCCTCATCGGCATGCTCGCGTGGGGGCTCGCCGCGTACACGCTACTCATGGCGGGCTGGCTGATGTGGGAGTCTCGCGAGCTCGAGGCCTCCGACGCGTCCTAGTCGAGGGCCGCGATGCGGCGGTCGATGGCGTCGGCCTTGTCGGGCTTGTCGAGCGCGCGCCACTGCTGGGCGGCGATGAGCCAGGCCTCGCGGGCCTCGGTGAAGAAACCGCGCTCGGCGGCGAGGTCTCCGGCCAGCTCGGCGGGCCGAGCGAGGTCGATGTCGACCATGCCGCTCTGTTCGATCGCGCGCCGGGCGGAGGCGAGGGCGGAGGGCCAGAAGAACCAGTCCTCGAGCGCCGCATAGCTGGCGAGCAGCGCGACATCGACGAGCCCGAC
This sequence comes from Deltaproteobacteria bacterium, assembly GCA_006226595.1. Lineage (GTDB taxonomy): Bacteria > Myxococcota_A > UBA796 > UBA796 > M1803. The sequence continues at coordinate 54,474 of SBGP01000108.1, forward strand.
GTAGGCGGAGGCCCCGCCGGCTTCCCACACGCCCCGCACCTTCTCGTGCATCGTGCGGGCCATGCTGTAGCGACCCCGGTCGAGGTCGATCAGGCCGAGGTTGAAGTGGGCCATCTGGATGCCGGTCACACCGCGGGTCGCCTGGATGTCGATGAACTCGCGGTACAGGGTCTCGGCTTCCTCGAGTCGGCCACCGAGTCGGGTGACTTCGGCCAGGCCGTGGAGCTGGTGGGCGTAGTCGCCGCGGTTTCCGGCGCGCTCGGCGGTGCGCATGGACTGCCGGTACAGCCGGGCCGCGCCGGCGTAGTTCTCGCGTAGCCGCTCGATGTCCGCAAGGTCGCCGAGGGTGTTGCCGTACATCGTCATGTCGCCGGCATCCCGGCACTCCTGCTGAACCTGGTACAGCAGGGTGGTCGCGGAATCGAGCTCGCCGAGGTTGATCTGGTAGCGGGCGAGGGCGCGCATCACCCGGCGTCGGCCGTCGTGGTCACCCTGCGCGAGGTAGGCGTCTCGGGCCTCGGTCGCGGCCGTCACGGCATCGCGGTAGCGACCGACATTGCCCAGGGCCTTCGCATACAGGGACTTGGCCTGCGCGTGGCGGGCGCCGTCGCCCGCGGTCGCGGCAAGGGCGCGGTCGACCTCCTGCAGCGCGCGGTCGGAGTAGGGGGTGGCGAGGAGCAGGCGGCAGCGCAGCAGGCTGGCGTCGAGGCGGCGCGGGTCCGCGGGCGGCAGGTCGGCGGAGGCGATGGCCTCGTCGGCGAGGTCGAGGAGCGCCAGACCCGAGGTCGACTCGCCCTGGGCCAGGTGTTCCCGGGCACCCTCGAGGAGCGGCGCCGCGGCCCGCGTGAACTCGCCGGCCTCCATCCAGTGGCGCCCGAGTCGACCTGAGACGCCCGGTGTATCGGTGCGCGGCACGAGCATCTCGGCGCAGGCTCGGTTCACCTCGGCCCAGCGTCCACCTTCGCGAGACAGCCGCTCCACGCTCTCGCGGAGCATGCCGTGGACGAACCACCAGGTGTGCTCGCTCTCCACGGCGAGGCGCTGCCCGGCGAGCCGTGCGAGCAGGTCCGCCGGGGGCGCGGCGCCGCGTGCCTCGCAGGCCTCGCGCCACTCGACCTTGTCGACCTCCTGGCCCAGGGCCGCCGCGACCTCGAGCGCCGGGCCGGCTCCATCGCCCCACTTCGGCAGCAGGCGGCGCACCTTGTTGGACCACACGTCGTGCAGGCCGTCGGGCAGGGTGTCGCGCTCGCCTTCCCTGAGGCGGAAGCCGGTCCGCCCCGGTACGAGCGCCCCGCGCTGCACCCAGTCGCCGACGAGCTGCACCGCGAACAGGGGGTTGCCGCCGGTGCGTTCCTCGACGCGATTCGCGAGCTCGCCCTCGAGGTTGAGCAGTCGCTCGACGAGCTCCGCACGGTATCGCGGCTCGAGGGGACCGATGGGCAGGGTGAGGCCGTCCGTCGCCTCCATCAGGTCGGACAGCTGCTCCGCCTCGAGTACGCGCTCGGCGAGCGCCTCTTCCTGGGCCGTCATCACCACGAGCACGGCGCCCGCTTCGTCCTGATCGCACAGGAAGCGGGCGAAGGAGAGGGCATCGCGTCCCCACTGCACGTCATCGAGCCACAACAGCACCGGTCGCTCGCGGGCGAGCCGCGCAAGGTGCCGCTGGATCAGGACGTAGCGCTCCTTGGGCGTGGCGAGCATGCCCTGGCCGAGCAGGCCGCAGAGCCCGTCGATCTCCCAGTCCGCGTATTCTCCGTGCACGGAGATCTGGCGGGCCACGCGGTCGCGGAGGGCGTCGCCCGAGAGACCGACCGTGCGGAGCTGGCGAGCGACCATGCGCACGATGCCGTCGGCGCCGCCCGCCATCGGACTGTGCACCGCGCGGAGCACGGTGGCCGCACCGAGCTCGTGGGCGCGCTCACCCATCCACTCGACCAGGCGGGACTTGCCGTTGCCGGCGGCGCCGCGTAGCAGCACGACCCGGGGCGTGCCGGTGCTGCGCACCGCGCCCAATGCCGCCCAGATGGCGTTTCGCTCGGTCTTGCGGTCGACCAGCGGGATCGAGCGGAGACCGTAGAGTCCCAGCCCTGCACCGACCAGCTGGATGCTGGGCGCCGGTGGCGTCGGGCGCTTCCAGGTCGGCGGGTGTGGCGGTGCCTGGCTCGCGAGGGGGTCGATGACGGCGTGATCGGCGGTGATCGGCTCGAGATCGCCGAACGTGTGCTCGATGCTCATCGTGTGCGAGTCGGCTTCCTGCAGGAACACCGTGTCGAGGGCGATGGTCGGGTTGGAGATCACCCGTGCCACCGGCGTGAACACCTCTTCCTCGTGGTCCTCGACGTCGGGAAGTGCGAGCAGCGCGGCGGAGGCATCCGCGGCCCGACGGTAGCGACGGTGCGGCTCCTTCTCGAGCAGGCGCAGCAGCCACGCCTCGAAGCCCTCGGGCACGGTGCGTCGCGGGTAGTGTCGCGGCGGCTCCCGAGACATGTGCGCGGCGGCCAGGGCCTCGACATCGCGCTCGGGGAAGGGCACGCGGCCGGCGGAGAGCTCCCAGGCGACGACGCCCAGGGCGTACAGGTCGGTCCACGGCCCGTACTCGCGCCAGCGGCCCTGGAACTGCTCCGGCGCCATGTAGCGAGGCGTGCCGCTGAGCTTCACCGCGCCGGTCTCGGCGTCCATCGCGTGGGCCAGACCGAAGTCGGTGAGCTTGAGACCTGGACGTGGGTCCTCGTCCGTGCACAGCAGGACGTTCGCCGCCTTGAGGTCGCGGTGGATCACCCCGCGCGCGTGCGCGTGTGCGAGGGCGTCGAGCAGGGACAGCAGGGTGCTCTGCAGCTGCTTCCACGGCATCGGGTCGAGCACGTCGCGCAGCGAGCCACCGCGCGCGAGCTCCATCGCGATGTACGGCGCGTTCTCGACCAGTGCGCCGCCCGAGGCCGCCGCCGCCTCGGGGGGGATGGTGCCGTGATCGAAGACGAGGATGATGCCGGGGTGGTAGAAGCCGGCGACTGCGCGAACCTCTTCCTGGAACGCGGCGCGGTAGGCCGGATCCCGGGCGTGCTCGCCGCTCATCACCTTGATGGCGACGTCGATGCCCTGCTGGACGTGCACGCCACGCCACACCTCCGCCATGCCGCCTTCACCCAGGCGGTCCTGGACCATGAATGGTCCGAGCGGTATGCCGAGCCCTCCGTCCACTGCGCGCATCTCCATTGCCAACCATACACATCGAGGATGTCGTCATGCGTCACATCGCTGTGCTCATGCCGGACACCGGGCGTTCACCCACGGTTGGACCGAATGAATGGCCTCTGGGGCGTGGGGCGCTGCGTGCGTGGGAGCACGGGGTGGGCGTGATCTTCGGGGAGCGCGTGGACGAACAGGGGCGCCTGATCGGCATTGTCGCGACGCCGGAGGGTTGGCGAGAGGCGCGCGTGCGCCCGCAGGCGTTGTTCGACCGCTTCCGCGATCAGCTGCATCCCGAGCGCTACGCGACCGCGCGGGCTGCGCTGTCCGTCGAGCGCTGGTTCAACCACCCGGACGTGCTCGCGCTGTGTCGCGACAAGCTCGCCAGCCAGCGCGCGCTGGAGGCGGCGGGCATCCCCATGCCCGAGGTGGTGGACGACGACTTCGAGTCGCAGCTCGCGGAGTGGGGGAGTGGCTTCCTCAAGCCGCGCTACGGAAGCTTCGGGCGTGGCGTGCGTCGCGTCGTGCCCGGGGACCTGCTCCCCATGCGCTCGGCTGGCATGCACGCCGATGACCTGCAGCAAATGGTGCTCCAGCGGGCCGTTCCGCCGCCGGAGGCGCATGCGGGTGTGAGCGTGCGTGCGTTGGTCCAGCGTGTCGACGGCGCGTGGCGAAGCCGGACCCCTGTGGCGCGCATCAGCGACGACGAGCCGGTGGTGAACGTCGCGCGGGGCGCGCGGGTCGGGCCTGCCGCCGAGGTGCTGGGTGCGGGAATCGACCGACGGCTCCGCGAGGTCGCCGAAGCCGTGGGCGAGGTGGTGCACCGCTGGGGTGCGGCGGTCGAGGTCGGCGTGGACCTGGTGGTCGACCCTGCCGGTAGCGTGTCGGTGATCGAGGTCAACGGTCGGCCACGCGGGCGACTGGCCTCGCTGGCCGCACTGAGCGACGCGTTTCGCGACGAGCACGTCGCGGCCTGCGCGGCACCGCTGCTCGCCGCGGCCGAGTGACGTTGGAGAGGCCACCGCCGGGAACGGTGGCCTCTCGACTTCATCATCATTCGCACAAGAATCAGTCGAATCGCAAGCTCAACTACATCGCGATGTCGACCACAACCGTCGCGCGTCGGCCGCGCTGGGTGGTCATGATTTAGGCGGCGATGCTGGTTTGTGCAAGAAGTTTATTCAATCCAGTCGCGAAGCGCATGCGTGGATGCCGTGAAGGCCCGTTACCAGGGCCTCTTTTCGGCATGGCGAGCATGCGATCGTCTGGGCTAGAAGCGAACCCAGCTCGTCATACGCTCGAGCACCCGCAGCTGTCGGGCGTCGGACTGATACGGCGGCTCGAGCAGGCGGTGCAGCACCGGTGCGTAGGTGTCGTCGGACAGCGCAATCTCGCCGCGCTGATGCGACTCGACGAGGGTGCTCGGGTCGAGGAGGATGCGGTACAGCACCTCGAGGTCCATGGCGGTGAGCACGACATCGGCCTCTCCGCCCTCCTCGAGCGCGGCGCTTCGCGGCTGGAACGAGACCACCCATCGGCGGGAGCCCGCCTCGAAGGCATAGTGCCCATGCAGGAGCGGCGACAGGCTGCGGCGCTCGCCGTACAGGCGACCGACGAGGTCCTTCAGCAACGCTTCGACATCCACGGGGCGGGTCATGCTCGACACCTCCGACGAGCCTGGGTAACTCGGTTCAGATGAGTGCTCCTGACCAGGCCCGACTCGTCGCCTTCGCGGCGCGTCTCTCCGAGCTCCTCGTGTGGATCGAGGCTCGCCGTCGCTCGATGGGCACGGACCTTCGGGCGGCGGTGGCCACCGTGGTCGAGCTCGAGGCTCGCGTGCATCACGTGTACGAGCCGCTCATCGTGCCTTCGACCGAGGACCGTGCGCGGGCCGAGGCGCGGCATGCGCTGGCGAATCAGCTGGCCGAGCGAGCCGAGCACTGGGATGGGCGGGCCGACCGCGAGCTGCTCTCCGACTTCTGGCGCCTGGTCGCGGCGCTGGTCTGGGCGACGACCGATCACCTGCGCTTCCTGCGGCAGTGGGCCCAGGTCTCCGGCGACGTCGGTACCGAGACGCTTCGTCAGCAGCGCTTCTCGACCGAGAACATCCACGAGGCGTGGGCACTCGTCCTCGAGGGGTTCTACGACCCGAAGGCGATGACCGAGACCGTGACCTGGCTGCTCGACCACACGCGTGACAGCACACGCCGAGACTACCGCCTCGCGTCGCTCACCCGCGCGCCCCGTCCGGGGGCGTCGATGGAGCAGGTGCTCGACTTCTCGGCAGCCGGAGAGCTGGCATTCGGAGCCGACACCATCGGTCCCACTGGCCTGTCAGCGCCGAGTGTGGGGCCGTCGACGGGGCTCGGCAGCTGGGTCGAGGGGGACGGAGAATCGAACTAGCATCGAAGATTGCACGACACATGTGCGTATGAGTGCTAGATTTCACAAAAGCCACGTGATGGCCCGGAGAACGGATGTCTGAACCCCTGCACCAGATGCTCCTTCGCCGCCGCAAGACCATGAAGCTCTCTGCCGAGGCCATGGGTGCGCGCTTCGACGTGAGTCGCAACTGGATCCAGCGACTCGAGAGCGGCGACATGGAGCTGCGCGTCTCGCAGCTTCCGACCATTGCCGAGGCCTACGAGCTGTCCGAGCTCGAGCTCATGCAGTACCTCGCCCCCGAGGTGCTCGACGAGTACCGCAAGACGCTCAAGACCGAGACGCACCTTCAGATCAGCCCGTCCGCGGAGTTCTGGCAGGAGATCCACAAGCTGCGCGAAGAGATGCGCGAGATGGCGAGCGCGATGTCCAAGATCTCCGAGGACGTGCAGGCCGTGCGTCAGGCGGCCGAGAGTGCGGCGCGTCGCGCCGGTCGCGTCGAGCGCCACCTGGCCCCGCTCACCGAGCAGCTCGCCATGACCGCCCGGGACTTCGAGCGGGCGCGTGAGCAGGGTGCGGCTTTCCTCCCGAACTTCCTCGAGGAGGGCACCCACGTCAACGACGACGACCGTCCGCGAGCCCAGCTGCGGCGTCCGGACGATCTGCCGGAGAGCTGAGTCGACCCGGTCGACCCGCCCCGACGCTACTCGAGCGGGGGCAGGGTCACCGTGCCGTCGAACCAGGCGAAGAAGTCGTCGAGGTAGGGCCGCAGCTCGGGGTCGAGGTAGTCGAAGTGGATGCCCCGGTCGCTGACCTCCCAGTATTCGGCCTCCGCGACCTCGAGGATCTCCTCGCGAATCGAGAACAGGCGCGCGCGCTTCTCGTGCGCCATGTCGTCCCAGATCCGCTGCGCGTATCGCGCGTCGCCGGCCTTCAGGTAGTAGGTCGCGAGCTTGATCTGGGCCTTCCGGACGCCGCGTAGCGAGGCTTCCTGGGCGCCGCCCTGTTCGGGCTCGCGGTCGAGCTCGAGGAGGATGCCGAGCAGCGCGTCGTGGATGGGCGCATTCTGTTCGTGCGCGCGCTGGATGACGACGCACAGGTCGTAGGCGACGGTCTCCTGGATGAAGCCGAGGTTGCCGTGGAACGCGAGCTGTCCGTAGAACTGGAAGCGGCGAGCGGCGTCGAGGACCTCCTCCAACAGCTGTTCTTCGAGCAGGGCCTCGGCCAGGCCACGGTACTCGTTCATCAGGTTGTAGGCGCTACGCACGTCCTTCGCGTTGATGCACGCCCGGAAGTACGTGTTGAAGAAGCGAATGGCGAGCTGCACGACCGGGCGGTCCTTGCGTCGCGCGGCTTCCTCGCCGATGTGGCGCGTGCGGATCGACACGAGGTGCGTGATGTCCTGCATCCGGTGCACGGTGGCCGGGACGACGGCCTGGTACTGCCGCAGCACCTTCATCTCGACCCAGGTGCGGCGGTCCGCCAGGGCCTCGACCATGTCCGGATGCAGCGCGATGAAGTCCTGGTCGGTGTTCGCGAGGGTGTGAGTCTGGAAGAACTCGGGGTCGAGGGAGTTCTTCACGGCCAGGTGGTCCGTGGCGAGCTGACACAGCGCGCCCACCGAGGCGATGGAGATGCCCTTGTCCTTGGCTTCGACCGCATTCAGCGCGAGCTCGCCGAGCTGCTCGATGGCGCCGAGCACGGCCTCGCGTCCTTCGGCGACGTCACCGCCGGCGCGAACCCGCGCCAATGCCAACGAGGAGCGACCGCGAATCGTCTGGATGACCCGTGTCGGGGCGAGGAAGTCGAAGACGTACGCGAAGTAGGGGAGCAGCGCGAGCAGGCTCACCGTCATCATCGACAGGCTCAGCAGCACCAGCGCGCGCGGCCAGGTCTCTCCGTACAGGCTCATGTCGGTCCACAGCACGAGCACGGCGGTGACCACGAAGAAACCCATCACCGCGAGGTTCGTCGCGTCGCGGAGGAACAGCTCCGTGATGCGCGGCGTGTACCGGTTCGCCGCGAGCTCGACGATGATCGCGACCACCGTGATCGCGATGCCGAGCACGCCGACCGTGACCTCGCCGAGGCCCGAGAGGGTGTCGACCACGCCAGGGCCCGACACCAGCGCAATCGGGCTCGCGAAGCCGAGCTCGAGGACGTACAGGCTGCCGTACATGCCGCCGCTGACCAGGGCCAGCATGGCAAAGGTAAAGGCGGCGTCGCGGTAGGGTGCTTGCTCCGTGGACATCTTGCAGCAGCCTACAGCAGGGCCCCTGGAGGGGGAAGGGGGGCGCGGCTCGCGGTGTCTGAAGGTATCCTGCCCCGCACACGGAGGAACCTCATGCGCCGACTCTTCGTTCTGCTCGCCCTCGCCCTCGCGATGCCCGCTGTCGCGGGCCCGTCCGTGAGCAAGTCCATCCTCAAGGACGTGCCGCCGGAGTCGCTGGCCGCCGCAACGGCGCTGGAGGACCAGGTCGCCGCGCTGCGCGAGCAGCTCGCCGAGGCCGAGGCGGACGCCGAGGAGGCGAAGAACGGCATCAAGGCCGAGAAGCTCGAGGCCAAGGCCGCCGAGGCGCGCCTCGAGGCGGACCTGGCCGCGAAGAAGGCCGCGAAGAAGGACGGGGACCGGGCGGCCGTGCGCGATGCGCGGGCCACCGCGGACGAGACCCGCGCCGACATCGAGATGCAGGAGGCCGAGGCCAAGGCGGCGCGCGCGGAGAAGGCCCTGGCTGGTGAGCGGGTGAAGCTGCTCAAGGCCGAGATCGCGCTGCGCAGCTCCGAGGCCGAGCGCGCCAAGGCCGACGCGGCGTACCAGGCCGGACTGCCCGTGGACGTGGGCATCTTCGATGCGGCCGTCGCCAAGGCGGACATCGACTACCAGAAGGCGCGCGAGGAGTACTCGCTGGCCGAGGCCAAGTACAACGCCAAGAGCTCGGGCATGCCCGAGGAGTAGGTCACTCGGCCCAGATCGGGTTGACCGCGAAGCCGGTGTGCGGGTCGTTCTCGGACGCCTCGGCGTCGTAGGTCGTGCTCCCGGTGACGAAGATCATCGTCTTGCCGGTCGGGCTGATGAACGGCTCGCGCGACCCGGGAAGGGCCACGCCGCCCGCATTGTCGTGGGTGACCAGCGCGGTCGTTCCCGTGCTCCGGTCGCGCACGAAGATCTGCCGTCCGGCCGCGCCGTCGACCACGGGGCTCGCCGTGCCATCGCTCTCGAAGGCCACCCAGCGCCCATCGTCGGACACGCCCGGGTGGGCCGAGGCGCCATCGCACTGAGCGCCCGTCGAGGACACGCTGATCCGCTCGATGCGGGTCTCGCCGTTCTCGTCGAACACGCCGTCCTGGTCGGGGTCACGGTCGTGGAGGAACACGTCGAGCGCGCCGTTGGTATCGCCGTCGACGAGGTTCGTGGCCTCGCTCTCGAACACGACGAAGCGCCCGTCCGCGGAGATTCTGGGGGCCCCCGAGGCACCGTCGGCTTCGCCGGTGGGCGGGTGGCTCACGCGCACGACCGAGCGGCTGGACCGGTCGAAGCGGCCGTCGCCGTCCGGATCGCGGTCGAGCACGAACACGTCCTGCACGCCGTTCGTATCGCCGGCCACCAGGTTCGTGGCTGGAGAGGTGAACGCCACGAAGCGCCCGTCGTGCGAGGGCTGCGGGTCCTGGCAGCCCGCATCGGTCCCGAGGGTGAGCAGCTCGAACGGGCCGCCGTCGACGTGGTTTCGGCGGGCGTACAGCTGCACGCCGTCGGTCGGCGTCACCGAGGCATCGAGGTTCTTCGCGAGCGAGGCGAGGACCAGCCACTCACCATTGCCCGACAGCGCGATGTCGGTGGCGGCGCCGTCGGGGACGATGTCGGTCTCGGTGGCCATGCGTCGCATGCGCGTGGAGCGACCGCCGAGCTCGATGTCGAAGACATACGCATCCGCAGCGGTGCCGCCGGGATCGTCGGGCAGCAGGTTGTGGGCCCGCGACAGGAAGGCTCCCGCCATGCCGCCGCGGGCCAGACCGCCGCCGATGCTATCGCCGTCCGCCGCCTCGAGATCCGGCGACTGCGAGAGCAGGGTGGTGGCCTGGGGCGGGGCCCCGTGACGCGCGCCGGTCAGGTCCTCGACCACATTGGCGCGGAACCACACCAGGTAGGCGTCCACGCGGTTGTCGGCTCGCCAGGTGAAGATCGCCTGGCAGCCGCTGTAGTCGTGCAGCCCGTACAGGCGTCCGAGGGGGTCGACGTTCGCATCCCACGAGCCGACCAGGTCCGAGCCCGGCTCCCACTCGGGGGTGCACTCCCACAGCCACTCGTTGTTCGGCGGACCCGTATCTTCGGGAAACAGACCGGTGTGGGTGTGGTTCGAGTGGTCGTGCGTGTCCGTGGACCCGGTGTCTTCGGGGGCCTCGGAGGTACACGCCAGGACCAGCAGGAGCGGAAGCATGGACCCTACATACCCGTGGGTCGCGCCGTTCGCTGCCTGGGGAAGGTCAGCCGATCATCACCGTCGGGAGCCCGGCGACGATCGCGCCACCGTGGGCGGTGCTGTCGCCGAGGCGAGCGGCGGGCATGCTGCAGATGAGCACGGTCGTCGAGCCCATGGCGATCGTGTCCGGCGGGCCGACGCACACGGCCATGTCGCCGACGCGGGCAGCCGGCATGTTGCCGATGAGCACCGTGGGGGCGCCCAGCGAGATCGGGCCACCGACGTGGGGGACCGGTCCGGGGTTCACCATCGGGCAGGTGTGCATGTCACCGATGCGTGCGGCGGGGGGCATGAGGCCTCCGGGTGAAAGCGAGGAAGGACTTTCACGAGAAGGATAGCACGCCGCGCCCGCCTGTGGCGCTGGATCGTCCGCGCGATATGGAAGCTGCCTCGCGGGCATGCGAACGCCACGTCGCGAGCGGCCTCGCGGTCGCCGACCGAAGGCAGCGGCTCGCGGACCCGCGGAGGCCCCCTGACCTACCCGCTCCTCAAGAGCCTGCACATCATCGGCGTGGTCACCTGGTTTGCCGGGCTGTTCTACATCGTCCGGCTGTTCGTGTACCTGGCCGAGGTTCGCGACCGGCCGCCCGCGGAGCGGGCAGTGCTCGAGCCTCAGCTGCTGCTCATGGCGCGTAGGCTGTGGTTCGGCATCACCTGGCCCTCCGCGCTGTGGGCGACCGGCTTCGGCCTGGCCCTGCTCACCGTCTTTCCGCTGACCGGCTGGCTGCACACCAAGCTCGCGCTCGTCGCGGGCCTGTGGGCCTACCACCTCGGTTGTCACCGCATCCACGGGCAGCTGCAGCGCGGTGAGCCCACGTGGACCGGGCGGTCCTTCCGCATCTACAACGAGGTCGCGACGCTGTTCCTCGTGAGCATCGTCTTCGTCGTCGTGTTCAAGGACGCGCTCGTGCTCGCCTGGGCCGTGGGGGGGCTGGTCGCGTTCGCAGCGTTGCTCATGGCGGCGATCGTGGTCTACCGAAGGGTTCGCGAGGGTCGCTAGCGCAGGGCGCGCTCGCGTCGGCTACGGTCGTCGGGTGCGATGCTCTCCGCTCCTGCTGCTCGGTGCGTGCGCGACGGCTCCGGTCGAGGTGCACACCGCGCCCTTCGCTGCGATCGACGTGGTCGCGGACGGCGTGCGCGTCGAGGCCGGGGAAGCGGATGCGTCGGGCATCGCCGACGTCGCGCTCTCCGCGGGGGATGGCCTGGTGGCGTGGCTCGACCAGGGCGAGACGCGGCTTCACCACGGAGCCCTGGACCTGCGTCCTGGTGACCGCGTGCGCCTGGCGCTTCCGTACGCCGCGGACAGCGTGCTGCCCGAGCCCCTCGGCCTGATCCTCCCCGAGGGTCTGCCCGAAGGCGGGGTGGGCACCTGGGTCGGCCTGTTCGAGTGTGCTGGCGGACGACCCGTGGACGCGGGCTACGAGGTCGGTCTCGGTCGCTGTGAGGGTCTGGTGACGCCGGTGGCCGTGGCCCTCGATGGTGGTGGGCATCCCTTGGCCTTCCAGCGGCTCGATGGGGAGCTGGCCGCGGACCTCGCGGGCGTCGAGCGTCAGTTCGACGGGGTCTGGCGCACGGACTGGGCGGTGGTTCGCCTCGATGTGGAGACCGCCGCGGACGAGGTGTACGCCGAGCTGCTCGCCGGCGGCTGGCTTCACTACGAGGTGCACCCCGCGGCGCCTTTCTCGATCGCGTTCCGCCTGCCTCCTGGGGTCGAGGTCGCCGCGCGGCTGAAGGTGGAGCGGCTCACCGAGCAGCTCGCGTGGCATGGGACCGTGTGGCCTGGAGATCACGTCGTCGTCGACTTCGCCGAGGCGCCGATCCCCGAGGCTGTGTCGCTGAGCGCCGATGCCCGCCGACTCGAGGGGGAGGGGATCGCGAGTGCGTGGCTCGAGGCGGTCGCCCCGGGCGAGAGCTGGCAGCTTCGCGCCCCCATGCCGGCGGTGGGCCTGCCCTGGGCGCTCGACCTCGACGCGCTCGACGGCGGCTACGTCGCGGCCGAGCTCACCGACCTCCCGTACGACGCGCTCCGCGAGGCGGGAGACAGCGCGGAGCACCACTGGCGCCAGCGGGTCGTACTCGCCCCCTAGCAGCGGGACACGACCTCCTGGGCCGGGGAACTAGCGCCAGCCCGCGTAGTGGGCCCGTGGTCTGAGGATTCCGGGCCGTGTCCACTGTTCGCGAACGTGCGCGACCCAGCCTACGCAGCGTGCTGCCGCGAACCACAGGGGAATGCGGGTCGGCGGCTCGCCGAGGTGCAGGGCGAGTGCGAGCAGGCCCGCGTCGATGTTCGGGGCCTGCTCCTGCTGGTCGATCAGCGCCTGTAGGCCCGCGTCCACGGGAAAGGACTCGAGGAGCCAGGCTCCCCGCGGATCGCCGGCCGGGTACATCGGGTGCCCGAAGCCGGCGAGCACGTCCTGGGCGTCCGGGTCGTCGAGCTGCGCCGCGAGCGCGAGGGCGGCCGTGCCGTGGCGTGGCCCGGACAGCGCGGCGAGTCCTGCGAGCACGCACGACGACATCGGCGCACCCGTGCTCGCGACGACGCGGGCGGCGAAGGTCGACGCGTTCAGGCCGTGTTCGGCGAGGAGCACCAGGGCGGGGGCGGCGCGCTCGGGCACGTCGGCGGCGCTGAGCAGCGTGGCGACCAGCGACCACGCGTCGCCATCGTGTCCCGCGACCAGCGGGATCAGGTCCGAGAGCGCGTCGGCGCGGGGTGCGTCGACCGCGGGAAGCTGGCCGTCCTCCTGCCACAGCAGGGCAATGACCCGCTCGAAGGGCTCGTGGACGAGGTCGACGGCGGGAACCCCGCGGTAGTAGGGCCCGTCCGGGTCGATGCCCGAGACGTCGGTGGTGAGCACGGGCTCGCCCCAGGCGAGCGCGCTGGCGGCGCGAGCTCCGTGGCCGGCGTGTGCCTCGGCCCGCGCACGAAGGGCCTCCACGTCGGCCCGCGCGTACAGCTTGCGTCGTCCGCCGAGCTTGCGCGTCCGCACCCAGCCGCGGCTCGCGTAGGTGTAGAGCGTGCGTGCCTGGACGTCGAGCAGGGCCACCGCCTCCTCGCGGGTGATCCAGGGTCGATTGGTCGATCGATGTATTGCCATGTTCCGAGTATCGCGTGGGAGGTGCCGATGAGCACGCTGTTTTCGCCCGGTCTCGCCGGGGTGGTCGCCGCCGAGAGTGCGGTGAGCTTCATCGATGGGGAGTCCGGGGTCCTCGCCTTCCGTGGACGCCCGGTCCACGCGGTCGCCTCGCTCGGCTTCGAGGCTGCGGCCGCCTGGGTGCTCGATGCACCCGTGGCGGGACTGGGCGAGGCTCGGGTCCGTGCCTGGCGTCGGCAGCGCGGTCTACCGGTCGATGGAGAGCCGATGGGGCGCCTTCGCGCCCTGGTGGCTGCCACGGAGAGGGGCTCGGCCGTCGACCTCATCGCCGAGGTCGGGGTGGCGGTCGCGCGAATCGCGGCGGGCGGGGACGCAGCCCGTCCGGATCCAGCGCGTCCCCACGCCGAGGACCTGCTGCGCATGGCCACCGGAAGCGTCGACCCGGCCCGAGTTCGCGGGTTGTCGCACTACCTGTGCACGGTGATGGACCACGGCCTGAACGCGTCGACCTTCGCCGCGCGGGTGGTCGCGTCGACGGGGTCGGACACCGTGAGTGCGGTGACGGCGGGCATCGGGGCGCTGGCGGGGCCGCTGCATGGCGGGGCTCCCGGCCCGGTCCTCGACATGCTCGATGCCGCGGGTGAGGCGCCGGAGGCCTGGCTGCGCGCGGAGCTCGACGCGGGCCGGCGCATCATGGGTATGGGTCATCGCGTGTACCGAGTGCGCGATCCGCGGGCGGCGGTGCTCGAGCAGGGCCTGGAGGGGCTGCACGCAGGTCGGGTCGCGCAGGCGCGTCGCGTGGAGGTCGCCGCGGAGGCGCTGCTCGCCGCTCGTCACCCCGACCGCCCGCTGCGCGCGAACGTCGAGTTCTACACCGCCGTGCTCCTCGATGCCGTGGGCCTCGACCGCGCGCACTTCACGTGCTGGTTTGCCGCCGGTCGCGTGGTGGGCTGGCTCGCTCACATCGACGAGGAGCGAGCGGTGGGGCGCATCGTTCGGCCCCGAGCCCGGTACGTTGGACCGCCGCTGCCGAGTTCCGCGGCCTGACGCGCGGACGCCTCGCGGGTCGGCTACCCTCTTGGCATGGAGGTTGTGGATGCGCGGTGGGTCTTTGCTCGTGGTGCTGTGCGCGTGTCGCCTGCCGGGTGGCCCGATGGTCGAGGGCGATCGGGTCGGGGACTGCACCGACGGGGTCGACAACGATCGGGACGGCGTCATCGACTGTGGAGACCCCGACTGCCAGGGCAACGTCGCCTGCGGCCTGCCCGAGGACACCGCCAACCAATGGCCCGACATCATCACCAGCCCGTTCGTGACCTCCGTGTTCTGGGAGTGCGCGGGCTCGGCCTACCGGTACGACTTCATGACCGCGGGCTGGGCCGACGACATGGACCTCACGGTCCGCGAGACGAGCAGCACGACGCCTTGGGAGGAGTTCCACGCGCTGGTGAACCTCGAGTTCGCCGAGGACGGAACCTGGGACCGCTGGGGCGCCGACCTTGGACACGTGAGCTCGCAAGCCGCCGTGGTCAGTGGCGAGACGACCTTCTTCGACTGCGCGACGCAGGGGGCGACCGAGCTCGCGTGGATGGTGCGCGTGCACGCCCAGAGCGCGATGGTGGACTGCGCGGTGTGGGGGCACGAGGCGACGTACTTCAACGACCACAACGGCTACGAGTGCGCGGTCCTCGAGTGATCACCAGCGCCCGCTGAGCGCCAACCCATTGCCGGTGCTCGCGAGACGGACCTGATGTTCGCCGCGCTTGCGGCGGTGGAGCGCCAGCGGAAGCCCCACGCCGAAGGCCGTGCCGGTGACCAGACCGACCAGGACGTCGCTCGCCCAGTGCATGTCCGCGGACATGCGCAGCAGGCCACCCGTGAGCGCGAGGCCCCCGAGGATGCCCGTGGCCAGCGGGGCGTGCCGATAGCCGCGCAGCCACGCGAGGGTCGAGGCGCTCGAGGCGAAGGCGAAGGCCCAGGTGGTGTCCCCCGAGTAGAACGAGAGGAACTCCTCGCCCGGGTGATCGGCGGCCTCGGTGTTGTCCTCCCGGCCGAAGTGGTAGGCCGGTCGCTGTCGCGCGATACCGATCTTCGCGAGGCTGTTGAGCCCGGTGGAGAGCAGGAACGCGTCGATGACGATGATCGCGTCCTGGACCGCGTACACCCCGCGTCCCTGGCGGGCCGCGCCGACGATGCCACTGGTGATCGCGCCGACCGGAGAGACCACGAGCGTGAAGCTGTGGCTGACCACCGCGGCGAGCTTCGGGTTGGGGGCGAGAAACGCCCGGCTCAGCGCGAGGTCGAAGCCGTTGGTGCCGCAGGACGCATTGGCGCAGGTGCGCGTCTCGGGACGGTTCGGGAAGAACAGGTCGGGGACCATGAACCCCAGCACGATGCTCCCGACGACCTCTCCAGCGAGGGCGGGGCCCGAGGTCAGCTGGAGCTCGTGGGCGCTGGCGTCGCCGGCGTGGGCATGCATGGAGAGCAAGAGAGGCAGCATACGTCCAACGTAGCTGCCTCTCGGAGCATCCGCGCGGGTCGAACCGCGAAGCGTCTACTTCTGTGCCTTCTCGCCGCGGCGAATGCTGCGCTGGTTGGCGGGAAGGATCTTCTTGCGGATGCGGATGTGGTTCGGCGTGATCTCGACCCACTCGGTCTCGTCGATGAACTCGATGGCCCGGTCGAGGCCCATGTCCAGCGGCGGCGCGATGGTGGTCTTCTCGTCGGCGCCGGCCGCCCGGAAGTTCGTGAGCTGCTTGGCCTTGGTCGCGTCGACGTTGAGGTCGTTCTCGCGCGCGTTGATGCCGACGCACATGCCCTCGTACACGTCGACACCGACGTCCACGAACAGGGTGCCGCGCGGCTGCAGGCCGAACAGCGAGTAGGCGGTGGTCTTGCCGGCGCGGTCGGCGATCAGGCAGCCATTGGCACGGCCCTGGATGTAGCCCGCGTCCTCGAACCAGCCCTCGAACTGCGTGTTGACCACGGCCTCGCCGCGGGTCGCGGTGAGGAGCTGACCGCGGAAGCCGATGAGACCACGGCTCGGCACCTTGTAGGTGAGGCGGGCGTGGCCGCTGCCGTCCTGCTCGAGGTCGAGCATCTCGCCCTTGCGGTCGGCCATGCGCTGGGTGACCTGACCGACGAACTCGTCGGGGACGTCGATGAGCACGCGCTCGTAGGGCTCGAAGACCTCGCCGTCGATCTCCTTCTTCACGACCTCGGGGCGGGAGACGCAGAGCTCGAAGCCCTCGCGACGCATCTGCTCGAGGAGGATGCCGAGCTGCAGCTCGCCGCGGCCGAACACCTTGAACGAGTCGGCGGCGTCGGTCTCCTCCATCTTGAGGGACACGTTGGTCATCAGCTCGCGCTCGAGGCGCTCGCGGATCTGGCGGGAGGTGAGGAACTTGCCGTCGCGCCCAGCGAGCGGACCGCCGTTGATCGTGAACGTCATGCCGATGGTCGGCTCGTCGACGGTGATGCGGGGCAGGGCCGCCGCGTTCTCGCCGATGGCCACGGTGTCGCCGACGGTGATGTCGTCGATGCCGGCGATGGCGATGATGTCGCCGACCTCGGCCTCGTCGACCTCGTGACGCTTGAGGCCACGCCAGGTGTAGAGGAACTGCACGCGGGCCGGGCGGGAGCCCTCCTCGCGGAACCAGGTGACGCCCGTGTTCTTCTTGAACGTGCCACCGACCAGGCGACCGAGCGCCAGGCGGCCGACGTAGGGGTCGTAGTCGAGGTTGGTGACGAGCATGCGCGGACAGGGCTCGTCGCGCTCGGCCGCGGAGATCGGCACGTTCGCGAGGATGCAGTCGAGGATCGGGCGCAGGCTGTCGCTGTCGTCGCCGAGCTCGTTGTAGGCGAGGCCGTCGCGGGCGCAGGCGTACAGCAGCGGGAAGTCGATCTGATCGTCATCGGCACCGAGGTCGATGAACAGGTCGTAGATCTCGTCCGAGACCTCTTCGATGCGCGCGTCGGGGCGGTCGATCTTGTTGATGCACACCATCATCTTCAGGCCGGCTTCCATGGCCTTGCGGACGACGAAGCGGGTCTGCGGCAGGCAGCCCTCGGAGGCGTCGACGAGGAGGATGGCGCCATCGACCATCTGCAGCACGCGCTCGACCTCGCCGCCGAAGTCGGAGTGGCCAGGGGTGTCGCAGATGTTGATCTTGGTGCCCTCGTAGAACACGGCGGTGTTCTTCGAGGTGATGGTGATGCCGCGCTCGCGCTCGAGGTCCATGGAATCCATGACCCGGTCGACGACCTGCTCGTGTGCGGCGAAGGTGTTGCACTGCTGCAGGAGGCCGTCGACGAGCGTGGTCTTGCCGTGGTCGACGTGGGCAATGATGGCGATGTTGCGGATGTCCATGGGAGAACCCTTTCGAAGTCTCGCGACGCGTGGATGCGCGAGTTGGGCGCCCTATTCACGCATCTGCGCCCGGTTGGCAACGTTCGCCGCGTGTCGTTGTGGCGACGGAGCCGATCGGAGCGGGCTCTGGGCGGCCTTGGACTATTCGGATTTCTCACGGAGAGGCTTCGGTGAGATGCGATGAGATCCGAGGAGGCCCTCTCCGAACGACAGTGGAGGTCGAACGGAGGTCCCCATGCGAACCACTCTTCTCCTCGGTCTGTTCCTCGCTCCCCACGCGCTCGCGGCACCCGGCTACGTGCCGGTCCAGGGCGTGCTCACCGACGTGTCCGGCGCACGGGTGGACGGGCAGGTCGACGTCAGCTTCACCCTGTTCAGCGATGGCTCGGCGACGACCTCGCTGTGGACCGAGACGCTCACGCTCGACGTCGTCGACGGTGCCTTTGCCACCGAGCTCGGGGGGGCGGTCACGCTCGATCTCGACACCTTCGCCAGCTACCGCGAGGTTCACCTCCAGGTGCAGGTGGTCGGTGACAGCCCGATGCCCCTCGTTCCCTTCGACCACGTGCCCTACGCGGCGTGGTCGGCGAAGGCAGGGGACGCGGCGACGCTGCAGGGCGTGAGCGCGGCGGACCTGCGCTCGGAGATCCCGCTGCAGTCCGACCTCGAGTCCGCGGCCCGGGACGTTGCCTATGACACCGAGGCGGAGCTGCACGCCGACCTCGACGACGACTACCTGCCGTCGACCTACACCCCGGCATGGACCGCGATCACCGACCGTCCCGCCGGTCTCGACGACGGCGACGACGTGCGAAGCCAGGCGGAGGTCGAGGCGTGGGCACGGGGCGTGTGCTTCGACGACGAGCAGGAGCTGCACGATCTGCTCGACCCCGACTATCTGCCGTCGACCTATGTGCCGGCGTGGTCGGCGATCTCCGGTCGACCCGCAGGCCTCGACGATGGCGACGACGACACGCAGCTCACCGAGACGCAGGTGGACGCGATGGTGGCGAACAACGGCTACGCGGTGGCGAGCACCCTGGCCGCGGTGGCGACCTCGGGCAGCTACGGCGACCTGTCGGGCACGCCGAGCCTGGCCGCGGTGGCGACCTCGGGCAGCTACGGCGACCTGT
>SBGP01000063.1 GCA_006226595.1 Deltaproteobacteria bacterium
CAGGGTCGGCGAAAGGACCTTGGCCCGTGGCCAAGGGCACCGTAGGGGAGGAAGCGTGCTGAAGCACGTGACCGACGAGACGACGGGCGAAGGCGCGGGAGAGTTTTTCAGCAGCCTGCTAGGGCTCTCGACAAAGCCTTGGCCGGGAACGGCTCGCGGGGGTGCTACACCGCGCCTCCGGAGGTCTCATGCGCTCACTGCCCTTCCTGCTGCCCCTCGTCCTGCTCGCCTGCGGTGAGGGCACGGTGCTCGACGACGATGTCGTCGAGACCGACACGGACACGGATACGGACACCGACACGGATACCGACACCGACGCGGACTCCGACACCGACACCGACGTCGGCACGTTCACGTTCTACAGCCCCGACTTCGCTGACGGCACGGAGATCCCCGCACTGTTCACCTGCGACGGGCCGGGCGGCTGGTCGGCCCAGCACAACCCGGACCTGGTGTGGGAGAACGCGCCCGCGGGCACCGCGGCCTACGCGATGATCTACGTCGACATCGACCTCGGTGACTGGCGGCACTGGGCGTTCTTCACCAGCGACGCGTCGGTGACCGGCATCGTCGAGGCGACGAGCAACACCGGCTCGATGCCCGCAGGAGTCACCGAGCTGCGCAGCGGCGACAACCGCACGGGCTACGTGCCGAACTGCCCGGGCGGCGCCGAGCACCGCTACCAGTTCACGCTGTACGCGCTGTCGACGGCCAACCTCGGCCTGTCCGGCAACCCGACCTTCGCCGAGCTGAAGTCCGCCGCCGAGGCCAACGCACTCGACAGCGTGTCGTTCATCGGTCGCTCCGCCGCCGGCGGCTGACGCTACATCGCGGCGTCTTCCGGCTTCACCGGGGCTTCGCGCGCCTCGAAGATCGCCGCCGCCTTCTTCAGGTCCGGCTTCTCGAAGTTGAGCTCGTCCATGTACATGTACATGACGGCCATCGAGTCGGCGTCCTTGTCGGAGGTGTTGTTGTACCGGGAGACGAGCTCGTAGTCGTGGCCCTTGTACAGCTGGATGCCCTCCTCGGAGTGCAGGTACTCGACCCGATCGAGACCGATGCGGTCCGAGGAGTTCTCGACCTCGGCGTAGTACACCGTCTCGCCGGTCGTGCGGTCGATGAGCCGGAGCGACTCGGCGAAGGGGTGCAGGTGCACCGCGATGTAGTGCGCCTTCGTGTCGTAGGGCAGGCCGAGGAACTCGGTGACCAGCGTGGTGTTGGTCTCGGGACCCGGCGTCACCTTCCAGTGGGCGCTGAACTCCTGGCCATAGCGGTCGTAGTCGACGTCGCCATCGACGGCGGGGGCGCCCACCTCACAGCCTGGACCATGGTCGCCGTCCGGGTCGTCCTCGGGCTTCACGCCGTAGTAGCGCGCATCGCCGAGTGCCTTGAACCCCTGCACGGCACCCTGGAACATCGGCTTCATCGGGCTCGTGAGCTCCTTGTCCCGCTTGAACTCGATGGTGACCTCGTGCTTCACCTTCTTGTCGGGGTCGTCGATGTTCAGGTTGAGCACCTGCGTCGTCAGCGTCAGCTCCTGACCGTTGACGATCGGCAGTCCCCAGCCCTCCGGGAACTCGATGCGCTGCTGGCCCTGCGAGAGGGTGAACAGGCGGCCCGAGATCGGCAGGTTGGTGTCGAAGACCTCCTGGTACTCACCGGCGTCGATGTCGAGGTTCGCGTGGCACATCCACTCCTGGGAGATGCGCTTGCCATCGAGATCGACCACGTGGGTCTCGTAGGCCGTGATCCACAGCAGCTCGGGCTCGCCGCTGTCGAGCAGGTCGACCTGCTGCTGGCCCCACGGCCCGCGCATCGACATGTAGCGATCGTCGATGTGGTACGGGTCGCTGTACACGGTCTTCTTGTAGACCTTCGCCGCCGGCGCCGCCGAGACGTCGCTCGTGGGCGGCTGGTTCTCGCTAGCCGCGGTGACACAGCCGACGAGAGCGACGAGGAGCAGGGTGTGACGCAAGGAGACCTCCGGATGCCTGGCCATTGTATCGAGCATGACATGCGCGACCAGTTCCATGGAATGCCGCAGGCGGACGCACCCCTCCCGGCAACAGGGTGATTCGCGCCGCGCGGAGGCCCCGACTGCGCGGCAGGTTATGGAGCCCCGCTCGGAGGCACGTATGTCCAGCTATGAGGAGGTCACCTTCTCTCGAGACTGCCCCGTCATCCTCATCCCGGATGGCGACACGGTGGTGCTCGAAGCCGGAACCCGCGGTTGGATCACCCAGGTCCTCGGCGGCAACTTCACGGTCCAGATGATGACCGGAAGGCTCGTGCGCGTGAACGCCGAAGACGGCGACGCGCTGGGCAAGGAAGCCGCGCCGCGCCCCGATCCGGACGCGGACCCGGACGCTCCCGTGTACGAAGAGCAGATCTGGGAAGCGCTCAAGACCTGCTACGACCCCGAGATCCCGCTGAACATCGTCGAGCTGGGACTCGTCTACTCCTGCCTGCTCCGCGACGTCGACGGCGGCGGCACCGGCGTGGACGTGCTGATGACGCTCACCGCTCCCGGCTGTGGCATGGGTCAGGTGCTCGCCGACGACGTGAAGCGCAAGGTCCTCGGCATCCCCGGCGTTCGCGAGGCGCAGGTCGAGCTGACCTTCGATCCGCCGTGGACTCAGGACCGCATGAGCGAGGCCGCCCGCCTCGAACTGGGCATGTTCTAGCCGCCAGCCGGAGACTGGCTCCGCGCCGCCCGAATCCGCTGCAAGGCGTCAGAACCGCGCGCGACCAGACACTGGAGCTCCGCGACCCGCGTCGCCCGCTCGCTCTCCGGCGCGTCCCGCAGGGCCTCGAGGCCCGCGCTCACCCGCAACAGACCGAGCGTGGCGGCATCGCCCTTCAGCCGGTGCAGCTCCATCGCGGCCAGTGCCTGCCAGCCCTCGCCGTCGTCGACGAGCGCCGCCGCTTGCGCGAGCAGGACCGGCGCCTCGCCGACGAACGCATCGATCATGTCGGTGGCGAGGTCCTTGTCAGCGGAGATTGCGGCGAGCTCGAACAGGCCTTCG
The DNA here is from genome assembly GCA_006226595.1 of Deltaproteobacteria bacterium. GTDB lineage: Bacteria > Myxococcota_A > UBA796 > UBA796 > M1803. The sequence goes on from SBGP01000063.1 coordinate 3,027, forward strand.
AGGTGCTCCATGTCGAGGTCTTCGGGCTCGGCCGCGTCTCCCGGGTCGTACCAGGCGAGCAGGAGTTCCTCGAGTTCCTCCATCTGCGCGGGCTTGACCACGTAGGCATCCATTCCGGCGGCCAGGCAGCGCTCGCGCACGCCGAGTCGCGCATCTGCGGAGATCCCGATGATCGGCACGCGACGCCGCGGCTCCCGCTCACGCCAGCGCCGGGCGAACACGTAGCCATCCATCGTCGGCATACGGATGTCGGCCACCACCAGGTGCAGCTCCTCGGCGACGTGTGCGAGCCCCTCAGGTCCACTCGCCACCCGCACGACCTCGAAGCCGAGACGCTCGAGCTGTCCCGCGGTCACCCGGCCCGCGAGCGGGTGGTCGTCGACGACGAGCGCGCGTAGACCCTCGAACCGCGGCGTTGGGCCGGGCCGGGGACCGCGCTCCAGCAGCTGCCGCACCGCGCGCCGAGCACGGCGGGGTCGCAGCGGGCGACGCAGGTGCAGGTCCGCCGACGCATCCGGAACCTCCGGGGCGTCCAGCACCTCGATGAGCGGAACCTGCCGCTCACGTGCAAGGCGCGCCGCCTCCGCCCGCGTGGCACGGGTGGTGAGCACCGCGTCGACCGGGCCGCTGTCCGGGAAGGTCACCCCCTGGAGCGCGAGCATCTCGCGGACGTCCCCGACGTCGCCAAACCCGGCCATGGAAGCGGTCAGTGGCGTGAGTGGTACGAGCTCGGCCTCGGCCGCGGCGAGGACGAGGGTGAAGCGAGCGCCGCCGCTGGACGCCGCGTCGAGCACGAGGTCGCCGCCCATGCGCCGCGCGAGGTTGCGGGAAATGTGCAGACCGAGCCCCGTGCCTTCCGTGCCCATAGACGAATGCCCGCGTCGGAACGGCTGGAAGATACGTTCGCGGTCGGCCTCGTCCACGCCCGGTCCCTCGTCCTCGACCGCTATCGCGACGCGCTCGGGGGAAGCCTCGACCACCAGGGTCACGCGCCCGCCGGCCGCGTACTTCAGGGCGTTGCCGACCAGGTTGCTGAGCACCTGGCGAACGCGCCCCGGATCCGCGTTCACGAAGGTCGCGTGCCCCGGCTCCACCCGAACGCGCAGGTCGACCCCGGCCTGGACCGCGGCCGCCACGTGCATGTCGACGAGCTCGTCGAGCAAGCCTCCGAGATCGAAGCGGCGGGGGCGCAGCTCGAGCGTGCCCGCGGACATGCGCGAGTAGTCGAGCAGATCCTCGAGGCGGTCGCGAAGGTGGGCTCCGGCGGAGGCGAGGCCGTCGACGAGCTCGACCTGCTCGTCCTGGAGCGAGGTCGCCCGCAGCAGGTCCGCCATACCGAGGATCGCGGTCAGCGGGGTGTGCAGCTCGTGGCTGATGGTGGCGACGAACGCCTCACGCGCTTCGTGCAGTGCCGCGGCCTCGGAGGCGTCATAGCCCGCGGCCATCACCACGCGGTTCGCGGGCTCTCGGTACAGCTGGAGCTGCAGCGTGCCTCCCGCCGGGGTCTGGAGCCAGCCCGCCGACGTGCCACCGTCGATGACCCCTGCCCACATCTGCGGGTGGTCCGGGGTGTGCGCGCCGCAGTCCTGCCACGACGCGCCGTCCGGAAACGCCTCGGCCCACGCGAGGTTCGAGGACAGGAGCGCACCGCTGTCCGCGAACAAGGCCGCGTGCAGCCCGGCGTCCGACATGAGTGCCCGCCAGCGCTGGGCCACGGTGAGCTGACGCTGCATCTCGAACAGGCGCTCGACCTGAACGGCGAGCAGGTCGAGGCACTCCAGCTCCGAGTCCTCGAGGCTGCGCGGTCGGTAGTCGAGCACGCACACGGTGCCGATCCGATGGCCTTCGGGCGAGTGGATCGAAGCGCCCGCGTAGAACCGGAACCCCGGATCGCCGCACACCAGCGGGTTGTCCGCGAAGCGGTCGTCGAGGCGCGCATCCTCGATGACCATGCGCGCCCGCCGCTGGATGGTGTAGTGGCAGAAGCCGAGCTCGCGCGGCGTCTCGACGGCATCGAGACCAAAGCGCGACTTGTACCAGAGCCGCTCCTCGTCGACGAGCGTGATCAGCGCAACGGGACAGCCGGTGATGCGCGACGCGAGGTCCGTGACGCCATCGAACACCGCCTCGGGCGGCGTGTCGAGCACCTCGTAGCGATACAAGGCGCGCAGGCGCTCGGCCTCTTCGTGCATGGCTCCTCGCCGGGTGGGGAGCCCTCAGTCTACTCCCCCGCCCCCGAGGGATCCGGTGCGCCTACTCCAGACCGATGGCCGGAAGCGTCGCGTCCTTCGGGCTACGCGCGCCGACGAGTGAAGTCAGCGTGGGCGCGACCTGTCGAATGTCGACATCGCCCAGTTCACCCGGAGCCACGCCGGCCCCGTACAGGAGCACGGGCACCCGGCGGTCGTAGTCGTGGGGCGAACCGTGATCCGAGCCGTGCTGCTCGTACCAGTCGAAGACGACCCCCTCCGCCGAGATGCCGTAGATCGGCGCGCTGCGCTCGGTGTCGTAGGACATGCGCACCGCCTCACTCCAGCTCTCCCCGTCGGGAATCGCATCCGTCGTGAACGCGCTGATCACGCCCTCGGTCGCCGCGAGTTCCTCGACCGCGATGGCATAGGCCTCGGCCTCGCGACCCGCCGCCGCCCCCTGAATGGTCGCCTCGGGCCACGAGAACACGATCTCACCGCCGATACCCGCCTCGGCGAGCCGCGCCTTCACGCGCTCCGCGATGGGCTCCCCTTCGATGTAGTCGACGGGGTCGTCCTCTCCACCGTGGTCCGAGGAGAGGAGCGCGGTCCACTGCCCTTCCCCGACGGTGGCGTCGAGGTGTGCGAAGAGTCGCTCGAGCTCGGCGTCGACGCGCAGGAGGTTGTCGAGGGCCTCGAGAGAGGACGCGGTGAAGTAGTGCCCGACGTAGTCGGTGTTGCTGTACGACACGCTCAGGAAGTCGGGAGCCTCGTCCTGGCCGAGTCCCTCGCGGTCGACCGCGGCGATGGCCATGTCGGTGAGCAGCACGCCAGCCATCGGGGTGGCGAGGCGCGCCTTGCCCTCGAGCTCCGTGGCGGGCCCGTGCGGGAAGGTCGGCGTGAGGCCGTAGTACCCCTCGTTCGGGCGGTCGTCCTCGCGGCCGAGGTCCTCGCGCGGCGTCCACACCTCGGAGAAGATCTCGTCGATCCGCTCACGAGCGACGAGGTCCTCGGCGCCCGCAATGACGTCCTTCTTCACGTCGTAGTAGGCCATGAGGTCCGGCGAGTGCCCGCCGAGGAACAGTGAGGCGCGGTCCTTGAGGGAGAGCGCAACGACCTTGCCACCGGCCTCTTTGACCGCATCGCCGAGGGGCTCGGTCTTGAGCAGCGCGAAGTCCGCGCAGTAGGTCTGACTCCCGTCCGCAGCGAGCAGGTAGTTCGCGACAATCCCGCTCTTCGACGGCTCGGTGCCCGTCGCGAGGGTGACGTGACCGGGACAGGTCTGGGTGGTCGCGTAGGGGTAGACGCCAACGCCCTGACGAGCCTGGTCACCGGTGAGCCGCGCGAGCCCGCCGGTGTAGTACGGCCGCCCCGCCTCGAACAGCTCGAGGGGGAACTGGTCGAGGACGATGAGCACGGCGAGCTTGCGCTCCGGCGTCTCTGGCGCCGCCTCGGGCACGGCGGCGGGGGTCGACACGGTCTCGGCGGGCTTCGGACAGCCGGCGAGCAGGGCGAGCATGAGGACGGTACGCATGCGCGCAGAACTAGCCGATCCGGGGGCCGGCGGCCCACGCTGAGCCAAACTGTCACCTGTCGTGCAGCCGGGCGAAACGCCCACCCACCGCGACCTAGACGTCGGCGCGCGCGGCCCCGAAGACGATGTTCGGATTGGCGCTGGCGGGCAGCGTGGTCGCAGCGCGTCCCCCAAGGAGAACACGACTGCCGGGCGCCGCCGCGTGGACTCGCTCGGCGAACGCGCCGAGATCGAGATCCTCGCGCTCTCTCACCGCCGACAGGGCGACCACTGCGGGCTGACGCTCGGCCACCAGCGCGAGCAGGTCCGCCTCGGGCACGTCCGCACCGAGGTACGTGATGCGATACCCGGCGGACGCCAGCCAGAACGCGGCCCCCAGCAGCCCGAACTCGTGCTGCTCGCCCGGAGGTGTGGCGCAGATGGCCTCGCGCGCGCCGGCGCGGCCAGCCTCGAGGGCCCGAGCCATCGACAGCATCTGCTCGCGGCACCACGCCGAGGCGAAGTGCTCCTGAGCGACGCTGATCTCGCCGTTCTCCCAGGCATCGCCCACCTCGACGAGCATGGGGAGCAGCAGCTCGTGCACGCGCGTCTCGAAGGGAAGGCTCACCGCGGCCGCAGCGGCGGCATCCGCCGCGCGACGGTCGAAGACATACAGCGCATCGCGGATCGCACGGCGCACCGGGGCGACGCCATCGGGCTCGGCCTCGGCCACACCCGGCTGCTGCTGGATGATGCTCGCCGCCTCTGAGATGCGGTGGCCAGCGTCGAGAAGCGCCTTCACGCGCCGGAGCACGGCGAGGTCGGCTTCGGAGTACACGCGGTAGCCCGCATCGGTGCGACGCGGGGAAATGAGCCCGTAGCGTCGCTCCCAGGCGATGAGCGTGTTCTTTGGGATACCCGTCATGTCCGCGACGGTCTTGATCCAGTAGGACATGCGGCAGACTAGCGCGCCGGAGGAAGCATGTCCCAGCTCGTCGCACTCGCCATCGCAGGAGCCGTCGGCACCCTCGCCCGTTTCGGGCTTGGAAGGCTCATTGCGGAGAGCATGGGGCCGGCGTTCCCGTACGACACGCTCGCGGTGAATGCGCTCGGCAGCTTGCTCATGGGCTTGTTCGCGCACGTGCTGCTGTACCACCCCCAGATCCCACCGCACTACCGCGTCCCGCTGACCACCGGACTGCTCGGCGCGTTCACGACCTTCTCGACCTTCTCCCTCGACACGGTGCGGCTGCTCGAGGCCGGGCAGCCGGGCGCGGCCCTCGCCAACGTCGCCGCCAACGTCGTCCTCGGGCTGGTGCTGTGCTCCGGCGGATTGATGGTGGGTCGCGCATGGATCCCGACCCCGGTGATGCCATGAACGAGGTCGCCGGGATGACGCCGAGCCCCGGCCAGGGGTAGGCTCGCCGGGTGAAGGCCCTGTTCCCCATCCTGCTGCTGCTCTCCCTGACCGCTGTCGGCGGCGAGCTGCCGCCGCTTCCCGAGGATCCGGGCGAGGCGTGGGCCGTGGCCCGCCAGGACTGGCTGCCCGAGCTCGAGGCGCGCCAGCAGCGGGCCGAGGCGCGAGCCAAGGATGCGCGGGCGTACTTCGCCGGCCAGATGACGCTGACCGAGGCATTCCCCTCCCTGCGCGACGCCTCGCTGCTCGACGCCGCGGTGATCCGCGCGCACCTGCGCGCCCTCGACGAATCGCTGAAAGCAAGGGTGCCCCTGCGCAGCCAGCCGCTTCCGGATCTCGGCGCGACCGACCGCGGGCAGCGGGTCCTCGACGCCCGCACCCGGGCACTGGACGCCGAGGATGAAGCCGAGGCGCTGGAGCGGCGCCTGCTCGTGGCGCGTCTCGCATTCGTGGAGGACCATCCCAGCTGGGTCCGCAGCGGCGAGGAGTTCGCTGCGCCCCTGGACCGCTTCCTTGCCGATGCGCGAGAGCGCGCGAAGAGCGAAGACCCCGCAGTCTCCGAGCCGGCCCTCGACGAGGTGGCCGCCCTCGATCGCGAGCTCGCCGCCATCCGCGCGTGGTCCCGCGCTCTCGCCGACCGTGCCGCCAGCGGACAGGCCGAGCTGCCGGAGCTTGCGCTGGAGGGGCTGCAGACGCGCTGGGGCGAGCACACCCTCGCCCGCCTGGCCGCCATCGAGGCCGTGCTTCCCGGCACGGTGCCCGATCTCGCCGCCTATGAGGTTGCGTGGATCGACGACCACGGCATCCCCGCCCTGCAGCGTCCCCTTCCCGCGGTACCCAGCGACCTCACCGGCGCGACGGCCCGCGCGCGCTCCGACCTGGCGACCGCCCGCGCCAAGGTCCCGAGCGACGCTGGCGAGGACGCACTCGCCCAGGCCCGACATCGACTCGCGGAGGCCCGCGTCGCGCGCGCCGAGCGCTGGCTGACCAAGCTCGAGGACCAGGCGAGCAGCGAGGCCGAGACCGAGGCAGAGCGTGCGCGCGTCGAAGCGGATCGCGCCCGCGAAGAGGCCGACAGCGCCCGCGAGCAGGCGGATGACGCCGCAGCCATTGCCGCCGCCGAGGCGCGAGCGCGCGCGGCGCACGCCCAGGAGCGCGCCGCCGAGGACTGGGAGCGCACCCGCGCGCTGGAGCAGGCCCTCACCGAGACGCGCGCCGAACGCCTGAAGACGTTCACCGCCCTGTCCGGCAAGGTCGACGCCATCCTTCACCCGGTGCTCGGACAGGAGCTGCCCAACGCAGACAGCGTGTACGCGGACATCCGCACGCTGATCGCCGACCTGCGCAGCGACGCGTCGCTGACCTCGGAGCGCGAGCGCGAACTCTCGGCCGAGCGCAGCGAGACCGCCACCGTTCTCGAGTCGGAGCGTCGGCAGGTCGAGGTCACCGCGCAGATCGACCCACCCCTCGCCGATCGGTGGAGCCGAGCCCTCGAGGATCAGGTCCGCGCCCAGACCGCCGCGCACGAGGCCCACATCAGCGGTCGCGACAGCACGATGCTCATGCTCGGGGAGGCCAAGGAGCTTCGCCGTGAGCTCTCGGGCTACGTCTCCTCGGCCCAGCGGGCCCTCGATCGCGCGGACCTCATCGAGAACGTCGGCCAGGAGCTCGGTCTCGCCGGCGCGAACCTGGCCGCCCTCGCCCGCGATCGCGTCGGCGCCATCGCGTCGCTTCCAGGCAAGGCCAAGAACCTCGACTTCCTGTGGACCGTGACCCGGGGCTCCGCGCTCACCCTGCTGCTCACCGCCCTGTGGTGGATGGCGCGCAACCGGACTGAGGACGGTACCCGCGAGCTCCTCGTCCGTATCCGCAAGCAGTTCCCGGTCCGTCCCGCCGATCTGCGGACCCTACGCGAGCCGCTCAACCGCGTACTTCGCTACGGCCTCGACCTGCTGGCTGGCTGGCTGCTGCGCGAGCCGCTCGCCGCCCTCGCCCCCGAGCTCGGCCTGATCGTGCTCGTGTGGCTGCAGGTCGCGCTGTTCCGCTTCGTGCTCGCCACCTTCGAGGTGCTGGTCATTCGCCACCCGGAGCGCCGGCCCTCGTGGCTCGTGCTCGGTGAGGATGCCCACTCCCTCGCGCGGCGTTCCCTGCGCTACGCGCTGATCTGGTGGATCGCCAAGGGCCTGCTCATCAGCTTCGCGCTGTCGGTACTCCGCGCCGATGCCGTCGCCGAGGCCCTCGGCATGCTGTTCTCCGCGGCTGGCTTCGCGCTGATCGTCTGGGCTCTGCACTCCTGGCACCCGCACCTGCTGCGTCGGGTACAGCGCTTGCACCAGGGTTCCCGCGCAGTCCGCATCCTGTCGACGCCGCCACACTGGCTGCTGCAGGTGCCCCATAGCCTCGCGATGATCGCGTACCTGTCCGCGGCACTGGCATGGGACCTGCTCGACCGCCTGGCGCGACGACAGGAAGGCGTCGGTCGCCTGTTCAACGCGGTGAGCCGCTATCGGCTCGGCCAGGAGCAGCCGACCGCCGAGCTGCACGAGCTTCCCGCCGAGGTCCTCGACGGTATTCGCAACAACGACAAGGCCCTGCTCCGCCGGCAGGCCACCGAGGAGTCGCTGCTCAAGTGCATCGGCGCGTGGCAGAAGGAACGCCGTCGAGGCCTGATCGCACTCGTCGGTGACCGCGGCGAAGGCAAGGGCGTACTCCTCGACCAGCTCGCTCCCAACCTCGAGCTGGATGGCCGCCCGTCTCGCCGCATCCTGCTCACGCAGCGCATCCGCAGCGAGCGCGACGCGATGAAGTGGCTGGCCTCCGCCCTCGAGCTTCCTCGCGTGCCCAAGGGACCGGACGATGCCGTCGAGCTGCTCGAGGCGCTCGAGCCCACCCTGCTCGTGGTCGAAGACCTCCACCTCGCGTTCCTGCGTACGGTGGGCGGCTTCGAGGGGCTCAATGCCCTGCTCTTCGCGTTCAATGCGAGCTCGGACCACCACTTCTGGCTGGTCACCGTGCACTCGCCCGCGTGGCGCTACCTCACCCGCCTCGGCGGCATGGTGGACACCGGCATCTTCCGCGAGGTGGTCACCATCCCCGCACTCGGCGAGGAAGAGCTGCGGGAGCTCACCCAGCGTCGCTTGTCCATCGCCGGCTACAAGCCCGACTTCTCGCCGCTGGTGCGCACCAACCCGTTCGGCACCGACCCCGAGGTCGAGCTCGAGCGCACGACCAGCGTGTTCTACCGGCTGCTCGCCGAGGCCAGCAACGGCAACCCAGCCGTCGCGCTGCACCTGTTCGCCGACTGCCTCTCCGCGGCTCCCGGCGAGCAGGGCGTCGCGCTGGTTCGCATGCGCCGCACGCTGACCGGCAACGTCGACGGCCTCACCGACCCCGAGCTGTTCGCGCTGACCGCGATCCGCACCCAGGCTCGCCTCACCCTCGACGAGCTCGTGGAGGTCACGAACATGGGCCGCGGTCCGCTGCGGCAGATCGTGAAGAACCTGCAGTCCCAGGGCCTGCTCCGTAGCGAGGGCGAGCACATCTCGATCCCCGGCATCGAGCTTCCCGCGGTCACTCGCACCCTGCGGCGTCGCCACTTCCTGTACGGAGGGAGCTGATGGATCCGCAACTCGACATCCAACAGCTCGTCCGCTTCGTCGATTGGTCCCGCGTGCCCTTCGCGCTGGCCATGGTCGCCATCGCCCTGATCGGCGAGCGCCTCGTCTCGCGCTTCCTCGACGACCTCGGCGAGCGCTTCGCCGAGCGCCGCCTGCTGCTCAAGAAGCTCAAGGCTCTCGGGCGCTTTCTGTTCTTCGCGGCCCTCGCCGCAGTGGTCGGCAGCTCCGTACTCAGCGTCGACCGCCAGGTGATGCTCGCGCTGGCGGGAACCCTCGGTCTGGCCGTGGGCTTCGCGTTCAAGGACCTGCTCGCCTCGCTGATGGCCGGCGTGATCCTGCTCATCGACCAGCCCTTCCAGGTCGGCGACCGCATCGCCTTCGGCGGCTACTACGGCGAGGTCACCGAGATCGGCCTGCGCTCGGTCCGGCTCGTCACCCTCGACGACAACCTGGTGACCATCCCGAACTCCAAGTTCATCACCGATCCGGTGGCCTCCGCGAACGCAGGCGCCCTGGACTGCATGGTGGTCATGGATTTCTACATCGCGCCAGCCGAGGACTTCGCTTCCGCGCGCCGTCTCGTGGCCGAAGCCGCCGCCACCTCGCGGTACGTGTACCTCGAGAAGCCCGTCGTCACGCTGCTCAGTGACCAGTTCATGGGCGAGCGCTTCGTCACCGTCGTCCGGGTCAAGGCCTACGTCTTCGATGCCCGCTACGAGAAGGCCTTCGCCAGCGACGTGACCGAGCGCGTGAAGCGGGCCTTCGTGAAGGCGGGTATCCACGGTCCAGACATGGCGTACCGGGACCTCGAGGTCTTCCACCACGAGCGACCGCCGGACCAGCAGTAGCCGCGACTAGCGCTCGAGCACCTCGTCCAGCGCGGCGAGGAAGCTGCTCCTCCGGAAGGGCTTCTGGAGGTAGGGCGTGCCCTGCTCCGGGCGGTGGAAGAGCCCGGACATGATCACGGCGCGGTTCGCGAGCGGATGGCGTCGGTCTTCGAGCTCGTGCAGCAGATCGAGCCCGCTTCGCCCCGGTAGGTGGATGTCGGTAACCAGCACGTCGAGATCGTCGCGCGACGCGATGATGCGGAGCGCGTCCTCGGCACTCGGCGCCAGCAGGGAGCGATGCCCTGCCGCGGCCAGGAAGGCCTCGACCATGTTGCGGATCTCGGGCTCGTCGTCGACGACGAGCACCAGCAGTCCCTGAGACGTCGGCTCGGAGGTGACGTCCGCCCACACCGGCTCACCGGGCGACCGCGGCAGGCACACCGAGAAGCAGGCCCCACCTTCCGGCGCGTTCTCCCAGGTGAGCGCGCCGCCGTGCTCGTCGACGATGGACCAGCAGATCGCGAGGCCGAGTCCAGTGCCCTCTGCACTGCCCGACACGAACGGCGTGAACAGGTCGGCCTGGACCTCGGGAGGCACGCCAGGCCCCTCGTCGGAGACCTCGATACACACCCGCGCGTCGTCGATGCTGGCGGTGATGTGGATGTCGCCGCCATAGTTCATCGCCCGCGACGCGTTGAGCACCAGGTTCGAGACCACCTGCTCGAGCTGCGTGCGGTCGCCCGACACCCACAGGGTCGGCGAGACGTCGAGGTGCACGTCGGTGGCGCCGATTCCCGCCGCCGACGCCTCGAGCGCGCCCTCGATGATGTCGCGCACCCGGACGTCCTCGCGGTGGAGGCTCTGCTTCTTCGCGAAGCTCTGCAGGCTGCGCACGATGCGGGCGATGCGGTCGACCTGCCGCCCCATGACCTCGAGGGGTCCCGCGGCGAACACGGGCATCGGCAGCTCGCCCAGGGCGTCGAGACGCAGACGGAGCACGGCGAGTGGGTTGTTGATCTCGTGAGCGACGCCCGCGGCGAGGTGACCCACCGCGGCAAGACGCCGGCTCTGACCCAGCTCTTCCTCGAGGGCGCGCCGCGCACTGATGTCGCGCAGCACCACCTGCGAGAGCCCCTCGAGCGCGGGAATGCTGCTCGCCATGATGCTCACCCGCCGCCCATCGACGAGGTTGAGCTCGCCGAGCACGCCGCCTGCGGGGCCCGAGAGCACCGAGTGCAAGACCTCGGCGGCGTTGTCGTCGTCGAACAGCTCATCGAGGGTAGTCTGGTCCTCGACCAGGTCCCCGAGGATCTCGGCACTGCGCGCGTTGGCCTCGGTGATGCGCCCGCGCTCGTCCACCGTGAGCACCATGTCCGGGCTCTGGTCGAAGAGTGCGCGATAGCGCGCCTCGCTCTCTTCGAGTGCACGGCTGCGCCGGCGGAGGATGCCCTCGAGTCCTGCGATCGCGCGCGATGCGTCACCGAGGCTGGCGCGGTCGCGCTCTTCCTCGCGGCCGATCCGCTCGAGGAGCACCTCGATGGTCTTCTCTGCGGCCGCCAGGCGCGCCTCGAGTTCCTTCTCGCGACTCACTGCGGCACTCCGAAGACCAGGCCCGTGAGCGTGTGGTTGATCTGCTGTGCGCCGAAGTGCTCGCCGTAGGTCACGAAGCCCGCGGAGGTCACGGGGCTCAGCGCGTCATGGACCGCCTCGACCAGGCCCTTGTCCTTGGCCTCGAGGTGCCGGCCGCCGCACCAGAACAGGAGCATGCCGGAAGCCTCGCCGATCTCTCGGATCACTTCGCGCAGCGGCTCTCGCGTGCGCTCGACCAGCTCGTCGCCCTGCATCAGCGTGAGCACGGCACCGCGCTCGACGGCACCGCCCATGACCAGCGAACCGTCGGGTTCGGCGCTCATCACCGAGCGGAGGAACGGGTGCTGCGACGCTCCGAAGCCGAACACAGCCTCGCTCGCGATGCGCGGGTTGAGCTGCTCGACCGGCACGCCAATCGCCTCGGCGACGACGTCGGCGCCAGGTCGGCCATCGATCTCGAACACCCTCCGCCGGACCGGGTCCGCTTCGGTGACCACCATGCGTCGCTCCGTCGCCCGAAAGTTGTGGGCTCGGAACGGCATGAACGGCACGCCGGGCTCGATGAGGAACACCGCGGCCCCGGTGGCCGTGGTCCGCTTCCCGACCGCGGTCAGGGTCTGCTCGAAGGCGAAGTCGTCCCCTGCCGAAGCGCCGACCAGCGCGACCTGGGGAGCGGCGAGCGCGAGTGAGGCGACCAGCAGCTCCTCGAGGCCCGTGAGCCCATCGGTGAGGGTGACGAGCACATGCCTGGCAGGATCGATGGCGACGCCGAGTTCCAGCGACAGGCGGTGAATGACCTCCTGTGCGTCGGTGACCTCGAAGTCCTGCAGGTCGTCGACGAGCACCGCGGCGGCACGGGCCATCGGACCGAGCGCGAAGGCGCTCACGCCACCCTCGGTGAAGTACTCGGGGCCGAGCTCCCCCATGGTCGTACACCCGCCGACCACCGCCCCGGGGAGGAGGTCCGTGAGCGTCGAACACACCGCCTGCAGATCCGCCTTCGGCGAGGCGAACACGAGGACCAGGCTCGGCGACTCACCCAGGTGAGGCTGCAGCTCACGGGCTGCCTCCTCCCCACGAAGCATCGTGCCGGCGGCGCGAACCACCCCCGATGTCTGACTCATCCAGACCTCCCTCGAACCAGGCGGGAGCCCAACCCATAGACCTTCCGTAGTACAGCATACGGGGTCAGGCGCCCGAGGGAGATCACCCCCCACATGACCCACCCGGGGACGATCAGGGCGCGCCCCCGCGAAAAAGCCCGAACAGATTGTCGGGCGACGGTCTCGGGGGTGATCTCGATGAGCGCGGGGCTCAATCCCGTGGGGTTTCCGGCAATCTCGATGAACTCGGTCTTCACTGGCCCGGGGCAGACGTGGCATGCACACACCCCGGTTCCCGCCAGCTCGGCGATCAGGGCCTCGGTGAACGCGGACACATAGTGCTTGCTGCCGGCGTAGGCGGCGACCCCCGGCATGGTGTTCAGCCCGAAGCCGGAGCTGATGTTGAGGATGCCGCCGCTGCGACGCGCGAGCATGCCGGGGAGCACATGATGGGTGAGCCGGGTCAACGCCGTGCAGTTGAGCGCGATCATGCGCTCGAGCTTCGCGAGGTCGGCCTGGTGCAGGGGCGCGAGGTCCCCGAAGCCCGCGTTGTTGACGAGCACGTCCACCGGCCCGAGCACCTCCTCGAAGCGCGCGAGCGCCGCGAAGGTCGCCTCGGGGTCGAGCAGGTCGCACGGGAGCACGAGGATCTCGAGCGACGGGCGAAGGGCCAGCAGCTCGTCGCGCAGCTCGGCGAGCCGATCCTCCCGACGGGCGAGCAAGCCGATGGCGCGGGCGCGAGGTGCGAACTCGAAGGCCAGCGCGCGGCCGATGCCGGAACTCGCGCCTGTGATCAGAACAGCGCCGTCGAGCGGCGGCCGACTCATCCGCGGGACTGCCAACGGCCGAGCAGGTCGAGGAGCTCCGCCTCGCGCTGCTTCGACTCGGCGAGCGACGCCTGAAGACGTGCCACCTCGGACTCGAGCTGGCTCACGGCATCGTAGGCCTCGCCGAGCGCGTCGACGGCCTGGTCACGGTCGAGCGAGCCCAGCGCCTTGCGCGCCAGCCCTCCCACGCCCGACGCGCGCGCCGCTGGAGCGGGAGCCGAGCGCACGGCTGCGG
>SBGP01000101.1 GCA_006226595.1 Deltaproteobacteria bacterium
ACAACGGCGCGGGCAACGGCGGACGTGGCGGCAACGGCGCGGACGGCGGCGATGGTGGCGGCGGCGCGGGTGCCGCGGGCGGCCTCAGCGTCGGTATCTTCGTGGAGTCCGGCTCGTCGGTCACGCAGAGCGGAAACACCTTCGACCTCGGCGCTGCCGGCAGCGGCGGTCTCGGCGGTCTGAGCGGCGCGGGCGTGCGTGCGGCGAACGGCGAGAGTGGCATTCAGTCGAACGTGTACACGATGCCCTGACCGGCTCGTCGGCGAGGGGGTGCAGCTTGTTTCGGCGGGCCGCACCCCTCTTTTTTTGTCCGAAAGCGAAGGTCCTTCCGGGGTCGGGGAGACGTGGCCGGGTCGGGTGCTTTTCAGGTAAACGAACGACTGTTACGCTAGCCGCCAACGTCTCTCGACCCGGACTCCTCCCGTGTTTCTTCGACTCGAGCGCGCCCTTTGGAGGGCGCGGTGGTGAGCTACGAACTCGACGCCGTGCTGGGCCGCGGGGGCTCCGGCGTGGTGTACGCCGGGCGCAAGTGCGGGCCGGGCGAGTTCGTCAAGCCGGTAGCGGTGAAGCTGCTTCGCGAAGAGCAGGCGACGCCCGAGCTCATCGCCATGCTGCGCGACGAAGCTCGCGTGCTGGGCCTGACGCGTGACCGGGCGCTGGTGTCCGCCGAGCCGCCGATTCGCGTCGACGACTCGTGGGCCGTGATCATGGAGCTCATCGACGGGGTGAGCACCGAGCGGTTGCTCGCCGACCTGGGGCCGCTGCCGCCATGCGTCGTGCTCTCCGTGGTCGGTGAGGTCGCCCGCTGCCTCGATGCCATCTACCAGCAGCCGACGCCCACCGGTGAACCGCTGCGGCTCGTGCACCGCGACGTGAAGCCCGCGAACATCGTGCTCACCGCTACCGGTGTCGTGAAGCTGTTCGACCTGGGCATGGCCGTGGCGTGCCTCGATCCGAGCACGGGCGCCCCACTGCCGGGTAGGCGCGACTACATGCCTCCGGAGCGTGTGCGCGGCTACGAGGGGCCCGAGGGTGACGTGTATGCGCTGGGTGCGACCATGCGTCGACTCGCGACGGGGGATGTGCCTCTGGGCTTTGGGGAGTGGCGCTGCGCCACCCGCGACGACCAGGACGCGATGCCCGAGCTGCTCGCGCTCTCCGAGGACTGCCAGCGGCATGATCGCACCGATCGACCGTCGATGCGCGAGCTCGAGCGCCACTGTCAGCGCTTGCTGCATCGATTCGACGCGCCCCCACTGCACGACTGGTGCGAGAAGCACGTGCCCACGCTGGCCTCCTCCACCATGGAGCCGGTTCGAGCGACTCTATCGTGCGTCGACCCTCGGCAGGGCCGGTACACGCTGCTTCGGGATGGCGAGCGCTCCGCTGCCGGGCCGTGGTGGCGCCGGTGGCTCGCCGCTCGCTGAGATTGGCCAGTCGGCCGTTCAGGGGATACGACCACGGGCCTCAGAGGCAAGCCGATGCTGGTCGTCACCCACAATGGCCCTTTTCACGCAGATGATGTGCTCGCGTACGGGCTGATCCGCGCCTTCGTCGACGAGACGGCCGAGGTCGTCCGCAGCCGCAGCCCGGAAGACTGGGCGCGCGCCGACATCGTCATCGACGTGGGCGGCGTGTACGCACCGGATCAGGGGCGCTTCGACCATCACCAGGCCAGCTACCAGGGGCCCTTGTCCTCGGCGGGCATGGTCGTGCGCTGGCTCGCCGCCGATGGGCACATCTCCGAGCTCGTGCGCGACGCGCTGCAGCGGCAGGTCGTGGACTACGTGGACGAGGTCGACAACGGGCGACTGCAGCCGCAGTCGGGCGTGCCGTGCTTCGCGAACCAGGTCCAGGCCTTCAACCACGGCAACCAGACCCTCGAGGACTTCGACGCCGCCTTCGTCGAGGCCGCCGAGTTCGCGCGTCGCTTCGTGAAGGGCATTGCCGCCGGCATCGAGGCCATTCAGGCCGCCCGGTCTAAGGTCGAGGCTGCGATGGACGCGGCGGTTGCCAGCGGCAGCAACGTCCTCGAGCTCGAGTGCTACTGCAAGTGGAAGCCGGCCTACTTCGAGCTCGGTGGTGCCGACCATCCGACCGAGTACGCGCTGTACCCGGGCATGGACGGCAAGTGGCACGTGCTCGCGATTCCGCCGGGCTTTGGCGACTTCGCCCAGAAGCGCAGCCTGCCCGAGGAGTGGGCGGGGCTCACCGGATCGTCCCTCGAGAAGGCGACCGGCATCGAGGGCGCGAAGTTCTGCCACAAGAACCGGTTCATCGCGGTGTTCATGACCCGTGAAGGCGCGCTCGAAGCGCTCGAGCGTACCGACCGCCGCTGGCGCAAGCAGCTCGCCTAGCGGCTAGCGGGTCGAGAACACGAGCTCCTCGAGCTCGTCCCGGTCCATCTCCAGCGCCTGCCGGGCGATGTCGTAGCCGAAGCCCTGTCGAGCGAGCTTCGCCAGGTCCTTTCGGTCGCGGTCCGGATCGCGTCCGTCGCGGAACGGTCCGAGCCGGCGGCGGCGGACGTAGCGGCACGCGGCGAGGAGCTCGCCGACGCCGAGCTCCTCTTCGACCTCGGCCAGCGCCCGGGCCACCATGGCGGGCTCGGCGCCCTTGGCCCGCAGCTTGGCCTTGACGGCGCGCTCGGAGTCGCCCCGTCGCCGGAGGCTGCCGACACGGCCCCGGACGTAGAGCCAGTCGTCGAGGATGCGCGCGGCTTCGAGCTTGTCGAGCACTGCGTCGACGTGGGCCAGGGCCTCGTCACGGTCGCCCCCGTGCTCGGCGAGCCCCCGGTTCACCCGCTCGACGAGCTTGCGTCTGAGGTGGGCGCGGGTCGTGAACCAGCGCTCCAGGTACCAGATGGCGACGCGCTCCAGGTACGCAGCGGTCGGCTTCCTCGGTGGACGGCGGGACATGGTCGGCAGGTAACTCGCGCGGGCGCGCACGACGCGAAGCCGCGCGAGCCGGGCGACCCGGTTATGCGCGCGCCGTGAGTCCCTTCGTCCTGACCCTGACCTCTCGCATGCCGACTGCGGCAGATGCCGACGTGGTGCGCGCGACCTTCGAGGACACGGCGACGTGGCCGGCATGGTGCGGCCCCGTGGTCGAGGTGCTGCACGCGCCGGAGCGCTGGGAGCAGGGGGCGCGGCTCGCGTATCGCCTGCAGAGTCTGGTGACCGTCACCTTCGACGTCACCCTCGACCGGGTCGATGCCCGCTCGATCTGCTGGTCGTCGACCAAGGGCCCGATCACCGGCACGCGTACCTTCACCTTCGAGGACGGCGCGGTGGTCGACGAGAAGCGCTTCGAGAGCTGGCTTCCCGTGGCCCTGTTCTACCCCCGGCCCCCGATCCGCCGAATGTCCGAGCGCTGGCTCGCGGATCTGGTCGCCGAAGCCGAGCGGAGGACGCTGTGATCCGCGTCGAAGACGTGTCGCTGTCGTTTGGGGATGACCCCCTGTTCGAGGACGTGTCCTGGCACCTGCGCCCGGGCGAGCACCTGGGCCTGGTCGGGCGGAACGGCACCGGCAAGACCACGCTGCTGCGCATCCTCGCCGAGGAGCTGACCCCCGACACGGGCAAGGTGCTCAAGCGCGGCGGCATCCGGGTTGGGTGGCTGCCGCAGCACACGGTGGCCGCGAGCTCGCGCTCGGTGTGGGACGAGGCGAGCTCCCAGATGGACCGGCTCCAGCAGCTCAAGCGCGAGCTGGAGGAAGCCCAGGGTGCTGCCGACGCGGGCGAACCCGGCGCTGCCGGGCGCCTCGCCGAGGCCACCGACGCGTTCACGCGCGCCGGCGGCTATCGCATCGACCAGATGATCGGCGAGGTCCTCCACGGACTCGGCTTCGGACCCGACACGTGGCACCGGCCGTGCGACAGCTTCTCCGGCGGCTGGCAGATGCGGGTCGCGCTCGCGCGGCTGCTGCTCTCGGGCCCGGACGTGGCCCTTCTCGACGAGCCCACCAACCACCTCGACCTGCCGACGCGCAGCTGGCTCGCGAACTACCTCGCTCGCGCCGAGTTCGCGTTCATCGTTGTCAGCCACGATCGCCACCTGCTCGACCACGCGGTCGACGGCATCGCCGAGGTGCGCCACCGGCAGCTGTCGACGTACACGGGCAACTTCACGCGCTTCCTCGCCGAGCGCGAGCTGCGCGAGTCGCAGCACGAGGCGGCGTTCGCCAAGCAGCAGGACGAGATCGCGCGGCTCGAGCGCTTCGTGGAGCGCTTTGGCGCCAAGGCGACCAAGGCGGCCCAGGCGCGCTCCCGCCAGAAGCGTCTCGACAAGATGGACCGTCTCGAGGCGCCCCGTCGCGAGACCCTGCCCCGCTATCGCCTGCCCGAGGCGCCGGAAGGGGACCACACCGCGATCAAGCTCGTCGGCGCCTCCATCGGCTTCGACGACGGTCCGGACATCCTCGCCGGGGTCGACTTCCAGCTCGAGCGCGGGCAGCGCATCGCGCTCCTCGGTCCGAACGGCTGCGGCAAGTCCACGCTGCTCAAGGCCATGGCGGGCCAGCTTCGCCTCCGCAAGGGGCGGCGCATCCCAGGCGGTCGCCTGCGTCTCGGCGTGTTCGACCAGGACGTCGCGAGTCGCCTGCCCGAGGAGATGACGCCGCTGGCGTGGTTGTCGGCCGAAGCGCCGCTCGTGCCGCCGGAGCGCATCCGGGCCGTGCTTGGCGCTCTCGGTCTCTCCGGAGGCGGGGCCCTGCGCGAGATCGGAGAGCTGTCCGGTGGAGAGCGGGCCCGGGTCGTGCTCGCGGGCCTGTCGATTCGCCCGCACAACTGCCTGCTGCTCGACGAGCCCACCAACCACCTCGACGCCGAGACCGTGGAGGTCCTCGTTCGGGCCCTGGCGGGCTTCGAGGGCGCGATGCTGCTCGTCTCTCACGATCGCTACGTGGTCGAGGAGCTCGCGACCCACGTGGGTCTGGTGCGCGACGGCGGCGTGGTGCTCGACCAGGGCGTGGAGCCCGAGCACTTCGACTTCCAGACCCCGACCGCCGAGAAGAAGCAGAAGTCCGGCGGCGAGAGCTATGCGGAGCAGAAGCGCCTGGCGCGCGAGCGTGAGCGCCTCGAGAAGCGGGTGGCCCAGCTCGAGGAAGAGGTCGCCAAGGCGGAAGAACGCCTCGAAGCGGCAGAAGCCGCGCTCCACGAGGTGGGGCACGACTTCGAGAAGGCCGCCGAGGCCGAGAGCCACCGCCAGGCGATGGAGAGCGAACTGGAGCGGCTGATGTCGGAGTGGGAAGAGGCGTCGCTGTCGCTGTGACCGCGACGCCGCGGAGACCGCGCTAGCGGCCCGCCTTCTTCATCGCCTGACCCAGGAAGTGGTCGATGCCCGGCAGGTCCTCGTCGAGGGCGCGGGCGCGACCGAGGTCGTCGACGGCCTTGTTGTACTCCTTGGTCTTCATGTGGGCGAGACCGCGGCGGTAGTAGGCCATCGGGTGGCGCGGATCGAGGCGCAGCGCGATGTCGAGGTAGTTGATCGCCTTGGAGTAGTCCTTGCGGTGGCTGTACAGCTCACCCATGAGGACCTGCGGCTCGGCGCTGTTCGGGAAGATCTCCTCGGCGAGCAGGAAGTCGCTGACCGCGCGGGAGTAGTCGCCCATGTCCATGTAGATGCGGCCGCGCTGCAGGCGAACTTCGCCGTTGCGGGCGTCGCCGTCGAGGGCATCGGTGAAGCTCAGGGCGGCGGCTTCGAGGCCACCCTCGGAGAGCTCGTGCTTGGCGCGGTCGATGAAGCCCTGGATGACCTCGGGGCTCGGGCCGGGCGGCGGGGCGTACGCCTTGGGCTTCGGCTCGGGCTCGGGCTCGGGCTCCGAGGCAGGCGCCTCCTCCTCCTCTTCGTACTCCTCGTACTCGTCTTCCTCGAGGTTGACGGCGAAGCCGCCCTCGCTGTCGAAGTCGTAGTCGTCCTCGTCGGGCGCGGCTTCGACGGCGATCTCCTCGTCCTCCTCGGGGGCCATGACCCTGGGGCCGCCCTCGGCGCCGAGCTGGATCGCGGCGGCTCCGGGGCGCTCGGACGCGGCGCGGACCTGCGGCGTGGCCGCGGCGGCGCGCTGCTCGTAGAAGCGCTCCATCGGGGTCTCGTCGGTGTCCTCGTCGTGCGGAAGCTCCTCGACCTCGTCGATCTCCTCGACCTCGTCGAGTTCCTCGAGGGGCTCGGGCTCGAGCTCCTCGGGGGCCACGAGGTCGAAGTGGTCGTCCTCGATGCCTGGGATCGAGGCCGTGGGGGCCGGCTCGGGCTCTTCGAGTGCCTGGAGCATCTCGCGGGCGCGACCGGCGTCCATCACCTGGGTGGACTCCTCTTCGTCGTCGTCGCCCCAGTCCACGGGGATGGCGCCCCGCGTGAACAGCTGGGTCGCGTCGTCTTCGGTGTCGTCCACCGGCCCGAAGTTGCCATCGAGAGGCTGCATGCCCTGGGGCTGGGTGTCGATGGGCTCGAGGGCGACGGGCTCGACGTCGACCGGCTCGGGCTCGAGCTCGACGGGGTCGAGGTCCACGGGCTCGATGTCGACCGGCTCGGGCTCGAGCTCGACGGGATCGAGGTCCACGGGCTCGACATCCACCGGCTCGGGCTCCACCTCGACCGCCTGCGGACGCGCCGCGGGCGGAGCCGGCGTGCGGGCGGGAGCCGCTCCCCCACCGGTGGGTACGCCGATCACGGCGAGCAGGTCGTCGTCGGAGGCGGTGACAGCGGACTTGGCATCGAGGACCGAGCTCGAGAACCCGCTGCGATGCAGCAGATCGTTGGCCCGGTCGATGGCACCGAGACGAATGGCGAGGCCATCGTCGAAGCCCAGGGTGAGTCCGAAAACGGCATCGAGCTGGGCATGGGCGGTGTCGAGGACCGCCCGCAGCTCGGCGACTGCGCGGCGCGCATCACTCACGAGGACCTCCGTCGTCCGCTCTTGATGCCAGCCGCGAGGCGCTCGAGGCTGGTGAGGAGTGCGTCCTGATGCTCGGCTGCCGCGGCGGCGCGCGCCTCGGCGAAGCGCACGATGTCGTCCGATGCCCCGCGGGCCTCGAGCTGCAGCATCGCCGCGGTCACCGCGTCGGCTTCGGCCACGGCGGACTCGAGCTCACGGGTGATCGTCAGGAAGGCGCGCACGGTGGCGACGAGCTCGGTGCTCGGGTTCTGGATCGTCGAGAACTGCGCACCGTCGGACAGCTCGCCGACCATGCGATCGGTGCGCCTTCCGATGGTGGCGGCGACTTCCTCGGTGAGCGACGCGATGCGCTCAGCAGCGGAACCGGACATGAAGGGACTCCCCCAGCCGGGTAGGCCCCCGGCATCGTGCCGGGACCGTACCACCGCCGGAAATTGCAGGTCAACGCGCGCGCCCACGGGGGGTTCGCCCCCTCGCGAAGCGTCGGCGATCGGGCGGTCGCTTCGAGGAGCGGGGGATCGCCGCACGCCGATTCACGGCGGCGACGGGTCCCTGGATCTGGCCGTCTGTCTGCTATCCTCCGCGCCGTGGAATTCATCGGCGAGAGCCCGTCCGTTCGCACCCTCCGGGAGCGTCTGAAGGCGGTGGCGACCACCCCGCTTCCCGTGTTGCTGATCGGCGAGACCGGCACCGGAAAGGAGGTCGCGGCGCGCGTGCTCCACGACCAGAGTGGACGCACGGGTGCCTTCGTGCCCGTCGACTGCGCGGCGATCTCGCCGACCCTGGTCGAGAGCGAGCTGTTCGGGCACGAGCGCGGCGCGTTCACCGGCGCAGATCGGCGGCGCGATGGTCTGATCGCCGCGGCGCGCGGCGGCACCTTCTTCCTCGACGAAGTGGCCGAGCTGCCGCTCGACGTGCAGACCCGCCTGCTGCGCCTGCTCCAGGAGGGCACCTTCCGTCCGGTCGGCGGCCAGGCCCAGCAGGAAGCCGACATTCGCGTGGTGGCCGCCACGTGGAAGGACCTCACCCAGGAGGTCGCCGAGGGGCGCTTTCGGCGCGACCTCTACCACCGCCTCGGTGTCGTGGAGCTGCGCCTGCCCGCACTTCGCGACCGCCCGGAAGACGTGCCCATCTTGCTCGACCACTTCCTGCAGCAGGAGTGCAGTCGCATCGGGCGTCGCGTGCCGCGCCTCGATCCCGCGGTGCGCGCACACCTCAAGCGCTGGCCGTGGCCCGGAAACGTGCGCGAGTTGCGCAACGTCGCGCACTATGTCGCGGCGCTCGCCCAGGGAGCCCGCGTCGGCATCGAGGGTCTGCCTCCCCAGCTCCGCGGGCCCGTGCCCGATCTTCCCGGTCTGTCCGGCGGGGAAGGGGACGCGCCTCCGCTGCGCACCGACCTGCCGTACCTCGAGGCCCGGCGCATGTGGCTCGACGCCTTCCAGCTTCGCTACGTGGAGCAGCTGCTCGCCGAGCACGATGGCAACATCTCGCGCGCGGCGCGGGCCGCGGAGATGGACCGACGCTCGATCCAGCGCATCCTCCAGCGGCTCAAGGACCTCGCCACCGAGACGTGAGAGAGGGCATCGTCGGTCGGGGCGATGCCAGCTTGCCGCGAGGGCGATAAGCCGGCCGGATGCCTGCACTGAACCATCCGAGCATCCTCCTCCTCGACGCCCTCGCCGACGAGCTCGACGGCACCTGGATCGCCGCCCACGATGACGGCCGCGTCGCCCGTGCGCTTGCCGATCGCGGCGCCGAGGTCCACCGCTACCACCGCTACGTGGACGGCGACGGCCCCGCGAGCGCCATGCCGCCCCAGGTCCAGGCCGATCGCGTCACGCTGTCGCTGCCCCGCGGGCGCCCCGCCTTCGCTTTCGCGCTCGAGAGCCTCGCGTCTCGCATGGCGCCCGGCGCGCGGCTGTACGTCTACGGTGCGAACGACGCGGGCGTGAAGTCGGCCCACAAGGCGCTCGAGCCCTGGTTCGACGACGTCGAGAAGCTCGATGCGCGCAAGCACGGCCGCCTGCTCGGCGCGGTGCGGACCGATGCGCCGGCGCGCGGCAGCCTCGAGGAGTACGCCGAGCACGCCACCCTGGCGCTGCCCGGCGGCGACGTGTCGTTCACGCACTACCCGGGGCTGTTCAACAAGGGCGCGCTCGACGAGGGCACGGAGCTTCTCCTCGGTGCGCTCGACAAGATCGAACGCCCGGTGCGCAAGGCCCTGGACTTCGCGTGCGGCATGGGTGTCATCGCCGCGAACGTGCACCAGCGCTGGCCTGACGCCGAGATTCACGCCCTCGACGCCGACGCCCTCGCGGTGGAGGCCACCCGCCAGGTACTGCCCGAGGCGCGCGTGGTGCTCTCCGACAGCTACAGCGGGCTGTCGCAGATCGACGGCGCCGGTCGCTACGACCTGATCGTGTCGAACCCGCCCCTCCACAGCGGCACCAGCCTCGACCTGCGGGTACTCCAGGAGCTCGTCACCCAGGCCGGACAGTGGCTGCACCGCAAGGGCACGCTCGCGCTCGTGGTGCAGCGCCAGCGGCCGCTGCCCGATCTGCCGGGCAAGCAGGCGCGGCTGCTCGCCGACGACGGTCGCTACCGGGTGTGGGCGCTCTCCTGACGGGCTGCTGAAAGAGTCGGACCGAGCGGGTCCAGAACGCCAGGGGACCGTCCTTCAGCCTGCCGCTAGACCTTGCTGCGGCCGATCGGGCGCCAGCGCCCCGACGGCAAGTGCGTGCCACCGCGCTGCTCCGGGTCGCGCATCACGTAGACCCAGGCGGGAATGCGTACCAGGCCGACCACCGCGGTGCGGACCTCGCGCTGGTAGAGCCCCTCGTCCACGCCCTCGTAGGCGTCGAGGATGCGGAAGATCGCCTCGTCGGTGAGCTCGACCAGCTCGCCGTGCACCTCGCCGACCGCGTCCGTGCGCAAGGCCGGGTAGCCCGCCGGCATGCGCCACAGCGAGCCGCGCATGGTGGCGGGACGACGGGGCAGGTGACCGATCAGCCCGCCCTGTCCGCCCTTCTCCATGAGGGTGCCGTACACGAACAGCGGCCGCGTCACAGGTCCTCCACCGGCTCCACCGCCGCGATCCAGCTGGCCATGGCCTCGACCATCGGCTCGAGGCGCGTGGCGAGCTCCATCTCCTCGGCCTCGCGGCGCAGCTGACCGAAGAAGCCCTCGGCGAGGACCACATGGTCACCGGTATGCGTGATCATGCCGATGGTCTCGAGCACGTCGAGCAGGCGCGCCGCTTCCATGCCGCCGGTCCGGCGACGCGACGGCAGCCAGCCGCGCGAGAGGGCGAAGGCGTCGAAGACCTTGAGGAAGCCGCCGAGCGACTGGCGCTTGCGGCGCACGACCCAGCCGCCGTGCCACATCGACAGCGACACGGGCAAGGCCTGACGGCGGTGCAGCAGCAGCATCGCGATGAGCATGGTGACGTAGGGCGAGGACGCGAGCAGGCGCAGACGCAGGCTGCGGGTGTCGGGCACGCTACGGGGCAGGGTCTCGCCGGGGGCGAGCAGTCCGCCGTGTACGGAGACGGCGCGGTGGGCGAGGTCGGGCACGCCGACGACCGCGCCGGTGCGGGCCTTGCGCAGCAGGCTGTTGATCAGCGACACGCCGCCGGAGAGCTGCACGAGGGAGGGGGGCAGGGCGACGATCAGCCCCTCCTGCTCCCAGCGATCGACGAAGCATCCCTCCCGGCGTCGCAGGGGTTCCTCGCCGGGGACGGCGACGGGGAAGCTCGCGAGCGAGCGGTCCATGAGCACGCGGTCGAGCTCGCGATCGATGTCCTCGGGCGGCACTTCGCGGCCGAACAGGCGCTTGTCCCAGGCGCGGTAGCGCGCGACCTCCGGCGGAGGCGGGGAGAGCGGGTCCTCGGTGCGGGCGATGACCCAGCGCCGGTAGCCGGTGTCCGAGAGCAGGACCGACGCGGTGGACTCGGCGATGTCGCGGCGGAGGATGGCACCGGGCGAGACGATGAGCTGCTCGTCGTGGCGCAGAGCATCGCCCCGGCTCATCGCGAGGTCGACGTAGCCACCGAGCGGGGCCTCGGTCGCGCCGGCGTGGTCGAGCAGAGCGCGGACCTGCGGCAGGCGGAGCTCGCCGTAGTCGAGCAGGGCGCCGAGCACGAAGCGGTACACGTCCGGGTCGTACTCCGCGGTCGAGCTGCCGAGCGGGGCCGGGGCGTCGACCAGGCGCGGGGTCGACACGAAGGGCAGGCCAAGCTGGCGGTCTTCGTCATTGCGACGGGCGCGCTTGCCAATGGCCGGCGAGATCAGGCTGCGCACCGCCGACGCCCGTCGGCGCACCGTGGTCGGTGCGAGCTCGGGCTCCTCGCGCCCCACGAGGAACTCCACGTCCGCAAGCTCGGGAAAGCGGCCGCCCGAGCGACCGAGGAGCTCGATGACGAAGGGATGGGCGCGCACCACGCGGGCGTACACCCGGCCTCGTGCGCTCCCGGCGTACACGTACTCCACCCCGTCGCTCGTCAGCGACAGCTCGCCGTCTTCTTCGGCGAGTCCCAGCCACAGCGCGGCCTGCACGTAGTAGCGCACGGTCCGAGACTCGAGGCCGAGGGCCTCGGTCAGGGCCCGCGGCGAACGCACCCCGCTCGCGACGAGCTCGAGGAGGCGCGCGAGCAGCTCCGGGCTGTTGGCGTTGGGGATGCGGTGGCGCGTCTCCATGGCCGCGGAGGGTAACCCGAGTCAGGCGCCCTGGCGGGGAGAGGTGAGCATCGCGAGCAGGATGGCGTCGCCGATGCGGCCTCCCGTCAGGAAGTGGCGGCCTCCGGGTGTGGGCAGTCCGAAGAGCATGGCGGTGCGAGACAGGCGTCGCAAGCGGGCTTTCTCGCCATGGGTGCGCGCGCTGGCGAGGGCGAAGCCGGTGGCGGACACGCCGACGCCGAGTACGACGGGACCCGAGTCGATGTCGCCCCAGCCGGTGGTGCCAGGCGGGTACTCGCGCATCGCCGAGAAGCCGAGCACGGTGCGCTCGCCGAGTTCTCCGTGCGCGCGAGACAGCCGCCGCGACAGCGCGGGGTCCACCCACGCCATCCACGCGGCGGTGAACGCGGTGCCCGAGCCCCGCGGGTGGTCGATGGGGTCGCCGTTCCGGGGGTGCAGCGCCTGGACGACCCAGCCGGTCTCCGGTTCCACCGCGGCGGCCTCGAAGCGGTCGACCCATGCGGAGAGCGCGGCGGGAGGCGGCTCTCCGTGACAGCGCGCGTGGGTGGCGATGGCGGCGGCGACGGTCGCGAGGTCCGCCGGGTACACCTCGCCTGGATAGGTCTGGAAGCGGTGGATGGGCGCCTCGAGCCCCGCGGTGAGGCGTGCGACGAGGGCATCGTGCGCAGTCGGGGAAGCCGAGTGACCTCGAGCCAGGCAGTCCACGCCGAGCGCGAGTCCGACGTAGCCGAGGTACGCGTGGGTCGCCGGGTCCTCGCCGGGTGGTCCACCCCACGCCTCGCGCCCGAAGCGCTGGGCCTCGGGGGTGAGGAGCCACGCGAGGCAGGCGTCGCGCGCGTCCCGCGACGTCTCCTCGGTCTCGGGTTGGGCGAGGGCGACCTGGGAGAGGCCGATGACCGCCATTTGGCAGGTGACGAGGTCCCACTCACCGTCGAAGCGTGCGCTGCCGGTCCCGATGCCGGCGTCTCCCGCCCGGTCGCGCACCGCGTCGGCCACGCCCTCGGCGAGTGCGAGGACCGTCGCCGTGTCGCTGCGCACCCACGCGTGCGACAGGCGGTCCGCGCGCCAGATCAGCGCGGCGAGCGCGAGGGCGAAGAGCAGGCGTCGACGCATGGCACCTCCACCTACTCCTTCACCGCGCTTCGTGCAGTTCTCGTGGGTCGAGCGTGGAGGGGATGAGGCGAGAAGAGGCGTCGGGATGCGGAGTTCTCTTCGCGTCCGGCGGGTTGCGGTGGTATCGGTGGCCCGATGGGCTCGTCGCGTCACCTCGCATGGCCCGACCCCGCCCTCGACCGGCTCGACCGCCCATCCGTCTGGCTCTCGGAGCTCCCGCTTGCGCTCTCTCCTTCGCGTCCTCTTCGCCCTGTTCCTCGGACTCTCCACCGCGCACGCCCAGGAAGCGCCCGAGGCTCCCGTCCTGCCGCTGCTCGCCGAGCCCGGCGGTGCCGAAGCGCTCGCCATGCTCGTCGACGTGCCGTGGGAGGAGCTCGGCGACGGCGAGGCCAAGGACTTCCCCAAGCTCAACGCGCACTGGTCGCGGGTGTCGAGCGCGTTCTTCGCGTACTCCACCGCGATGGCGCAGGGACAGCCGGTCATGCGCGAGTGGTCGGTGGTCGCGCCCCGCATGCTCCACCTCGGCGGCCTGCTCGCGACCTCTGGCGATGCGCTGGTGAGCGCGCTGCCCGAGTCCGACAGCACCCGGGCCAAGCGCGCCGCGGGTGTGGAGCAGATCCGCGGCGGTATCACCAAGATGACGCAGGGCGCGCTGATCGTGCTCGTCGAGATGCCGGCCCAGGTCCGCACGCCGTACGTGAAGGACCTCGCCGAGGCGCTTCCCTCGGTGCTCGCCGCGATTCCGCCGGCGGAAGCCGCCGCACTCCGGGCGCAGGCTCGTGGCGCCGGCGCGCTGCTTCCCGAGGCCGAGGCGATGCAGCTCGAGACCGCCGCGGGACAGCTCGGCGCCGACCTTCCGGCCCCTCCGCTGGTCGAGGGGGCGCCCGATCGGCTGCTCGTCGCCCAGACCGCCGCCGGGTGGCCGGGTCCGCTGCCCAAGGAGTGGAGCGACCAGCTGCTCACCGCGAACTGGGACCGCCACGCGACCGACGTCAACGCCCACAAGGCCGATGCCTTTGCCCTGCTCGTTGGCGGGCACGCGTGGCTCACCGCCCTCGGCGAACAGCGCGTGGACACGCTCGATACGGTGGCCATGCTCGTCGACGGGGGCCTGCGCGCGGGGGTCGGCGCACTCACCGCCGACGTCGGGCTCGCGGACCGCAAGGTGTTCGCCGCCAGCTTGTCCGAGCTCGCGGTGCGGGCGACGGCCGTGGCCGCCCACTACAGCCCCAAGGACCGAGCGCCCCTCGCGGACGTGCTCTCCGCGCGCGTGCCCGGGCTGATCGGTGCGCTGACGGATGCCGAGGCCGAGGAGCTGCGCACCAACCTGCGCGCGGTGGCCGACAAGAAGCTGATCAAGGCCCTCGCGCTGTAGCGCGCCTCAGGCGGCCTGCACGCTCGCCAGCGTGCGGCGGGCGATGTCTCTGAGCTGCTCGTGGCTGGCGCCCGAGCGGCTCATCACCGACATGCCCTGGAGCGCGTTGCACAAGTACAGCGCGGTGGAGGCCACGTCCTGGTCGGGGATGTCGCCAGTGGCAATGGCCCGGGTGAGTGCTTGCTCGAAGCCCTCGCGTAGCTGGGTGAGGTGCGCGGCGATGCGCCCCTGCACGTCGGCGTCGTCCTCGTTGCCGAGCTCGACGATGGTGTTCACGAAGAAGCACGAGCGCTGCTCGGGGTCGAAGGGCCCGCCGCCGCCAAAGGACTGCACGATCTCGGCCCAGCCCGCGTCCTCGGCCTCGACCGGCGGGCGCCGCTGCGCGTAGCGGTCGAGTGCGCTCAGGAACAGGGCTCGCTTGTCGCCGAAGGTGTTGTAGAGGCTCTTGCGGCCGATCCCCAGGCCCTCCTCGAGATCGGCGAGCGAGGTGTGGCGATAGCCCCGGGTCCAGAACACGCGAAGCGCGTCTCCGAGGGCATTGGCGGGATCGAAGTTCTTTGCGCGTGCCAAGGGGGCTCCACGGCTCGGGTGGCATTTTGCACTGATCGATGTAATAACCGGTGGCACGTTTTACACCGATCGTTGTAATACGTCGACAACCCAGGAGTCCTCATGACCGCGCACCTCTCCAAGTTCCTCGCCGCGCTGACCGCCGTGCTCGCGCTGTGGGTCGTCGTGCTGATCACGCCGGCCCGCGACTTCCTCGCGCTGACGGGCATGCTGAACCTCCCGGTTCCCGCGCACGCCGCTGTCGCGCCGGTCCCGGACCAGGGCTACCGCCTCGAGGCGGTGGGGGACGGCGTGTACTTCCTCAACGGGTGGTCGCACAACACCCTGTTCGTGGTCACCGACGAGGGTGTGGTCGCGGTGGACGCGCCGCCGTCAATCGGTGGCGCCTACCTCGACGCCATCCGCGAGGTGACCGACAAGCCCGTGACCCACGTGATCTACTCGCACAGCCACGGGGATCACATCGACAGCGCGAACCAGTTCGCGGGAGCCACGTTCATCGCCCATGCGGAGACGGCCGCGGTGCTCGCCGCGAAGCACGACCCGTCGCGACCCCTCCCGACGGTGACCTTCGAGGACCACTACACGCTCGAGCTCGGCGGCAAGGTCATCGAGCTCGCGTACCACGGGCCCGCGCACAGCCCCGGCAACATCGCGATCTACCTGCCGCAGGACAAGGTGCTCGCCGCCATCGACATCGCGTTCCCGAAGTGGGTGCCCATCCACGAGTTCGCCATCGCCGAGGACATCGACGCTTACTACGCGATGTACGACGAGCTGCTCGCCTACGACTTCGACGCGTACATCGGCGGTCACCTGGACCTCGGCACCCGCGCCGACGTCGTCGACCAGCGCGATTACGCGCGCGACATCCGCACCGCCGCTCGCGAGGCCTTCGCGTCGCTGGACGTGACCCAGCTCGGCAAGCGCGCGGCGGGCTCGCCGAACACCTGGGTCACGGTGAACTTCGGCCTGAACCGCATGGCCGGCTTGTGTGAGGACCAGGTGGTCGACGCCTGGGGCGGCAAGCTGGCGGGGACCGACGTGTTCACCCATAGCCACTGCAAGCGCATGGTGTTCCACGCGATGACCGAGTGATGGGCGTCGAGGGCGCTTGACCCCGCGCCCGGCGTGCACAGCTTGCCTTCTACCGGGAGGTCCCGTGGCACCACGGGTCATCATTGTCGGTGGGGGCTTCGCCGGTCTCGCAGCCGCGCGCACCCTTGCCCGAGCGCCCGTCGACATCACCCTGATCGACCGGCACAACCACCACCTCTTCCAGCCCCTGCTGTACCAGGTGGCTACCGCGGCCCTCGCGCCGGGCGACATCTCGGCGCCGATCCGCTCGATCCTCGCCGGGCAGGAGAACCTGTCGGTGCGCATGGGCGAGGTGAGCCGGATCGACCCCGGGGCGCGGCAGGTGTGGCTCGGTGACCAGGCGCTGTCCTACGACTTCCTCGTGCTGGCCACGGGCGCGACCCACGCGTACTTCGGGCACGACGAGTGGGCGGAGCGCGCGCCGGGTCTGAAGACCATCGGCGATGCGCTCGCCATCCGACGACGCATCCTCACCGCCTTCGAGAAGGCCGAGTGGGCGGAGCCCGCGGAGCGTGAGCGCCTGCTGACCTTCGCGGTGGTCGGTGCGGGCCCCACGGGGGTCGAGCTCGCGGGAGCGATCGCGGAGATCGCGATGCACACCCTGAAGCGCGACTTCCGCCACGTGGACACCAAGCGCGCCCGGGTGCTGCTCGTCGAGGCCTCGGACAAGGTGCTCGGCGTGTATCCCGAGAACCTTCGGGCCAAGGCCCTGCGTCAGCTCGAGGAGCTCGGCGTCGAGGTCCGCCTCGGGCGGCCGGTCACCGACATCGACGACACCGGGCTCACGATCGGCGAGGAGCGCATCGAGGCCGCGACGGTGCTGTGGGCCGCTGGCGTGGCGGCGTCGCCCCTCGGCGAAGGCGTGGGAGAGCGCGACCGGGCCGGCCGCGTGAAGGTGCTCCCCGATCTGTCGGTGGAGGGTCATCCGGAGGTGTTCGTCGTCGGCGACCTCGCCCACGTGCCCCGCGGAGAAGGCACGGTGCCCGGTGTCGCACCCGCGGCGACCCAGATGGGCGAGCACGCCGCGCACAACCTGCGTGCGACCCTCGACGGCAAGCCACGCACCGCGTTCGTCTACAAGGACAAGGGCTCGATGGCCACCATTGGACGGTCCAGGGCGATTGCGTGGATTGGCCGCCTGCAGGTCGGCGGCTTCACCGCGTGGCTGCTGTGGGTGTTCGTGCACCTCATGTTCCTCGTCGGTCACCGCAACCGGCTCGTGGTGCTGCTCACCTGGGCCTGGCAGTGGTTCACGTGGAAGCGCGCGATGCGACTGATCTGGTAGCTCAGTTCGGTGTGAACGTGAGGGTCACGTAGGGACCCTTACCGAACATCGCCATCGGCGGGGCAATGACCGCCACGCATTGCTCCTTGGTCGACCAGCCGACGACCGTGTCGGTCACGCCGTTGGCGTCGGTGGACCGGGAGTTGGTCATGTTCAGGTCGCGCTTCTCGAAGGCCTTGGTGTACTTCGCGACGAGCTCCTCGTGGTCGAGGCTCGAGCCCGCGGCGTAGCTGACGACGTAGGTCTTCGAGCCCGCGGACTCGTTGATCATGCCGGTGATGATGTTCGCGTCCTTGGGCACGTCGAAGGGAAAGCCGTCGGGCACGTCGGCCTTTGGGCGGTAGCTGACCATGGTCGCCGGACCGGGCGCGGGGGCGGCGATGGTCACCGGGGTGGCGCTCGGCGCGCGGCTGACCGCGAAGATCACGCCGGCCGCGGCGATGATCACGACCGCGAGGGCAGCCATGAGCACGCCACCACCGAGCAGTCCGGCACCGACGAGTGCGACGCCGCGTCCGCCTCCACCCTTCGGCGGTGGTGGGGTCGGCGGGCGGGTCGTCACCGGTCGCGTCGACGGCGGCAGCTGGTAGGTGTCGCCGGGTGAGCGCGCCGTCTTCAGCACCGTCACGAAGGCCTCGAGGTCCGAGAGTCGCACGGTGGGCTCGGGCTCGGTGGCCTGGCGCACGAGCTCCCGAACCTCCTGGGGCGCGGTGTCGCCCGGGTCGAGCGGCTCGCTCTGGAGCTTCTGGCCCATGATCTGGACGATGGCCTGCTTCTGGCTCGTCGTCGGGTCCTCGGGAAAGGCCTCCTGCCCGGTCAGTGCCTCCCACAGCACGAGACCGAGGGCGTAGATGTCGGCGCGGTGGTCGGGGGACTGGCCCTGGAACACCTCGGGCGGCATGTACGCGACGGTGCCGGGCACGGCGCCGGCACGGGTGAGCTTGGTGCCGCCGTCCTGGACGGCGATGCCGAAGTCGAGGAGCTTGCCGCTGCCGTCGGCGCACAGCCAGATGTTCTGGGGCTTGATGTCGCGGTGGACCACGCCCATGCGGTGGGCGGCGAGCAGGCCAGAGCCGAGCTGCTCGAACAGCGTCGCGGCTTCCTGCCAGGTGAGGGGACCACGCTCGAGGCGGTCCTTGAGCTCCTCGCCCTCTAGGTACTCCATGGCCATGTACAGCAGGCCGCGCTCGGTGTCCTCGCCGCCGCCGAGTACGCGGACGACGGCCGGGTGCTGCACGCTGGCGACGAGCTCGACCTCGCGGACGAAGCGCTTGCGTGCATCGCCGAGGGAGTGCGGCTTGAGGACCTTGACCGCCGCGCGTACGCGCGTCGAGAGCACGTTGTGCGCGAGGTACACCGCACCCATGCCGCCCTCGCCGAGGGTCTTGTCGACGATCCAGTCGCCGATGCGGTCGCCTTCCGAGAGCACGGCACCTCCGGGGGGAGCCTACCCCAATCCGCCGCGTGGAGGGCGGGCCCCGGAGCTACTCGTGGAGCACGACCTGGAGTGCGCCCGAGCTGTACTCTCCGCCGGAGATCGTGCCGCCGACGTTGGACCGGTAGGTGGCGGCAACCTCGTACTCGCCGGGTCCCAGCCACAGCAGCGCGCGGCCGTTGTTGCCGAAGTAGGTCGTGTTGCCCGAGATGTCGGCAGCCTGCGCGACGTGGGTGTCGCTGGGCGTGGTCGCATTCGTCTGCCGCCAGCGCAGCCCGCTGACCATGTGGCCGCTGGCCGAGAGCACGCCGGAGATGTGGTAGCTCGCGTCGACCAGGGTGCGCGTCTTCAGGGTGAAGCTCGCCACGAGTCCGGGCACGTCCACCTTCGGCGTGGCGTTGGCCGAGGTCAGGGTGGCGGAGGTGACCTCGTACACCAGGGTGCGTGGCGCGGGGGTGTCGTTGCCCGACATGGCGATCTGGCCGTCGCGAAGCACGAACTGGGTGTCGATGGCCGAGAGCGCGTTCGAGTCGGCCTCGCCGGAGTACAGCTCGAGTCCGCTGCCCGGACCGTTGCCGCAGATGCCCGCGAGCACGTAGGCACCGCGGTGGCGGAAGATCTGGTCGTTGCCGAAGCGGGAGGCGCTGGCGCCGCAGCGAAGCAGCTCGTCGTACAGGGTGACGCCATCGGCGTTGGCATCGGAGAGGCGGTTGGTACGCGGCTCGTCGTACGTGGTGACGAGGATGAGGCTCTCGCGGCCGAGCGGCTCGAGCACCGCCGCCATGAGATCGGCGTTGGCCGCGGAGCCGTACACGTCGAAGTTGCCGGAGTAGGTGACGTCGCCGGTGGACCGCTGGATGACGACGAGTCCGTAGGAACGGGTGGTCGTGTGGACCCGGGCCCCGTCGATCCACACGCCACGGGATGCGCCCGCGTTGTTGCCGCTGCTCGCGAGGCGGATGGTGTGCGCGTAGCTTGCGGGGGCGACCGCGCTTCCCGCCGCGGCCAGGGCGCTGGTCAGCTCTGCCGGCGTGTCGTAGGCCACGTCGCGGGCGTAGCCCTCGACCGTGGACTGGGAGAGCACGTCGTCACCGTCGTCGAGACCACTGGGACGTCCGGTGATGTCGGTCCACGCGGGTGCGTAGCTCGTGGGGAGGTAGATGCTGTCGAGGTCGGTGCGCAGCTCGGTGAGCGTGTCGTACGCCACCCCGCGCGCGAAGCCCTCGACCTCGGCCTGGGAGAGCACGTCGTCGCCGTCGTCGAGACCTGCCGGTCGGTTCGTGAGGTCGGTCCAGTCCGGGACGTAGGTGTCGGGCAGACACACGGCGAGGGCGGCCTGCTCGATGTCGGAGACGAGCGGGACCTGGGCCTGGATCTCGGACAGCGTCGCGCCGCCGAGGGTGTTCGCGTCCGCGGCGTGCGCTGCGTGGGCCGCATAGGGCACGTGGTCCATCGGTACGAGCGGCATGGGGCTGTCGCCCGAGACCTGGATGCCAAGGTGCACTGCGCCGTAGGTCTTGAAGGTGTCGAGATCGAGGGGGATGGTGCCGCCGCCGAGCTCGGTGGCGAAGCGCCCGTCGACGACATCGATCGTGATGGTGTCCGTCCACAGCGAGGTGGTGCCGCCGCCGTCCGCGTACAGCGTGAACGTGACGTCCACCGCGCCGTCGACCACGGCCCCGGTGCTGTCGGTGAGCACACCCTGGACCGGAATGAAGCCGGGTGCGGCCAGGGCGATCTGCGGGAGCAGCAGGGCGAGAGACAGAGCGGTGCGCATCGGGACTCCAGGAAGACCCTGGCATCATACGAGTTGCCAACCCGATGTCATCCGCTCCGTGCGCCCGGGCGCACACCGGGCTGATCCGCGAACCGGCGGGCGGTGGACCCTCCGAGTGCGGACATCCCCACATCGGCGGCGGCGGGTCGTCTCGGGTCGCCGTAGCATGCAAGCTCGGGGTGGTTGGACGCGCGGGCCGACATCCACGGTGAGGAGGGGACGGCGCGGAGCCCGAGGCCCGTGCTCATGAGCGCTGGGGGCTGGCGAGCGCGTGGCCACCGCCGACGTGAACGGACCGTCGCTGGAAGGGCAGCGAGGAGTCCTGTACATTCACGGGCCGGAGGCTCCCCCGTGAGCGAGATCACCAGCGTCATCGGAGATCGCGGCCCGCGCCGCCTGCACCTGCGGCGGGTGCGCCTGACCGTGGCGGAAGGCCCGGATGCCGGTCGTGCGGTGGAGTCCGACCACCCGGTGCTTCGCATCGGCTCCCAGGCGGGCAACCACCTCCGGCTGACCGACGACACGGTGAGCCGAAAGCACGCCGAGATCGTGCGCACGCCCGATGGCATCGTGCTTCGCGACCTTGGATCGACCAACGGCACCTTCGTGGGTCCGGTGCGGGTTCGCGAGGTCTACCTCGGCGAGCAGCGCAACTTCCGGGTCGGCAAGACCGAGGTCGAGTTCACGCCGCTCGACGAGGTCGTCGAGATCCTGCCTGCCGAGGACACGCGCTTCGAGGGCCTGGTCGGTCGCTCGGTGCCGATGCGCGAAGTGTTCAGCGTGCTCGAGCGGGTCGCGCCCACGGACCTCACCGTGCTCGTCACCGGCGAGACCGGTACTGGCAAGGAGCTCGTCTCCCGCGCGATCCACACCCGCTCGCGGCGTCACAACGGGCCCTTCGTGGTGTTCGACTGTGGTGCCGTGGCCCGCAACCTGGTCGAGTCCGAGCTCTTCGGACACGAGCGCGGCGCGTTCACGGGTGCGGTCGCCCCGCGGCCTGGCGTGTTCGAGCAGGCCAACACGGGCACCATCTTCCTCGACGAGCTCGGTGAGCTGCCGCTCGAGCTGCAGCCCGCCCTGCTTCGCGTGCTCGAGCAGCGCGAGGTCCGGCGTGTCGGCGACCGCAAGGTGCGCCCGGTGGACGTCCGGGTGATCGCGGCGACCAACCGCGACCTGCGCGCCGAGGTCGAGGCGGGGCGCTTCCGCCAGGACCTGTACTACCGCCTCGCCGTGGTCGAGGTCGGGCTGCCTGCCCTTCGCGACCGCATCGAGGAGGACTTCGAGCTGCTGGTCGAGCACCTGCTCGAGAGCGCGCCCTTCCCGCACAATGTGCGGCGCCTGTCCCCCGAGGTCGAGAAGGCGTTCAAGGAGTGGCGCTGGCCGGGCAACATCCGCGAGCTGCGCAACGTGCTGCTTCGCGCGATTCCGTTCTCGGCCGACGAGACCATCGACCTCTCCGCGCTGCCCGATGCCCTCAAGGAGGGCAACACCGCCGAGGCCACGCCCGCCGCGGGCACCCAGGTCGCGATGCCCACCGCCGAGGTGAGCCTGCGCGAGGCCCGCGAACAGCTGATGGAGGCCTTCGAGCGCACCTACCTCGAGGACCTGCTCGAGCGCAGCGGCGACAACCTCTCCAAGGCGGCGCGACTCGCGGGTGTGGACCGCAAGACCATCGCCCGCATGCTCAAGCGACACGACCTGAAATGAGCCTGCACATCCGTACGCCGCTGGTCCAGAGCCAGGGGCTGTCTCAGCACGCCGGGCACGAGGTGTGGCTCAAGTTCGAGTCCGCCCAGCCGTCGGCCTCGTTCAAGCTGCGCGGCATGGGCCGCATCGCCGAGAAGGCGCTCGAAGAGGGTGCCGAGCGGCTGATCACCTCCTCTGGGGGCAACGCGGGGCTCGCCGTGGCCTATGCGGGGCGCCAGCTGCGCATGCCCGTGGTGGTCGTCGTGCCCCGGCGGACCTCGGCGCTCATGCGCGACCGCATCGCCGCCGAGGGAGCCGAGGTCCTCGTGCACGGCGAGGTGTGGGACGACGCGCATGCGCACGCCATCGCGCTCGCCGAAGAGGGCGGCTTCCTCGTGCACCCCTTCGACCACCCGTACGTATGGGAAGGCAACGCCTCGCTGATCCACGAGGTGCACGGCGCGATGCCCAAGCCCGGCAGCATCCTCGTCAGCGTCGGCGGCGGCGGGCTGTTGCTCGGTGTGCTCCAGGGCCTCCGCGATGTCGGCTGGGACGACGTGCCCGTGCTCGCGGTCGAGACCCACGGCGCCGCTTCGCTCGGCGCGGCGATGAAGGCCGGCGAGCTTGTCACCCTCCCGGACATCGCATCGGTGGCGCTCACCCTGGGCGCGAAGACCGTCGCCTCCGAGGCGTTGCGCCAGGGCCTCGCCCATCCGGTGACGCCCATCCAGGTCACCGATACCGCCGCGGTCACCGCCGTGGAGCGCTTCCTCGACGACCACCGCGTGCTCGTCGAGCCCGCATGCGGGGCGTCGCTGTCCCTGCTCTATGATCGGCACGCCGCCCTGCAGGGGCCGGTCCTCGCCGTGGTCTGCGGCGGTGCGGCCGCGACGCTCGATGCGCTGGCCGGCTGGAGAAAGGATGCGCGCGACTGAGGCCTGTCTGTTGTTCCTGATCGCCTGCGGGGGCACCGAAGAACCCGAGGACGAACCCCAGGAGGTCGGCCAGGACGGTCGCTACGCCGTCACGACCCAGGGCTTTCAGGTCACGGACGCCGCCCGCACGCGGGAGCTCAGCATGCGGCTGTACGCGCCCACCGATGCGGCGCCCGCCTCGCTGACGCTGCCCGACCTGGTCGACGTGGACCAACGCGACGCGCTGGCTCCCCTGGTGTCGGCGGCCCCCTCGGGATGTCCGACCGCGAGCTTCGCGATGGCCGCGGACGCGCCCGTGCTCGAGGGCACCTGGCCCTTGCTCGTGTACTCGCACTGCCACGAGTGCCTCGGGGTGTCCGGGGCGAGCGTGGCCCGGCGCATGGCGTCGCACGGCTACGCGGTCCTCACCGTGGACCACGCCGGAAACACGCTGTGGAACAAGCTCGACGGGGATGGCATCGACCTCGACGTCGCGGGGCTCGATCTGCGCGAGGCGGACATCGCGTTCGCCCTGGACGTCGCGCTCGCCGGCGACCTCGGCCTCGACGTGGATGCCGACGTGATCGGCGTCGTCGGCCACTCCTACGGCGGGGCGACCGCGGCGCGGATGGGCCAGAACGACGCCCGGGTGAAGGCCTTCGTCAGCATGGCCGCACCGCTCGTCAACCCGCTCATGCAGGGGGTCGAGCCCGCCAACCTCTCGGTTCCGGTGGGCATGCTCCTCGCGGTCGAGGACAACTCGATCACCGAGGTCGGCAACACGCTCATGCGCGATCAGTTCGACGAGCTGCCCGGTCCCGCGAGCAAGCTCGAGGTCGAGGACGCCGGTCACTGGAGCTTCTCGGACCTGACGGGTGTGCACGCGGACTTCATGCCCGGCTGCGGCGAGGACGAGCGCCAGACCAACGGCGAGCTGTTCACCTATCTCGATGCGGGACAGGGACGGGCCGTAGCCATGGACTTCACCGAGGCCTTCTTCCGCTGGCACCTCGGGGGTGAGGCGGTGGCCGAGGAGTGGCTGTCGGAGCGGGCCGAGCGGCGCTAGCCCAGACGCGCGGCTGGCGGCCTGGCGGTCCACGGCGGGCTGCTCGGAGCCCGATGTGTGGCCGTCGTTCGACGGGGCAAGCTGCGCGACTTGCTAGCCGTGAGCGTCCGCGGGTGTCGCCGAGAACTACTGGATCTCGTGGCAGGTCCGGCAGCTCACGCCCCCGAACATCGAGACCTGGGAGTCGATGAGCGTCGCGAACTCCGGCTCGACGACCTCTTCCATGAACGTCGCGATGGCGCGGATGTCCGGGTCGGTGGACTGGGTGGGCCAGTCGGCCTGGGACAGGGCAGGGGGCCCGTCCGGATGCGGCATCGTCCCGTAGTCGCTGACGTTGGTGTTCTCGCCGTGGCAGGTGCCGCAGTCGAAGGTGTCGGCGTAGGTCGGGTCGAACTCGGTGAACAGCTCGATCATGCGCGGCTTGACCCGGTGGGTCATCCACGAGTGCTTCTCTTCGGGCGTCTTGTCGGGCCAGGGCACGTCCGCCCCGATGAGACCGGCCTCTTCACCGCCGGTGTCCGCGGTCTCGTCGGTGGGCTCGGGGTCGGCGCCGCATGCGGCGAGGGCCAGCGTGAGCCACAAGGCGCGCATCAGCACTCTTCGCCAAAGGAGCCGATGACCCGGTCGGTGGTGAGCACCTCGGGAAGCGGCACGGGCTCGCCGTTCGCTGGAATCATCAGGTAGAAGGGCACGCCGGCGCGGCCGTAGCGCTTGAGCCACTCGGTGATCACCGGGTCCTTGCGGGTCCAGTCGGCCTTGAGGGGCACGATGCCGCACTTGGCCATCGCGTCGCGCACGGGCTCGGTGTCGAGGATGCCCTTCTCGTTGGCCTTGCAGGTGAGGCACCAGTCGGCGGTGAAGTCGACGAACACGGGCTTGTCGGTGAGGGCGGCGACGCGCTCCTCGGTGAACTTCTGCCACGGGATCTCGTCGTCGAACGAGAGGTCGGCGGACACCGAGCCGTCGTCGCACTCGGCGACATCGGAGTACTCGAGCTCGAGGAAGCCCCAGCCGCCGAGCAGGATGACCGCGAGTCCCGCGGTCGCCACGCTCGCCTGGCGCTGACCGCTGGCACCCAGTCCGGCGAAGTGGCCGAACATCCAGCACGCGAAGCCGACGAAGGTCAGGAACGCGAGGTATCCGATGGCGCCGTCGGTGCCGACCTGGGCGGCGAGCACGTCGACGAGCCACACCGTGGTGCCGAGCAGGGTGAAGCCCATGATCTGCTTGAAGGTCTCCATCCACGCGCCTGGCTGCGGCATCAGCCGGAACAGGGCTGGCACGAAGGCCACCGCGAGGAAGGGCAGGGCGAGGCCGAAGCCGATGACCAGGAAGAACAGCAGGATCACTGCGGCGTTCTGCGCGAAGGCGAAGCCGACGGCCGGACCGAGGAACGGAGCGGTGCAGGGGGTCGCGAGCAGGGTCGCGAACACGCCGTTGAAGAAGTCGCCCGCGAGGCCCTCCTTCTCGGCGGCCTCTCCGGCGGCGCTCGCGCCGAAGGCAGGCACCTCGAACACGCCGAACATCGACAGGGCGAAGGCGAAGATCACGGCGCCGAGCACGGCGACGTAGGTCGGCGACTGGAACTGGAAGCCCCAGCCGACCGCGCCGGCCGAGG
Source organism: Deltaproteobacteria bacterium (assembly GCA_006226595.1). Taxonomy (GTDB): domain Bacteria; phylum Myxococcota_A; class UBA796; order UBA796; genus M1803. Next base: position 25,521 of record SBGP01000101.1, read on the forward strand.
CCTTGAGGGCGAGCACCGCGATGGCCAGCGAGCCGAAGGAGACGAGGATGCCCGCGGTGTACGCGAGACCGCTCTTCTTCTGGTCGGCGGGCGTGGCGTCCGCGTGGCTCACGAGCCCGAAGAGCTTCAGGGTGAGCACCGGCAGTACGCACGGCATCAGGTTGAGCAGCAGGCCGCCGAGGAAGGCCATGCCGAGCATCGAGAACAGGTTGCCCGCGGGTGCGGCGGGGGCCTCCGCGGCCTCGCTGCCACCGCCATCCGCGGCCGGCGGCGTGCCGTCCTTGCCCTCGGCCAGCGACCAGATCGGCGAGGTACTCGCGGTGACCTCGGCGCCTTCCTTCTCCCACGGCAGCGAGAAGGTGACCTCGCTCGCGACGGGCTGGCCGTTGACCTTGAACTGGAACAGGCCGCCGATCTTCGCGTCGGTCGGCAGGGGCTCGGGCTCGTAGGCCTCGCCCTCGATGATGCCGATCAGGCCGCCGTTCTCGAGCTGGACGATCTGGGTGTCGAGCAGCATCCAGTCGAAGCTGGACGAGGCGGTGAACGCGGGCCACGGGCCGTGCTCGGTGTCGAACTCGACCTTGGCGTCGCCGATGGGCGTGATCATCACCGCGGCCTTGAACGTGTCGTAGGGCCGCACGGCGTCGTTCGACAGGGCGAACTCGACCGCGACCTCGTCGACCTCGGTGATCGGCCGGGGCAGCTGCTGCTCGTAGTGGTCGAACAGCTCGGTGAACGCGTTGGCCTCGCGCTTGTCGCCCACCGTCAGCGGGAAGCTCAGCTCGCCGACCTCACCGGGAATGCACTGTTCGCGGCATACCAGCCAGTTCGCGGACGCCCCGATCGGGTGCGTGCCGGCGGCCATGTCGGCGGGCAGCGTGAGCTCCGCCATGAGCAGGACCTCGTCCTCGTAGCCGAACGAGATCATGTCGGACTGATCGAAGCGCTGCGGGACCGGGTACGCGTAGTCGCTGACCGTCACGCCGTCGGGCAGCTCCCAGGTGATCTCGGTGGGCAGGCCGATCATGCCGCCCCACCACCGGTAGTAGGTGTGCCACTCCTCGTCCTGGGTCAGGTGCAGGCCGATGCGCACCGTGTCGCCGGGACGTGCGCTGTCGTGGTCGACGAGCAGCTTGGCGGCGACCTGATGCGGCTTTCCGTCCTGGTTCTGCGGGCGCTCCGCAGCGGTCTCGGCCAGCCGACCGAAGTCCACGTCCGGGGGCGCGGGTGGCTTCGGCGAAGCGCTGCCGCTGGCGAGGGCCGGAGCGGCGAGAAACAGGCTGGCGAACAGGGCTGCGAAGCGGGTCATCGGGAGATCCTGCTGGAGGGCTCGGCGGCGAAAATTAGCCGAACCAGGCTGGATTCGCAGCCCTCAGTTGGTAGCAAGTTGTCAGCCGTGGTCTGCGTCTGGCCGCTTCGCGTTTCCACACGGGTGTGCGAACAACCCCGAGACCCGGCAGCCAATCGGGCGTTCGCGGTGGTATACGTGGGCTTCACGCGGCGGCTCCCACGTCGCCGAGAGGTGCGCCCTGACTGTCCTTTCCCTGATGTTCGCGCTGCTCACGGCCTCTGCTCAGCAGACGGTGCCGCCCGGCACGACCCTCGACGATGCGGCGGCCGTGCAGCTGTCCAAGGACGGCCTCGCGTCGGTGGGCGGTGCGCTGGGGGTGCTCGTGCCCTCGCCGGTCGCCGTGGATCCAATCACGCAGAGCGGCGGCTTCAGCTGCCTCAACTACGACCTGTCGATCACCAACATGATGGTCGACGTCGAGGTCACCGGCGCGCGGCTGATTCCGAAGCCGTCGAACAGCGAGACCCGCGCCGAGATCGACCTCGAGATCGACCTGCTCGTCGCGATCAACGACGTGACCAACAAGTTCGACCTCGACTACGAGATCTTGTGCGGCACGGGCAGCTGCCCTGGCTACATCATGCCGTTTCCGGTCACGGTGACCGGCCCGGTCACGCTGACCATCGTCGACGACGGCACGGGCAGCGGCGAGACCGCGCTCGACGCGACCATCGGCGAGCTCGCCGTCGACAACGGACTCACCGGCCCGCACATCGAGCTCGACTGCGGCATCGACACCTTCGAGGACCGGCTCAACCAGGTCGGTCTGTCGTTCTTCGACCTGATCATTGGCGCGCTCGATCCCGTGCTCCAGGGCATGATCCAGGACCAGGTCGGCGACCTCGAGCAGCAGATCTCCGACGCGCTGGCCGCGGCCAGCGTCGACCAGACCATCGACCTGCAGGGCATCAGCCTTCACGTGCGGCTCTACCCGGGCTCCGCGACCTCCACGAACGACGGCCTGCAGCTTGGCCTGGACGGCTACATGGTCGCCGATCCGCCGAGCGACTGCGTGCCCGACGAGCCCAGCGGCTCGAAGTTCTCCGACTCCGAGGCACTGCCGCCGCTGTCCGCGATGGGCAGCTCGCACGCCGCGCTCCAGCTCTCGGACGACGTCGCGAACCAGGGCCTGTACGGCGTGTGGGAGGGCGGCCTCCTCTGCTTCGAGCTCGGCGATGGTGCCGACTCGAGCCTCGACATCGGCCTGCCCCTGAACAGCTCGCTGCTCGGGCTCATCGGCGGCGAGGAGCTCGGTGAGCTGTTCCCCGACGACGGTCCGCTGGAGATCCGCACCAACCCGCGGCTTCCGCCCGAGGTGAACTACGACGGTGGCCACGACATCGTGCTCGAGGTGCGTGGGCTCGACATCAACTTCTATGCGGAGCTCGACGGTCGCATGGCGCGTCCGCTCGGCATCACCGTCGAGGCGGACGCCGGTATCGACGTGCTCTTCGACAACACGACCGGCGTCGCGTCGGTGGACCTCGCGCTCGGCCCGGACGAGATCCGCGGCGAGGCGACGATGATCGAGGTCGCGCCCGCCGCCAAGGAGACCGCCGAGAACAACTTCGCGGGCCTGCTCGAGACCCTGCTCGACCAGTTCCTCGGCGATGCGCTGACCGGGCTGTCTTTCGGACTGCCGAACATGGATGGCCTCGGCATCACCGACCTCACCCTCGGCGGCAGCGCCGGTGGCGAGTGGCTCACCGGCGACGCTCAGCTCGGTCAGGTCACCTACGAGAGCGGCGGCTGCGACCAGGGCTGCTCGGGTGGCGGCGGCAGCGGCTGCAACACCAGCGGCACGATGCCCTGGCTGTTCGCGCTCATTCTGCCGGTTCTTCGTCGGCGTCGATGACCTCGGGGCGAGGCGGGAAGTAGCGGAGCTGCATCCCGATCTGCCAGGTGCGCTCGCCGTCGGCCCACGCGTCGATGGGCAGCTGCGCGAGCGCGTCGATGCTCCACGCACCGAGATCCGCGCGCACGAACGGGCGGGCGGTGAACGCGGATGGATCGATCAGCGCTTCGGCCTCCAGGCCGAGAGACAGCGGTCCCGCGATCGGGTGCACATACGCGAGGGCGACCTCGAACTGCGGCATCGGGAAGAACACCGCGCCCCACTCCGGACCCTGGCGGAAGCCCGCGGCGATGCGCCACGTCAGCGGACGCCCCGGGAATGCCGCGCCCTCGCCGACGACGAGCATCTCGACCCCGGGGATGGTGTCGCGGGCCAGCGAGCCCCACACGTGCACGCGCAGGTTGCGGGGTTGAGGCACCGCGAGCTCGATGCCCACCGAGACCGGTGCCCGCTTGCCGCCCATCCACCACCGCGCGCCGAAGCGCCACTGGCCGAGCCCGACGTCGCGCCAACCGCCGCCCCAGCCGACGACCACGGGCAGCTCTATGTCGATTCCCCAGGGGTAGGGGTGGGTCTGCAGGCGCAGGGTGGACTGGTGGATGTGCAGGTCGTCCTCGGGGAACTCGACCATCACGTGGCGCACGCCGGCCATCGTGGTCGGCACGCCGGGGGCGACGCGGATGCCGCCGGGGCTCGCGGCGAGGGCCGCGGCGAAGAGGAACGCGATCACAGCGACGTGTCCGCGGTGTCGGCCGTGTCGCCGACGCCCTCGTCTTCCCAGCACTGACGCAGCTCACCGAGGACCTGCGCCTCGCGGCAGTCGCGGGCGTTCCGGATCGGCTCCAGGGTCGAGGTCGGCAGGGTGGTGAAGTGGCTGATGCCGACGTCGCCGAAGCTGATCCAGGTGGTGTTGGACCCGGGCGGCTCGATCTCGGAGATCACGAAGGTGTAGGTGGCGCTGGGCTCGAGTCCACCCACCGGACACACCTTCACGCCGTCGGCGAACAGCAGCGGGACCTCGACGCCGTCGGCGTCGAACAGGTGCACACTCGGCGGCAGGGCAGGGTGGTCGCCTGGCGGGGTGTCGCGACCCCAGCGCAGCATCAGGGGCTCGTTCGGGTCCAGGGTCTCGCCGTCGAGTGGGTAGCGCGTGTCCGGACACCAGTCCCAGCTCGTCGCGACGCAGGCCAGCGCCGCGAAGGGCAGGGCCACGGGAATGCGCGGGGTGGGCCGCCAGGCGAGCGGCACGAGGGCCAGCGCGGGCAGCGCGGCCAGGTCGGTGAGGTCGGGCGTGTGCCGTCCGCCGAGCCAGCCAGCCACCGTGTCGCCGAGCGCGGGCCACACCTGCAGTCCGATGAAGAACAGGCCGATCACGCCGATGCCGAGCCTCTTTGCGGCGAGCTCGGGCACTCGCGCATACGACAGCAGCGCGGCGAGCACGACGGGGGCGACGACCAGGAACGCGAGGTCCGAGAGCTTGCCGGTCAGCGCGCTCGGCCACCACACCTTGAGCACGTGGTCGTTCACGACCAGCAGCATCGTCATCGCCAGAGACCACGGGTGGGATGGCCCCGACCGCACGCTGTTCAACTGTCCTCCCCAGTGCCCATCCTGTTCTTAGCGTACCGGGTGAGCGGTTGTCAGCACGAGTGCCCTCGGCCGGGGCTATAGTCCGCGCATGTGGTGGTTCCTGCTCAGCCTGGCCCTCGCCCAAACCCCCGCGGAAGGCGAGGCGACACCGGTCGAATCCGAGATACCGTCGGCACCTGCCGAGGGTCTGCCGTCGTCCGAGACCGAGGCTGCCGTGCCCGAGGCCTCGCCGGACGAGGCTCCCGCCGAGCCCACGCCCGAGGCCGAGGTGCCGGTCGACGCCGCCGAGACCGAGGCGGCGGTTCCCTCCGAGACCGAGTCCGGCGATGAGGCCGCACCTGCCTCGGCGATCGAGCCGACTGGCGAGGGTACCGAGGACGCGATGCCCCCGGACCTGCTCTCCGAGGAGACGCCGGAAGTGCCCGTGCTCCTCCCGGAGGACGAGTCCGAGCCCCGGGTGCCTCCGCACGACCGCGACCACGAAGCCGAGATGGCCGACGGCCTGTACCGCGAGGCGCTGGAGGCCTGGGAATGGGGCCGCTGGCAGGATGCCTACGAGCTCGCCAGCCGCGCGTTGACCTACAACCCCGACGACGAGCCTGCCAAGCTGCTCCAGGGCTTTGCGCTCTCCCGTCTGGGTGACTGGGAGGAAGGTCTCGCCGTGGTCCGTCCGCTGCAGGACAGCGGCGAGGTCGGTGCCCACGCGCGCTTCTGGGTGCGCCGGCATGACCGTCGCTGGACCCGCTCGGACTACGCCCTGTCCTTCTCGGCGCTGTTGAGGAACGACCGCGACACCGACTTTCCCGTGTGGAAGTCCGGCATCGGCGTGTCCCTCGACGTTCCGGTCGTTCCGCGCGAGCGGTTCGACGACGGTCCCAACTACGAGCGCCAGTGGCTGCACAACGTGACGGTTCGCGTCGATGCGACCACGCCCATCCACCACCGCGACCTGCTCGGCCTCTACGGCGTCGGGCTCGGGGCGGTGCCCGTGTACCACCTGCGCATGCGTACCTGGTCGCTGCACGGCGGCGTCGGGCCGTTGCTGCACTTCGGCTATGGCGAGAGCTGGGCGGGTCGCTTCTGGGGCGTGTTCCCCGGCGTTCGCGGCACCGTCGGACTCGGGGCCCGCATGTCGCGCCGCACCGGGATGCGCCTGCAGATGGACTATGACCTGCTCGTCGGTGCACGCCGCTTCCTCGAAGGCGTGTCCCACGGGCCCGTGCTCCGCTGGAGCTATGTGGTGTTCCTGTGATCGTGCTGCTCCTGTCTCTGGCCCTCGCGGGCGACGCGGCCCCCGAATGGGGGGTGCCGACCACCAGCCCCGACGTGCCGCTGATCTGGGTCGATGTGCCGGATGGCACCGAGGATGCCGATGAAGACGGGCTTCCCGATCCGTTCGTCATCGATCGGCGCCGCAACATGGACACCTCGGGCGAGGTGAGCCGCGAGCCGCTCACGCGGCGCAACCCGCGAACCGGCCGGCTGATGATGTACAAGCGACCTTCGATGGCCGTGCGGGTGACCCTCGCGAGCGTCGGCGTCGTGGCGGTGTACGCGACAGCTGCGGGTGTCGCGGCGCTCGGCGGCGGCCTGTAGGCGCTACGAGACCGGGCGCGACAGCTCGGTGAGCCAGGTGACGTGCCGGAAGTCGAGGCCGCGGTACAGGGCCTCCCCTGGGGAGTCGATGTCGGCGACCAGGTAGATCACGCCCATCGCGTGCGCCCGGTACGAGCCGACCGCGGCCAGCACCAGCGCCTGGCCACGTCCCTGGCGGCGGTGGTCCTCGTGGACGAACACGTTCTGCAGCCGGGCTTCGCGGCTGTCCCAGACCACCGACGTCGTGCCGATCAGCTCGTCGCCGTCGAAGGCGCCCCAGAGCACGGCGCGCTCGGCGTCGCGCGCGGCCCACAGCTGGTTCAGGTACCAGCGCGTGTAGCTCTCGGTGTCCGGGTCGCGGTCCGGCATCGAGCGCATCGACAGCGCGAACAGGCCGGCTGCATCGGCCTCGGAGAGAGGGCGGAGCGCGTCGGTCGGCGGGGTCGGGTCCTCCCACATGTCGTGCATCATCACCCGCAGCGTCCGCAGCTCCGCGCCGTCAGGGACCTCCACGGGCGTGGGCAGGCGGTGTTCCCAGACGAGGAACGCCCGTCCGATGTCTTGCGCGCCGTACGCCTCGTCCCAGCGTGCAAACCAGGCGGCCGGATCGGTCGGTGGGTCGTCGAGGACCAGCCGGTGCCCGTACCAGAAGTGGCGGCAGTCCGGCGTGTCGCAGCGCACATGGTCGTCGGCCTCGAGGTAGCGGGAACCGCGCAGGACCATGGCGTCGGTGCGGCAGGCGGGGAGGGTGCGGGACTTCATGTGGGTAGGCTATCAGGGGCCTCATGCGCGTCGTCACCACCACCTGCTCGAACACCGAGATCGTGTGCGCCCTGGGCTGTGCCCACATGCTCGTCGGCGTGGACGAACACTCCGACTTTCCCGAGGAGGTCGTGTCGCGCCTGCCGCGCGTGGGGCCCGATCTGGGCATCGATCCGGACAAGGTCGCCGCCCTCGAGCCCGACCTGGTCATCGCGTCGTACACGGTGCCGGGCCACGAGCAGGTCGTGGACGGGCTGATCGCGAAGGGCCTGCGCGTGTTCGCGCCCGAGCCCGTGAGCCTCGCGGACGTGTACCGCGACGTGCGGGACATCGCGGAGCTCCTCGGGGTTCCGGAGCGCGGCGAGGCGCTCGCCGCCGAGATGGAGGCGACCATCGAGGGCGAGGCGGCGCCAGATCCGAACGGTCCGCGGGTGCTGGTCGAGTGGTGGCCCAAGCCGGTCATCGTGCCGGGTCGCGACTCGTGGGTGACCCAGCTGCTCGAGAAGGCGGGCGGTGTGAACCCACTCGCCCACGAGGCGGTGAAGTCCCGGCCGATCACCGACGACGAGGCCGTCGCCATGTCTCCCGAGGCGGTGGTGATCAGCTGGTGCGGTGTGCCGTTCCACCGCTACCGCGAGGATGTCGTCACCCGCCGCGAGGCGTGGGCGAACACGCCGGCCCTGCAGGCGGGCCAGGTCCACCGGGTGCCCGAGGCGTTCATGGGGCGGCCCGGACCGCGACTCGTCGATGGCTTCCGGGCGCTCAAGGCCGTGGTCGAGGCGGCCCGCCAGGCGCGCTAGCGGGGCTGGGCATCCCGCTGCCGGTCGCGGGAGAGGACCCCGAACCGGGCCTCCATGTCGGCGTGGATGGCGTTCATCTCGTCGACGAGCTCGGCGGAGAGGGGCCGATCCTCGTGGCAGGTCGCGTACAGCGCGTCCATCGCGGCGATGGTGCGTGCGTCGACCGCGCACGTGCCCGGCTCCGGCGTGTCGTGCTGGGTGCGGGTGGAGGGCTGGACCGCGGCCACCGCCGACGCCACGTCCCCGCCGCCGAGCCAGCGGAACACCCGCTGGATCTCGCGCTCCGGGTCGGCGAGCACGCGGTGGTAGGTCACCCAGTGGAAGGGGTACCGGCGCGTCGCCACATCGCGGATCATGTCGTAGTGCTCGAACCACCACTCGACCTCGGCCGGGTAGTTCGGGCGCATCGCGCGGGCGCGCTCGAGGCGGGCCTCCGCGTCGGGTTGCTCGCGGAGCCAGGCCTCTTCCATCGCGTACAGGCGGTTCACGCTGGCGACGTACTCGCGCCAGGGCCGCATCGTCGCGATGACGTGCGACACGAAGCCGAACTCGGTGCGCACCAGGCCCGGCACGAACACCTTCACCGCGTGGCGCGCGACCTTGTCCGGGTGCAGGAACTCGCCGGTCTGCGGGTGCGGGTTGGTCGCGTAGAACACGCCCTGACGGAACGCGCTCTCCCAGAACCCGTGCGGGTTCGCGTCGCGAATCGAGTCGCCCCAGGTCGAGCTGAAGTCCTTGCCGATGATCGGAAAGCCGCCCGCCCTGAGGATCTGCATCCACATGGACGTGCCGGAGCGCTTGGTACCGGTGACGAGGATCATGGCGGCGGCCTATCTCGCGGGGTGGGGGAGGGCTCGAAAGCGCTCGGCGCCGCGCGTGGGGGCGGCTATAGCTCCGACTCGGGAGGGCCCGTGGTCCCACGCAGCTATGCCATCTCGCTCGGCGCCGGCCTGTTGCTCTCGGCGTGCACCGGAGACGAACCCGTCGACGACAGCGGCGAGGACACCGGAACCGAACCCGGCGACACGGGTGACACCGGCGATACGGGCGAGTCCCCGACGGACGTGGAGCTGTTGGGCAGCTGGGAGGTCCGCGCGACCAGCTACACCACCGCCGATGGCACCGAGACGTACACCTTCCCGTACTCGTTCGAGGCCAACGGCTACACCTACACGTACAGCGCGAGCCTGCTCGCCGAGAGCGACATGCGCGGCGTGCTCGGGTTCACCGAGAGCTACGACATCAACGGCAAGACCGGCTCGTACACCTACGAGAGCCCGTTCACCTGGACCCGCCTGGCGAGCCGCAGCTTCTCGATCGCCTTCGACGCGGGCGACTTCGCCGCATTGACCTGCGACATCGATGCGGCCGACGACGACGCGATGATCTGTGCGGGTGTGGACGATCAGCAGACCGAGGTCACGCTGGAGCTCGTGCGTCCGTAGCCTGTCGTCGTCAATCGGCGCGGGACGGGCTAGATGCGCGGTCGAACCTCCGTCGGTGGAGGGAGTCATGGCCTCCCGTCTCGAGAAGAAGCTCCTCAACCAGGTCAGCCGCGCGAGCAAGGACTTCGCGCTGGTCGAGCCCGGTGACCGCATCATGGTGTGCGTGTCTGGCGGCAAGGACAGCTACGCCATGCTGTACCTGCTCCGCGAGATCCAGCGGCGGGTGCCCTTCGACGTCGAGCTGATCGCGGTCAACCTCGACCAGAAGCAGCCGAACTTCCCGGGCCACATCCTGCCCGAGTACTTCGAGAGCGAAGGTTACGACTACCGGATCATCGAGCAGGACACGTACAGCATCGTCACCGACAAGGTGCCCGAGGGCAAGACCTACTGCTCGCTGTGCTCCCGTCTGCGTCGCGGCATCCTCTACAACTCCGCCGTCGAGCTCGGGTGCACCAAGATCGCCCTTGGCCACCACCGCGACGACACGATCGAGACCCTGATGCTGAACCTGCTGTACAGCGGTCAGATCAAGGCCATGCCACCGCGTCTGCGCAGCGATGACGGGCGCAATGTCGTGATTCGCCCGATGATCTACTGCTCCGAGGAAGATGTCGCGGCCTTCGCGTTCGAGAAGCAGTTCCCGATCATCCCGTGCGACCTCTGCGGCTCGCAGGAGAACCTCAAGCGCAAGCAGGTCAAGCGCCTGTTGGCCGAGCTCGAGGCGGACAACGACAACGTGAAGGGCAACCTGTTCGCGGCGCTGTCCAACGTGCGGCCCACCCACCTGCTCGACCCCATCGTGCGGCAGGTCATGGGGGTCGACGACGCGCGTGGCCGCGACGAGAGCCTCGATGCCATCGGCGTGAGCGACGATGCCGGCGGCTGCGGCCCTGGCGCCTGGGCGAAGTAGCTACAGCACGCGCGCGAGCAGAGCGACGGCCTCTTCGGCGGTGTCGAAGCCGTACACGGGCTCGTCGCGCCGGTCGTCGAGGGGCGCGTCCGCGAGGCGTCCGCTCCATCCCGGTCCTCGCAGCGCGAGCACGGGACGTCCGAGGGCCCAGGCGAGGGCGAGCTCGGACAGGGTACCGGCGCGGCCCCCGATGCCGATGGCGGCGTCGGCCTGAGCGATGAGTCCGTTGCGCAGGTGGCCCAGTCCCGTGGGAATCGCGATGTCGACGAAGGCATTGGCCTGCCCCGGATCGATGCCGGGCAGGATGCCGATGACGTCGCCGCCGGTGGCGTGGGCGGAGGCTCGCGCCCCTCGGGCCACGGCGCGCATCACGCCGCCGCGTCCGCCGCACACGATGCGGTAGCCGGCGTCGACCAGAGCGGTGCCCAGCGCCTCGGCCAGGGCGAGGCGCGGGTCGTCGTCGTTCAGGCTGGCGTCGCCGCACACGGCGATGGTGGCGCGTCGCACGGCACCTCCCCGGGGGATGTAGCTGGTTGCGGCGCCGTGGGCCGAGCGAGATAGACCGCCGGCAGGAGGCAGCGTGGCCGACCCCCATCACGTACCCGAGCTCGACGGCTTCGACCGCGGAACCGTGGGCCTGTACCGCGCGGGGCTCGTCGGCCAGGCGGTGCTGCTCGTCGTGGGCGGGGTGCGAATCGACGCGCCCGAAGCCCCGGTGATCTGGGCGGCCTACGCGGGCTGCGTGGCCCTCACGGCGCTCAACATGCACCTGTACATGAAGAGCTTCCGCTGGGTCATCTCTGGCGCGGCATGGCTGGGACTGGTGCTCCAGGTCGCGGCGAGCGCCGCCCCCGATGTGCCCGCCCACTGGCTGTGGCACACGGGCCTCGGCTTCTTGTTCGTGGCGAGCAGCGCGTGGGCCCTCAAGGAGCGCTTCTGCTTTCGGGTGCCGGGCATGCGCTTCGTCCCGTTGATGCTCGCCGCCTCGCTCGTGCCCATCTTCGCGGGCCAGCCGCATCCGTTCGGACCGCTGATCGCGATCGCAGGGCTGTTGTTCGCAGTACTCGCCGTGGCCAAGCTGCGCATGCCGCTGCACTTCGACGTCGGCGACAAGTCCAAGTACCAGGTCTAGGCGCGCGAAGGGCCCGCCTCCGGAGGGAAGCGAGCCCTTGTGTCCCATGAGGAGACACTACTTCGCGGCGACGGCCTCCTCTCGGGTACCGATCTCGATGCGGCGAGGCTTGAGAGCCTCGGGAATCACCCGCTGGAGCTGCACGTGGAGCAGCCCATCGACGAGGTCCGCATCGACCACGGCGATGTGGTCGGCGAGGGTGAAGCGTCGCTCGAAGCTGCGTCCGGCGATGCCGCGATGCAGGTACACGACGTTCTCGTCCTCCTCCTCGGTGCGGCTGGCCTTCACGGTGAGCACGCGGTCCTCGAGGGTGATGTCGAGGTCGTCGCGCGAGAAGCCGGCCACCGCGAGGGTGATGCGGTAGTCGTTCTCACCGGTCTTGGTGATGTTGTACGGCGGGTACTGAGCGGCCTGGCGCTCCAGCTCCATCGCGGTGTTCATCACGTGGGAGACGCGGTCGAAGCCGACCGACGTACGGAAGAGCGGGGTGAGATCGAAGCGAGCCATGTGTTCCTCCTGAAAGCGAACGGCAGGTTGAGTTGTCCGACCCATGACACTCGGCATCGGACAGGGACACAACAAGCACGGCTTTCAGGCGGTCAAGCGCTGTGGGTTGTCGACAAATGTCACCTGTCGGACGCTCGTCAGCCGTCGCGCTGGCTCTCGCCGCGCAGCGCTCTCAGGTGCGTCGGCACGTCGGCCTCGCTGCCCGCCACGGCCTCCCGCGCGCGGGTGATGCGGCTGCGCAGGACCTCTCCAGCGGCCAGTCCACAGGAGAGCACCTCCTCGATCACGCCCTCGCGCGTGTGCACGAGCAGGGCCTGACGCGACATGCTGCGCGCCTGCACCTCAATGGATTGGATGTCCGAGAGGAAGAGGCGTCGCGTGCTTCCGGGTGTCTCGATCTCGAGGCGGGTACCGGTGAGCTTTACGGTCACTCGGGTGGGCCGCAGCCACCACAGGTCGAGCGGCAGCGCGAGCCCGACCCACACAGGCGCGCCGATCAGCATGTAGCGCCACACGAGCACGTTCTCGTTGACCAGCCACCACTCCAGCGATTCCCAGAGGGTGGCGAGCTGCAGGGCGACCGCCCACAGGGTCAGCGGTCCGACGATGAGCACCCACGACACGAACAGCTGCACCACGCGCGCCTCGGGGCCGAGCGCGGTGTTGCCGAAGCGCCAGGTGACGCCGGTCGAGTCCTGGGCGACCTCGAAGCGGGCGAGCTCGTCCATCGCCTACTCGAGGTCGGCGAAGTCCATAGCTTCGGGCAGCGTCGGGTCGCAGAGCAGGACGTACCAGTCGCGGGTGACCTTGTTGTCCTGGTCCAGGTACTCGGCGTACGCGGGCAGGGTCTCGTCACGCTCGGCCATGCGCACCGAAGGAACCGCCTGACCGCTGCGCACGCAGTGGTCGAACTTCTCCTTCATGTCGTCGGCCAGGAACTCGTCGATGGTCTCGCGGCAGCGGCCCAGCTTGCGGCGGTTGCCGCGATCGCAGATGTCGATCTTGGCGGTGCCGACGAAGGACTTCCACTTGTGGAGCAGCGCGTCCTCGCGCGCGAGGCGGGTGCGCTTCTTCTGGACCACGAGCTCTTCCTTGGTCTCGGAGAGCTCGATCTCGAGCACCGCCTTCTCTTCGACGGCCTTGGCCAGCGCGATGCGCAGGGCATCGAGCTCGGCGCGAGCGTCTTCGAGCTCGGAGGCCATCGCGGCGCCGCGGGAAGCGCGACGCTTCATCTCGGCCTCCATCTCGGCGACCTGGGCTTCCTTGTCGGCGACGCGCTTCTCGAGCGTCGACACCTTGGCTTCGGCCTCGTCGAGGTTCTCGGCGGCCTCGGCGATCAGGGGGCCACACGCCTCGGCGAGCTCTTCGGCGGTGAGGTCACGAGGCACGACGACCTCGACCTCTTCGGGGGCCATGAGCGCCCACACGGCGACGGCTCCGGCGATGAGTCCGACCAGGAACACGACGAGGGCCGTGGCCACGGGCACCGCGATATTGCCCGAGGTGGAGACCTCTTCGGTCTGATCGTCAAACTCTTCCGACACCTGACCTCCCGGCTGTCAGCGCACGCGCGGCGCGGAGAATGGCCCATGCATAGCACTGTGCAGGGCCGGATCCGTCTGGCCGATGTCAGAAGCCGCCGAGAACTGCTTCTTCCGGCGTAATCCACTCCACGGCGATGCCCTTCTCGGCCAGCGGGCCCTCGAGCTGCGCCCGATCGCCGACGACCACCCACAGGCGGGCAGCGTCGGTACCGAGCCACTCGGCGGCGACACGCTGGGTCTCGGCGATGGGGATCTCCGAGAGCGACGCGAGACGCTCGCGCGCCTCGGCGGCGGTCTCCTCGTCGTCGAGAAGGCCGGAGTACAGGTTGCTACCGGTGCTCGCGGTCAGGCGGGTGCGGTTCCAGCCCTGGACGCGCTCGCGCACGGCAGCGCCGATCTCGCCCTCGGTGACGCCGCTCTCGGCGAGCTTCGCGAGCTCGTTCTCGATCTCGGTCATCGCCGCGGCGACGTTCTCGACCTTCACGTCGACACCGATGTCCCAGATGCCGGCGGAGCGGCCGGAGGACAGGCGGCTGCCCGACCCGTAGGTGAAGCCCTTGTCCTCGCGGAGGTTGGAGTTCAGGCGGGACAGGAAGTGGCCACCGAGCGCGAAGTCGACGAGCTTGGCGGTGTCGCGGTCGGCATGATCGAAGCGCGGACCGGCCATACGCAGGCGCAGAGCGGCCTGCTCGCCAGGCATGTCCACGGCGACGATGCGGCTCTCGGTGAGGCCGTCGTAGGACGGGGCGTACTTGCGCTCGCCCGGCGCGCCGAGGTCACCGAGCATGGCGGTGAGCGGCGCCTCGACGTCGGCCCAGGTCACGTCGCCGACGACGAGCACGTCGATCGGTCCCGCGTGCCACACCTTGTCGTTGCGCTCCGAGAGCTCGCTCGGCTTGATCAGCTTGAGCTCGGCGAGGTCGCGGCGGGCACCGTAGGGGTGGTCCTCCGGGAACCACGCGTAGGAGCGGGCCTGCGACGCGAGGGTGCCGAGGTCCGAGGCGGCGATGTACTGCCAGTAGAACGCGGACTCGCGGCGGTAGCGCTTGGTCTCCTTGCCCGGGTAGGCCGGGTTGCGGAGCGTGTCGGCGAGCAGGTCGAGCCCGACCTCGAGGTCGACCCGCGGGACCTCCATGTACAGCGACTGGTCGTGCACGCCGGTGGACGTGGAGAACACCGACAGGTCGTGCATCGCGGAGAGCAGCTCGATGGCCTCGGGATCGCGGCTGTCGGTGGCGACGTCCATGAGCTCGCCGGCAGCCCGGCCCGGCCAGGTTGGCCAGCCATCGACGTCGAGGGTGCCTCGCCAGGTCATGACGGCGATCTCGACCTTGCGCACGCCCTCGAGCGGCACGAGGTGCACGGTGACGGCGTCACCGATCGCGTGGACCTCGGGCTCGGCGAGCTCGAGGGGCTCGGCGAGCTCCACGGCCGGACGCTGGCTGCGGTCCGGACCGGTGGGAGCCTCGGCCTCGGTGGTCTCCTCGGCGGGCGTGGCCTCGGCGGTGGCCTCGGCGGGCTCCTGGGCGAGGGCGAACGACAGGGAAAGCAGCGTGATCATGGCAGCTCCACGGGCACGGCGCCCTCGAGAGCACCGCCGTCCCCGGGGGGCACGACGGACAGGGTGATGCGCGTGTCGTCCACGAGGTAGGTCTCGGCCACGCGCACGAGGTCCGCGGAGGTCACCGCGTCGATCTGCGTCCACAGCTCCGGCACGCACTGGGGCTTGCCGGTGTGACGCATGCACTCGGCGATCTGCTCGGCGCGGTCCTCGGGCGACTCCATCATCGACTCGAGGTAGGCGCGGATGCTGCGCTTCGCGCGGTCGATCTCGGCTTCGGTCGGCGGGTTGCTCGACAGCTGCGCCACGGTCTTGTCGATGACCTTCTCGATCTTGGCCAGCTTCGGCTTCGCGGTCGACGCGGCGATCATGAAACGGCCATCGACGTCGTAGAACCACGCGAACGCGGTGGCGTCGGTCGTCAGCGGCTTGTCGTAGTACAGCGCGTCCTCGACGCGGGTGCCGCGACCGCCGGACATCACCCAGGACAGGACCTCGAGGGCGGGCATGTCAGCGTGGTTGAGGTTCGGCACGGGCCACGCGACGTACAGCGAGCGATCCTGCACGTCGTCCTCGATCACGCCGTTGGCGACGACCATCGGGTAGGACTCGGCCTCGCCCTTGCCGGGGGTGCCGTTGTCGAGCCAGGCGCGCTCGGCCTCGCCCCGGGCCGGGACGTCGCTGAACCAGTGCTCCACCTTGGCGAGCGCCTCGGCCTCGTCGAAGTTGCCGACGAGCACGAGGGTCGCGTTCTCGGGGCGGTACCAGCGAGACCAGAACGACTTCACCGCGTCGATCTTGAAGCCCTCGACGTCGGCGACCGTGCCGATGACCGGGTGGTGGTAGGGGTGCTCCGGGCTGTAGCCGAGGCGGCTGAGCGCATCGAAGTCGCGGCCGTTCGGGCGGGCGTAGCCCTCGGCGCGCTCCTGGAGGACGACCTTGATCTGGTTGTCGAGGTTGTCCTGATCGAGGCCCGCATCGAGGAAGCCCATGCGATCCGACTCGAGGAACAGGGCCAGGTCGAGCGCACCCGACGGGAAGGCCATGTGGTACGCGGTCTGGTCCTCGCTGGTGAAGGCGTTGTTCCAGCCGCCGGCCTCGGTGAGCCAGGTGTCGAAGGCGTTGGTCGGCACATTCGCCGAGCCCTCGAACATCAGGTGCTCGAAGAGGTGCGCGCAGCCGAGCTCGCCTGGGAGCTCGTCACGGGCGCCGACCCCGTAGTGCAGGTGCAGCGCGACGGTGTCGCTGCGACGGTCTTCCTCGATGACGACGGTCAGGCCGTTGTCGAGGGTGTGGACACTAGCCGTGGTCGCCAGCGGGTCGGCGGCAAGCGCGGCGAGGGACAACAGCGTGAGCATGGCCTCTCCGGTCGACCCGGAAGCGGTGTGCCGCCGGGCCGAGCGGACCTAACCCGTGCTCGTCGGGCTGAGTGTCTCCACGTGTCAGGGAAGGGTCTTGCCCTTGCTGTCGGAGGGCTCGAACTCGCCATTGGCGTACTTCGCCTGGTTCTCGGCGAGCTTGTCGAACATCTGCTCCATCACCGTGTTCATGTACGGGGTCTCGCGCACACGGGCCTCGAGCTCTGCCTGCTGGGCCGCGAGCTCGTCGAAGTTGATCGACTCGCCGTCGAGGCGCAGGCTCCGGACCTCGCCAATCATGCCGTCGACCTCGCCGATCAGCTCCTCGGGCGCGTTCAGCGTGTTGAGCTGGCGCTTGACCTCGGTCCACGGCGCCAGGGAGTGAGCGGCCCACGTGGACTCGGCGTTGTTGCGCTTGCCGAGCAGTGCGGACTTCTTCGGCTTCTGGCCGAGGGTCTGCAGCGGCACGAAGGTGTTCAGGGACGGGTCGGAGGCGCCGCCGATCGTGTCGCCTTCACCGGCGACCGCCACGTTCCCGTCGGCCACGGGGGCGCTCGGACCAGCGCCGATGCGCACGACTTCTTCGGAGCCGCCGGTGGCGACCATGGGCTTGTCGGTGAGGATCTCACGCTCGACCACGTCGCCGCCGGTGTCGGGACGACCGATCACGAGGACCGCGAGCACGATTGCGAACAGGGAGGCGCCACCGATCAGGGGAATGCGCTTGTCCATCAGTTCACCGCCTTTACAGAGAGGATTCGTCCCCCGAAGTCGCCGATCAGGGCGTTGCCGTCGGGGTCGGTGGCGAAGGCCACCGGGAGGATGGGCCAGCGGCCCAGGGCCAGCGCGGGGCCGGCGTCGGCGCCAGGCGCCTCGGGAAGGGTGATTGCCCACAAGCGGGCACTACCGAAATCGCCGAACAGATAGCGTCCTTTCAGCTCGGGGACCGCTGTCCCAGTCACGACGACACCTCCGGTAACAGAGACGCCCTCGTCGCGTCCGTATTCATAGACGGGGTCGACGAGGCCCGCGGTGGGGCAGTCCTCGCTGTCCGGCGGGAAGCAGTGACGGCCTTCGCGCGCGTTCCACCCGAGGTTCGCGCCCGCAGGGACCAGGTCGATCTCTTCCCACGTGTTCTGACCGACGTCGGCGACGACGAGGCGCCCGTCCGGCGCGAAGGTGTAGCGCCACGGGTTGCGCAGTCCGATGGCGAAGGCCTCGTCGGCGATCGCGGGCTGATCGAGGAACGGGTTGTCGGCGGGGATGCCGTAGCCCTTGCCCTCGGGCACGTCGTCGACGTCGAGGCGCAGCATCGAGCCCAGCAGGCTCGCGCCGTTCTGGCCATGGCCCATCGGATCGTCCTTGAGGCCGCCGTCGCCGAAGCCCACGTACAGCATGCCGTCGGGACCGAAGGCGAGCTGCCCGGCGTTGTGGTTCTGGTAGGGCTGCTCGACCTCGAGGACCGTGCGCACCTCGCGCGCCGTGTCCCCCTCGCGCACCCACTCGGCGACGCGAGTCACCTCGGGAGACACACCCGACGGGGTGTAGTTCACGAAGAAGCGGCCGTTCTCGGCGTGGTTCGGATGGAAGGCCAGCCCGAGCAGGCCCTGCTCGCTGACCGTGACGACCTCGACCTCGAACAGCGGCTTGCGGTCTCCGGACTCGAGATCGACTAGCCAGGCGGCGCCGCGCTTCTCGAGCACCGCGTAGCGGTTCGGCTCGCCGGGGACGGGCTGGATGTCGGTGAGCTGCCGAAAGCCCTCGGCGACGGGAACCAGCGCCACCTCGAGGCGCTCTCGGCCCTCGTCCTTGCCGGAAAAGGATGCATTCAGCGCGCCGGTGCGCACTTCGGGTTCCTTGTCGAGAACCTGCACGGCCAGTCTCTGGACGCCCCTGCAGTTCGGCAGCACGGCGACGACGCCGATGGCGAGCACGAGCACGACGCTCAGTCGGCTGATGCGGCTCACGCCGGCACCACGAGATCAGCGAGGGGGTTGCAGCGCACGACGTCCTCCGAGATGACAGGTGCAGTCATCCTATTCGGTCCGACAGTTCGTGCGTGTTCGAGGTTCATGGAGTCCCTGGAGTGATGCGCTGGGCTGATCGACGTCGATGCGCGCCAGTTCTTCGAGCGTTCGCGTGACCTCCGCGTGTCCCGCTTTGGCCGCCGTGCGTGCGGGATGACGGGGAAGAGACGATTGCGCGGTGCTTCACGAAGTTGCGCCCTTGTGCGAAGATTGCCCAGCCCTGGTCCGGAAACGGTCCTGTTCCCAGCCCGCTGTGTCGGGCACTTCCGGGTGTCGACCCTTGAAGCTCGCTCTCATCGCCCTCATCGTCATCCTGGCCATCGCCGTCGTCGCGTGGCTCGTGCTCTCCGGCCAGGAGCCTCCGGCGCCCCAAGCGACCAAGCCCAAGCCGGCCCCACGGCCCGCGCCACAGCCGCCGCACGAGGGCGACGAAGAGGTCACCATCCTCTCGTTCAAGCCGATCATGCTCGACGATCTGGCGACGGACGAGTGGACGGACTCCGGCGTCGAGCTCGACGCGGACCTCGGCTCGGTACGTCCGGTGCTCCACGACCCCGGCGCCGCGGACGACGAGCCCAGTGCGGTCACGCCGCTGCTGCTCGTGAGCGCGGTGGGCAATACGCACCGCGGACGACGCCGCAAGAACAACGAGGACAGCTTCCTCGTGCTCGAGTCGCAGCACCTGTTCGTCGTCGCCGACGGCATGGGCGGGTACGCGGGCGGCGAGGTCGCGAGTCGACTCGCGGTCGAGACCATCGAGCGCGCGTTCGTCGAGAACCGCTTCGTGGGCGGCGCTCAGGACACGGCCAAGGATGGCGCCCAGCTCGCGGCGGCCGTCCAGATGGCCAACCGCTCGATCTGGGATGAGGCCGTGGCCAACCCGGCGCTTGCCGGCATGGGTACCACTGTGTGTGCGGCTCGCTTCGCGCCGCGCAAGGAGCGCGTGTACATCGCGCACGTCGGTGACAGCCGCTGCTACCGCTTCCGCGACAACAAGCTCGAGCAGATCACCCGCGACCACACGCTGCGTGAAGAGGGCGTCACCGGCCCGATGGGCCACCAGCTCACCCGCGCCGTCGGCATCGGTCCGTCGGTCGAGGTCGACCTGGTCCTCGTCGAGCCCATGCTCGGCGATCACTACCTGCTGTGCTCCGACGGCCTCACCAAGATGGTGCCGGAAGAGGAGATCGGCGAGATCATGCGCTCGTGCTCGCGCGCCAGCGTGGCGGTCGAGGCGCTCGTCAACCGGGCCAACCAGCTCGGCGGCAAGGACAACATCACGGTCATCGTGGTGACGGTGAAGTCGCCCAGCGACTTCGAGGACGAGTCCAACGCCGCGGATACGACGATTCCCGCCGACGTGACCCCGTCCCCGGACGAGCTGCCGACGGTCGAGGATGCGCCGAACCCGGTGGTGTCCGAGGTCTTCGAGGAGCCGACCGAGGATCCGGCGCCCGCCGACGAGCCGACGGAAGAGCCCGCGGCCGAGGAAGCGCCCGCCGACGAGCCGACGGAAGAGCCCGCCGCGGAGGAGCCTGCGGCCGAGGAGGCACCCGCCGAGGAGCCCGCGGCCGAGGAGGCACCCGCCGAGGAGCCTGCGGCCGAGGAGCCCGCGGCCGAGCCGAAGTCGTTCCCGGTGCTCGACGGCAGCGTGGCCGACCTCAAGGCAGCGCTCGAGACGGGTACGCTCGACGGCGACCTCGATGGTCTGCTCGAGGCCGAGAAGGCCGGCAAGAACCGAAAGACCGCCATCGCGGCCATCGAGGACCGCAAGGGCTAGCCCCCGCGGACCTGCGACGACACGGGGCCTCCACTGCGGAGGCCCTGTCTGCTCAGCGGTACTGGACCGTGCCCTGGCTCTGCGGCGTGTTCTCGTAGCCGACATCCGTGGTCGCGGCGTAGCCGAGCTTGCCGTGCTCGCCGCTGCCCCAGCACATCACGTCACCCTGGGTGCCGAGCAGCGCGCAGTTGTGCAGCAGCTGGCCGGCCAGAGCGGTGGCGTTCGCGCCGAGTGGCACGTCCGGCGTGTTCACGGCGACGCGCTCGCTGCCGACCTCGCCCTTGCCGAGCACGCCGTTGTGGTGCTGGCCCCAGCACTTCACGTTGCCGGAGGCGAGCAGCGCGCAGGAGTAGTGGATGCCCAGGGCCATGTCGACGACGGCCTCGCCGAAGTCGTGGGTGGGTCCGAGGGTGGGGTCCTCGACGATCTCGGCGACGCCGAAGTGCTCCATGCCCGCCTCGGGGTTGGGGCGGCCGAGCTCGAAGTCCATGCCGTCGCCCCAGCAGCGCAGGCCGCCGGAGGAGAGCTGGGCGCAGGTGTGCGCGGTACCGGCCCACACGTCGTCGACGGCTTCGCCGAGCGGATCGCCGGCCGAGGCGGGGGTCTCGTTGTCGCCGACGAAGGTCGAGGAGTCGCCGTGTCCGCTGGCCGGCCCTTCGCCCCAGCAGCGCAGGCTGTCGTCGGTGAGCACGGCGCAAGCGTGGACCTGACCGACCGCGATGCGGCGGGCGGCGCCACCGAGCTCGATGGGCTCGAGGCCCGCGACGGTCTCGTCGTCGCCGATGGTGCCGATGGCGTAGCCCTGGCCCAGCCAGCCGCCGTAGTCCTGGCCCCAGCACTTCACGCCGCCGTCGGTGAGGCGGGCGCAGGTGTACATGCCGCCGGCCTCGATCTCCGCCACCGGGCCGCCGAGATCGAGCGTGCCCACGTCCGAGGGCAGGTTGGTGAGCCCGATCTCGTCGGTGTTGCCGTACCCGAGCTGGCCGTTGTCGCCCATGCCCCAGCACTTCACCTCGCCATCGACGGTGAGCGCGCACGTGTGCAGGTTGCCCATCGCGACGTCCACCACCTGGGCGCCGACATCGACGAGCGCCGCGCCCTGCGGGATCTCGTTGTCGCCGATGGGCGCGTTGTCCCCGTGACCGAGCTGGCCGACGTGGTTTCGTCCCCAGCAGTACAGGTTGCCGTCGCTGGTGTGCACGCAGGTGTGATCGCCCGACGCGTCGATGCCGAAGCCGAGGGCCGGGGGATCGGTCTCGAACCCGCTGTCGGTCGCACCGGTGTCGCCATCGGGGTCGTCGTTGTCGTTGCCGGGGGTCGACCCGTTGCACGCCAGGGTGGCGAGCGCGAAGAGCAGGGGGACAGCGCGCATGTGAGCTCCGGAAGGGGAGGCAGCATACCTCGATCCGAGGCCCGCTCCGTGCGAGAATGGCGCGGCATGCGCGTCGACCCGGCAAAGACCTTCGTCATCTTGAATCCCACCGCTGGCGGGGGACGGGTCGGGCGTCGTCAAGAGGCGATCGAGCGCGCGATTCGCGACAAGCTCGGTGACGTCACCGTGCTCACCACCGAGCGCCGCGGGCATGGCATCAAGCTTGCCGAGCGCGCCATCTGGGACGGGGCCGAGCTGTTGCTCTCGGTCGGCGGCGACGGCACCCACAGCGAAGTCGTCGCCGGGGTGTTCCGCGACAAGGACGCTCAGCGGCGCGTCACCGTGGGTCTGCTGCCGATGGGGACCGGCGGCGACTTCCAGCGTCTGCTCGCCGTGCGCGGCAGCATGGCCGACTACCTCGAGCTCGTGAAGAGCTCCGAACCCCACATGATCGACGTCGGGCTCGTGCACTACGTCGACCCTCTCGGCGAGGAGCGCACCCGCGTGTTCCTCAACGAATGCTCGGTCGGCATGTCCGCAGAGGTGTGTCGGCGGGTGGCCGAGAGCCAGAAGCGGCTCGGATCGGCGACCTACTTCATCGAGAGCTTTCGCGCTCAGGGACGGCATCAGCCGCCGACCGTGCGGGTGCTCGTCGACGGGCAACCGGTCGGCGACTTCGCGATGAACAGCGTGATGATCAGCAATGGCCAGTACGCGGGCGGCGGCATGCACTTCGCGCCCCGTGCACGCCTCACCGATGGACTGCTGGACATCACCGTGATCGAGCACGCCGGCTTCCTGAGCATGGCGACCTTCTCGCCCGCCCTGTACATGGGATCCGCGGGCGGGCACCGCCTCGTCCACAGCTTCCGGGGATTTGCGGTCGAGGTCCAGGGGTTGACCGAGGGCGACGCCGCCGTCGAGGCCGATGGCGAGTATCTGGGACGTGCACCGCTGCGTGCACACGTCGTCCCCAACGGAATTCGGCTATTGGGAGTTCGCGAGGACGCACTGTGAACCTACTTCTGACCCTGCTCATCGCGTCGGCGACCGCCGACGAGCTTCAGCCGACCGAGCCCGAGCCCGTGCTGTGGGCGGGTCGCATGGCGGTGTTCGGCGAGCGCAAGCTGCCGTTCATCGGCACCGTCGAGTTCCGCAACGACAACTACACGCTCGCCGAGGTCGTCGAGACCGAGAACGGCTACGCGCTGCAGCAGCGGGTGTGCAAGGTCGCGTTCGAGAAGGTCGCCGGCGCTCAGGCGAGCATGGACGAGAAGGGGCCGCGGGCCATGCCGGTCGCCGAGCCCGTGTTCGTCCGCGGCGAGGCTGGCTACGCCGCGCAGCCGTGGCCCAGCGGCTGGGATGCCTCCGACCACGACGCCGACGGCTTCCCCGGCATCGCCGTGCGCGTGTCAGCGCCGCTGTGCGGCGGCACCATGCACTTCGCTTCGGACGCGAGCACCATTGCGGTCGCCCAGCCGCATCATGGCGGGCTCAAGGGCCTCGCGACGATTCGCGTCTCGCAGCAGGTCCACAAGGTCCAGGGTGCGTGTCTGGCGCTCGTCACCAAGGACGTGACCCAGGATCTGCGCGGCCAGTTCGTGTACCTGCCGGTCCCGGCGGACACGACCTGCGACTCCGTGCCGGACGAGGCGTGGCCCGACCCCACGACCCTCGACCTCACCGCGCTGAGCGCGCCTTCGCTCCCGCATCCCGATGACGAGGAACAGGCCGCGGCCGGCGGTTCACCCGGACCCTCCACGCCGTGAGCGGCGACGACGAGTTCGCGCCCCCGGTCGAGGCTGCTCCGGTCACCGAGGATGGCGATGACGTCGGAGAGATCCGCGTCCCGCCGATCCTTCCACTCGCGGCCTTCGTCGCGCTGGTCTCGGCGCTGTTCACACTGGCCGCGGGCATCCAGGGTCTGGTGGCCATCGAGTACAGCCCGTGGGGCTGGCTGCAGTACGGTCCCTACCTGTACACGCTGTTTGGCCTCGCCGGGCTCGCCTTCGGCGGTCAGGTGTACACCGGCCGTGTGCTCGGCGCGGCGCTGGCGCTGCTGAACCTGCTCGCGTCAGCGGGGTTCGCGGCGCTGTGGTCGCTCTACCACCTGTACTACGGCGCCATCGTCCCGCTGCCGCTGTTCGCGGCCGCCATCGCCGGACTGGCGGCGCTGCTCGTCGGCATCGCCATGCCTTCGTGCATTCGCCTCTCGTCGCAGCGCGCGCGGCTGTACGCCTAGAGCCCGTAGGTGTCCGGGTCGAAGTCCTGGTCGGAGAGCCCGGGATTGATCTTGAAGTCGACGTAGTCGTACTGCTCGACCAGCCGCATCTCGCCATCCTCGTGGTCCCAGATGCGCATGCTGTTCACCATGTTCGTCTTCGGGTTCACGCACATGCGGACCTTGGTCGCGTAGAAGCTCTTGTCCTCCTCCTTGGGGAGGACGGCCTCCCAGCACTGCGAGCTCTCGCCGCGCACGTCCGTCGTGCCGAGGTCGGTGACGTTGGGCTTGAACGTCGGGCTGTCGTTCACCTTGAGCGCGTCGCGGGTGATCTTCTCGATGAGCACGGTCGGCGGCAGCTCACGGATGTTGTGGCGGTTGCCGCGCATGGCGAGGCTGCCGTTCGGGTCGAGGCTCATCACCGGGATGAAGCGACCAGGGTCGACCCGAAACTTTCCGTTGTTCCAGTCCGGGCCCTTCCACAGCACCATGCGACCGGCGTTGGGGCCGTCGACGAAGTGCAGGTAGGCGTCCTCGGGCTGGCGGAACTTGACCTCCATCACCGACCACGAGCCCTGACCGCCATCGACCCACTCGCGCTTGTGCATCGTGAACGTGGCGTCGGTGAGGTTCTCGGCCACCGAGTTCATCGCGCGCAGGGCGTCCGCGAAGCTCTGGGCCGCGGCGTCGTCAGCGGTCGGGGGAACGGCGAGGGCGGCGCCGAGCAGGGCGGTGATGAGCATGGCAACTCCGTGGGGGCACAGTCTTTCATCAACGGAGCCCGTTTCGCCAACCCCCGTTCGTCTTGGTGTGTTCCTAGGGGCGGCGGTGGCCGCTACTCGGTTCGTCGAGCACGAGGGAGCGGCTCAGGTGGGCGCGGTAGCGGTCCCGGCAGCTGGCGCACAGCGTGAGGTGGGTCTGCATCGCCGCGCGCTGATCGAGTCTGGCCTCACCGCGGACCATCAGGCGAATGTCGGCATCGACGAGGTGCTCGCGGTTCTCGAACAGCGCCAGGGTGCGCGCCTGACGTGGATTGCTCGGCGTGAGCCTGGGGGGCGCGAGGTCGAGCAGCTCACGGACGCACTTCGCGAAGGCCTTGAGGTCGATGGGCTTGCTGCACACCTTGATCGCGCCGAGGGCCTGGCACTCGAGGCGAACGAGCGGGTCCGTCGCGGAGCCCGCGATGACGATGGTCGGGATCAGGTGGTGCTGGGCGAGCAGGTCGCGGCCGTCCTCGAGATCGAGCTCCAGGTCGAGCAGGATCAGCGAGCAGTGCTGCTCATCGAGGGTCAGGCGGGCGTCGGTGAGGTTGGCCACGTACCGGGTCCGGCAGCCCAGGTCGCGCAGCGCGGCACAGTGCCGGCGACCGACCACCGGGTCGTCTTCGACGACGAGGGCGAGCGGGGCGTCGTTGGTCTCGAGCTCGACGATCAGCCGCCGCAGGGCGGGCAGTCGCTCGGGTTCCTCGGCGTCGAGCACGTCGCGGGCCAGGTCTCCCGCTGGACCGGGCTCTCGGGCCAGGGCGCGGACGAGGCGCGTCATCCGCGTGTCGGCTTCCTGGTCTCGACTCTCCAGCCGTGGCAACAGGCCGTGCAACGCGCGGAGGGTAGCAAGTCGTCGGTCACCAGGCTTCATGCGGCACACTAGCCGGGTCGCGACGCGGTTGTCCTGTCACGAACCCGACGTTTGTGTGACCTCGACCACCGTCAGCGATGGATGCGCTTCCACGGCGGCTCGGACCTCGGCGGTCCACGCGTCACCCAGCGTCTGCGGATCCGGGGGCGGGGGAGGCGCTGGCACGAAGCGCGCACTCACGGCGCCGGCCAGCACGCCGAGGAAGGGTGCGGCCATGACCGCGAGGATGGTGCCGGTGGTCTCGATCAACGGCGTGAGCACGGCCCAGATCGCGAACGCGCCGAATGCGGCACCGTGGAAGGCGGCGAGCACGATCAGCTGTCCGCGGCGGCGGGCCTCGGGGCTCATCGCGGGCGCGGACACATCCGTCTCGACGCTCCACTCCTGTTCGCCCTTCTCGTCGTCGGCCCACACCGCACGCAGCGTGAAGCCCTGGGTGCGCTGGTCCTCGATGTACGACGCACGCGCACCGACACCGCGCTGGCCGGCGACGCCCTCCATGTCCCAGCCCTTGCGCGAGGACATCGCCTCCAGGAACGGCAGGTCCGGACGCAGCGCGGCCGCGATCTCGCGCGTGACCGTGCGCACGTGACCCTGGATGGCGCCGGGGTCCTGCTCGGTCGAGGCGATGCGGACGAACAGGGTCATGGGTCTCCCACGTACACGCGGGGCACGCGTGTGTTGATGCCGGTGAGGATCTCGTACGGGATGGTGCCCGCCCATGCGGCGAGCTCCTCGACCGTGAGTCGGTTCGCGCCATCGCCGCCGAGCAGCAGTACCTCGTCGCCGTTGTAGGCGCTGTCCCACTCGATGTTGACCATCACCTGGTCCATGCAGATGCGGCCGACCACGGGGTAGCGCTTGCCGTGGAGCAGCACCTCCGCGGAGCCGCTCATCCGGCGGGGATAGCCGTCGCCGTAGCCCACGGGCACGGTCACGACGCGCACCAGGTGGTCGCTCTCCCAGGTCGAGCCGTAGGACACGGGGTGTCCGGGCTTGACGACCTTGAAGTACACCACCCGGCTGTGCCAGGTCAGCGCCGGCTCGACGGGCACGGTGTGGGGCACGTGCTCGGAGGGGTACACGCCGTAGAGCAGGATGCCCGGCCGCACGAGGTCGAGGTGGGACTCGGGAAGCCGGGCGACGGCGGCCGAGTTGGCCATGTGGCGCATCGGGGTCGGCAGGCTGCGCTTGTCGTAGAAGGACAGCACTTCCTCGAAGCGCTCGAGCTGCAGGCGGGCGTGTGCGAGGTCGGGCTCGTCGGCGTTCGCGAAGTGCGAGAAGATGCCCTCGACCTCGACGTGGGTGTCGCGAAGGCTCGCCTCGAGCAGCGACTCGGCGCTGTAGTAGTGGACGCCGATGCGCTCCATGCCGGTGTCGATCTTCAGGTGCACCTTGGCGCGCTTGCCGGCGGCCGCCGCGCACTGCTCGATGGCATCGAGCTTGTCGAGGGAGCTCGCCGCGAGGGTGAGGTCGTGCTCGATGAACTTCGGGATCTGGTCGCCGAGGATGCCGCCGAGCACGAGGATGGGGGTGTCGACCCCCGCGCGCCGAAGGCGGATGCCTTCCTCGAGGTACGCAACGCCGAGGTACGGCGCGCCGAGCTCGGCCATCAGCTGGCCTACGCGAACCAGGCCGTGGCCGTAGGCGTTCGCCTTGAGGATGGGCATCACCGGACGCCCCGCGTGCGCGGCGATGGCCCGGTAGTTCGCGGCGAGCCGGCCGAGGTCCACGCTCAGGTGGGTCGGGCGGAGCACGTCCTCGTCGATGGTGGCTTCGTGGAGTGGCGTCACCGCCGGCTCCTAACCCGCCGGAAGGGCGGCGGAACGGGGACGTGGCGACACGCTGCACCGCCGGCGTCGGGCGGTGGTACCGTGCGGTCAGCGGGAGGTGTCCATGCGTTTCTCCTTGGTGCTGGCGAGCTGCCTGGTATGGCCTGGCCTCATGGCGTGTACCGATGGCGGTGAAGAGGACAGCGGCGCAGAGACCGACACCGACACCGACACCGATGCGGACGCGGACACCGATGCGGACGCGGATACCGACGCCGACGCCGACACGGATGCGGACGCGGATACCGACGCCGACGCCGACACGGATGCGGACGCGGATACCGACGCGGACGCGGATACCGACGCGGACGCGGATACGGACGCGGACGCGGACACGGATGCCGATGCCGACACGGACACCGACACCGACACGGACACGGACACGGACACGGACACCGACACCGACGCGGACACCGATACCGACACGAATCCCTCGTGTCCCGACACGCGCACGCTGTACTTCACCGCCGAGGCGGTCACCATCGCCGGCACGCCGTTCGCGACGGTGAGCAATGACGGCGTGACCATCGTCGCCGCCGACGACCGACTCAACGCGGTCACCGGCAGCATCACCTGGGACATGTGCACGCCGGATACCGATACCTTCGGGACCACGGACGACGGCAAGTACGACCACTCGGGCGGCTACGTCTCGGGCTTCACCTGGAACATGGTGACCGACGACACCACGGACAACGACCTCACCGTGGTCGGCAGCGGCAACGCCGTGGTCAAGGTCGAGAACGCGGGTAGCGGCTTCGACACCTTTGCCTTCAACGACGGTCCGCAGATCGGCGACGGCAGCATCGTGCGCACCCTGCAGGTGAACGGCAGCCTCACCAACTACCCGGATGCCGACGTGGTCCTGCGGATCGCGGGTACCGGCGTGCGCGTGACCACCGACGATCTGCCGACCAACGACCCGTTCCCATGGCCGAACGGCGACCCGACGACGTTCAACCTCGACGACGGCGTGCGACTCTCCGACGGCGGCGGCTCGATCTCCCTGGGATCGGTCGTGTGGAGCACCACCCCCTGAGCGGGGACATCCTCGGTCGGCACCTCCTCGCCCTGTTCGGCAGCGCGATGGCCGCGCTCGCCGTGTCCATCGTCCTGTGGCTCGTCGGCTTCGTGCTCGTCGAGCTCAACCGCGAGCCCCTCGGCATGGTCGTCGCCGTGCTCTACGCGCCGTTCGCGAGCGTGGCGGTGGTGGCGCTGCTCGCGTGGGCCAGTGGCTATCGGCTCGCACCGGCGCTGGGCCTGATGATCCTGTACCCGGCGCGGGCGATGGTCCTCTTCGGACTCGAAGGCGACGTCGCCGTGGCCCTGGCCGCACAGGGACCCCTGGCCGTCGTCGAGTGGGGCCTCGGGGTCGTCGCGGTGCTCCTCGCCGCCTCCCCGCTGGCGGCCATCGAGCGACCGTCTCCGGAATCGGGCGCGGAGGGATGGCTACGAACGCTGGCTCCCCTGGCGATGAGCTTCGTCGGTACCGCCGTACTCGTGGGCGTGCTCTCGGTCTTCGGGTGGGGGCTCGTCGAGATCGAGCTGCACGAGCTGCTCGAAGACGTCACGCACATCGACGAGGGCGCGTGGATCCCGGTCATCGGCCTGTTTCTCTACGGGATCGCGTTTGCGGGCCTGCTCGCGGCGAGCGTTCCGCGCGGCGCGCTGCCGGGGGCGTGGCTGGGTGCGGTGAGCGGCGCGCTGGTCGTCGGTGTCGTGGCCATGGCGGTCTACGACGGCCGACGCCCGCTGATGCTCCTGTGGGCCGGCGTGCCGGCGATGGCGGCCGGCGTGCTCGCCCTGCCGCCGGTGATCTCCGGCAGCATCGTGCGCTGGTTGTGGCGCCTCTCCGCCGTCGACCTGGAGGAGCCGGCCGAGCCCGTCTAGAGCAGGATGCCGCCGACCGGGGCGACCTTGTCGGGGATGGGGTCGCCGATCCGCGCCTTCAGGTCGCGCTCGATGGTGCGGGCCAGCGCTGCGAGTGGCAGGTCGTTCGGGTCGGTCTCGAACGGGTCCTCGATCTGCGTGCCGACGGCATCCAGGCCGAGGAACGCGAAGGACACGATGAGCACGACCACCGGGGTCAGCCAGTGGATCTCGCCCACCAGCCCGAAGGGTAGCGACAGGCAGTACAGCGCGACGATGCGGTGCGTGAGCACGGTGTAGCTGATCGGCACCGGCGTGTTCTTGATGCGCTCGCAGCCACCCTGGATGTCCGAGAGGCGGGCGACGCCCTTCATCAGCGCGATGTAGCGGTACTCGCCGAGGCGACCGGCCTTGAACTCGCGGGTGTAGGCCTCGCCCAGGTGCATCAGGTAGGCGTCGGGCACGTTGGGCTCCGGCTTGAGTGCGTCGACCTCGTCGCGCGGCACGAAGTCGGCCAGGGCCTCGAAGCTCGCCTCGGTCCGCAGGTGGGCCTTCAGCGCGTAGGGGAAGCCGGCGATACGCCGCACCAGCGCCTGTCCCTGCGCTTCGTCCAGGTCCATGAACTGCAGCGAGTCACGCGCCTGGATGCGGCTCTGGTTGATGAGTGCGCCCCACAGCTTGCGGGCTTCCCACCAGCGGTCGTAGCAGGCGTTGTTCCGGAACCCGAGGAAGATCGACAGCGCCAGGCCCATCAGCGAGAAGGGGATGAGCGTGACCGACGCGGCCTCGGGCATGCCGATGACCTCGTTGAGGTAGGTCACGCCGGACGCGATGCCGCCGATCCCGAGCAGCCAGGGCCAGATCTGGGAGATGGCGGTGCCGCGCAGCAGGAGCGCGGTCCCGGGAAAGGAGCGGGTGGGGCGGACGAGCATCGGTTCCCTCGCAAGGCGGCAAGGTTAACCGACGCAGCGATCGCGAACCTATTTTCCGATGTGCTCGGGCTTGAGGGCGGGGACCTCTCCCGACCAGATCGAGCGCGTGAGCATCTCTTCGATCATCTCGGGCGCTCCCAGCTCGCCATGCGTCGACGGCGGTCCGGTGAACACCGCGACCATGTAGCGGCCGCCGACCACGCGTGCGGCGACCTCGATCGGCACGGTCACGCCCATCATGCCGGCTTCCAGCGTGGCGCGGCGACCGCCCTCGCCGAAGTCGACGCGCGTGGTCTCGGAGGCCGAGCCAATCGCCATCTCCTTGGAGAGGCGGGACACGCGGTCGTCGATGATCGCGTCGGTCGTCCGCTCGCCGGCATCGCCCCACTGGAGCATGACGACGGGCGACAAGCGGCTCTGGCTGTGGCGAACCTCGGCCACGCCGCCGTTGTCGTCGGACTCACCGGTCGCGATCAGCCACCCCTTGGGCACGGCGAGCATCGCCTCGGCGTGGTCGAAGCGGCCGAGCTCGGGCCGTCCCGCAAGGGCGGGCGTGGAGCCGAGCAGGCCCATCAGGAGTGCGGCTGCTTTCATGAGGTCCTCGGTGCGCGAACCCGCGGGTCCGCGTGCGTAGTCCGAGTGTACCCCGTCAGGGCTCTCCGCCGAGCCAGCCACGGCGGCGGAAGTAGACCATCATGGCCACCGCGGTGACGGCCATCACGCTGAGCAGGGTGATGTAGCCGTAGCGGAAGCCCAGCTCCGGCAGGTTGTACGGCGAGGCGGTGTCGAAGTTCATGCCGTAGATGCCCGCGAGGAACGACAGCGGCATGAAGATCGTGCCGACGAGGGTGAGCATGCTCATCACCTCGTTCGTGCGGAAGCTGACCACGGTCATGTACGCCTCGGAGAGGCCGGAGACCTGGTCGCGCTGGGACTCGACGAGATCGAGCACGCGCAGGGCGTGGTCGTAGACGTCACGGAGGTAGACCTGCACGTCCGTGGAGAAGAAGGGCAGGTCGGAGTTCTGCAGGCGCTGGAGCACGTCGCGGGCCGGCCACAGGTTGCGCCGAAGCAGGATGTGGGCGCGTCGAGCCGTGCGAATGCGCGTGTGCAGCGACCGCGTGGGCCGCTCGTCCACCTCTTCCTCGAAGTCGTCGAGGAGGTCGGAGAACTCCTGGATCACCGGGAAGTAGCCGTCGACCAGCGCGTCGATCAGCGCGTAGCCGAGGTAGTCGGGTCCGCCCTGGACCATCGCGGGTCGACGGTCGCGGATACGCTTGCGCACGGGCTCGAAGGGGTCGCCGATGCGCTCCTGCACGGTGAGTACGAAGTCCGGACCGACGAACAGGCTGATCTGCTCGTGATCGAGCTTCTCACCGACCTTGCCCCACGTGAGCGAGCGCAGGACGATGTAGGTCGACTCGGGCCAGGCCTCGACCTTGGGGCGCTGGTTGGTGTTGACCACGTCCTCGAGCGCGAGCTTGTGGAGCTTGAACACCTCGGCGACCTTGCGGAGCACGGCCTCGTCGCCCAGGCCGTTGATGTTCAGCCACAGCACGGGCCAGCGACCGCGCAGGCCCTCGAGCACCGAGATGTCCTCGACCGTGCCTTCTTCGAGCTCGTCGGGACCGAAGCCCATGAAGTGCACGACCGGTGGCGGCGCCTCCGGATCGATGAGCAGGGTGCCCGGCGGAAGGCCGATCGGTGCGGACTTGCGGCGGCGGCGGCTCATGACTTGCCTCCCATGGCCTGGACGACCTCGGGGTCGAGGTGCACATCGAGCTGCGGAAAGGCGATCACGATGCCCTCGTCGCGAAATGCCCGCCAGATGGCGTGTCGCAGGTCGCTGGCCAGGGTCGGCTCGACCCACGGATGCGACGTCCACACGCTGACCTCGAAGTCGATGCTCGAGGCGCCGAAGCCCGTGAGCAGGATGCGCGGTGGATGTCCGGGGTCGCGAGGCTCGAAGGTCTCGGCGAGACGCTTGAGGACGGCGAACACCTTGTCGAGGTCAGAGCTGTAGGCCACCCCGACGGGCACGCGCACGCGGTGCACGCGATCGAGCAGCGTGAGGTTGGCGACGGTGCTCTGGGCCAGCGTGCCGTTCGGCACGATCAGGTCTTCGTTGTCGCGCGTGCGCACGACCGTGGACCGGATGCCCATACGCTGGACCTTCACCACCTGGCCCTCGACGACGAGGATGTCGCCGGGCTTGATCGCGCGCTCGATGAGCACGATCACGCCGCTCACGAAGTTCTGCGCGATGTTCTGCATCGCGAAGCCGATGCCGACCGCGAACACGGCGCCGGCGGCGAACAGACCCGAGAGGTTGATGCCCGCGGTGTGCAGCGCGATGCCGACGCCGCTCATCAACACGACGTAGTGCACCAGCCGGTCGATGATCGCGAAGCGTCCGCGGCGGTCCTCGTCGGTGAGGTGGCGTTCGGCGCCCTCGCGCAGGCGCTCGCGCATGAACGCGCTCGCCCAGTACGAGCCGACGACGATCGCGGCGACGGCGATGAGCGTCGCGAGGCTGATGTTCGTCTCGCCGATCGGGAACAGGGGCGTGTTGAACATGTGCCACACGTAGGCGGCGAGCACGTCGAGGAGGATGATGCGGGCCACCGCCAGGCCGCCCGCGAAGCCCATCACCCAGCCGCTGATGCGCAAGGCGCTTCGAGCCATGCCGGCGAGCACGGGCTCCTTGCCGCTCACCGGGGGCGAACGGCGTGTGACCCACCGCTCCCCGAGCGCCGCGAGCGCACGGACGAGAAGGGTGAAGGCGATGAGCAACAACACCTGGCCCGCGCTGATCGAGGTGCCGGCGAGGGTCACGCTCGCCTGGAGCGCGGGGATCTGATGAAGGAGGTCGAGCGGATGCACGGGCGGATTCTACGCCCAGGTCACCACCACCGCGAGCCCCCTCGGTGAGAGCCCCGTCAGGGATGGGGCAGGCGAGCGGCGAGGGGATAGAGATATAGACCAAGGCTATCGATAAGTCGGTATCTTGATATTGGGATGCTCTCGGTCGGCGTGTTCTGAGAGAGGTGTAGCCAGGAGACATCATGGACGTACACATCGGAATCGACGCCGCCGCTCGCGAGCACATCGCCCAGGGACTCGGCCGCGTGCTTGCCGACACCTACTCGCTCTACCTCGAGACCCACCGCTTCCACTGGAACGTGAAGGGGCCGCACTTCTCGGCCCTGCACCAGCTGTTCATGGAGCAGTACACGGAGCTGTGGACCGCGATGGACGACATCGCAGAGCGCATCCTCGCGCTGGGCTTCCCGGCGCCGGGCAGCCCGAAGGAGCTGTACGAGCTGTCCACCGTGCGCGCCGTCGACGAGCTTCCGGACGCGAACGGCATGCTGCTCGCGCTGCTCGCCGGCCACGAGACGCTGGTCCGTACGATCCGCGCGGTCCTGCCGAGCGCGCAGGAGGCCGACGACGAGTCGAGCGCCTCGCTGCTCTCGGATCGGCTGGTCATCCACGAGAAGACCGCGTGGATGCTGCGCGCGATGCTGCAGTAGAGCCCGGTCGTGACCGGGCGCCCGCGAGCTACTCGGCCGTCTCGGCGGAGAGCACCTTGCCCTCGCCCTTGCCGATCGCCTTGCGGGCGACCTTCTCCGCGTCCTCGGCGTAGGGCGCCTCGACCTGGACCTCGACGGTCACGGTGAAGGTGCGCGGGCCGCGGTCCGCGTCGAAGTGCGCGGTGAGGTCGGCGTCGAGCTCGGCGTCCACCTTGCCCATCGCCATGCCCTGGCTGTGGATGCCGAAGACCTTGCGGGGCTGGATGACGACGCCCGGCAGAATGGTGCCCTCGATGGCGATGCCCGCCACGTCACCGACCTCGTACACGTTGGTGAGGTTGGCGACGATGGTGCGCTCGCCCTGCTCGGGGCTCTCGAAGGTGTAGATGAAGAGCTGGTCGGTCTTCTCGTGAGCGGTCTTGGACGTCACCTTCATGGCGTAGACGGGCATGGTTCCTCCGTGGGGGCCGCCGGGTAACCCGGGGAGGACGGCTACGCGACGGCCGCGGCGATGGCCTTGCGCTCGGCGGTGCCCTGTTCGCTCCAGTAGGGCTTGGCCACGAGCTGGTCGCGACCCAGTCCGCGCTCCCGAAACAGGGTGTGCAGTGCCTTCACCGTCTCGGCGCGCCCGGACAGCCACACGCGCACGTCGCCGTCGAGCGGCACCTCGCGTGCATGGGCGAGGGCGAGGGCGCCGGGCTCGGTGCGGGCCTCCCCGATGTCGAGTCCCAGGGCATCGGCGGCATCCACGTCTTGTTCGGCGAGCTCGATCACGCCGTCGAGCAGCACGCCGCGAGGGAGGTGGTCCGCGAGGGCTCGCGCCAGGCCCAGAGCGGTCTCGTCTCCATAGAACAGCGCGCGGTCCGCCGGCGGCGGGGTCTCGCGCAGGCTGCGCACCGGGCCGACGAGCGCCACGGTCTCGCCGACCCGCGCGGAGGCGGCCCACCGTGCGGTCGGTCCGTTGCCGTGCAGGTGCATCGCGATGTCCAGGCGCCCCGTCTCGCCGTCGAAGTACGCGGGCGTGTAGCTCTTCGGCGGCCCGCCGGGCGCCGCGAGCTTCACCTTGTCGCCAGGGCTGAACGGGCGCCCGACGAGTCCGGGCGCGCGCAGGCCGAGCAACACCACGTGCGGCGAGAGCAGGCGGTGGAGGTCGACCTCGGCGTCGAAGGTCAGGGGGGTGGGGCGTGCCATGGCGGCACCTCACTTGAAAGCTGTTTTCAATAAGCTAGCCGCTCGCGACAGGTCGGCGAGCGCGAGCCCCCGCCACGGAGTGTTCCGCGGAGATGGACGGTTCGATGCGACCGACAAGCGCCGCGGCACTGCGGCGGGTTAGACGTGCCGGATGCCGCGCTTTCTTCCCATGACGCCCGAAGAAGCCGGTGGCCAGCTGGACATCATCCTGGTCACCGGCGATGCCTATGTGGACCACCCGTCGTGGGGTGTCGCCGCCATTGGACGTTGGCTGGAGGCGCACGGCTACTCCGTCGGCATCCTCGCGCAACCCCAGCACGACGACACCGAGGCCTTCCGTGCCCTGGGCGAGCCGCGCCTGTTCTTCGGCGTCACCGCCGGGAACATGGACACGATGGTCAACAAGTACACCGCGTCCAAGCGCCTGCGGAACAACGACGCCTACTCGCCGGGCGGCGAGGTCCCCGAGCGTCCGGACCGGTGCACCATCGGATACACGGCGCGCTGCCGGGCCGCGTACAAGGGCGTGCCCGTGGTCATCGGCGGCGTCGAGGCCAGCCTGCGCCGCCTGGTGCACTTCGACTTCTGGTCGAACAAGCTCCGTGGCTCCATCCTCCTCGACAGCAAGGCTGATCTCTGCGTGTTCGGCATGGGCGAGCTGCAGATCGTCGAGATCGCCAAGCGCCTCGATGCGGGCCTCGGTCCCGAGGGCTGCCGCGACATCCCCGGCGTGGCCTACGCTCTCGGCGCCAAGGACGAGCCACCCGCCGAGTCCGAGGACGTGGTCTACCTGCCGTCGCTCGAAGCGTGCCGGGCGGACCGCCTCGCGTTCAACACCGTGACCAAGGTCATGTACCGCGAGTCGAACCCGCACTGCGGGCGAACCATCGTCCAGGGCCACGGCAACCGCTGGGTCGTCCAGAACCCGCCGGCACGCCCGCTGACCACCGAGGAGATGGACCGGCTGCACGAGCTGCCGTACGCCTTCGCGCAGCATCCCTGCTATCGCCAGCCCATCCCCGCGCTGCAGAGCGTGGCCGGCTCGATCACCGTGAATCGTGGCTGCTCCGGTGGCTGCGCGTTCTGCGCGCTGACCATCCACCAGGGCAAGGACGTCACCTCGCGGTCGAGCGAGAGCGTGCTCAAGGAGCTCGACCAGATGCGCTCGCGGCCGGGCTTCAACGGCATCGTGACCGATCTCGGCGGGCCCACGGCCAACATGTTCCACATGGCGTGCACCTCCGAAGAAGCGAACAAGGTGTGCCGTCGCGTGAGCTGTCTGCACCCCAAGCGCTGCGTGCACTACGGCACCGATCACAAGCCTTACATCGACCTCCTCCGTAGGGCACGGACCATGGAGGGCGTGCGGAAGGTGTACGTGAACTCGGGCATTCGCTACGACCTCGCGTCGCTCGACGACGAGTTCGTCGAGGAGCTCGCTACGCACCACACGATGGGCCAGCTGTCCGTCGCCCCCGAGCACGCCAGCGACAACGCGCTCAAGCAGATGAAGAAGCCCGCCATCGGCTACTTCACGAGCTTCCTCGACCGGTTCAAGAATGCCGCGTCCGAGGCCGGCCAGAAGCTCTACGTCGTGCCGTACTTCCAGTGTGCGCACCCGGGCATCGGTCCCGACGAGTGCATCGAGCTCGCGCTGTACATGAAGGAGCAGCGGCTGCGTCCGCGCCAGGTCCAGATGTTCATGCCGACGCCGGCGACCATCGCGACCGCGGCCTTCTACACCGAGCGCGACCCGCTCACCGGCAAGCCGGTGACCATCGCCAAGGACCCCAAGGAGCGCAGCCGTCAGCGTGCGCTGCTCTTCTACTGGAAGAAGGAGGAGTGGCCGCACGTGCGCGAGGCGCTCATCGCCTGGGGTCGGGAGGAGTACATCGGTCGCGGGCCGGGCACGCTGGTGCCGCCGGGACCTGCCTATGGCGCGTGGAGCAAGAAGCGCGGCGGTAAGAGCGGCGTGCGCTTCGACACGCACATGGGCATGCGGGTCGAGCGCGCGTCTCGCGACGAGGAGAGTGCCGAGACCTGGGAAGCCGTCGCCGAGCGTCGCACCGGTTGACGGATTGACACGCGAGCGTCATAGGCCGCGTCTTCGATGAAGGGCTAGCTTCGACGGGATGAATTCGAAGCCCTTGCCGACCTCGGACTCCGTGCGCCGCGACGTGACGCGTCACCTGCCGCCGGCGCCGGTGGCGCGTCCGCTTCGCGAGGTGCTTGCCGCCGTGTTCGTGCTCGGCTTCGGGCTGTGGGCGGCCTGGCTCACCGTCACCGTGGCCGGGGAGCGAGCCCTGGTCGAGGAGCGCGTCGGCTGGCTCATCGAGGCGCGCCAGGTCGAGGGCTATGTCGAGGCCCGGGCGCCCGCGGCGGTTCCGGCGCTTCAGGACCTGCGCGGGGACCTGCTTCGGTCCAAGGCCAGCGATGCGCTCGTCGCGCCGCTGAACGACGCGCTCGTCGCGCTCGGCGACGGTCGACACGAGGAGGCCGAGGTCGCGCTCGGGCGGTTCATCGGCGCCGTGCGTGCCGACAACGGGCAGATCTCCACCCAGCTCGGGGCGCGCTGGAACGCGCTCACCGCCGTGGTCGGTATCGCGCTGTTGTTCGGGGCGGCCCTGGTGGCCGCGCTCGTCGCCGAGCAGCGCCGCCGGCGGGAGCTCGACCGGTGGCAGGTCGGCCTCGAGTCCGCGCTGATCGAGGTCCAGCAGGCTCGGGAGCGCGCGGAGGCGGCAGATCGACTCAAGACCCGCATGCTCGCCAACATGTCCCACGAGCTGCGCAGTCCGCTGACCGCGGTGAGCGGCATGATCGACCTCACCGTGGACCTCGTCGACGGACGAGCGGCCGAACAGCTCGAGGTCGCCGGACGCGCCGCCGGTCACCTGGCTCGGCTCGTCGACGATCTGCTCGACCTGTCGCGGCTCCAGGCCGGTGCGGTCAAGATCCAGGCCGAGCCCGTCGCACTGCGCACGCTGCTCCACGACCTGGTTCGCCTCTACGAGACCCGCGTCGACGCCGAGCACGTGCGCTTCGCCATCGAGGTCGACGAGAGGGTTCCTCCGGTGGTTCGGACCGACCCCGTGCGGCTGCGGCAGTTGCTCGAAGGCCTGCTCACGAACGCGATTCGCTACGCGCCGCACGGCACCGTGACCCTGGGGCTGGCGCAGCAGAAGGGGCGTCTGCGTTTCACCGTCGCCGACGAGGGCCCCGGCATTCCCGAGGAGGAGCACGAGCGCATCTTCCAGCCGTTCATCCAGGGCTCGGGTCGCGTCGATGCGCGCGTGGGTACCGGCCTCGGCCTGGCCATCGCCCGCGAAGTCGTGCTCGCCATGGGCGGACGGATCGGCGTCGACAGCCGCCCGGGCGCCGGTGCGACCTTCTGGTTCGAGCTTCCCGATCTCGGGGGCACCGAGACCCCGTCCGTGCGCGAGTTCTGGCCCGATGCCGTCCGGGTCTCCGGGCCCATCCTCGTGGTCGACGACGACGCGGTGATCCGGCGGGTCAGTCGCGGATTGCTCGAACAACTGGGCTACACCGTTGTCGAGGCGAGCAGCGGCGACCAGGCCATCCACGCGTGGCAGGCGGAGAAACCCGCGGCCATCCTGATGGATTGGCACATGGATGGCATGGACGGGCTCGAAGCCTCCAGACGGATCCGGGCGCTGGAGACCGTCGGGCGGGTCCCGATCATCGCGCTCACCGCACGAAATCTGGTCGGGGACCGGTCCGAGGTGCTAGATGCGGGTCTCGATGACCACCTGACCAAGCCCATTGACCGGCGGCGCCTGCTTCGCGCCCTTGCCAGATGGGTGGGAACCCCGACTCCGCCGCTGGAGCCCGTCGTGCGCGACACCCGCCTGCTCGACATCCAAGAATTGCTGGCCAACGTCGGCACCCGTGCGGTCGCGACCAAGGTGCTCGAACTCTGGCTCTCCGAGGTCGCGGAGCTTCGGCTGGACGACGACGTGCTCGAGCGCGAGGTGCACCGCCTCAAGGGAAGCTCGGCGAGCATCGGTGCGCGCCGCCTCTCCGAGAGCTGTGGGGTCCTCCTCGACGCGATGCGTGAGGGGCTACCCGCGGAGCTGCTCGTGATGCGGGTTCAGCGGGATGTCGACGCCACGACGCAGGCCGTACGCGACTCGCTCGACCACAACCTCCAGGATTGACGCGCGGCTGACCCTCGCCGCGGGGCACGCCGCTAACCTCCGCCTCCGGAGGTTCCATGCGTTCGACCCTGTTCTTCGCGGTTGCTCTCGTCGCGTGCGCCGGTGGCTCCAGCGACGAAGAGACCGTCACCGACGACATCACCGACTCGGGGGACACCTCGACCGACCAGGTCGAGGACACGGGACCGCAGCTTCCGCAGAGCCCGGCGCCGTTCACGGTGGAGGTCTCGGGCGGGTGGACGAGCTCGGTGACCTTCGACACTCCGACGTGCGTCAACTACCCCGAGGGCTCGCTGGTCAACTTCCGCCAGTTCTGGCGCGGCAGCCACAACGGGCTGCTGATCATCGAGGTGCTCTCGAACTTCACCGGGGCCGGCGAGTACAACACCACCGACCACAACCTGCGCATGGCGCTGCAGAACGAGGCGGGCGCCGAGTACAACATGTCCCTGCGCATCGACACCAGCCAGGGCGACAGCGGCACCCTGACCGTCGACCACGTCTCAGACATCGCTTGGGGGGAGGCGACGGTCACCGGCATGCACGGGACCGTCGATGGGGACACCACCAATCCCGTGGCGGTGACGCTCACCTCGCCGCTGCCGATCTACTGCCCGGCGGTCACCTCTCAGTAGCCCAACTTGCGGTATTCTCCCGCCTTCCCGCGAGGACACTGCATGAAGGTGGGTATTCCCATGGAGACGCTGCCCGGCGAGCGCCGGGTGGCTGCCACCCCCGAGTCGGTCGCCCGGCTGATCGACAAGCTCGGGTTCCAGGTATTCGTCGAGAAGGGAGCGGGACTCGGCGCCTCGTTCACCGACGCCGCCTACGAGAAGGCCGGCGCGATCATCGTCGAGGACGTGTGGCACGCCGAGGTGGTGCTCAAGATCCACCCGCTGGAGCACGATCAGCTCCACCGCGTGTCCGAGGGCCAGGTGCTCGTCTCGATGGTCCAGCCCGCCGAGAACCAGGTGCTCATCGAGGCCATCGCCGAGCGCAAGGCCACCCTGATCGCGCTCGACCAGGTTCCTCGCATCAGCCGCGCCCAGAAGATGGACGTGCTGTCGTCGATGGCGAACATCGCCGGCTACCGCGCCGTGGTCGAGGCTTCCCAGCACTATGGCGGCTTCTTCGGCATGCAGATGACCGCGGCGGGCAAGACGCCGCCGGCCAAGGTGCTCGTCATCGGCGCCGGCGTGGCCGGTCTCGCGGCGATTGCAGCCGCCCGCGGCCTCGGCGCCGAGGTCTTCGCCTTCGACACCCGACCCGCGGTCAAGGACCAGGTGAAGAGCCTCGGCGGCAAGTTCCTCGAGCTCGAGTTCGAGGAGAGCGGCGACGGCGGCGGCGGCTACGCCAAGGTGATGAGCAAGGAGTTCATCGACGCCGAGATGGCGCTGTTCCGCGAGTATGCGCCCAAGGTCGACGTCGTGATCACCACGGCGCTCATCCCGGGTCGCAAGGCGCCGATCCTGTGGACCGCCGACATGGTCGAGTCGATGAAGCACGGCAGCGTCGTCGTCGACCTCGCCGCGCGCAATGGCGGCAACTGCGAGCTCACCGAGCCCGGTGAGGTCACCGTGAAGCACGGGGTGACCATCATCGGGCACACCGACCTCACCAGCCGCCTGCCGACGGTCGCCTCCAAGTTCTTCGCGCAGAACCTCGTGCACCTGCTCGACGACATGGGCGGGGCCCAGGAGTGGCGCATCGATCTCGAAGACGAGGTCGTCCGGGGCGCCATCGTGCTCCACCGCGGCGAGATGCTGTGGCCGCCACCCAAGCCACCTCCGCCGCCTCCCGCGGCGACGCCGAAGCCGGCACCGGTGGTCGCGCTTCCGACCGCGGAGAAGGCGGAGCCCGAGACCTCCGGACTCGCGTCCACCCTCGGCATGGTCGGTGCGGCGCTGGTCTTCGGGCTCGTCGGCGCCTACGCCCCGCGCGAGTTCGTACAGCACTTCACCGTGTTCATCCTCGCCTGCTTCATCGGCTGGCAGGTGGTGTGGAACGTCGCTCACGCGCTGCACACGCCCCTGATGAGCGTGACGAACGCCATCAGCGGCATCATCATCGTGGGCGGCATCCTCCAGGCGACCACCGGCAAGACGGACATGGCCGCGATTCTCGGCGCCGTCGCCATCCTCGTCGCCACGATCAACATCGCCGGCGGCTTCCTCGTGACCCAGCGCATGCTGGCGATGTTCCGGAGGTAGCGTGGAATCCAGCATCCTCACCGTTGCCTACCTCGCTGCCGGCGTGCTGTTCATCCTCTCGCTCGGGGGACTCTCCCGGCAGGACACGGCGCGACGCGGCAATCTCTTCGGCATGATCGGCATGGTCATCGCCATCGTGGCGACCCTGTTCCACCCCCGGGTCGAGGCCTTTGGTCTCACCGGTGGGGCCGTGATCGTCGGCGCGCTCGTCGGCGCGGCGCTCGCGGCGCGGGTCGCGATGACGGCCATGCCCGAGCTCGTCGCCATGCTCCACAGCTTCGTCGGCCTCGCCGCGGTGCTCGTCGGCATCTCGACCTACCTCGACCCTGGTAAGGAACTGCACGGGGCCGAGCACGTCGTGCACCAGCTCGAGATCTGGGCGGACGTCGCCATCGGCGCGATCACGTTCACCGGCTCGGTGGTCGCGTGGGCCAAGCTCCGTGGCAGCGTCTCGGGCAAGCCGCTGCTCCTGCCGGGACGGCACCTGCTCAACCTCGCGATGGTCCTCGGCATTCTCGGTCTCGCGGTGCCGTTCACGCCGCTGCATGCGCCGGACGGCCTGACCTTCCTGCTCGCGATGACCGCCATCGCGTCGATCCTCGGCATCCACCTGGTGATGGCCATCGGCGGCGCGGACATGCCCGTGGTCGTGTCGCTGCTCAACAGCTACTCCGGCTGGGCGGCGGCCGCGGCCGGGTTCATGCTCGAGAACGACCTGCTCATCATCACGGGCGCGCTGGTGGGCTCGAGCGGCGCGATCCTGTCGTACATCATGTGCGAGGCCATGAACCGCAGCATCTGGAACGTCGTGTTCGGCGGCTTTGGCGCGGCGCCCGTCGCGC
Organism: Deltaproteobacteria bacterium; assembly: GCA_006226595.1. Classification (GTDB taxonomy): domain Bacteria; phylum Myxococcota_A; class UBA796; order UBA796; genus M1803. The sequence goes on from SBGP01000101.1 coordinate 67,554, forward strand.
CGAGCGGCGAGCCCCAGGAGCAGGGCGAGATCCAGCCCATCGAGTGCGACGACCTCGCGGACTGCGTCGCCGATGCCGAGAGCATCGTGATCGTGCCCGGCTACGGCATGGCCGTGGCCCGCGCCCAGAACGCGGTCCACGACTTCACCCGGCTGTGCCAGGAGCAGGGCAAGACCGTGCGCTTCGCCATCCATCCGGTGGCGGGACGCCTGCCCGGTCACATGAACGTGCTGCTCGCCGAGGCCGGCGTGTCCTACGAGATCGTGCTCGAGATGGACGAGATCAACGACGACTTCCCCCACACGGACGTCGTGCTCGTCATCGGCGCGAACGACATCGTCAACCCGGGTGCGGAGACCGACGCGAGCTCGCCGATCTACGGCATGCCGGTGCTCAAGGTGTGGCAGGCCAAGAAGACCATCGTGCTCAAGCGCGGCATGGGCTCGGGCTACGCGGGTGTCGAGAACCCGCTGTTCTTCAAGGAGAACAACCACATGTACTTCGGCGATGCCCGGGCCTCGATGGAGGCGCTGGTCACCGCGCTGCGAGGCAGCAAGGCGGCATGATCGCGCTGCTCTCGGTGGCCTTCGCCGGCGGGTTCACGCCGCGAGTGGAGGAGGTCGATATCGACGCCCCTCCCGAGGTCGTGTGGGGGGTGATGACCGATCTGCTCGCGTACGAGGCGTGGAACCCGTGGCTGGTCGAGGCCGAAGGCTCGATGGAAGAGGGCCGCACGGTCACTGCGGAGGTGCGGCTGAACGGCAAGACGCGGACGGCCAGGCACCGGGTGATCGAGGTCGTGCCCCACGAGCGCTTCTGCTGGCAGGACATGGGCTGGTTCACGCTCTTCGCGAGGGGCCAGCGCTGCCGGACGTTCACCGCGACCGAGTCGGGCGGCACGCACCTGCGGGTCGAGCTCGTCGTGCACGGGCCGGCGTCGGGCACGGTAGAGAAGCAGTACGGGGACTCGCTGTCCGAGGGGCTCGCCGCCGAGACCCAGGCCCTCGCGGCGCGTGCCGTGCGCCTGCGGCAGGTGCGCCGATGAGGGGTCTCGTGCTGCTCGCCCTCGCCGGTTGCGCGGGGGAGCCGGAACCAGAGGCGGAGCCCTACGATCTGGTGCTCATGGAGGGGCCCTCGGCGATGCCGGACCTCGCTCGGCGCCTGTGCGCCGAGGCTTCCGACCCCGATGCCGCTCCCGACACCACGTTCATCGACTGCGCCTGGGAGGGCGGTGTGCTCGCCGGGGACGAGCCGGCGCGGGACGCGCTGCGTGTGGTCTCGTTCAACCTCGAGCGCGGCCATCAGCTCGATGGCGTGCTCGCGGGCTTCGCGGCGGGGGACGTGCCGCAGCCCGACATCTTCCTGCTCTCCGAGACCGACCGCGGCTGCAGCCGCACGGGGACGCGGCACACCACCTGGGAGCTCGCCGACGCCCTGGGCATGAACTTCGTGTATGCCACCGAGTTCATGGAGGTGAAGGGCGAGGGGACCACGGTGACCGAGGTCTGCGAGCACGGCAATGCGCTGCTGTCGCGCTACCCGATCGCGAACGTCGAGGTGTTCAGGCACGCGGACAACGTGAGCTGGTACACGCCTCCCGAGGAGCGTGGGGCCACGTGGTCGACGCGACTCGGCGGTCGGGTGGGCATCATCGCCGACGTGGTCGTAGGAGAGCGCGTGGTGCACGTGAGCAGCCTGCACCTCGCCAGCGGCGCTCTCGACGCCGACGTGCGCGCAGCCCAGGCCGAGGAGACCGTGGCCCGCCTCGCCGAGCGTCCGTTCGCGCGGATCGGCGGTGGAGACCTCAACGCGGGCACCTACGTGTTCGACCTCGAGAACGGCACCGAGAACGACGGGGTTGGCCAGGCCTTCCTGCAGGCTGGCTACGTCGACAGCCACGCGAGTCTCGATCCCGCCGACCGCGTGACCCTCGACAACCTGCCGTTCGTCATCGACCTGATCTTCGCGGACGCGGGCAGCTTCGCGGACCCGTCGATCTGCCGGGAAGCGTGCGAGCCGTGGTCCGACCACTACCCGATCTGGGTGACGTGGACGCCCTGGGGTGCGGAGTCCGGCGAATAGTCCGCCGCCGGCGGTACGATGGCGCCGGGAGTGCTGCTGAACGACCCGACCCTCCACGACTGGCTGCGAGAGCTTGCGGGGCTGTCCCCCGAGGAGCGTGACGCCCGGCTGTTCCGCATGGAGCAGGTCGATCCGGAGCTGGGCAAGCGCATCCGCGCGGAGCTGGCGCTCGGTGGTGGCGTGCGCGACGCGTCGACGCTGATGCCAGGCGGGGCGCCGGAGACAGCCTTCTTCGAGGAGGAGCCGAGGGTCGCGGTCGTGGAGGACACGACCTTCTTCGGCGAGGAGGAACCGGTCGCCGACGTGAACGCGACCACGTTTCCGGGCGCGGATCCCAACGAGACGACCTTTCCCGGGGCCGACGAGAATGCGACGACCTTCCCCGGCGCCGGCGAGGAGGGCACGACCGAGGCGTATCCACCGCCCGCTGCCCGCCGCTCTGGCGAGTGGATCGGCCGCTACCGCATCCTCGGCAAGCTCGGCGAAGGCGGCATGGGTGTCGTCTACGAGGCCGAGCAGGAGCGCCCGAGGCGAAAGGTCGCGATCAAGGTCATCCGCGCGACGGCCGCGCACATGCGCCGGCGCTTCGAGTGGGAGGCCGAGGTGCTCGCACGCCTCGACCATCCCGGCATCGCCCGCATCCTCGAGGCACACGCCGACCCCGAGCGCAGCTGGTTCGCGATGGAGTTCGTCTCCGGCGCCCCCCTCGACGAGGCCGCCGCGGGCTGGCCGCTCGACGACAAGCTGCGCCTGCTCGCAGACATCGCCGACGCCGTACACCACGCGCACCTCAAGGGCGTCGTCCACCGCGACCTGAAGCCGGGCAACATCCTCGTGGCCGGGGACGGCCAGCCCAAGGTGCTCGACTTCGGCATCGCCCGCGCCATGGACGAGGACGACCAACCCAAGCACACCCGCGTGGGCCAGATCATCGGCACCCCGCAGTACATGAGCCCCGAGCAGGCGACCGTCGGGCAGGGTGGCATCGACGGGCGCAGCGACGTGTATGCGCTCGGGGTCATCGCGTTCGAGCTCATCGCGGGACAGCCGCCCTACGACGTGCGCAACAAGCCACTTCCCGAGCTGGTGCGCATCATCACCGAACAGGAGGCCCCGCCGCTCACGCGGCTGAACCGCGACCTGCCCTCCGACGTCGCGGTGATCGTCGCGAAGTGCCTCGAGAAGGACGCTGGACTTCGCTACCAGAGCGCGTGGGACCTCGCCGAGGACCTGCGTCGCATGCTCCGCGACGAGCCGATCCTCGCGCGCCCGGCCACCGCGACCTATCAGCTGCGGAAGTTCGCGAAGCGCAATCGCGGGCTCACCGCGAGCATCCTCACCGTGGCACTCGTCGTCGTGTTGGCGTTGGTGGTCTCCACCGTCCTCTGGCGGCGAGCCCAGCGGGCCGCGGAGCGCGCCGAGGCCGCGCGCCACGCCCTGCAGCTGCAGGCCGACCGGTTGCTCGTCGCGCAAGCCCGCAACGAGCTCGCCCACGACCCGACGCGTGCGGTCGCCTGGCTCGACAAGCTCGGCCCCGAGGCGGCCTGGGACGAGGCCTACGCGCTGATCCACGACGCGAGTGCGCTGGGCGTGGCCCGGCACGTGCTCCGCGGACACGTCGACGAGGTGCGGTGGAGCGACGTCTCCGACGATGGCAGGACCCTGGTCACCGCCGGCTACGACGACACCGTGCGGCTGTGGGACCTCGAGACCGGCGAGGGGCGTATCCTCGGCGAGCACGGCGATGACGTGAAGTTCGTCGCCTTCGGCCACGACGGTCGCGTGTGGAGTGCGAGCCGCGACCGCACCGCGCGCATCTGGGACCCGTCCACCGGCGAGTTCATCGCGCTGGAGGGGCATGGCTCGCGCATCGAGGGCGCCACCCTGCACCCGACCGAGCCGTGGTTCGTCACCGCGAGCGATGACGGCAGCGTGTGGATGTGGGACGACCAGGGCAGTCCGATCAAGCGCTTCGACGGGCACGGTGGCCCGGTCGAGGCGGTGACCTTCTCGCCGGATGGCCGCATCCTCGCCACCGCCGGCTCCACCGGTCGCGTGGGGCTGTGGGACTTCGTCACCGGGGAGGGGCAGTGGGTCGAGGTTCATGAGGACGACATCCGCTCGATGACGTTCAGCGCGGACGGTCGATACCTCGCCAGCGCGTCTCGGGACGGCACGGTGGGGGTCGTCACCGTCGAGGGGCTCGCGGTCCGGCGCTATGCGGGCCATGCCCACGAGGTTCGGCGTGTCGGCTGGGTCGGCGAGCGCGCGCTGGTCTCCGGGGCGCGAGATGGCGAGTTGCTGCTCTGGGACCTCGACAGCGGAAGCTTCACGCCCTTCGGCCAGGTCG
>SBGP01000074.1 GCA_006226595.1 Deltaproteobacteria bacterium
GACGCCGACACCGACGCGGATGCCGACACCGACGCGGATGCCGACACCGACGCGGATGCCGACACCGACGCGGATGCCGACACCGACGCGGATGCGGACACGGACGCGGATGCCGACACGGATGCGGATGCCGACACCGACGCGGACGCCGACACCGACGCGGATGCCGACACCGACGCGGACGCCGACACCGACGCAGATGCCGACACCGACGCGGACGCCGACACCGACGCGGACGCCGACACGGATGCGGATGCCGATACCGACGCGGACGCCGACACGGATGCGGATGCCGATACCGACGCAGATGCCGACACCGACGCCGACACGGATACCGATCCGGCACCATGCAATGGCTCACCGCCGACCTCGCTGCGCTGCGACCTCACGGACTCGGAGATCCGCGCGTGCTGGCTGTACGAGAACACAGGCAGCGTCAGCCGCCAGGTCATCGACGGCTCGTCGTACAACCACCACGGCACGCCGACCACCGGCATCACCTACGGCACCGGCGTCATCGGCAGCTCGCTCGAGAACAACGGCACCGGCCTCGTCGATGTCGGAGACCCGGCAACGCTCGACCTCACCACCCTCACGGTGGAGACCTGGTTCCGGGTCGATCAAACGCCGAGCAACCGCATGGGCCTCATCGATCACGACGGCCAGTGGGGCCTGTTCGTGTACAGCGACCTGTCGGTGCGCTGCTCGGGCGGCGGCGTGACCACCTCGGGGGCGAACGCGGTAACCGTGGGCGAGTGGATGCACGTCGCGTGCACGCTCGATGGCTCCACGCGCACGCTCTACCTCGACGGCGCGCCCATCGCGCGCGACGCGATGAACGCGATCAACACGGGCAGCGAGTCCGGCCTCAAGCTCGCCGCCAACGGCCCGAGTGGTGACAACCTGCTCGGTGGTCTCGATCAGACGCGGATCTTCGCCGACCAGCGCACGGCAGACGAGATCTGCTGGGCCTCCCAGCCGGCGAGCGTCATCGTCGCGTTCTAGCGCGGACTAGGACCGACGACGCCGCGCCAGCAGCGGGACGAGCACCCAGGCGAGCCACCCGGCGGGTCCCTGGGTCTGACAGCCGCATGCCCCGCCGACGACCGAGGCCGCGTCCGCGTCGTCACAGTCCTGGTCGATGCCGTCGTTGGGGCGGTCGTAGGCGAGCGGATGGATACCCGGGTCGTCGTCGTCGCAGTCGTCCGCCACGGACGCGCCATCGCAGGTGAGGACCTCCTCGCCGCCGGCGAAGCCATCGCCGTCCCGGTCGGCGTAGCCGATGTCGCCATCGACCGGGTCTTCGTCGATCAGGTCGTCGCAGTCCGAGTCGAGGCCGTCGCAGTACTCGTCGGCACCGGGATGGACGAGCTCCTGCGTGTCGTCGCAGTCGTCGATGGTCGTGCTCGAGCCCGCGGGCTGCTCGCACGCGTAGAACTCACTGCCGGCATAGCCATCACCGTCCTCGTCCAGGTACCAGAGCTTGGTCACACCCTCGTCGATGGAACCGTCGCAGTCCTGGTCGACGGTGTCGCAGAGCTCCAGAGCCTCGGGAGAGATCAGCGCGTCACCATCGTCGCAGTCCTCGAGCGTGGCCGACGCACCGTCCGCCGTGCACTGGAAGACCGCCGTACCGGCGTAGCCGTCGTTGTCGTCGTCGACGAAGAAGGTCAGCAGCACGCCCTCGTCGACGGCACCGTCGTTGTCGTTGTCGGCGCCGTCGCACACCTCGACCTCCCGACAGTCGGGTGTGCCGCTGCCGTCGAAGTCGACGAAGCCCTCGTCCACCGCGCCGTCGCCGTCGTGGTCGACGTCGTCGCACTCCTCGACGTCGACGCAGTCCGCAATGCCGTCGCTGTCGGCATCCGAGAAGCCCTCGTCGATGGTGCCGTCTCCGTCGTCGTCGAGTCCGTTGCAGCCCTCGAACACGCCGGTCTCGAAGCCGCCTAGCCCCGTCGCTCCGACATCGGACCCGTCCGCCGCGGCCCCGGTGAGGCCGCTGCCCGCGTCGGGGGTCCAGTCGTCGTTGGTGCAGTCTCCGTCGCCGGAGATGCCCGAGAGGCCGAGGTCGACGAAGCCGCTGTTGCCGGCTCCCATGGTGAACGCGCCAAAGTAGTCCGTCGCATTCGCGAACGTGTGCGTGTAGGCGACGGTCGGCGAGGCGCCGTTGACCCCGCTGTTCGCGATGGCGCTCCCCGCGGTGTGCCACCCGACGGCGTTCGCGACGATCTCGCCGCCGGCCACGGGCGGAAACACGACGAGCGCGCTTCCGGCGATGTCCTGCTCACCACCGTTGTACGCGAAGGTGTTGTGCTCGATGCCGAGAGCGCCCGACCAGTACACGGCGCCCCCGTAGGTCGCGGCCTGGTTCTCGATGAACACCGACTGCCGCAGGAGCGAGCCATCCGCGGACTCGAGACGCTTGATCGCGCCGCCGTGGTTGGTGGCGAGGTTGCCGCAGAACAGGTTCTGCTCCACGGTCAGGCGTGTGCCGTCGACGATCAAGGCACCGCCATCCGCGGCACCGTTCTCCACGAACCGGGAGCGCGAGACCTGCGCCTCGCCGGTCGTGACGATGGCGAGGGCACCACCCGCGCTGAGGGAGTCGTTGGCGACGAACTGGCAGCGGTCCACGGTGATGCCCGCTGCACTGGTCGAGGCCAGCGCGACGGCCCCGCCGTACCAGGTGTCGGAGCCATTGCCCTCGAAGTAGGCGTCCTGCACGCTGACCGACGGACTCAGCGCATAGATCGCGCCGCCCGCCGCGCCCTCGTTGTTGGTGAACCGCGTCCCGCTCACGGTGAGGGTCGCGGCACCGGTGTACACGCCACCGCCGTAGAACCCGCCACTGCGAGCGCCGCGCACCTCGCCCGCGTCGAAGCGAAGCTCGCCCACCGTCTCCTCGGCGTACACCAGCCGGCCCTCGTCATTGGCGTCGGTGTCGTCGAGGAGCGTGCGCTCGAAGCGCGCCAGCGTCAGGTTCTTGAGCTGGGCGATGGCCCCCTGCCCCACCGTGCGGGTGACGCCGTCGCGCAGGTCGCTGTCGCGCACGTGCAGGCTGCCGCCGTCGACGTAGAGAATGCCACCGCTGGTAGACGAGCCGCCCTCGAGCACGCTGCCGGCGATCACCAGCGGCGAGCTGTAGCTGGCGAGGACACCGCCGAGCGAGCCGGCGTTGCTGCCGTCGACGACCACCCCCTCGAGATGCACCATGCCCGCGTTCTGGGCGTAGACCACGCCACCCGAGATCGCGGCGTCGGCGTTGACGACCCGCGCGCCGTCCAGCCAGAGACGCCCACCGTCGGTGGCCTGGAACAGGCCGGAGCCATGGGTGAGGCAGTCGGTGAACACGCCGCCGATCACGCGGACCGAGGAGGCCCCCAAGACGCGGACGAGGGCGCCATTCTCGCCGCTGAGGCCGGTGAAGGACGCGTCCTCGAGCCACACGACCGCGCCGGCATCGGCCTCGAGGAAGGTGCCGCTCGCCGACAGCCCACTCGCCGCCACGCGGATGAGCTTGACCTCGGCGGCATTGGCGAACACCAGGGCCGCGTTGCCCACCGTGGTACCAGTGGAGTCGATGAGATCGACGTCTTCGAGCACGAGGTACGTGCCCTCCCCGACCGCCTGGGTCGCGGCTCCCCCGACCACGTCGAACACGAGGTTGTCGGCGCGCACCTCGCAGTCGACGCAGCTCGCGCCGAGGGCGAAGGAAGCCTCACCGGGGCGCTGCCACGTCGGACGCGCGCCCTGGTCGCTGTTCTTGCCGATGATCCACAGGTCCTGGGTCACCGTCGCGCTGGCCACGTAGGGGTTGGCGGACGCGTAGAGATACAGCTCGTCTCCGGCGTTGGCGCCGTTGAGCGCCGCCTCGAGGCTGACGCAGCCCTGCACCGCGACCCCGCCGACGGTGACGTCGTCGTTGCACACCTGGAGAATCGCCGCCTGGGCGGGCGCGAGCGCGAGCAGCAAGAGGTTGAGCAAACAGCGCCTCCGCCCTCACTCTACCGTCGGCGAGCGCCTCCTGCGCGACGGCCGATGCCGAGCAGGAACAGACCCACCCACCACAGTCCGGGCGCCGAGGAGTTCGCGCAGCTGCTGCCGACCACCGAGGTCGCCGCGTAGCCATCGCAGTTGTCGTCGATGGCGTCATTGGGCCGATCGACCGCCAGCGGGTGGATGGCTGGATCGCTGTCGTCGCAGTCGGTGGACTCGGTGAGTCCGTCGCAGGCGAGCGCGGTATCGGGCCCGCCGAAGCCGTCGCCGTCGAGGTCGAGGTAGTACTCCTGCCGGTCGAGGGCGTCCTCGTCGACCGCGTCGTCGCAGTCCTGGTCGAGTCCGTCGCAGGTCTCGTCCGCACCGGGGAACACGGTCGCGTCCCCGTCATCACAGTCCGCGCCGACGGTCGCCGCGCCGTCCGGAGCCTCGCAGCCCGAGGTCTCGGTGCCGGCCACGCCGTCGCCATCGGCATCCTCGTACCAGTACGCGAGCAGTCCCTCGTCGACGGCCTGATCACAGTCCTGGTCCGCGCCGTCGCACACCTCGAGCGCGGACGGGTGGATCGTCGCGTCCCCGTCGTTGCAGTCGGTGGCCTCGAGCCCGGTCTCGGGCGGCTGGGTGCAGGCCTCGACCGGCGTGCCATACGCGCCGTCGCCGTCCGCGTCCGTGTAGAACGTGGAGGTCAGGCCTTCGTCGACGAGCTCGTCCCCGTCGTTGTCGACGCCGTCGCACTCCTCGGTGTCGACACAGTTCGCCACGCCATCGCCATCGGCGTCGGGGAAGCCCTCGTCGACGAGCCCGTTGCCGTCGTTGTCGAGGCCATCGCACTCCTCGACGTCGATGCAGTCCGCGGTGCCGTCGCCATCGGTATCGGTGAGGTCCTCGACCACCCCACAGCCACAGGTTCCGGGCTCGGTCTTCGCCGGGTCCGCGGGACAGTCGTCCACACAGTCCGCGGCGCCGTCGCCGTCGCTGTCGGGGAAGCCGTTGTCGAGCGCGCCGTCGCCGTCGTTGTCGATGCCGTCGCAGGTCTCGCTGTCCACGCAGTCCGCGACGCCGTCGCCGTCGGTGTCGTCGAAGCCCTCGTCCGTCTGGCCGTTGCCGTTGTTGTCGACCCCATCGCAGGTCTCGGCGTCCACGCAGTCCGCGATGCCGTCGCCGTCGGTGTCGGGGAAGCCCTCGTCGGCGACGCCGTTGCCGTTGTTGTCGAGGCCGTCACAGACCTCGTTGTCGATGCAGTCGGGCGTGCCGTTCCCGTCGCTGTCGGTGAGGTCCTCGACCACCCCGCAGCCACAGGTCCCGGGTGCCGTCTTCAGGGGGTCCGCCGGGCAGTCGTCCACGCAGTCGGCGGCGCCGTCGCTGTCGCTGTCGGGGAAGCCGTTGTCGAGCGCCCCGTCGCCGTCGTTGTCGATGCCGTCGCAGGTCTCGCTGTCCACACAGTCGGCGATGCCGTCGCCGTCGGTGTCGTCGAAGCCCTCGTCCGTGAGCCCGTCGCCGTCGTTGTCGAGGCCATCGCACTCCTCGACGTCGATGCAGTCCGCGGTGCCGTCGCCATCGGTGTCGGTGAGATCTTCGACCACGTCGCAGCCGCATACACCCGCGGAGGTCTTCAGCGGGTCCGCCGGGCAGTCGTCCACGCAGTCCGCGGTGCCGTCGCTGTCTCCGTCGGGGAAACCCTCGTCGACGACGCCGTTGCCGTCGTTGTCGAGGCCGTCGCACTCTTCGACGTCGATGCAGTCGGCCGTCCCGTCGCCATCCGTGTCGGTGAGGTCCTCGACCACCTCGCAGCCGCACACGCCTGGCGCCGTCTTGAGCGGGTCCGCCGGACAGTCGTCCACGCAGTCCGCGGTGCCGTCGCTGTCCGCGTCGGGGAAGCCGTTGTCGACCGTGCCGTCGCCGTCGTTGTCGAGACCGTCGCAGATCTCGACGGCACTGACGTCGGGGAGGAAGGGCGACGTGCCGCCAGTCGCCCCAATGTCCGACCCGTCGGTCGCGCCGTTGAGCAAGGGACTCCCGCTACCCGGGGTCCAATCGTCGTTGGAGCAGTCCCCATCGGCCGAGAGCCCGGTCATGATCGGGTCGGTGAGCGCGATGATGTTGGTGCCGTTGTTCCACCGCCCGGACACGTCGGCCGGGCTGTTCTGCCAGAACAGGGTGTCCGCGAGGCTGGGTCGAAGGCCGGGAGAGTCGTTGTGAACGCCGCTCCCGTGCGTCGACCAGAGCACCGCGTTTCCGACGTGCTCCAGCGCGACGGGCGGGTTCGTAGCGAAGCTCCCGCCGAGTAGCGAACCGCCATCCGTCGGGTGGCCGTTGTAGAAGAAGGTGTTGTGGCTGAACACCTCCGACCCGTCCTGGCTGTCGGCGCCTCCTCCGAACACGTTGGCCGTGTTTTGGATGAACACGTTGTTTCGCACGAAGGAGCCTGCGACCGCGCGCTGGATGAAGAGTCCACCGCCCTGGTCACCGTCGTTCATGCAGAAGAAGTTCCGCTCGACGAGGATGTCCGAAAGATCGACGAACAGAGCCCCGCCGCGACCCGCCGACGAGTTGCCGATGAAACTGCAGTCGCGGACCGTCTGCACGCCGTCGAACTGGAGGCCCATTGCTCCGCCACTGACCGCCGCGGTGTTCTCCTCGAAGATGCTGCCTTCGATGAGCACCGTGGAGCCGGTGAGTGGGAGACCCGCGAGGGCTCCGCCTCCCGCACCGGTGGCGTGGTTCGCGATGAAGGTCGCCCTTTGAATCGTCAGGTCGCCACCCGTGTGCATCACGCCGCCACCGGTGAAGGCCTGATTGTCCTCGAACGTGACGCCGTCGAGGGTCAGGGAGCTGGTCGTCGACCGCAGGCCGCCACCTCCGAGCGAGCCGGCGCGCCCACCGACGACCGTTCCGCCCGTGATCGAGGCCGAGGCCGTGTCCTCGACGACGATCAAAGCGCCGACGGTCTGGGTGTCCAGGTCCTCGAACGTGACGTTGGTGGTCGTCAGTGTGGCCGCCACACCGACCTGATGGATCAGCTGCCCCTCGGCGGAGTCCGCGATCCCATCGCGGAGAACGCTGTCCTCGATCACCAGCGCCCCGCCATCCGCGTACACCAGACCACCCGGGAACGTGGCTGAACAGTCGGCCAGCAAGGAGCCGCCATCGATGGTGACGTCGGTGTCGACGGACGCGACGACGCCGCCCACGTTCCCGGTGTCGACGAGCTGAATGTCGACGTCGGTGAGCGTCACCTGACCCGCCGCCAGCGCGTAGACGACGCCCCCACTGCCGGTCGCCGTGACATCCGACACGACGGAGCCGTTCATGCTGAGCGTGCTCGACTCCTCGACCGAGAAGAGTCCCCCCACGCCCGTCGAGTCCAACGTGACGAACGAGCCCCGCGTGACCGTCACCGCGGAGGCCCCACCCGCCTCGACCAGTCCTGGGGCCGTCACATTCGCGAAGTCGGCGTCCAGGAAGGTGAGCGACGCGCCGGCCATCGCTACGAACAAGGCCCCGTCCGTGCCGGAGATGCCGTCGATAACGAGAGAGTCCGCGAGAACCGTCGCCTCGCTGGCGGTGATCGCGCCCCCGTACACGAACGGCCCGCCCGTCGTGTCGAGCAGCTCCGAGCGCCGAACACGCAGGTCCAGCTGGGCACCGACCGCCGAGAACGCGCCGCCACCCTGGACATCGATCTCGACATCCTCGAACTCGACCACGCAGCTCGACACACAGCCCAGCGTCAGCGTCGCATCCACGGCGGTGTCCGACCTGTGCAGCCGAGGCACGGTGCCCTGGTCCGATGCCTTGCCGAGCACACGAAGACCGTGGGTGATCGTCGTGCTCCCGGCGTAAGAAGACGCGCTCGCGTAGACCTCGATGACATCGCCTTCCGTACTGTTGGCGACGGCACTGTCGAGATCGGGGTAGCACCCTGTGGGCGCGACAGACCCGACCGTGACGTCTCCCGCGCACACGACGAGTGTGCCGGCTTCTGCCGCACTGCCGGCTAGCAGTGCGAGGAGCAAGGGCAGCGACATGAGCCTCCAGAGCCCATCCTAGTGTCGGAAAGGCCCGTCCGCGAAGTCCAATCCCGAAACGCACGAAGGCCCGGCGCCGAGACCGACGCCGGGCCTACGATCACGCGGATCAGAGGGTGTTGGAGTCGCACACCTGCTGGGTGCAGAAACCACCTTCCGGGGTGCAGATGCCACAGCTATCGTTGCAGCACACGTCGCCGATGGCACAGGTCGTGTCGCCGCACTGCTCGCCGGCCTGGATGCAGCCACATCCGCAGTCGTCGAAGAACGGCTCGGTGCCCGGCTCGCAGTAGAAGCGAATCGCCGCGCACTCCTCGGGGCTGTTCGCCACGTAGGACTTCAGGTTGCGGTCGTCGCACTGCTTGCCGTTGCCGCCGTTGCCGCCGTTGCCGCCGTTGCCGTTGCCGCCGATCTCCCGGCAGTCACTCGGGCAGCAGCTGTTGCCGCGGTAGACGGGCTCGGTGCCCTCGGGGCAGGTCATGAAACAGAGGACGGTAGAGCAGTCCTGCTGGCGCGCGTAGTCATCAGCCGACTGGGTATCGACACCGCTCTCGACGCCACAGGCAGAGAGAGCCACCGCAGCCATCGCCGCGAAGAAGAACTTGTGCATGAAAACCATCCTGCAAGGAGGTAGGCAGCGCGCTCAGGGCCGGGCCCGGCGACGCCATTGATTTGAAGGCGCGCCGAATATCGGGCACCTGCCAAGCCCGCAAACAATTTTCTTCGCACTGCAGATCAGCCCTTCACGGCCCCTGCGGTGAGGCCTTCCACGAAGTGCCTCTGGAGTGCGAAGAACAGCAGGACCACGGGGATCGACACGATGACGGCGCCGGCCGCGAAGTGTCCCCATTCGGTTCCTTGATCCGAGACATAGCGCTGGAGCACCACCGGCAGGGTGTAGCTGCGCGAGTCCCCGAGCAACGTCGCGGCGAGGATGAACTCGTTCCACGCGCTCATGAACGAAAACAGCCCGGTCACGGCAAGCGCAGGCCTGGCGAGCGGCAAGATCACCCACGCGAAGGTCTGCCAGCGGTTCGCGCCGTCCAGCATCGCCGCTTCCTCGAGGTCGCGTGGCACGGTGTCGAAGTAGCCCTTGAGCGTCCACACCGAGAACGGCACGGTCGTCGTCGCGTACACCAGGACCAGGCCGGTCAGCGTGTCGAGCAGCCCGACCTCGTCGAGCAGCAGGTACAGCGGCACCGCCATCACCACGCCCGGAAACATCTGCGTGATCAGGAACGCGCTCATCGCCCGGTCCTTGCCCGGCATCTCCCACCGCGACAGCGCGTAGGCCGCGGTCGTCGCCAGGGCCAGGCCGACCAGCGAGGTCGACGCCGACACGATCAGCGAGTTGAACAGCTGGCGCACGAAGAGCCAGGTGCCGTCCTCGTCCACGGTCGTCACGACGTCCGTGAAGTTCGCGAGGCTCGGGTTGGTGGGGATCGGCAGCCCCCCCGAGGCGAAGGCCTGGGACGGAGTGAGCGCCATCGACAGCACCCACATCACCGGGAGCAGGGCCACCACCGTGAACACGACGAGGCCCACGTGCACGAGCACGACGATGGGCGTCGAAGGCGCGCGCTTCATCACAGCACCCGCTTGCCGGCGAGGCGGTTGGCACTGCGGCTCCAGATCAGGAGCACGCCGAAGATGAGCACCGCGTAGGCCGCTGCGTAGCCGTAGCGGTTCTCGCGGTCGAAGGCCCAGCGGTAGGCCTCGGAGATGAGGATCTCGGTGCTGCCGTCGGGCTCGCCGCCGCTCACCAGGTACACGACGTTGAACATGTTGAAGGTCCACACGCTGCCGAGCAGCACCGCCGGGAGCAGGGCCGGCGCGAGCAGCGGCCACACGACGTGGCGGAAGCGGAACCACCAGCCGGCGCCGTCGACCATCGCCGCTTCCTCGAGGTCGCGTGGAATGCTCTGCAGCGCCCCGAGAGCGACGACCATCATGAACGGGAAGCCGAGCCACGTGTTGGTGGTCAGGTTCGCGCAGAACGCGAGGGCAAAGCTGCCGAACCAGTCGATGTGCACGGTGCCGCCGACGAGGGCGCCGAGCAGTGCATTCACCGCCCCGTACTGCACGTGGAACAGGCCCTTGAAGATGAGCGCGGTGATGTAGTTCGGGATCGCCCACGGGAGGATGAGGGCTGCGCGGAACAGCGGTCGCATGCGGATCCACGGCTCACGGAGCACGAGGGCCAGCGCCACGCCGAGCCCCACGTGAGCGAGCACGTTGGTCACCGTCCACAGCACGGTCACCGCGAGCGTGTAGAAGAACGACATCGGCGAGGACACGGGCCAGTCGCGGGCGAGCAGGATGTCGAGGAAGTGGCGCATGCCGACGAAGCTCCACTCCCCTCCCTGGTGGGCGAATAGCGACACCGCCGCACCCGTGACGAAGGGCGCGACGACCACGGCGAGCAGGGCCACGGCGGCGGGTGCGACCCACAGGTAGCTGAAGCGCTCCTCCCAGATCTGCTTGCGCAGGGCCTCCTCGCGGAGCGGAGCGACGGCCCATGCGAGCCCGCCGAGCAGCACGAGCACCATGGTCGCGAGGTACGGCGTGGGGCTGACCGACGGCGGGGGCGGACGCTGGAAGACCTCGCGATAGGCCTGGGCCTCGGCTGCGGCACCCTCGGGGGTGGCGGCACCGCGAAGCACGCGACGAAGCGCTCGCGCCTGGGCCTCGGTGGCCGATCCAGCAGCCGGATCGGTCGGGTAGAGCACCGAGCGCTCGGCCTGCTCGCGCATGACGGCGAGCAGTGGGTCGTCGGAGGTCACCTCCACCGCGCTCACCGCCTGCTTGCCCACCCGCTGGCGGATCTCCGCACCCTCGGGACCCGCGAGCCACGCGGCGAAGGCGCGGGCATGCTCGGGCTCCTTGGCCTGGTCCGCCACGAAGGCCGCCTCGACCGTGAGGTACGGCTTCGCCGGCTGCCCGGTCTCGCTGACCACCGGGAGCGGAGCCGCAGCGATCGCCCGCTTGCGGTCGGGGATGAACCACGGTCCCGAGATCACGAAGGCCGCGTTGCCGTCCTCGTACAGCTGCCCGACGAGCTCGCCAGTTGGCTGGGCGGGCATGATGCCCTCCCCCACCCCAAGGCGGTAGGCGAAGGCGAGCGCCTGGGCATGCGCGGGGCTCGACACGTCGTCGTCGAGGATCGAGCCGCCGAACGCGTGCAGCCAGGGCACGTAGTAGTAGGGCTCCGCGATCTGGAACGCGAGCCCGTAGCGGTCCCCGCCGGTGAGGGCGTGGGCCTGGGCGATGAGCTCGTCCGTGGTCTCGGGAGGCCGGTCCACCACTCCGGGATCGTAGAGCAGCAGCAGCGACTTGTACGCCAGCGGATAGCCCCAGGACTTGCCATCGGCGCTCACCGCCTCGCCACAGACCTCGCAGTGAGCGGCGAGGTCGACCTCCACCTCCTCGACGATGCCCATCTGGCGCCAGTTTCCGAGGTTGCCGTGAGCGGCGATGAACACGTCGGGGCCATTGCCGCGGGGAACGGCGGTCTCGATCTTCGAGTCGAAGGCGCCGAACGGCGTGAACACGGGTCGTACGGTGACGCCGTTGGCCTCGGACCAGGTGCGGGCCGCTTCCTGCAGCGCGTCTTCCTCGGCGCCGGAGTAGGCGTGCCACACGGTGAGCTCTTCGGCCTGAGCCGCCGCGGGCAGCAGCCACGCGAAGAGCAGCGCGCCCACACCCCTCACAGGCGACGCTCGGTGCTCGGGTCGAAGCGGTGGACCTTCGCGAAGGCCAGGTTCACGGCGTCGCCGGGCTTGACCGACGCCGGCTCGGGAACCTGGGCGACCATCGGCGTGCCATCCGTGAGCTGCAGGTGCACGAGCGCCTCGGCCCCGAGCGACTCGACCACGTCGACCGTCGCCGAGATCTCTCCGCTGCCGAGCACCACATCGTGGGGACGCACCCCGACGATGGCCTCCTCACCGGGCAGTCCACGAAGCATGTTCATCGACGGCGAGCCGATGAAGGTCGCGACGAAGGTGTTCGCCGGCGTGTCGTAGAGCTCGCGAGGGGAGCCGAACTGCTGGACGATGCCCTGGTTGAGCACGAGGATGCGGTCGGCGAGGGTCAGCGCCTCGACCTGGTCGTGGGTCACGTGGAGGATGGTCGCGCCGAGTCGCTGGTGCAGCCGCTTGAGCTCGACGCGCATGTGGGTGCGCAGGCTGGCGTCGAGGTTCGACAGGGGCTCGTCGAACAGGAACACCGCGGGCTGGCGCACGATGGCGCGACCCATGGCGACGCGCTGGCGCTGGCCGCCAGACATCTGGGCCGGCAGGCGCTCGAGGAGCGGCTCGAGCTCGAGCATCCTGGCAACCTCGGCCACGCGGGCCTGGATCTCCTCGCGAGGACGGCCGGCGACGCGCAGCGCGAAGCCCATGTTCTCCGCGACCGTCATGTGCGGATACAGCGCGTAGGACTGGAAGACCATCGCGACGTCGCGCTCGGCTGGCGCGAGGCTGTTCACCACCCGGTCCCCGATGGTGAGCTGGCCCTCGCTGATCTCCTCGAGCCCGGCCACGCAGCGCAGGAGCGTCGACTTGCCGCAGCCCGAGGGCCCGACCAGCACGACGTACTCGCCGTCCTCGACCTGGGCCTCGATGCCCTTGAGCACGTGGGTGTCGCCGTAGCGTTTATGGAGTGCCTGGAATCCGACCGTCGCCATCGGCGAAGGGTAGCAGGCGCGCGGTTTCGGAGCACCGGCGCGGAACGATGCAGGGAGCAACGCGCGTCGGGGCGCGGCCCAGGCGGCTACAGATCCGCGTACGCCAGGCCGAAGACCCAGTACATTCCGACGACGCCGACCTCGCTGTTGTCGTGCGCGAGTACCGCATCGGAGTCGATCACGCGCGCGACGCCGAGGCGCAGGGTCGTGTCGATCGGGGTCCAGGTGGAGAAGTTGCTGCCGCTGACGAAGAACTCGCCGTCATCCGCGACCAGGCACTTCACGGTCTCGACAAAGCCACCGGCGAGATCGCTGTACAGGTCCATGCGGATGAGCATGTAGTCGCCGCGCTCGTCCGAGCTCCACGTGACCGTGAAGTCGTCGGTGATGAACGTGTCGAACTCGGGCTGGGTGACCTGGAACGGAAGGGGCGTCTTCGCGAAGCCCTCGACGCCGTAGGACGGGAAGGTCGACGAGGGCAGCGGGTGCAGGTCGAACACGGAGCCGGGCCGGAACTCGGCGATGGTCAGGTCTCGCGAGAACTCGAGGTTCTGGGCGCTGTACTGGAAGTCGAGCACGGTGGAGCCCGAGTTCATGGTCAGCGACGCGGCGTTGACCGGCCGGTCGTAGAGGGTACCGGTGTAGGTGTAGTTGCTCGAGCAGGTGTCGAGCGTGGTCCCGTACGAGAGCTCGGCGATCGAGACGTCCTGCGGCTCGATGAACGAGACCCAGCCATAGCCGAAGTCCGCCGGGCGCTCGATCTGCGTGCCCCAGGCATCGCCGACGTAGGTGATGTAGGTCATCTCGCCGAGGACGCCGACGAGATCACTGCGGTCCTCGTAGTAGGTGAAGGCGTCGGCCGACTGGATGTTTCGACCACCATCCGAGATGGAGACGGGCACGGAGCCGGCGGCGACGGCGGGCGGCACCGTGACGACGAGCTGATCCTCGGTCTGGAAGAGCACAGTCCCGGCCGCCGAGCCGAACTGGACCTGGGGGTTTCCGGTGAGCGGGCCCACGTCGATGATGACCTCGGTGCCACCCGAGGTGGGGCCGAACGCGGGCTCGATACCGCCGAGCACGAGTGGATCGGCATCCTCGCTGGTGTCGATGTCGACGCGCAGCTTGGACCCGAGCTCGGCATCCGTGAGCCAGCAACCCGTGAGACCGAGAGGCCACAGGAGGAGAAGCAGGCGCGAGGGGCGGAGGACCGGCATGACTAGAACTTGCCCGAGAGAAGGAGGGCCCCGCCACCGGAGGTGGGAGCCGGCAGGAGCAGGAGCTCCGTGCCAATGACAGCGACGCCGAGTCCAGCGGCGACGTAGCCGGCCGCATACAGCGCGCGAACCGCCGCCGCGTCACTCCGGATCTGGCTCTCGCGGGCCGTGGCCCAGCAGGGCTCGGGCAGCGAGCAACCACCGTAGGTGGCCGCGTCGTAGGGCGCTTCCATGAAGCGGCGCTCGGAGAGGTGCCCCATGAGCACCAGCGCACCACCGGCCGCGCCGAGACCCCCGCCACTCACGAGCAGCGCGGTGCGGCGCACCTTGCGACCGGAACCGGCTCCGGGCGTCGGGACGACCTCGGGCTCCGGATCGGGTGGAGGCGTCGCCCCCGGGGGACCGAGGGTGAGGCTCTTGTCGGCCTCGCGGACGCGCGAGACCCAGCCATCGGGTCCGTCGTACTGGAAGAGGTGCTCACCCGCGTAGACCTCGATCCACGGCTTGGTGACCTCGCGTCCGTCGACCCATGCCGTGCCGTCACCCTGGTAAGCGACGCGAATCACGTTCTCGGCGAGGCGAGCTGACCAGGTCTGGTGCATGTCGCCGAGCTCTGGCCCGAGCTCCGGGTCGGGCGCGGCATCGGGGTCGATGGTGACCACGCGAATGGTGGCGTACACCGCACCCTTGCGGTCGGACTCGGTGATCGCGACCAGCGCGTCGAGCCGGTACATGCGCAGGAGCACATCGGAGGACACGGGCGACGCCTGGCACGACAGCGACGACACCGCGGTCGCGATGTGACCGCGGGCCTGAGCCAGCTCGGCGTCTCGGTAGGCTGCCCACCCGGCGTCGACCTCCTGGGCGAGGTCAGGGCAGGGAGCAGCCAGGGCAGTGGCCAGCCACCAGATGTCGCGTCTCCGTCCGTCCGCGCAAACCGCGCGTCAGCCGGTTGTACCCGAATCCCCGAGCAAGGTCCAGCACCGAGACAGCGAGAAATGCACCGGGTCAGGCGTCGAGCAGGGCATGCAGGGAGGGCGCGAGCACGTCCCCGAGCAGGCTGAAGGTCCGCAGGTCCGCGGGCGAGAACGCGAAGGGATCCGTGTAGTGCTGGAGCGCAGCCACCCCGAACACCCGATCGCGGGCGCGGAGGGGCACGCCGATCCACACCTCGCACATCTTGCCGACCGGACGAACCTTGCCCGACTGAGCGAGCAGGTCGAACTCGGGGCGGTCGACCCAGATCGCACGACCGGTGCGCCGCACGTAGTCGGTCAGCGAGCCATCGAGCGGGGTGGGCTCGACGATGGCACCGCCCGCGTCGACATCGAGCGGGAAGTTGTACGCACCGGACTCCTCGTCCCACAGCGCCACGTACAGGGAGTTGGTGTCCAGCACCCGCCCGAGGTGGTGATGAAACGCCTGCAGCACGCCATCGGCGCTGCGCGCACGCGTCGCGGCGGCCGCGAGGTCCTCGACGACGGCGAGAAGGCGCGCCGGTTTGTCCGGGTAACTCATGGTTTTCACAATATCCCAAGCAGCGGGCGGCCGCGCGGCTACCCCCGTGAGCGCAAGCGCTGGCGCCTGCGAGGCCCGCTGCCATATCCGCACCGGAGGACGAGCGCATGCGCAATCTGTCGGTTTACAGGCCGATGACCGTCGCCTCGAGCGCAACGACCCGGGGTGTGAATTCGGGATGACGCGACCTCGAGTTGGCGTCGCACCTGGCGCGCACGCGCCCAAGGCCGGTCGAGACACCAGGCCCGATCCACCGACCGGCCCCAGACGCCAGCAGACCCCGAGCAGCTCACGAACAGCTCCACCCGGGGGTCACGAGGTCGGCGAACCCACCCCGAAAACCAGAGAACCCCGGGGAGCTCACGAAGAGCTCGACCCGGGGTCCCGAGGTCGGCGAGAACGCGACCCGAAACCAGAGCACCCCGGGGAGCTCACGAGGAGCTCGACCCGGGGTGCAAGGGGTGACTGGCGATGACCTACTCTCCCACAGCCAGGAGCTGCAGTACCATCGGCGTGACGGAGCTTAACTTCCGAGTTCGGAATGGGTTC
>SBGP01000022.1 GCA_006226595.1 Deltaproteobacteria bacterium
GCCGGGGGCGGCTCGAGCACGCGCTCACCCAGCGCGAGAACCGCCTGATCCAGGCTGGCCTGGTCCGTGAGCATCAGCTGACGCGCAGCCATCGCGAAGTGCGCGCGGCGCACGTCGGTCTCCAGCGCGAGAAGGTCCTCGTCGGCCTCGAGGATCGCGATCTCCGGCTCGACGAGCTGCCGGCCCACACCGAACGCGGGCCGCTGGATGAACGCGACCTCCGCCATGGTCAGGCCACTGACCGCGACCCACTCCGACAGCGGGTCCCCGAGCGCGAGCTCGGCGATCACCACGTCGTTGCGCTGCTGGTAGGTGTCGACGACGAGCTGTTCGTGGCCGCTCTGCCACACGAGCTCGGCGACCCCGCACCTCGACCCGGTGTCATCCATGAACAGGTGGGCGAGTCCGGGCTGATCGAGGTTCAGCGGAAAGCGGCCGGCCTCGGCGTAGTCCGCGAGCCGCTCGATGTTCGCGGCGCGGCGCTCGGCGAGGACCGCGCGCCACTCGGCGCTGAAGTCGGTGACCTCCCCGGCGGAAGCGGTCGACAGGGCGGCGGCAAAGACGAGGGACAGCATGGCGACTCCTTTTCGGATCAGCCGCGGGTGCGGCGCTTGGCGTTCCGGGTCGGTGCGGCCACGGGCATCGCGGTGCTGTGAGGCAGCTGCGAGGCCCAGGACTCGGCCGGGGGCGGCTCGAGCACGCGCTCACCCAGCGCGAGCAACGCCTGGTCGAGGCTGCGCTCGGTGGTCAGCGATAGCTGGCGAGCCGCCATGCCGAAGTGGGCGGTGCGGCGTGCGGTCTCGAGCTCGAGCAGCTCCGGGTCGACCTGCGCGATGAACGGCTCCGGCTCCAGCGGCTCCTCCATCATGCCGACCATGAACCCCGGCTCCTGGATGAACGCGACCTCGGCCATCGTCAGGCCGCTGACCGCGACCCACTCGGTGAGCGGATCGCCAAGTCCGAGCTCGGCCATGACCACGTCGTTGCGAAGCTGGTAGGCGTCGACGACGAGCTGCTCGTGCCCGCTCTGCCAGATGAGCTCGGCCATGCCGCAGCGCGACCCGGTGCCGTCCATGAACATGTGCGCGGGACCCGGCTGGGTCAGGTTCAGCGGGTAGCGGCCAGCCTCGGCATAGTCCGCGAGCCGCTCGATGTTCGCGGCCCGGCGCTCAGCGAGGACCGCGCGCCACTCGGCGCTGTAGTCGGTGACTTCCTCGGCCGAGGCGGTGGACAAGGCAGCGGCGAAGACGAGCGAGAGCATGAAACCTCCGTAGGGACGCCCGACCAACGGGCACCCCCACGGCGCGCTTACAGCCCCCTCCGAGTTTCTCGCCGACCCGCGCGCCTAGGCGATGAGCTCGCCGATCGCTTCGTCGATGCCACCGCCGTGCACGAACTCGAGCAGGCGATGCCCCCCGCCCTCGACGGCGACCAGCGCTACGGGCGTCTGGGCCGCGAGCATCACGCTGTCCGCGAAGGGCACGACATCGTCGACCGGGTCGTGCACGACGCGCACCGGCAGCTGGCTGGCGGCGAGCGCAAGGCCCTGGATGCGCTCGGCGGCGTCCTTTCGGCGGGCCCGGCGGTGCACGCGGCCCATGGCCGGCGCGAGCAGCAATGCGGGCTTCGTCCACCGACCGCTCGCGAGCAGCTCGGCGGCGACCGCTCCACCCCAGCTCGACCCGACGAGCACGTCCGCTTCGGAGCGTGAAGCGGCCTCGGCCGCGACGCGCACGCAGTCGTCGAAGCTCCGCGACAGCGCGGCCGCGAACAGGTGGTCGCGCCGCGACACCAGGGCCCCCAGCGACACCACCGTCGCGCACAGCGCTAGCGGGTTCCAGGGCACCGCGAGCACCCCGAGCACCGCGATCAGCAAGGCCCCGCGCACTTCGTGGAGGCGCAGCAGGCTGCGCAGCACCGAGTGTCGGCGTCCCCACACGAACATGCCCATGCCCATGTCCGGCGCCTCGACCTCGAAGCCCTGCTTGCGCAGGTAGCGGACCTTGGAGCCGTTCGGGTGCCCCTCCAGTCCGTGAAGGAACAGCACCCGCGTCGTCACTTGCCGTGCCCCACCTTCGGGAGGTGCGTGTCCAGGTCCCAGGTCGCGTCCCAGTCCGGCGTGTGGCAGCTCGTGCACACCGCCTCGATCACGCACACCGGGCAGTCCTCGCCGAGGCCCTCGATGTTGTCCTTGCCGCCGCCCTCGGCGACGTGGGTCTCGCCGGGACCGTGGCAGGACTCGCAGGACACCCCCTCGCCCACGTGGAAGTTCTCGACCTCCTTGGGCGGCGGTCCCGAGGTCTTCGCGGTGGCATGGCACTGCACGCACTCGGCCTTGCCCGCGGCCTCGCCCTCGGCGAGCTCCTTGGACGGGTAGGCCTGGGCGAGCGCGTCCATCGCGGAGGCATGCGGCGACGCACTCCAGCTCGCGTGCTCCTCGGCGTGACACTCCTTGCAGGCGTCGGCTCCGACGTTCTTGCCTTGGGCGAAGGCGAGCAGCGGTCGCGGGGCCCGACCACTTCCCAGCGCCTCGAGGCGCGCGCGGAAGTCCTCGTCGGTCATGCCGTTGGCGGCGTAGTGATCGATGAGCGGCAGGCCCTTGTCGTACGAGAACGCGATCGAGTGCTTCTCGTCGTGGCAGCCCTCGCAGGTCGTGCGCGGCTCGGTGGCGGTGCCGTCATGGGGGCCGCTCGGACCGTGGCACGCCTCGCAGCCAACCGAGGTCAGGTGCGAGCCCGGGTCGCCGTCCCAGCCGCCCGGCTGGCC
>SBGP01000098.1 GCA_006226595.1 Deltaproteobacteria bacterium
AGCTAGCGCTAGCTTTACAGGGTGTCAAGCCACGGAGGCGGCATGCGGGCGACGATCGACGGCAGCGCGACAGCCAGCGAGTCCTGGGGGACGGTCACGGTCACCGGGCGGTGCTGCGGTGCCGGAAGTTGCCGCAACTATGCGCCGGATCTGTTGGTCGAACTCGACCCGGACGGATGCCAGGAGCTGGCCCCCGACGGCCACGAGCCGGGCGCGTTCACCGGCGTGCGCCGCCAGCCGCGCAGCGCCGCCGAGTACCAACAGGCGCGTACCGCCGCCGCCGCGTGCGGCTTTGGCGCCATCAAGCTGGGAAAGCCCGCTCAGAAGCTACCGAGCGAGCTTCGCGGCTCCCCCTGGAAGCACTTTCCCCGCGAGCTCGAGCCGGGCGTGTGGATGCTCGGCCAACCCTCGACGCGAAACTACGGAGCCACCGCCTTCTTCCTCGAGCGCGAGGGCGGTGGTGTGCTGGTCGACCTGCCCAAGCCGAGCAAGTCCCTGTTCGCCTGGCTTCGCGAGCACGGCGGCGTGTCGCGCATCTTCCTCACCCATGCGGACCACGCGCAGCATCACGCCGAGTTCGTCGCGGCGTTTCCGGGCGCGAAGCGCATGCTCGGGCGCCGCGACGTGAACAAGTACGCCCACGCCTACGCGGATGCGACGACGGAGGTCGAGCTGCTGCTCGATAGCGACGGTGGTCCGCTGGACTTCGATGGCCACCCCCTGCCCGTCGAGCGCATGTCCGAGACCGAGCTCGTGCTCCTTCCTCAACCAGGGCACACGCCCGGGGGCTTCTGCCTTCTGTACCGCGGACGCTACCTGTTCACCGGCGACCACCTCGCCTACTCCCATCGCCTCGGGCACCCGGTCGGCGCACGACTGCAGTGCTGGCAGGACTGGGAAGTGCTCACCTCCTCGGTGGACCAGCTCGCGCACTGGGCCCACGCCGGGCATCTGCGCTTCGCATGGCTGCTTCCCGGACACGGCGAAGAGGCGCGTCTGTGCGAGGAGCCCGACGCCGACGCCGTCGCCGCCCAGCTCGACGCCGGGGTCGCGTGGATGCGCGAGCAGCCGCCCGGGCGAGTGTCGCTGCTTCGCTGGGTGCCGTTCGTGCTCGCGCGCACGGCTCCCGAGAGCTTCGTGGGCCGGGTGGTCAACGCCTTCGGCGAGCCAGCCTGGGTCCTGCCCAAGGCAGTGCGGCGCTACCTGACCACGTCGACCGCCCTGGCGCCGCGCTGATCAGATCGCGTTCAGGCGCCCGCCGTCGACGGCGATGGACTGACCGCGCACGTAGCTGGCCGCCGGCGAGCACAAGAAGGCGATGACGTTCGCGAGCTCTTCGGGGCGACCCAGCCGACCCTCGGGCACCTTGGCGACCCACTCGTCGAACACGTCACTGGCCTCGACTCCAGAGCGCGACGCGCGCGCGGCGGCGAGCTCGGAGAGGCGGTCGGTGTCGGTGTAGCCCGGCATCACGTTGTTGATCGTGACCCCCGACGGCAGCTCACGCGACAGGGTCTTGCCCCAGGACGCCACCGCGGCCCGGGTCAGGTTGCTGACGCCGAGGTTCGGGATGGGCTCGCGCACCGAGGTCGAAGTGATGGTGATCACGCGACCGTAGCCGGCCTCGCTCATGCCCGGCAGGCACGCGCGCACGAGCAGATGAGCGGTGAGCAGGTGGCGCGAGAAGCCGGTGAGGATGTCGGACTCGGAGGCGTCGAGCAGGCGTCCGCCCTTCGGGCCACCGGTGTTGTGGACCAGCACGTGGACCGGGTGCGCGGCCACGAGCTCGGCGGCCTTGGCCGCCAGCCCCGCCCGGTCGTCGAAGTCGACGACGAGAGAGCGAACCGTCGAGGCCCCCGCCTCGCGCAGGTCGTCGTGCATGGCGTCGAGCACGTCCGCGGAGCGCGCGGCCACGGTGAGCTCGGCACCGAGCCCGGCGAGCGCGAAGGCGGTGGCGCGACCGATGCCCTTGCTGGCACCGGTGACGAGGGCGTGGCGACCGGACAGAGACGTGGGGAGCATGCGGACCTCCAGGCCCCGTGCCCTAACTCGCTCGCGCGAGCGTGCCGTCAGGCGAGGCAGCCCCGAGCGAGCACCGTCGCGAGCGCTGCGAGCACGAACAGCCACCACGCCGTGATCAGCCAGTCCCCTCCTCCGGTGGCCGCCGCCGGAGCTCGCGCCGGGTCGACGACGAGCGCCACCCGTCCGCGGGCCGCCATGCGCACCTTGTACGGACCCGCCGAGAGCGCCTTCGTCACCACACCCTGAAGCACTGGCGCCCCCGCAGAGTGCCGACCGACGCCGACGACGAGGAGCACGGCGCCGCAGCGAAGCTTCTCCGCCACCTCGAGCACCTCCGCCGCCACCGCGGTCGCGAGCTTGGCGTTGAGGTCGTGGAGGTCGACCACCGCGAGTCCCTGCTCGGACCACACGTGCGTCTTGACGGTCCAGGGCCGTTCCTCCGCCCAGCGCAGCTCCTTGGCCCGGTCTTCGACCTTGCGCAGCGCCTTGGTGAGCAGGCGAGCGTCGCGCGCCTCGTCGGTCACGCGCCGAACACGCGGGCCGCGTTGCCGCCGAGGAACAAGGTGCGCGCTTCGTCGTCGAGCCCGAGCTGATCGACCTGTGCGAGGCACTGAGCCGGCTGGATCATCGGCCAGTTGCTGCCGAAGAGCACCTTGCGTCGGCCGTGGCGCTGCATGAACTGCACGAGCTCCGGCGGGTAGCGACTCGGCTTGTAGGCGGAGGTGTCGATGTAGACGTTGTCGTACTTCGTGGCGAGCGCGATCATCTCGGTCGTCCACGGGTAGCCGATGTGCCCGCCGACGATGACGAGCTCCGGGAAGTCGAGGGCCACGCGGTCGAGGTACGGAATGGGCCGCCCGGGCTCCGAGGGCATCAGTGGCCCGGTGTGACCCACCTGGAGGCAGAACGGCACGCCGAGGTCCACGCAGGCGGCGTAGATCGGGTAGTAGCGCCGATCGTCCGGCGGCAGCTCCCACAGCCACGGCAGCATGCGCACCGCGCGAAAGCCGTCCTCCTCGACGCAGCGCCGAAGCTCGCGGACGGCCGCCATCGGACGGCGCAGGTCGACGCTGCACGCGCCGATGAACCGGTCGGGATGGGCGCGGAGTGCGTCGGCGACCACCGCGTTCGGAAGCAGCGGCCCCTGCGGACCCCACCAGGCCGAGAGCACCGCCTTGTCCACGTGCGCGGCATCCATCGCCCCGAGCGTGAACCCGACCGGCAGCTCGGGGATCGCGTCCACGCTGTCGAGTCCCATCCACTTGCGCAGGGAGGCGAACATGTCGTGGGCGAGGAAGGTCGGGGTCGGGTGCTGGATCCAGGCGTCGACGATCACGAAGGCTTCCGGGCTGCGGTGGCGAGGGCTCGCCCGAGCGTCTCGTAGTCGATGGGCTTGGCGAGCACGTCATCCATACCACTGGCCAAGCAGCGCTCGCGATCCGCGGGGAGCACGCTGGCGGTCAGCGCGAGCACGGGGATGCCGTCGAGTCCGAGCTGTCCGCGCAGACGCCGGGTGGTCTCGAAGCCGTCGAGCTCGGGCATGTAGCAGTCCATGAGCACCACATCGAAGGTGCGGCGCTCGAGCAGCGCCAGCGCCTGAGCCCCGCCCTCGGCAACCGTGACGTGGTGACCGAGCTTCTCGACCATGGCCTCGGCGACGATGCGCATCATGCGGTCGTCATCGACGATGAGCACCTCGCGACGAGGCACACCATCGCCGTGGTCGAGCTCCGGCGTCTCGGTCGGCGGGTCCGCAAGCAACACGGGCCAGCACACGACGAAGCACGCGCCGGAGTCTCCCTCCACCCACACACGACCGCCCACCGCCTCCACGAGCTTGCGGACAATCGCGAGCCCCAGGCCGGTTCCTCGCACGCCCGTCGCCGGAGCGCGCGCGCGCTCGAAGCGGGAGAACACGAGCTCCCGGTCCGACGCGGGTACGCCGGGACCCGAGTCCTCGACCTCGATCCGCAGCGCCCCGTCCACGAACTCGAGCCGAGCCCGGACCCAGCCGACCGACGTGTACTTCACCGCGTTGTCGACGAGGTTTGCGAGCACCTGCCGCAGTCTCAGGCCGTCGGCCATGACCCAAAGGTGATTGGCGGGCACATCGACGGACAGGGCCAGCCCCTTGCGCTCGGCGGTGGGCCGATGCATCGCGACGACATCCCGGACCAGGGCCACGGCATCCACGCGCTCGACGGCGTTGGCGAGGTGCCCCGACTCGAGACGCGACAGGTCGAGCACGTCGTCGATGATGCCGAGCAGGGCCGTCGCAGACCGATGCGCAAGCTCCAGGTGCTCGCGCTGCTTGGGCTCGAGGTCGGTGTCGAGCACCATGGACGTGAGGCCGAGCACTCCGTTCATGGGCGAGCGGAGCTCGTGGCTCATGTTGGCGAGGAACGCCTCCTTGGTCCGCGAGGCATCGAGGGCCTGGTCCTGCGCGCGACGAAGCTCCTGGTGGCGGACCTGCCACAGCCAGAGGTTCGTGTACATGAACCAGCCGAGCGTCAGCGTGACCACGAAGGCGAACACCAGCTCGAGCTCCGCGGTGTGCTCGACGTAGCGCGGCCCCGCGGAGATCCCGGCCCGATGCAGGCCATAGAGCAGGAGCCAGCCGAGCAGGGTGCCGGCGAACCACGGCGCGGCGCGACGCCCGAGCGTCGCCACCGACGCGGGCGCGATGAGCAGGAGCGAGCTGGCCGCCGGGATGGTGATCCCGCCGTTGCGGAACACGAGCAGCACCACGGGCAGGAAGGTGACGACCAGCGAGAGGTGCCCGACTGCGGGGAAGGTCAGCCGACGAGCCTGGCGAACGAAGGCGAAGGTCGCGGCGGCATACACCGCGAGCAACAGCGCCAGCGGTCCGTCGTGCACCAGGAAGGCGACGGGCGTGAGCAGCAGCGCGAGCGACCCCGACCACATCGGCATGAGCAGGGCCATGCGCGCCTGGGTCGCCTCGAGAGGCTCGAGATCTGGCGGCACGTACTCGCCGAGCAGCACGTGCAGCCGCGCGTCCGTCGGCAGGCGTTCGGCGAGGTCGCTCACCTCACCCGTCCCTCCGGCATCGGACTCTCGCTGCATCGACATGGACCGATCTTGGCACATCGGCGCGCCGGGTTCGGCCTCCGTCCGCCGCGGGACAGCCCTACCAGGTGACGCAGATGTTCCGCTGCTCGGTGTAGAACTCGAGACTGTGGGCGCCGCCCTCCCGTCCGACGCCGCTGTCCTTCATGCCACCGAAGGGCACGCGCAGGTCGCGGAGCAGCCAGGTGTTCACCCACACCATGCCGCAGTCGAGCGCGGCGGACACGCGGTGGGCGCGAGCGAGGTTGGTCGTCCACACGCTGGCGGAGAGCCCGTAGCGCACGCCGTTGGCGAGGCGAAGGACCTCTTCCTCGTCGTCGAAGACGTGCACGGTGACCACGGGACCGAAGATCTCCTCGGTGGCACAGCGCGCGTTCGCCGAGAGGCCGGTGACCACCGTGGGCTCGACGTAGTAGCCACCCGCGAGGGCCGCGGGCACGGCGGTGCGCCCCCCGCCGGCGACGAGGGTGCCGCCTTCTTCGCGGGCCAGGGCAATGTAGCCCTCGACCTTGTCCCGGTGCGCCGCGGAGATCAGCGCCCCCACGCGCGTCTGCGGCTGGGACGGGTCCCCGGCGGGAAGCTGCTGCACCGCGACCGTGAAGCGCTCGACAAAGGCGTCGTAGATGCCGCGCTGCACGAACAGGCGCGAGCCGCACAGGCAGACCTGGCCGGTATTGGTGAAGCCCGCACGCACCGCCCCTTCCACGGCGAGGTCGAGGTCCGCATCGTCGAAGACGATGGTCGGGTTCTTGCCGCCGAGCTCGAGCGACAGCTTCTTGAACCGAGGTGCCGCCGCCGCAGCGACGCGCGCGCCGGTTGCCGTGCCGCCGGTGAAGCTGATGGCGGCGACCTCGGGATGCTCGGTGAGCGGAGCGCCGACCTCGGGTCCGAGGCCGTGAACCAGGTTGAACACGCCGTCCGGTGCGCCGATGTCGCGAACGATGGCACCCAGTGCATCCGCGGTGAGCGGGGTCATCTCGGACGGCTTGGCGACCACCGCGTTGCCGCAGGCCAGCGCCGGCGCGACCTTCCACGAGAGCAGGTACAGCGGCAGGTTCCAGGGCGTGATCAGGCCCACCACGCCCAGCGGGCGACGCAGCGTGTAGTTCAGCCGGGAGCGGCCCATGTCGTGGCAGCCGGTCTCGTCGTGGCGCACGGCCCCCGCAAAGAAGCGGAAGTTCGCGACCGCGCGCGGAATGTCGACAGTCCGGGCCGTGGTGATCGGCTTGCCGCAGTCGAGGGACTCGAGCTCCGCGAGCTCGTCGAGGCGCGACTCGATGGCGTCGGCGATGGCCTCGCACAGGTCCGCACGCTCCGCGGGCGTGCTCTGTGACCACGAGCCCGCCATCGCCGCCTGAGCAGCGGTGACCGCCGCGTCCACGTCCTCGGCGTCGCTCTTCGGGATGCGCGCGATGACCTCGCCCGTCGCCGGGCCGAAGTCGTCCATGTACGCGCCCTTCGCAGGCGGATGCTCGCGGTTGCCGACCCAGTTCTGGATGGTGCGCACACTCATCGCGGTCCCCCGAAGCCCGCGCTCGGCGGGCGCATGCCGGTGTCGAGGTCGTGCTCGTACACCTCGGTGTTCGGGTCCCAGGCATCCCAGGTCGGGATCTGCTCGAGCAGCGCGAGGCGATCCGGCGGCACCACGCCCGGCACGAGGAAGGCCTTCTGGCGGTGCAGCGGATACGGGTTGCGCAGCTCGAAGCCGAGCACGCCGAGCACGGCCCGCGCGATGTACCAGGTCGCCTGCGCATTCCAGCCGTGGGCGATCTTGATGCAGATGCCGAGGCCCTCGGGGAAGTCCGGGTGGATGACCGCGAGGCCGAGCAGGCCGTCGGCCCCTTCCTTGGCGAGCACCTTGCCACCGCAGGCCTTGAGGATGGTCGAGTCCAGCCGGTTGAAGCCGCCGACGAGGTCGGGCTCGCGGACCATCGCCTCCCAGATCCAGTCCTCGTCCTTGTCGCGGGCGAGCCCCGAGAGGATGTGGGCGAGCTCGGTGACCGTGTTGCTCACGGTGGGCAGGCCGCAGCCGTCGCGGGCCACGCGCAGCGGACGCCAGTCCTCGCCGAGGTAGCGGCGGATCTGGTGGATGTAGGCGTCGTAGAACGGATGGCTCGGCATCATGTAGCCGATGCGCGACCAGCCCTTGCCGCGGCAGCCCTTGAGGATGCCGGCGTGCTCACCCGAGCAGCAGTGGTACCAGCGCCGGGGCCGGCGGACCTGGCGACCGAACTGGACCAGTGGCACGTCGAGCGGCGTCTGCATCAAGCCCCACTCCCCTTCCGGAAGCAGGCTCTGGGCGGCGGCGAGGTGCTCGGTGGTGCCGTTGTGCGACGCCACGCAGATCGCCTTCTGCTGCCAGCTGCAGTCCGCGAGCTCGTCGGTGAACACCTTCATCATCACCGGCTTCATCATCGAGCGGCCGTAGCAGAGCACGTTGCCGCCGAAGCTGTGCACGACCTTGCCACCCGAGGCCCATGCCACCGCGCCGTGGATGGTGGTCTCGCTCACGCCGTGGCGACGGTAGTCGATGAGCGGCTCCCACTCGACGTCGCGGCCGGTGGGCACGCCATCGCTGGTGCCCGCGCCAAGCGGGGAGGTCGGGTACAAGTCGCCGGCGGTCTTCGGGGTTCCGGGCGCGCTCATTGCAGGCCTCCGCGAACGATCGGGGCGACCTTCTCCATGAACGCCTCCATGTTGCGGACCACGCGATCGCTGTCGTGGTTGAAGAAGTCGAACCACAGCATGAGTCGGTCTTCCGGGTGGAAGCGCTCGAGGATCTGGGCGGCGACGTCCTCCGCGGTACCCACGAGCGCGTTGTCCGCGGCATTCGCGATGCGCGAAGGGTCGATAGTGCCGGTCAGCGCCTTGAAGTAGGCCTCGTTTGCCGCCAGGGCCTCCTGCCGGGCCGCGTCGCGGCGCTGCTCCGGCGTGAGCCCCGCTTCCTCGTTGAGGAACACGAACACCGTGCGCGGCATGTACTGACGCCGCCAGGCCCCGCCATCGGCGTGGTACGCGGCGGACATGCGGCGGTGGGTGTCGTCGATGATCTCGGGCTTGGTGATCGACAGGTTGAACACCTGCACCGGGGCCCAGGCGTTCACCTTCTCCTGCACCTTGGGGTCGTGGCTGCCGATGATCAGCTGGACCAGCTCGCGACGCACGTCGGCGGGAATGATGCGGGTCGCCTCGAACTGCCAGAATGGCGGCACGGGCACGACGTCGTCGGTGGTCCCGGCCGCCTGCTGGACCTTGGCCCAGTCCTCGTCGCTGCGGAAGTCGGCGCGCGTGAACGACGTCTCCGAGAGCATCGAGGAGTCGAGGGTCTCGCCCTGGACGAGCCGGACGAAGATCTCGGCGGCCTGCTCGAAGATCTTGCCCTTCCACACGCGGCCCGCCGCTTCCTCGGCCGCGTTGCGCGGGACCACGCCAGTGACGCGGTTCATGAAGTCGAAGCGTCCAGCGGCGAAGCCGGCGTGCACGCGACGGGCCTCGGACGGGTCCAGGCCGTGGAGGGCCAGGAAGTAGCAGAGCTTCTCGGCCGCGGGGATCGGCCCGCCGTTGCACAGGATGTTCATGATCGCGGCGCCGACCTCGATGCGCTCGGTGCGCGCGAAGATGGCGTGCGCGAGATGCAGCCAGTCGACGTTGAGGCCGATCTCGCCTTCCCAGTGGGGCACGACCGGCTGGGCGTGGGACTTCTGGGTCTGGGACGAGAAGTGGCTCTCGGCAATCCACGCGACCCCGAAGCCGAGGCGGTCGGCGGCCTCGACCTGCTGGAAGAAGTTCTCGAACATCTCGCGCTCGCTCGGCATGAAGCCATCGACGGGCGTCTGGGAGATGGAGAAGAAGACGTCGAAGTCCATGTCGGCACTCCAGGCGGACACGGACGGTATCACCAGGCGGTCGGTTCTGCCGGTGTCGGCTCGGCGACGCTCACGCTCGCGGGGGGGTCAGGGCGCGAAGTGCGACAGCCACTGGTCCTGGTAGGGCATGGTCGACGCCCGCACCGTGGCGATGTACGCCTCGACGTCGTAGCCGACCTGATGGATCGACACCGAGACCCCGTGCGGGCCGAGCTCGATCACGCCGTACTCGGCGAAGCGCAGGACCACGGGCCCCTGCTTGCCCCCGCGGAACACCTCCTCGAAACTCAGCCCCACGCTGCCCACGTTGACGATGAGCTGCTGGCCCAGGCGACGCACGAAGGGCGAGTGGGAGTGCCCGGCGACGACCACGTCGTGGTCGACCTCGGCGAGCATCTCCCGGTACCCGGCGGCGTCGACTTCCCCGTCGATGATCTCGGTGTTCGAGCGCGGCGAGCCGTGCACGCCGAGCAGTCGATGCCCGTGAGCCTCGCGCTCCAGCGAGAACGGCAGCGCATCGAGCCAGGCGCGTTGCTCATCGTCGAGGATTTCGCGGGTCCACCGCTCGACCGCGAGCAGCATCGGATGACGCGGCTGCTCGTCGAGGAAGTCGTGGTTTCCGCCGATGCAGGCGATGCCGCGCTCGCGCAGCATGGTGACCACCTCGACCGGCTGGGGGCCGAGGTCGACGATGTCTCCGAGGCACACGACCTCGTCGACACTGCGCGCGTCGATGTCCGCGAGGACCGCGTCGAGAGCCGGGACGTTGCCGTGCAGGTCGGAGATGAACGCGATGCGCATGGACGAAGCCTACACCGGGGCGCGCGATTGTGGCGAGTCACGCAACACGAGTCCCTGTCGGTTATCAGGCGCCGCCAGAGAGGTAGTGTCCATGACCAAGCCCCCCGTCGCCGAAAAGCGCCCCCACACCGTCTCGCTGCACGGCGAGACCTGGGAAGACCCGTGGTTCTGGCTCCGCGAGAAGGAGAACCCGGACGTCATCGCGCTGCTCGAGGCCGAGAACGCCTACTACCGGGAGAAGACGGCACACACGCTGCCGCTCCAGAAGGCGCTGTACGACGAGATGCTCGCGCGTATCCAGGAGGACGACAGCTCGGTGCCCGTGCGCAAGGGTCCATGGTCGTACTATTCGCGCACGGTCGAAGGAAAGCCCTACGGCATCTACTGTCGCAAGCCGGCCGAGGGCGGTGAGGAGCAGGTCCTGCTCGACATGAACGCCGAAGCCGAGGGCTTCGAGTTCTTCCAGCTCGGCGCGTTCGCGATCAGCCCCGACCACCGCTTCCTCGCGTACACCACCGACACCGACGGCAGCGAGCGCTACGTCCTGCGCGTGCGCGACCTCAGCACCGGCGAGGAGGACCCGCACACGGTCGCCGACCTCAAGTGGAACATCGCGTGGGCCTCGGACAACGCGACCCTGTTCTACACGCTGTCGGACAAGGCGGACCGCCCGTACAAGGTGATGCGCCACCGCCTCGGCACGCCGGCGAGCGACGACGTGGAGGTCTTCCACGAGCCCGACGAGCGCTTCTTCGTGGGCGTCGGCCGCTCGAAGGACGGCCAGTTCGTGATCATCGACCTCGAGTCCAAGATCACGAGCGAGGTGTGGCTGGTGGACGCCACGGCGCCCGACACCGCGCCCAAGGTCGTGACCCCGCGTGAGCAGGGCATGGAGTACTCGGTCACCCCGCTCGGCGACACGCTGTACATCTGCACGAACGCCGACGGCGCGACCAACTTCAAGCTCATGAAGACCTCGACGGCGAGCACCGGCCGCGCGCAGTGGACCGAGGTGGTCGCGCACCGCCCCGAGATCCTGCTGGTCGGCGTAGAGCCCTTCCGCGACCACCTCGTGCTGCTCGAGCGCCCCGACGGGCTGCCCAGCCTGCGCGTACTCGACCTCGCGAGCGGCGCGTCCCGCGACATTCGCTTCGACGAGGCCACCTGGGCCCTGGACCTCGGCAGCAACCCCGAGCTCGACGCGGGCTTCGTGCGCTTCAGCTTCGAGTCGCCGCGCACCCCGTCCACCGTCATCGACTGCGACCTGCGCACCCTCGAGCAGACCGTGCGCAAGGTGCAGCCCGTGCTCGGCGGCTTCGACCGCGAGAACTACGAGACGGCGCGTGTGTACGCGACCGCGCCCGACGGCGTGAAGGTGCCGATCAGCCTCGTGTACCGCAAGGACACGCCCCGTGATGGCAGCGCGCCGATGCTGCTCAACGGCTACGGCTCCTACGGTATCGACTACGACGCCAACTTTGCGACCACGAAGTTCTCGCTGCTCGACCGCGGTTGGGTGTGCGGCATCGCGCACATCCGTGGCGGCGGCGAGCTCGGCCGTCCCTGGTACGAGGCCGGCAAGTTCCTCACGAAGAAGACCACGTTCACCGACTTCGTGGCGTGCGCCCGGTACCTCGCGGACGAGGGCTGGACCTCGTCAGAGCGGCTCGCGGCGTGGGGCGGTTCGGCGGGCGGCCTGCTCATGGGCGCCTCGCTCAACCTCGACGCGGACGCGTTTGGCGCCGTGGTCGCGCGGGTGCCGTTCGTCGACGTCATCCACACCATGATCGACCCCGAGCTCCCGCTGACCGTGATCGAGTGGGAGGAGTGGGGCAACCCGCTGCACGACCCCGAGTACTTCACGTACATGCGCAGCTACGCACCCTACGACAACGTGAGCGCCAAGGCCTACCCGCCGCTGTACATCACGGCCGGTCTCAACGACCCGCGCGTCGGCTACTGGGAGCCCGCCAAGTGGGCGCAGAAGCTCCGTGAGCTGAAGACCGACGACAACCCGGTGTACCTCGACTGCGAGATGGGCGCGGGACACGGCGGAAAGACCGGTCGCTACGGCCGCCTCGAGGACACGAGTCGCGCCTACGCATTCCTGCTCGACACCCTCGGCGAGGGCTGAGCCTGTCGAAGCTCGTCACCCGGGGCATGCGATGCCACGGGTGACGCGGCGCCGAGATAGGGTGCGGCCATGCGCACCGCCGCCCTCCTCTTCTTGCTCGCCTGCCGCGGCCCCGCCGACACGGGGACCGACACCGGCAGTGCGTCCGACACCGCGAGCAGCGCGGACAGCGGGACGAGCGAAGACACCGGCGAGCTGCGGCGCTTCCTGCGCGACGACGACGGCGACGGCTTCGCGCCGGCCGGCGGCGACTGCAACGACGAGTCCCCCGCGATTCGACCCGGCCGCCCCGAGGTCGACTGCGACGGCGTCGACCAGGACTGCGACGGCGTGGTCGACGAGGGCGGGCTGTGCGGGGACGACGATGGCGACGGCCTCTCGGATGCCGAGGGCGACTGCCATGACGGCGATGCGGCGGTCGGCCCCCAGGGCACCGAGATCCCGCTCAACGGCATCGACGACGACTGCGATGGCACCGTGGATGCGGGCTCGCTCGACCTCGACGGCGACGGCTGGGATCCCGGCCTCGACTGCGACGACGCGAACCCCGCGGTGAACCCGATCGCGCCGGAGCTTCCCGACGGCGAGGACGACGACTGCGACGGGCGTATCGACGAGGGCACCCTCGCCTACGACGCGGATGGCGACTGCGCCTGCCCCCAGCTCGGCGGCGTGTGCACGGCGAGCGCGAACCCCGAGTGCACCGAGCTGCGCACGCGCGACTGTGACGACGGCGAGGCCCTGCGTTTTCCGGGCAACCCGGAAGTCGCCGACGACCTCGACAACGACTGCGACCTGCGCATCGACGAGGGCACGGGGGTGACCGCCGTCGATGCCGATGGCGACGGCACGAGCCCGGCGGGTGGCGACTGCGACGACGCGGACCCCGCTCGCTCCCCTGCCCTGCGCGAGACCGCCGACGGCACGGACGAGGACTGCGACGGGCGGGTCGACGAGGGCACCGCCGACTACGACGACGACGGCGACGGCATGACCGAGAACCAGGGTGACTGCCACGACGGCGACCCCAGCGTGCGACGCGGCCTGCCCGAGATCGAGGGCAACGGCTACGACGACAACTGTGACGGCTTCTCGGCGAGCGCGATCGACCCCGACGGCGACGGGTTCACCGCAGTGGGCGGGGACTGCCAGGTCCTCGACCCAGCCTTCCACCCCGGGGCGCCGGAGCTCGCGGACGGCTGGGACAACGACTGCGACGGCATCATCGACGAGGACACCGCGCGCGACGACGTGGACGGCGACGGGTCGTGCCTCGGCGCCGACATCGACGGCGACGGTACCCCCGAGTGCCGCGTGAATTCCGACGTCGTCGGCGACTGTGACGACGCCGACGACCGCGTGTGCCCGACGTGCAGTGTGGTCCGCGACAACGGCAAGGACAACGACTGCAACGGCGAGGTCGACTAACCGACGCCGAGCGTCGGAATCCGTCGAAGCCCGGGTTCGTCACTTCGTCGTTCTTCGCCGATCGGGCGGTCTGACCCCTCGTTCCGCTCTGACCCCGGAGGGGGGTCTGACCCCACCCGGGGGTCAGACCCCCAGGTGGGGTCAGACCCCCGCGAGCCTATGGTTCATGCGCACTCGCGGAGGTCCCGCCCGCACGGAGTCGTCCCTTTCGCGCCGCGCGGGAACCGACTTCCCACGCCGACTCGGGCCTGCCTGGCCCGGTTCGTGCACCGTCGACGCTACTCGGGCGCTCCCGCGTCGATCCACGCCGCGAACAGGTCGATCTCCTCGTCGGAGAGCCAGCGACCGAGCGGCATGTTCGACCCGGAGCCCTCGGCGAGCACCTGTGTGCCGTTGAGCTTGTGCCACAGGTAGCTCTCGAGCGCCGCGCCCGGCGCGACGAGCGGGTACTCGGACTGCGCCGAGCTCGCGTCGACCATCGCCCCGAACGCGTCGTCGTAGAGGTCGAAGCCCGCCTCGGCCTCGTCGCCCGCGTGGCAGCCGATGCACTCGTACTGGACGATGGGCGCGATGTCCTCCTCGAAGGACAGCCCGTCGCTCGCACAGCCAACCAGGACCATCAGAGGGAGCCACCTCATGACAGGTCCACCAGGCCGGTGCTGTCCTGGCCGAACGAGCTCTCCGCGACGCCTGCCGCGTTCAGCATGGTCAAGAACAGGTTCGCCATCGGCGTTCCGGCAGGCAGCTCGACGTGACGCCCCGGGAGCACCGCGCCGCCGCCACCACCGGCGAGCAGCACGGGCAGATCGTTGTGGTTGTGCCAGTCGCCGTCGCTGATCTCGCTCGAGAAGTAGGCCAGCGTGTGGTCGAGCAGCCGCGAACCATCGGCTTCCTGCACCGCTCCGAGCTTCTGCACGAGGTCGGCGAACTGCGCGACCTCCCAGGTGTCGATGGTGGTCAGGTTGGCGAGGTTGGTCGCGTCGTTGCCATGGTGAGAGATCTCGTGATGCGCGCCCGTCACACCCAGGAAGTCGTAGGCGCGGTTGCTGCCGCCGTTGCCGAGCATGAACGTCGCGACCCGCGTCAGGTCGCACTGGAGCGCGAGCACCATCAGGTCGTTCATCGCCTGGACCCGCCCCTCGACGTCGAGTGAGGAGTCCGGCGCCTCTCCGGGCACGCACTGCTGGTCGCCGAGCAGCTCGATGCGGGTCTCGAGCTGGCGCACGGCGGTGAGGTACTCGTCGAGCTTGAGCTGGTCGGTGCGTCCGAGGCGTCCGTGGAGCGCATTCGCGTCCTCGAGCACGTAGTCGATCACCGACAGCCGCAGCTGCTTGCGTCGCTCGATCTCCTCGGCGGTAACCGTCGGGTCGTAGCCGGCGAACAGGCGCGAGAACGCGAGCCGCGGGTCCGTGATCTTCGGCAGCGGCGTGGCGACGCCAGCCCAGCTGATGTTGCGCACGTAGGCACACGAGTAGCCGCTGTCGCAGTCGCCGACGGCATCGCCGCCCTCGGTGCCCAGCTCGATACTCGGGAATGGCGTCTGCCCAGCGGTGGCCTGCGCGAACACCTGGTCGACGCTGATGCCGTTCTCGATGTCCGCACCCGCCGTCTGGGTGACCGTGCGACAAGTCAGGAAGCTGCCAGTGCCGCGGGCATGGTCGCCCGCGAGGGGCACGCTCGCCGCGGCGTTCTCGAGCCCGGTGAGCACGGTGACGTCGTCGCGCACGCCGGCCAGCGGCGCGGTGATCGTGTTCAGCGTGTAGTCGAAGCCCGTGGACAGCGGACGGAAGCGGTCCATCACCATGCCGTTGGGCACGTACCAGAACACCAGCCGAACCGGGGGCGTCCCGGGAGCGCCCGCCCATGCTGCCCGCGGCAGGGCCGAAGTCAGGGTCGGGAGCGCGAGGGTCGCGGCGGCGGAGCGAAGGAAGGTGCGGCGGTTCATGGGCTCACCTCCCCGCGGCGGCTGCGGAAGGGCTCGGAGAGTGCGATGGCCACGGCCAGATCCTCGAAGCGGTGCTCCCCGCTCGCGAACCGCTGCTCGATGGTGTCGAGGTAGGGCCAGTCGTGGACCCCCGGCGGTCGCCCGAGTCCGTAGGTGAAGGTCTTGATCGCGATGCACCGCGGGAACTTCGGGTCCTCGGCGAGGTACCCGGTGAGCTCGCGCGGCGTGTGGAAGGTGAAGCCCGACGGAAGCTCACCGCTGGCATCGATGCTCTGGCCGAGCTCGTCGGTGTTGCGCCACATGCCGATGCCGTCGAAGTTCTCGAGGCCGAGACCGATGGGGTCCATCGACTGATGGCAGCTCGCGCACACCGGGTCGGCGCGGTGCCGCTCGAGCTGCTCTGTCAGCGACTGTCCCCCCGTCGCGTCGCCGGTGTCGAAGAACGTGTCGACGTTCTCGGGCGGCGGGGCCGGGCTCTCGCACATCAGGTTCGACAGCACCCACTTGCCGCGTCGCACCGGGCTCGTGCGCCCGGGGTAGCTGGTCGCGGTCAGCAGTCCGCCCGTGGTCAGCCAGCCGCTGCGCTCGGTGTCCGCCAGGCTCACGCTCTCCCACGCGCTCGCCGGCGCCGGGAGCCCGTAGTGCTCGGCCAGCCGCGCGTCGATCTCGGTCTCTTCCGTGGTGAGCAGCTCGAGCATCGAGTGGTCGCCTAGGAACACGCGGGTCGCCATGCGCCGCATCTCCTCCTCCATGGACGCGCGCAGGGTCTCGTCCCAGTCCGGGAACGAGGCCACGTCCGGGAACGCGTCCTTCACCGCGCGCACGTGCAGCCACTGTCCGGCGAGGTTGTCGACGAGCGCCGCAGCCTTGGGGTCGGCGAGCATGCGCCGCACCTGTGCCTCGAGCACCTCGTCCTCGAGGAGCGTGCCGTCCTCGGCTCGGGCGAACAGCTCGTCGTCGGGCATGGACGACCACAGGAAGTAGGACAGGCGGGACGCGAGCTCGTAGGCGCCGAGCGGATGCGGGGTCACGTCGGCGGGGTCGGCGTCGAGCTCGACCCGGTACCAGAAGTGCGGGGACATGAGGATGCCCTTGGCCATGAGACCAATCGCTTCCTCGAAGCTGCCGCCGCTGTCGATGGAGGTCTGGTACAGCGCGACGAGACGCGTGACCTCGGCATCCTCGAGAGGACGGCGCCAGGCCTTTCCACCGAAGGTGCGCGCGATCTCCGCGGCGCAGCTCGCCTCGGCTCCGGCGCTGGGCTCGCAGCTGAACAGCCGCCCGTAGTTCGCCGGACGCCCCGTGGAGGCGCCAATCGGACCGGTGACCTCGATCCAGTCGACGACGAGGTTGCGGTCGTCGCCGGTCACCGAGTCGACGTAGTCGTTGGTGAATGCCGCGAAGAAGCGGTGCGCGCCGGCCGTGGCCTGGAGGCTCACCGTGAAGGTCTCGGCGTTGTCGGCGGAGTCCGGGGCAACCGCGAAGGACTGAGCAACGTTCCCGTCGAGACCGACGTCCATGGCGACGAGGTCGGGCCCCGCCTGGGTGCCCCACGCGCGCACGGTGAGCTGGTAGGTGCCGTCTGCCGGCAAGTCGAGGGTGTAGCCAATCGAGCCGTTGGACCACACCATCCACCCGCCGCAGCACTCGCCGCCGGCCGTGGTGTCGATGCCGGCATCGCCGGACTCGGCCTCGACCCACCAGGTTCGCGCCGGCGCCACGCCAGGCAGCATCTCCGTCGCGAGCAGCTCGTCGGTCGCCGCCTCGAGCATCTCGAGATGCAGCGGCGAGGTCGACAAGACATCCGCGATGTTGTCGAAGCCGTAGCCCGAGTCATCCGACGGGAAGTTCCGGGCGGGCTGCTGCGCGGTCCCGGTGAGGTCCCGCCAGGTGTTGTCGAGCTCGGCGCGGTTCAGGCGGTGCAGGGTGACCGTGCCCGGGTCGCGTTCGGCGAGCGGGTCCGGCTCCCCCTGGCCGCATCCGGCGAGGAGAAACAGAAGAAGAGAGCGGTGCTGCATACGAAATCCGGCGCCAAGCGGGCGAAGGAGACCAGAGCACGACCGGGAAAAATGCCCCGGCCGCGGAGAACGCGGTCACCGAGAGGATACCGCCCTTTCCTGGCGATCTGGCATGCCGCGCCGTCAAGATGCCGTCGCGATCCGGGAGATCCGGGAGCGAGGCCGCTCGGCTCGCCGCGCGAGCCCCCGGCGCGGAGGCCAGGGGCAAGCCCTTCCCGCGGCATCGGCTCACACCACCTCGGGTCGAACGCCGTCGACGCCGAGATGGCGCAGGAAGAGGGCCGCTCCCTTGCCCAGCGGCACGGAGGCGCGTCGAGCGACGACCGGCGCGTAGGTCCACTCGGCAACCTCGGCCTCCACGGGGGCAAGTCGCCCGTGCGCCAGGTCGTCCGTGACGAGGTGCTCGGGAAGCCACCCGAAGCCGACGCCTTCGAGCAGCGCGGTGCGCTTGCTGTGGAAGTCCGGCAACCACGCGACCTCGCGTCCGCCCGAGAAGCTTCGCCCGTCCACGCCAGGGCTCGAGTCCCGCACCGCGAGCTCGAGTCCGGTCCCGGGCGCCTGGCCCGAGCCCGGCGCGGCGACGAGCACCATGCGCAGTGGAGCCAGCTCGAACAGCTCGAAGGCCTCGGTGTCCTCGCCGGGGTCGAAGCCGATGAGCAGCATCAGATCGGCGCTCGCGTCCGCGAACCGCCGCAGGACGCCCTGCTTGTACTCGACGTCCACGCGAAGCCGCGTGGGCACCGTTGGATCCGCGAAGCTCGGATACGCGCGGAGCACGGGCCCCATGGGCAGCACCCCGTCGACCACCACGTGAAGCTCGGGCTCCCAGCCCGTCGCGAGCTGCGCGGCGAGTGCATCGAGGCGCGCCGACTCGCGAAGCAGGCGGCGTCCCTCCTCGAGCAGGCGATACCCGGCCGGGGTGAACGACGCCTTGCGCGCGCTGCGGTCGAAGATCGGAAAGCCCGCCTCTTCCTCTGCCTGACGCACGGCGTAGCTCACCGCCGAGGGCACGCGGTGGAGTTCGTGGGCGGCCTCGGCAAACGAAGCGCAGCGGTCGATGGCGTCGAGGACGCGCAGTTGGTCGATCGAGAGCATGGTTCAAGCATATCGAACATTCGCTTCAGATCATATCGCTTTTGCGGAATCCGATGCTCCCGTACAACCTCTTCATACCGGGAGATTCCATGCGTACCCCCCTGCTTCTCGTCGCCGCCTTCGCCCTCTCCGCCTGCAGCCAGGACCTCATCCTCCAGGAGCTCCCGGACGGCGCGGACAGCCCGGGCAACCTCCCCGAGGAGCAGCCGCCGGTGGACGGTGGAAGCGACGTGGTGGACGACGGAACCACCGATCCGGTCGACGACAGCACCACCGACCCGGTCGACGACACCGGCACCGACCCGGTCGACCCCTCCCCCGCCGATCCGCCGCCGGCCGACGACTGCGCCGAGACCACGGACCTCGTGTACGTCATCGATCGGGCCGACGAGGCGATCTACACCTTCGACCCCGAGACGGCTCAGTTCGCGTTCGTGGGTGCGCTGGACTGCGGCATGTTCGAGGGTACGCCCGCGTCGATGGCGGTCGGCCGCGATGGCGTCGCGTGGGTCCGCTACTCCTCGAACACCCTGTTCGCCGTTGACCTCGCGACGATGGACTGCACGCCGACGTCGATGGGCAGTGGCTTCGGCTCCTACGGCATGGGCTTCGCGACCGAGAACGCGGAGACCTGGCGCGACGAGCTGTTCCTCGCCAACCGCAACCAGCTCGCCCGCCTCGATCCGATGACCGGCGGCCTCGAGAACCTCGGAGCCCTGCCGAGCCAGTCCGAGCTCACCGGCAACGCCGCTGGCGAGCTGTGGGCCTTCCTGCCGCTGGAGATGCCGGCCCGCCTGGTGCGACTCGACAAGCAGACCGCTGCCCCGGTCGAGGGCTACAGCCTGCCCGCGTTCACCACCGCAGACCTCGACACCTTCGCGTTCGCGACCTGGGGAGAGGACTTCTACCTGTTCATGCGCTTCTAC
Source organism: Deltaproteobacteria bacterium (assembly GCA_006226595.1). GTDB lineage: Bacteria > Myxococcota_A > UBA796 > UBA796 > M1803. Next base: position 19,323 of record SBGP01000098.1, read on the forward strand.
GGCATGGGCAACAGCACCGACGTGTACAAGGTCGACGCCAACGGCACCATGACCCTGCTCGCCGGCGACACCGGCATGGACGTGGTCGGGGCGGGCGTGAGCACCTGCGCCCCGTCCTAGCAGGCCCTGCTAGGCCTCGGCCTCGATCTGGCCGTCCTTGAGCCGCACGAGCCGCTTCGCCTGGTCGATGACGTGCGCGTCATGCGACGAGAACACGAAGGTCGTGCCGAGCTCCTCGTTGAGGGCCCGCATCTGGCTGACCAGCGCGGTCGCGGTCTCGCTGTCGAGGTTCGCGGTCGGCTCGTCGGCGAGGACCAGCGCTGGCCTCGGCGCGAGCGCGCGCACGATGGCGACCCGCTGCTGCTGGCCGCCGGACAGCTCCCGAGGAAAGCGTGCCCCCAGGCCCGCCAACCCGACCTTGTCCATGAGCTCGTCCACGCGCCGCTTGCGCTCGTCGGCGGGCATGCCCTGGAGCAGGCAGATCAGCTCGGCGTTCTCGAAGGCGGTGAGCACGGGCACGAGGTTGTAGGCCTGGAACACGAAGCCGATGCGGTCTCGCCGCAGGTCCGCGAGGTCCCGCTTGCTCATGCCGGCCAGGCGCTGGTCTCCGACGAACACCTCGCCCTTCGTGGGGGTGTCGAGGGCGCCGAGCTGGTTGAGCAGCGTGCTCTTGCCCGAGCCCGAAGGCCCGGCGAGCACGGTGAACTCGCCCCGCTCGATGGTGAGGTCGACGCCGCGCAGCGCGTGAACCTGCAGGTCGCCCTGCTGGTAGGTCCGCCACAGGCCCTGGGTACGAAGAACGGTCTCAGACATGGCGCATGGCCTCCACCGGGGGGATGCGGGTCGCCGACCACGCCGGGTACAGCGCGGCGAGCACGGCGAGGGTGGGCACGAGGGCCAGGGAGCGGAAGGTTCGCTCCGCCGGCAGGTAGGGATACAGGGCGCCGGCGAGCTGGTAGCCCCCCACGTCCATGCGCTCGAGGCCGCTGATCGCGTACACGTCGATGCCGACGTCCCCGAGCCAGGCGACGACCGCCCACGCGACGACCGCTCCGAGCGTGGTCGAGATCAGCGCGAGCATCGCGCTCTCGAGCAGGACCACCGTGAACAGCAGCCTCGGGCGCGTGCCGACGGCGAGGAGCACGCCAAACTCGCGGGTGCGCTCGAAGACGCTCATCAGCACCGCGTTGAGGATGGCCAGGGACACGAGGCCGAAGAGCACGAAGAACGACAGGTTCGCGCCGGTTCGGTCGAGGGTGACGAAGTCCCCGAGCGCGGGGACCGCCTGCGCCCAGGTGAGCACCTCGGACTCGGGCAAGGCAGCGGACAGCTTGCGGGCCACCGCGTCGACCTCGTCGATGTCGTCGAGGACCACGGCGATCTCGTCCATGCCGCCCTCGGCGCCCACCAGCTCCCCGAGCACGGGACGCTCGACGACGACGAGGTTCGCATCGACGTCGTCCGACCCGACCTCGAAGATGCCGGTCACCCGGGTGAGCACGGTGTTCACCTGGCCGTCCCGCGATGCGGAGAGCACCAGGCGGTCGCCGAGGGACAAGCCGTTCTGACGCGCGAAGACCCCTCCGATCACCGAGGAAGCCACTCTCCCGTCCTTCTCGAACCAGCTGCCCTGGGTCGTCGCCTCGGGCAGCACGCTGGTGTGGCGCTCGGCCTCCGGGTCCACGCCGAGGGCGACCACCGTGGCGGCGCCGCCGCTGCCCTGGGCGAGCACCAGCCGCTTGAGGCGGGGCACCGCGTGGCCGTCGACCGCGGCGACCGCGGCCATCGCCTGCTCGGAATGGGCGAGCACCGCCGGTTCGACGAGGTCCGCACCGGGCTCGCGAACGACCACGTGCCCGCTGCCCGAACGCGCGGCGGTGTTGACCACCTCGCGGTACGAGCCCTCGGACACGCCGATGGTGAGCAGCATCATGAACACGCAGCCGGCGATGGTGATCGCGGTGATCAGCGAGCGTCGTGCGTGTCGGCGCACATTGCGCAGCGCCATGCGTAGAGCGAGGGTCACGAGCGCCTCCCCATGGCGTCGACGGGGTCGAGCCTGGCTGCGCGAATCGCGGGGAACAGGGATGCGGCCACGGCGATGACGACGAGCAGCACCGCCGGGACGAGAAAGGCCTCGACGCTCATGCGACCGACGAGGACCGGGGGAACGGCGACGCCCGCGTACTGGATGTCTCCGTAGCCACTGGACAGGTCGAGCCCGACGTGCGCGAGGTACCCACCGCCGATCACGCCGAGGGGCAGGCCGAAGGCCGTCGCGAGCAGCGACAGGGCAAGGCTCTCGGCGAGGACCATGGCGACGACCGCGCGAGGTGCGAGCCCGACCGCAAGCAGGATGCCGAGCTCGCGGGTGCGCTCGAGCACGCTCATCAGCATGGTGTTCATCGCGCCCATACCGGCGGTGATCAGCACGATGCCCGCCGAGAGCAGCGACCACACCTTCGAGATGTCCACGGTGCTGGCGATGGTCGGGTTCGCCGCCCGCCACGAGCGGGCGACCACCGCGGCCTCGGCCTCGACCGGGGTTCGCGTGGGGTCGTCGGCCTCGCCCTCGAGATCGGCGAACACCCCGGTCCAGCCGTCCCGGGCCGCGAGATCGCGCACGACCGCGGCGGTGTCGTCCCCGCGATCGAGGCGAATCATCAGTCGGTGCGGCCCGTCGAGGGTAAGCAGGTCCAGGGCATCGGCGGTGTCGAGCCATGCCGTGGAGCGGTCGACCTCACCCTGTCCGGTGACGAGCAGTCCCTGGACCGTGTACACGGCCGCCGCGGGCGAGCCGTCCGCGGACTGCGACAGCAGGGTCACTTCGCTGCCGACCTGCGCTTCGAGCCGCCGTGCGAGGCCTTCTCCGAGGAGGATCTGCCCTGGTTCCGCCAGCCATCCGCCCTCGCGGACCTGCTCTGGCAGACGGGTGACGCCACCCTCGCGCTCGGCATCGAGTCCGACGAGGACCGCGCCGACGGCGTCCCCATCGGTGGCGAGCAGGCCCGCGCCATCGACCCGCGAGGTCACGCCGAGCACGCGCGGGTCGGCCTCGATGGACGCCGGGTCGACGCCGACCACCACGTCCCAGGGGTTCTTCTCGGCGAGCTGCCCCGGGTGCACCACCTGCACGTGCCCGGTGCTCCCACCGACCAGGGCGGCGACCGTGCCGTCCATCACGCCGTCGACGAGCACCCAGGTCACCGAGGACAGCGCCAGGCCGCCGCCGAGCGCGAGGGCGGTGATCGCGGTGCGACGGGGATTTCGTCGCAGGTTTCGCGAGCCGATGGCCCACAGCCGTGAGAGTGCTTCGGCCATCACTCCTCCCCGACGCGCACACCACCCTCGCGGGTGGGCACGAACAGCTCGGGGGCGAGCGGCACGTCGAGCTCGAGACTGTGCCAGACCACGCGCGTGTACTCCTCGGGCGCGTCGGCCGGTCGCACCTCCATCGCGAAGGCCATGGGGCGGCCACCGATGTCGCGAATGTCGTCGAAGCGCAACGTGCGCACCCGCTCGCCTGACTCGAAGTACGCGATCTCGAGCGGCGCGAGGTCCTCGGCACGGACCTCGGCGCGGACCTCGTCCCAGGGCACGCCCGTCTCGGGTCGCGGCGTGCAGGAGACGGTGGTCTCCCCTGCCATGCTGCACGCGTAGTCGTCCGAGAAGCGCGCAGCCTTGAGCATGTCGTCCTGGGTGAGGTGCGAGCCCATCCACCTGGAGCCGAGCATCATCGCGGGCAGCCGCATCACCTTGGCCAGACTGGGCAGGATGCTGTAGCTCTCGCCATCGACGAGCAGCGTGGTCACGCCGCGGTCCTTCGCGGGCTCGACGATGGTCAGGCGGGTCCGTTCCGCACCCTCGGCCCACACCTCCATGGTCATCGAGCGGTCGATGCGCGCGGTGCGCACCGAGACCTCCATCACGCCGTGGCTGGTACCTCCGCGCCACTGGTCGTCCAAAGAGGCGAGCACGTCGGGAAGCTCGGCGGCCGAAGCGGCCAGAGCCAGGAGCGCGATCATGGGGCCTCCTCGCCGTCGCCGGAGGGCGCGACCAGGCGCTTCATCATGTCGAGGAAGGTCTCGCCGATGCCGGCGAGCTCGCGTCCCTGCAGCACCGCATCGACCACCCAGCGGTCGAGGGCGAGGCCGAGCGCGAAGGTCGAGTGCGCCAGCAGCGTGAGCGGCATGTCGCTGCGCACCGCCCCGTTCTGCTGCCCGCTGACGAGGACCGCCGTGAGCAGGTCACGCGCCTCGTCGAGCAGCTCCGCCACCACGCGAGGGGCCTGTGCGTCGCCACTCAGCTGGTAGAAGGCCTTGGCGAGCTGCATGCCCTCGGGGTCCTCCTGGACCAACCGCATGCCATCCCGCGTGAGCCGCGCGATCTCGGACCAGAACGCGCCGCGCGACGTCGGCCAGGTCTCGGGCCATCCGACCTCCTCGGCCCAGTGAGCCAGGGACTGCCGCACGGTCGTGGCGAACAGATCCGCCTTGTCCTCGAAGGAGTAGTACACCGCCCCCTTCGAGGTCCCGGCTGCCGCGATGATGCGGTTGAGCGAAGCGCCGTGGAAGCCTTCGGCGGCGAACTCGGCGCGTGCTGCCTCGAAGAGGCGCTGTTTGACGACGCCGTCGAGACGTTCGTAGCGAGGAAGGGGTGGCATCGGACCTCCGGTCAGACCACCGGTCTGAACTCTTCAGACTACTGGTCTAACCATCGGTCCGAGGCATGCAAGAAATCTGTCGCGCACATCGGAAGAATTTCGGTAGAATCCCCGACATGTCTGACGACACCACGCAGCTGAAGGACTTCCTCGGCGGTGCGACGCCCGCGCCGTCGCCCCGCAGGCTTCCCGCGGAGCTCGAGGAGACGCGTACCGCCGCCACCCAGAGCATGGGCACGTTCCTCGACGCCGTAGGCGCCGACCTCGAAGAGGCACCGGCGACCCCGAATCGCGCCGAGGCGACGTTCGACCCGAGTCAGTCGCTGGCTGGCGAGGACCCGCCGGAAGACCACCGCAGCTTCCTCGCGTCGATGGGTGTGCCGGTCACCCCGGCACCGGTGCAGCGGCGCACCCGGGTCGCCGCCGCCGCGCGAAAGGCCGCGGAGGTCGCAGAGAAGAACATGGTGCCGTCGCTGCTCATGGCGATCGCGTTCTCGCTGATCACCTTCTGGCTCGTCGGCATCTTCTAGCGGGCGGCCCTACCAGAGTCGCTGCAGGTACGCAGAGACCTCGGAGCGGTCGAGCCCCAGCACCTCCGCCGCCTCCTTGAGCACGCGAAGCTCGCGGACCTCGAGCCGGCCATCGGCGTAGCAGGCCGCATAGAACGTCGACAACAGGCCGAGCTTCTCGTGATGGCCGAGCAATCCCGCGAGCTGCTGCTCGGCCTCCGCGAGGACCGCCGCTCGTGCATCCCCGTCGACGCCGAGCTCGGCGAGGCGCTGCTCTGGAAAGCGCTCGGTGAGGAACTGTTGCTCGCCGTCGTCGATGACGCCGTCAGCCTGGACGATGCGGGTCGCCACGGAGTGCGCGAACACGAGCTTCAGGCGCTCGACCCGGCGCCGCTCATCGGGATTCGGGGTCGCGAGGCGGCACACGGCGTGCCCGGCCTCGGCGAGGAAGTCCATCGGCTCGGCCTGCTCGGCGACGTGACGCCGCCACCCGACCTGCTCCGCGAACGCGAGTCCGTAGGCCACCACGCCGTCTGGACGCCGGAGCCACACCTGGACGAGCTCGCCATCGACGATCGCGAGCACCGGGCGAGCCGTGCGCGGACGCTTCATCACCCCGTCCACGGACCACGCGAGCCCGGAGCCGGCAAGCGCGGGCTCGAACGCGGCGAGGTCGTCGCGACTCGCGCGCGCATCGGTCGAGAAGTACACGGCGAGCAACAACGTCGGCTGCTTGCTGCGGTCCCACCACTGGGTCAGGTCCAGCGAGCACAGCGCGTCGGCCCCGGACTGCTTGTGGAAGTTGCGCAGGCTGGCGCCGAGCACGCGCAGGATGTGCTCCCACAGGCCATCGAACGACCGCGGCAGCTTCGAGGTGTCCAGGGAATAGGACACCGACTCGCTGGCTCGCGCGACGGACAGTTCCTGGGACACGTCGATCAAGCGGCTTCCCGGTGGTGCGGTGGACCTTGCAAGGCTACCCCAGCGGATCTCCACTGAGGTGCTCATGTCCGCGCTCGTCTCCTATGACCCGGCCACTGGCGAAGTCGTCGGCCAGGTCGAGATCACCGACCCGAACTCGATTCCCGCCATGGTGGCGCGCGCCCGGGAGGCTGGCGAGGGCTGGGCAGCGATGAGCCTCACCGAGCGCCGCGATCTCCTGCTCGAAGCGGGCAAGGTCATCGCCGCGAACGCCGAGGCCATCGGCGAGCAGCTGTGCCGCGAGATGGGCAAGCCGCTGCGCGAGGCGATCGGCGAGGTGCGCTCTTGCGCCCACATGGCCGACGAGCTCGACGAGATGTGCGAGGCGCTCGCGCCCGAGGTCATCGACGACGGCCGCTCGCGAAGCACGCTGTACCGCGACCCCTTCGGTGTGGTCGCCGCGATCACGCCGTGGAACTTCCCCTTCTCGATGCCGCACTGGATGGTGCTTCCCTCGCTGATGGCCGGCAACGCGGTGATCCTCAAGCCCTCCGAGGAGACCCCGCTCACGGCACAGGCCTACGTCGACGCGCTCAACGCCACGCTTCCCGAGGGCGTGCTCCAGATCGTCCACGGCGCCGACGTGCAGGGCAAGGCGCTCGTCAACGCCGACGTCGACCTCGTCGCGTTCACCGGCTCGCGCGCGGCCGGCATCCACATCCTCACCGCCGCGGGCCAGGACCTGAAGCGCGTCATCCTCGAGCTGGGCGGCAAGGACCCGATGGTGGTCCTGCCCGGCGCCGACCTGCCGCGGGCCGCCAGCTTCGCGGCGCGCAACTCGTTCCGCAACGCGGGCCAGGTCTGCGTGTCGACCGAGCGCATCTACGTCCACCAGGAGCTGTACGAGCCCTTCCTGGACGCGCTCGTCGCCGAGACCGCCAAGCTTCGCCAGGGTCATGGCCTCGACGAGGGCGTGGAGATCGGTCCGATGATCAACGCGCGGCAGCGGGACTGGGTGCTGCGCCAGATCGACGAGGCGGTCGCGGCAGGCGCCAGGGTGCTCGCCGGCGGCGAGGGTCACGAGGGCAACTTCATCCGTCCCACGGTGCTCGCGGACGTCACCCATGAGATGGGCATCGCCGTCGACGAGACCTTCGGCCCGGTCGCGTGCGTGACCCCGGTCGCCGACGACGCGGAAGCGCTCCGCATGGCCAACGACACGCCCTATGGCCTCGGGGCCAGCGTGTGGGGCGAGACGGAGCGCGCCGAGAAGGTCGCGCGCGGTATCCGCGCCGGCATGATCGGGATCAACCGCAGCTGCGGCGGCGCCGCGGGCACTCCGTGGGTGGGCGCCCGCCAGTCCGGCTACGGCTTCCACTCCTCGAAGGAAGGGCACCGCCAGTTCGCCCAGGTCCGGGTGCTGACGACCGTCGCCGATCGCTGATCGACGGCCTCCGTCCGACGAGGGCGGCGAACGCGACGTTGCGAATCGTGCACAAGGGCGTTTCCGGGTCCTTTTCGTGGATCTGACTGAAGGATTGCCCTTGTCCATGAAACAATACGTGTGAACCGTTCGTACCCATCGTGCACCTATGGAACCAGGAGGCTCACATGCGCGTGCTCATGACAGCACTGATGCTCTCGCTGAGCCCGGCCTTCGCGGCCGGTAGCCCGGTTCTGGACGAGCTGCGTCCGCCGGCCGCCGCGGCCCTCGACCACCGTCGCGAGGTCGACTGGTTCCAGATGCAGACCAGCGAGGTCCACCGCCGATGGATGGAGAGCCTGCATCGCCTGCCCTCCCCGACCGTTCAGGCCGCCGAGGGTAGCCGAGCCCGCGTCGACGTCCGCATCGACGGCAAGGGCCATGTGGTCGGCGCGGCGGTCGGTCGCTCCACCGGAAGCGCGACCATCGACCAAGAGCTGCTCGACGCTCTCGAAGGCGCCGTGCTCGCGCCTCCGCCGGAGTCGCTTCCCGACGAGCAGGGCATCGTTCGCTTCAGCGTGTACTTCGATGTCACGGCGCGCGTGGACCGTCCCGAAGACGAAGAGAGTCCGGTCGACGCGTGAGCGGCCCATGCCGCGAGTGGCTGCGCTGACGTCGGGGCCGGCTCGGGATAGCCGCGTCGCATGAACGGTTCCGCCCACTTCTCTCGTGTCGTGCTCTCCGTGGCCCTGGCCATCGGCGGCGGTGTGCTCGGCTTCATGCTGTTCTGCTTCGTGACCGGGCAGTTCCTCGATCCGCACATGGAGATCACGGTCGAGCGCGAGCTCGATGCGCCACCCGAGGCGGTTGCCGCGTTGGTCACCTCGCCCGAGGGCGCGCTCCGCTGGTGGAAGCAGGCCGGCGAGCTGCACGGCGAGAACCGCATCTCGGAGCGCATCACCGTCGAGCAGATCGACAACGGCCTGGAGTTCCGCGCGGGCACCGCCGTGTTCGAGCAGTGGACCCTGATCGAGGCGGACGAGACCTCCGCCAGCTGGTCGATCGACTTTCAGAAGGACATGACCTCGACGCGCGACCTGAGCGTGTCGCCTGCCGCGGACGGCAAGTCCCTGCTCGTGTGGCGCGAGTCCGTCGAGATCGACAGCCCCTACCTGCGGTGGATGGCGCGCCTTCCCCAGCAGAACCTCGAGGCGAACTTCCAGAGCGCGATGCACATCGCCGAGGTGGCGGCGCAGACCCCTCCCGCCGAAGAGCTCGCCGACGAGCCGGAAGCCGAACCCGCCGACGACACCGAGGGCAGCGAGGCCGACGCACCCGAGGCCGAGGACGCCGAGTAGCGGCTACGCGACCGCAGCCCGCGCGCGCTCGAACACCTGGTTGCCCGAGTGGTGGCCGCGCAGCCCGCGCGCGAACGCGGTGCCCAGCGCTTCGGCGTGCTCGACGAGACTCGGCGCCGGATTGATGGCGGGCCGCTGCACGACGAACCGCCCGTTGGCCTGCAGGTACGGCAGCGCGATCGAGCCTGCCGGCCCCTTTCCGTACACGGCGATGTCCACGATCAGCGCATCCTGGGCGCCGCCCGAGAACCACGCACGGCCATCCGAGAGCAGCGCGGCGACCTCGGCCTTGCCGCGATTGCTGCCGAACCAGCGCCGCGCCTGGCTGATCGCCGGCTCCCACAGGTTGTCGGTGAAGCGCACGATGCCGCGCCGATCCGGCGAGATGTAGGCCCCCATCGGCAACACGGGCGCGTTGTCCGCGATGTACCAGAGCCCGTGGGCCAACAGGAAGCCGGCGAGCTCGTAGGCGGCGAGGTGCTGGGGATGGGGCGTGTCTGCCACGACTGAATCGTACCTCATGACCCGGCGCTCTGCTGCTGAAACCACATCGTGACCGCGCGCGTGCACGCGAGTGATACAACCCCTCCCCACCCGGAGGAACCATGAGCGGAAGCATCGTCGCCGGCGTGCTCGCGCCGCACCCGCCGCACCTGGTGTACGCGGAGAACCCGCCCCAGAACGAGCCCCGCGCCGAGTGCGGCTGGGAGGGCCTGCGCTGGGGCTACGAGCGCCTGCGCAAGAGCCTCTCCGACCGCGACTTCGACGTGATCGTCGTGCACTCCCCGCACTGGAAGACCGTCGTCGGCCACCACATCCTCGGACTGCCGCACTTCAAGAGCAAGTCGGTCGACCCGATCTTCCCGAACCTGTTCCGGTTCAACTACGACGTGTCCGTGGACGTCGACCTCTCCGAGGCCATCGCCGCCGAGGCGAGCGCGGATGGGCTGACGACCAAGCTCATGCGCAACCCGGACTTCCGCGTCGACTACGGCACAATCATCGCTTGCCACCTCGCGAACCCCGCGTGGGACAAGCCGATCGTCGCCATCTCGAGCAACCGCTCGCACTACTACTTCAGCAACGAGGTCGGCGAGGCCGAGCAGCTGGCCCTGGGTCGAGCCACGGCCCGCGCCATCGAGAAGAGCGGCAAGCGTGCCCTGCTGCTCGCGAGCAACAGCCTCTCGCACCGCCACTTCACCGAGGAAGGCGAGCTGCCCGAGGACATGAGTGCCGAGCACATCTACCACCACGGCCAGTACCTGTGGGACATGCGCGTGCTCGAGCTCATGAAGCAGGGCCGTATTCGCGAGCTGCTCCACGAGATGCCGGACTTCATCGAGCAGAGCGTGTCCGAGTGCAAGGAAGGCAGCCTGACCTGGCTGTTCGGCGCCCTCGGCATTCCCGACTACCCGGCCGAGGTGCACGCCTACGGCACCGTGATCGGCACCGGAAACGCCGTGGTCGAGTGGGATCCGCGCCGGGCCCTCGTGGAGGCCAAGTGAGCGTCAGCAAGGGCTTCATCGTCCCAGGTCGTCCCCACCCGCTGCTCGCACCCGAGCAAAGCCCCGGCTGGCAGCGCCTTCGCGAGGGCTTCGACGCCGCGCGTCGCTCGCTCGAGGCATCGGACGCCGACCTGCTCGTCCTGTACAGCACCAGCTGGCCCTCGGTCATCGGCCACCAGATCCAGGCCGACCCCGAGCCGGAGTGGATCCACGTCGACGAGGAGTTTCACGAGCTGGGCTCGATCCCGTACAAGTTCCGGATCGACGCCGAGTTCGCCAAGCTGTACCAGAAGACCGCCACCCGCCGCGGCCTGCACGCGCGGACCGTCGCGTACCACGGCTTCCCGATCGACACGGGCACCATCGTCGCGCTCAAGCTGCTCAACCCGAACAACCGCATCCCGGCCACCGTGGTCAGCTGCAACATGTACGCGGACCGCGGCGAGACGCTGGTACTCGGCAAGGCCGCACGCGACGCCGTGGACCAGCTCGGCCGCAAGGCGGCGTTCGTGAGCGTCACCGCCCTGTCCAACCGCATGTGGACCGAGTGGATCGACCCCGCCGACGACCGCGTGTCCTCCGACAAGGACGACGAGTGGAACCGCAAGCTGCTCGAGTTCCTCGGTGAAGGCCGTCTCGAGGACAGCTCCCAGCTGATGCGCACGTTCACGCGCGAGGCCAATGCCGACTCCAAGGGCAAGGCCATCTGGTGGCTCGCCGCGGCGATGGGCCAGGACAACCGCTACGCCGGCACCGTGCACGCCTACGAGGGCCTGTGGGGAACCGGCGCGGCGGTGGTCGAGCTCGTGCCCGACGCGCATGCCGCCGCGGATCAAGAGTTCGACGAGGACGACGTCGAGGTGTACGGCGGTGACCGCAACGTGCTCGACAGCGACCCCTCCGCTCCGCCGGCGCCCGCGCCCGCGGCCCCCGTGCCCGCGGTGTCGCCCAGCTTCGCGGCTGCTCCCGCAGCGACGGTCCCCTCGCCAAGGCCGGCTCCAGCCGCATCCCGCGAGGACGTGCGCACCTCCACCGCACCCAAGCCCGTAGGGCCGTACCCGCACGCCAGGCGCTTTGGCGACCTGCTGTTCGTGAGCGGCATGGGCCCGCGCCAGCCCGGCACCGATGCCATTCCCGGTGGGCCGGTTCGCGACGCCGACGGCCAGCCGCTCGACTACGACGTCGCCGCCCAGACGCGCGCGACCATCGAGAACATCCAGGCCGTGCTCGAGGCCGCCGGAAGCGGGCTCGAGGCGGTGGTCGACATCACGTGCTTCCTCATCGACATGGACCGCGACTTCGCCACCTTCAACAAGGTGTACGGCGAGTACTTCGCGGAGATCGGCCCGACGCGCACCACCCTCGAGGTTCGCGCGCTGCCGACGCCCATCGCGGTGGAGCTCAAGGCCATCGCCCGCGCACCGGGTGCGGAGTGAGCGCGAGCTGTCCGGCCTGCGTACCGCGCTCGACCTCGTGGTCTGGCGCCGACATCGACTTCGTGCGCGAGGCGATTCCGGGCGGCACGCGCGAGTGGTTCGCGGAGGACGGCAACTACCCCAGCGTCGACCTGGTGCGCTGCGCCAGCTGCGGGCAGCTGTGGATGGCCGAGCACCACTACCCCGACCGACCGCCCTACGCGTGCTGGCTGAAGCAGGTGGACGAAGCCGACGCCGACCTCGCGAAGGCCGGTGGACTCGACGCCTTCTTCGCCCTGGTCGCGAAGCAGGGGTCCATGCCCGAGCTTCGCGGCCTCGTGCTCGGTGTGGCCCTCAACGCCACGGCCGACACGCGCCTGGCGATCCGGCAACATCCGGACTTTCCCGAGCGCATCGCCGACTACTGGGACCGTCTGGTCAGCTGGGGCACGCTCTAGCCAGCAGCGGGCCCCTTCGGGTGCAAAGCGGCCCGCGTCGACGAGACAGCCGGAGACGCGGGCCACCGTGCACCCGAAGGTGACCCCCATGGTCAACTTCGCTGTGCATGTGTCGCGGCGCCGATCTCGGTTCGCAGAAAGTCGAAGTTTCTCGCGAACCCGCTCGGGGACTCACTCCGCGACGAGCACCGCCCGCACTGGGCTCGCGTCGACGCCGGGCAGGTTCAGCGGCAGCGCGATGAGCGTGTACACGCCCTCGGCGACGTGGCCGAGCACCACCCCCTCGAGGATGGCCATGTCGCGCACCGCGATGGCAGTGTGCGAGAGCAGGACCTTGTCGTCGCACAGGTCCACGCTCGGCGTGTCGAGGCCGATCAAGCGGACCCCCGCGTCGTGCACGAAGGCGACGAGCTCGGGCGAGAGCGCCGCGAAGTCCGTGTTGAAGTGGTTCGGATCCGGAAAGCTGTCCGTGCGCAGCAGCAGCCGCTCGGCGCGGATCGGCCCGGGCAGGTCCTCGGGGAGCACGCGATGGCCACGGGGCACGGGCACGTGCATCACCTGGCAGGGTCCGTAGTACAGCGACAGCGGGCGTTCGCCGATACCCGGGGCATCCGCGGCGTAGTGGGACGGCGCGTCGGTGTGCGCCCCCACGTGCACGGTCGTGGTGATGCTCGACAGATCGAGGTTCGCGCCGTCGGCGATGGCGCAGGCCACGCTCCGCGAGAACGGCGTGTCTCCCGGCCACACGGCGATGTCGGGAGTGATCGGCGGCGAGATGTCGATGAGCTCGGGCATGCCTCCCGCTAACCTGGGCTCGGGTACGGGTCCGGAGGTCCCATGCGTCTTCTCCCCTTCTTGGTGCTCGTCGGCTGCGCGAGCGAGGCCTCGGTCCAGGCGCGCTGGGATGCGTTCGTCGACGAGCACGCGTCGTGCGACACCGTGGACGACTGCGCGGTCGTGTACCCAAGCTGTCCCCTCGGCTGCTACGAAGCCGTGTCCGCCGATGCCGTCGACGAGGCCAATGCGGAGGCCGATCGCCTGATCCGCGCGTACGAGCGCGGTGGGCGCGGCTGCGACTACGACTGCGACATCGAGCCGGCCCTCACGTGCGATGCGGGACGCTGCGGTTTCGCGGAGTAGCTGACCGAAGGTGACCGGCTCGGGACAGCGCGCGCGTGCGACGGTATGGGAGTGTCGACCTGGGCTCCCCTCGCCCACGGAGGATGCACATGGACCTCGCCGGCACCACCATCGCGCTCACCGGAGCCACGGGCTTTCTCGGCTCGCACATCGCCATCGAGCTCGCCCGACGCGGGGCTCACGTGCGCGGGGTCGTGCGCACGCCGTCGAAGGGCGACTGGCTGGCGGAGGCGCACGGGGTGCGCTTCGCTCGCGCCGACCTCGGGGACCGCGACTCCCTGAAGGCCGCGTTCGACGGCGCGGACATCGTCGTCAGCAACGCGGCGGCCGTCGGCACGGGCAAGACCTACGAGGCGTTCTACGAAGCGAACGTGCAAGGCACCGAGAACGTGATGCAGGCCATCGCCGAGGCGGGCGTGCCCCGGGCCGTCGTCGTGAGCACCATCGGCGTGTACAAGACCCGCCTGCTCGGGCGCAACGACGAGAGCACTCCGATGCTCCAGGGCCGCGAGCGCGCGCTCTCTTCGCTGTTCACGGACTGGCGCTACTCCTCGACCAAGGCCGAGGCCGAGCGTCGCGCGTGGGACCTCGCCGCCGAGCACGGCATCGACCTGACCACCGTGCGCCCCGGCCCGATCTACGGCGAGCGCGACGACAAGCTGACGACCCGCTACGCCAAGGCGCTGAAGCGCCGGGTCGTCTTCGCCCCCACCCTGAAGCTGCCGCACGTGCACGCCGGCGACGTGGCCCAGGTCATCGCCGCGGCTCTGGAGCGTGAGATCAGCGTCGGGCGCGCCTACAACGTCGTCGGCGACAACTACTCGCCGCACCGCATCGCGCACACCTGGCGACGGCTGGCAGGCACGGGCCCGACCATCGTGCCGTTGTTCGTACCGCTCTCTGGACGGTTCGACGACCAGCGCGCGCGCGAGGAGCTCGGCTACCGGCCACGCAGCCTCGAAGAGGGCCTGGCCGGCTGCGTCGCGGAGCACGCTACCTGAGCTTGTAGTTCACCCGGAGCACGAACTGCGCGCGGACCGGCGTACCGCCGACCTTCGCGGGCCGGAATCGCCACTTCATGAGCGCGCGCACCGTCTCGTCGTGGAACTCTTCCGGGCAGTCGAGGACCTCGACTCGCTCCGGGTTTCCGCTGGGGTCGATGGTCATGCGCGCCTTGCAGGTCATCGCGTCGATGCCCAGAGGCCGTGCCTGGTCGGGGTAGCGCGGGGAGACCTTGCGCACGGGCACGACCTCGCTGTGGTGGAAGCTGTGCACGTCCTCGCCGCCGCCGACGTGGCAGTCGCCGCTCGCGCAGTCCTCGCCAGTCCCGTTGACCACTCCGCCGGTCTTGCCGCCGTCGACCCCGTTGTCGTCGCCATCCGCGGTGCCGCCGCTGGCCACGGCGACGGTCTGCGGGACCTCGGTCTTGAGCGGCGCCGGGTCCTCCGGCGGTTCGTCGGGCACGGGCGTCGCGGTCTCGGTCTTCGGTTCCTCGCTCGCGCGGGCGCGGCGCGGGGGCGGAGGCGGCGCCTCGAGAGGCGGCGGAGGCTCCACGGCACCGATGAGTTCGAAGCCGATGGGCTCGGGGTCCTCGCTGTCCACCTCGTCGGGCGGCCGGACCTGGGCGAGCAGCACGATGCCGACCATGCACGCGCCCGTGAACCCGATGAGGCTGGTGAGGACCAGCGACTGGGCGCTTCGCCGCGTCGCCTCCTCGTCTCGACTGATACCGACGCCTTCGAACATCTCGACCTCCCGGGTGCTGTGACCGGCGGTGCCCACCGCGGTTCCCTCAAGGGGTGCGGACGCCGCGCGCTCCGTAAACGCGCCGTGGTGCCAGGGCTTACGCGACGCCCTCGGGCTAAGCTCCGCCCATGCTCCTCCTCCTCGCCACCCTCAGCGCCGCGGCCACCGAGTGGTACGCCGACCTCGGCGGACAGTTCGACGCCGATGGACACGGGATCGCCAGCGTGGTGATGAAGGACGGTCCGTGGTCGGTCGCCCTGTACACCGACACGCTCGAGCTTCGCGCCGCACCGGAGCTCGATCGGGGTCGCGCCTGGGCCGCGGTCCGTGCCGAGGCGGGTGCCGCGGGCCTGCTGATCTCACCGTGGGAAGACGGCGCCCCAGCCCCCGAACAGGCGCTGATCGCCGGCTACTTCGGCGCAGATGGCGGGGCGGTGCGCTACCTGCCGCACGGGCTGTGGGTCGGCGGCGAGCTCCGCACGCGCGCGTGGTGGTTCCTGCCCATGGAGAGCACGACCATCGAGGTCCCCGGGTGGACGAACGTCGCCACGGTCGATGCCCTGGCAGGCTGGTGGACGACCCCGGCATCGGTGGACGTCGCGCTGGGCACGGACCTCCGCGACGACCGACTGTCCCCCCACGTGACCCTGCGCGCCCGATGGACGCCCGAGTGGACCGTCCGCCCCGTGGTTCGGGTGTGGGCCGGATGGGCCGACGGGCAGGACCGCCTCACGCGAACGAGGCTCGGCGGGCTGAACCCCTACGTCGTGCCGCTCGCAGGCGCCGCGTGGGCCGAGTTCCTCGTCGAGGACTACGCCGCCGCCCAGGTCGGCCCCGAACTGCATCTGGAGCGCTGGAGCCTCGCGCTCCTCGCGGATGTGGCACACTTCTCCCGACGCACGGAGCTCGGCCTGGAGCCGAGGCTGCGCGTCCAGCCCGGCAAGCTCGGCTTCGACCTCGCCTTCGGCTACGCACCGACTCTCGAACGCCAGCAAGGCACCGCGCTCTCCGCCTACGCGCTCGTCCACTGGAGACACAGCCCATGACCGACGCGACGCCCGAACTCTCCGAAGCCGACATCGTCCGCAAGATCATCCAGCCGAGCCTGACGATGACGGTCGCGGGCAACGGCATGGTCGGCGTCGCCTGGTCCGCGCTGTTCGCGGCGGTCGCGTTCGGCACGGGCATGGGTCGCCCCGAGAAGGTCGGGCCGATGATCGTGGGCCTGGCGATGCTGCGCATGATGCCGCCCTACCTGCTCGCTGCCGTCGGCTACGCCTCGGTGGTCAAGGCAGACCGCCTCGCGGCCGCGGCCCTCGTGCTCGCACCGCTCTCGGGCCTGTTCGCTTCGATGCTCGGCCTGCAGCTCACGCCGGCCCTCCCCCTGGTCGAGCTTCCCCTGCACCTGCTCACCACGATCACGGGCTTCGTGACGGCGCGAAGGCTGCTCAACTCCACGCCCGAGGAGCTGGCGCAGGAGGCCGCATCGATGAAGTGACGGCGGTCGACGAGGCCGCGCTCGAGACCGACAGCGAGCGCCGCATCCGTCTGGCCCGGGCCACCGCCGCCAACACGTTCACGATGACCGCGAACTTCTACCTCGCGGCCACGGTCGTCACCGCCATCGGCGAGGTGTTCTTCGTCTGCGCTGGCACTCTCCTCACCCTGCTCGTCGGCACCGAGACCGCGTGGACGGTGTACGGCGTCGGCATGGGCTTTCTGCTCTCGAACCACCTGGTCGCCTTCGCCGCCAGTGTGAGCCTGCGCATGCTCGCCGTCATGACCCGCCGCACCGGCGGACCGCCGGCCATCGTCGCCGGCCTGCTCGCGGCGGTGCTTCCCGCGGTGGAGGTCGCGCTGGCGCTCCCCGCGAGCTTCTGCGTCGCCGGCGTGCAGCTCGCGCTGTGGATTGCGGTGTGGGGACTCGGTCTCGCCAGCGCCTGGCGCGCCGTTCAGCTGATTCGCCTCGAGCGGGAGGTCATCCTCGCCGAAGAGCGGTGAGCTTCGCGATCAGCGCGAGGTCGACCCCCGCATCGACCGCGGAGGGCAGCGGGGCCCTGGGCCGAAGGTCGCCGAGCGTGACGCCGTCGAGGTCGGGTACGGCGACGTCGGGGCGCAAGCGGACCAGCTCTCGGGAGAGCAGCACCTGATCGCGCTGTTCGACGATCTTCCGCACGGCGGAAGCCGCCCCCCGCACGGGGGCACCGCCCGCGTCCTCGGGGTCCGCGAAGATCGCATCGAGCGTCCCCATGTGCGCGAGCAGGCCCATCGCAGTCTTCGCGCCCACGCCCTTCGCGCCGGGAATGCCATCCGAGCTGTCGCCCGTGAGCGCGAGCCAGTCGACGATCTGGTCGGGCCGAACGCCGACGCGGGCCTCGACCCCGTCGGCATCCTCGAGGGCGAAGTCCGCTGGATCGGCTCGGTACACGCCTTCGCCGACGAGCTGGAGCACGTCCTTGTCTGGCGACACGATCACCACCTCGAGTCCTGCGCGCCGCCCCCGCTGCGTCGCCGCTGCGAGCAGGTCGTCGGCCTCGACCCCAGGGGTACGCGCCACCTTCAACCCGAGGGCCCGGGCGACCTCGGGGCCGTGGTCCGCGAGCACGGCCAGCCCGGGTGGAGGCGGCTTTCGGTGCGCCTTGTACGCCGGAAACAGCTGGTGGCGGACGGTCAGGCCTCCGCCGTCGAACACCGCCACGGCGAAGGCCGGACGCACGTCGGCGAGCATGCGACCGAGGACTGCGGCGAAGGCCGCTCCACCCGCCTGTCGAGCCTGTTCGGGCGCTTCAGGCCCCTCGCCGCCGCGAAAGGCGCCGTACCAGGCACGATGCAGCATCGAGGTCGCGTCGATCAGGGACAGAGTGCGGGCCGGATCCATGGCCAGACCCTAACCCAGGCCCTGACCCATCTCGGACACCTGTACACAGGGACCTGGCTACACTCCCGCGCCAGGAGAACCGATGACCCGTCACCTGCTCGCCAGCCTCGCCCTGCTCGCCACGTCCGCCGCGCTCGCCGGCATCCCGGCGATCGCCGATCTTCCGCTTCCCGCGGGTCAGGCGAGCGCGGTGCACCTGTACGTGCCCGGCGCCGCCTCTCCGGATGACCTGAAGATCAAGGCCAAGGGCGGCGAGGTCCGCACCGTCGAGGTGAAGGGTGGCGGCATGGTCATCCTCGGCGTGGTTGCCGAGCCCGGCGCCAGCGAGCTCGCGCTCAAGGTGAAGGCGCCGGGGGCGAAGGGCTCGCTCACCTTTCCCACCGCCCGCGCGGAGGGGGGCAGCCTGGCGATGACCATCGAGCCGAGCCGACTGCGCATCGGCCGGGGCGGCGCCGTGGTCAAGATCGAGGGCGACGGCCTGCCCGAGGACGCGAACATCGAGCTCGTCGCGAGCATCGGCGAGCTCGGCCCGCTCGCGAAGACCGGCAGCGGGTGGATTGCCCCCTGGACGCCGCCGGACCGCGTCAACTCCCCCCTGCCCGTGCTCTTCGTGGCCAGCGACCTCTCCCGTCCCGGAAGCACCGTGGCCTCGACCATGCTCGAGATCGGCGTGCCCGAGAAGGTCAGCGTCGACGGCCCGATGCAGGGCGAGGTCAGCCTCGCCATCGGCGACCGCAGCTTCGGCAAGCAGCAGCTCGGCCAGCGTACGTCCACCGTGTTCGAGATCATCCGCTTCCCTTCGGACACCAAGGCCGATGTCGTCGCAACGTCCCTGGACGACGGCAGTGTGGAGAAGGTCATCGACCTGCCGCCCTCCGGTGCCGCGCAGATCCGCCTCGCCCCGCTCCCGAAGGAGGTCGGCTGGCCCGCCGGCGACGAGGTCACCGTGATGCTCGCCGCCGTCGACAACGCCGGAAAGCCCCTCGAGAACCCCTCCGCGATCGAGATCAACGCCCCGTCCAAGGTGCGTGTCGAGCCCAAGGGCGACGGGTGGTTCGCGCTGCATTTCCAGGCGCCGGTCGCCGAGGAGCCCTGGTCGCTGACCGCCAAGCTCCTCGACTCGATCACGTGGATGGGCGGCCGCTCGGTCCCCGACGTGCCACGAGCGGAGATCAGCCTCGACCCGACCCCCGCACCCACCGGCAGCGGCAACGCCGAGATCGTCATCGGCTCGCGCAGCGGCCAGGGTCAGGCGTGGACGGGCGCGTTCACCGCGGTGGGCCAGGGCTTCTCCCTGGCTGGTGACGCGACCACTGCCGCGGACGGCGCCACCGTGCTGCCCGTCGTCACCTCGGGAAGCGACCCGCTCGCCGTCTGCGCCGAGCCCCTGCTCGAGGCCAGCGGACTGCCGCCGGTCCGCGTGCGCGTGTGGTCGGACCGCAACGCCATCGGCAACGGCGAGTCCGCATTCGTGCACGCCATCGCCGAGGACGCGCTGGGACTTCCCGTGCCTGCGACCGTCGAGCTCACCGCGAGCCAGGGCACGCTCGTGCCCGTCGCGAGCACCGACAGCGGCCACACGATCGCCACGTGGAGCGGCAGCGCGGCGGGCCCCGTCGAACTCGTCGCCACCCTCGGCGCCCTCACCGACCGGTCGGCCCTGTGGGTCGGCAGCAGCGCCCAGGGCGCGGCCCCTGTCGGAACCCGAGAAGAAGCGGATGGCGAGCGCAGGTGGCGCAGCGCAGCACCGTGCGTGACCGTGGAGCGGGCCGAAGCCACCCCGGCCGAGCCGGCCGAAGCCACGGACGCACCTGCCGAGTAGAAATCTACCCAGCAGCACCACAAAGACACGAAAGATCGAAATCAAGCCCCGAAAGGCCCAGTTTCGCTCGGATTCGTTGGCACGGAAGTTGAATCTCCGAGGGCAACCCGGAGGTTTCCATGTTCCGCTGGCTCTTCTCCAAGCCCACTCCCCCCGCTCCGACCCCGCTCAGCGAGGCTCTCGACAGTGAGCCCGGCACCGCTGTTCGCACCGAGGATGGCGTGCTCGGCACCCTCACCGCGCTGTTCGAGCTCGACGGTCGCCCCTGGGCGCGCGTCGTGTTCTGCGGCCACCAGAACTCCTGGGTCGAGCTCATGGACGCGTCGCGCCTCGTGGTCGCCTCCCCCGCCTGACCCCACGTCTCGCGAGGTCGGTTGTGAAGGGCCAGTGACAGATGTCAGCGAGTGCTGGCAACGGCAACTTCCTGCGGTATCTGGGGGCCACCTCGGAGGCCCGATGATTCGCACCTTGCCGCTTCTCCTGCTCCTTGCCTGCTCGAACGACTCCGCCAACGGCGAAGACACCGGCTCGGTCGAGGCCGGTCCGGAGCCGACTCCCGTGTCGGCCCCGTCGAACGGCGAGTGCCCGACGCTCACCGCGGGCGGCACGATGAGCTTCCAGTCGGCGGACGTCGAGCGCACCATTCAGGTGTTCCTGCCCGGTGGCGACACCCAGGACCTGCCGCTGCTGTTCCTGTGGTACCCGGTCGGCTGGAACGCCACCCAGTTCGCGCAGGCCACCAACGCGGCCCAGCTGGCGATCGACCTGAACATGGTCGTCGTTCTCCCCGAAGAGACCGACGGCAACCTGTTCGCATGGGAGTTCGTCAACCACCCGGCCCCGCACGACCTCACCCTCTTCGAGGACGTCCGCAGCTGCGCCTCCGACCAGCTTGGTATCGACCTCAAGCGCGTGTACACGAGCGGCATGAGCGCCGGCGCCTTGTGGAGCACCTACCTGACCATGCACCGCGCGGATGCGCTCGCGGCCTCGCTGATCCTCTCCGGCGGTACCGAGCCCGCGATGGAGTACGAGTCCCCCGCCGAGGACATCCCGGTCCTCATGTTCCACGGCGGCCAGAACGACATCTGGGACGGCGGCATGATCAGCTTCAACTTCTACGATGCGACCATGGCCGCCGCCGACGACTTCGTCGACGACCTCAGCACCGTGGTCGTGTGTAGCCATACCGGCGGCCACAACTTCCCGCCGAGCCAGTTCCAGACCGTGGAGACCTGGCTGCTGCAGCACACCTTCGGCCAGCCCTCCCCGTTCGAGGGCGGTGACCTCTCGACGCTCCCGGCCGGCTGCACCAAGTGGGCCGCGCAGTAGCCGTCGCCTTGGGGCCCCGCGCCACGCGGTGCGTGGGCCCCGCTCACTAGTCCGGAAGCTCGAACTCGTCCGGCGGAGCCGGGTCGACCCACTCGAGGTCGAACTTCACCTTGGCGACGCCGCACTTCTGCCACTCGCGCGCGAGCAGATCCGCGATCTTGAGCTCGCAGAACGCGATGGTCTCGCGGTTGTCGAGGTCGATGTCCGCGACGGTGACGATGATCTCGGGGCGGCCGTTGCGGAACACCGCGTCGGTCTGCCAGCGCCAGGTGTGGTCGAGCTTGTCCTGCGCGGTCTCGAGGTCGCCGATGGTGCCGTTGATGTCGACCCGCATGGACAGATCCGGCTCGGGCCCGTCCTCTTCGGTCGGCTCGTCGAACGGCGAGCGATCGCTACGCGACGCCGGGACCTGCACGTGCGGCTGCTGCAGGCGCCACACCCCCGTGAGCGTCTGGATGCTCTCCTGCTCCTGATCCTCGCGGACCTCGGCCCAGGTGCGCAGCGGCGGAACCGAGGGCTCCGGGGAGCCCGGCCGAGCGATGATGCCCACCGGCTGAAGCAGGCTTCCGGGCATGCGCGCGCGTACGCCCGCCGCCTTGAGCAGGCCGCGCAGCATCAGCGTCGCCGGACGGGGGTCGACGGTGAGCGAGTCGGAGAACTCGGGCTCGCGCTCGTTGGTGACGACGCGCTCCTGCTCGGTGGCGAGCACGCTCACGCGCTTCTCCGAGCCCTCGCCGGTGAGGCTGAAGGTGACGACGTGCATGCGCTCCCAGCGCGCCCACTCCCCGGTCTTCGGGTTGCCGCGCGCCTCGGAGACCCGTCGCCGGGCGATGATCTGGTCCGCGGTCGCCTCGAGCTCGAAGCCCTCCGGCGCCGCGGCCTTCATCAGGCGCTTGGCCTCGGTGGGAGCGAGGATGACCGCCGTCATGTCGATGGTTTCCTGCTCGAGGCGCGCCAGCTCGCCCTCGAGGTTCAGCTCGAGCGGCTCGGCCTCGGTCTTCCAGATCGGCTCGCCCTTACCACCGTAGTAGCGGCGAACGCCGACCTCGCGCTTCGGCGAGACGCTGACGAACGGGCCCGGAGAGACCTCGATGACCAGGCGCTCGCGGCGCTGCTCGTGCCACTCGCCGACGCCCTCCTCGATGCCCTCGGAGGTCGACCACAGGTAGTCGGTCGCGATGTGCTCGACGTCCGCCTCGACGATCTCGGCCTCGGGCGGCAGCGCCGACGCGGCGAGCGCCCCCACGTCGGTGCGCACCATCCAGTAGGAGTCCTCGCGCTTGAACTCGGCCAGGCGCTTCTGCAGGTCCTGCTCGTAGCGGTTGGCGAGGGCTTCGACGTCCTTGAGCGGGCTCTTGGAGCGCTTCGCGTCCTCGGGCAGGCCCGTGCCTGCGAGATCCCCGCCCCCGAAGTCGAGGGTGACGGCCGGGTCCTTGGACCGCACGTCGACCACCGCGTCCCACTTGAGCTTGACCGCCTTTCCGTCGGCGCCGCGGACCATGTAGAACTTGTCGAGCTTGTACTTCACCAGCTCGCCCTCGACGGTCTCGCCCGAGTCGAGGAGGACGACGACGTCCTGGGCCGCGGCGGGCGCCGCCCACGCGAGAGCCAAAGCCACCAGTAGCGTTCGCATGCAGTCTCCGGTCGGCGACCGTAGCAGATGTTCGTGGATGCGCCACGTACAAGCTCTGCAACACATGGCGGCGCGGCGCACCCCACGCTTGCGGCCCGCCTGGGGTAGGCTCGCCACCGCGACGAGGCCCGTGGTTGGACCGGGCATCTGGTCGCTGTACAGGAGGTCGGAGTGCTCGAGTCGGGCACAGAGTTGGGGGAAGGCCGCTACCGGATCACGGGCGAGATCGCGCGTGGGGGCATGGCCACCGTGTACCGAGCCCTGGACGCGGAGCTCAAGGAGGTCTGCGCGATCAAGGTCCTCCGGCCGCGCGAGGAAGCGGACAAGGATCAGCTCCATCGGCGCTTCCACCGCGAAGCGGCGATGATGACGCGCCTGCGCCACGAGAACATCGTGCGCGTCTACGACACCGGCGCCTCGAAGGTCGGCCCGTACCTCGTCATGGAGCTCGCCGAGAGCGGCAGCGCCTGGGACTGGGTCCAGCGCCACGGACCGATGCCGCCGCGGCTCGCGGTTCAGGTCGTGATCCAGGTGCTCGCGGGCCTCGGGCACGCGCACACCCACGGGGTGGTCCACCGCGACGTGAAGCCGCAGAACATCCTCTTCGACTGGATGGGCACCCCCAAGCTCTCGGACTTCGGCGTCGCCCGCATCGCCGACACGGCCGGCTCGGCCACGACGACCACGAGCGGCACCATCCTCGGGACCTACCACTACCTGGCCCCCGAGATCCGCGAGGACGCGCGCAAGGCCACCGAGGTGAGCGACATCTACGCCACCGCCGGCTGCCTGTATGCCTTGCTCGTCGGGCGCCACCCGCGCGAGCTCCACGGTGCCGACGCCTTTCCCGACGTACTACAGGGCGTTCCGCCCGTCCTGCAGCCCGTGATCAAGCAGGCGACGCGCTACGAGCCGGACGAGCGCTACCCGTCGGCCGAAGCCCTGGTCGCGGCCCTGCGCGAGGCCGAGTCCGAGCTGCCCGAGCTCGAGGAGTCCGCCTCGCTCGGCATCGGCGGCGAGACGGGGGGCCCACCCGAGTCCCGGCTGTACCGGGCGAGCGACAGCCATCGGCCCTCCCCACCCGAGCCGGAAGTGCCGCTGGTGGCCGTCCTCGTCGCGGCGGCCATCGTCGCGCTCGCTCTCGTGATGGGCGCCATCGCTTCCGGGTGAATACGGCGCGGTCTCACGCGTCCAAGCCGTTCACGTGGAGACTGCATGTTCCTGCTCCTGCTCGCCTCGCTGACCCTCGCGAATCCTCCCGCCGAGGAGGCGCCGACGGCGACCCCGGGCACCGTCGACAACCCGGTGTCGGCCAGCAAGCTCCCGGGCACGGTGGACAAGCCGCTCCGCATCCGCGTGACCCGCACCTCGGTCGAGAGGGCCAACGACACGCTCCAGCGCGAGTGGGGCAAGGTCGAGCGCGCCCTGCTCGACCTCCAGGCGTCGCTGTACGGCGAGACCGACCGCGCGAGTCGCTCCGCGGGCCTCGAGCCCGGCAAGCCCCTTCGAGTGCGCGTCGAACGCGATCTTCAGGTACACGTCGAGGTGTTCGAGGCCGAGCAGGGCTGGCGCAACGTGCGCCTGCGGGTCGAGGACGACGCGGGCGAACCGGTCGCCGACGTCACCCGGGCCACCGTCCAGACCCCGGGCGCCGACGAGAAGGAGCTGCAGCTCGCCTCCTCGGGCGAGGTCGTCATCGAGAACCTCGAGTACGCCGAAGGCACCGCGGTTCGCTTGTACATCGGCGACGGCGACGTCGTGCTGATCTGGCTCGAGGAATAGCCCGAGATCTTCCGCGAACTGTCACCGTGCGTAAGCGATGACAGAACCGCCTGAGACCCGGTGCTCATCGGCACTTTCGACCGGTCGGTCAACGGTGCGAAGCAGGCTTCGCACTCGTCGGAAATGCCGAGTGGAGCGGATGTTCCAAAATCTGACCGGCACGAAGGTTTCCGACCCCCGACTGAGTCACCATTCATTCCGACCAGTCGGTCGGAAGCGGCAGGTTGGACACCGCCGAAAACGCAGGGTCTTCCACGCTTGCGCGCCGACCGACGCCGACCTATTAGCCCCCCCCAAGAGGTCCTTCCTCGCGCCCGGATGACCCGGGTCCCTCCCCGACACGTCCCCTCCTCCCCCGGAACGCCCACAGGAGTCACGATGCAGACGAGCTACCGCACGATCGCAGAAGCCATCGCGAACATCGGCCAGGAATGGCCCGACAAAGGCTTCGTCTTCCAGGACGCCAAGGGCGAGGAGCGTCGCTACAGCTTCCCGGAGGTCGAGGAGGAGACGGCTCGCCGCGCCGCCGGCCTGCAGCAGATGGGCCTCGAGAAGGGCGACCGCTTCGGCCTCATCGTGATCGAGCCGGAGGACTTCGTCCTCGACTTCCTCGCCGCGCTCCGCGTCGGCATCCTCCCGGTTCCGCTGTACCCGCCGCTGTCCATGGGCAGCCTCGACGCGTACGCCGACCGCACCGCGCTGATCCTGTCGACCGCCAAGGCCAAGGTGCTCGTCGCGAGCGAGAAGCTCCAGAACGTGCTCTGGTCCCTCGTCGACCGCGTCCCGACCCTCGAGAAGCTGGTCCGCGCCGAGACCCTCGGCCAGACCACCGCCAAGCCGGTCTACCCGACCATCGAGCCCGACGACCTCGCGTTCCTGCAGTACACCTCGGGCTCGACCAGCGACCCGAAGGGCGTCATGGTCACCCACGGCTCGCTCATCGCGAACGTCAACGGCATCATGGGCCCCAACGGCCTCAACATGAACCCGGCCGTCGACAAGGGCTGCAGCTGGCTGCCGCTCTACCACGACATGGGCCTCATCGGCTTCGTGATCTCCCCCATCGTGTGGGGCGTCGAGGTCGTGTTCATCCCGACCATGCGCTTCATCCGCCGCCCGAACACCTGGATGGACACCATCCACCGCCACCGGGCCACCGCGACCTTCGCGCCGAACTTCGCGTACGCGCTGATCACCCGCCGCTGCAAGGACAACGACCTCTCCAAGTGGGACCTGTCGTGCCTCAAGGCCTGTGGCTGCGGCGCCGAGCCCATCCACCCGGACACCATGCGGGAGTTCACCGCGCTCTTCTCCGAGAAGTGCGGCATGCCCGAGAACGCCATCCTGCCCGCGTACGGCATGGCCGAGGCCACCCTCGCCATCAGCCTCAAGGACGTGGACAAGCCGATGCGCACCATCGTCGTCGACGCGCAGAGCTTCGAGGACGAGGGCGTGGTCAAGGCGCCCGAGGGCGATGACACCGTGGTCCTCGAGCACGTGTGCTGTGGCCCGGCCTTCCCCGGCCACGAGGTCGCCGCGTTCGACGGCGATACCCGCCTCGCCGAGGGCGTCGAGGGCGAGCTGTGCGTCCGCGGCCCGAGCGTGACCCCCGGCTACTTCGAGAACCCCGAGGCCACCGCGTCGACCTTCCGCGACGGCTGGCTGCGCACCGGCGACCTCGGCTACCTCGTCGACGGTGACATCGTGATCACCGGTCGCCTCAAGGACCTGATCATCTTCAACGGCCGCAACATCCACCCGCAGAGCGTGGAGTGGGTTGCCGCCGAGATCGACGGCGTCCGCAAGGGCAACGTGGTTGCGTTCTCCCGTCCCGGCGCGTCGAGCGAGGAGCTGGTGCTCGCGCTCGAGACCCGTGCGGCGGACAAGGAGCAGCTCGTCAAGCTCGTGAAGCAGGCCGTGCAGCGCGAGATGAGCCTGACCATCAGCGAGGTCGTGTGCCTCGAGCCCGGCTCGCTCCCGAAGACCAGCTCCGGCAAGCTGCAGCGTCGCAAGACCCGCCAGCAGTTCATGAACGGCAGCCTCGGCACCGAGGGCAGCCGCGCCATGGGCAGCAACGCGGACAAGGTGACGCTCGCCAAGCACGTCGCCAAGTCCCTGTGGAGCCGCGCCAAGGCGCGCGTGCTCGCCAAGTAGTTTCCACGCCGCTCCCGTACACAGGGAGCGCCATCCCCTCGCCGCGCGCGCGGCACACTGGAGTACCCGATGACCGACGAGAAGGTCCTCTCCCTCATCAAGGAAGCCCTCTTCGACGTGGCCCCGAGCCGCAAGGAGGAGTTCGAGGACATCCAGATCTCCACCACCATCGAGGATCTGGCGCTGGACTCCATCGCCACGATGGAGATGGTCGGCTTCCTCGAGGACAAGACCGACATGACCTTCCCCGACGAGGAGCTCGCGAAGGTCCAGTCGCTCGACGACCTCGCGAAGATGATCCGCGCCGCCGCGTGATCTTCGCGCTCCGTTCGGCCGCTTCGGCGGTCGGGCGGGACCAAAGTCTGTCTTCGGACGCGTTTCGAGTTTCGAGTTTCGAGTTCCGAGGACGAGGCAGTGAGGCCCCGCCGCCATCTTTGTGCGGTACGGGGCCTTGCGACCTGTAGGGCTTCCCTCCGGTAGCTCACTCGAAACTCGAGACGGACTCGAAACCCGCCCCGGCACGCTCCGCCCGCAGAATCACTCGCGAGGCCGCAAAAGCCGGAACACACACGAGGATTCCATCGTGTCTGCCATTGCTATCGTCGGTATGGGCTGTCGCTTCGCCGGAGCCCGGGACCTCCACGAGTACTGGGAGCTGACCCGCGAGGGGCGCCACGCCTTCTCCGAGCCCCCGGCCGACCGCTGGAACCACGAGGTCTTCTTCTCGACCTCGCGCCGTGCCACCGACACCAGCTACGCCCCCAAGGGCGGGTTCATCCAGGACGTGAAGTCCTTCCCCGCGCTGGCGCTCGGCCTGCCCCCGCGGCGCGTCGAGGTCATGGACCCCCAGCAGCGCTTCGTGCTCGAGTCCGCGATGCAGGCCATCGAAGACGCCGGCGGCGACGTCCCCTACCGCACGGGCGTGTTCGTCGGCGTCACCGCCATCGAGTGGCGCTCGCTGATGGCGACCCGCATCATGGCCCGGCTCATGGCCGCCGGTGACCTCGGCGAGGCTCCCGCGGACCCGGTGGCGATCGCCGAGTCCGTCGAGAACGTCGTGCCCTCGCGCCCGTTCTCGGCCCCCGGCGTGCTCGGCAACATGAACGCGGCGACCATCGCCCAGGAGCTCGACCTCCACGGTCCGGCCTTCTCGGTGGATGCGGCGTGCGCCTCGGCGCTGATCGCGGTGAACAACGCGATCACCCAGCTCCGCACGGGCCAGATCGACGCGGCCCTCGCGGGCGGCGTGTACCTGTGCCTCACCCCCGAGCACCACGTCGCGTTCTCGCGGATCGGCGCGATGAGTGCGTCGGGCGAGGCGCGTCCCTTCGATGCCCGCGCCGACGGCTTCGTGCAGGGCGACGGCGCCGGCATGATCCTGCTCAAGCGTCTCGAGGATGCCCAGCGGGACGGCGATCGCGTCTACGCCGTGCTCCACGGCGCGGCCTACAACAACGACGGCCGCGGCGATGGCCCGATGGCCCCGGTCCAGGCCGGCCAGACCGACTGCATCGAGCTGGCGTGGAAGGACGCGGGCGTCGACCCCGCGCAGCTCGGCTACGTCGAGACCCACGGCACCGGTACCGGCGTCGGTGACATCACCGAGTTCAACGGCCTGATGGACGCGATCGGCGGCCAGGTCAAGCACGCAGCCCTCGGCTCGTCCAAGGCCAACGTCGGCCACACCATGTCCGCCGCGGGCATCGCCGGCGTGATCCGCGCCGCGCTCGCCATCCACCACCAGACGATCCCGCCGATGGCCGGCTTCGAGTCCCCGAAGCCCGACCTTCCGATCGACGGCAGCCCGTTCCACATCCCGACGAGCTGCGAGGCCTGGGAAGGCCCGAACCGCCTCGCCGGCGTGAGCAGCTTCGGCTTCGGCGGCACCAACGCCCACGTCGTGCTCGGCAGCGTCGACAGCGCGACCGAAGTCCCCGCTCAGGCCGAGCTGGTGCTGATGTCCGCGCCCGACGAGCCCAAGCTCCGCGATCTGGCCAAGCGCACCGCCGCCGCCATCGCCGCCGACCCGACGATCACCGTCGCCGGCGTCGCTCGCGCGTGGGCCCTGCGTCGGCACCAGCCGGCGCGACTCGGCGTGGTCGCCACCAGCCGCGAGGAGCTGATCACCGCCCTCGAGGGCATCGGCGCCGGCGAGTATCCGGCCGGAGCCCAGATCGGCACCGCCGACGGCGAGGTCAAGCTCGCCTACCTGTACCCGGGCCAGGGTGCCCAGCGGACGGGCATGCTCGCCGACATCAAGCAGCGCTTCGGCGTGGTCTCCGAGACCCTCGACGCCATCGAGTCCGAGCTCGACGGCGAGCTCGCCCTGCCGCTGACCCACCTCATCTACCCCGAGCTGCGCGAGACCGCGGTCGACGAGGACACCGCCAGCGCCGAGCTCACCGCGACCGAGAACTGCCAGCCGGCGCTGCTCTCGACGGGCATGGCGCTCACCGCACTGCTCGACACCGTCGGCGTGAAGCCCACCGTGGTCGTCGGCCACAGTCTCGGCGAGTTCACCGCTGCCGCCGCGGGTGGCGTGCTCTCCGCCGCCGACGCCGCCCGCTTCGTGGCCCGTCGGGGCAAGGCGATGGCCGACCTCGCGGGCGATCCCGGCACCATGGCCGCGGTCATGGCCGAGCGCGAGATCGTCGAGCAGCTGCTCGTCGACGGCGCGGTGATCGCGAACGTGAACCATCCGCGGCAGATCGTCGTCTCCGGTGCGACCGAGGCGGTGAAGCAGGTGGTCGCCAACGCCGAGGCCAAGGAGGTCAAGGCCAAGCTCCTGACCGTGTCCCACGGCTTCCACAGCCCCGCCCTCGCGGGACTCGATACCGACGGCATCGTCGACGCGCTCGAGCTGTCGAACCCGTCGGTGACCGTCGCCTCGGGCATCGCCGACCGCCCGTACCGCGACGCGACCGACGCGCGCGACGTGTTCCGCCGCCACGCCGTGTCCCCCGTGGACTTCGTGCAGGCGCTGGCCCAGTGCCGCGAGGCGGGCGCGAACCTGTTCCTTCAGGTCGGCGCGGGCGGCCCGCTCGCCGCCTTCGCGCGCGGCGCCATGGATCGCGACCACAAGGGCATCGTGTCCCTCGCGGGCATGAACGACCACGACGGGGGCGCCAGCCTCCTCGAGGCGCTCGCTCGCCTGTACATCGCCGGCGTGAACGTCGACGTTCGCCCGATCACGGCCCAGGCTCCCTTGGCGTCGGTGCCTCCGGTCGTGCTGCCGCGCGAAGAGTACTGGGCGATCAAGGACGAGCCGCAGCTCGCGCTCAACCTGCAGGGTCTGAACGCCGAGCCTCGCGAGCGCAAGGAGCGTCCGGTCACCGCGAAGAACGTCGAGGCCCCCGCGGTCGAGGAGCCCGTCGCCGCTGACGGCGACCCGATCGAGGAGAAGGTGCTCGGCATCGTCGCCAAGGTCAGCGCCTACCCGCGCGCGGCACTGCGCGTCGACATGGCACTCGTCGACGACCTCGGCTTCGACTCGCTGATGGTCGGCGACCTCGCGACCGGCCTCGCCGAGGCCTTCCCCGGTATCGGCGGCATCCCGCAGGAGATGCTGATCAACCGCCCGACGGTGCAGGACCTCGTGGACTTTGCGCGCGGGCAGGGCCAGGGCGGCAACGTCGACGTCGACGACGACGCACCGCTCACCGCCTATGCGCCCGTGTGGCGTCCCACCCCGCTCCCGGCCGAGACCCGCGAGCTGCAGTGGCCCGTGTACACCGAGCACGCAGGCCTCGCCGCGATGCTCGACGCCGAGGGCATCGCCCGCACCGACGACCTCGCGAAGGCGAAGACCGTGCTCGTGCAGCTCGGCACCGCGCCCAGCGTGCAGGCCGTCGCCGAGGGCACGCCGTGGCCCGACACGGCCGCCCCGGTGATCGCCATCGCGGACGCGCTCGCCAAGGCCAACCGCAGCGCCGACCTGTTCGTGCTCGGCGGCACGGACCCGTGGGCCGAGGGTGCCTTCGGTGCGGTGCGCGCCATCGCCCGCGAGTGGCCGACCCAGGTGGTCAAGGCGCTGCACGTCGACGGCGCGCTCGACGCGGACCGCCTGCTCGCCGAGCTTCGTTCCGCCGACGTCTCGGTGGACGTGCGTCTCACCGCCGAGGGCCGCGACGTGCTCGGTCTCGAGCCGGCCGCGGACGAGGTCACGTGGACGCCGTCCGACAAGGACACGGTGCTGATCACGGGTGGTACCCGCGGACTCGGCGCGCGCATCGCGAAGCAGATGGTCGATGCCGGCGCCCAGGTCGTGCTCGTCGGTCGCGGCTCCCCGGGTGCCGAGGCCCAGGCGCTCATCGATGCCTCCGAGGGGCGCGCGGTGGCCATCGCCGCCGATGTCACCGACAAGGATGCGCTGCTCGCCGCCGCTACGCCGCACGGCCCGTACACCGCGGTCGTGCACAGTGCCGGCGTGCTCGCCGATGGCGCGCTCGGCCAGGTCGACGCCGCCCGTGGCGAGAAGGCCCGCAAGGTCAAGGTCGATGGCTGGCTCAACGCCATCGCCGCCGCGCCCGAGGCCACCGTCGCCTTCGGTCTCGGCTCCTGGGCGGGCCGCTTCGGCAACCGCCACCAGGCGCACTACGCTGCCGCGAACAGCCTGCTCGCCGCCCTCACCCAGGGCTTCGCGGGCCGCGCGGTGGTCGGCGAGTTCGGTCCGTGGACCGGCACCGAGATGGTCGACACCATCCCCGCGCCGGTGCAGGCCGCCATGCGCTCCGAGGGTATCGACTTCGTCGGACCCGAGGCCGGCGCCGCGGCGATTGCCACACTGATGGGCGGCGCGTCGGGCACTCGCGTGCTCGGCCGCGACCTCACCCGCACCCTGCGCAGCTTCGCGTGGACCGAGACGCTGTCCACCGAGACGCACCCGTTCCTGCTCGACCACGCGGTGCAGGGCGTGCCCGTGCTCCCGCTCGCCTCCGCCACCGACCTGCTCGCGTGGGGAGCCGGGGTGCATGCACCGTTCGAGATCGTCGACCTGCGCCTGTTCCAGGGCATCACCGTGCGTGAGCCCACCCGGATCCGGGTGCGCGTAGACGGCGAGTCCGCGTCGATCACGGTCGGTGAGCGCGACGCGCTCGCGTACAAGGCGCGCGTGCGTCGGATCGACGGCGACTACGACGACCCGGGCATGCTCACCGACGGCGCCGAGCCGATGATGTCGCTCGCCGACTTCTACGACGGCAAGACCTTCCACGGTCCGCTGCTCCAGGGCATCACCCGCATCGACGCCGTGTCCGAGGACTTCGTGCGCGGCAAGGTGCGCATCGGTCAGCCCCGCGAGTGGATCCCCGGCACCCGTCGCGAGGCGTGGAGCGTGGACCCGCTGGCCATGGACTCGGCCATGCAGCTCTCCGCGTACGTGGCGTGGCTGCGCTACGGCCGCGCCGGCACCCCGGTCGGGCTCGGTCGCTACGTGCAGCTCGCGCCGCTCCCGGCCTCCGGAGAGATCGTCGCCGAGGTCACCTTCGGCGAGGCCGAGGACAACCGCTTCACCGGCACCCTGTGGCTGCGCGCCCTCGACGGCACGCTGCTCGCGGTGGCCGAGGACGTGGTCGCCGAGCTCCGCAAGGTCGAGGACGGCGCCGAGGACGAGGACGAGGACGACTTCGAGGTGAAGCCCGAGTGGGTGGACCCCTCCACGTGGCCCGCGTACAAGGACCTGATGCAGCGCCTGACCATGGCCGAGATGGTGGGCATCAAGAACCCGTACTTCACGGTGCACGAGGGCACGGCTCGCAACGTCACGAGCGTCGAGGGCCGCGAGCTGGTCAACTACTCCTCGTACAACTACCTCGGCCTCTCCGGCGAGCCCGAGGTCCTCGCGGCAACCCGCGAGGCGGTGGACAAGTACGGCACCAGCGTGTCCGCCTCTCGCGTCGCCAGCGGCGAGCGTCCGTTCCACCAGGAGCTCGAGGCCAAGCTCGCCAAGGCGCAGGACACCGAAGACTCGCTGCTGTTCACCGCGGGCCACGCGACGAACGTGACCACCATCGGTCACCTGTTCGGACCCGAAGACCTGATCATGCACGACGAGCTCATCCACGACTCGGCGCTGCAGGGCATCAAGCTCTCGGGCGCCTCCCGTCGCGCGTTCAAGCACGACGACCCGGCGAACCTCGAGGCCCAGCTCAAGCAGCTGCGCAAGCACTACCAGAAGGTGCTCATCGTCGTCGAAGGCGTGTACTCGATGGACGGCGACATCTGCGACGTGCCCGCGTACATCGCGCTCAAGAAGAAGTACGGCTGCATGCTCATGGTCGACGAGGCGCACAGCTTCGGCGTGGTCGGCGCGACCGGCTGCGGCGTTCGCGAGCACTTCGGCTTCCCCGGCACCGACGTCGATATCTGGATGGGCACGCTGTCCAAGAGCCTCGCGAGCTGCGGCGGCTGGATCGCGGCCAAGAAGGACCTGGTCACGTACCTGCGCTACACCGCGCCGGGCTTCGTGTACTCGGCGGGCCTGACCCCGGCGAACGGCATGGCGGCCCTCAAGGCCCTCGACAAGATGCTCGACGAGCCGGAGCGCGTGCAGACGCTGCAGGACAACGCGCAGTACTTCCACGACGAGCTCGTCAAGCGCGGCCTGGACACCGGCCCAGCGCTCGGCGGCAGCGCGGTCATCCCGGTC
This sequence comes from Deltaproteobacteria bacterium, assembly GCA_006226595.1. GTDB lineage: Bacteria > Myxococcota_A > UBA796 > UBA796 > M1803. The sequence continues at coordinate 52,708 of SBGP01000098.1, forward strand.
GTCACCGGCAACTCGATGCACGCCCTGATGCTGTCCCAGCGGCTGGTCGAGCAGGGCATCAACGTGCAGCCGATCGTGTACCCGGCGGTGGCGGACGACGCGGCCCGGCTGCGCTTCTTCCTGTCGTCGACGCACACGCGCGAGCAGCTGCTGTGGACCGCCCAGACGGTGGCCGACACCCTCGCCAGCGTGCGCGCCGACTTCGCGGTCTGACGCACGTCAGCGAGCTACCCGCGAGGCCCCGCTTGTCGCGTTGACACCGGGGTCTCGCGGTGGCATGCTGCGCCCATCGTACGCCCTACGGTCCCATCGAGTCTCTTGCTGCCTCGATGGGCAATCGCCGACCTTCGCGGCTCTAGGCCGCTCGGTGCCCTCGGCAGGGAGCTCCTCCATGATCGCCTCTCTCGTTCGGACCAGCCTCCTCGGGTCTGTCGCCCTCCTCGCCATCGGCTGTGGCTGCCGACAGGACTATGACCTCGTCGCGCCCATCGACAACTCGCCCGAGGCGGACTGGGGCCAGTGGCTGTCCATGGACACCACCCCTGACGGGCGCCTGGCGATCACCTACTACACCACCGACCAGAACGGCTCGATTCGCTTCGCTGCCGGCTCCCCGCGCTCCGATGGCTCGGTGGTCTGGGACCACGAGGACGTGGACGGTGGACCGGTCGACGGCCTGAACCCCGGTGACCGCGGCAAGTACACGTCCATGCGCGTCGCCGAGAGCGGCACGGTGTGGGCGAGCTACCACGACGAGGCCCTCGGCACCCTGCGCGTCGCCCAGCGCGTGAGCCCGGACAACTGGGTCTCCGACGTCGCCGACCAGGGCGGTGGCCTCGCGCCGAAGTACGGCATGTGGTCCTCCCTCGACCTCGACGCCGACGAGCACCCGGTCGTCGCCCACTACGACGGCGACAAGCAGGAGCTGCGCGTCGCGCACTTCGACGGCGAGGCGTGGTCCGCCGAGACCATCGACCAGGGTCAGGACAACATCTACGTCGATCCCGAGACCGCCGAGACGATCACGGTCGATGCCGACGTCGGCAAGTACGCCAAGATCATGATCCACGACGGCACCGAGTACATCGCGTACTACGACGCCGCCTACGGCACGCTCAAGCTCGCGGAAGGCTTCGCCGGCGCGTACACCACTTCGGTGATCTACGACGTCCAGGGCGTGGACGCGGGCCAGTGGCCCGACCTGTGGACCGACGGCACCAGCCTGGTCGTCACCTTCCAGGACGTCACCAACCAGGACCTGATCATGGGTACCCGGACCGGCGGCGTGTGGACCTTCGAGACCATCGACGACAGCATCTTCGCGGGCGCTGACACCGAGGTCGTCCAGAAGGACGGGGACTTCGCGGTGGTGTACTTCGACGGCCACAACAACGACATGCGCCTCGCCGAGCGCGTGAGCGGCGCGTGGGAGACGACTCGCCTGGGCGGCACCAACGCGGCGGTGGGCTTCCACAACGAGATCACCCAGGCCGGCGACGGTACCTGGTGGGTCGCGAGCTTCGACTACACGAACCGGAACCTGTTCGTCCGCCCGATCGACTAGCGCGAGTCCGGGGGACTCCGAACGCAGTTTCGTCGGGGTCGCCCACTCGGTCCCCGAGGTGACTGCGTGCTCCTGAGCCTGCTTCTCGGCCTGATTGGCGGCGTAGCCTCGGCGGGTGATGTCGTCATCGACTTCCTCGATGTCGGCCAGGGCGACAGCACGCTGATCCGCGGTGGTGGAAAGGCGGTGCTCATCGACGCCGGAATCGCAGATGCTCGCGTCGCCGGCCAGCTCAAGAGCCTCGGCGTTCGCCAGCTCGACCTGGTCGTCGCGACTCATGCCCACGCCGACCATATCGGCGGCATGGCGGACGTCCTGGGCCTGCTCGACGTGAAGCTGTACGTCGACAGCGGCCTTTCCCACGAGACGCGCGCCTACGACCGCACGATGGAGCAGGTCGAGGCCAAGCACATCAAGCACCTGCGCGCGCGGACCGACATGACGCTGCGCATGGGCGACGAAGCCATCCTCCACGTGCTGTGGCCGGGCGAGACCTACCTCAAGGACACCCGCTCGGACCTCAACAGCAACTCCGTGGTGATCTGGCTCGAGCACGGTGAGATCGACGCCCTGTTCACCGGAGACGCGGAAGAGCCAACCGAGCACGCGCTGCTGCGCGGCAAGCTTCCCGAGGTCGAAGTGCTCAAGGTCGCCCACCACGGCTCGGCCCACAGCAGCACCCCGGCCTTCCTCGCCCGTACCTCCCCCGAGATCGCGGTGATCTCCTGCGGCAAGGACAACCGCTACGGCCATCCGGATGCGGGAACGGTCAAACGGCTCGCGAGCCACGGAGCGATGGTGTTCCGCACCGATCTCTCCGGACAGGTGCGGGTGATCAGCAACGGCTCCGAGGTCGAGGTGATGGAGGGCGACCTGTCGCTGTTCCGCACCGCGCCCAGCGCCGTGGCCACGCAGGACGACAAGCCGATGCTCGCCGCCCAGGCGCCACAGCCCGCTCCGAGCAAGCCCGAGCCCACGACCACCGAAGCCCCCGAGGACGTCGCGAGCTGGCTCTCCGGCGTCAGGCCGAGCACCGGTGTCCCCGAAGAGGACACGGGCAAGAAGAAGAAGAAGAAGAAGAGGACGAAGCCATGAGAGCCGTGGTCGACCGAATCGAAGGCGAGTTCGCGATCCTCGAGATCGAGGGAATCACCATCGACTTTCCCGTGTCCCTGCTTCCTGCGGACACGCGCGAGGGGCACGTGTTCAGCTTGAGCCTCGAGCGCGTCCAGACCCCTGTACCCACCGAGGATGAGCGCCCCGACGAGATCCTCGACATCCAGCTGTGAGTGGAGCCCCCATGCGCGTGATCTTCCTCCTCCTCGGACTGCTTCTCTCGGGCATCGCCTGGGCGGGCGTGAACATCAACACCGCGACGGTCGAGGAGCTCGACAGCCTGCCGGGCATCGGGCCGAGCAAGGCCGAGGCGATCGTCGCCTACCGCCAGGAGAACGGCCCGTTCGCCAGCGTCGATCAGCTCGACGCGGTGCCGGGCATCGGGCCCGCGACCCTTGCGAACCTGCGCGACCTCATCGAGGTCGGCCCGGGCGGCACCGCCCCCGCAGCGCCGGCCCCTACCGCCGCCGCGAGTGCCACGCCGCCGCCGCCGGCCGCTCCGGACAACTCTCCCCTGCCCTCGTCCACCGGACTCATCGACGTGAACACGGCGGGTGCGGACCAGCTGACCTCGCTGCCAGGCATCGGACCGACCAAGGCGGCCGCCATCGTCGCCGATCGCGAGCAGAACGGTCCCTACAGCTCGTGCCAGGACCTCACGCGGGTCACGGGCATCGGCTCCGCGACGGTCACCGCCATCGCCAAGCAGTGCACGGCTAGCGGCCAGTAGGACTGCGGCGCGTCACGCGAAGGCACTGCGCGGAACGCGCCTACAGGACGAACGCGTAGAGGATGCCGGCGAGGCCCGAGCATCCCCCGCAGATCGCGCAGAACGCGAAGAAGGCACCGAGCGCGTACAAGAAGGTGTTGTTGCCGGTCGCGTCGTTGCGGAGCACCACCCGGGCGACCGCCTGACCGTCCGCCTTGGCGGCGATGACCGCCGAACGCAGGAGCACCTGGTCCACCTGCACGTTGCACGCCCAGCTGCTGTTGCCGCGCCCGAAGCCAGGGTTGGTGCGCCACGAGCCGCCGACCGTGAGGTTCACACGGTTGGCGTCGCCCTCCTCGAGGCCGATACCCAGCATGCCGCCGACCCCGAAGGCGACGTCGCCGATGTCGCGATGCAGCTCGATCACGCCGCCACGCTGGTCCGTCCACAGCTCGACCGCCCACACCTGCCGGTCCCCGACCAGGACTGCGGCGACGACGCCGTCGTCGGCCACCTCGACCTGCCGCGTCCCTGGAGCGAGCAACATCGCGCGAAGGACCTGAAGGGCGGCCGGCTGCTCGCCCTGTGCGGCCCCGAGAGCCACCTGGAACAGCTGGCCGTTGGACAGCGCGACCCAGCGCCCAAGCCCCGACCAGGCCACGTCGACGAGGGGCTGGCCGAGCGAGAGCTGCTGCGCGACCTGCCCGGTCGTCACGTCGAAGACCGTGATCATGCCCTGGGCATCGACCACAGCAAGCTGAGTCTCGCCTTGCCCGCCAAAGCTCGCAGCCACGCCCCCAGCGTGTTCGAGGCGGTACGACTCGCCATCCCGCGACACGAGCAGCACGCAGTCGGTCGCGATGACGGCGACGCGGCCATCACGCGCCCCGCACATCGAGACGGGCTGGACCCCGAGGTTGGTGTCGACGATCTGGGTGCCGTCGTGGGCCATGAAGCTGACCAGGCGACCGTCGCTGTCGAGGGTGACGACCAGCTGGCCCCCCGCGTGCACCGCTACCGCGATGCCCTGCAGGAAGCTCTTCCACATGGGCACGCCCTCGCCCGAGTAGACGAGGACCTCGGGTCCGTCGAGACAGACCTGGATCGAGCCGCTGCGGTCGAAGCTGTACGGGGCGACGCTCATTCACTCTCCTCGGGGTCCACGACCGACGGCACCGCCACGTCCGCAGCCACCGGCTCGGCGTGGAGCCCCGTGGGCTCGTCCAGCGGGTCACCACCCGCCGGAGGCCGGAGCATATCGGACAGCGCCAGCTGGAGTGCGCCGAGCGCGCCCTCGATGGTGCTCATCTCCTCCAGATCGAGTCCCCCGGAACCGGCGGGAAGCTCGGAAGCCGCGAGAACTCCGGCCGTACGCAGCGCGGACTCTCGCTGCAGATCATCCGGGTCCAGCGCCTCGAGCTCGAACACCCACGCGGCGGGCAGGTGCTCGCGGTAGTACGTGGCTACCGCCTTCGCGTTGGGCTGGATGTCGCCGGCAATGTGCTCGCGGGCCAGGGCGGCGGTGAGCGCTTCGCGGTAGTGCCCGAGCGCCGCGAGCGACTTCACGACCATGCGCAGGGCCTGTCCGACCCCACGCCGAGGGTCGGCATCGCTCCACATCCGTCGCGCGACCTCGGCGGCCAGCAGGGCGGCGAGCGGACGCTCGACCCGGAAGCAGTGCTCGCTGACCCGGTGCATGCCGCCGGCGATCCCGTGGTGATGGCCGAGCTCCGCGAGGATGCCGATGCCGGCGGTGAGGTGCTCCTCCGCGCCAGGCAGCTGGGCACGCGACATGGCCTGCCCCAGCCCGAGGCGCACGAAGCCCTCCATCTCGCGGTCCCCGGCCTGGCGAACGCGTGGCAGCGCCTCCTCGTACAGGCTCACCGCTGCGGACGGCCGCGGGATCTGCAACATCACGGCGCCGAGCCCCGCAAGTACGCGCGCGACGAGCAGCGGACTCTCCGCGTCGTGTGCGAGCGGCCGTGCCGCCTCCAGCGCCCGCTCGGCGTCTTCGAGGCGACCCTCGATCCGGTACAGCTCCGAGAGCTGCAGCCAGGTGCCGACCTGACCCGCCAGATGCCCCGCCTGACGGTGTGCGGAGAGTGCCTTGAGGAACGCCTCCTCAGCCGCGCGGTAGCGGCCCTCGCGCAGCGCGACCCGCCCCATGCCCGCCAGCGCCCCCGCCGCGGCCCCGGTGCCGAGGTCCTGGTAGATCGCACGGGCGTAGGACAGGCTCTCGCGCGCCTCGCTCCCCCGCCCCTCGCGCAACAGGATCTCGGCGAGCAACACCAGGCTGGCGGCCTCGGCCTCGAGCGCGTCTCGCCACAGGACCGCGTGCGCGGCCCGGCCATCGCCGGTCTCGAGCTGGGTCCGCAAGCGCTGGTACAGCGAGACGGCCTCGCGCGCGTGCATCTCGGAGTCCGCAGTGTGACCCGCGGCGAGCAGACACTGGGCCAGCCCTCGCACCGCATGGCCCTCCGCGAGGCGAAGCGCCGGTGAGCGCAGGCCCGCGAGCGCGGCCTCGAACTCGGCCTGCGCCCCGGGAAGTCCCCGCACCAGGGCCTGGTCGCCTCGAGCAAGCGCTTCGAGCGCCTCGGTCACATCCGCACTCATGGGCACCTCCGTGGGCACAGTGTACGCCGGAGATGCAGGCGGCGCGTTTCGGTGGCACCCTCGCCCCGTGGAGTGTGCATGCAAGGAGCGGAAGCGCTGGCTCGCGCGGTGGATCGGCAGCGGCTGGACAACGCCCATCGCGTCAACCTGGTCCGACTGATCGGGGTCGGCGGATGGATGGTGTTCTGCCTGATCTTCGGGCTCGGATGGGGCAAGCCGTTCTTCACCGAGGCGCTGCCGACGGTGGCCGTGTACCTCATTGTCGCGACGGTCCTCTACTTCGGCGCTCGGTCGCGAGAGGCCATGGCCCAGGCCAGCGCCTACGCCCCTGCCCTGCTCGATCTGCCCGCCATCTTCCTGATCACGCGCCCGCTCGTGCGCCTCGCCGACGACCCGGACGCCACCGCCGCCCAGACCGTCTCCATCCTCATGGTCGTGGTGGTCCTCACCGTGCTCGGTCTGCGTCAAAGCCTGCTGTGGCTCGCGTGCGCCATGGCCGCGACGATGGCCGCCTTCCTGCACTGGGAGGTGGGCTCCCCCGTGGTGACGATGATCACCGGGGCCTTCGTCGTGTTCCTGCTCGCCATCGTGTCGCAGTACGTGCAGGAGCGACTGCTGCAGCTCGCACAACGCCTCGCCGCCGAGCAGATCGCCCTGTCCCGCCTCGGTCGCTACTTCTCACCTGCCGTCGCCCAACGGATCCGTCGCGACCATCGCGACGACGCCAGCCTCGAGGAGCGCGACGTCTCGATCCTGTTCTGCGACATCCGGGGCTTCACGCGCCTCGCCTCGGAGCTCGACCAGGCCGACGTCGCCGATGTGCTCAACGCGTACCTCGCGCGCATGGTCGAGGTGATCTTCGAGCACGAAGGCACCCTCGACAAGTTCATGGGCGACGGCATCCTCGCGTACTTCGGCGCCCCGCTGACCCAGCCGGACCACGCCGATCGCGCGGTCGCGTGCGGCCTCGGCATGCTTGCCGCTCTCGACGAGGTGAACGCGACCTTCGCCGAGGCGGGACTGCCGCAGCTGCGCGTCGGCATCGGCATTCACTCGGGCCCTGCCCTCGTCGGCAACATCGGCCCGGCGCTGCGCAAGGAGTTCACGGTCATCGGCGACAGCGTGAACCTCGCGTCCCGCATCGAAGGACTGACGAAGGTGCACGGCGAGGCCCTGCTCGTCTCGGAGGCCACCCGCGAGCGCATCGAAGGCCGCGACTGGCGCCCCATCAAGGCCACGCCGGTCCGCGGTCGCGTGGACCCGGTCCAGACCTGGGTTCCCCTCGCGCACTGAGCGCACCCGAAACGAAAGAACCCCCGAGATCCGAAGATCCCGGGGGTTCATGATGACATCCGAACGGCCCGTGGAACGTCCCTGCAGAGGCTTGCGCATCACCCGGGATTCGCGACTGCAAGCAGTCGCGGCAGCTCCTGAAGTTCGCCTGTTCTTCAGGGTCCCGGACGCAGCCGAACTGGTCGTCCATCGAACCGTCGCGTAGCGGGTGGTCTGGGTTCTTTCCCGCTCCCCTCGTGACCTTCCGCTGTCGCCAGCCGGGCCTCCAGGGTCTTCCGCGACGGTCCAGCGCGCGAGGCTGTCTCCAGTCTCGCGTGCGAACCCTCTGAACTTGGCGCTGCATGAGCGCTCTCGTGTGAGCCGGCTCGTGGTGTCGAGCCATCCTCTCGTGGGATTCGTTCGAGTGCGTGCCCCGCTGCCGACGGCACTGGGGGAGTCGCGCATCCGAGGCGGCCCCCAGGCCATCCTCGCGCTTCCGTCCTCGTGGTTTCGCACCACCTCGACGGTTTCCTCCTCCCTCCAGCTTGCGGGCTTGTTGCATCCCACAGCCAGCCGGGGTTCGACGCGTTTCCGCGGACACCCGCCTCGGACCTCTCGGCACCGAGAACGAGCATGCGCTTTCCCGCATCGCTGTTCACACCCTTCGAAGAATACCCCTCACCGGCAGCCGTACCGCATCACTGCGGCCGTTACCCCCCTGGTGTTCCCTCGCTCGCCGCCGAAGCGGCGAACCGGTCAGGCGCCGAGGCTCCGGTCCGAAGACCTCCACGTCGACGCGGGACCTGCGCTGTCGCATCCAGGCTCCACCGCAAGCGGCTTCACCCGGGGCTCGAGCGGAGCGTCACCTTCGAGGTGTTGCTCCACCGATGAGTCCGTAGCATCCCCGAGCGTTGCCGCTCGTAGGACGCCCTATCCTTCCATGGGCTTGGTTCCCCTCCAAGGTCCGACCACGGCGTCCGAAGACGTCGCCTCCGCCCGCTCACCGTTCGCGCAAGCACGAGCGGCTGTGGCCACCCGAGAACGGGGACCACCGAAGCGCCTGTGAGGCGCCCGACCGCGATGCCTCGCGGCCGACGACATCCCGGCGTGGGTTCCAGCGCATGAGCGCCTGCCCAGACCGTCTGTCCGGAGGTGTCGGTGCAGCCATTCGACGTCCCGAGGGACGCGGTCGACTGCCGACCTTCATGGGGTTTGTGACGTCAAAGAGCGCTCCGAGGAGCGTTCCCTCGGTCGACACCGGTCGCCCGGAAGTCACTTCCCAGCAATGCAGGCGGCGTGCCAACTCGCGCGAACGACGAAAGCTCGGTTTTCGCGGATTGCGGTGGGATCTGAACTTCCCGGGCTGCTCTTCGTCAGCTGTCCGGCTCGTGCGGACTCGCGGCGATCCCAGGCGCGAAGTGCCGCATCGTTACTGGCTCCTCGCCGCTGTGGCGAGCGCGGAACGCAGCGGGATCTGGACTGCCCAAATGCGGATTGTGAAAACGACGGCCTAGTCGTCGCGGAAGTCACCGGCGTCGAGACCGTACTGCTTCATCTTCGTGTACAGCGTCCGCCGCGTGATGCCCGCGGCGTCGGCGGTCTGGCCGAGGTGACCGCCGCAGCGCTGGAGCACCTGGTACAGGTACGAGCGCTCGACCTGTCCGAGCATGCGCGCGGTGTTCTCCTTCATGGTCACCTGGTCGTCGACGTAGATACCGCCGAGATCGGGGCGGAAGTTCTGCCCGGTCATGTCCGGGGTGAGGTGCTCGCGCTCGAGGCGCTGCCCCGCTCGGGTGATGACCCAGCGCTCGCACATCGCCCGCAGCTGCCGCACGTTGCCCGGCCAGTCATAGGTGAGGATGCTCTCGAGCGCGTCGGCCGCGACCACCGGCGGCTCCAGCTCGTACTCTTCCCCGATCTCGTCGAGGAAGTGCCGCATGAGAAGCGGGATGTCCTCGCGGCGCTGACGGAGCGGCGGCAGGAAGATCGGGTACACGTTGAGCCGGTAGTACAGGTCCTCGCGGAAGCGCTTCTCCTTCACCGCCTGCTCGAGCTCCACGTTGGTTGCCGCGACGATGCGCACGTCGACGCGCACGGGCTCGCGACCGCCGACCCGACGAAAGCGCATCTCCTCGAGCACGCGCAGCAGGTTCACCTGTACGTTGAGGCTGGTCTCGCCGAGCTCGTCGAGGAACAGGGTGCCGCCGTCGGCCATCTCGAACAGGCCCTCGCGCCGACCGACCGCGCCCGTGAACGAGCCCTTCTCGTGCCCGAACAACTCGCTCTCGAGCAGGCTCTCGGTGAACGCACCGCAGTTCACGGCGATGAAAGGCTTGTCCTTGCGCTTGCTGCGCTCGGCGATGGCCCGTGACACGAGCTCCTTGCCGGTGCCCGTCTCGCCGCGAATGAGCACGGTCGCATCCGTGCCGGCGACCGAGCGGATCTGGTCAAAGACCTTGAGCATGCGCGGCGACTGCGACATCAGGTGCGAGAAGCCGTAGCGGTCCTTCACGTCCTGCTGCACGAGGTCGAGCTGACGTCGGTGGCGCACCTCCGCGAGCGCGCGGTCGACGCTGCCATCGAGTCGCTCGCGCGCGTCGTCGAAGCTCACCACGTCGACGGCCCCGTGACGCATCGCCTCGACCGCCTGGCCCACGCTCGGGGTCTCGGTCATCGCGATGATCGGCACGTCATCCAGGCGATCTCGGAAGATGTCCACCGCGCGGAGCCCAGGAAGATCCGGCAGGTCCAGGGCAAGCACGACGACGTCGGGCTCGATGTGCTGAAGCGCGGACATGCCCTCGGCTGCCGTGCCCGCGACGTACACCTCGCGTTGCGGTCCGCGCAGCTGACTCTTCAGCTGCTGCCGTGCGACCTGTCCGGTCTTCACGACGAGCACCACCTCTCGCTGTCGCCGCTCTGTGTCCACGCGTTGCCCTCGCTGCACGCACGGTCACACGGAAGACGCGTCGGATCCAGGCGGCCGCCAGCCGGCAATCCGCTCGGCCCACCCCTCGCCGGTCTCTTCGAGCACCGTGACGGTCGCGTTGTCCACGCGGTACTTGCGCCAGTGGCGCAAGGGCGCACCCGCGATCGCCGCCCGCAGCGAAGCGATGACCATCTGATGACTGACCATCGCCGTCCTGCCCGGAGGGGCCTCGCTCAGGACGCCAAGCGCGCGCGACTGCAGGGTGCCGAGGCTCTCCCCGCCGGGCACCACCACCGCATCCGGCTCGGAGGCGAAGTCCCGAAAGAACTCGGGCCAGCGCGCGAAAGCGGTCGGGCCGTCGAGCCCCTCGAGCAAGCCCTGGTCGAGCTCGATCAGCGCGTCGACGATCTCGGGCGAGCTTCCGAGTGCTTCCGCCGTCTGGCGCGCCCGGGACAGCGGTGAGCACCACACCCGGTCGACCTCCTCGGCCAGTCCGAACAGCCCGCGCGCCTGCGCGATCCCCACCTCGTCGAGGCCGACGTCCGTCCTGCCGAGGAAGCGCTGCTGCGCGTTCCAGGACGTTCGTCCATGGCGAACGAGCACGACGATCCGCCCCGCATGTGACGTCCTCCACGGCCATTCCATGATCCGCCCCCGAGATCGCTTCGCCCGAAGTCAGGCACGGTGTAGTCTTAGCATCCACGCCCCCCCGAACCGACGGACCGATGGCAAGAAAGTCGACTGACCCGGCAAACGCCCCCCTGCCTCGCATCATCTCCTCCGACCTCGACGACGCCGACTTCGGGGACGAGGACGACGAGGTCGTCGAGGTTCGAAGCCACGCGGAGGGCGGTGCCCCGCGCGCCCCGTGGGTTCCACCGACTCTCACCGAGGACGCGAGCGCGGCGGGCCCAGCGCCATCCGAGGACTCCCAGTCCACGCTGCGACCGGCGGACGAGAGCCAGCCGCCAGAAGAGGACGAGCCCGCACCGAGCCGCCCCGTGGTCATCACACAGACCCGCGGCAGCAAGGCGAAGAAGGCGAAGGCTGCGCCAGCACCGGCTCCGGCTCCGACCGCAGCCGCCGCACCGGCGCCGGTAGCGAAGAAGGCGCCGCGTCCGGCACCCGCACCGGCACCGGCACCGGCGCCGGCGCCGGTCCAGCCTGCGCCAGCGGCTTCCCAGAAGCGCAAGCGCTCGCTCGCGGACCGCGCGCGTCGCCCCGTCTCCGTGCAGGAGGCGCTCGCCCAGGAGGCCGCCAAGGTCAAGGCGCGCGAGAAGGCCGCAGCACCGCCTCCGCCGGCCGAGATCGTGCAGATGGCCTGTGCCGCCCTCGGCGAGGTGACGATCCGCAAGATCCACATCCTCGACGACCGCAAGCGGCTCGCGGAGCGCTGGCTCGCCCACCGCGCCCGCGGTGTCGTGCGTGGCGACTTCCACCTCGCGGTCACCGCCGAGGTGATCATGGACGCGGCCGCACGCATCCCGCGCGGTCGACTGTTCGGCGTCGAGCTCGACCACGAGGGACGCCTGTACGCCGCACTCGTCGATGCCGACCGCGTCGTGCTTCTCGCGTTCCTCGAGGGACCCAGCGTTTACCTGGGCAGCTAGTCCCGGCCCGTCGCCGCGGCGCTAGTTGCCCTGGACGTCCGCGAGGATCTCCGCGATCCGACGCTCGGACACGGTGTATTCCTCGTTGCAGAAGTGGCACTGCACGCTGGCGCCCTTGTCCTCGACGAGCATGTCGCGAAGCATGTTCTCGCCGAGCGCATACAGCATGGCCTCGACCTTTTCCTGGCCGCAGCGGCACTGCCACTCGATGGCCTTCTCCTCGAGGATGGCGAAACCGCTCTCCCCGAGCAGCCCCGCGCGGAGCTCGATGACCACCTCGGCGGGATCGCGCTGCAGCAGTCCACCGAAGCGGGCCTGGAACTCCTCGGGGGTGACGAAGGCATGCACCTCGTGCTCGGGGAGCCGCTCGACATAGAAGCCGCCGGCCCAGAGGATGCCGCCCTCGCTGTCCTGCTCGACGTGCAGTCGCAGGATGCAGTCGACCTGGGACGAGCGGGTCAGGTGGTTCGCGAGGGCCTCCTCGAGGCTCGCGTCCGTGATCTCCGTCATGCCGCGGTACAGCTCGCGCTTCGCGTCGGACTTCATCGCGAGCAGCATGCCGCTGAGCTTGCCCTGGGTCCGAGACGCGTTCGGCGGGGTGAGCCGCGCGCGGATGTGGCCCTCGGCGTCGACCTCGCCGGTGAACGCGACGCGGGGCTCCTCACCCTGCACCTGCAGCGACAGGCGCTCCTCACCCTTGATGTGCGCGGCCAGCAACGCCGTGGCGGCACAGCCCTCGGCGGCCAGCGCCGCGGCGTCCGCCCACAGTCCGTGTGCGACGCGCACGCGCTCGGCGGCGTCCGTGACGTCCACGCCGATGACCCGAACCACCTGACGCTCGTCTACGCCGCGAACCAGCCAGCCCTGCTGCTCGACCATTTGGCCTCCGAAGCCGGCGGCTTATCGAGGCGCGGGCCCGGGTGCACCCACCTGGACCAGGCGTTCCTGGGTGACCGGCGCAAAGCACAGCCCGCCCTTGCATCCCTGGTGGCGCAGGGACAGCTTCACGACCCCGTCGCCTCGCTTCACAGGCAGGAACACGACGAGATCCGCCGCGTACAGCTCGCGGGGCGCGCGGCCCGCCGGATCCGGGCGGACCTCACCCTTCGGAAGGTCCGGCTTGCCGAGCACGGCCCCGCCGCCGTCGACCACGTCGATCTCGACCTGGTCGCGGTACACGGTGTGCCCCTCGGGAATGGTGAGGGTGGCGACGATGCGCGTGTGCTCGGCATCGTAGGTGGTGTGCCACGCGAACGGGTCTTCGACCGCGACCTCGGCGGGCGGCCGGTCGGGCGCCGCGTAGGGAGGCAGGGCGTGTGCGGACAGCGCGAGCAGGAGGGTGAGCATGGCGCTGGTCTAACCCGCCCGCGGGCCCCCTTCGTCCCTCACGTCGTGCCCGAGGTCAGAAGTAGTCCGCGCCCCAGAAGCGTGCGCCCTCGGGTGGCAGGTTGCGGACCATGGGCAACGTCTTGTCTCGGCTCTCGGCGACGCGTGGCACACCGTCGGGCTCGCCGACGTCGACCCAGCTGACGACCGTGCGGCCGAGCACCGCCGCCAGGTCGCACACAGCCCGCACCACCGCGGAAGGGTCCTCCGCGAAGAGCTCGGCGATCTCGAGCTCGCCATCGGCATCGTTGAGCCGCAGGTAGCCACCGGGCACCGCGAACCAGGTATCGACCGGGTTGTCCTCGAGGGTGCGGAGCCAGCCCCCTTCGTCGCGGGGGCGGAACAGCCCTGCGTGCCCATGCTCGTAGGTCTCGGCGAGCATGCCGAGCTCGGCCACCGGGTCGATGGGCAGCAGCTCGGCGCGCGGGCCCTGGACGGACGCCGGCTCGCTCACCCGCCACTGCACCGCCTCGACGACGCGATAGCCCAGGCGCTCGTAGAACGCGGGGGCGACGGCCGAGAACAGCAGCCCGTGATCCGCACCCTCGGTGGCCCGGGCGTCGGCGACGGTGGTGCACAGGCGACTCGCCAGGCCCTGATGCCGATGCCCGGGGTGGGTCGCGACCGAGCCGAGGCCAAAGCCATGCATGCGCTGCGCCCCCAGCCCGAACACGATCGGGTAGTCGAGCAGCGATGCGACGATGCCGCCGCCCGTCTCGAGCACCCACCACCTCGCGCGACGGCGCAGCGAGATCGCCAGGCGCAGGGCCGTGTACGTGGCGAGTGGGGAGCGCACCCCGTTGGCCGCATGCGCCACGGCAATCGCTGCGCGGCGCTCGTCCTCGTTGGCGGCAATGCGGATGTCCACGACACCTCCCGCTTCATCCTCGCACGCGCGTTACGAACGGGCGCGTCCTGCGACCAGCCCGTGGAGGTCCCCTGTCCGTCGCCGTCGTCATCCCCGCGCTGAACGAGGAGCTGAGCCTGCCCGCGGTGCTCGGCGACCTTCCGGCCGAAGTGCGCGTCGTCGTCGTCGACAACGGGAGTACCGATCGCACCGCGGAGGTGGCGCGCGCGCACGGCGCCGAGGTCGTCTCGGAGCCCCGCCGCGGCTACGGAAGCGCGGTGCAGGCCGGTATGCGTCACCTTGCCGCCGACCCGCCCGCGGTGATGGTCGTGCTCGACGCGGACCACGCCGACCGCCCAGAGCTGATCGGCCACCTCGTGGGACCGATCCTCGACGACTACGCCGATCTCGTGCTCTCCGAGCGCACGATGACCGCCGAGCGCGGCGCGCTCACTCCGCAGCAGGTGTTCGGCAACTGGCTCGCCACCCGGCTCATTCGCCGCCAGACGGGCTTTGCGTACCGCGACATGGGTCCGTTCCGCGCCATCCGCTGGTCGTCGCTCACCACGCTGGCCATGGTGGACCCGACCTGGGGCTGGAACGTCGAGATGCAGATGAAGGCGGTGTATCGGGGTCTTCGCATCGTCGAGGTGCCACTGCCGTACCGCGCGCGGCAGGTCGGCGTGAGCAAGATCAGCGGCTCGTTGCGGGGCAGTGCCCGGGCCGGCGTGCGCATCCTCCAGGCCGTGCGGCGCTACGCCGAGTAGGCCCGCGCAACAAGCTCTCCCGCAAGCAGGCTGCTGAAAAAGTCGGACCGAGCGGTCTGAGGGCCGTTTTGCGCATTCGGCCGGTCGTGAAGGGATTCTTCGAAAGTCGAGGAGGGAGCGTGCTGAAGCACGTGACCGACGAGACGACGGGCGAAGGCGTGAAACGGGTCTAGAACGCGACGGAAGCGTTTTTCAGCATCCTGCTAGGGCTCCGAAGGGCTTACCATGGGGAGGAGTCGCCCGACTCCCCCTCCCCCGACGCCCTCCCCCGGTCCGCCATGCCCCTCATCGACGCCCTGCCCGAGAACCTGAAGACCATCCACATCATCGGCATCGCCGGCACCGCCATGGGCGCTCTCGCGGGCATGCTCAAGGACGCGGGCTACGAGGTCACGGGCAGTGACACAGGCTGCTACCCCCCGATGTCGGACTACCTCGAGGGCCTCGGCATCGACGTGATGATCGGGTTCAACGCGTCGAACCTCGACCACGACCCGGACCTGGTCGTCGTCGGCAACGTGGTCCGCGCCGTCTACGAAGAGGCCCAGGCGCTGATCGAGCGCGACCTCCCGTACTGCTCCCTCCCGCAGATCCTCGGCCACCGCTACCTCGACCAGGCCCACAGCGTGGTCGTCAGCGGCACCCACGGCAAGACGACGACGACCTCGATCACCGCCTGGCTGCTCGAAGCCGGCGGGCTGGAGCCCGGTTTCCTGATCGGCGGCGTGGCCAAGAACTTCGACCGCACCGCGCGGGCGGGTGCCGGCACGCACTTCGTCATCGAGGGCGACGAGTACGACACCGCCTTCTTCGACAAGCGACCGAAGTTCCTCCACTACCGGCCGAACACCTGCATCCTGACCAGCGTCGAGTTCGACCACGCGGACATCTACCGCGACCTCGACCACGTCAAGGAGAGCTTCCGCGCGCTGATGGACATCCTCCCCGAGGACGGGCTGCTCATCGTGCGCGGCGACGACCCCGGCGCGATGGACGTCGCTCGCGGCGCGCAGTGCGAGGTGTGGACCTACGGCCCCGGCTTCGCGTGGGACGGTCGGATCGACAGCGTCGACACCGACCGCGGGGTGATGACGTTCACCGTGACCCGCAACGGCGAGGCCATCGGCACCTTCGAGAGCAGTCTCGTCGGCGAGCACAACCTGTACAACCAGGTCGCCGCCTGTGCGGCCGCCTTCCGCCAGGGTCTCGACGCCGAGGCGCTCGCGAAGGGCTTCGCGAGCTTCCAGGGCATTCGCCGCCGCCAGGAACTGCGCGGAACGCCTGGGGACATCGCCGTCATCGACGACTTCGCCCACCACCCGACCGCGGTCGAGCTCACGCTGCAGGCCCTGCGTCAGCGCTTCGGCGAGCGGCGCCTGTGGGCGGTCTGGGAGCCGCGCAGCGCGACCTCCCGACGCCGGGTGTTCCAGGACGCCTACGCGAGCGCGTTCGGCGAGGCCGACCTCGTGATCATCGGGGCGCCCTACGACCAGAGCCGTATCGCCGAGGACGAGCGCTTCTCCAGCGACGAGCTGGTCCAGGCCCTGACCCAGCGCGGTCTCGACGCCATGACCCTCGAAGACGCCGACCAGATCGCGGCGACCCTCATCGATCGCGCCCAGCCCCACGACGTGATCGCGGTGCTCTCCAACGGCGCCTTCGGCGGACTGCACAGCAAGCTGCTCGAAGGACTGGCCGAGCGCTTCGAGCCGTGAGCGCCTCGCCCGACGACATCGTCGGTCATCGCCACGCTTGCCGGCACGGTTAATCCGTGGCGATGGACCTTCAGAAACGACTGCAGATCTTCGTGGACGCGGGCCTCGTGACCCGCGTTCCCACGCGCTTTCAGCTTCTCCAGGGCGAGTTCGAGATGACGCCGTACGTGCTCTCGACCGACGCGACCATGGAGGATGCGTACAACGACACACTGGCCGCCCACCCGGTGCTGCGTCAGCCCGCTCTGCTGCGCGAGATCGGCCTCGACAACCTGAAGACCGGCAGCGGCCTCGGCATGCGGCTGACGAGCATCTGCAAGCACCTGCACTTCACGTGGCACCAGGGCTTCCCGGTGTTCGACCTGCAGATCATCATGACGCACCCCGGTGGACTCGACGAGTTCGAGCGGCGCACCCACGACCTGCTCGCGGACGAGCTCCCGCACGCACAGCGCTGGAACCAGCTCGCCCGTCGCCTGTTCCCGGATCCGGCGGCCTACTACGGCCAGTTCCTCGGCGAGGACGGGTGGATCGCGCGAGCGCGTCGCTTCGAGAACCCCTCCCCCGCCGACGTGGGCTCGGACTTCCCCGAGGAGTTCTTCTCCCTCGCGAACTTCGCCCAGTACTGCGCCGACACCTTTCCCGAGCACCCGAGCGAGCTCGGCCTGCGCACGCCGGGTCGGCTGCTGTGGCTCGCCGGCCGCCGATCCCGCGAGGGGCGTAGCCAGGGCTGGGTCGACCAGCTGAGGGCGCGCGTGTGAGCCGGGTCGTCGTCGCCCGCGAGCGCGGCGGTCCCGAAGTGCTGCGGCTCGAGGATCAGCAGGTCGCCGCCCCGGGTGCCAAGCAGTGCAAGGTGCGCGTGCATGCCGCGGGCGTGGCCTTCGGCGACGTGATGCGCCGGCGTGGCCTGCTCACGCCGCCAGGCGCGCTCACGCCTGGCTACGACATCGCCGGCGAGGTGGTCGACGGCGAGCTGCCCGCGGGAACCCGCGTGGCCGCGATGATGCCGAACCCCGGACACGGCGGCTATGCCGAGGAGATCGTCTTCGACACCGCCCGCCTGGTCCGCGTGCCCGACGCCGTGGATGCGGTCACCGCGGTCGCCCTGGGGCTCAACTACATCACCGCCTGGCAGCTGCTCACGCGCATGTCCACCCCCGCGGAAGGCGACGTCGTGCTCGTCCACGGCGCATCGGGCGGCGTCGGCACCGCGCTGCTCGAGCTGTGCGCCCTGCGCGGCATTCGCGCATACGGCACCGCGAGCGCCCGCAAGCACGACGTGCTCGTCGCCCGGGGGGCGACACCCATCGACTACCGCGACCAGGACTTCGTCGCCGTGCTCCGCGAGGCCGAGCCGGACGGCGTCGACGTGGTGTACGACTCGGTCGGCGGCGACAACCTCACCCGCAGCGCGGTCATCACCAAGAAGCAGGGGCGCATCGTCAGCTTCGGGGCGACCGCACACTCCTCCGGGTGGCTGGACTTCGTACGCGCACAGATCCCCGTCGCGTGCATCAAGGCGAACCCCTTCGGTCCGTCGCTCGGCATCTACGCCATCACCGTGTCCCGCGGCTGCGGCTGGCAGGCGTGTCGCGACGACTGGCAGGCCTTGCTCGACCTCGCGGCGAACGGCGAGCTGTCACCGCTGGTGGGCGCCACCGTGCCCCTCGAAGAGGCAGCACGCGCGCATCAGCTCATGGAAGACGGCGCCGTCGCCGGCAAGATCGTGCTCACGGTGACGTGAGCGGCGCGTGTCCGCGCTGCCAGCGGTACAGCTCCTCTCCCGACACGTCCTTGAACACGACCTCGAGTCGCTCGGCGTCCATCGTCGCGACGGCGTAGCCCCAGCCCTCGGACCACGACCACAGCTCGGCTTCACCGCACTTCTCGGCGGGGCAGTCCGCGATGCGACGGTGCTTGCCGCCCGCTCCGCTGGTGACGTTCGGCAGACCGCGGTCCACCGTCATCTGCAGGTAGTGCGCGTGCCCGCTGGCCCACAGGTCGATGTCCACACCGAGGTCGTCCGCCCAGCCGCGCATCTGCATCGGCTGGTCGGTGTCGTCTCGATAGGTGCGCACCGGGTGATGCCCCGCGAACAGCACCCAACCGTCCGGGTGCGCGCCTCGATGGCGCACCACCGCCGCGCTCACCTCGTCCGCGAGCTTGCCGCGGGGCGGGCGCGTGGTGTCGACGACGACGATCAGCACCTCGCCGAGGTCGACGGTGTAGGTCAGGTCCGGCATCGCGATGCGCGGATGTTGCTCGGCATACGCGAGGTAGCAGGCCTCGGCGGCGGGGTGCCCATGCCGCTGGTGCTTGTCGTGGTTGCCGAGAGCGAGGAACACGGGCGGGCCAACCTCACCGAGGCCGGTGCCGAGCACCCGGTCCATGCGCGTCCGCGCCGACTCGGTCAGCTCGCCGCGGGGACAGACGGGGCCGGACCAGTACACCAGATCCCCGAGCGCCACGAGCGCATCGGGCTGCTCCGCGCGCATCGCATCGAGCATGCGCACGCGACAGTCGGTGGAGATGCCGTGTCCGCGCCCATGGGGGTCACAAGCCGCCGCGTCGCCGGGCAGTGCGCCCTCGACCACGCCCGTGTCCCCCACGAGCACCACGCGCACCGGCCCTTCACCGGGCAGCGCCACGGGATGTGGGAGGTGGTGCTGTCGAAGGCCCGCACAGGCGGTGAGCAGGAGCAGCGGAGCGAGTCGCATGCCTCCTGGGTACTCCGCGAGTGGCGCCGATCCAACGAAAAGAGCCCGGCCACAGGGCCGGGCTCCGTCGAGACGCGAGACGATCAGTAGGTGATGTCCGCGACGACCGTGCCGTGGTCGGAGGGCCACAGGCCGGAAGCGGTCTTGTCGTCCTCGTCGTAGCCGATGACGTTGGCGCGCACGCGGGACGGCGCGCGGTCGGTCCAGATGAGGTCGATGCGCTCGTAGGAGCCGTCCGCCTCGTTCGCCACATCCTCGGCCTGGCAGCAGCTGTAGCCCGCGGCCTTGCCCGGCTTGTAGGCCCAGGCGTCGTGGTAGCCGGCGGCCCACATCTGCATGTACGGCGGGTAGATGGTGCCGAACGGCGTGGCGAGCGGTGCGTCGACGTCGGCGGAGTTGAAGTCGCCGGCGACCACGACACGGGAGGCCGGGTGGTTCGGGGCGCCCGCGAGGGTGGCGATCAGCTCGTAGGCCTGCGCGGACTGGATGTACGGCGCGAGCGGGTTGGTCGGGTCGGGGTAGCGGGTCTCGAGGTGGGTGGCGACGAAGCGGTAGGGCTGCGCGCCGACAGCGGCGTCGACGGCCACGAAGCCGCGGTCGAAGTCGATCGGGCCCGCCGGGGTGTTCGCCGTGGCGACGGTCGCGTAGTTCCAACCGAACGAGCCGAACAGCGCGACGTCGTCGCGAGCGAGGACCACGTCACGGTCGATGACGTTGAGCAGCGCCGGCACGCCGTTCACGTAGAACGGGATGCCGTAGAGGCCGGGGATCACCGACAGCGAGGTGGTGTCGAGGTTGGTGACCGAGCCAGCGACGACGAAGCCACCGCCCTTGGCATCGAGCGCGTCCATGGTCAGCGCGAGATGGTCGTTGAACGCACCGGCGATGCTCGGGTCGGTGCAGCCGTAGCCCGGGGGAACCGGCGCGAGGTCCGTACAGGTGTAGGCGAAGACCTCCTGCAGGGACGCGAAGTGCGGGTCCTTGGCGTGAATCTGATCCGCGAGAGCCTCGATGCGCTCCGGCGCGTTGGCCTCGGCGACGCGCTCGAGCACGGAGACGAGCTCCGCGTTGAAGGAGCCGGCGTCGGGGGCAGCCGCGAGCATGGTGAGGTCAGCGCCCAGATACTGGTTCTGCGTCATCACCACGATGTCGCCAGCGAACGCGGGCGTCGAGAGAAGACAGGTCAGAAGCAGGGAACGCATCGGATTCATGAGGCCTCCGGGGCTCTAGGACTTGGCACACGGAGGCTAGCAGCTTTCACTATTTGGAAAACTGAAGTGCAATTCAACGGTGCCTGACACGCCGAGGTCATGCCGGATGCATCGGCACTTTTCGGCGACGATCCTTTTTTAGGGGATCGCCTCTTGGAGATTTTGCATTTCGGGGCGCACACGATCCCGACGTGCAAAGTCCAGGTCAGGAACGGACGGTCGCGCCCACCCAATCCCGTCCATCGTGCAATCGGACGAGGTTCGGCCGCTGCATGCGTCCCAGGCCACAGACGCGCACCGCCCCGAGAGCCCGAACGGCGGACGCCGCCCCGGTCGATTCCGTCCCCACAGTGGACAACCAGGGGGCCCAGGGTCGGAGGACCTCCATCAGGGCCTCGGCGTCCGGAACATGGAACAGAGCCGGGTGTCTCGGCAGTACCGAAGGTTCAAATAGTCGAAGTGGCAACGCATGAACGGCACCACGTCCGGCGGGCACACAGAACCCCGTGACCGTAGCCAGTGCTCCGCGGCTCCGCGCCTGTGCCCACTCCCCCGCGCCGACCTCGCCGAGAGGCCAGCGAGCCTCGGCCCGCACCATCGCGTCGGCCAGGGCCTCGGCGGCTTCCTCCAGCGGAAGCGGTGTGAACACCGCCACCGGCGACAGACAGCCTCGGCCGTCGTGAAGGGCCAGATCCGCGGCCACGGCACCCCACGGGTCGCGGAAGCCCTCGGGAACCACGGGGTCGACGCTGGCCTCACCCGTCACCCACGCCACCGAGAAGCGATGTCCGTGCGCATCGAACGTCTGGTGCGGCGTGAGCGAGGCGCGCAGCTGCGCCATCGTGTGGTCCGCCCCCATGGCAACGACGAGCTGGCTGTGCTCGACCGCGCGCCGATCTGGCGACGCCGTGAGCGGAAGGCCCGCGGTGCGGGCGGCTTCGACGAAGGCGTTCGCAGTCTTCTCCGCCCCCGCGGCGTACTTGAGGGTCACGGCCGTGCCGCGTCCGAGCAACACCGCGCACCACTCGATGGGCGCCGTGAACACGGTGCGGGCCGCGACGAAGGTCGCCGAGCGGTAGGGCTCGCCGGCACGCGCCGCTGCCGATGCAAGCGCCTCCGGCGTGAGCGCATCGAGCGCGACCGTCCACGCCTCCCGCGCCCCCTCGGCGGAGAGTGTCGTTCCGAGTGTGGAGGCATCCACGCTGCGCAAGGCGTCGCGCCAGGCCTGCACCTTGTCCCAGCTCATCGCCCACCCCGCGCAGCCCATGCCTCTTCGGCCGTGAGGGAGCACCCGCGCGCGGGACTCCCCGGAAGCCGCCCGAACAGCGTGACGGCGCCATCTTCGCCGACGATGCCCTCGTCGAGGGTCTCGATGCCCACCGACGAGTCCAGGTTGCACAGATCGTAGAACCGCAGCTGCCCGGGCTCCCCGTCGGGCCTGGGCACGCCGGTCTCGGGATCGACGGCCACCGCGCGCAGCCAGGGCGGGGGCCGGTACGCGCTCTCCGGCGTGCCCCACAGCTGCGACGACAACTCGGTCATGCCGTACTCGGTGACGAGGTGGGTCGGGGCCAGGCAGCGCACGGTCTCGCGATACAGCTCTTCCCCTTCGAGGCGGTGCACCCGCCCCTTGAACCCGCCGGTGACCATGAGCACGGAACCCTCGGGCAGCGCGGCGGGACTCGCGTCGAGCCACTCGGCGAGCGCGAACGCGGTGGTGCCGACGAACGCCGGCCCGTCGAGGCTACGCATGCGTACCGCGAGCCCCTCCAGGTCCAGACCGGTCGCTGTCTGGTGCCAGGTCGCCTGACCTCCCCACGCCTCGAACAGCGCGACCATGTGGGACAGCGACGAGTCCGGGTGCGTCGCCGGGTCGACGAGCAGCCCGACCACCTCCGCGGGCGTGGCCGGCAGGCAGGCCTCGGCCCAGCCGAGGGCACCGAGGTTGTACAGCTCCGCGCTGCGCATGCGATGCACGCCGCGTCCCCCGCCCGTGGTCCCGCTCGTTCGAAACACCGGACCTTCGGTGGCGGTGCCGACCGGCAGGTGCTTGAACAGCGCCACGGGCACCGCGGGGATGTCCTGCCACCGGGAGGGCATCGGGCCAGAGAGCGCACGCACCAGCGGGTCGCTGAGCGCCTGCCACTCGTGAATCGCGAGGGCGAGCGCGCCGAAGGACTCGGAGGGCTGCGCCCCTTCGAGGCTCGCGCGGACGAAGTCGCGGATGCGATCCGCGAGCAGCGCGGCGGGACCCTGCCAGCTCACGCGCACACCTCGACCAGCGCGTCGACGAACGCGGTCCACTGCGCCTCGGTGACGACGGCCGGAGGCGTGAGCCCGAGGGAGGTCGCGCCGGCGGGGAGCGTGATGAACCCACGCTGCAGCAGGGCTTCGCTCGTCGCCAGGCCATCGCGCCCGACCTCGACGCCGAGCATCAGGCCGCGCCCACGGGTGTCGAAGCCGCGCTCGGCAAGCAGCGCACGCACGAAACGGCTCGACTGCGCTGCCTTCGCCGGAATGTCCCCGTCGACGAGCGCCCGCAGCGAGGCGGCGGCGGCCGCACAGCTCACCGGGTGCCCGAGGAAGGTCTGCGTGTGCAGCGCTTCGCCGGTACTCGCGCCCCACGCCGCCATCACCGCTTCGGTGCCGAGGCAGGCCGACAGCGGGAAACCTCCGCCAAGCGCCTTGCCGACACACAGGAGGTCGGGCACGACGCCGAGGGCCTCACCCGCCCACCACTCGCCGGTTCGACCGAGGCCGCACTGAATCTCGTCGAAAGCGAGCAACGCGCCGTGGGCGTGCGTCTCCTCGTCGATCATCTGCAGCCAGCCCGCGGGCGGCGCGTGCATGCCCCCGCGTCCCTGTACCGGCTCGGCGAGCACGAGTGCGACGTCTCCGGGAGCCAGAGCGGCGCGCAGCTCCTCGCGGGTGCAACCCCACGGCAGGTGGCGCACCCGGTCCGCGAGCAGACCCGCGAACGGCTCCGTGAACGCGTGCTTGTAGGCCTGGAGCGGGAGCACCCCGGTCGCGAGGCCATGGTACGCGCGGTCGAAGGCGACGACGTGCGTGCGGCCGGTAGCGAGCACCGCGGTCTTCACCGCCGCATCCACCGCGTCGCTGCCCGAGCTGCCGAGCAGGGTCACCCGCAGCTCGCCTGGCGCGAGCTCGCCGAGTGCTTCGAGCAGCCGGATGCGAGCGGGGTCCGGCGAGGTGTCGCCCATCGCATGGACGAGCTGGTTCGCCTGGGCGGCGGCAGCCGCGACCACCGAGGGCGGGCGGTGACCGAGCAGCGCGACGCCGTAGCCAGCGATCAGGTCGACGAACACGTTGCCATCGACGTCCTGCACGTTGGCGCCGACGGCTTCCTGCCACACCACCGGGTCCCGCTCGGACGCACCGAGCACGGCCGCACGACGCGCACGACGCGCCGTGACCGCGGGACACTCGAACCGCGCGAGACGGTCGGTCCACGCCCGCGACGCAGGGCCGGGGACGGGCGTGAGGAGCTGGGGAAGGTCGGTGCCGTGGATGGGAGCCTCCGACGGCGCCTCTATCTCGTTGCCTCGGACGCCGTGGGCGCATCGGCGGATCCCGTGAACCGGGACAGTCCCCCCGACAGCCGGCGACAATCCGGTGTCAGCTCGACGACCGGCCTGCGAAGCCGACAATCGATGACATGGCCATTGCGAGCCTGAAACGTCACTTATCTATGCCCCCATTGCGGTGACCCAACGAAAAGACGCGAGAAAACTGCGATGTAGAGTGCGGCCGCGAGGTGGACGCCCTAAAGTGGAACCGTCAGAATGTTGACGAGTCAAGGGCACTCACTGGAGGGGATATGGTCCTCGACAACTACCGAACACTCCTGCTCGACAACGGCTACCAGCCGCTCAGCGTGCTCGGGTGGCAGCGCGCCCTGCTGCTCGACCTCTCGGAGCGGGTGGATGTGGTCGAGTACTACGACGATGTCGAGGTGCACTCACCGAGCCGTACCTTCGCGCTGCCGGCGGTCGTGCGCCTGCGGCAGTACCTGCGGAGAGTGCCGCGCGTGCTCCCCTACTCTCGCCGCAACGTGCTCGTGCGCGACGAGGGCACCTGCCAGTACTGCGGTCGCCAGCCGTCGTGGGGCAAGCTCACCGTCGACCACGTCATGCCCCGCTCCCGCGGCGGTGGCTCCTCCTGGGAGAACGTGGTCACCGCGTGTGGGCCGTGCAACTCGGTGAAGGGGGACATGACGCCCGAAGAGGCGGGCATGCCCCTGCTCCGCGAGCCGATCCGTCCGGGCCTGTTCCGCCAGGGTCGCCTCGCGGTGCGCATCCAGGACATCCCCGAGGAGTGGCGCCTGTATCTGGCGGGCTGAGCGCTCGCGCCACCTTCGCGCCGGATCGAGGCACCGCCCTCGTTCCGGCGTTCGTGCATTGAAATCCCGCTGTGGACGAGAAAACCGCGAACCAGATCCGGCCTGGGCTCACGTGGAGGGCGCAACCCTTTGGCGCTTCGCGTGGAGACCCGATGACCATGGCCTTGACCCAGCACACCCAAGGGACCGACGAGTCCCTGCTCACCGCCTGGCAAGCGGGAGACCGCAGCGCCGGCATGCAGCTCATCTCCCGCCACTACGACGCCATCGTGCGGTTCTTCCGCACCAAGGCGCCGCGGGAGGCCGAGGACCTGGTCCAGCGCACCTTCCTCGCGTGTAGCGAGTCGGCAGCGCGCTTCCAGGGCGACGGCACGTTCCGAGCCTTCCTGTTCGGTATCGCCCGGAACATCCTCTACGAGCACATTCGCCACGCGATGCGCGCCGGCCGGCACGTGGACTTCCACGCGCTCTCGGTCGCCGACATCCACCACGGCGTGTCCACCGAAGCGGCGAAGCGCGCCGAGACGCGCATCCTCCTCCGCGCGCTCCAGCTCGTGCCGATCGAGAGCCAGATGCTGCTCGAGCTGTTCTACTGGGAGGAGTTGTCGGTGAACGAGGTCGCCGAGGCCCTGGATATCCCCGTCGGAACCGTGAAGAGCCGCCTGCACCGCGCTCGGGAGCAGCTCCGGGGCGCCCTGCCCGAGGCACCGACCGATGCCGAGGACCCGCGCAGCGGCCAGTTCCTGCTCGAGCAGTGGCTCGGCAAGCTCGACGAGTAACCCGGACACGAAAAGGGCCGGGACTGGCCCGGCCTTGGTTCTCCGCGGTCCGAGATCAGGCGCGGATGTTCGACTGCTCGCGCAGGCGAAGCAGGGCCTCGCGCTCGATCTGACGCACGCGCTCGCGCGACAGACCCATCTCCTTGCCGACCTCGGAGAGGGTGCGGAACTCGCCGTCCTCGAGGCCGTAGCGACGGGTCAGCACGAAGCGCTGACGGTCGGTGAGCACGAGGTCGAAGGCCGAGTGCATGCGGGCCAGCTCCTGGCTCTGCATCGCCTCGCCATCCGGGGAGGGCGCATCGTCGTCGGAGAGGAAGCGCTCGAGCGGACGCGGGCGCGGACCGTCGTCGACCGGCTGCTCCAGGGAGATGGTGTTGCCCTGGGAGAGCAGGAGCTCGGCGCGCTCCTTGTCGATGCCGACTTCCTCGGCGAGCTCGGCGATGCCATAGGGCATCCCGGCCGCCTCGAAACGCTTTATGGCCTTGCGCAGGTTCCGGGTCTGCTCGACGGCGCAGCCGGGCAGGCGCACGGGACGACCGGTGTGGTCGATGGCGCGGGTCATCTGCGCGCGAACCCACCACCGCGCATAGGTCGAGAAGCGGATGCCACGGTCGGGGTCGAAGCGCTTCGCCGCACGGAGCAGGCCGATGTAGCCCTCCTGCACGAGGTCCTCTTCGTCCATGAACGGGCCAGCGAGCTTGCGGGCCTCACCATGAGCGATGCGGCGACCGCTCATCGCGAGACGCCAGCGCAGGTTCTCGGCCTCGGCCCAGGCGGTCTTCGCCTGGCGCGCGCGCAGCTTCAGGTCGGAGTCCTGGCGGTACTCCTTCCAGATGGCCTCGACGGCGGACTCGAGACGGTCGACGGCACCCGCACGCGTGCGCTCGGCGCGATCCGGCTTCTTCTGGAGAATGTCCTCCGCGAGCTCGAGGCCCGCGATGGCTTCCTTGGCCGCATTCTCCGCAGCGCGGATCTTGCGGGCGATGTCCTTCTCCTCTTCGGCGGTGAGGCGTTCACCCTGGCGCCGCTCGGAGCGGGAAAATCCCATCATGGGAATGCTTTCCTTGCGTTTCGTTCGATAGACAGAGATTGTGCCGGCGGGCAGCTT
This sequence comes from Deltaproteobacteria bacterium, assembly GCA_006226595.1. Taxonomy (GTDB): domain Bacteria; phylum Myxococcota_A; class UBA796; order UBA796; genus M1803. The sequence continues at coordinate 79,411 of SBGP01000098.1, forward strand.
AGATCAGGCCGACCCGATCACGCACGCGTTCGAGCACCACATCGGCGGCGGAGCGCGCTCGGCGGGCCCCTTCGGCGAGTACCTCTTCGAGGCGCTCGGGGTGCGCCATCCACTCGTGGTAGCGCTCGCGTGGTTCTTCCAGCGTCGCATTCACGACCTGGAACAGCTCTTCCTTCGCGTGTCCATAACCCATGCCCGGCACGAGGTACCGCTCGCGGAGCGCCGCCGTCTGCTCGGGCGTCGCGAACAACTTGTACAGGCTGTACACGTTGCAGGTGTCCGGGTCCTTGACCTCGTCCACGCCCTTGCTGTCGGTGACGATCTTCATCACGAGCTTGCGGAGCTTCTTGGGCGGCAGCCACAGCGGGATGACGTTGTTGTACGACTTCGACATCTTCTGGCCGTCGAGGCCGACGATGGTCGCGACGTCCGGCTGGATGCTGACCTCCGGCACGACCAGGGTCCCCTCGCCGAAGCGGTGGTTCACCTTGATCGCCATGTCGCGGCACAGCTCGACGTGCTGCTTCTGGTCCGCGCCCACCGGCACGACGTGGCTGTCGTAGAGCAGGATGTCGGCGGCCATCAGCGACGGGTAGTTGAAGATACCGGCGTTGATGTCGCCACCGCGGTCGCGCGCCTGCTTGTACGCGCCCATGCGCTCCAGCTGCCCCATGGACACCTGGCAGGTCAGGATCCACGCCAGCTCGCACACCTCGGGGATGGAGGACTGCCGGAAGAGGATGGTGCGCTCGGGGTCGAGGCCGAGGGCCATCCAGGTCGCCGCGGTCTCGAGCGTGTGGGCGCGCAGCTTCTCGCGGTCGAACACGCTGGTCAGCGCGTGGTAGTCCGCGATGAAGTAGTACGCCTCGTACTTCTCCTGCAGAGCCAGAGCCGGGCGAATCATGCCCAGGTAGTTGCCGAGGTGAACGTCACCGGTCGGCTTGATCCCGGTAAGTGCGCGTTGCACGAAGTGCCTCCGAGGCGCGCATGTACACTGAGCGGACGCTGAATTCCACCTCAGTGGCGAAAGATCCAAAAACTACAAGTGCGTCAGTTGAGCTCGAAGTAGCCCTGGACGTTGTACGTGGAGCCGTCCTGAAGCTGGCCGGAGTACGCGTACGCCCAGCCGTTGCCGGAGGCCTCGCCGGTCGCGATGCCGTAGGTCTGCCACTGACCCTGCTGGTCCTGGTAGGCGCCGTAGATGTCCGGCACGCCGTTGTTCCACTGCAGCAGACGGTACGTCGGCGAAGTGACGCTGATGCCGCAGATGGTCTGGGGCGTGACCACGATCTCGTAGGCGGGCGGGTCCACCTGGAACCGCGGCCCCTCTTCCTGCAGCGTGAGCGAGCCCCCGCCGCAGTCGCGTCCGGGGAACTCGAAGGTCCGATCTCCCGTCCACACCTCGGTCAGCGGGTCGGTATCCGCGTCGGTGTCACTGTCGGAGTCGGCGTCGGTGTCGCTGTCGGTGTCCGTGTCGGTGTCCGTGTCCGACTCGACCACGCCCGAGTCCTCGGACGTGGGGTCGGAAGCCGAGCCCTCGACCACACAGCCAGCGAGCAGGAACGGGACGATCGACAGGAACGCGCGCATGACTCTTCCCCCAGTGGGGCAGGATACGCGAGGCGAGCGCCCTCCGCGACTACCAGTCGAGGATGGCGGCGCCCCAGGTGAAGCCGGAGCCGAAGCCGACGAGCGCAACCTTCATGCCGGGCTTCAGCTTTCCGTCGCGCTCGGCCTCGGCGAGGAGGATCGGAATCGTCGCGGCGGTGGTGTTGCCGTAGCGATCGATGTTGTGCACGACCTTCTCGTCGGGCAGCCCGAGCTGCTGCTGCACGTACTGGTTGATGCGCATGTTGGCCTGGTGGCAGACGAGCAGGTCGATGTCCTTGGGACCGATGCCCTGCTCCTCGCAGACCTTCCACAGCGACACGATCATCCACTGCACCGCGTTCTTGAACACGAGGCGGCCGTTCATGTGGGCCCACATGTCCTCGGGCGGGACGACGCCGTTGCCGTCCGCGTCCACGTTCATGAACGGGCGCTTCTTGATGTCCCACACCTTCTGGCACAGCTCCTCGGCGTGGCGGCCATCGGCCCCGAGGGTCCACGTGCGCAGGCCGCGGTCTTCGTCGGTAGCGCTGACGACCACCGCACCGGCACCGTCGCCGAACAGCGAGGACACGGTGCGACCGGTGGTCGACAGGTCCAGCGCGGCGGAGTGGGTCTCGGCGCCGACGAGCAGCACGTGCTTGCACCCGCCCGCCTGCACCATCGACGCGGCGGTGGCGAGGCCGTAGAGGAAGCCGGAGCACTGGTTGCGCACATCGAGGGCCGGAATGAACTTCGGCGGGTCGAGCTCGGCCACGTTGAACTTGCGCTGCAGGAGCACACCGGAGCCCGGGAAGGCGTAGTCGGGCGACAGCGTCGCGAACACGATCATGTCGATGTCGGCGATGGTCAGCCCCGCTCGCTCGAGAGCCTGGACCGACGCCTCGTAGGCCAGATCCGCGGTGCCCACACCCTCCTCGGCAAAGCGGCGGGCCTCGATGCCGGTGCGCTTCACGATCCACTCGTTGCTGGTCTCGATGCCGTAGTCGGCGACGAGGTTGTCGTTGGTGACCACGCGCGGCGGCACGTAGAAGCCGGTGCCGGAGATGTAGGCGTTGGGCATGGGGAACTCCAGGGTACGGTTCGGGTCCGAGCGGACGAACGGGAGGCTTACTGCGCTGCCTCGGAGAGGGCGAGGAACGCATCGAGAGAGGGGTCGCCCACCAGGTAGAGAGCGGGCGCCACGAAGAGCACGACCGCCGCGGTCAGCGAGCGCATGCGCGCCGACTCCGAGCGCGCCGCGAGGCCGACGGCGAGCAGCAGCGGGAGCAGCGCGACGAGAGCGGTGGCATGGTTCCAGGGCGCAAACTTGTCGACGACACCGGTCATCGCACGCTCGTAGTACACGGCGACCTTGTCCGGGCCAGGAAGCCTGAGGGTGACACCGACGAACGCGAGCCCACGCTGCGCGAGCTCACCGCCCGCCACCAGCAAGGCAAACACCGAGGCTCCGGCCACCGCCGGGTCCTTGCCACCCTCGGCATCCGTGCCGACCATCGCCGCGGCACACAGCAAGCCGCTCACCGCGTACAAGCCGGTGCGCAGCCCCACAGGCCAGTAGTCGACCTCGGGCAGGCCGTAGCCCCAAGGCAAGGCCATCACGAGCAGGGTCGCCGCCGCTACCGCCCCGCCGAAGGCGAGCTCGCGGCGCTCGGCACGCAGGCTCGCCGCCGCCGCCGCGCCAAGCACGATCAGCGAAGCAGGCCACAGATAGAACCACCCGAGCACGCGAGTGCCGAGGTTGAGCGCGAGGCCGTTCACCGGGTCACCAGCGAGCCCGAGCGCCCCCACGGCGAGCACGACGACCGCCGGCAGCAGCACCGGGGCGGCGAGCAGTGCGCCCGCGGTGGGCTTGCCCTGCAGCAGACGCACGGCCACGGCGATCGCGAGCAGCACGCTCACCAGCGTCGCCGCGAGCTCGACCAGCAGGAAGGGGCCCATGAGGGCCGGGATCTCACCGAGGGTCATGCCTTCTCCGGGTCGGCGGTTGTACGACGGATCCCGGGTTCAGGACAACAGCGCAGGCGGCGAGGCCGCCGCGGCCACCCCGCGCCCGTAGGCCTCCATGAGCTCGGGCACCGCCGCGGGACGTCGCCAGCTCGCCGCGAAGCGCGCCGCCACCGCCGCGAAGGTGAGCCGTCCACGCGCCACCGCGACCGGTCCGCGGTGCGTTGCCAGGAACAGCCCCGTGTTGTGAAAGCGCCACCAGTGGTGCAGGGATTCGGGCATGCGCACGCCGCCAGACGGAGCCGAGAGGTGCTCCACCCGCACGTCTCCGACGAAGTGAAGCGCCAGACCCAGTCGTCGCACCCGCTCGCTGGCGTCGGTGTCCTCGAGGAACGCGGTGCCGCCGTACCGCCGGTCGAAGCCGCCGACGTCGCGCAAGACCTCGGTGCGAAAGGCCATCGCGCAGCCCTTGAGAGAGTGCACCGTCCCCTGCCCCGCCCCGTCGAGGTTGGTGAGCACGCGCCCGCCGGGGCCGACGCGGTTGACGACGGGCGGGCGGTTCGGGCGGACCCGGTGCTCGTGGATGCGCGGTACGGCGCCCCCCACCCCCGCGCGGTCCAGGGTCGCGCTCAGACCGGCGAGCACGCCGTCTCCGAGACGCACGTCATCGTCCAGGTAGATCACGTGGACACCGCGCGCGCGCGACAGCGCCAGGTTCCGAGCGTGCGGCAGCTCGCGCACCGCGGAGTGCGAGAGCAGGACCCGCGAATCGGAGGGCAGTGCCTCGGCGAGGGCCCGGTGCTGCTCGGGTGGCGACTGGTCGATGACCAGGCACTCGGCCGCGTCCGGGAGCTGTGCCACGACGTCGGCGACCGCGTCCGCGCAAGGACCCGGTCGGCCTGCGGTGCAGATGGCGACGGTGAGCTCCATGTGCCGCGAGCATAGCGCCACCGCGATATCCAGGCCCGGAGGAGGTGCGGGTGCCCGAGGTCGATCTCGCCTGGCTGAATGCGAACGGGAGCTGCGGAGCCCGCATGGGCAAGGGCATCGTCGAGGTGCGCGGCGGTGTGCCGGGGGACCGCGTCGCCATCGACATCACCCGCAAGCGCGGCCGCAACGCCAGCGCCGTGGTCACCGAGGTCGTCACGCCGTCCGCGGACCGGCGAGCGCCTCCCTGCCCCTTCGACGCCGCCTGCGGTGGCTGCGATCTCGCGGCCCTCACTCCCGACGCCCAGCTCGCGGCCAAGGCGCGCATGGTCCAGCATGCCCTGCGCCTGCCGGAGACCCCGTCGATCACCGCCTCTCCGCGGCCCACCGGGCACCGGGCTCGGGTGAAGCTCGGCCTCGACGGCACGTCGCTCGGCTACCGTCGCGCTCGCTCCCACGAGCTCGTCGACATCGACGTGTGCCGTATCGCGCGTCCCGAAGTCCAGGCGGCGATGACTCGCCTGCGCGCGCACCTCGTCGAGCACGGTCCCCTGCCCTTCACCGAGGTCGAGATTCGTAGCGATGGCAGCCGCACCGTGTACGCCTTCGAGGGCAGCCGGCGCGACGCCCCCGACACCCTGCATCAGCTCGGCGACGTCGCCGTCGGCGGCAAGACGATCAGCGGCGATGCCACCCTTCAGCTCGACATCCTCGGGCTGTCGCTGCGCGCCTCGCCTCCGTCGTTCTTCCAGGTCAACCTCGAGGGCAACGCGCTACTCGCCGACTTCGTGCGGCAGACCGTCCTCGCCACGGGCCCCTCTCACGTGCTCGACCTGTACGCGGGCATCGGCAACCTCGACCTGCCCCTCGCCGCCGAGGGCATCGCCATCACCGCCGTCGAGCTCGAGGGCGCGGCCATCCGCGATCTCGCGCACACCGCCGAGCAGCTCGGTATTGCCGACCGCGTCTCGGTGACCACCGGTCCCGCGGAGCGCTACGACCCGGGGGCCGCCTTCTTCGACGTGCTCGTCCTCGACCCGCCACGGGCCGGGGCTCCCGGCGTCCTCGCCAAGGCCGCCGTCCTGCGACCGCACACCGTCGTGTACGTGGCTTGCCACGTCGGCTCGCTGGCGCGGGACGCCAAGGAACTGCTCTCCGCCGGCTACCGCATGGAACAGGTGCGTTGCTACGACCTGTTCCCGGACACGCACCACGTCGAGACCGTCGCCGTATTCCGGCGCTGACCGACGCTCGCCAGACCTGCCGCGTGTCGAGAGCCCGTGCGGACTCACGGGTCGGATCGGCATCCGCGCCGACAGTGCGTTAAGTCCCGCCGGCTTCAGGAGGCCCATCCCATGTGCATCGCCCATCGCAACGCTGGCTCTTTCCTCGCTGCCGGGGGCGGCGGTCGAATGGCCTTCTCGGAGCCCGGCGTCGAGCCGCACTACGGGCCGTCCCGCGCGGTGCGCATCCAGCACATGGACCTCACGCTGTCCCTCGAGCCCACCGAGAACAAGTGGTCGGGCACCGCGCGCCTCACGATCAAGGCGCTGCCCCTGTTCCAGGGCGCGAGCCGCTACGACCTCGATCAGGTCGAGGTGATCTCGGTCACCGACGGCAAGGGCAAGGCGCTCGACTACACCCACGACGACGCCGAGCTCGTCGTCGAACACAGCAAGGCTACGCGCGAGATCGTCGTCGCCTTCCGCGGCGAGAACCCCATCGCCGGCCTGTACTTCACCGGCCCGACCGCCGAGCTGCCCGACCGCCAGCACATGGCGTGGACCCAGTGCCAGGACGAGGACGGCCACTTCGTCTTCCCCTGCCACGACAACCCGCGCTTCAAGCACGCGTGGAGCATCCACCTCGACGCGCCCGCCGGCTACACCCTGCTCTCGAACGGTGAGCGCGGCGAGTCGGGTGAGAAGGACGGCCGCGCCTTCGCGCACTTCGAGCAGAAGGACCCGATGCCGGCGTACCTGTTCACCGCGGTGGCCGCGAAGCTCGCGGTGACCGAGGCGACCTGGCGCGACAAGAGCGTGCGCTACCTCGTGCCCGTGGGCGAGGAAGAGGCCGTGCTCCGCTCGATGGGCAAGACCCCGCTGATGATGGAGCACTTCTCCGACATCACCGGGCACGACTACGCGTGGCCTCGCTACGACCAGGTGGTCGTCCACGAGTTCATCTTCGGCGGCATGGAGAACACCGGCTGCACGACGATGACCGACGTGCTGCTCGTCGACGAGAAGGCCATCCTCGAGTGGGACCCGGACGGACTCGTCGCCCACGAGCTCGCTCACCAGTGGTTCGGTGACCTGGTCACCTGCCAGGACTGGAGCCAGGCGTGGCTCAACGAGTCGTGGGCCACGTTCATGGAGCTCGTGTGGTGGGAGCACGACCGCGACGAGGCCGAGGCAACCTGGTACCGCTGGGACCTGCAGCGCGCGTACATGGCCGAGGATGGGGGCCGCTACCGCCGCCCGATCGTCAGCTACCAGTTCCGCGAGCCGATCGACGTCTTCGACCGGCACCTCTACCAGAAGGGCGCGTGCGTGCTCGGCACCCTGCGCACCATGCTCGGTGACAAGGCGTTCTGGGCCGGCGTGAAGGCCTACCTCAAGGCGAACCGCCACGGCACCGTGCACACCCGCCTGTTCCAGCGCTCGCTGGAAGAGACCACGGGCGCGAACCTCGACCGCTTCTTCGACCAGTGGATTCACGGCGCCGGCCACCCCGACGTCACCGTGAAGCTGTCGTGGGACAACAACCAGCTCACCGCCGTGGTCAGCCAGGCGCAGAGCGGCGACGACACCGCCAAGGCCTTTGCCTTCCCGCTGAACATCGAGGTCGTGTCGACCACCGGCAAGACCACCGCGGTGACCCTCGACATCACCGAGCGCGACCGCGCCTTCGTGATCCCGACCCGCGGCAAGGTCGCGACCGTGCGCGTCGATCCCGGCCTGAAGGTGCTCGCCGACATCAAGATCGAGGCGCCCCGCGGCTGGCTCGTGAAGCTGCTCTCCGACGACTGCCCCGTCCTCGCCCTGCGCGCCGCCCAGGCCCTGGCCAAGGAAGGCACCCCGGCCGCCTTCGACGCACTGCACGAGGCGCTCGCCAGCGACGCCTTCCACGGCGTGCGCGAGGAGATCGCCGGGCTGGTGGCCAAGCGTGGCGGCGTCGAGGCCCTCGAGGTGCTCACCACGCGCCTCGCCGAGGAGAGCGACCCGCGCGTGCGCCGCGCCATCGCCGCCGGCCTCGGCGCGTTCAAGCGCAAGGAAGCCGCCGACGCACTCATCGCCGTCATCGACGAGGAAGAGCCCCAGTCCTGGCACCTGCTCGGCAGCGCGCTGACCTCGCTCGCCAAGACCCAGGACGCGCGGGCCATCGACGCGATTCGCCCGCACCTCGACACGGCGTCGTGGGCCGATCTCGTGCGTCAGCGCGCGGTCGTCGCCCTCGGGTTCACCCGCAGCGAGGCGGTGGTCGACACGCTGATCGAGCGCAGCCGTGTGGGCGTCAACGACCGCCTGCGCAGCGGTGCCGCAGCGGCCCTCGGCCAGCTCGCCAACGACGTGCCCGATCTGCGCAAGCGCTGCGTCGAGCGCCTGGTCCACATGCTTCGCGAGCCCGGTTTCCGCGCACAGCTCGCCGCCATCGCAGCCCTCGAGACGGCCGGCGATGCCTCGGCCATGGGCGCCCTGTCCCAGGTGCACCGCTCGGCGCCCGACGGACGTACGCGCCGCGCCGCCTACGAGGCGCTGCACAGCCTGCGTCAGGGCCGCACCTCCGAGGAAGGCCTGCAGAGCCTGCGCGACGAGGTGTCCAAGCTCCAGGAAGAGCACGCCAAGCTGCGCACGCGCCTCGACAAGCTCGGCAAGGCGTGAGCCCGACGGGTCGTCATGCGAACTGAGTCACCATTCAGTTACGCGTGATGACCGAGCGATGCCGACGAAACGGGCGTACGATACGTGCCGTCCACACGGAGACGCCCCTATGCGCAAGCTCGCTCTGATTCCCGCTCTGCTCCTGATCTTCCCCGCCTGTGGCATCGACGAAGACAACTTCGCCGACAGCATGGCTCGCGCCTGGTGTAGCAAGCAGCGCGAGTGCTACCGGGCGAACTACGACGAGAACTACGACAACCTCGACGACTGCACCGAGGACGTCAACGACTCCTACGAGGGCGTGCAGAACACGGCCGAGAACCTCGGGTGCGAGCTCAACGGCGATGCCGCCGCCGAGTACCGCAGCGAGCTGCTCAACGCCGAGTGCACCGAGTTCAACGACTCGTTCTGGCTCGCCGCCGACGACGCGATCTGGGACTGCTGATAGGCTCTCCCTCCAACGAGGGAGACCCCGTGCAGCTCGGCGCATTCTCGGTCAGCCTGTCCGTCAAGGACCTCGCGACGTCGCGGTCCTTCTACGAGACGCTCGGCTTCGCCGTCACCGGCGGCAACGCCGAACACGGCTGGCTCGTGCTCAGGAACGGGGACGCCACGATCGGCCTGTTCCAGGGCATGTTCGAGGGCAACATCCTCACCTTCGCGCCGGGCCTCGACCGGGTCACCGCCGGCCCCATGGACGCGTTCCAGGACGTGCGCGACATCCAGGCGGCGCTACGCGAGGCCGGCATCGAGCCCCAGGACGGGGGCACGGACCCCGCGGCCACCGGCCCCGCGCACATCCGGCTCGTCGACCCGGACGGCAACGCCATCCTCATCGACCAGTTCTTCCCGCGGCCGGGCGCGTGAGCCAGCCCGTCGAGATCGTCGAGGTCAGCTCCGCCGCCGACCGGGATGCCCTTCTCCACCTGCCGATGGTGATCCAGGGCGGTGACCCGAACTTCGTGCCCGCCCTCGACCTGTGGATGAAGCGGCGGCTCGACCCCTCGAACCCGTTCTTCGACGAGTGCACCCTCAAGCTGTTCCTCGCCCGTCGCGGCGGCGCGGTCGTGGGCAGCATCTCCGCCCTGCTCGACCCGCGCTTCGTCGAGCATCGCGGCGAGAAGACCTGCTTTTTCGGCTTCTTCGAGTGCATCGACGACCACGAGGTTGCCGAGGCGCTGATCGCGCGGGTTCGCGAGCAGGCCCGCGCGTGGGGCATGGAGCGGGTCCGTGGGCCCCGCAACCTCACCCGGGTCGAGGACGTGGGCCTGACGGTCGAGGGCTTCGACACCCGCCCACCGTTCATGGTGCTGCAGCACCCGCCCTACTACCAGCGGCTGCTCGAGGCCGCGGGCTTCGCGAAGCACCACGACGTGCTCGCCTACGACATCGATCTCTTCGACGCCGAGGGCCACCCCAAGCCGCTGCCGCCGAAGCTCGCGTCCAAGGCCGCCGCCTGCGACATCCCGGGGCTCGAGGTGCGACGGGTGCGCTATCGCAGCGTGAACCACGACCTTCGCCTGGCTCACACCTGCTTCGTCGAGGCGTACCGCTCGGTGCCCGAGACCACGCCCATGCCGCTCGACCAGTTCGTGTCCCTGGGCAAGGCCTTCCTGCTCATCGCACAGCGCGACATGATCCAGCTCGCGACCGTGAACGGCGAAGCCGCCGGATTCACGGTGTGCGTACCCGAGCTCAACGAGGCCTTCGCCGAGGTCGGTGGCAAGGTCCTCCCCCTCGGGTGGGCGCGCTTCCTGCGGGGGATGCGCCACGTGCGCACGGCGAGCTTCAAGCTGATCGGCGTGCTGCCCGAGTACAAGGGCACGGGTCTACACGCGAAGCTGATCGAAGGCACGATTGCGGGGGTCCGACGCGCCGGGTTCACCCGCCTCGAGGGCAGCGTCATCGACGAGCGAAACGGCCCGATGCGCGCGGTCGTCGAGGGAGCCGGCCTCGAGGTGTACCGCCGCTACCGGTTCTACGACCTCGAGCTGTGACGAGATGCGTGGCCTGCCCCGCTCTGGTGATCCCGCGCCATGAGGTTCCCAACTCGAGCGGCACGGGCCGACCTGCCGAAACAGCGAGCGAGGCAGGCCACACGCGCGCAGCGATGCACGACGCGTGCCACCGCGAGCCCAGGTCCGACGAGCCGCATCGCAACCTGATCGAGCGGGATGCGCGCCCGCTCCACCGCATTCACGGCCTGCACTTTCGGCAGGCAGCACGCAGACACCGCAGCGACGGGCACCCGTGCTACACCGCGTCCATGGCTCACGTGCACTTCACCCACCACCTGAGGCGCTTCTTCCCGGCTCTCGGCGACCCCGAGCCCGTGGATGCGGCGACGGCGGCCGAGCTCGTGGCGGCTCTCGACGCTCGCCACCCCGGGCTCGCGGCGTACCTCGTCGACGACGCTGGCCGCATGCGCAAGCACGTGAACCTGTTCGTGGACGGCGAGATGGTCGCCGACCGCGAGCGCCTCTCCGACGCCCTCTCCCCCACGGCCGAGGTCTATGTGATCCAGGCCCTCTCCGGAGGATGACCTTGTCCGAAACCCTGCTCCTCGGCACCCGCAAGGGCCTGTTCACCCTTGTCGACGACGGCAGAGGCTACGCGGTGACCGACCTCGCGCACGCCGGCATTCCCGTGCAGTACGCCATGCGCGATGCCCGCGACGGCACGATCTGGGCGGCGCTGGACCACGGACACTGGGGAGCCAAGCTCGCCCGCAAGCGCGTGGACGGTGCGTGGGAGGAGGTGCAGGCCCCCGCCTATCCCGACGGCGAGGTGCTCAAGACCGGCGCGCCGGCGACGCTCGAGCAGATCTGGATCATCGCCGAGGGCGGCGAGGACAACCCGGACCGGCTGTACATCGGCACCAACCCGGGCGGACTCTTCGTCAGCGAGGACCGTGGCGATACCTGGGAGCTCGTGCGCGGCTTGTGGGACCACCCGACGCGGCTCGGCGGCATGGGGTGGTTCGGCGGCGGACGCGACACGCCGGGTATCCACAGCATCCTCGTCGACCCGCGCTACAACGAGCGCGTGCTCGTCGGCATCTCGTGTGCGGGCGTCTTCGAGACCGCAGACGGCGGCGCGACGTGGATCCCGCGCAACCACGGGGTCACGGCGGACTTCCTCCCCGACCCCACCTCCGAGGTCGGCGTCGACCCGCACTTCGTGGCCATGTCCCCCACCGACCCCGAGGTGCTGTGGCAGCAGAACCACTGCGGCATCTGGGTCAGCCGGGACGGCGCGACCCGGTGGACCGCCGTACACGAGCCCGAAGGCCCGGCGAAGTTCGGCTTCCCGATCTGCGTGCATCCCGACAAGCCCGGCACCGCCTGGGTGATCCCCGGGATCAGCGACGGAAAGCGCATGGCCATCGATGGCAAGCTCATGGTGCTGCGCACCGACGACTTCGGCGAGACATGGACCTCGACGAGTGAGGGCCTGCCCCAGGAAAACGCCTGGGACATCGTGTTCCGCCACGCCTTCGACAACCGCGGAGAGCGACTCGCCTTCGGCAGCACCACTGGCAATGCCTTCGTGTCGACCGACGGCGGCTCCCGGTGGACCAGCCTCGGCAACCACTTCCCTCCCGTGTACTCGGTGCGGTTCGCGTAGCTGGTGTCGGGCGCGGGGCTCGGGTCATACTCGGGGCTCGAAGGGAGCCCCGATGCGTGCCTGGATCCTGTTGTGCCTGCCCCTCATCGCCTGTGATCTCGGCGAGATCGTCGGCGCGAGCGGCGGAACCGACCATCCGTGCGTCGGCCATCGCACCGACACGCTGTGGGTCGACGACGACGACAGCGTGTGGGTCGGCTGCGGCACGACCACCTCCGGCACCGGGCTGTACGCGAGCGGCGACCTCGGCGAGAGCTGGGCCGCGGTCGAGGGCTTCGACAGCTTCCGGAGCACCCACGTGCATCGCGCGAGCGACGGGCGGCTGTACATCGCGGGTACCGACACCAACGGCACGGACCGGGTGCGCAGCCTCGAGGGCGACGCGGTGACCACGGTGTTCGCGTCGCAGTCCCAGACCTGGAACAGCTTTCACGCGGGGTCCTTCGCACGCCTGGCCAGCGGGCTCGCGGTGGCCGAGTCGCTCACCGGCGCCGACCTCGCCTGGCGCGCGAGCGATGGCGACGCGTGGCAGGACGGGTACGGCTGGTGGACCGACGACAGCAGTCACCAGGTGCTCGACATGGTCGTGCACGGCGACACCCTGGTCGCGGTGGGCAGCACGATCATCGAGCCGCCGCAGGTGTTCGTCGCCGACACGACCGCGGGCTTCGCGATGAGCCCCACCGTGCTCGCCGCGTTCTCGGGTGAGCTGTGGACGGTGGACTCCGACGGCAGCGGGCTCGTCGTCGGTGGAGTGGACCAGGATGCGGACGTGGGCTTCGTCGCATGGACGAGCGGGGACCCGGCCGACGCGATTGCGTGGACGACCCTCGAGGTGTCCGAGCTCGCGGAGGGCCCGACCTGGGTACGCGGTGTATGCCGCCGAGGCGACGTGCTCGTCGCCGCAGCCGAGTTCACCGTGTCCGGCGACGGGCTGTTGCTCGTGTCGCGCGATGGCGGAGACAGCTGGCGCGACGAGACCCCCGACGATGCGCCCTCGCTCTCGCAGTGCGTGGTCCATGGTGACCGTCTCGTGATCACCGGCGCCGAGGGCTACTTCCGTGTGCTGTGACGCACGCCGAACGGCTGGGCGCGCGACCTCGGGTTAGCGTCTACCCATGGCTCGTCCCCCGATCGTCGAGAAGCGCCCCCTGGACCGCAAGGTGTGGTTCGTGAGCGACCTGCACCTTGGCGACGGCACGCCGTCCGACGTGTTCTTCGGCAAGGACCGGCACCTGATGGCGCTGTGCGCCGCGGTCGAGCGGGAAGACGGCCTGCTCGTCATCGGTGGCGATGCGATGGACTTCCACCAGGCCTTCTCGTTCACACGCATCCTGCGGGCCCACCAGGAGCTGCTGTCGTCGATGTCGCGGCTCGCCCGCGCGAACCGCCTGGTCTACGTCGTCGGCAACCACGACTACGACATCAGCTTCTACCGCGAGATCCTCGGCTTCCCGGTGTGCGACGAGCTGCACCTCGGTGACGACATCCTCGTCATGCACGGGCATCAGCACGACCCGTTCATCGGCGTCGAGTTCGAGAAGGGGCAGCTGGGCACCAAGGTGCACCACTTCTTCGAGCGGTACATGAACACGTGGATTCGCATCCCACTGGGCGAGTTCTACACGGTTCCGAACCGCCTCGTGTTCTACCTGATGCACAAGTTCGCCCTGTTCGCGAACGGCTGGGCCGCGCTCGCGGCGGCCGTCGGCTGGGAGACGCCCAGCGATGCGCTCAAGACCCAGCTCGACTTCTGGGCTCGCTCGAACATGGGCGACCCGATGTGCATCTTCCGGCCCGTGACCGACCACGTGCGCGAGGGCCAGTGGAAGACGGTCGTCTGTGGCCACTCGCACCTGCCCGGCATCGTGCCCATCGGCGAGCGCACCTACTGCAACACCGGCAGCTGGACCTTCGCGAGCAGCTATTACCTGACCTGCGATCAGGGCGAGTGGCGCTGCCGCGACTGGATCACCGGCCGCGAGCTCACGCACGAGTTCTACGGCCCCCTGCTCGACGGCACCATCGACGAGAAGGACTTCTGGCAGTGGTGGCGCGAGAACTACATGGGCTTCCTGCGCTTCCGCGAAGGCGAGGAGCGCCGCGGCCGCCTGCGAGGCTGGGAGAGCTACATCCGCGACTCCCAGTACCTGGCCCAGATCGGCGAGCCGTTGGCCCCGCTGGACCTGCCGATTGCCGAGGACGACGAGGCCGTCGAGATCGCCGCCAGCTGATGCGTTAAGGGTGCGGTTTCCCCGGGAGGCCTCTGTGGAGGAACTCGCTGTCGTCGTCCCCCTTCGCGGCATGGTGGTCACCACCGGCATGCTGCAGCCGATGCCCGTCGGCCGCTCCAGCTCGGTGCGCGCCATCACGCGGCACGTGGACGAGGGCATTCCGCTGGTGCTCGTGCCCCAGATCGACCCCGAGCAAGAAGATGCGCTCGGCGCCGAGCTCGCCCGTGTCGGCGTGCTCGCTCACGTGGTGCGCCTCGCCGAGCTGCCCGACGGCACCGCCCGCGTGCTCGTCGAGGGCGGCCCACGGGTACGCGTCGGCAAGGTGTTCCTCGAGGACGGCGCCACCGCCGCCCAGATCACCATGCTCGACCCGGACAACTCCGACCCCCTCGAGGTGGCGGCCATCGCCCAGGAGCTCGCGAGCCTGTCGCAGCAGTGGCTGTTCGGAAGCGGCATCACTGGTCCCGATGCCGGCATGCTCGTCGCCGACACCGAGGACCCGGATCGCCTCGGCGACCAGGTCGCATCCCGCCTGCCGCTGAGCGTCGAGGACCGCATCGAGCTCCTCCAGCTCGGGTCCCGCAAGGAGCGCCTGCTGCGCATCATCGACCACCTGTCCGTGTCCCTCGCCGGCCAGCAGGTCGGTCGCGACATCCAGGACAAGGTGCAGCGCGCGATGGACGAGTCGCAGCGCGAGTACCACCTGCGCGAGCAGCTCAAGGCCATCCGCGAGGAGCTCGGCGACAAGCTCGGCGGTGAGGCCGAGGCCGACGCGTTCGTCGAGCGCATCGAGGCCTCCGGCATGCCCGAAGAGGCACAGGTCGAGGCCCTGCGCGAGGTCGAGCGCCTGCGTCGCACCCACACCGACGCCGCCGAGTACAGCATCACCCGCACCTGGCTCGAGGCGCTGGTCGAGATCCCCTGGAGCACGACCACCGACGACGAGCCCGATCTGGCGCACGCGAGCGCGGTGCTCGACGAGGACCACCACGGCCTGGAACGCGTGAAGGAGCGCATCCTCGAGTACCTGGCCGTGCGCCAGCTCAAGCCCGACTCCAAGGGTCCGGTGCTGTGCTTCGTCGGCCCGCCGGGCGTGGGTAAGACCTCGCTCGGCCGCTCCATCGCCCGCGCCCTCGGACGCAGCTTCGGGCGCATCGCGCTCGGCGGCGTGCGCGACGAGACCGAGATCCGCGGCCACCGCCGCACCTACGTCGGAGCCATGCCCGGCCGCATCGTGCGCGCCCTGTCCCGCGCCGGCACCAAGAACCCGGTGCTCGTGCTCGACGAGCTCGACAAGCTCGGCGCCGACTTCCGCGGCGACCCGGCCAGCGCGCTGCTCGAGGTCCTCGACCCGGCCCAGAACCACCAGTTCTCGGACCACTACCTCGACCTTCCCGTCGACCTGTCCCAGGTCCTGTTCATCGCGACTGCGAACCTCGTCGACCCCATTCCCCCGGCGCTGGCCGACCGACTCGAGCTCATCGAGATCCCCGGCTACACCGAGGAAGAGAAGACGCAGATCGCAAACCGCTTCCTGATCCCACGTCAGGCCGAGCAGACCGGTCTCACCGACGACCAGCTGCAGATCACGCGAGGCGCGCTGTCGGCGATCATCAACGACCACACCCGCGAAGCCGGCGTGCGCGAGCTATCACGCCAGCTCGAGAAGGTGCACCGCAAGGTCGCGCGACGCATCGTCGAGGGACGCTCCC
Organism: Deltaproteobacteria bacterium; assembly: GCA_006226595.1. Classification (GTDB taxonomy): domain Bacteria; phylum Myxococcota_A; class UBA796; order UBA796; genus M1803. Next base: position 95,350 of record SBGP01000098.1, read on the forward strand.
GCGGCGTACGCATCACCGAGTCGAACCTGTCCCGCTACCTGGGCAAGCCGCGGTACTTCCACGAGCTCGCCGAGGAGAGCGACCAGCCCGGCGTGGTCATCGGCCTCGCGTGGACCCCGTCCGGCGGCGACATCCTCTTCGTCGAGGGCGCCCGCATGGAGGGCAAGGCCGGGCTCAAGCTGACCGGCTCGCTGGGCACGGTGATGAAGGAGAGCGCAGAGGCCGCGATGAGCTGGCTTCGCGCGCACGCCGACGAATACGGGCTGACCCGCGAGGACTTCGACGCGGAGTACCACCTGCACGTCCCGGCCGGCGCCATCCCGAAGGACGGCCCGAGCGCGGGCGTGTCCATGCTCACCGCGCTGGCGTCGCGCGCGACCGGTCGCCCGGTGAAGTCGCACCTCGCGATGACCGGCGAGATCACGCTGCGTGGACGGGTGCTGCCCGTCGGAGGCGTGAAGGAGAAGGTGCTCGCCGCCCGGCGCGCCGGCGTGAGGGAGGTCATCCTCCCCGCCCACAACGCGCCCGATCTCGACGACATCCCGAAGAGCGTGCGCAAGGAGCTGACGATTCACTTCGTCAGCCGCAACACCGAGGTTCTCGAGCTGGCGCTGCGCTAGCAGGCTGCTGAAAGAGTCGGACCGAGTGGTCCGAGGGCCGTTTCGCGGATTCGGCCGGTCGCGCAGCGATTCACCGAAAGTCGAGGAGGAAGCCACTGAAGTACGTGACCGACGAGACGACGGACGAAGGCGTGAAACGGGTCCAGAGCGCGACGGGAGAGCATTTCAGCAGCCTGCTAGGGCTAGGCGCCCGCCTGCTGCAGGCAGTAGTCGAAGCGCCGCTCGCACGCGAGCGGGTCGTTGCCCGTGGCAAGGCACTCTTCGAAGCTGCGCTCGCACACGGCGACGGGGTCGTTCGGGTCGGTGGGCGTCGTCGGATCGCCGTAGCACTCGCGGACGCGGGTCTCGCACTCGATCGGCGCCAGTCCCTCGTCCAGGCACTGCTCGTACACCCCCGCGCAGGGGTCGACGTCGGGGTCGGTGCCCCAGCACGACGCGAGCTCCTCTTCGCACACCCTCGGGTCGATGCCGGAGGCCAGGCACGCCTCGAAGCGCAGATCGCACTCGTCGGGCGGCGGGCCCTCGCCGATGCACTCGGCGAGTTGCTGATCGCAGCGTGACGGGTCGATACCGGCGTCCAGGCACTCCGCGTACTGGCTGTCACAGCCGGGCTCGGTGGCGCCCGCGCACCACTCGTACTCGGCGTAGCAGACGTAGGGATCCGCACCCGCCTCGATGCAGTCGACCATCTGCTCTTCGCAGGTCGCCGGGTTCATGCACGTCTCGTACTCGACCATGCACGCGCCCGGGTCGACACCCGACTCGATGCAGCCGATGAGCTCGGCCTCGCACGGGTCGACGTTCGGGTCGGGGTCGACGCCGACGCAGTCGTCGAGCATCGCCGCACACTCCTCTTCGGGAAGGCCCATGGCCAGGCACTCCTCGAAGCGAAGCTCGCAAGGATCGGGCTCGTCCCCACCTACGCACTGGTCGTACTGCCAGTGGCACTCGTCCGGCGGCAGCCAGCCGGTGCTCAGACACTGGTCCAGCTCGTCCTCGCAGGTCCACGGGTCCGGGTCGCTGATGCCCAGGCAGTCGTTGAACGCCTGGTCGCAGGTCAACGGGTCGATGCCGGCGTCGAGGCAGAGGAAGTACTCCTCCTCGCACTGCTCGGATGGAAGCGCGTCATCGGGGATGCCGTCGCCGTTCGCATCGGTCCACCCGTCGGGGTCGTCCTTCGAAGGGTCGCCCGTCGCCGGGTCTTCGCCTGGCGCGCCGTTGTCGGGCACCGTGCCGTCGGCCGTGGGCTCACCCACGACGGCACCGGTCGGCTCCCAGCATCCGCCGAGGGAGAGGAGCAACGCCGCAAGGGCGAGGCGGCTGACAACGTGCATGGAAACTCCCTCTCGGACGCTCCATTGTGTGCCGTAAGTGTGTGCTTCGTCCACCCCGTGGGCGACCTTCGGCGGAGCGTGATACCCCGCCGGCCTCCGGAGGTTCCATGCCGACCAAGGCCGAGATTGCCGCGATCTACGACCAGCCCTTCATGGACCTGGTGTTCGAGGCGGCGAGCGTGCACCGCGCCCACCACGACCCGAACCAGCTCCAGTGGTCGACCCTGCTGTCGATCAAGACCGGCGCCTGCCCCGAAGACTGCACCTACTGCTCGCAGTCCGCGCGCTGGAACACGGGCCTCGAGAAGGAGCCGCTGCTCAACGTCGAGCAGGTGCTCGCCAACGCCGAGATCGCCAAGGCCAACGGCTCGACTCGCTTCTGCATGGGTGCCGCGTGGCGTCGGGTGCCGAACAAGGCGATGCCCGAGCTCGTCGAGATGGTCAAGGGCGTGCGCGCGATGGGCATGGAGACGTGCATGACCCTCGGCACGGTCGACGCCGAGCAGGCGAAGACCCTCGCCGAGGCTGGGCTCGACTACTACAACCACAACCTCGACACCTCCGAGGAGCACTACGGCAAGGTGATCACGACGCGCACCTACCAGGAGCGGCTCGACACCCTGCAGACCGTGCGCGACGCCGGCATGAACGTGTGCTGCGGCGGCATCCTCGGCCTCGGCGAAGAGAACAACGACCGCATCGGCCTGCTGTGGCAGCTCGCGAACCTCGAGCAGCCGCCAGAGAGCGTGCCGGTGAACTCGCTGGTCGCCATCGAGGGCACCCCGCTGGCCGATCAGGGCGTGGAGCCGGTCGACGGCATCGACATGGTGCGCTTCATCGCCACCGCGCGCATCCTGATGCCGAAGAGCTACATCCGCCTCTCGGCAGGCCGCGAGGAGATGACCGACGAGCTCCAGGCCCTGTGCCTGCTCGCTGGCGCGAACTCGATGTTCACGGGCGAGCAGCTGCTCACCACGAAGAACCCGGCCTTCGAGCGCGACAAGGCGCTGCTCAAGCGCCTCGGCATGCGCATCGAGCGCATCGAGACCGCGCCGACGACGGCGTGCTCGACCGGTGCCGCGGCCGCGCCCGCGAAGTAGGCGGCTGGGCTAGAGCAGCCCGCCGCGGACGCGCTTCATCATCTCGAGCCGGAAGGCCTCGGCCTCGTCCGGCCCGAGAATCTCCTCGACCTCGGCGCTGCACAGCTCGCGGGCAGCGGTGATGTCCTGCCGACCGTGAATCGGCGCGAGCTCGCCAGACTCGATGGCCTGGCGGGTGGCGGCGATGCTGTCCTGCATCGTGGTGATCGACGCATGCAGGGCCGCGAACTCGTGCGGGGTGAGCTCCTCGCGATCCGCGTAGATGTCGAGCGCCTCGCCGGTGCTCTCGACCCACTCGCGGTGAGCCTCCGCGCGCTCGCCGACCCAGGCCTCGGCATCGTTCAGGGCCGGCTGGCGCGGCGTCTCGTCCCAGCCCGCGGTCTTCGTCGGGGCGTCATCGGGAATCGGCATGCCGTTCGGTCCACGGCGCTCCCCACTCGCCGGGCCGTGGTCGTGGTCGTGGACCGGTGCCGCCGCCGGGGCCACCGTCACGGGGACGGGCTCGATCGCGACCGTCTGCTCGGATCCGGGCCGCAGCGCGAGCGCGGCCCCTCCCGCCACGAACAGGGCGATGGCAGCGACCACAGCAGCACGACGCATGAACTCTCCGAGCGACCCCGCGCAGAGAAAATTGGCCAGCCGGTCAGTTTGAAGGTAGGCCTTGGGGTCGACGGTGTTCTATCTGCTCTTTCGGCCTTTTGCCGTGTGGTCGCCCATGTCCCTTCTTCGCGCCTCCCTGCTCGCCCTGCCCTTCACCCTGCTCGCCTGCCAGCCGAACAGCCTGGTGGCGGACGACCCGATCGCCGACACCGGCGGTGGCGATACCGCGCTCGAGTCGGACACCGACACGGACACAGATGCGGACAGTGACAGCGACTCGGACAGCGACACCGACGCAGACAGCGACAGTGACTCGGACAGCGACACCGACGCAGACAGCGACAGCGACGCGGACAGCGACACCGACGCAGACAGCGACAGCGACTCGGACAGCGACAGCGACGCGGACAGCGACAGTGACGCGGATGCCGACACCGACGCGGACACCGATACCGACACCGACCCCAACGCCTTCCGCGTCGACGTGGTGTGGAGCAACAGCTCGCCGAACTCACAGATCAGCGTGACCGTCCACGACCCGCTCGGCCGCAGCAACTGGAACTTCGGCGTCGCCGAGACCGCCGCCGGCAGCGCTGGCTGGTATGGCGAGGACTGCTACCTGGGCACCGGGTCCTACGCGTTCTGCCACCCGATCTCGGGCAACTACGATCAGCTCGATCAGGTCGGCAGCATCGGCCAGATCGTCGAGGGCCAGACCACCCTGCTGTGGTCGGGCATGGAGCTCACCTACTACCTCGACGACGGCGCCGGGAACTGCTGGGTGTGGGGCCACGACACGTCCTACTACGCAAGCCTCGGGTGCGAGCTGCTCGACGCCAGCGGCGTCGGTTGGGAGCGCCGGGCCGAGTGCAGCGGCATGGACCCTCACGATCCCGGGCCGCTCACGGGCAAGATCGCGCTCACCTTCGACGACGGGCCGCACACGACGGTCACGCCGCAGATCCTCGCCACGCTGCGGGCGCGCAACGTCCCCGCCACCTTCTTCATGCTCGGCGAGAACGTCGCGAACAGCGCCAACGACAGCATCGTCCAGTCCATCGTCGACGACCCGCTGTTCACCGTCGCCAACCACAGCTACGACCACGCCGACATGTCCCAGCTGTCCTTCGCGGCGGTTCGCGACGAGATCGGAGAGACCGATGTCCAGCTCGCCGCCTTCGCGAGCGACCGCCCGTGGTTCCGCTTTCCGTACGGTTCGAGCACCTGCGCGACCGCCGACATCCTCCGGGACGAGTACGGCATGACCCCCGTGGGCTGGCACATCGACACCGGCGACTGGTGCTACGCGAGTGGCGGAACGTGCAGCGTGAGCGAGTTCTGGCGCGTGCCCCCCGCCTACGCCAACGACATGATCGGCTACACCGTGGCCCAGGCGCGGGCGTACAACGGCGGCATCGTGCTGCTCCACGACATCCACCAGTGGACCGCGGACCAGCTTCCTGCGCTGATCACCGCGCTGCAGAACGAGGGTTTCACCTTCACCTCGATCGACGATGCCACCGCCTTCCCGCGGCTCAACGCCGACCAGCCCTTCGACTTCCCGTGGATTGGCGAGGCGTGCGACACCCGCGACGACCTGTGCTGGCAGATCGAGTGGAACGCACACTGCGAGCCCACGGGCGACCCGGGCCAGCCCAGCTCCGCTGGGGTGTGTGTGCTGCCGTGCACGGGCAGCCTGCGGTGCACCGACCGCGACGGCACCAGCCCCCTGTTCTGCGCCGACGTCGGCCAGGGCGAGGACTACTGTCTGTCCGAGTCCACCGGGCTCAACACCTGGTGCGCCGACGTCCCCGGCACCGTGGACCAGACCGTGACCAGCCCGGGCGGCAGCCTGTCCGCGGACGCTTGCGTGCCCTACGCCTGGTAGGCCCGGCTAGCGGCGGACGCCGTCGACGTAGACCGCATCGGGACGCGCGAGGACCAGCGGATCGACGAGCGGGTCCGCGTCAAGCACGAGCAGGCTCGCGGCCTTGCCCGGGGCGATGGCGCCGTGCTGCTCGAATCCGAACCATGTCGCCGGCGCCGAGGTGCCGGCAGCGAGGATGTCCGCACCGGTGAGCCCCACATCCACCATGCGCTGGAGCTCATCCGCGGAGATGCCCGTGGCGCGGGCATTTCCAAAGTCCGTGCCGTAGAGCAGCACCGCCCCCCCCGCCCGGAGCCGCTGCACGTTGTCCGCGACGACCGGGCTCGCGCCGATCGGCGCCGAGTTGAACGCATCGATGGTGAGGATCACCGCCTCGAAGTCGTCGGCGAGCGACGGATCGATGGCATCGAGCGGGGCGTGGACGAGCAGGTCGACCCCCGCCGTCGCCGCGCGCGCCACCGCCGTCGCTGTCAGCGCGTGGGCGCCGACCTTCAGACCACGCGCGTGCGCCTGCTCGACGACCGCCGCGACGCTGGCGTCGTCGAGGACCTGCGCGCCGTCCAGCGGCACCTTGATCACCGCGGCCCCCGCGTCCGCGAGCCGGTCCACCGCCGCCCGCGCTGCCGTGGCGTCCGCACACTCGATGCCGTAGCCGTCCGCTCCCCAGCTGGTCGTCGGGTAGCCCTCGATCGCCGTGACCATCGGGCCCGACCACCGCATCGCGATGCCGTCGGGCACGGTGCCGATGAACCGCTCGGGAGCCGCCCAGTCCACCGCCGCCACCACACCCCCGTCGCGCATCTCGGCGGTCCGAGGGTCGTAGGCGAAGTGCACGTGGCTGTCGATGAATGCCGGGACGACGTACTGCCCACTCACATCGATGCGAGCGGGGGCGTCGAGCGCGGCCCCGACAGCGACGACGAGCCCGTCACGCACCTCCACGTCGACGACCCCCTGCCCGACGACCGTTCCGCCGGCGAGCACGAAGTGGTCCGGCGAGTCCGCGAGAGCGGTCTCCGAGGCCGAGGGGGCACAGGCGGCGAGGGCGAGGGCGAACCAGGAGCGCATGACCACACGTCTCTCGATCCGGGTCCGGGCGCCACCTTCGCTACCCAAGCGCGACGAGCACGCCCCCGAGGATCAGGGCCACGAGCAGCAGTCCGCCGATCAACGCCGCCGCCATCGCGCCGCGGCTCGGTCCCGTGTGCACATCCGAAGCCCGGAGCACGCGGGTCGCCACCGTGAACTGCTCGTCCGCCGCCCGGGCCTTCTCGGCCTTCTTCGTGCCGATCTGCAGCCTGAACTCGACCTCTCCGATGCGCAGGCGGTCGTCCTGCTGAAGCGGCATGCCCTTCACCGGCTGGCCGTTCACGAAGGTGCCGTTGGTGCTGCCCTCGTCCCGCACCACGAAGTGGCCCTGCGGATCGACGCGCAGCGAGCAGTGCACCTTGGACACGCCGTCCTCGGCGAGCACGAGGTCGCAGGCACTGCTGCGTCCGATGGTCACCGCGCGTCGCGTGACCGGAAACGCGAAGCGCGGGCCCCCCACGCGATGCAGGAAGCCGAACACCCGCAGGCTGGCGGTGTGATCGCCGGCGGCGACCTGTGGCGGCGGCAGCGTGCGCATCGACAGCGTGGGCGGCAACACCTGCACGAGGTCGATGGCCTCGGGGATGCCCTTGAGGTGCTGGCCCTTGAAGTGCTCGACCACGAGGCCGGGCAGCTCGCCCTGGACTCGCATCCACACCGGACCCGTGATCAGGATCTGGCCGCCGGCAGCAGCGGCGGAGACGCGAGCGGCGCGATTCACGACCGGGCCGAAGTAGTCGGTGCGACCGGTCATGGGATTCAAGCGGGCCAGCGGCGCCCCCGTGTGCACGCCCATGCGCACGCGCAGACCCTTGAAGCCCGGCGCCTCCAGGGCCGCAGGCTCGGTGGACAGCGCCTCGGGCCAGTCCACGCGCATCAGCGACTCCTGGACCGCCATGCAGAAGGACACCGCATGACGCGCGACCTCGAACACGACCATGAACGCGTCGCCCTCGGCCTTTACCTCGTAGCCGCCGTAGGACTCGATGCACTGCCGGACCAGCGCGTCGTGGAGGCGCAACGCCACCGCCATCTCGGACTCGTGGCGCTCCCAGAGCCCCGTCGAGCCCTCGATGTCCGTGAACACGATGCTCACCGCGCCGATCGGTGCCCCATCCTCGGGCTCCTCCGACATGCCGCCTCCAACCGGGTCGGACGCTACCATGGGCCGGCGTCGACGAGCGCCGACGGCCAGCGGTCCACGCCACCGCACCACGCCACCTCCCCGCTACGCGGGAGATCGTGGGGCGGCATGTCCCCGGGGCAACCCGCGGTCGACATCGCGCGACGCGGACGCGCACCACCGCGCCCCGGCCGTCCGCAATGGTTATGCTCCCGGGCTTCCCTCGGAGAGCCATGCAGTCCGGACCCGACCACCTCGCCGCCTTCGCCAACCTCCTCGACCTCGCCAACGACGCGGTGGGAGGCCAGGCCCTGCTCGCCAGCGACGACTTCTTCGCCGAGAAGGAGAACCTGGTGAAGGCCGCCCCCGCCGTGTTCGACCCCGATGCGTACACGGACCGCGGCAAGGAGATGGACGGCTGGGAGAGCCGACGTCAGCGCATCCCCGGCCACGACTGGTGCATCGTGAAGCTCGGCATTCCCGGGCGTATCCGTGGCGTCGACATCGACACCTCCCACTTCACCGGCAACCAGCCGCCGTATGGCGCCGTGTACGGCATTTGCGCCGCGGCGGACGCGGACCCGCGCGTGCTGCGCGACCGCACGGACTGGATCCAGCTCACGCCCCAGGTCCCGCTGCGCCCGGGCTCGCACAACCTGTTCGCCACCGTCGACGGCACAGTGGTCACGCACGTGCGCCTCGACATCTACCCCGACGGCGGCGTCGCTCGGCTGCGCTGCTACGGCGAGCCCGTGCCGGACGAAGCCGCGGACACCCGCATCGACCTCGCCGCCTCCGTTCACGGGGGTCGCGCGATTGCGGCCAGCGACCAGTTCTACTCGCCCCCGGACAACCTCCTCGCCCCCGGCCTTCCCAAGAACATGGGCGGCGGCTGGGAGACGCGTCGTCGGCGCACCGCCGGCAACGACTGGGTGCTCGTCGAGCTCGGCCAGGCCGGGCTGATCGACGCGCTCGTCGTCGACACCACCCACTTCAAGGGCAACTTCCCCGACCGCGCTCGGGTCCGCGGCGTGTACTGGCCGGGAGCGCCGGTGACCGCGCTGCTCGGGTCCGAGCACTGGGAGGACGTGCTTCCCGAGTCCAAGCTGCGCGCGCACGAGTCGCACGTGTTCCCGCAGCTCAGCTCGCGTGGGCCGTTCACCCACCTGCTGCTCGACATCCTCCCCTGCGGCGGCATCGCCCGCTTCCGGGCCATGGGTCACCCCGCGCAGCCCGAGCCGCGCGATGCCCTGCTCGACGCGGTGAACGGGCCGGAGGCCGAGGCCGCGTTCCGTCGCTGCTGCGGCTCGAATGCCTGGGTCGAGGGCATGCTCGCCGCCGGACCGTACAGGAGCCGGGCGCAGCTGTTCGGCACCGCCGAGCACGTGTGGTGGCACCTCGGGGAGGGCCACTGGCGCGAGGCGTTCACGCATCACCCGCGCATCGGCGCCGATGTGGACAAGCTGCGCGAGAAGTTCGCCGCCACCGCTGACCTCTCCGCCGCCGAGCAGGGCGACGCCGTCGCCTCCGCCTCCGAGGAGGTCCTCCAGGCCCTCGCGGCCGGAAACCGCGCCTACGAGGAGCGCTTCGGCTACCTGTTCATCGTCAAGGCCAGTGGCAAGTCCGCCGCCGAGATGCTCGCACTGCTCGAGCAGCGCCTCGACAACCCGCCCGCGGCGGAGATCCGCATTGCTGCCGGCGAGCAGGCGAAGATCACGCGCCATCGCCTGCTGACCGCCGACTAGCGCCTCGCGATCCCCTGCTCGACTGGAGAGCCTCGCATGAGAAGCCCGATCACTACCCACGTGCTCGACACCGCCACCGGACGCCCCGCCGAGGGCTGCCCGCTGACGCTGTTCGCCGTGCACGACGAGATCTACACCGAGCTCGCGAGCGGCGTCACCAACGCCGATGGGCGGGTCACCGACCTGCTCGCGCCGGGCAGCCTGACGCCCGGCCGCTACCGCATGACCTTCGACGTCGCGACCTACTTCGGCGACGCGCCGAGCTTCTACCCGGTGGTTCACGTGGACTTCCTCATCGTCGCGACCGACGAGCACTACCACGTGCCCCTGCTCCTCTCTCCCTACGGCTACAGCACCTACCGCGGCTCCTGAGCCCGGTCTTCGCGGAGTCCCCGATGCCGACTTCCCTCGATCCCTCCCTCGTCGCGAGCGTGCTCGGCACGCTCACCGCCGCCAACCGCGCCTTCGAGGCCGCGTACCCCGGCGAGCCGGCGACCCGTCAGCCGCTGCACACCGTGTACGGCGGCGGGCAGCTGTTCTCCTCGGACACCACGGTCAAGCTCGGTCAGCTGGCCATGCGCGCGCTCGACACCTACGCCCCCGACGCGGCGACCCTCGCCGAGGCGCTCGCGCTTCCGGGCGACGCCGAGCTTCACCAGGTCGTGTACGACCGCGTCGTCGCCAAGCTCGAGCGCGAGCCGGTCGAGGACTTCCGCATCGACTTCGAGGACGGCTTCGGCAACCGCCCCGACGACGAAGAGGACATGCACGCCGAGCGCGCCGCCCGCGAGGTCGCGAAGGGCATGCGCGAGGGCACGCTGCCGCCGTTCATCGGCATCCGCATCAAGCCGTTCACCGAGGAGCTCAAGGCGCGCAGCGCGCGGACCCTCGACATCTTCGTGAGCACGCTGCTCGCGGAGACCGGTGGACAGCTGCCCGAGAACTTCGTGATCACCCTGCCCAAGGTTCCGATCCCGGAGCAGGTCGACGCTTTCGTGGTCCTGCTCGACGCACTCGAGCAGGCGCATGGCCTCGACCACGGCACCCTGAAGATGGAGTTCATGGTCGAGCTCACGCAGACCATCCTCGGCGAGGGCGGCTACAGCCCGCTGCCGAGCATTCTCCGGGCGTGCCAGGGACGCTGCACCGGCGCGCACTTCGGCACCTACGACTACACGGCCTCGGCGCAGATCACCGCCGCGCATCAGGTCATGGACCACCCCGCGTGCGACTTCGCGAAGCACGTCATGAAGAACACGCTCGCCGGCACTGGCGTGTTCCTCTCGGACGGCGCAACCAACGTCATGCCCGTGGGCCCCCACAAGGGCGAGCTCACCGAAGCCCAGGCCGCCGAGAACCGGGCCGTCGTCCACGGCGCGTGGCGCCTGGCGTCGAGCCACATCCGCCACAGCCTCGAGGGCGGCTTCTTCCAGGGCTGGGACCTGCACCCCGCGCAGCTTCCGGTGCGCTACGCGACCTGCTTCGCGTTCTACCTGGAAGGCCACGCCGCCGCGTCCGAGCGCCTGAAGAACTTCATCGACAAGGCGGCGCAGGCGACGCTCGTCGGCGATGTGTTCGACGACGCCGCCACCGGACAGGGACTGCTCAACACCTTCCTGCGCGCACTCAACTCGGGTGCCATCACCCTCGACGAGGTGGCCGAGACCGGCCTCACCCTCGAGGAGATCCAGAGCCGTAGCTTCGTGCAGATCCTCAAGGGCCGGCGCAAGATCTAGGAAGGCCCTGGTACGCTGGGTTCGGACCCGTGGACGCCGAGACCAAACAACGCCTCCAGGCAGCGCTCGATGCGCGCGCGCATGACGTTCACCGCGTGATGTTCGCGCCGCTGTGCGCGTTCTACACCCTGGTCTCCGCGGCCCACACGATGCTGCTCACCCCGGAGGAGCAGGCGTACATCGTGCCGGTGGCGGTGGGCAGCGCGGTGTGGTTCGGAGTGGCGTCCATGGTGCGCACCCGGCCATGGTGGGTGGACCGCCCGCGCCTGCTCACCGCAGCCTTTGCCCTCGTGGTCGGCGCGAACAGCATCGTGCACTTGGTGGTCACCCAGAGCCCCGTTCAGACCACGAACGTGCTGCTCGCGATGGTCGGCGCCGGCGTGCTCATCGCTGACCGAAGCGTGTATGCGCTCACCGTGGCTGGCTTGCTGGGCGGCTTCGCCCTCGGCGTCGCCGTGAGCCCGAGCGACCCGAGCTGGGTACACTTCGGGTTCGCGCTCGGTGCCTCGGCCGTGCTGTCGATGATCGCCTACGCCGCGCAGTTCCAGGCCCTGAAACGCCGCGTCGTCGCGGAGGTGGAGCGCGATCGCACCGACCTTGCGCGCCGCGTCCAGGCCTCGGAGCTGCTCGCCCAGGAGTCGCGCTACCGCGTGCTCGTGTCGATGGCGCCGACGGCGATGTTCGTGCTCCAGGGCGAGAGCATCCAGTTCGCGAACCGCGCCGCAGCCACCCTGGTCGGCAGTGAGTCCCCCACGAGCCTGGTGGGCCAGTCCTGCGAGTGCTTCGTCGCCGAGAACGAGCGAACGACGTTCAGGGCCTGGCTCGACGGCCGACGAACCGAGGACGACCCGGGAGCGCTCGGGTGCACGCTGAACACCGTGACCTGGCCCCCTCCCAGGGTCGAGCTCACCGCGACGCCCATCTCCTGGGAGGGCCAGCCCGCCACCCTCCTGCTCGCGTCTCGCCTGGTCGACCCGAGCTGAGGCTGCGGACCTTTCCGATGCTGTCCGTGGTGGCTAGCTTCCGCCCATGCTCACGCTCGCCCACGAGTTCCTGCTCCTCGCGCTCGACGACCAGCGCGGCACCTCCCTCGCGCAAGACGCATTCGTCCTCCAGGGAGGCGTGTCGGCCGCGTTCCTCGCCGAGATGATGTTCCGCGACCGCCTCGTTCCCGTCCAGGCGAACAAGTTCCAGCTTGCGGAGGGACCCCTGTCCGAGGGCGTGCTCGGCGAGGTCGAGGAGACGCTGGTCGGTCGCAAGCCAGGCTCGCTCGACAAGTGCATGGGCTGGCTGCGAGGCTTCTTCGGCAACCGCGATCTCGAAGGCTGGCTGAAGGCGGATCTGGTCACCCGAGGCGTGCTCGATCAGACGCCGGACCGGTTCTTGTTCCTCACCTGGCGCACCCGGTTTCCCGCCGTCGACATGGCCACCGAGAATGCGCTCATCGCGCGGCTTCGCGAGCACCTGGCCACGGCCGGTCACGACGAGCCCCCTTGCCGCGACGACGCGCTGATCAGCATCCTCAGGGCGAGCAAGATGCTCGGCACCGTGTGGAGCGAGGACGAGGTCGAGACGCTTCGCCCGCAGCTGCTCGAGCGCACCCGCCGTGCGCCAATCGGCAAGGTCGCGAAGACGTACGGCGACCAGCTGCGCATGGCCGCGACGATGGCGTCCACGTGAGCCTCGAAGAGCTCGACGACTTCTACCGGCAGCAACGGCGCGCCCGCTTCGGCACGCTGCTCCTCACCGGGACCGCGCTGGGGCTGACCGCGTGGGGCATCTCGCTGCTGCCCGACGGACCGCCCCCCACGGTGGAGTCCGTGGATGTGCCAGCGAAGCGGGCTCAGCACCTGCGCTTCGGCGAAGCCACGCCCGCGGCCGGTCCAGCAGCCTCGGCCGACCCCGAGGACACCGCCCCCCCGCCACCGCGCGACGAGGACGCCGCGGAGGCCGACGTCGTGGAGGCCGTGAACACGCTCCGGCGCGAGGGCGCCCGCTGCGCCGAGGGCGGCCTGTCGAGTCTGTCGCTGTCGCCTTCCCTCGCCGATGCCGCGCTGCTGCAGGCCGAGTGGCTCGCCCAGTCCGGGGTCAAGGCCCACGACACCCCCGGCAGTCCCCACGGCACCACGCCCCTTCAGCGCGCCGTGAACCAGGGCTTCGCCGGAGCCCAGGTCGGTGAGGTCCTCGCTTGGAACAGCGGCGAAGCCGAGGATGTCGTGGCCTGGTGGGAGGCCTCCCCGACGCACTGCGCGGTGCTCACGCAGCCGGGCGTGACCGAGGTCGGGGCCGGCGTGTCCGAGGACGTGTGGGTGGTCCTGGTCGGCGGATGACGCCTACCGCGGCTGCCACCAAAGCTGAACCTCCACCAGGGGCACGAGCTCCGCGGTGAGCTCGCGATGGTTCAGGAGCCGTCCGCTGAGCGGGTGAGACGCCCCTTGTCGCGCCTCGACCTGCGCTCGGTAGTCCGGGTCCCACGTGAGCAGGCTGTCGCCCACCGTGAAGCTCACCGCCCCCGGCGGGATGTCGGCCAGCGCGATGCGATAGCTCCGCGTTCCCGGTCGCTCCCACGACGGACGCGCCCCGAGAAACGCGTAGTGCGGGTAGACGAGCTGCGGCGCCCCCCCAGCCACGACGAGCTCCGCGCGCATCCGCGCCTCCACCGCGGCCCGGCGCGGGAGGTAGTGCGGGTCCCGAAACCGTGCGAGGCCCCAGGCATTGTCCTCGTCGAGCGCGGCCACCGCCTTGGCCCAGCCCTCCGACCCAGCCGCGGTCACCGAGCGAAACGGCTCGCCCCGGGCGTAGTGCGTCACGAAGTCCGGGATCACGCGGGGTCATCCAGGGTCTCGCGGACCCGGGCGATCGCGCGGGCGACGTCCGCGTGGCCCTCGGGACAGGTGCGCTCGGCGGCCTCCAGCGCCTGCCTCGCCAGGTTCGGGCGCCCCCCGGCGTGAAGGACCTCGGCTCGGAGTGCGAGCAGCTCCGCCACGTCCCCCATCGCGCCGATGGCTCGTGCCAGCGCCTCGGCCTGGTCGAGGAGTGCGAGGCCGTCGTCGGTGTCCGCGAGCCGCGCGAGCTGACCGAGCCAGTACGCCTCGAACACGCGGTCGCCGACCTCGCGGGCCACGGCCAGGGCCGCCTCCCAATGCTCGCGCGCTACGTCCACGTCGCCACCGTCGAACGCGAGGAAGCCCAGCGTGCCGAGCACCGCGCCTTCCACTCGCCGGTCGCCCACCGATCGATTCACCGCCAGTGCCTGCTCGCCGAGCTGTCGCGCGCGATCGAGCTGGCCGAGCTCCTGGAGCAGCCCCGCGAGGTTCGCGAGCACGACCCCCTCGAAGCGGCGGTGCCCGACCTCTCGATGAAGCTTCAGCGCGGCCTCATAGGCCTCGACAGCCTCATCGCGCCGCCCCTCGTCGGCCGTGAGGTTGGCGAGGTTGCCCAGCGTGATCGCCTCGTCCCGCCGGCTGCCCGCTTCGCGAAATACCGCCACCGCGCGCTCGAGCGCGTGCCGAGCCTCGGCGAGCCGCCCCTGCTGGGCCGCGGCGATGCCCATGCCGCTGAGCGCCCGGCCCTGGCCCAGGCGGTCTCCGAATGCCCCCAGCTCCCAGGCCGCCTCGGCGAGCAGCCGCCGTCCCTCGGCGAGCTGACCCGCCTCGACCACGAGCAGACCGATGGCCGAGCGCGCCATGGCCGCACCACGGCGGTGACCGATGGCCTCGGCGGAGCGCAGAGCCGCCTCGTAGGCCTTGCGTCCGACGTCGGCCTCGCCGAGATCGCGATGCGCCATGCCCAGCGCCATCCAGCAGTCCCATTCCCCGCGACGGTCCCCGGCGGCGGCAAACGCCGCCCTGGCTTCCCCGAGCGTGGCGAGCACGCCCTCCCCGGCCCCCCCGTGGTGTTGCGCCAGTGCCTGGAGCAGGAGCACACGCGCTCGGTCGAGCCCCTCGAGCGGCAGCCCGGCCACCGCTTCCGACAAGGCACGCGCGGCCTTGGGTGGGCCCTGGATGTCGAGCACCACTCGGGCTGCGCGCAGAGCGCCCACCGCGAGCGACGCGTCGCCCCACGCCACGGCCCTCCGGCAGGCCACCGCGAGGTTGTCGAGCTCGTTCGCGAGGCGTCGCCGGCGAGCGAGCCCGCCGTGCCCGTACAGCGACTCCCAGGCCGCATCACTGCCGAACGCCGCGAAGTAGGCCGCGTGGCGGCGCTGGACCGCGGTCTGCACCGGGTGCTGCTCGACGTAGGCCTGAACGGACAGTGGCAGCTCGAAGCGGTCGCCGACCCCGCGCACGAGCGAGTGCTCGACGAGCACGCCCACCTCGCGAACCGGGTCCGACACGTCGAGCACCGCCTCGACCGCCTCGAGCGCAAAGCCGCCAGCGAACACGCCGAGCTGGATCAACGCGCTCGCCGTCGCCGGCTCGAGCAGCTCGATCGACCACTCCAGCGCCGCGACCAGCGTGCCGTGCCGATCGTCGGTCCCCCTCCGAAGCAGGCCGAGGCCGAGCCGCTCGCGCACGTCAGCGACCGACAGCACGCCGAGGCGACCGGCAGCCAGCTCGAGGGCGAGAGGCAGACCGTCGAGCTCGGCAGCCAGCGCGGCCAGGTCGGGATCGTCCGCGACGTCCACCCCTCGTGTCAGCGCCCGGACCGCCAGCAATCTCGCCGCGTCCTCCGGCGACAACGGCCCCAGCGGGAGCTCGGTCGCGTCGTCCCAGCCGAGCGAGCGGCGCGACGTGAGCAGCAGGCGGAGCTCGGGGGCGTGGGTCTGCAGCTCGCGGAGGACGTCGCCGTGCGCGCGCACGCGGTCGACCTGATCGAGGAGCAAGACCATCGGACCCCGACCGGCAATCGCTGCCCCCAGCTGGGCGACCGGATCCTCGCCCTCGAGGGGCACGTTCAGCGCACGCGCCATGGCGAACAGCAGTCCTTCGCGCGTCTGCGCATCCGTCAGGTCGCAGCGCCAGCCGTGTCCGTGCCCGGCGACGACCCAGTCGCGGGCGACCTCCGCGGCGAGGCGAGACTTGCCGATGCCCGCCGGTCCCTTGAGCACCACGGCCCCCGGGTTGCGCAGCGCCAGCGCCAGCGTGACGCGCTCCACCTGACGGCCGACGAACGCGTCCTCGGGCGGATGCACGCCGGGCCGTTCCTCGGGCGAGCGCGCCGCCGCCAACCCCAGCGCGTCGGCCAGCGAAGGCCCATGGACCGAGACCGCCCGCAGCGCGGCCGCGAGCGCGGCCATGCTCTCGAACCGATCCTCCGGGGACGCGGCGATGCACCGCTCGAGCACCGGCTCCAGCCAGTCCGGGCTCTCGGGCGCGGGACCGCTCGCCTCCCCTTCTCCGGACCACGAGAAGGTCGACGCCGCCGAGCGCGGGTCGCCGACGGCCAGCTCGAGGAGGGTCCGCCCCAGCGCATACACGTCCGAGCGCGCGTCCACCGCCAGCCCACGGGTCTGCTCGGGCGACATGTAGCCCGGCGTTCCACGCACCCCCTCGTCCGCAAAGCCCTCGGCCGTCGCGATGCCGAGATCCCCCACCTTCACGGTGCCGTCCTCGGCATAGAGCAGGTTGTCGGGCTTCAGATCGAGGTGCACCAGTCCGAGCTCTTCGTGGGCATAGCGGAGCGCGGCGCACACCTGGAGTCCGACCTCGACCACCGCGCGCGGCGGCAGGGGCAGGTGGTCCGAGAGCCGTCCGACACAGCGCTCCAGCGCGCAGAACCACACACCGTCGACCTCGCCGACCTCGTACACGTCGACGAGGTTCACGTGGCGGAGCAGTCCGCCGAGGCGCGCCTCTCGACGCAGTCCCCTCGCCCCTTCGCGCAGGACCTTCAGCGCGACCGGCTTGCGGAAGCCACCGGGACCGAGGAGCACCGCGTCGAACACCTGACCCGAGCCGCCCTCTCCGAGCAGCGGCCCGAGCTCGTAGCGTCCGAGGCGTGGTGGAGTCGACGGCATCGCCGCGAGGCTACACCGACGGACGTCAGAGGTCGAAGCGCTCCTCGATCGCGACGCGCGCCTCGGCATCTTCGGCGCGTACGTCGACCACGTCGGCGAACAGCAGCACATCGACGAGCACGTCTCCCGACGCGGCCCCGCGCAGCACCAGCTCGCCGACGCGTCGCCACGGCAACGGCTGTGGCACCGGGAGCCCAGGCTCGATCTCGGAGGCGTGGATCTGGACCCGCACCTCGCCGCCCAGGGGATACGCGAAGCGCGCCTCGGCCTGCGTCGGCAGCGGACGGTCGGGCGCGATGAGCATGTAGATCGGCCCGTCGCCGACCTGCACGCCGATGGCCCGCGTGGGTCGTCGCTCGACGCCCGGCGCGTCCACGCCCTCTCGGTTGTCGCCTCGCTGTGCCCGCATGCCGGCACCGTACCGCATGCGACGCTCCCGCCGGGCCCCTGCCGCCGCACGCGACGACAGGCCCGTGTTCAGCGGGATCAGCGCTTGCCGATGCTTCCGAGCTTGGGCGACATGGCCAGTGCGAGCAGGTACGCGGCAATCGCCACGCCGAAGGCCTGGTGGTAGCCGTACAGGCGGCTCACGAACACCGTGCCGAGGCTCGCGACCACGCTCATCCACCCGTTGAACGCCCATGCCCAGGGCACCATGCCGGCGGCCTCGGGGCGCAGGACGCGCAGGAACATCGGGAAGGGCATGCCCATCACGAAGCCCAGCGGCGCGAGGAACAGCGCGGTGAGGCCGATGCGGACCACGATGGGCAGGCCGAGCGCACTCTCGTACAGCACACCCGGCACGACGAAGGCCTGGAACAGCCCGAGCGCGAGCACGGCGACGAGCACGCCCTGGAGCTTGCGGGTGAGGTCCTCGTCCGCGAGCCGCCCGACGACGATGCTGCCGAGGCCGCTGAACAGCAGCATCGTGCAGATGACCACCGTCACCGCGTACACCGGATGGCCCACGAACAGCACCAGCTCGTGGATGAGCACGGTCTCGACGCCGAGGTAGCCGTAGCCGAGGCCGCACGCGTACAGCAGGCCGAAGGCGACGCCGTGCACGTCGGTGAGGCCAATGGGCCCGCGACGCATGAGCGGCACCAACACCAGCATCGAGCCGGCGACGACGGCGAGCAGCGCCTGGAGGATCAGCGAGTTGTAGATGATGTCGACCGGACGTGCCTCGACGGACTCTTCGTGCGCGAGGTAGCGCCACGAGCGGTCCAGCGACTCGAGGAAGCCGTCCGCGGACTCGTGGTACGGCCGGTTGTCGGTCATCACCGGGCCCTGCTCCATGTACTGGCGACGGATGCCCAGGTCGCGCTCGAGCGGGTCGGAGATGATCTCCTGCTTGCCAGGCCAGCGCTGGACGAGCGCCTTCGCACGCTGCTGCTCCTCGGGCGTGAACGGCCGCTTCTTGAGGAGCATGAAGATCTGGTTTCCGCCCACGAACAGGATGTGGTCGCCAGGACGCTCGACGCCGCGCTCCTTGAGCGCCTCGGCCGCGGCACGCACGAAGTGCCGCGTCTGGCCCTGGGCCGCGAAGCAGATGGTGCCATCCTCGGAGAGGTGGTCGAGGTAGGTGTGGAACGCTTCCTTCGTCTGCAGCAGGTTCGGCGACCACGCGTTCGCCATGAGGCCCGCGTTGCTGTGCAGGTTGGCGTGCACCATGTGGATGATGTCGTAGGGCTCCTCGGCGTGGAGGATGGCCGCGCGACCATCCGACCACACGCGGCGGGTGCCACCGTTGACGTAGGGATTCACCGGGTTGTCGGGCCAGCGAGTGGCGACGATCTCCCCGATCTCGGCGGCGATGTCGACGGCGTCGATGTCCGTGTGACCGGCGGCCTGGGCAGCTGCGACCTCGGGACCCGCGCTCGCCGCGAGGATCGCGATGCGCGAGCCCGGGGGGTGCATGCGGTACACGAAGGCGCGCGCCGCCGAGCGCGCCATGAAGTCCTTCTCCTTCTGCGTGAGCACCACGTGCGACGCCGAGGAGTTGTCGAGGAGCATGAACGTGCCGCGGTCGTCGGTGTGCACCGCGAGCCGCGTGAGCGGCGTCCACCGCGTGTACTCGACGTTGTCCTCGGAGTAGCCGGCGGCGTAGCGCACGTTGAGGATCTCGGTGCCCGTGGTCGCCACGCCGGTGAGCAGGAGGCTGGCGACGAGCGCGAGGGCGGCGACCGCGCGGCTACGTGCCTCGCCGATGACCTGGAACAGCAGCACCGCGGAAGCCGCGGTGACGCCGGTCACGATCCACAGCACGTCGGGGGCGGGCAGCATGTAGAGGAGCGGGATGAACGCGACACCGCCGATGGCGCCGCCAATCAGGTCCGCGCCGTAGATGAGCCCGATGTGCTCCTTGCGGCGCTGGAACACGCCCGCGAAGGACAGGCCGACGACGACGAACGGCACCGCGAGCACGGCCATGAGCGCGGTGAACCACATCGGATCGACGAGGTTCCACGCGATCGAGCTGCGCTCGCCGTAGTGCACGGGCGGCTGCTCGAACTGCACCGTGACCGGGAAGGTCAGGCACGCGAGCACCGCGATGACGGTGGTGCCGCCCTGGATCAGGGACAGCCAGCCGAGGCGCTCCTCGAGGCCCTCGTCGGGCACGAGGTTGGGGTTGAGGTGCTGAAGCACCGCCCCGAAGCTGATGCCGAGCATGGCGAGCGCGAGTGCCAGGTGCGCGAAGCTCGCGAAGAGAATCACGCCGAACAGGCGGGTGAGCACGAGCTCGAACAGCACCAGCGCGAAGCTGAGCAGGAACATGGACGCGGCGACCGCGTGGTGGGGCTTCATGTGAGCCGAACCCTCCGGAGCAGCGGCCATAGCACGAAACGCCGCACGCTCCCCGTCAGCACCCGTGACCCTCGAGACCGATCCGCCCCCGAAAGGCGACAGTGATTACGCTCGGTTTCACTCTGTTGCGGCAACCGAGCCAATCGTCCTACTCAGAAGACACACACCGACCGACTGACACCGCGAGCCGATGCCCGGCACGCCGCGTGACGAAGCGGTCCTTCTTGGAGAGATGATGCGTACCACTGCCCTTCTGCTGTTCCTTGCCGCTTGTGCCGCCGACGAGCCGGCGCCGACCCCCGCCGAGTCCGACAAGGTCGAGTTCGGCCTGTCCGCCGGTCCGGATGGCGCCTCGGTCGAGGTGAAGTCCGAGAAGACGGACGCCGACGTCGAGATCAACGCGAAGTCCAAGTAGACGCCGCGTCTCTCACCCCCTCTCCCCCAAACCTGTTGATTGGAGTTCCCATGCTGTACTGGGCCCTGATGTTTCTTGTCCTTGCTCTGATTGCCGGTGCCTTCGGGCTGTCCGGCGTGGCCGGCGCGTCCACCTGGATCGCGCAGGTGCTGTTCATCGGCTTCCTGCTCTTCGCCATCGTCGGCTTCTTCGCGCGAAACGCCCCGCGCGAGATCTAGCCAGCACCCACGCCGCTGCGGGCCGCCCCTCTCGGGCGGTCGCCCATCCCCCCTGCCCTGGAGCCCCCATGATGCCCCGCATCCTGTTCGTCCTGTCCGCCATCGTGCTCACCACCGCCTGCGACAACTCCGTCACCGAGGAGCTGTCCGAGGTCCCGCCAGCCATGACGGACGGCGACGGCACCTGGAACGATGCACGCCGCGAGATGTCCGATGTCATCGACGAGATTGGCGACACCGTGGATCCGGGCCGCCGCGCGGAGATCGAGCTCGAGCTCGACCGTCAGCTGCAGGAGATCGACGACGTGCTCGCGAACATGGAGGAAGACATCGAGAACTCCGACTGGGAGATCCGCATGGATGGCCTGGAGCAGGCTGCCGACAAGGCCCGCCGCGACCTCGCGAAGATCCCCGATGCCGCGGGCGACGCCTGGAAGGACGCGTCCCACGAGGTGGCCACGGCCATCGAGGACCTCGACATGAAGGTGAAGAAGCTCAAGGTCGAGGTCGAGAACAAGTAGACCGCTTCTCTCCCCCGAGCCCTGGCGCCCGCAATACCGCGGGGGCCGGGGCTCTGTGGCTCAGGCGGCCAGCTCGTCGACCGCCGCCTCGCGGGTCACCACCGGCTCCCACCCGAGCTCGGCCCGAGCACGGGAGGTGTTCACCGTCATGTCCGCCGACATCAGCCACGCCGCCGTTCGCGTGACGGGCGGCAGGCCGCTCCAGCCCGCCGCGACCCACCAGGTCTCGAGGGCCGCCGCGAGACCGCGGACCAGCCATCCCGGCACGGAGCGGTCGGGCAGCTCCAGCTCGACGCTGGAGGCGAGATCGCGCATGAACACGCGCATCGTCGTCTCGTCCTCGTCGGCGACGAAGTAGGCGTGCCCGCCCTGTCCTCCGACCAGCGCACACGCGACCGCGTGCACGAGGTTGTCGATGTGGGTGGTCGACACGCGGGTACGGCCTCGGTCGACCCAGACGAACGAGCCCTCGGCCACCATGCGCTGGAGCGCCGGCACGAGGGTCGTGTCCCGCGGTCCCCAGATGAAGCACGGACGGAGCGACAGCGTGGTCATCTGGTCGTCGTTCGCGGCGAGGACCAGCGCCTCGGCGGCAGCCTTGGTGGTGCCGTAGTGGAAGTGCTTCAGCGTCGTGAGCGGCGCGGTCTCGTCCACGCCGTGCTGCCCGGACGCGTCGAAGACCGTGGCGTTCGTCGCGATGTTGACTACGCGCTTCACGCCCGCCGCCCGCGCAGCCTCGAGCACCCGTCGCGTGCCCTCGACGTTCATCGCCTCGTAGTGGGCGAGTGGCGCGAACTCGTCGACGGCTGCCGCGACGTGGATCACCGCGTCCACGCCAGCGAGGTGCTCGGCGGTGATGTCTTCGAGGCTGCAACGCACCGCCGTCGCGCCGAAGGCCTCGACGATGGACGCACTGATGTCCGAGCGTGCCATGGCCCGAACCTCGTGAGAGCGGACGAGCCGCTCGATGACGTGACCGCCGACGAAACCCGAGCCGCCGGTGACGAAGATGCGCATGTGGCCTCCAGTGATGCCCTCAGGTCACCCAGACGGACCATGCGTCCCAATGGATGTTTTGAATACGTTCATGCATGCTGCTTATATGAAGCGAACCGACGGCCTCGACCTGAACCTGCTCAAGCTCCTCGACGTGCTGCTCGACGAGGGCTCGGTCACCGAGGCCGCGCGACGACTCGGCCGGACCCAGCCCGCAGTGAGCCAGGCTCTCGGACGCCTGCGCGAGGCCGTGGGCGACCCGCTGTTCGTGCGTCAGGGGCGTCGTCTGGTGCCGACCGCGCGCGCGGAACAGCTCGGGCACGCCGCGCGCATCGCGCTGCGAACCCTCGACCAGGCCCTGCTCAGCGCACCCGCGTTCGATCCGGCAAGCAGCCGACGCGCCTTCCGCGTATCCGCACCGGATGCCCTCGGGCCGCTGGTGCCCTCCTTGCTCGCCGCCCTCTCCGACGCCCCTGGTGTGAGCCTGGAGCTGCTCCCGCGAAGCGGCGTCGCCGGAGTGGACGAGGCGGACCTCGTGCTCGACGTGCTGCCCGACGAGGCCAGCGGGGTGGTCGCCCGCCGCCTCGGCAAGCTGCACGCCGTCGTCGCCTGCCGTCGCGGACATCCGTCCCTGGACGAGCCATGGGACGCCGCCGCGTGGTGTCGCTGGCCCCACGTGCTGGTGCGAACCGACACCGTGACCCGCTCGACCGTCGAGCTCGCCCTCGACCGCGAGGGCCTCACCCGCACCGTCGGCCTCGCCGTGCCGTCACTGCTGCTCGTGCCGCACGTGGTCGCCGCCACCGACATGCTGTTCACGGGTCAGCGCGAGATCCTCGCGCTGCTCGCGGACACCCTCGGACTCGTGCTCCGCGACACGCCCCTTCCCCAGCCGGTCGTACCGGTGGCGGCCATGTGGCACGCGCGGCACCAGCACGAGCCGGGGCATCGCTGGTTCCGCGAGCGCGTCGCGAACGTCATCGAGTCCGCGTTCAGCGCGTGAGCAGCCGGTCCTTGACGTAGTCGCCGCGGACCATGCCGCGCACGCCGTCGGTCTCGATGAACTGCCGCGGGAAGCCGAGCTCGACCCGGGACACGGCATCGAGGCGCGCGAGGTGCTCCTCGCCGAGGGTCACCCGCGACGCGCCGAGGCTGTCCTGGATCTGCGAGACCTTGCGCGCGCCGACGATGGGCACCTGGCCGTAGCCCTGAGCGAGCACCCACGCGATGGCCACCTGCGCCGAGGAACACCCGAGCTCGTCGGCCACCGCGTCGACCTCTCGCGCGATGGCGAGCGAGCGCTCGGACGTGCGACCGCGCGCGTCGTTGGCCGACTTTCGCAGGCTGTCGCTGCCGTCTCCGCGCGTGTACTTGCCGGAGAGCACGCCCGCCGCGAGCGGAGCCCACCCGGCCACGGAGAGACCGAAGTGCTCGGCCATCGGGAGCAGCGAGCGCTCGACGGTCCGCTGGAGCAGGCTGTACTCGACCTGCAGGCCCACATAGGGCGTCCAGCCACGAAGCTCCGCCATCACGTTGCTCGCCGACACCACCCACGACGGCGAGTCGGAGATGCCGATGTACAGCACGTCACCAGCACGCACGAGGTCGTCGAGAGCACGCAGCGTCTCTTGCCACGGGGTGAGGTCGTCGTAGACGTGAACCCACAACAAGTCGATGTGGTCGGTCCCCAGGCGCTTCAGGCTGTCGCGAACCGAGCGCCGCAGGTTCTTGCGGTGGTTGCCCGAGGCGTTCGGGTCGTGGTGGTCCATCGACAGCGTGTACTTGGTCGCGAGCACGATCTCGTCGCGGTTGTCGCGATCGGCGAGCCAGGAGCCCAGGAAGGACTCGGTCTGGCCGTTGTGGTACTTGTTCGCCGTGTCGAGGAAGTTGCCGCCCGCCTCGACGTACGCATCGAGCACCGCGTGGCTGGTCTCCTCGTCCGCGCCGAAGCCCCAGTCCTGACCGAAGGACATCGTGCCAAGGCAGATCTCCGACACGCGAAGGCCGGTGTTTCCAAAGGTCTTGTAGCGAAGCATGCACCCTCCCGTGGGAGGGAAACCCTAGCGAGCGAGGCCCGCCGCGCATGCCACGAAACGTCAGGAACGGGCGGCCAGCGCATAGGCCACCGCGCCCACACCGAGCACCGCGCCCAGCGTGAGCAGCAGCTTGGTGGACGCCGTGACGCCGACCGCGAGCAGGAGCAACATCCACGCGGCGTACACGGCCCCCGCGACGCGTGCGGTCAGGGGTGCGGTGGGTAGCCGGACGACGCTCATCGCGGTGAGTCCGCCGAAGATCATGAGGATGCCCCCCACGCTCTGCATCGACTCCAGCAGCGTGTGGCTCCACAGGAGCACGCCGGCGACCGCGCTCTGGAGCACCACCGATCCCAGCGGAGGATGGCCCTCCCTGGCCGCCAGCGCCCTCGGAAGCACCCCGTCTTCGGCCATCGACGCATAGACCCGCGGCCCCACCAGCGTCATCGCGCTCATCGCCGAGAGGAACACGAGGATCATCGCCGCAGACGTGAGCTGGCCACCCACCGGGCCGACGAGCTCGGTCATCACCACGTGTCCGAGGTGAACCTGGGTGTCGTCGTGGGCAAACACCGCCTGCGCCGCCGTTGGCGTGAGGTTGGCGACGAACACCCAGTTGATGAGCAGGTACAGCACCGCGACGAGCCCGGAGCCGACGCCCATCGCCCACGGCACGTCGCGCTTCGGGTCGCGGAACTCCCCGGCGGCGTAGATCGCGGCGTTCCAGCCCGAGAACGCGAAGGTGATCCAGTACTGGTTCGCCAGCCACGTACGTAGCTCGCCGCTCTTGCCGGGGTTCGGCGGCGTCCACGTCGGCCACGCGTGCTCCCCCACCCCGAGTCCCACCGCGAGGAAGCCCCCGACGAGCATCAGCTTCACCGCAACGAGCGCGTTCTGCCCCGCATCCGAGACGGAGTACCGCGCCGCGTGAAGCGCAGTGAGCGCCACGAGCACGCCCGTGCCGAGCAGGCGCGGGTCCGGAGCCCCGAGCCACAGCTGCTGCGCGAGCACCCCAATCGCCAGCGCGTCGACCGCGATGGCCGCCGAGAACCCGACGAGCAGCGAGGCCCACCCCGAGAGAAAGCCGAGCGACGGGTGCACCGTGTCCGAGAGGTAGCGGTACTCGCCCCCGGAGCGGCCGATCTCGTGAGCCAGCGCGCCATAGGCGTGCACGCCGAGCAAGGTGCCGACGATCCCGATGCCCCACGACGCGAGGATCGCCGCCGGACCGAGATCCTGAGCCATGAACCCCGCAGAGAGGAACACGCCGGCGCCGACCATGTTCGCGACGACCAGACCGACGCCGGTCGCGCGTGTGAGGTGCCCGGAGGGGGCCATCGACTCTCCTGTGCCGCCAGAGCCTATGGCGGGAGCACCGCACCAGCCATGCGACGCAGGGTGAGCACGAACGCGCCGTCCTCCGGCCCGAGAACGTCCATGTCCACCGCGAAGCCTCGCGCGACTGCCATCGCCGCGAAGTCCTCGAGCCACGCCCGCCCGGGATCGGCAATCCACGCGACGCCGCCATACGCGAGGAACCGATCGACGGTGTCGAGCACGAGCGGTCCCATGGTCGCCGTGTACAGCACGTCCGAGGCCATCACCACGGCGAAGCTGCGGTCGGCGAAGGGGGCCTGCCCGCGCCAGTCGAAGCGCGCGAAGTGCACATCCAGCCCATTGCGCGCCAGGTTCCGTGCGAGCAGGGCCTCGGTGGCGGGGTGCTGGTCCGTCGCGGTGACCGCCGCTCCGCGAGCCGCGGCCGCCAGACTCGGTAGCGCGAGCCCACACCCCAGCTCGAGCACGGGGACGCCGTCGAGTGGCGTCGCTGCCACCCGCTCCGCCAGCGCGCGAGCGGCGGGCCACATCGCGCCGAACATCGGGCACAGGTCCTCGAACACCGCCTCGGACAGGCGCTCGCCCAGCACCCGGTCCGTGAACACGGTCACCGCCGCCTCGAAGTCCTCGATGCACTCGAGCTCGATGGCGAGCGCACCCACGCGCTCGGTGCGCGTCACCAGCGGGAGGTCGGCGAGGAGTCGAGAGGCCAGGGACACGGAGCCCTCCGCGAGCCGCGCCGATTATCGCCGTGATGCGCAGTTGACCAGCCGCCACGCCGCGATTCGCAGGTCGACGGTCGACCGCCGGCGCGCCCGTGCGCCGCTGCCGCGTTACCGCCCGCAGGATGAGCCTGTCTTCCCGCATTCCCGACGGTGGTTTTGCCGCCCCCGAAGACGCCCTCGACGCCTTCCTCGACTGGGTGTCCGAGCGCGGACTTACACTGTACGACCACCAGGAAGAGGCCATCCTCGAGCTGTTCGAGGGCAAGCACGTGCTGCTCAAGACGCCGACGGGGTCGGGCAAGTCGATGGTCGCTACCGCGATGCACTTCCGTGAGCTCGCCCTCGGCCACCGCTCCGTGTACACCGCGCCGATCAAGGCCCTCGTCTCCGAGAAGTTCCTGGCCTTGTGCGAGATCTTCGGCGCCGAGAACGTCGGCATGTCGACGGGCGACGGTGCCGTGAACCAGGACGCGCCCATCCTGTGCTGCACCGCCGAGGTGCTCGCGCAGATCGCGCTGCGCCTCGGTGAGGACACGCCCTTCGAGGGCGTCGTCATGGACGAGTTCCACTACTACGGCGACCGCGACCGCGGCATGGCCTGGCAGCTGCCGCTGCTCACCATGACCCACGCGCGCTTCCTGCTGATGAGCGCGACCCTCGGCGACACCAGCGCCATCGAGACGGACCTCGTCGAGCGCACGGGTACCGACATCGCCGTGGTGCGCAGTGCTCAGCGACCGGTCCCACTGACCTTCCTGTACAGCGAGATCCCCGTTGACGACCGGCTGTCGCAGCTGGTCCGCTCGGGCGAGTCTCCGGTGTACGCGGTGCACTTCACGCAGCGCGCCGCCACCGAGCGCGCCCAGGCGCTGCTGTCGACGGACTTCTGCTCCAAGGAGGAGAAGGAGGCGCTCAAGCATGCGGTCAAGGGCTTTCGCTTCGACAGCCCCTTCGGCGCGACCCTGCGGCGGATGATCCTGCACGGCGTCGCCGTCCACCACGCGGGACTGCTGCCCAAGTACCGGATGCTCGTCGAGAAGCTGTCGCAGCAAGGCTCGTTCAAGGTCATCTGCGGCACCGACACCCTCGGAGTCGGCATCAACGTGCCCATCCGCTCGGTGCTGTTCACGCAGCTGTGCAAGTTCGACGGCGAGAAGACCGACCTGCTCTCCGTTCGCGACTTCCTGCAGATCGCCGGGCGCGCGGGCCGCAAGGGCTTCGACGATCACGGCACCGTCGTCGCGCAGGCGCCGGACTGGGTCATCGAGAACGCCAAGATCGAGCGCGCCATCGAAGAGGGTCGCAAGAAGCGGAACAAGGCGGTGAAGAAGAGCGCGCCGACCCGCGGGTACAAGCACTGGGACGCCGAGATCTACGAGCGGATGTACACGGGAAGGCCCGAGGCGCTCACCCCCCGATTCTCCGTCGATCACGGCTTCGTGCTCCGACTGCTCCAGAAGGCCGAGGAAACGCTGGACGACCCGATGGCCGAGCTCGATGCGCTGATCGAGCGTTCCCACGTCACTCGGCGCGAGCGCGAGGAGGCCGCCGAAGCCGGACGCCAGCGACTCGAGGAGCTGGTCACCGCCGGCGTCGTCACCGATGCCGGCGAGGAGGCCGTGCCGCGGTATCGGGTCGACCCGAACCTCCAGGACGACTTCTCGCTGCACCACGCCCTGTCGGTGTACCTGCTGCACGTGCTGAAGAAGCTCGACCCGGCGCATCCCGCGTTCAGCTACCACGTGATCACGCTGGTCGAGTCGATCCTCGAGCATCCCCGCGCCGTGCTGAGTGCTCAGGTGAACCGCGAGAAGACCGAGGCCGTCGCCCAGATGAAGGCGGACGGCGTGCCCTACGAGGACCGCCTCGAAGCGCTGGAAGCCATCACCTGGCCCAAGCCGATGGCGGAGTGGATCTACGCGGACTTCAACGCGTGGCGCGAGCACTACCCGTGGATTCCCGCCGACCCGATCCGGCCCAAGTCGATCGTTCGCGAGATGCTCGAGACCCAGGCGGTGTTCTCGCAGTACGTGAAGGGGCTGCGTCTCGAGCGGTCCGAGGGCGTGCTGCTTCGCTACATCA
Organism: Deltaproteobacteria bacterium; assembly: GCA_006226595.1. Lineage (GTDB taxonomy): Bacteria > Myxococcota_A > UBA796 > UBA796 > M1803. The sequence goes on from SBGP01000098.1 coordinate 123,680, forward strand.
GCCAGGTGTACAAGACCCTCGCCCAGAACGTGCCCGAAGAGCTCCGCACCCCCGAGCTCGTCGACGCCATCGCCACCCTGCGTGCCATGCTCGCCCGCGTCGACGACAGCCTGCTGCAGACGTGGGAGGCGCTCATGGACCCGAGCGACCCCGGTGCCGAGGCGCCCCCGGTCGACATCTCCGCCGACGAGAAGTCGTTCCGCGCCCGCATCCGTGCGGAGCTCCACAACGTGCTGCGCGCACTCGCCGATGGGGACTGGGACGAGGCCGCGGCCAGTGTCCGAGACACCGACGACGCGTGGACCGCGGATGAGTTCAAGGCCGCGGTGCAGCCGTGGATCGACGAGCGTGGCCCGATCATCGCCGATGGCCGCGCGCGCCTCGGAAACCTCACGGTCATCGAGAAGGTCGGCCCCCACTTGTGGGAGGTGCAGCAGGTGTTCTTCGACGACGAGGACGAGGACAGCGACAAGGAGACCTGGTCGATCAAGGGCCGGGTCGACCTTCGCGAAGACACCGACCCACACGGTCCCATCGTCCAGGTCTACGGCATCGGCGACTAGACTTACACCTGAAGCCCCGCCAATCGCTTACACCGTATACGGAGCCATCATGCCCACCATCGACGACCTCTGGGCACGGGCGCAGGACGCCCTCGCCGCCGGAGACCTCGACCTCGCCGAGCGCCACGGACGCATGCTCCTCGACCGCCGCCACAGCTCCGCCTTCGAAGTGCTGGCCACGGTCGCGATGCATCGCGAGGACTTCGCCGACGCCGTGGACATCCTCGAACAGGGCACCGCGGTGGCTCCCGGTGCCATCCCGCTGTGGCAGATGCTCGGCAACACCCTCTCCGAGCTCGGGCGCACCACCGAGGCCTGGGCCGCCTACGAGTCCGCGCTCGCGAACGCCGGCGGACCGGCGCCCTCGATCCGCCTGAACCGCGCAATCTTTCAGCTGCGCATGGATCAGCCGGCGCGTGCTCTCGAAGAGCTCGACGCCGTGGACCCCGGCCCGCTCGCCGCCCTGTTCGCGGACGCGCGCATCGACGCACTCCTCGACTCGGACCGTGGTCAGGACGCGCTGACCTTCGCTGCCTCGTTCCCCGCCGACCCCTCGCTCGAGGGCATCGAGCGATTCCACGAGGCCCATGCCATTGCCGTGTGGCGCGTGCTCCAGGATCCCGTGGCTGCCGCGACCCAGCTCGGCAAGGGACGCGTCGGCAACTCGCCGCGCGCGCTGTGGCTGCTTCGCGAGATCTGGGGCGAAGACCTCCAAGAAGGCCGCGTGTTCGAGGTCGTCGGCGAAGGCCAGACCGACGACCAGGGCTTCTTCCAGCCGATCACGGTGGTCGCCCGCGACCACGAGCAGGCGACGCACTTCGCCCGGGTACTCGGCAAGTGGCTCGGGTGGAGCGGCATTGCCGAGGTCCTCGACCAGGGCCCTGTGGAAGCCACGCGAGCCGGCATCTACGCCGTCTCGGGACGCGTGCACTACGCGAGCGACCAGGCCTGACTTACACCGGAAGTCACTCCCTGGAGCGGTAACTCCAGCCCTCGCTGCCATAGCGCTCGCGCGACGCGTGGCCGCGATAGCCGTGCCCTCCGCGAGGGCGGTCGTACCGCTCCCAGCTCGCCAGGCACGCGAGACGCTCGGCGCTGCCGTAGTTGGTGCGAGCGCAAGCCTCGACCCAGCTCTCCTCGCGGGCTGTGGACAGGCAGGCGAGGCGATCGTCGCTGCCATAGAACGCCGACGAGCAGGCCTCGATGACCTGTTCGTTCGCCGTCGTCGCGAGGCAGGCGAGCCGATCGTCGCTGCCATACAAGGCACTCGAACACGCCGCGACGCGGGCCTCCAGCGGACCGAGGCGCGTGCAGGCCAGACGGTCCTCGGTGCCGTAGAAGCCCTGGGCACAGGCCTCCACAGCCTCGGCCTGGGGCCGCGCCGCCATACACGTCAGGCGGTCATCCGTCGCATAGAAGCCCTGGGCGCAGGCGCGGACCGCGGAAGGTCGCGCGCGGGTGTCCAGGCAGGCCAGACGGTCTTCCGAGGCGTACATCGACGTGGCGCAGGCCTCGATCTTTGGCGCGCGCGCGCCGCTGACGAGGCACGCGGTGCGGTCGTCACGCGAGTAGAAGGCGTGGTGGCAGGCCTCGACGTCTTCGACGGACGGGCCGCGGCTTCGGCCTTCGTCGTGCCCAGCGCTGGCGAGCGAGGTGAGCAGGAGCAGATACACGGGTTCCTCCGGGGTTGGAGCGCCGGGCGGCAGTGCGCTGGGGGGTGCACATGCAGACGCCCGGGTCTCCCCGGTCTTCACCGCGCGCGGTCACGAAGCGTCATGCGCCGCGACCGCGGGTCCATCGTGACCCGAGGCTCGGGTCACGCGAGCTACATGCCGCCGTTCAGCTTCCAGGCGTCCGAGTCGGTGAACGTGCCCGAGAACGTCTGCATGATGAACGCGCCATTGGTCGTCGTCGCGCTGCCCTTGGCCACGAACGGCGCCGTGGCCTCGTCACCGACGTCGAAGCTGGCGTTGACCTGCCACGCCCGGCCCAGGCCCAGGTCGACGACGCCCTCGCGGTGGAAGGCGCCGTTCAGGTACAGGGTGCCGGCGAGGATGTAGGGATCCCACTCGGCCGTGAAGGTCGTGCCGATCGCGCTCGACGCCGAGGCGTACAGCGGGTGGCTGCTGTCCATCGCACCCGTGATCACGAAGCCGAGGTCGGCGCCGCCACTCTGCACGCCGGCGGCGACGTCGCTGCCCCAGTACGTGGGATCGAAGTTGGTGCACGCCACCTCGTTGATCTGACCGCCGTCGTAGACGGTGGCGTTGGCCATGGTGAAGTGCAGCCCCAGCGGGAAGGTCTCGCCACCGAGCGAGGTCGCGTTCGCGATGGTGGTCGCGTCCGCCTGGATGTAGAGCGTGCAGATCTCGTTACCGACGCCGCCGGTCCCGTCATCCGCGTACATGCTGATGAACAGGGCAATCGGCTGCGAGAAGGCCGAGCCGCTCTGGGTCCCGGTGAACTGGCGGAACTGCTGGTTGGTCGCATCCCAGCCGAAGTAGGCGGAGCCACCGAGGAACGCCGGGCGGTTGTACTGCGGACCGGGGTCGGTGTCGGTGTCGGCATCGCTGTCCGCATCGGAGTCGGCGTCGCTGTCCGCATCGCTGTCCGCGTCGGCGTCGCTGTCCGCGTCCGCATCCGAGTCGCTGTCCGAGTCGGTGTCGGTGTCCGCGTCGCCGCCGCCCCCGCACTCGACGGCGAGGTTGCAGTCGGGATCGTTGCAGTCGAAGAGGCCGTCGCCGTCGTTGTCGACGCTGTCGCCGCACTCGCCGGGAAGCTGGCCCTCGCCAGCGCCACCGCCGTCACAAGCGACGAAGGCGGCCAGGGTCAGGGCGATGAAGATCAGGGGGCTGCGCATGGGTCCTCCGGAGCGCCGCACCTTAGCTGGCCCCTCCCCGGTCGTCAGCTTTACAGGCGGAATCCTGACAGCCTCGCACCGTCGGCGAGCCGAGCGGGACCGGGCCCACGCGTTCGCCCAGCGCGCAGTTGCGTTGCGCCAGGCGCTTCCCTATGCTCCGCCGAGCGCGAGGACCCGCGCGTAGGAGGCTTGATGGACGACGACGATGGCAACGGCTGGATCTGGTTCTTCCTCATCTTCGTGGTGGGCAACGGCATCCTGTACGCGACCACGGGCATCTTCCTGATCCCGATTCCGCGCAAGTGAGCCTCACCGACCTGCGGCAGCGGGTCGGTCGCGACAGCTGGCGCATGGCAGGCCTCTGCCGTCCCCTCGCCGACGGCCCCACCTGGTGGCTGTGGCCCGTGGCGGCGGGGGTCGTTCCGTTGGGCCTCGGCTGGGCGCTCGGCACGGGTCTGCACCAGCCTCTCACCGCACTCCTGCTCTTCCTGCTCATGCTCCCGCACGTGCGCGAAGAGCGGCCGGTACGTGGCATGGGCGTGCTCGCACTCGGCTTCGCAGCCCACTGTGCAGCGGCGATTGCGCTCGCGCGGGTCGACCCGACCGGCGCTGCCGCGGCCATGCCGGACGGTGTCGGCTACTGGCAGGCCCAGGTCGCGTGGATCACGACCGGCACCGACCCGGAGTACGACTGGGTCAACTGGGTGCCCGCGCACCTGCACCTGCTCGTCGGTATCGGGGTGCTCGCGGTGCTGTCCATGGGCTTCGCTCCGCTGATGGAGGGCGTGTACCAGGTCGACCTGATGAACTTCTACGTCGGCAACCTGCTCGCGCACTCGGCGAACCCGCTGCCCGCGCTGCTCCTCGGCTGGCACCCGTGGTCCGTGATCCGCGGGCTGTGCTACGTGGTGCTCGTGTACGAGCTCGCCTCCCTCGCGCTGCAGTGGCTCGCTCGGCGTCCCCTGGCCGCGCGTGGGACCCGCCGCGTGCGATGGGCCGCCCTCGTGGGCTTGTTCCTGCTCGACGGCGCCGTGAAGTGGGTCACCCTCGACCTCGTGCGCGACGGCCTCGCCGCCAACCTCCTCGACACCCCTGCCCTGCACGGAGACCTGCGATGAACCTCACCAACGGCGACAAGGCCTGGTACGTGGCCGTGATCCTCGGCACCTCCCTGTCGTTCAAGATCCTCGAGTTCGCTGGCGTCGAGGGACACTGGTCCAAGCTGATCCCCGCGGCCATCATCGGCATCGGTCTCGGCTGGGCCGCCCAGAACGCCGTCGAGAAGCGGGGGCTCGACCAGTGAACCCGGCCATCGAGGTCCGCGGGCTCACCCACCGCTACGGCGACAAGACCGCGGTGGATGCCGTGGACTTCGCGGTTCCGTGGGGCAGCATCGTCGGCTACCTCGGTCCCAACGGCTCGGGCAAGACGACGACGATGAAGGCGATTGCGGGGCTGCTGCACCCAACCGAGGGCCAGATCCGGCTCGACGGTCACGACCCCTACGTCGACGGCATGCGCGCGCGGCGGATCCTAGGCTTCGTGCCCGACGACGGCGGGCTGTACGAGCTGCTCTCGCCCCGGGAGCACCTGGCGCTGGTCAGCGACCTGCACGAGCTCGACCCGCGACAAGCGAGCACGCGGCAAGACGAGCTCGTCGACGCCTTCGAGATGGGGGCGTTCCTCGACCGGCGCATCGACACCCTCTCCAAGGGACAGCGGCAGCGTGTCGCGCTGGCCTGCGGGCTGCTCCACGACCCGCGCATCCTCGTGCTCGACGAGCCACTCACCGGACTCGACGTGAACGCCGTCCGCGAGGTGCGCCATCGCCTGCGCGCCCTCGCCGAAGCTGGCGGCGCCGTGCTCTACAGCTCGCACATCCTCGACGTGGTCGAGCGCCTCTGCGACCGGGCGGTCATCCTCGCCGAGGGTCGGGTCGTCGCCGATGCGCCCACCGCGGAGCTCGCTCGCGACAAGAGCCTCGAGGCCGCGTTCCACGCGCTGACCCGCATGGACGAAGCGATGGCGAACGCACTGGCCGAGGCCCCGCACACCCGCATCGGGCGGGAGAAGTAGGCCGTGGAGGCGCTGCTCCGCTGGCTCGGCGTGCAGCCGCGTCCGTTTCGCGCCCTGTTGCGGACCTTCGTCGCCCTGGACCTCCGCGGTCAGTTCTACGGACTCGCCACCGGCGCCAAGGCCGGCGAGCTGGTCAGTCCGCTGTACTGGGTCGTCGGGCAGATGCTCACCGTGTCGCTGTTGCTCACGGCGCTGATGCAGGGTCGTGTAGAGGCCTGGTTCTACGCCTTTGCGTCGCTCTCCGCGACGGCGGTGATGGTGTTCTCGGCGGTGGTCGTCGAGTTCCAGGAGGCGGCGTTCGACCCGAAGGACATCACGGTCGTCGGTCACCGCCCGGTGAGCAGCCGCACGTGGTCGCTGGCCCGCGGCCTGAACCTGTCGCTGTACGTGGCCCTGATCGGCGTCGCGATGACCCTGTTTCCCACGGGCATGGGACTCGGTCTGCGCGACACCGAAGTCCGCTGGCTGTGGCTGTTTCCGTGGGCCAACGCCGTGGTCGCGGTCGGTACGGCGGCCCTCGCGCTTACAGTGTACGCAAGCGGCAGTGTGGCGGGCCCGGGCGAGAACCTCAAGAAGGTGGCCGCGTGGGTCCAGATCCTCGCGATCATGGCGCTGTTCTACGGCGGACAGCTGATGCTCCGCGACGGAAGCGGCGGCATCGGGCTCGTCCCCCTGCACCTCGACCCCTGGGTCTCGTACGTGCCGACGCTGCCCCTCGGTCATGCGGTCGCCGACGGCGCGCTTCGCCCCCTGTTCCTCGGCACCAGCGTCTCCACGCTCCTCACCGTCGTCGCATGGGCGGCGCTGCGCCGCGCCTGGGAGCGCGTGTCCCGGGTGCGCAGCACCGATCGCGAGGTTCGTGTCTCCGCGCCCCCCCGCGCCGGCACCCTCTCCCGGCCCCTGGTCGCGCGGCTGCTCGGAGGGCGTCGCCCGGCTGCGGTGCACGCCCTGGTTCGCACCGTGCTCGCGCGAGACAGCGAGCTCCGCGCTCGCCTCGTCACGGTACTCGCGATGCCGGCGGCTGCCGCGGTCCTCGGGCCGCTGACGGCGCAGTACGCGCCCCCCTCGCAGCAGTCGACCACCTCGGTGCTCCCGCTCGCCACCGTGGCATTGCTCGCGTCGACCCTGCCCACGGCGATGCACGCCCTCAAAGCGAGCCGCGACCACCGCGCCGCCTGGCGCCTCGCCGAGGTCTGGGGCCCCAGCGGCCGCAGCGGCGCGCGCACGGCCCTGCTCTCCTGGCTGTACTGGCCCTTCGTGCTCGCGCACGCCGGGCTCTGCGCCTGGTGGTGGAGCGCCCCCGTCGAGGCGGCCCTGCACGGACTCGTCGGACTCGCGCTGCTCGACTTCGTGAGCCGGCTCGCCGCGCACTCCCTGTGGGTTCGCCCCATCCTCTCCGTTCCCCCGGTGCGCGGCGGCACCCTCGGCGGTGCGCTCGGCGTCGTGGCTGGGGTGGGCGCCCTTGCCAGCGTACTCGGTGGGTTGTGGTTCGCCGTGGCCCCGTGGCCGCTCGCCACCGCTGGCTTCGCCGCCCTCCTCGCGGTGGCTGGGCAGTTCGTGGACCGGGAGATCCGATGAGCGCCTGGAAGCAGCGGCTGCGCTCTCCAAGGGGCCAAGTCCAGCTCATGGCCGCCACGCTCCTTGGCGCCGCCGTGTTCGCCGGCGCGCTCGGGACCCAGCAGGCCTTCTTCGAGCGGTACATCGTCGAGAAGCCCCCACCCGTCGAAGCCGCCACCCGACGTCTGGCGACCCGGCTCGACGGCGGCGAGCGCGTCGACCTCGACAGCGCGGACCGCACGCGGCTGTACGAGCTGTGGCTCCAGGAGCCCGGAAGCGCCGGTGCCGGCGTCGCACAGGCACTCGGAGAGGCTTCCGACTGGCTGTGTGCGCGCGTCGAGCGAAGCCTGGTGGCGGGGTCGACGGCGCAGCGCCTGGCGGCCATCGACCTCGCACAACGTGCCGAGCAGTGCACTCCGGTTCTCGACGCGGCGAGGGAGCGGGCGCGCGCCATGGGACCCGCTGAGGTCCTCGACGCCTTGAACCCCTGAGGGACCCCACCCACCCCCTGTGTTTTTTGCCACACACCCCGCGGGACAGTCCGCTGTTCGTGCGCCTTCGCGGTTGGCAGACCCCTTGCACAACGCCGAGCAAGGAGGTTCACCCATGACTGCACCCACCGATTCCGCTCGCGAGTTCAAGTCCCGCATCCAGGAGCGTCTCAACGACAAGGACCGAGGCTCCGTCGAGCCCCAGGCCATCCGCGCTCTCGCGGACGAGATCGCCAACGAGATGCAGAACGACCCGAGCTTTACGACCGTTCGGGACCTCGACACCGAGTTCCTCGCGAACGAGGCGGCGCTCGAGATGCTGCGCCTCGGCCCGCTCATGCAGCCGATGCTCGATCCGGAGGTCACCGAGGTCATGGTCAACGGCCCGCATACGATCTTCCTCGAGCGCCAGGGCAAGCGATACAAGTACGGGACCGGCTTCAAGGACGAGCGCGCACTCCGGGCCCTCGTCACGCGCCTCGTCGAGATGACCCCGGGCAAGCGTGTCGACGAGTCGTCGCCGATGGTGGACCTGTCCCTCCCCGACGGTAGCCGCGTGAACATCGCCATTCCGCCGGTCGTGGTCGGTGGCCCGCAGCTCACCATCCGCAAGTACATGCGCTCGCTGTCCGAGCTCGAGGACCTCGTCGCCCGCGAGTCGCTGGACACCCGCATGGCGGCCTTCCTGCGCGCCTGCGTCCAGGCCCATGTGGCCATCCTGTTCTCGGGCGCATCGGGCTCGGGCAAGACCACGCTGATGGAGCTGCTCACCCACGCGATTCCCGACCACGAGCGTATCGTCGTCATCGAGGACACCCTCGAGCTCAAGTTCCAGCAGCCCAACGTCGTGCGCATGCTCACCCGCGCGCCGAACGTGGAGGGCTTCGGCGAGATCACGACCACCGCGTGCTTCCGCAACAGCCTGCGCATGCGCCCGTCGCGCATCATCCTCGGCGAGCTCCGCGGCGAGGAGTGCTTCGACTACATCCAGGCCATCAACTCCGGCCACCGCGGATCCCTGGCGGTCATCCACGCGTCCACCCCCGAGGAAGCGGCGCTGCGCACCGAGAACCTCGCGATGACCGGCGAACGGCAGGTCCCGGTGAGCGTCGTGCGCCAGCAGCTGCTCCACGGACTCGACATCATCGTGCAGATGGACCAGCAGTCGGACGGATCTCGCAAGGTCACCCGGATCAGCCAGCTCGCCGCGCTCGGCGAGGAGGGCAGCTTCGTGGTCGAGGACATCTACCGCTTCGAGCCCGAGGGCCTCGATGCCGACGGTAAGGTCGAGGGACGCTTCGTCGCCACCGGCGTCGTCCCCTACTTCCTGCAGCGCGTGCAGCTCGAGGGCATCCCCATGAGCGAGCGCTTCTTCAAGGAGTAGCCACCCCGTCGTGCATCCAGGGTGCGTCGCGGGCATGCTCGACCAGCAGGTCCACGAAGCGGCGCACCCGCTCCGAGAGAAGTCGTCGCTCTGGAAACACTGCGTAGATCGGGTACGCGGAACCGCTGTCGTCGAGCACGACCAGGGTCCCGGCAGCCAGCGCCTCTCGGCAGAGAAAGCGCGGTAGCCATGCCGCGCCGAGACCCGCGATGGCGAGGTCGCGCGCCATCTCCAGGGAGTCGACGCACGCGCGCTCTTCGCTACGCCGAGGGCCCACCGTGAGCGGGTCCCGGTCACCCGTCGGTGCAGCCACCTGCACCGAACGGGCCTCGCCCAGCTTTCGGGCGACGAGTGTCGAGGGTGCGAGTGGACCGACGCGAATGCCGAGGTCGAAACCCTCCTCGACCAGATCGACGCGGCGCTCCGTGTGCACCACGTCGACCCGGACCTCGGGGTGCGTCCGCAGGTATTCGACGAGCACGGGGGCCAGAAACAGGGTCCCGAACAGCCTCGGACAGGTGACCCGCAAAAGGCCGTGCGGCCGGGCAGCCGCGGCCGCGACCGCGAGCTCCGCCTCTCGTAGATCCGCGAGGATCCGTCGGCAGTGCTGGGCGTAGTCGGCGCGGGCCTCCGTCGCGCGCACCGTTCGGGTGGTCCGCTGGAGCAGCCGCACGCCCAGGCGTGACTCGAGCCTGCGTACGCGCGTGCTCACCGCCGCCTTCGACAGCCCGAGCTCAGCGGCCGCCTCGGTGAACGAGCGCAGCGAGGCGACGCGCTCGAAGACACGCATGTCATCGAGATTGTTTTCCATGGCGAACAAGTTGTTTGGCATTGCACGCTTTGTCAACGCCTTGCCGCGTCCTATGACGACTCCATGGACACCACGGCCACCATCGACATCGCTGCGCCGCCACAGGTCGTGTTCGACTACGTGGCGGACTTTGAGAACAACCCACACTGGCAAGGTGGGATGGAGAGCTGTCGCTGGACGTCCCCGCCGCCTCTCGCCGTCGGGTCGACCTACGAGCAGCGCGCGTCCTTCCTGGGTCGCACCATCCTCACCACCTTCGAGGTCACCGCCTACGAGCCGGGCCACTCGATTCGCATCGAGAGCGTGGTGAGTACGTTTCCGATTCAGGTGACGCGCACCGTGGAGCCCCTCGACGGAGGGGGCGCGAGGGTCACCGCACAGGTGAGCGGCCAACCGCCGTGGTACCTGCGCCTGCCGGGAATGGCCACGCTGATGCGCCGTGCCATCGCTGCGGACTACACGCGCCTTCGCCAGGTGCTCGAGCGCCACCCGACGACCTGAGATCCGCTTCGGACCTGCCTGTGGGGGGCTCGAGCCCCTGAGACGCGGGCCAGGACAGCCGGACGAGTCGTCCCCCGCCGGTGGCAGTCGCCTCTCCGGTGGGGGAAGCCCTCGCGGACCTGGCCGTTCCATCCCTCGACCTTCCTCGACGACATCCGCCGCCCGAGCTCGAAGGACTGACCGGCGCTACTCCATGCCGTACGAGTTGAACTTCCAGATGATCTCTTTCATGATCTCGGAGGTTCCACCGCCAATCGTGAGCAGTCGCACGTCGCGGTACGCCCGCGCGATGTCGTACTCCTCGATGAAGCCCGCACCACCGTGCACCTGCAGGCAGTCGTAGATCACCTTCTGCGCCAGATCGGTGGAGAAGAGCTTGGCGGCGCTGACCAGTCGGGTCGGCTCCTTGCCGCTCACCATCTGCTCGCAAGCGCGGGCCATGAGGGCTCGGCTCGCCTCGAGCGACGCGATGTGGTTCGCGAAGGTGTGGCGCCACACCTGGAACTTGTTGAGGTTGCGACCGAAGGCGCTGCGCTCGTCACCGAACTTCATGGCGTCGGACAGCGCGATCTCCATGGTCATGTTCGCCGTGACCGCGGCGGTCAGCCGCTCGCCCTGGAAGTTCTGCATGATGTAGATGAAGCCGCCGTTCTCGGCCCCGAGCAGGTTGCGCTGGGGGATGCGGCAGTTGTCGAAGTGCAGCTCGCACGAGTCCACGGCGCGGGTGCCCAGCTTGTCGAGCTTGCGACCGACCGAGAAACCGGGGGTGTCCGTCGGGAACAGCACCAGCGAGATACCGCCGTGTCCGGCGTCACCGGTGCGTACCGCGAGGGTGATGAAGTCCGCGAAGGCACCGTTGGTGATGTAGGTCTTGGCGCCATTGATGATGTAGTCGGAGCCGTCCTTCTTCGCGGTGGTGGTGATCGCGGCCACATCGGAGCCACAGTCGGGCTCGGAGACGCCGAGCGCCGCCACCTTCTCGCCGCGGATCACGGGGGCGAGGAACTCCTCTTGCTGCTCTTTGGTGCCGATCTCGGCGATGATCGGCGTCGCCATGTCGGTATCGACGAGGAGCGACATCACCAGGCCCGCGTTGCGCGCCCAGCTCACGCCCTCCTGGAAGGCGAGCGTGTACCACCAGTCGAGGCCGAGCCCCCCGAGCTCCTCGGGGAAGCGAATGCCCAGCGCGCCGAGCTCGGCGAGCTGCTTGAACACCTCGCGGGGGAACTCGCCCGCCTTGTCCCACTCGTGGCGGTACGGCGCGAGCTCGCGTTCCGCGAAGTCGCGGATCGTGTTGCGAAAGGCGACGTGCTCGTCGGTGAACTGCGGGTACTCGGCGAGGCAGAGGCTGGGCATGCTGAACGCTCCTTCACTGGACGAGATCCGTAGCATGGGAGCGGCACCTTGCGCCATACGGACGCGTATGGAAAGTGTCGACGATGCCGGAGACCCTCCCGCGCGGGCTATGGTCGGCGCCGTGAGGTGAGCGTGGGTCCAGCCGGACGCGCAGCGTTGGCTGCGGGCATCACGGGCATCGGCGGTGCGCTGCTCGCCCTTGACGTGCCCGCCTGGAACACGCTGTGGTTCCTGTTCGCGTGGACGGGCTGGCTGCTCGCCGTCGACGCGACGATCGACGTGATCCAGGGTCACTCGTTCGTCCACGGACGCCGGCGAGAGCTCGGTGCGATGCTCGTGTGGTCGGTCCCCTACTGGTGCCTGTTCGAGGGCTACAACCTGGTGCTCGACAACTGGACCTATGTGTTCCTGCCGCGCTCCGAGTGGGCACAAGCGGCGTTCGCGACCCTCGCGTTCGCAACGGTCCTGCCGGCATGCTTCTTCCACGCCGAGCTGCTCAAGGCCCTGGGTCTCGCGGAACGCGTGCGCTGGCGCCCCCTTCGCGTCACGCCGGTGATCGAGGTCAGCGTCGCGCTCTTCGGCCTCGCGTGCGCAGTGCTCCCACTCGTCGCACCACGCTGGGCATTCCCGCTGGTATGGGGCGCGACCCTCGGCATCCCGGAAGTCATCAACCGCCGCGTCGGTGCGCCATCCCTGCTTGCCGATCTGGAGCAAGGCCGTCCCGCGCGCTTCCTGCGCTTGCTCGCCGGCGGGCTGATCGCCGGCGGCGTGTGGGAGGGCCTGAACTTCTTCGCACGCGCGAAGTGGGTGTACACGGTGCCCGGCTTCGAGGAGTGGAAGCTGTTCGAGATGCCGCTCCTCGGCTTCCTCGGGTTTCCGGTGCTCGCCGTGGAGGCGTTCAGCGGGTACGCGCTGCTCTGCTTCTTCGTTCGCGGGGGTCGACACTGGGAACTTCCGGACGCCGATCAGCGCGAGCGGCGCATTCCCTCGGGGCATCACGCCCGCGCGATGCTGATCCTCGTCGCGTTCTCGTGGTTCGCGGAGCTGTACCCGCTCGACCCGGCGGTCCTCGCGCGCAGACCGCTGCTCGACGAACTCGACGAGCTCCGCGAGGAGGACCGCATGGCTCTCGCGCGTCACGGGCTGTCGACGCCGGAGCGCTTGGCGCGGGCCGTCGCGCGGGATGGCCTGAGCACGACCGCGAGCGTGACCGGGGTGGACGCGGCACGCCTGGGACCCGCCTCGACGCAGGCCGCACTCGCGCTCCACAAGGGCATGGGCACGGTGATGGCGGGCATGCTCCTCGCCCTCGGCTACGAGACCGCCGCCGACCTGGCGGTCGCCGATCCCGAGCAGCTCCACGCCGCCCTCACCCGACGCGCCCACGAGCAGGGACATCGCCCACCGACGCTCGCCCAGGTGAAGGTCTGGCTTCGAGCCGCGCGCCTGACCGGCGAGATCCGCCGATGACTTACACCGTAAGCGGCGCTATACGCTCACCGACCCGGCGCACGCAGCCTCCGACCGACGCCAGGTCGTAGCCTGGCCCGCGAAGGCGGGTAATAGCTGCCTTCCGGAGACCGCCATGCCAAAGCGCGACATCCTCAAGGCCGCCGCGACCGAGACCTTGCTCACCGTACGGGCGGGCATGTACCCGCTGGCGCGGCTGCGACCGATGCCCAAGCCCGGAGCGGGCACCCATCCGCCGGTGCTGCTGGTCCATGGCTACCTCGGCCACCGCGACATGCTCCGTCCCCTCGCCCGCCGCCTGTACACCGAGGGCTGGCCCACCGTGGAGAGGCTCGGCTACCGAAGCACCGTCGCCCGTCTCGAGGACGTGGTGGACCACATCCGCGACGCGGCTGTGCCGCTCGCCGAGGCACATGGCGGTCCCATCGACCTCGTCGGCCACTCGCTCGGCGCGGTTGCGAGCCGCGCGTGGATCAAGGCACTCGGCGGCGACCGCTACGTGCGGCGCTTCGTCTCGCTCGGGGGCCCACACGCCGGTACGTCCTGGTACTTCCTGTCGCCACCGTGGCTGCACGAGGCCCTGAAGCCCGACGGCCCCTGGGCTCGCCTGCTCAACGAGGGTCCGGAGCCCGTGCCGACGACCGTGGTGCGCGCCCGCTACGACCATCAGGTGTTCCCGCCGCAGCGCGCACGCATCGACGGCGTGCACGAGGTCGTCATCGGCGGCTACGGGCACAACGGTATGCTGTGGTCTCCTCAGGCCCACGCAGCCGTCATCGACGCGCTCACGGAGGACGACGTTGGCTGACCATCCCTTCTCCGGCATCGACTTCCACGCGCTGATCGAGCAGCCCATCCCCGAGCTCGACCGGGTGATGCAGCATGGCGCGACGCCAACCGCGACCCAGCTCGCCGGCTTCGAGTTTCGCGGGTACAACCCACCGACATTCGCGCGCGTGCTCGGCTTCCAGAAGTTCATGAAGGGCTTCTTCGTCGACGAGGATGGCAAGCTCGCCGGCTACAACGTCGTCGTGAAGAACGTGCGCGGCGGGCCGCACGCCCCCTGGGAGCCGTCGCGGCCAGGAACCGCGGGTCGGCACGGCTACTACGACGTGCAGCCAGTCTCCCCCGGCGACCGCTACGACGCCTTCGAGAATGCCGTGCTGCTCAACTACGGCTCGGGTCGGAACTTCGTGCTCAATCCCGAGGGCCGTATTCGCGACTACCTCGTACAGGTCGATCCCGAGAACCCCGACCTGTTCCTGGGCAAGGCCTACATCGAGCTCGGTCTGTTCCGCGTGTTCAGCAACTTCTTCATCCTCGACCGCGAGCGCCCGGCCCCACGCTAAGCCCGGCTCGACGCCCTCTCGCGGTGACACACCGCCCCCGGCCCCTGGAAAATGCGGTATTTACAGGGGAACTGTTGCGTGGGGGAAGCGCTGTCTGCCGAGTCTGTCTTTCCGCTACCCGCCCGCGTGGGCGCGTATCGACCGCTAGCGCGCATCGGAAGAGGCGGCGTTGCCGATGTGTACGCCGCCATCGACCCGCTCGGTGAGCTGCGCGCCCTGAAGGTTCAGCACACGCGCTCCACCACTGGCCGTGAGGCGCTGCAGCGCGAGTTCCAGATCCAGGCCTGGGTCGAGCACCCGGCACTGGTCACGGCGTTCGACACCGGCGTGCTCGACGATGGGCGTGGATGGATCGCGCTGGAGCACGTCGATGGCGTGGTTGCGCGGCGATGGGTCGGGGACGAACGCGTGAGCGGCACCCTGCGCGCGTGGCGCACCCTCCACGTGATCGGGCAAGTCGCGCACGCCCTCGAGGCCCTCCACGCGCGCGGGCTGGTGCACGCCGACATCAAGCCCTCGAACCTGCTGGTTCAGGCCGACGGCACCGCACGACTCATGGACCTGGGCATGGCGCGCCTGGTCGACGGGGACTGGGTTCGGCAGGGGCACTTCGCCGGCACGCGACGCTATGCCTCCCCGGAGCAGCTGCGAGGCGACGCGCTCACCCCAGCCGCCGACGTGTTCGCACTCGGCGCCACCACCTACGCCCTGCTTCGCGGGAGCTCCCCGTTCGGAAACGAGCTCGAGCGCACCGACGCCCCTCCCCCACCCCGGCTCAGGGGCATTCACCCGCTGCTTGCCGAGCTCCTGCTCGCGACCCTGGAGAGCGACCCCGCCGCCCGTCCCGCGCTCGACGAGCTCACCGAGATGCTCGACGAGCTCGAGCCGCCCGAAGAAGCCGTCGCGCCCGCCGAGCCCCCGCCGACCGTCGCGTTCTTGCCTTCGCACGAGCAGCTGCAGGCGTTGTTGGCCATCGCCGGCGAACCGGTCGAGGTCCGCGTGCTGGCCGAAGCGACCGCGACCGACGCCGAGACGCTCGTCCCGCTACTCGACGATCTGGCGGCGGGAGGACTCGCGGACCGGGACGGCGCGTCGTGGTTCACGGAGCAGGCTCCGCCCCCGCGTGCCGCATGGAACGACGCCCTCGCCGAGGCACTGCTCCAAGGGCTCGACCCCTGGCCATCGCTCGCCCGCGCCCATGCGCTGCATCATCTCGATCGTACGGAGGAGGCCGCCGCAGAGGCCCTGCGCGCGGGACGCGTGAGCTCGCGCCTGGCCCAGGTGCCACACCCCGGCCTCGCGAAGCTCCGCACCGCTCGACGGGTCCAGGCGGACCGCTCCCTGCTCGACGACCACGCGCACCCATCGCTCGCCCCCACCGAGGACACGCCCCTGGGTCGCGGCTTTCGCGCAGCACGTCGCGGAGAGGGCGCGCAGGCGCTGAGGCTCGCTGCGGCGGCGCTCGCCGAGGGCGCCGCCCCCGCGCCACTGGCGATGCTCCGCGCTCGTGGCCTGCTCCTGAGCGGCCGACACTCGTCGGCCAGGCGGCTCCTCGAACAGGCAGTGAAGCCCGCGGGAGAACGGGTGGACCGCTGCCTGCTCCTCATCGAGCTCGCCAGCGTCGAGCACCAACTCGGCCGAAACCAGCTCGCCCGAGACCTGCTGCGACGCGCGCGAGGCACCCTGCCCGCTCGACCGTCGAATCTGCTGCTCGCGCGATGGCTGCGCGTCCAGGGCGAGATCGACGCGGCCACGGGTCGTCCACCAGCCGCGGATCTCCTCCGCGAAGCCTGGGTCGCCGCACCCGAGGGTGGCGACGCTCGCGTGCTGTCCGCGCTCGACGTGCTCGCCCGCCGCGACCAACCGGCCGACCGCGAGAGGGAGGAGGCCATCGTCGCGGCCACGCGCCCCGGCGAGGACCTCCCGGACCTCGCCTCCGCCCTGGCCCTCTCCATCCACATCACGGGCGCACTGCCCGAGGTCCCCGTCGACGTCGCGGCCTGGCTCGAGCGGCCCGGCGCAGAGCGCTGGCAACTCCAACTGCTGCTCGCCGCGATGGAACGCGCGCCGACCGCGGCCCTCGAAGCGCAAGTCCGGAGCACCGCGCGGCGCATGCTCGCGGCGTGGTCTCGCGAAGATGCCCACGTCTTCCGGCGGCACCCGCGATGGGAGCCCTGGCTTCGGTGATCGCCACGTGATGGGACAGGCCGCGTCCCGCCTCACCGCGAAGCGGCTGCGAACCGAGGTTCCACCCCAGAAAATCGTGGCCTGGCGCCGAGGACGCGGTAAATTGTACGGGTACCACTCCTCGGTCCACACACATCGCGATCGATTCGCACCAGAGGCTGCCTTGGGCAAGACTCGGAAGACGTTCGACGGACAGGGCTCCAACAAGTCCGGCTCCGCCTACACGAACTCGAACCACAGCGGCTACGCCAGCGGGCAGCAGTACGTGACCGCCTCCCCGCTGAATTACGTCGCCGAAGAGGTCGAGGAGGAGTCCTTCCTCGCGGGCAATGCCTACACGCTCACGGAGAGCCCGTACGCGGGCCTCGGCAGTGAGGGCTACGAGGCCGGTGCGCTGTCGTTCAGCACGTCGCTCGAGCGTGAAGAGGTGAAGGCCGCGTCCGAGGAACTGCAGGACGAGATCGACTCGGCGGTGGCCGTCGAGGCCTACGCTGCCTACCGCGCCCAGAAGCACCGCAAGGCCGTCGAGGCCGTCGAGGCCGACAGCGCAGGCAAGGACGAGGCTCCCCAGGGCTACACCCCCACCGAGAACCCGTACGCCACCCTCAGTCCCTACAGCTACGACTTCGACGAGCAACAGGACCGCGAGATCTCGTTCTCGTCGACGATGGCGTCCCGCAGCTTCGACACCGCCGAGGCGGTAGCCTGGTACAAGGAGCAGCACGACGAGGGCTTGCAGGCCGCGCGCGCCAACAGCCTGATGGGCTGGGAGAAGGACGAGGACGGCGGCTGGCGACAGACCGGCGAAGCCCCGCAGAGCCTGGGCCGCACCCAGGAAATGCACGGCAAGCACACCGACTACAAGAACGAGCACCTCGTCGCCTCGTTCCGAGACGCGGACCGCGGAGCCAGACCCCGCGCGAAGTTCGCCGCATCCCAGGACCTCGCCGAGTCCGAGGGCAAGACCGTCGTCGGGCACAACACCCGCTACCTGAACGACGAGGAGCAGGCGCAGGCCGCCGTCGGCATGAAGGACGGAAAGCTGCTCGGCGCGGATGGCAAGCGGGTCGACACGACCGGCGCCAGCGGAAAGGGCACCTTCTTCGAGGGTGGCGCGGGCCGGTTCATCTTCAACAAGGACGAGGACGGAACCCTGCGCGCGGCTGGCGCATGGGAGGGCCACACCGAGACCAAGCGCTCCGAGTGGTTCGAGCAGACCTACGGCGAGAAGGAGCTCCTGCCGAGCGGTGAAGACGACATCCAGATGTCGTTCATGAACCACTCGAGCCTGATCGCGGGACGCGACTCGCGCGGCGCGGGCGAGCTGCTCGTCGAAGATGGTGACGTGAAGATGGTCACCGACAACAGCGGGCACTACCGCACGGACGGCGAGCGCCTGTACGACGTCGTGTCCGGGCTCGCGAACGACGGGGCCGCGACCGAGGGCATGGCCGTCGCCATGGTCAACAAGGACATCGACGACAAGCTCGCCCGACTCAAGGAAATCAAGAAGGCGGGCGACGAGACCCAGGGCCGCGGCGCGAAGCTCGGAGACCTGGTGGTCGGTGCGAACGAGTTCCTCTCGTATGGCGGTGCCGCGGACGCGGAGCAGCGCATGCGCTCGGCGCGGGAGGCGCGCTCGCCGATGATGGACGCCATCCAGGGCTTCGACCGGTCCAGCCTCAAGAAGACGGAGACCAACGACCGGTCCGCTGCCAACACCGAAGGCAAGGGGGGTCGGGTCGAGCTCCTGCTCGAGCAGCTCGAGGGCAAGCTCGACCGAGGACCGGCGGCCGCCGAGGAAGAGAGGGTCGCCGAGACGAGCAACGTCAGCCGCCTGCGGGCGATGTTCGAGAACGCGTAGGCGTCGCGAGCAACGCTCCCGCGCGGGCTGGCGTGACTAGGCGCCGTCCGCGGTGCGTGCCGCGGGCTTGAGCAGCGCGACCGCGAGCTGCTCCATGCGTCGCCGATGCGGGGAGTCCTCGAGGGTGCGCAGTGCCTTGCGAGCCGCCCAGGACTCTCGCGCCATCACCGCGTAGGCCTCGGACTGCCCCCCGGCGGCGAGCACGTTGCGAGCGAGCTCCTCGGCATCCTCGAGCACCGGGTTCACCACGAGCTGGGTCCATGCCTCCCCGAGCTCCGGGTAGCGCTCGGCGGCGGCAATCACCGGGAACATCGGCCGTCCGCCCAGGGCACGGGCGACGAGGTACGGTCCGGGCTCGCCGTAGCGGAGCACCGCCACGTCCTCGGCGATGTGCCACAGACGACCCATGTGGCGACCGTAGCGACCAAGGGCGGAGAGCTGGCTCCGATCGGCGCCGCCCACGTAGCCACCCGCCCGGCAGCAGAACGAGAACAGCGCACCCGAGTGCGCATCGGCGTGGTCCTGCCAGTCCTCGCGGGTCGGCACGTCCCCTTCCTGGAGCGCCTGGGACAGGGTCTGACCGTCCGTGAACGCGCGCAGCGTATCGAGGATCTCGCCGAGAACCTCGGGATGCGGCGCGTGCCGCGCGAGCTCCATCGCGCGCAGGGTCAGGTGGTTGCGACCAAGCCAACCCGTGCTCTTCGAGAGCAGCTTGCGCGCAACCCGCCGCCGACGGCCCCCCTCGCGACCCAGGGTCAGGTCGTGGACAACGAGCACGCCGTACAGCACCTCGGCCGCATGCTGGACCTCCGCATCCATGGGTCCTCGAGCACCCGACGCGCGTGCAGCGAGCGCCACGAGGATCGGCCGGATGCGCGGGAAGTCGCCGCGGCCGAGGATGTCCTCGTGGCCCACGTCGTCCGGCGCACCCGCACCACCAATGAGGTCCGCGAGGTCGTCATAGGCCGGCAGATCGTCGCCGAGCGCCTCGCCGAGCGAGCGAAGCTCGTCGCCGAGGAAAGGCTCGGGCCGAGGAGTCTCCCAGCCTGTTGGCGGACGCTCGGCCATCAGACCTCGGTGTCGATGATGGTGGCCGTCGCCTGCCCGAAGCCGATGCACATGGTCTGGAGACCATAGCGGCCACCCTCGGTCTCGAGGACGTTGAGCAGCGTGGTCATCAGCTTCGCACCGGACGCACCGAGCGGGTGACCGTTGGCGATGGCACCGCCGTAGACGTTGGTCTTCGCGAAGTCGAGGCCGAGGTCGCGGCCGCAGCCGAGTGCCACCGAGGCGAAGGCCTCGTTGATCTCGACCGCGTCGATCTGATCGATGGTCATGCCCGCCTTCGCCAGCGCCCGCCGGGACGCAGGCACCGGGCCAGTGAGCATGATGGTGGGGTCGACGCCCGCGGTGACCGCGCTCACGATGCGCGCCCGCGGGGTCAGGTCGTAGCGCTTGATCGCCGCTTCCGAGGCGATGAGCAGTGCGGCCGAGCCGTCGGAGATCTGCGAGGAGGAGCCTGCGGTGATCACGCCGTCCTCGAGGAAGGCGGGCTTGAGACCCGCGAGCTTCTCGAGCGTGGTGTCCCGGCGAATGCCCTCGTCGACGAGCAGCTCCCCGTCGTCGTGGACGACCGGCACGAGCTCGCGCTCGACCTTGCCCGCGTCGATGGCGGCGCCCGCACGACGGTGCGACTCGAGGCTGAACGCATCGAGTTCCTCGCGGGAGAGTCCGTACTTCTGGGCAACGAGCTCGGCGGAGTGGCCCTGCCCGATGATCGAGAACCGCCACGACAACTCGCGCGACGGCGCCGCCATCTCGCCGTTGAGGAACATGTCGGAGCCCATGGGCACGCGCGTCATGGCCTCGACACCGCCGGCGATGACCAGGTCCTGGAAGCCGGAGGCCACCCCCATGGCCGCGAAGTGCACCGCCTGCTGACCGGAGCCGCACATACGGTTGATCTGCACGCCAGTGGTGTCGACGGGGAAGCCCGCCTCGAGCGCGCACAGGCGCCCGACGTTCATGCCCTGCTCGCCGACCGGGGTCACGCAGCCGTAGATGACGTCCTCGATAGCTGAAGCATCGAGGCGGTTGCGCTCCACGAGCGCTGCGAGCGGGATGGCGCCCAGCTCGACCGGATGGACCCCCGCGAGCGAGCCCTTGCGGCGGCCCACCGGGGTGCGAATGGCATCGACGATAAACGCGTGGGGCATCGATTCTCCGAACCAGAGTCTTAATCCGTGGAGGGGCCGACCGCCGGACTTCGGTGCGTCACATCCAGCGCGCGAAGCCTTGTCTCGACTCCTCTCGTGTGAGGCGCGCCGCGATGTCCTCGGCCAGGTCGTCGACATCGGGGCCGACCACCGCCGCGAGCCAGGCGAGCACCGGGCTGTCCGGCCGCCCCTCGACAGCGATCGCCGCGTATTCGGCCGTGCGCCCGAGGTCGCCCTTGCGAAGCCACACCACGGCCGGCAGCGGGCTACCCGACTCGCGAGTCCACGCGCGCAGCGCCTCTTCGAGCCCCTGGTCCGCGGCGAGCTGAACCGCGGCTTCCTGCGAGGGTCCGCGGGCGGCAGCGAGAATCGACGCCCCGGGCACCGACTCGAACCGTCGGGAGAGGCGCACGAGCCAGCCCGCCTCGGGATGGCGCGCCACCGCGGCAGCGAGCAGCTCGGGTCCGACCTCCGGCGCGAGGTCGGCCAGCCGCGTGTACAGCCCCGAGGGCGCGAGTACCCCTTCGAGCGCGGGCAGAGCGCTGATGCAGCCACGCACGCTGACCGCGTGCGGCACGGCCTTGGGTCCCGCGGCAAGCTCGGCGCACGCCACGGGGTCGAGCTCGCCGAGTGCTTGCCAGAACGGCCCGAGGTCCTCGCCACGATGTGCGGCCGCGAGCACGGCGCCACGAAGGCGCTCGAGATCGGCACGCGGGTCGACACCGGTGAGATCGCCGCGCAGCCAGGGCTTCATGCGCGCACCCCGCACAGCGGCATCAGGTCCGAAGCCCGGTGACCGCGAGGCTCGGCCGCAGAGGAGCCATCTGCTCCCACAGACAGCAAGTACGGCGGCAGCGCGTCCACCGTGAGCGCTCCCGGACGCGAGGTCGGCGCGACCGGCGCCGAGAGCAGCGGGTGAGGCTGACTCACCCAGGGCTCGGCGAGGCAGCCGTGGTGCACGGCCCACAAGGCCTCGAGGCCCACGCCGGACACGGCGGCACCTTCGGCATCCTCGGCGATCAGCGCGAGTACGAAGCGCTTCTCGGCCAGGTGCTCTCCGAACGCGAGCACGCGCTCCCAGCCGCTCGCCACCGCCCGACGCCGATCGAGGCCAGTCCCGAGGGGCTGGCCGAGCATGCGGCTCACGTGCTTTGCCAGCAAGAAGTCCGAGTCGAGGCCTCCGGTCGAGACACGACCGGCCCACGCCAGGCGCACGTCCCCCTCGCGGACTTCTCCGTGGAAGTGTCCGGCGAAGGGCCAACGACCGCCGCGGCCCAGGAGTAGGAGCTTGGTGCTCAGCGCGCCTCCGTGGCCGGAGGGTAAGCGAACCATCGGCTCGGGTCCACCCGCGCCCGGGCGCCAGCGGCCCACCCCGCGAAGACACCTCCCCAACGCCACCTTTCGGCGGGTGAACTCCTCGTTCACACCCAGGGTCTGCGGCGGGCGTTCCGCCACCTCGTCGCAAGGGGCGATTCCCGTGCGCGGAAGGTACGGCTTACGGCGTAAGCCTTCCCGCTTCCTCGAGCAGCAGGCTGTTCGCCGGCGCCGTGTTGTAGTGGAGGTAGTACGGAGCGCGGAACTCGACCCTGGGCCGGTCGTCGGTGTTCAGCCACCCCTCTCCCCCAAGCGCCCGGAGCTGTTCCGGGGAGAGAATCGGTCTCAGCGGCAGCTCGCGATCGACGCGAGGCGCGCCGCCGACGAGGAGGATGTCGCTGCCCTCGATGGTCTCGAACACCCAGGCGTCCGGGAACACAGCGGTGAACGTGCGGACCAGGCCGCGGAGCTCGTCGGGCCCCATGCCGTAGAGCTGCACCCACTGGCAGAAGACGCCGTCCTCGGCGAGGCGACCGCGCGCGAGGCGCCAGTACTCCTCGGTGAACAGGTTCGACACACCGGTGATCCACGGGTTCGAGGGCTCCGAGACGATCACGTCCCACTGCGGCCCGGGACGTTGAAGCACCGCCCGCGCATCGTCCTCGATCAGCGTGGTCCTCCGGTCGTCCAGCGGTCGCCCGTTCACGTGGTCGAAGTAGTGGCTCGCCCGCACGATGCTCGGCTCGATCTCGACGACCGTGAGCCGCTCGACCCCAGGCTCGGCGAGCACGCGACCCGCCGTCACGCCGCTCGCGAGTCCGACCACGAGCACGTCTGACGCCCGCTCGGCCATGCGAACGGGGAGGATGCCGGACAGCTCCTGAGTCGGCATGTCGTCGCCGGTCGACGCATCGACCTTGCCGTTCACCGAGAGCCACACATTGCCGGTGCGCGTGCTGCGCCCGACCGCGACGGCCGCGGTCATGCCCTGGTCGTAGTACTCGAGGGTCCACCCGTCGCGGGCGAAGTGCTCGACGGCCTCGGGCGAGGTGTCCGCGAGGTCGCTCACCCGCAGGTGCACGCCCACCGCGAACAGCTTCGCGTCCCACGCCGGAAGGAACAGGTACAGCGCGAGCGCCGGGAGCGGGACCCACCACCGGCGAAGCACCGCGGCTCCCGCGACGGTCGGCAGTGCCGCGAACAGGCCGACTGCGCCCGTGATCTCGAGGAGAGGTACCGCGACGAGACCGCCCACCAGCGACCCGGCGATGCTGCCGACGGTGTTCGCCGCATACAGGTGACCCGCCTCTTCCTCGAGGCGCTCACCAAGCGCGCGCACCGCGAGGGACCAGCACATGCCGCTCGCGACCGGCGCCCCGAACATGGCGAGCGCTGCGAGCACGGCCGATGCGGGCAACACACCGCCCGGCCCACTTACGCTGTAAGTCCAGGCCACGGCATACGGTAGCTGCCCCCAGAGCATCGCGCCGCACAACGCCAGCAGGCCCATCGCCGCGAGCGCCTGACCGAGCCCCCGCGCCGGGTCCTTCGGAAAGCGTCGGCCGAGCCACGCGCCCAGCGCGACCGAGCCGAGGAAGGTCGCGAGCACCACGCCGAACATCTGTACGCTGCTGCCCAGCGCCACGGCCGACAGCCGCATCCACACGAGCTCGAGCCCCATCGCACCGCAGCCCGCCGCCGCCGCAGCCATCGCGAGCACCGGCGTGGACAGGTGCGTCGACATCACCTCGGGCACCTCGACCAGCGGCTCGACGGCAACCTCGCGCGTGGGTGCGTTGGCCGCGCGCCACGCGACGCCTGCTGCCGCGAAGCCCAGCAAGGCCGCAAACAGCTCGGTTCCGCGCACCCCGAGCCACGGCAGGGCAACGAAGGTGGAGAGGCCAACCCCGAGCAGCGCCCCCGCCGTGTTCGCGGCATACAGGCCCGCGGCACCGCGATTGGGCAGGCTGCGCGCGAGCACCGGCCAGGTCGCGCCGAGGGCGGTGGCCGGCGGAAGCAGCAGGAGCACCGCGCCGAGCCAGCCCAGAGCGGGCATCGAGGGGGTGACCGAAGCCACGAGCGCGTAGCCCAGCGGAAACAGCACCGACCACGCTGCCGCCGCCGCTTCGAGCCCCGCGTAGGCGCGCAGGCCCGCGCGCTCCCCTCCCCGACCGAGACGACCCGACGCGAGTCCGCCAAGTGCCAGGCCCCCCATGAACGCGGACAGGGTCAGCGCCGCCGCGACCTGGGTTCCGCCGAGGAGCAATCCCAGGCGCCGCAGCCACACGACCTCGTAGGACAGCGAGGCCGTCCCCGAGAGCAGCAGCAGCAGCAGGCGCTGCCGAAGGTCGCGCGCATCGAGGGTCATGCCGCCCCATTACCCCGAGGCCACGAACGGGCCACTCAGGCCGTGCCGCCGGGGATCGGCCGGGCAGCGACGGACCGGATGAGGTACACCCTCCCCATGCCGAAGAAGCCTTCCGACGCGCCCCCCGCCCCTCCCGAAGACCCGGTCGACGCCGACCACTTCGACGAGCTCGGCGAAGACGAACTGCCCGACGACTTCGACCTCGAGGATCTCGAGCCCGTGTTCACCGAGGAGGCCCCGATTCCCGTGCTCGACGACGAGGACGGCGAGGACGGCGAGGTCGAGAACCTCGCGGCGCTTCCCGAAGACGCCGAGCTGGGTCGCGAGGCCCCACTGGAGATCGAGGACGACGGCGAGGCCGACGACTTCGACCTCGCAGAGGAGCCGTTCCGCGACGACGTAGACTGGACCGAGCTCACCGAGGATGCTCCAGGCCTCCTGCCCATGCTGGACTGGCATCAGGAGGTCTATGTCGAGGAGCTCGGCCGCACGCTCACGGCGGAGCTCGACCCCACCTCGGAGTCGACGACCTGGTTCCGCCCGGACGTGTCCCGCGCCGCCCACCGCCTGACCTTCACGCTCGGCGGCGAGACCGTCTCCCCCTTCCCTTCCCTCGTGCGATCCCGTCGAGAGCGTCTGCGCATCGGTCGCGACGTGCTCTCCGGTCGCTTCCTCGTGAGGTGTTGATGCGCCGCTCCGACCGCGCTCTCCATGACGATGTCCGCTTGCTCGCCTCTGCCCTCGGCGAGACCATCCACCGACTGGAGGGCGAAGAGACCTTCGCGGCCGTCGAGGAGCTGCGCGGCGCGTGCCGGGCACGGCGTCACGGCATCGACGATGCCCGCGACCTCGACGCGCTGCTCGCGATGGTCGACGGCTGGTCGTTGGACCTGGCGAGCCGCGTGGCCCGCGCGTTCACCTTGTTCTTCCTGCTCATCAACACGGCTGAGCAGGTTCACCGGGTGCGCCGCCGCAACGCGTATGCGCTCGACCCCGAGACGCCCGATCAGCCTGGCTCGGCGGCGTGGACCCTCGACACGCTGTTCGGCGCTGGTGTCGACCAGGCGCGGGTGAAGCGCGCGCTCGAGCACATGGAGGTCCGCCCGGTCCTCACGGCGCACCCGACCGAGTCCACCCGACGCACGGTGCTCTCGCTGCAGGCGCGGGTCGCCGAGGCCCTGCTCGCCCGCGAAGGTGCCCCCCAGCGCGAGCGCGAGGCCCTCGAGCGCCAGCTGTTCGGCGAGGTCGAGCTCCTGTGGCTGACCTCCGAGGTCCGCCGCGACCGGCCGTCCGTCATGGACGAGGTGTCGACGGCTCTGTGGTACCTCGACGACCGCCTGCTCGACGCGATGGCCACCGTGACCAGCGGCTTCGAGCGCGCCTGGCGTGAGCGCACGGGCGAAGAGCTCGAGATTGCACCCCTTCGCCCAGGTTCGTGGGTCGCCGGCGATCGCGACGGCAACCCCTTCGTCACCCCGAAGGTCACCCTGGCCGCGACGCGCCGGGCCACGCACAGCCTGCTCCAGCGCTACGCCGACGACGTCGACCAGCTCGTCGCGCGGCTGTCGATCTCCGCGGGCATCCGCGAGGTCAGCCCCGAGCTGCGCCGCTCGATGGAAGCGGACCGCGCGGCGATGCCCGACGTGTGGGAGCGCGACGGACGCCGCGACGCCGACGAGCCGGTACGGCTGAAGCTCTCGTACGTGCGCACGCGCCTGCAGGCGACCCGCGACCTCGTCGCCGCCCGCGATGCTGGCCGGGCCCAGGATCCGGGCCCCGCGTACACGGACGTGACGCAGTTCGTCGCCGACCTCGCGCTGGTGCGCCGCACCCTCGTGGACATCGGCGCAGCCCACGCCGCCGAGACCCTGGTCGATGCGCTGCTCACCAAGGTCCGCCTGTGCGGCTTCTACGGCTTCCGACTCGACGTGCGCGAGGACAGCGAGGAGCACACCCTCGCGCTGAACGAGCTCACCGAGGCGGTCGGCGCGGGCGTGCTCGACCTCGACGGCCTGACCGCCGAGCTGCTGGGTCGACGGCCCATCCGCGCCGCGCACCTCGAGCTCTCCGAGCGCGCGACCCGCGTGATGTCGGTGTTCGACACCATCGCCACCGTCCAGGAAGAGTCGGGCGAGCAGGCAGCATCCACCTATGTGATCTCGATGGCCCGCCGTGCCGAGGACGTCCTCCGCGTGCTGCTCTTCGGGCGTGAGGCGGGACTCGTCGACCTCGCGAGCGACGAGCCGACCTCGGCCATCGACGTGGTGCCCCTGTTCGAGACCCGCGCCGACCTGGTCAACGCCCCCGACGTCCTCGAGGCCCTGTTCGCGAACCCGGCATACCGCCGTCAGCTCGCCGCCCGCGGCCAGCAGCAGGAGGTCATGCTCGGCTACAGCGACTCGGCCAAGGATGCCGGCCTCGTGCCAGCCAGCTGGGCCCTGTACACGGCGCAGGAGAAGCTCGCCGAAGTCTGCAAGCGCCACGGTGTGGGCCTGACGCTGTTCCACGGCCGCGGAGGTACGGTCGGTCGCGGCGGCGGCTCGCCGGTGTTCCGCGGCCTCACCGCGCTGCCCCCCGGCACCCTCGACGGCCGCATCAAGATCACCGAGCAGGGCGAAGTGATCAGCCTCAAGTTCGGCCTGCTCCCGATCGCCGAGCGCTCACTCGAGGTCACGGTCTCCGGCACGCTGGTCGCCTCGTTCAACGACTGGCGCGACAAGCTCGAGCCCGGCGAGGAAGCCCGCTTCCGCGAGGTGATGGAGCGTCTGGCGGCGCTCGCCCTGCCCGTGTTCCGCGGTCGCGTGCACGAGGACGACGCTCTGTTCAAGCTGTTCGTCGGGGTCACGCCGGTCCGCGAGCTCGCGCACGTGCACTTCGGCAGCCGACCCGCCTATCGCGAGCGCGGCGCCGGCACGATGAAGGGCATCCGCGCCATCCCGTGGGTGTTCGGGTGGACGCAGATCCGGCTCATGCTGCCCGCGTGGCTCGGTGTCGGGACTGCGCTGTCCACGGTGATGGCGGAGCCTGGCGGCACCGAGACGCTCACCCGCATGGCCCAGGTATGGCCGTTCTTCGACGACCTGCTCGGCAAGATCGAGATGGTGCTCGCGAAGGCCGACCTGGAGATCGCGTCGATGTACGCCCGCCACCTCGACGGCGACCTCGCGCTGCTCGCCGAGCTCGAGGCCGAGCACCGCCGGGCGCTCGACGCGTTGCGTACGCTGCGTGGCGGCGAGCTGCTCGCCGGCAACGAGGTGCTCCAGAACTCGATCAAGCTGCGCAACCCCTATGTGGACCCGCTGTCGCTGCTTCAGGTGAGCCTGCTCAAGCGCAAGCGCGCCGGCTCCACCGAGCCTGGGCTCGACCGCGCCGTGGGCACCACGCTGAACGGCGTGGCTCAGGGACTGCGGAACACCGGCTGATCGGAGGCGAGATGGCCGACCCGACGCTCGCCGAGACCTTGATGCCGTGGGTCCGCGAGCTCCTCGACACCCACGAACATCCCGTGTTCGTCGGTGTCTCGGGCTCCCAGGGCTCGGGAAAGTCCACCCTGTGTCGACAGCTGTGCGAGGCCGTCGCCGCCGAGGGAGGACACGCCGTCACCATCTCGATCGACGACCTGTACCTCACCCGGGCCCAGCGACAGGCACTCGCCGCGACGGTGCATCCGCTGTGCGCGCTGCGGGGGCTGCCCGGAACCCACGACGTCGCGCTCGGACTGCGCCTGTTCGAGGCCTTGAGGCACGCGGGACCCGAGGACCTCACGGCGGTGCCACGCTTCGACAAGTCCATCGACGACCGGGCCCCGCAGCCGGACACCGTCGTCGGACGTCCAGACCTGGTGCTGTTCGAGGGATGGTGTCTGCTTGCCAGCCCCGGTCCGGCATGGCGTGGCCCCATCAACGCACGCGAGGCGCGGGACGACCCGCATGGCGACTTCGTGCGCTGGAGCGAGGCGGCGCTGGCGAGCGACTATCCGGCGCTCTGGGCTCAGCTCGATGCGAGCGTCTTCCTCGCCATGCCCTCGTTCGAGGCCGTCGTCGAAGGCCGCTGGCGACAGGAGGCCGAGCTCGCGGCTCGCCATCCAGGTGCACCCGGCGTGATGACCCGGGCCGAGGTCGAGGACTACGTCGCACTCTTCGAGCGCAAGACACGTCAGCTGCTCGCCGAGCTCCCGGCGGTGGCCGACCGCACGCTGCCCGCGTGGATCAGTCCTCGTTGAGCCAGTGACCGACCAGCTCGGGGAGCGTGTCCTCGGCGGGGTCGGTGATCACGTGGTCGAATGGACCCTGGCTGGGCTTCGGGTTGATCTCGATGCACGTGGCGCCGGCGCTGCGCGCGAGCTGCACGAAGCCCGCCGCCGGGTACACGCGGCCCGAGGTGCCCACCGCGAGGAAGACCGTGCAGTTCACGAGCGCATCGTGCACGCGGTCGAGCTCGCGCGGAACCTCGCCGAACCACACGACATCCGGGCGCATCAGCCGCTTGCACACGGAGCAGCGCTTCTCTTTGGGCTGCGCACCGGCGACCTGCAGGTGCGGATGGGACTCGTCCCCCTCGCAGCGCAGGTGCATGATCGAGCCGTGCATCTCGACGACCTCGGGCGCTCCCGCCTTGGTGAGCAGGCCGTCGATGTTCTGGGTGACCAGGGTGACGCGCTCTGGACCCCAACGGGTCTGGAGACGGGCGAGCGCGTCGTGTCCAGGATTCGGAAGCACGGTGGCGATCTGGGCTCGGCGCTCGTCGTAGAAGCGGCGCACGAGCGAACGGTCGCGGAGCCACGCCCCGGGGGTGGCCACCTCTTCGACGCGGTGACCCTCCCACAGTCCGCCCTTGTCACGGAACGTGGGCACCCCAGAAGCGGCGCTCAAACCAGCTCCTGAGAGGATCACGATGCGGGCGCTCTCCTCCGGGCGCAAATCGATCACGTGGCGGTCTCCAGCTCGCGGCAGACGTTACCACGCGGCGCGAGCCTTGCTGGCCGACGGGTCAGCATCTCAGCTCGCCGCGGCATCCGCGTGGTCGAACTGGGAGCGGAACAGCTCGGCGTAGGAACCGTTCGCGTCGAGCAGAGCGGCGTGTGTGCCCCGCTCGAGCACCCGCCCGTTGTCGAGCACGACGATCTCGTCGGCGCTGGTGATGGTCGACAGGCGGTGGGCGATGACGAGCACGGTGCGGTGCGCGAACACCGCGGCCGTGGCCTCCTGGATCAGCGCCTCCGTCAGCGTGTCCACGCTCGCCGTGGCTTCGTCGAGGAGCACGATGGGCGTGTCGGCCGCCATCGTCCGCGCGAAGGAGAGCAGCTGGGCCTCGCCGACGCTGATGTTGCCGCCGTCCTCGTGGATGCGACCGTCGAGTCCCCCGAGCCGCTTGATCACGCCATCCGCGCGCACGAGCCGCGCGGCTTCCCACAGCTGGTCGTCGGGGATGTCGGCGCCGAGGGTGAGGTTGAAGCGCACGTCGCCGGGGAACAAGCGCACGTCCTGCTCGACCGTGCCGATGGCGGCGCGCACGCTGGCGGGCGACAGCTCGGTCAGCTCGACCCCACCGAGGCAGATGCTGCCCTCGTAGCCGTCATAGGAACGGGTGAGCAGCTTGGCGAGCGTGCTCTTGCCGCTACCCGTGCGCCCGACCACCGCGACCACCGAGCCGGCGGGCACGTCGAGGTCGATGCCGTCGAGCACGGTCGGGCCGTCACCGTACGCGAAGCGCAGGTCGCGCAGCGCGAAGCCGTCAGAGCCTTCCGGCAGCTCGCGGTTGCCGGCGGTGATGCGCTCCTCGTTGTCGAGCAGTCCGAAGATCTTCTCGAGGGCGGCGCCGGCGCGCTGGAGCGTGGCCAGCTTGGCCGAGAACTCGCGGATGGGCTGGAACAGCTTGCCGACGTAGTCGATGAACGCGGCGAGCAGGCCGGCGGTCAGCGCGCCCTCGAGCACGCCGCCAGTGCCGTACCAGAGCATGAGCGCGACGCTCACCGAGGTCAGGCCATCGACGATGGCGTACAGCAGCGCGTCCCAGACGTTCGTGGCGATGGTCGCGTTGCGGTAGCGGGTCACCCGCTCGCCGAACTGCTGCATCGCGCGCTCTTCGTCCGAGTACAGCTGCACGACCTCGACACCGGCGAGCCGCTCGGCGGTGAACGCGTTGAGCGCGGACAGGCTCTCGCGAACCTCGGCGTACAGCCGCCGCAAGATGCGCCGAATCGACTCGAGCACGATGGCGATGACCGGCCCGAGGAGCAGCATCACCAGCGTGAGCTTGGCGTCCTGCCAGAACATCGCCCCGAGGATGCCGACGACGAGCAACACGTCGAGCACGATGGTCACGGCGCCCGCGGTCAGCGTCTCGCCGAGGGCATCGACGTCGGCGGTGGCCCGGGTGAGCAGCTGGCCGGTGCGCCGCGTATCGAAGAACGAGCGCGACAGCGACAGGGTGTGCGCGAAGATGGCGCCGCGAAGCCGCGCGATGGAGCGCAGCGCGCCGTAGGACATCGCGAGCGTGTACACGGCCTCGGCCACGAAGGCACACACCACGGCCGCCAGGTACGCCATCGCGACCTGCTTCACGCCCTCGGCGTCGCCGAGCTTGATGTGGTCATCGATCGCGACCTTGAGCAGGTACGGCTGCAGGACGACGAGCACGGCGGACACCGGCGCCGCGGAGAGCCCGATCACGTACAGCCACGTCTCCGGACGCAGGTACGGCAGCGCCTTCTTCATCAGGTCGAGGTCCTGGCGAGACTCGCTCATGCCCCCTCCCCCGTCGCGTCCGCTTCCTCGCGCTGACGAAGCCACGTGTCGCGGTAGATGCCCTCCTGCTCGCACAGCTCGCGGTGCGTGCCGAGCCCGGTCACCTTGCCGTCCTGGAGCACCAGGATCTGGTCGGCGTGGGCCAGCGCGCTGATGCGGTTGGCGACGATGAGCGTGGTCCGCGGCTCGCCCTTGCGCAGGGCGTCGAGCAGCTGGGCCTCGGTCTTGTGGTCGACGGCGGAGAGCACGTCGTCGAGCACGAGCAGCCCGTGGGGCCGCACCAGGCCACGTGCGAGGGCGGTGCGCTGGCGCTGGCCGCCAGAGAGCATGACCCCGCTCTCGCCGACCTGGGTATCGAGTCCGCGGGGCAGTGCCTCCACGTCCTGCTCCAGCGCCGCGAGCTCGACCACACGCTCGAGCCGGCCGTCGTCAGGGGCACCGAGCAGCACGTTGTCGCGGAGCGCTTCGCTGAACAGGAACGCCCGCTGGGGCACGAACGCCAGGCGCTCGCGATACGCATCGAGGTCGATGTCGCGGATGTCGGCGAGGGACTCGGTCGAGTCGCCGATGAGCACCTGGCCGGCCTCGGGGTTGTACAGCCGCGCGATGCAGCGGAGCAGCGTGGTCTTGCCCGAGCCGGTGGGCCCGAAGATGCCGAGGGTCGAGCCCGCGGGGATGTCCACGCTGACGTCGTGGAGCACGGTCTCGTCGGGGGCCTGCGGGTAGGCAAAGGTCAGGTGGCGGACCGCGATGTGCGGCGCCTGGTGCGGGGCCGGCGCGGGCTCGGGCAGGTCGGGCCGCTCGGGCACCGGGTCGAGCACCTCGTTCACGCGCTCGATGGCCGCCTGGCTCTGCTTGAAGATGGCGAGCAGGAAGCTCACCGAGCGCAGCGGGCCGCTCACGTACGCGATGAGCATCGTGAACGCGATGAGCTCGCCCGTCGAGATCTCGCCGGTCACCGCCATCGGGCCGCCGACGAAGAGCAGCAGGAACACGTTGATCGAGGTGGTCAGCGACAGCACCGGCCCAATCGCCGCCCGCATCTGGGCGCGGAGCAGGCTCGCCCTGAGGTGCTCCTGGTTCTTGACCTCGAACCTCTCCTGAAACGCCGCCTCGGCGCCGAAGCCCTGAATCGTCGCCACGCCGCGGTAGCTCGACAGGATCAGATCCGAGAGCTCCGACAGGGCCTGCTGCATCTCGTGCACGAGCCGGAACATGCGGCCGATGAACAGAAGCGCGAAGGCCAGGCCAATCGCGACCGGGCCGAGCACGAGGAACGCGAGCCACGGTGACATCGTCGCCATGCGGACCGACACGAGGCCCACCGCGAGCACCGTGTTGCACACCTGCAGCGCGCCAAAGCCGGCGAGCAGCCGCACGTAGTTTACGTCGGACGACGCGCGGCTGACGAGGTCTCCCGTCGCCCACTCCGCGTGGTACGCCGGCTGCTGCCGCAGGAGCAGATCGAAGATCGTCGACTTCACCGCGGCTTCGGCGAGGCGCCCGGGCGTGAAGAACGCCACCCGCGACAGGGTGCGCGCGACGATGACCGCCACCCCGAGCCCGGCGATCCACATCGCCTTGCCGAACACTACGCCGTCGGGATCGCCATGCCGCAGCGCATCGACGGCCTCGCCGGTGACCACGGGAATCGTCACCGCAATCCAGTTCGTCACGATCAACGCGACGATGCCGCCCACGTACCACCACAGGTACGGGGTCAGGAACTGCCTGGCGAAGCGGAAGACGACGAGCACCGGCGTTGGCTAACAGGTTCGCTGGCCCGAAGGGTGGGACTTCCTGATGCGCGCGTGGAACGCTGCGCGAGCCCTCCCGGTCAGCGGAACAAGCGGGGCAGGTTGCGTAGCTTCGTGCGCTCCTCGAACGAGGCCCCGCTGTTGGTTCGCGGGAACGGTGC
The DNA here is from genome assembly GCA_006226595.1 of Deltaproteobacteria bacterium. Lineage (GTDB taxonomy): Bacteria > Myxococcota_A > UBA796 > UBA796 > M1803. Next base: position 156,711 of record SBGP01000098.1, read on the forward strand.
ATCGGGCACGCCCACACCGAGGAAGCCGCACAGCGGCTCCCAGCCGTCCTTGACCTCGAACACGAGCAGGCGCTTCGCGGGCACCGTCGCCTGGACCTCGGCGTTCCAGTCGAGGAAGCGCTGCCGCAGGTAGGCGTGATCGCGGGTCCTGCCCTCGAAGAACCCGTTCATCAGCGTGTGCTCGACGTAGTCCATCCACCGCGGCACGCCGCGGGCGTTCGCGTAGACCAGGCCGGCCGCGCGCGCCGCCCAACGCGCTCCCGGCGGCAGGCCCCGCAGGATCGTGGACGTGGCACTCGCGACCCACGCATCCGCGTCGCGCACGGTGAGTACGACCTTGGCCTCTGGATAGGCCGCCATCAGCTCGCGGTAGTGCATGGCGTACGGAAAGTCGACAGCCGAGCCGAAGCCCGCGAACAGCGCGTCGAAGTCCGTCGTCTCGCCGCGAGCGAGATCCTCGAGGTACCGCACGCGATGGGCGGTCTTGATCAGCTCGAACATGTGGTCGCAAGGACCGAAGCCGAGCTGCTCGAGCGCGGCCTTGAGCGACTCCGTCCCCGTGCGGCCGAAACCCGCGCCGATCACCTTCAAGGCCATGGATGACCTCCCGCGCGAAGCATACGGCGGGAGGCTCGTCCCCTACTCCGCGGAGCCGCGCTCGGTGCGGCCCTTGACGCTCCAGCTCTTCGAGAACGGCACGCCGCCAGGACGCGCGAGCTCGCCACCCGGCGCGAACTTTGCCGCGGAGGCCTCGAGTGCCGCGATGTCGCCAGCCTCGTGGGGCGGCAGGGGCCGTTCCGGCGTGGACTCGATGTACACGCTGGTGCTCGGGAACGCGAAGCTCACGCCGAGCTCGTCAGCCAGGCGCATGAACTCCTGCAGGTTCTGGGCGCGGCTCTCGAGTTCCTCGGTCCAGCCGGGCACCTTGAGGTGGTAGTACACGAGGATCTCGAGGGCGGAGCCGCCGAGGTTGTAGAAGTGCACCTCGTAGGTCCGCTCCACGTAGGGATGCGTGGCGAGGATGGCGCGCACGCCCTCGACGTAGGCCTGGACCTTCTCCGGCGGCGTGTCGTAGGTCAGTCCGAGGACCATCTTCACGCGACGACGGTGCCGAGCGCCCATGTTGTCCACGTTCGTGGAGTTGAACTTGCTGTTCGGGATCGTGACCAGCGAGTTGTAGAAGGTGCGGATGCGGGTGCTGCGGAAGCCGACCTCCTCGACCGTGCCCTCCACGTCGCCGACCTTGACCCAGTCGCCGACCTGAAACGGCTTGTCGATGAAGATGGTCACCGAGCCGAACACGTTGGCGAGCGTGTCCTGCGCAGCCAGGGCCACGGCGAGACCGCCGATGCCGAGACCTGCGACGAGGCTCCACACGTCCACGCCGTTGTTCTGGAGCACGAAGAGCACACCGAGCGTCCACACGATGATCTGCCCGGCCTGGCGGAGCAGCGGAATCGCCTGGTCGTCGAGGCGCGACTCGGTCCCGGCGGCGTAGTCGGCGGCCACCTTGGCCCCGAGGTTCACGAGGCGCGACGCGAACAGCACCACCGCGAACGAGAGGACCACCGTGACGAGCTGGTACACGACCGTCGAGGCCTGGATGGGCAGCTGCAGGTCACTGATGCCCCACAGCACGATGCTCGCGGTGATCGCCACCGAGAGCGGCGCCTGAATCGCGAGCGCGGTGGCCTCGTCGAGCTTGATGCCCAGCCGCTCGACCGCCCGCGTGATCTGCGAACGGAGGAGGATGTTCGCGAGGCGGCCGATGAGCCACGCGAGGACCATGAGCAGCACGGCGTAGGTGTACTGCCACATGTGCAGCCCGAACAGGCGCTTGTAGAACGTGGCGGGCAGCCGCTCCTGGAACCACTGGGACAGCGGGGAGAAGGTCTGCGCATACAGCTCGGGTACCTGGCGCAGGGTATCGGCGCTGTACTGCCAGTCGCCGTTGTCGGCGCGGGACAGGACCAGCTGAGGGAACTTGTCCGGCATCGGCACGATGCGGTGACGCCCCTCTTCGTCGGTGTAGTTCGGGTCCACGGACAGCTCGCTCACCGGCACCCACAGGCCTCGAGCGTCGAGAACCTGCTTGAGCTGGACCGCGGTGCGCGCACCCTGCATGCCCTCGGGCAGGTCGAAGCACTTCGCGGCCTCGGCGGGCGCGTAGCTGCCGGTGCGCTGATGCACGAACAGCGAGTCGGCTGCGGTGCGCGGGTTGGCGCACTCGTCGGGATCGGGCTGACCGAAGGCCACGTGCACGGCGCAGAACAGCAGCACCGCCGCGCCGAGCCAGCGAACGAAGCGAGCGAGGGGGGACATCGAACCTCCAGGACACCGCCTGTATGCGGCTGAGCCGCGATGACAACCGCTCGTTCTCGCTCCGAGCCGGCGGCGCAAACAGCCTTTGACACCGAAGCCCCGTGAACGACGCCGTTGCCGGTTAGGGAACGACCCCGGAGGTTTCTGTGACCCGACTGCCCCTCGTGCTCGCCCTCGCCCTCGTTGCCTGCCCCGAGAAGGCTCCCGTGGAGGCCGCCGCGGACGCGGTCGATCCACTCGCCGTGGAGATGCCCCTCGACCCGGGCGTTCGCGCCGGCAAGCTCGACAACGGCATGCGCTACTACGTCGAGAACAACGACCAGCCGCAGAATCGCGCCGTGTTCCGCCTCGTGGTCGAGGCCGGCTCGGTGCTCGAGGACGACGATCAGCTCGGCCTGGCGCACTTCCTGGAGCACATGGCCTTCAACGGCACCGAGCACTTCGAGGGCAACGAGCTCATCGCGTACCTCGAGAGTGCGGGAACCCGGTTCGGCGCTCACCTCAACGCGCACACCTCCTTCGACGAGACCGTGTACAAGCTGCAGGTGCCCACCGACGATGCCGAGGTCTTCGACAAGGCCTTCGTGATCATGGAGGACTGGGCCCACGGCATGAAGCTCGACGGCGACGAGATCGAGAAGGAGCGCGGCGTGGTGCTCGAGGAGTGGCGCCGCGGCCTCGGCGCCAACCGCCGCAGCTGGGAGGTCACCATGCCCGCCCAGTACCCGGACTCGCCCTACCCGGATCGGCTGCCCATCGGCACCGAGGACTCGCTGAAGACCTTCGAGCACGAGGCGGTCTCCCGCTTCTACAACGACTGGTACCGTCCGGACCTGATGAGCCTGATCGTCGTGGGCTCGGTGGACGTCGACGCGGTCGAGCAGAAGATCATCGAGCAGTTCGGCAAGCTCGAGATGCCCGCCGAGCCGCGCGAGCGCGTGTTCCCCGAGGTCGCCGACAGCCCGGCCCCGACCACGGTCATCTTCACCGACCCCGAGCTCACCGGGACCTCGCTGTCGCTGAACTCCACCGAGGACTGGGTGCTCGGCAACACGCGCCGCGAGTACCGCGACGGCTTCGTGCTCTCGCTGGCGACCGGCGCGCTGAACGAGCGCCTCGCCGACCTCGCTCAGGACCCGGAGTCCCCGTTCCGCGGCGCCGGCATCGGCCGCAGCCGTCTCTCTCCGACCGAGGGCTCGTGGGGCTACGGCATCTCGCCCTACGAGGACAAGGTGGTCGAGGCCTACAAGGCCGCGCTGATCGAGCTCAAGCGTTTCCGCGAGCACGGTGTCACTGCGGGAGAGCTCGAGCGTGGCGTCGCGATGCAGATGCGCGGCATGAAGACCTACTACGAGGAGCGCGAGACCACGCCGTCGCGCACCCACGCCGAGGAGATCGTGCGCCACGTGACCACCGGCGAGCCCATGCCCGGCATCGCCGAGGAGTGGGCCATGGCCCAGGAGTACCTCCCGACGATCACCATCGAGGAGGTCAACGCGGTCGCCGCCACCCTGTTCGCGGACAACGACCACGCCCTGATCCTGCGCATGCCCGAGAAGGAGGGTCTCGCGGTGCCCACCGAGGCCGACTTCGCCGCGATCACCGCCGAGGTCGAGGCGATGAGCGTCGAGCCCATCGCCGACGAGAGCGTGGACGCACCCCTCGTGGCTGCGCCCCCGGCGCCCGGCAAGATTGTGGAGGAGCGCACCGAGGAGAAGCTCGGCTTCACCGTGTGGACGCTCTCCAACGGCGCCGAGGTGTGGTTCAAGCCCACCGACTTCGAGGCGGAGGAGGTGCTGTTTTCCGGCCGCTCCGAGGGTGGCGCCAACCGCGCCGCCGAGAGCGGCTACGTGCCGGCGGTGACCGCGGCCAGCCTCCGCGGAGCGAGTGGCCTCGGCGAGCTCGATGCCCGCGCGCTGACCAAGGCCCTGGCCGGTCACTCGGCCTCGGCGAGCACCTGGATTGGCGGAGCCGAGGAGGGCGTGCGCGGCTCGGCCCACCCCGACGACCTCGAGCTCATGTTCCAGCAGGCCTGGCTCGCGTTCACGGCCCCGCGCTGGGACGAGGACGCGCTGGCCCGCGACCAGAAGTCCCGCCTCGAGCGCATCGCGAACCGCGACCAGAACCCCAACACCGCCTTCTCGGACGCGTGGACCAAGCTCCAGTGGCAGGACTTCGAGCTGTTCCGCCCGTGGACGCCCGAGCACGTCGCGCAGATGGACCTCGAGCAGTCGAAGGCCTTCTACGCCGACCGGTTCATGGACGCGTCGGACTTCCGGTTCACCATCGTCGGCAGCACCGACGCGGAGACGCTCAAGCCGCTGGTCGAGCAGTGGCTCGCCAGCCTGCCCGCGGTCGACCGCGAGGTGAAGGACGCGCGCATCGACCTCGGCAACCGCCGCCCCGACGGCAAGTTCGAGGAGACCGTGCGCTCCGGCACCGACCCGAAGGCGCGCGTGCGCATGCTGTTCCACGGCCCCATGAAGTCCACTTTCGAGACCCGCAACCAGATGCAGGCGCTCGGCGCGGTGCTCTCGGTGCGACTGCGCGAGGTGCTCCGCGAGGACAAGGGCGGCGTGTACGGCGTGAGCGCGAGTGCCGGCGTCGAGGAGTGGCCCGAGCAGCGCTACACCGTGTTCATCGACTTCGTGTGCGACCCCGACCGGGTGCCCGAGCTCGAGGAGGCGACGATGGGCGTGCTCGACGAGCTGCGCGCGGGTCCGCTCGATGCGCACTACGTCTCGGATCACGTGGCCAAGTCCAAGCGCGGCCGCGAGGAAGCCCTGCGCACGAACGGCTTCTGGCTCGGTCTCGCCGACGCCACGCCATCGACCCTGCAGTTCACCGGGGAGTCGCTCGACGAGGTCCTCGACTACGAGACCCGCCTCGACTCGCTGAGCCCCGAGGTCCTCCACGAGCTCGCGAAGACCGTGCTCGACGACGAGAACATGCTCCACATGGTGCACCTGCCCGCCGAGGACGGCGCGGCGGAAGGAGAAGAGTAGATGGACCTGCGCAACGCCATCGGCTTCGGTGTCGCCGGCAACATGACCGGACACCTCGAGCAGGCTGGGGAGGCCAGCGACTTCGTCGCGGTGAAGACCGCGGAGGCCGCCGCTCCCAAGGGCATGTTCCCCTTCCACGTACCCGGACACACCGGCCAGCTCGGCGTGTTCCCGCTGTCGAGCACCGCGCTCTCCCTCCCCGAAGAAGAGGCCAATGTGCAGATCGAGCCCGAGGTGGCCCTGCTCCTCGACCTCGACTGGGACGGCGAGGCACTCGTCGGTCTGCGTCCCACGGCCTTCGCGGCGTACAACGACGCGTCGATCCGCAAGCCCGCCGCCAAGATCTCGGTGAAGAAGAACTGGGGTCCGGCGACCAAGGGCGTGTCGGACGCGTGGATTGCGATCGACGGCCTGTCCGAGGGCGGTCCGCTCGACGGCTACCACCTCGCGTGCTTCCTGCTCCGTGACGGCGAGCTGTTCGACTACGGCGAGGACTCCGCGGTCAAGGGCTACTCCTACTTCCACGAGCAGCTTCTCGGCTGGATGCTCGACCGCCTCCAGCACCAGGAGGACCACGGTCCGCTCGAGCACCTGATGACGCACCTCGTCACCGCCGGCCGCCCCACGCGGGCCGTCGTGTCCATCGGCGCGACCCGCTACACGCACATCGGCGAGACCACCTTCCTGAAGGCTGGCGACCACGCGCTGGTCGTGGTGTACGACGCCACGCGCTACCGGCTCGACGACATCCGCGCCCGCCTGCTCGCCGGCGACGACGTCGGCGAGGGCCTGTCCGTGCTCCGGCAGGTCGTCGCGTGAGCGAGGGGCCCGAGTCCCTCTCCATCCACGTCGCGGGCCGACGCATCCGCGGCGTCCTCCGCCTCGAGCGGCAGGAAGCCAAGATGCGCCCGTTCTTCTTCGGGCTCATCGCGTTCGCGTTCGTGGCGGCCGGCTCGACCATGGCCCCGCCCGACATCGCGCCCTACGCCTTCGTGCTCGCGTTCCTCGTGCTGGTCGGCACCGTGCCCTTCGGCATGGCCGTGCTCAACCCGCCGCAGGACCTGAACCTCGACGACCACCTGCTCCAGCTCGGGCACGCCGAGATTCCACTCGCGCGCATCGAGAAGATCGAACTTCGCGAGGACGGCCGCACCCGCTGGCTGACCATCCACGCCGACGGCGAGCCGCACACCTGGCCGCTGTCGGCGACGAGCCACTCCCTCGAGGACGTGCAGTGGCTGGTCCACACCATCGAGGCCCGCATCCCCGGCGATGCCTAGTCCACTCCGGGTGCAGCACGGTGCGTCTGTGAGCGGCTGGGCGCCGGCAGCGCGTTAGGAAGGCGCCTTCGGAGCACTCATGCGCGCCCTCGTCCTCGCCCTCGCCCTGTTCACCACCGCCCCCATCGTGCTCGTCGGCTGCGGCGAGCCCGCCGTCAAGGTGATGAGCCGCCAGGTCACCGTCGCCTGCGGCACCTGCATCTTCCGCCTGCCCAACGGCCGCGGCTGCTACTGGGCCGCCGAGATCGACGGCAAGTACTACCCGGTGACCGGCAACGTGCCGAAGGACCACGAGAACCACTCGCCCGAGGGCATGTGCAACATGAAGCGCACCGCCATCGTCGACGGCGAGATCTCGGGGACCACGTTCATCGCCACGCGCTTCGAGCTGCAGCCCGCCGAGGCTCCGGCCGTCGATCCGACCTACACCGAGGACGACGCCCACGACGGGAGCTGGGACGTCAGCAAGGCCAAGCCATGAGCGAGGCCAGCCGCCCCGAAGAGGACGACATCGTCTACGACGAGCGCTGGCCCTTGTGGATGCGCGACTGGGTCCTGCCCTACGTGCTCGAGCCGGCGCTGTTGCCCGTGCTCATCGCGATTGCCGGGCACTTCGTCGTGATCTACGCGCTGATGTTGGTCTCGGTGTACCGCGAGGGCTGGGCCGGTTCGTGGGGCTGGCTCGCGTTCTCCGTCGCGTCGAGCTCGGCGCCCGCGGTGTGGGAGATCACGCTGTTCAAGCGTCCCGGCGGCATCAACCTCGTCGTCGCACTCACCTGGATCTCCGCCATCCTCATGGCTTGGAGCGGCCTGCGTTCCGGGTGGATCTAGTCCGGTCCGCTAGCGCCTTCGCTTCGCGCGAACCCACGGGGCGTACACCGCGAGCAGCGCGACCCCCGAGATCCCGAGCGACAGTGTCGCCACGTCGAAGGCGTAGGCCGGGTAGTGCGCCGCAACCGACGCGAGCACGATGAGGCAGATGGTCACCGCGAACAGGCGCAGGTTCAGCGTCACCGCAGCGACTGCACTGGTCATCGCGAGGAGCACGATGTCGAAGGTCAGCGTGACGCGCAGCGGCGCATCGATCGCGATGGCGACGAGGCGGTGCAGGACCATGCCCCACGCGGCGACGACAATCGTGAACGAGATGCGCTGGTTGACGACGGTGGCGAGCAGCGCGCTGCGACCGATGAGAACGAGCGTACTCAGCACGGTCGCGGCGAGGATCGACGCGTACAGGCCCAGCTGGTGATCGAGGGTGAGCCAGCCCATGCGCACCGCGGCGACCGCCATGCCGCCGAAGCTCAGCGCTGAGACCGTGTAGAACCCGAGGTACGCCAGTCGCCAGCCGGCGCGCACCGAGAGGTCGAGCTCCTTGCCGAGCTTGGCGAGGGCATCGGCCCGACGCACGGCACGTGCGACGCGCTCCCCGAGCTCGCCATCCTCGCCGCCCCAGCGCTGAAACTCGCCCCACATGGACTCGGCCTCGCTGACCTCGCCGCGGGCGAGCGCGAGCGGGATCTGCCGGGAAAGGTGCTCGATGAGCCCCTCACGAGCCTGCGGGTTGTCCTCCCACGCCTCGAGCGCTTGCAGGAAGCCGAAGCGCACCTGGCGACCGAGCTCGACCAGCTCGGGGTCGGCGGCATTTCCCGAGCGCTGGGCGAAGTGAACGGACCGGCCCACCGCAAGCTCGGTGAGCTGGCGGGAGGTGCGGTGTTCCTCGAACTCGTCGAGGGCCGCGACCACCGCATCGATGCTCGGGTAGCGGTCTTCCGGGCGAGCGGCGGTGGCTCGCGACGCGATGGCCGCCAGCTCGACCGGCACCTCGGGTCCGTAGGTGACCGGCTCGCTCTTGTGCGCCGCGTGCAGGACCGCCTCGATGGACGAGCCGCGATGCCGCGGTCGCCCCGTCAGCAGGCGATGCAGGGTCGCGCCGACCAGGTACACGTCGTTGGTCGGGTCCGCGGGCGACGTGCCTGTGACCATCTCGGGCGCCATGTACGCCGGCGTGCCGAGCGCCATGCCGCGGGAAGTCTCCCCCACCCTGGCAGCGATGCCCCAGTCGACGAGCACGACCTCGCCAAACTCGCCGACGAGCACGTTGCCAGGCTTGACGTCCCGGTGGATGACCCCCTTCGAGTGTGCGAACTGCAGGGCCTTGCACACCTGTCGCAGGATCTCGAGGTGCCGGTCGAGCACGGCGGTGCCGAGTCGTCCGGGGTCGTCGGCGACCCCGATGAGATCGGACCAACGCCGACCGTTCACCCGCTTCATCACCAGGACCGGGGCACCGCTCTCGTCGACGCCGAGGGCGTGGACGGCGACGATGTTCGGGTGAGCGAGACCCGCAAGCAGACGCGCCTCGCGGATCAGCGCGTTGACGTGGGTCGGCGTGAGGTCGTGCAGGCGCTTGATCGCCACGTCGCGGGCCAGCGATTGCTGGTGCGCCCGCGAGACCACCGCCGTGCCGCCGCGTCCGAGCTCCTCGCGCATCGCCAGATCGGCCTTCGCGTCGTCGCCCAGCGACAGCGGCGGCAAGCGCGCGAGCAGCTCCGCATCGAGCGGATCGGGCATCGGAAGCGCGAGATCGTCGTCGTCGCGCGGCACGTAGTGGGACGGCGTGAGTGTGGAGTTACCGGTCCAGGCCGGGTCCAGACCCGTCTGTACCAGCGTCTCCCACGCTCCCGAAAAGCCGCGTTCGTCCACGTACGCTCCCGCGCGGCAGCATAGCAGCGCGCGCCGCGAATGCTGGAACCACCGGTGGCGAATCGGCCGGCTGACGGGGGTTGATCGCCTCGGGACTTGCCAGCACACCCTCGCGCGGGCGATGCCTTGCGTGCACAGGAGAGCCCATGGCCGCGAGCATCATCCAGCAGGTCGAGGCGCTGCCGAAGAGCGGCCTGACCATCACCGCCCTCGAGACCCTCGACTCCGTCGTCCCCGGCGAGTGGACCAACGTCACGAGCTTCACCCAGCTCGTCCGCGACGTCTCCGGGACGGACCAACCCGCGGTGGTCAACGGCATCCGTCGCCGCGCGATGCAGATCGAACAGGAGAGCGCTCGCTTTCAGCAGGCCGCGCAGATCTACGCCCTGGTCGACCGCGTGGACCAGGCCGCCGCCGGCGTGGCGGTCGCGGGCAAGGTCGGCGAGCTGTTCGGCTCGCTGGGCTTCCTGAAGAAGTTCACCCCCAAGCCCGACACGACCCAGGCGGTGGACGCCGGCCTCAAGCTCACCGCGGAGCTGCTCGCGTTCGGCATCATGCACGGCATGCCGAGCACGAGCCACGATGGCGTGCTCAAGTTCGCGGGCGCCCTGTCGGACTACGCGCGCTTCGACCTGATGCGCATCGCCGGGTGGGTGGTCTTCGACGGGCTCGTTCCGCTCGGTCCAGACTTCATGGCGAAGATCGTCCACACCATGCAGGGCGCGGCGAGCGACAAGCTCACCAACAACCCGGCCTTCGGGCCCATCGCCAAGCGCCTGCCCGGCGATAGCGTCGAGGAGAAGCGCAACTTCATGGTCCAGGCCATGCAGACGACCGGCGACTGGGTCGAGCGCTTCGTCGACGAGAAGAACCTGACCCAGCAGGGCGCGCTGTCCAAGCTCGAGGGCGTGCTCCAGGTGGCTGGCGGCGGCATGGACTACGTGGCGGCGGCCCTCGACGCGTCGACCTCGTACTACTCGCACACCGGCATGCAGACCGTCGGGCGCACGCTGGCTCGCCAGGCCTACGAGGACTTCCGGCAGGAAGTGTGGACCAACTGGCTCGCCGAGCAGCAGAAGTAGTCAGCGACCGGCGACCTCGGCGGCGAGCAGCAGCGCTCGCTCCAGGTCCGGGGCCGATGCGCGCACACCAACCCGCTCGGCGGTAGCCTCTCGCGCCGGGCGCTCGACGGGCGGGACCGGCGTCCCGATCTGCGTCCGGAGCGCGGTGGCAATGCCGAGCAGCTCGGAAGCCCGCTCCACGTCGCTATCCAGCGCCGCCAGCGCCTCGATCGCGCTCGTGCTCCGCCACACGTCGCCGAGCCGCGCGTGGGTGCGCAGCGCCCGGTAGGCCTGACGCGCCGCCTCGCTCGGGTCCGCGCTCGCGAGGGTGAGCGCGAGCACGTCCCGCGCCCAGGCCACTCCCTCCGGGAAACCCAGCTCCTCGGCGTCCGCGAGTCCGCGCTCGGCCAGGACCCCGGCCTCGGGCATCCCGCGGTAGTGCGCGATGGCCGCGAGGTAGATGCTCGCGGTCACCGTGCCCTCTCCGTCCCCCTCTCGGCGCAGCACCTCGCGGGCCGCCGTACACGACTGCCAGGCGGTGTCGAGGTCCCCGGCCAGCCACGACGCGAAGCCGATGTAGCTGCGCGCGCGGGCCTCGGCGCGCCGGTCGCCCGCCGCCTGCGCACGAGCCAGCGAGGCGCGGTGCCGCGCAAGGCTCGCCGCATAGTCCCCCTGCTCGCGGGCCACGCTGCCCAGGCTCTGGCTCGCTTCCTCGGCCCCGGGCTCGTCGCCGAGCTGCTCGAACAGCCCCACGGCGCACTCGAGAAGCTCGCGTGCGCGCGCGTAGTCACACTGGAGGAACGCGAGTCGCCCGGCCCCAGCCAGTGCCCGCGCGCGCGCCAGCGTGTCGCCGGTCTCGGCGTCCAGCGCGCGGTCGAGCCAGCGCCGGCCCTCCTCGTAGTGACCCCGGAGGTACCAGTAGCGGGTGAGCCGCGAGGCGAGAGCCGCGCCACGACCGCGTCGGAGCGCAACACCGAGAGCCGCACGCACGTTGCCCGCCTCGGCGTCCAGCCAGCCGAGCAGCGACTCTTCGCCGCGCTCGAGTCGTTCCCGACTGGTCTCGACCACGTCGAGCAACCACGCGAGCAGGCGCTCCTCGACCTCGTCGCGTCCGCCGTCGCGGTCGAGCAACTCGCTTCCGTACTCGCGGACGAGCGCGAGCGTCCACACCCGCTCGGCCTCGACGCGAACCAGGCCGTGATCGAGCAGCTCTTCCACCGTGTCGGGCAAGGCGAACAGCTCGTCGAGCGCATCCACCGCGACCCCACCCACGAAGACCGAGAGCTCGGCGAGCGTGCGCCGGGCCTCGGGCGTGAGCAACGCGGCACTGCCCTCGAGCGCCGCGCGAATCGTCCGCTGCCGGGGAGGTAGATCCGGGGCTCGACCTTCGAGATCCGAGAGCTGCCCGCCAAAGCGCTGGAGCACCCGAGCCGGCGACATCAGCCGCATGCGGGTCGCGACCAGCTCGAGCGCGAGCGGCAGGCCATCGAGCCGACGCGCGAGCTCGATCACCGCCTCGGCGTTGTCTGCCTCGAGCCGAAAGTCGGGCCGCACCGCGCGAACCCGGTCGACGAGCAGCTTCACGCTGGGGTTCTCGCCAGCCTGGGACACGTGGATGCCGGGACGCGGCAGTGGCAGCGGCTGGAGCAGCAGGCGGCGCTCCTCGCGCAGGCTCAGCGCCGCCCGCGAGGTGGCGAGCACGGTGAGCTCGGGACAGGCGCGAAGCAGCTGTCCAAGCGGCTCGCGCACATCGAGATGCTCCACGTTGTCGAGGACGAACAACGCCCGGCTGTGCGCGAGCGCCCGGGTCACCCGCTCGAGATCCGTGCCCCGGTCCCCTTCCCCGAGACCCACGGACTCCGCGAGCAGGCTACCGAACAGGGCCTCGTCCTCGAGCGGCGCGAGGGCCAGGTAGAACACGCCATCCGGGAACCGGGCCTCGAGACGCGAGGCCGCTTCGAGCGCGAGGTGGGTCTTGCCCGTACCTCCGACGCCGAGGACCGTGACCAGCGCGGTGTTCGGGTCGAGCAAAGCCGCCTCGAGGCGCGCAAGGTCGCCCTCCCGCCCGATCAAGGCCGTGCGCGGACGGGGAAGCGGCGCCCTGGCCGGTCCGAGCAGTGGCAGCGTGTCGCTGTTGGTCCACTCCGGTCCCACAAACCCGCGTCCCGCGAGCACGTCGCCGAGCCGGGCCACCTGCTCGGTCACCGTCGCGAAGCGCTGTGCGGGGTCGCGACTGCACGAGCGCAGGAACCAGCGGTCGAAGGCCTCGCCGAGCGCGGGCCACCGCGACGACGGCCGATACAGCGGCATCGAGAACACGGCGACCCCGACCTCCGTCCCCGTTGCCCCCCGCCAGTAGCGCTCACCGGTGAGCAGCCACACGGCGATGAGCCCGAGCGCCCACACATCCACCGTCGGGCCGAGCTTCGACAGGCCGCTGGCCTGCTCTGGCGCCATGTACAGCGGAGTGCCGAGCACCGCGCCCGCCTGGGTCCGCAGCAGCTCGTCGCTCGCATCGAGCTCCTTGACCAGCCCGAGGTCGAGCACCACCACGCGTCCGTCGTCGCACAGGAACAGGTTGCCGGGCTTGAGGTCGCGGTGGAGGAGCCCGCGGCCATGCAGCACATTCACCGCCTCGGCGACCTGCGTCAGCCAGGCACTCACATCCTCGGCGGTGGCCGGCCCTCGCTCGGCGATGCGTCGCTCGAGGTCCTCGCCCTGGAGCTGCTCCATGACGATGGTCGGCACCGGCGCGGCGTGCACGGCGTCCACGCGAGGAAAGCCTGGATGGGCGAGCTCGGCGAGCAGTCGTCCCTCACGCAGGAAGCGCGCGACCGCCGCCGGCTTGCTCCGATGGCCCTCGGAGAGGACCTTCGCGGCGAGCGGCGCCCCATCGCTCTCGCGACGCGCGGCCCACACGACGCTCCACCCGCCCTCGCCAAGCGGATCGAGCACTTCCGCGCCTGGCAGCTGGGGACGGGTGTCGTTCACCCGCTCATCCTATGCCAGGACGGCATGCCGGTCAGTAGATGAAGGCGTCGTCGCCGTGGGTCTCGGTGAGCACGATGATCGTCGAATCGCGCACCGATGCGTCCAGGCCACCCCAGGCCGCGACGACCATGTCGGCGTACTGCGCATCCCACGCGACCACCGAGAGCACCGATCGCGTCCACGCGTTGCTCGGCGCCGCATTCGCGGACGAGAGCAGCACGTCCTCGAGCTTGCCCTGGAGCAGGGTCGTGGCCTCGGCCTCGGTGTACGGGTTCTCGGGCGGGAAGTGGAACGCGCGGGTCACGCTCACCCCCACCGCCGTGCTGTCGACGCTCACGAGGATGTCGGTCTTCTTGCCGCCGGCATCGATGTACGCAATCTCGGCCTCGGTCGCGAGGAGCTCGGCAAGCTCGCAGCGGACGAGCAGGTCCATCGCAATCGCCTCGCTCTCGAGCGAGGACCCGCCGAGGTTGCCGTCCGCGATCACCTCCTGGCCCTCGAGCGTCAGCACTGCGGGCTTGTACGCGACCGTGCCGAAGTCGATGGAGGTGCGGAGCAAGGCGGGCGCGCTGTTCGCGAGCGCCTCGTCGAGCAGGCCGCAGTCGCCAGTGATGTCCCCGAAGCCCGAGAGCGGCACGACGACATCGGTGTCGGTGTCGGTGTCGGTGTCGGTGTCAGTGTCGGTGTCGGTGTCGGTGTCGGTGTCGGTGTCGGTGTCGACCTCATCCGTCGGCGGCGTGTCGTCGCCCTCGGGCGGCGTACACGCGAGAAGCCCGAGGAGGAGCCACCCGCGCACGACTACCACCGCACCGGGTTGGTCGTCGCACCCCACCACGAGATGGTGGCATCGCTGTTGAGCACGGTGGTGCGTGCCGTCGCCGGGTCGATGGCCACGATCTCGCCATCACTGGAGAAGCCGTACAGCTGGCCGTCGGAGTAGCCCACGCCGTACAGGCGGTCGGCGCCGATCACGCCAATCCACTCGAACGCGCCGGTCTCGGGGTCGACACGCACGAGCTCGTCGTTGTCGCCGTTGTTCGGGCCGCGCACGGTCCAGTACAGCCAGCCGTCGGGCAGGCCGACGATGTCGCCGGAGGTGGTGTACACACCGGAGACGAGCGGCGTGGTCGAGCAGTTCGTCGTGTCCATCTCGACGAGCTCGTCGGCGCCGCCGGCGTACAGCACGCCGTTGGGCCCGAAGGTCAGCGCGAAGGGCTCGAACTCGAGGCTGCACACCGGGGTCACGCGACCGGAGGTCGGCTCGATGGTGTACAGCCGGTCGTAGTTGCCACCCCAGATCTTGCCATCGAGGTCGATGGCGATGTCGACGAAGCTGTCGACCGGGCCGGAGGCGTTGTGGAACTCTCCCTGGAGCTCCGTGGCGCCGGTGACCGGGTCCACCTCGAAGAGCTGGGTGCTGGTCTGGGCGTACACCGGCGCGAGCGCGATGTCGTCGTCGACCTCGATGTCCGGGCCGTCCTCGATGAGGTCACCGATGTTGCCGGCCTCGCCGATGAGGTCGTAGTCGGAACAACCGACGAGCAGAGCGAGGGGAACGAGAAAGCGCACGAGAACTCCAGATGCCCCAGAGATAGATGAACAGTCCGATTGTTAGCGCGCAGTCAAGGCCCCGGCAATCGCAGAAAGCGGCCGCAGACCGTACGGTCCGGGCCATCGCGCCGAACAGCGCGTCCCCATGCGAAACATGAGTATGGAAACAAAGCGTCGACGTCACGCCTGGGCCTGCCCCCCGATCGCACACCCGAGCGGGTAGGATGCCGCCGGAGGCCCGGGATGCGTCGCTCCGATCGGCTGTTCCAACTCGCGAACCTGCTCGCGAGCCGCCGCTCGGCCACCGGGCGCGAGCTCGCTGACGAGCTCGGCGTGTCGCTGCGCACGCTGTACCGCGACATCGCGGCACTGCAGGATGCGGGCGTGCCGCTTCGTGGCGAGGCCGGCGTCGGCTATCTGCTCGACCGCCGTCACGCGCTACCGCCGATCACCTTCACCACCTCCGAGGTCGAGGCCCTCGTCCTCGGCACCCGGATCCTCGAGGCCTTCGGCGATCCCGAGCTCGCCGAGGCGGCCCGCAGCGCGCTCGCGAAGATCGAGGGAGCGACCCCCGAGCCCCTGCGCGAAGCTCTCGGCCAGACGCCGCTGTACGCGCTGAACTTCGGCCCGGGCCCAGGTCCCCTCGCCCCGCTGCGCCGCGCCATCGCCGAGCGACGCGTCCTGCGTCTCGCCTACGTGCGGGCGGATGGCGAGGCCTCCACTCGCCGAGTGCGACCTCTGGGGCTGTACTTCTGGGGACGCACGTGGAGCCTCGCTGCGTGGTGCGAGCTCCGCGAGGCCTATCGCAGCTTCCGCCCCGACCGCATCGACGACGTCGAGGTACTTGACGAGCGCTTCGGGCCCGAGGTCAGCCTGGAAGCGTTCGTCGCCGCGATGCGCAGCGGCGAGTGACCGGCCTCAGCGAGCGAAGCAGGCGCTGATCGTGCTGCCGGCGCGCCCGTCGTGGGGAAGGCGCACCACCCCGCTGTCCTCGTCGAGGCCCGCACACGCCGGAACGCCGGCGATGTCGACGCAGGGCGAGAACGCCGTGCCATCCGGGGGATGCTGACCCGCGATGCGCAGCAGGCACTGGTTCGCGCCGCGGGTGAAGCTCGTGCCGACGTGGAACGACGCAAAACGGAAGTCGTAGTTCGCGGCCGCGCCGTCGCGATACTGCGCGAGCGCCTGGGTCACCGGTGTGAGCGGCGCCAGGTCCCAGCCTCCGTCCGCATGCGGCTCCGGCATGCAGTTCAGTCCCTCGGGCGGCACCTTGAGCTGGATCCACCCGACGCGCTCGTCGTTGCTCCAGCGGATCACGACCTGGGCCGTGCCCTGGACACAGGCGCCGAGGTCCTTGCCCAGCTTGCCGACCAGCGCGGGATCCGAGAGGAAGCCCTTGTGGAGCTCGCCCACACCGAAGAAGCGCAGCTCGACGTCCGCCGCGTCTCCAGCACCGATCGCCGTGATCTTCGGGACCACGGGAAGTGGCGCCGGCACCGCGGTGGACACGAACTCGTCCACCGGCTCCGGCGGAGGCTTGGGCGGTTCCTCGCCGCCACAGGACGCGAGGAACACAGCGAGGGCTAGCCAGCGCAGGGCGCCAGCGGGGCGGGGGTGGCCCCCCACCTGCATCAGAGCAGGCCCCGGCGCTTCTTCACTTCGCGCACGGCGTTCTGCAGGGCAATCTCGTAGTCGACGGTGCCTTCGCGAACGTTCTTGACCTTGGAGGCGGCCTCTTCGCGGATGCTCTGCTCGTCGACGTGGTGGTTGCGCAGGATCTCGACGATCTTGCGGTACAGCGCGCTGTCCTCTTCGTAGACCTCGTCCACGAAGTTCGAGATCATCATGTTCTCGACGAACTGACGGGCGAGGAAGCGCTCGACATCGTCACCGAGCGGATGGCTCATCTCTTCGGCCAGGCGGCTGCGGGTGCGGCCGTACTGATCGTAGGGGATGCGGTGATCCGCCATGTGGTCCTTGACCCGGGCGCGGAAGGACGAGTCGCGGCGGGAGAAGTTCTCCATGATCGCCACGAGATCCTGCTCGGCCTCGGGCTTGTTCTCGTGGGTCACCTCGATGTCGCCGTTCGCCACCAGCGTGTCGATCACGGCGTTGGCGATGACGGGAATCTTGGCGCGGTAGAGCTTCACGGGACCCTCCGAAACTGCGGTCGTGGCCCGTAGCCCGTCCACGCGTCAACCGCCAACGCACGCGGAGTCATCGCGAAGATCGCAGCGGGCGCGCGAGGGTGTGCAGCAGCGAGGGTCGAGCCGATGGCGAGTCTCCGAAAGCGGCTCAGCGAGCAGACAGCTGGGTCGCCGTCAGGGTTCCAGTGAGCGTGCAGCCCGAGGCACCGGTGTCGACGGGCACCAGCTCCGCGGAGATCCCGAGGTCGAGGACCCACGCCTCGGCCGCGTCCGGGGAAGCCACGCCGTCCGCCTCGAGCTCGAGGGTGTCACCGCCGAACTCGCCCGTCCCCGCGAGGCTGACCGCAAACGACGGATCCGTCGCGCCAGTGGCGGTGAACAGCGGCCACGCGAAGGTCAGCGCGTCCGGTTCGCCGGTCACGGTGAAGTTCCCGTCGAACGGCCACGGGTCGGTGACGCCCTCGCATCCCGAGAGATCGCTCAGCACCATCTCGTAGACCCCGCGCAGATCGGGGCTGCCGTCCCCAGTGTCCGCGGTCTCGACGTCGGAGAACTCGCAGCCGGCGATGCCCGAGACGAGGGCGAGGGAAAGCAGTCGGTACAGCGGGCGGCGCATGCGAACTCCAGGGGAAGGTGACCCTGCTCTGCCCTCGTAACCCCTCAGTCGATCGCTCCATGCCCCCGTCACATCCCCGACATCCGACGGGTCGAGCCGCAAGTGATCACCAGCCCCGAGAGGGTCGTGCTCAACTATTGAGCACGCTGGAGTGCGGCGCGGAGCAAAACCCGCAGACCCTTGAAACATGGGCCTTCACGACTGCGGCATTTCCAAACACTGGAAGTTTACCCCCAGCAGCCAATAGGTTTCCCACAGGTTATCCACAGAAATTGTGGGAATGTGACGACTCTGGGGAAGAAGCGTCAAAGGTGAAAAAGAGGGTGCAGCGAATCGTCGCGATCGCTCAGACCTTCTCGGACTCCCGACCCCTCACCTTCTCGGACTCTCGACCCCTCAGGGCCTCGAGCTCACCCGGGACCTCACCGGTCCAGTTGCCCGCCTCGAGTCGCGCGAGCTCCTGCATGCCCGCGATGCCGTCGACCACCGCCGCGAGCTCTGCCTCGGTGCACTGCAGCGCGGGGATCACCACGGCGTGGTCGGGTCCGTGGAGGGTGAGCACCCACACCTGGACGTCGTTGACGATGGCGCCCGCCTTGTACGTCGCGTGGGTGCCGAGCACCGGCATCTCCGCACCGCTGGGGACCGGCAGGACGCCGAGCCAGCCCGCCGCCCGTAGCCGCGTGGTGCCGACCTCGAGCCTGACCTTCGGACGGTACCAGCTCATCGTGAACATCATCAGGATGACGCCCATGAACACCACGAAGCCCGCCGGCCCGCACACCGCGCTGATCAGGGCGAGGCCAAAGGCAGGCACGACCCAGGCCCCGAGCGGCTTCTGGGTGAGCTCGAAGGTCACACCGTCGAAGTCGACGGACTCGACCAGACCCGACTTCGTGACCGCCATCCCCTACTCGCAGACTGGAACGGCGAGCAAGGCCCCAGTGGACCACGCACTCCAGCGCAGGCCCTCGTCGCGGTAGCGGACCCGCACGCAGGCCTCGGACAGCCCGCCGAGCTCGGCGAACACCTCGTCAGCGAGGTCGTCTCCTGCCTGCGTGTCGACGCCCATGTACTCGTTCTTGTCCTGGCGCCAGCGCTCGGCGACGAGGCTCGTGAAGCCGCAGTCCGCGGCCACCTGCCACTCGGCGGCCTGGTGTGCGTGAGACTCGGGGTCGGAGTAGGCCGAAGCGACCGCGCGGGGCTCGCCTGGACCCGCACAGTCGATACGGTCGACGGTCGGCGTCGCCGGCGCGTCGTTGTCGCGCCACAGGGTGATCTGGTCGCTGACGACGTTGTCGAGCGGAGTCTCGGGCGTGCCGCGGTTGACGCGGGTCATCGTGAACTTCGGTGCGTCACCGGCCTCGACCTCGACGGTGACGAAGCCATAGGTGTCCTGGCTCACGCTGAAGTCGGCGTAGTCGTTCTGGGACTGCTCGCCCCAGCGGTCGAGCCCGCCCCCAGCACTCGCCACGTTGACCATGAGGTGCTGATGGTCCGGCAGCTGCCCCCGGCTGTAGCCGTGTGTGTGACCGAAGAAGTGGATGGACGGCTTGCCGCAGGCCGTCGAGAACGCGCCGAGACGCTCGGCGACCGTCGCGGTGAAGTCGGACTCGCCGGGCAGCCACAGCTCCGAGCGCGCCGGGTGGTGGAGCTGCGCGAACACGAAGTCGATGTCCGCGTCGTCACAAGCCTCGGCGAGCACGCCGTCGAGCCACGCGAGCTGGGTCTCCTCGGCGTATCCGTTGGAGTCGAGCGCGACGACCCGCAGGTTCGCGTAGTCGGTAGTGTAGTAGTGCTCCTCGTCGCCCGGCATGTCGAAGTAGCGGAAGTAGTGCGGGCTTCCGCCTTCGTGGTTGCCGATGGCCGGGTACACCGGCACCTGCGCGAACAGCTCCGCGGCCGGGGCGAAGAACTCGTCCTGCCATTCCTCGATGCGCCAGCCGTTGTCGACGAGATCGCCGGGGAACACGACGAGGCCGACCTCCTCGGCGAGGTCCTCGCCCCAGTTGGCGCGGGCATACGGCAGGACGCCGTCCTGGATGACCTCGGTGAACTTCTCGGGGTGGCGCTCGTCGAGCTGGCTGTCGGACATGGCCACCAGCCGGACGGACGCCTCGGGGTCGTCGGGCACGGTGCGGAAGTGCGCGACGGCGCTCTCGGTCTGGCCGGTGCGCACCGCGTAGTAGACGGTCTCTCCCGGCGCGAGATCGGTGAGCGTCGCAGTGTGGACCTGGGTCGGCGCGTCCTCGGGGTCGTCGCCGTTGACGCCGACGAGCTCGCCGCACACCGCACTGCCGAGCGCTTCGCTCGCGCCGAACTCGACGCGCGAGCCGGTGCCCTCGTCCGTCTCCCACATGATGGTCGCGCTGGTCTGGCTCACCGCCTGCACGTAGGGAGCGATGGTCAGCGTGACCGCCCCGCCGTCGTCGCCGTCGCAGACGACCGGGGTGGACTCGGGCTCGTCGGTGCCGGTGCACGCGAGCAGGAAGACGAGAGGCAGGGTGCGCATCCCGCCATTGTCACCCCCCGCCTACGGCTTGGCAACGTCTACTCGCTGCGGATGTACCGCCGCCAGTCGGGCTCGGGAACCAGGTGCTCCAGCTGCCCGTCGACGCGCTGACCGCGGCCATTGAACGCCGCCCGTCCCTCTTCCCCGCGCGTGATGTGGGCGGTGTGGTAGCCGCTCTGGCCCTGAAGCCCCCGCAGGCGCTGCTCGGCATCGAGGCGACGGTCGGGCAACAGCGCCACGTTTCGCGTCGAGCGGCGGTGCAGGCGCCGGTACGGGTTGGGCACGCGGCGCTCGATGCGCGCGTCGACCACCGCATCCCACAAGGCCTCGCGATGCTCGTCCATGGTTCGTTCCGCCTCGTCCGCTTGCCGACGCTGGGTCTCGAAGTCCTCCGCGGAGGCCTCGGACAGTCCCGAGCGGCGCGTCCACCACGTCGCCAGGCTGCGCTCGAGCAGCTGCACTCGCCCGAGGAGCTCGATCAGACCGTGTTCTTCGATGAGGTCTCGCGCCGCGGAGGCTTCCTCCTGAACCCAGCCGTGGACGCGGCCGTCGAACACCGCGATGCGACGCCACTGGGTCGCGATGCGCGGTGCCGCGTGGTCGGCCCGACGCGCGCGCCGCTCCTCGACCCCGGGCGCGCTCTCGGCACGCGAGCTGTCCAGGATCCGCGCGCAGTCACGGAGCGAGGTGAGCTTCTGGTGCAGGCGTACGAGCTCCCCGATGCTCTGGGCGGTCTGGCCTTCCTGCCGACGCAGGTTGAGCTCGGTGAACGCCGCGCGCTGCATCGGGGTCATGCGCTGACCGTCGAGGCCCTGCCCGATCTCGTCGATCATGGCCTCGTTCTCGGTCCGCAGATCCCGCGCCAGCGCGTCGTAGTCGAAGCGCCCCGAGCGACGACGCATGAACCGGGCGATGAACGCCTGGTTGCGTCGCGCCTCGGCACCGGTCCCGAGGGCCGCCGCGAGTTCGTCCGCGTTCCGCACCGGCCGCGCTCCCTGGGAGGGTCGGGTCACGCTGGTGATCGGTGTGATCCGCTCGTTGCCGACGAAGCCGTAGTGCGGTCCGATGAAGCGCGTCTCCTCGCGTCCTCCGGCGGACGGGCTGATCTGGCTCATGCACAGGATGATGCGGTACGGCTTGCCCTCGTCGTTGTGCCGCCAGTCGCTGCCGTAGCGCGAGAAGATGATGCTGTGGTTGCCGCCCCCGTGCCGCTGCCCGTCGCGCCCATTGTCGTTGAACACGTACAGCCAGTCGCCGGGGGTGAGCGAGTCGAG
Source organism: Deltaproteobacteria bacterium (assembly GCA_006226595.1). GTDB lineage: Bacteria > Myxococcota_A > UBA796 > UBA796 > M1803. Next base: position 178,176 of record SBGP01000098.1, read on the forward strand.
CTGGTCCATCGGCAGGTTCTCGCAGCGGAAGGCGACGTGCTCGGACGCGGCTTCACCGTCGGCGATGGCCTGCTCCTCGGTGCGGCGATGGCGCCGACTGATGCCGTCGAACACGCCCTGCCGTGCGACGCCGAGCTCGGACTCGCCGGCCTCGTTTTCGTCCTCGCCCACCGACATGGTCAGGCGACCGGTGTGGTCGAAGGACTCGCGAATACCCACGCGGTTGGCGGCGCTGACCCCGGCGTAGTGGTTCACGAGGTTGACCCAGTGCCCGCACATGCGCGCGTGCACGGCCTGGGCGAAGGAGCCGGGGCGGTAGTTGCCGGTGGCGAGGATGTGCGCCGAGAGCATCAGTCGCTGGGGGGCGGTGGAGCCGCCGACCTCGTCCCCGTTGAACAGCCGGTCCGGGATGATGTGGGTGTCACAGAACCCCGCGAGCAGCTCCTGTTGGGTGGGCGTGAACAGTCGGTCGAGCTCCTCCTGGGACAGGGCCTCGCCACTGGCGCCGCCCAGCTGATGGGCGCGCACGGTGGGCCCGCGGTGGGCGGCCTCTTCCCGAGAGGCGCCGAAGACGTGGAGCTGGCGGCAGAACTCGCGGTTGAACTGGTCGCAGAAAGACTGCGGTCCCGCCGCTTCTCCCCCGGACGGTTCTTCCTCGGCGTCGCGCCGTTGGCTCGCGAGCGAGAGCGCGCTCGACGGCCGCCGCTGCGGGGAGAGCTCGGCCTGCCGCGCCGCATTCGAGGTCTCGGCGAGCGCGAGTGCCCCGCCGCCCGTGGGGCGAGTGGATTCAGATGCCACGGACGAACGACGCGAGCGCTGGGACAAGAGGACCTCCCAGGCCACGGGTATGACGACGACCTCCCGCGCCGCTCGCCCGTGTTGCACCGTGTAGTGACCCTCGTGGCCTTTGCTCGCTGGCGGGGAAATGGGGCGACGCGCTCGACGACCGCCGCAACCCTTCGGCCGTGCGGGACGACGGCGATGTCAGGCGAGTGACGGGTCTCGCACGCACCGAAAATGCGACTCTGGCGAAGAGTCCGACAGCCCCCACCCCGAGAGTCCCGTGCCCAGTCCGTCCATTCTGCTGGTCGACGACGACGACGACACCCGCACCATCGGGCGCATGGCCCTCGCCCGAATCGGCGACATCGACGTTCGGTGCGCGGCGGATGGCGCCCAGGCCATCGAGATGGCACTCGCGAGCCCGCCGGACATCGTGCTGCTCGACGTGATGATGCCGGGGATGAGCGGCCCCGAGACCCTCGCCGCCTTTCGAGAGCACCACACGCTCCACGCCGTACCGGTGATCTTCGTGACGGCGACCGTGAGCCCCGACGAGCTGAGCTCCTACGAAGCCCAGGGCGCCGCAGGCGTGATCTGCAAGCCCTACGACGTCATGCGTCTCGCCTCCGAAGTCGTCCGCCTCTCCGAAGCCTGGCACCGCGCACGCACCCGCTCGACATGACCACCACCCCTCCCAGCCTTTCGCTCCGAGAGCGATTGGCGGCGCTCCCCGTTCACCCGAACCTGGCCCGAGACCCGGAGAGCCTCGACCGGGCCCGACTGCTCGCGCGGACCGGCATGGTCCTGGGGGCGCTGCTCAGCGCGTCCTGCCTGCACCGCACGCTCACCGACCCGCTGCCCGGTCCCCTGCTCGCAGCGGAGCTGGTGAGCATCCTGATGTTCCTCGCACTGCCGGTGCTGGTGCGCTTCTCCCCATGGCCATGGGTTCCCGCCATGGTGCCGGTGTCGGCGTTTCTCGGCATTCCCGCGCTCGCCGCGTACCTTCAGGGCGGTATCGAGGTCCCGGGGCTCGCCGCGCTGCCCCTCGCCCCGGTCGTCGCGACCTTCTTCGGAGGACCGTTCCTGGGCGCGTTTGCCGGCGCCGTCGCCGTCGTCGAGGTCGGCGTGTTCGCCTACCTCGACCACATCGGCTTCGTGTTTCCGGGTGGGCCGATTCCAGACATCGCCAATGCGCGCACGAACGTCCTGCTCCTGCTCATCGGCATCGGCTGGGGGTGTAGCCTGCTCTACGAGCGGCAACGGCTCGCGAAGGTCGCAGCACTCCACGCCGAGGAGCGTCGCACCGCCGAGTCCAAGGACCGGCTGATCTCTACCGTGAGTCACGAGCTGCGCAGCCCGCTCGCCGCCGTGCACGGGGCGCTGCAGCTCCTCGACCACAACGTCGTCGGAGAGCTGCCCGAGGAAGCCGCGATGCTGGTGCACATCGCGCTTCGCAACAGCACCCGCCTCGCCTCCCTGGTCGACGAACTGCTGCACTTCCAGGCGCTGCATACCGGAGCGCTGGCGATCCAGGTGCAGCCCGTTCGGGTGAAGGAGCTTCTCCACGAGCTCCACGACGTCCCCGAGCTGCCTCAGCCTACCCTCGTGTCGAGTGCTGGGAGCGACGCGGTCGTGGTGCTCGCCGACCCCGCGCGCTTCGTGGCCGTGTGGGCCAACCTCCTGTCCAACGCACGCCGCCACGCGCCGGGTTCCGAGGTGGACATCGAGGTCACCGACACCCGCGGATGGGTCCGGGTCGCAGTGTCGGACCGCGGCCCCGGGCTGCCCCCCGACGTGGCGGCGGACTCGCTGTTCGAGCCCTTCGTACAGGGCTCGGTGGGACTCGACCGTGCCAAGGAGGGCGCTGGCCTCGGGCTCGCCATCGTCCGTGCTGTGGTCGAGGGCTGCGGAGGCCGGGTGGGCGCACACGACCGCGAAGGCGGTGGCGCCGTGTTCTGGCTGGAGCTGCCAGAGGTAGCGTGAGCGCCGGACTCAGAGCACGAACCGGTAGCCGACCGAGGGGCTGATCGACGCACTGCTCGCGTCACCGGTGACGCGCCCATCGAGCTTCGAGGCGGTGAACAGCCCTTGCACGGCGACCTCGCCCGGCCCCGCGGGAATGCGGATGCCGAGCGCCCCCATCACACCGAGGCGGGTGTAGACCTCGCGATGCTCGCCGAAGGCCTCCCCACCGGCCGAGCCATCGACGCGACTCTCGAGCAGGAAGGCCTGCGGCCCGACCTCGACGTCGACAACCACGGGGCCCTCGGGGTTGGTGATCGCGAAGGCGACACCGCCGCCAAGCATCAGCTCCTGCTGTCGCAGCTCGTAGTCGAAGCTTCCGCTGGGCACACGGTCGTCCGACACGGAACCCGAGGACCGCGGCGGCGCCCAGGCTGCCCCGCCCCACAGTCGGAAGCGTCGCTGTGCCGGCGGGAGCTCGACCCCGAGGGTCACTCGGGGGAGTGCCGTGATGTCCAACGGCGACAGCGCAAAGGCGGGACCGGCGTGCAAGCCAAGCACGAACGAGGCGGGCTCGGCGTACGCCGGGGCGGTGAGCAGGAGCCCAGCCGCGAAGAACAGACGCGTCATCTGGGCCCCCATCAGTAGTTGTTCCACTCGACCGAGGTCGAGGCGTTCTCGGTGTCGGTCGTACCGCCGACCACGAAGATGACCGAGGATTCCTGCGTCGAGCCGGAGAGGTACCGGGGCACGATCAGGTTGGCCTCGTTGGCGAGGCCGTTCCAGTTCTGGAGATCCGGCGGGTCGGGCGGGCCGCTGTTGCAGCCAGGCAGTCCGGTGGCGCAGATCCCGGCGGAGTCGCCGCCATCATCCGGCTGACCGCCGGTGGCGCCGAACACGTACAGGGTGTCGCCCGCCGAGGCGAAGGCGTAGCCCGCGCGGGTGTTCGGTAGCGTATCCACCTCGACGAACCCGGTGACGTCGCCCCCCGCTGCGATCCGCGCCGCATCGAAGGTACCGACCAGGCCTCCGCCCGTGGTCCGGCCACCGCCGAAGTACAGCCAGGTGTCGCCCTGCGGCACGACGGAGTGCAGGTTCGAGTCGGCGACGAAGGTCGCGCCCTCGTAGCGCGGGTTGGTCAGCGTGGTCGTAGAGTTCGAGAAGTTGGCGGGAACGTCGTGATCACCTGGGCCGTTGCGGGTGATCTGCAGCCACTGGATGTCGTCCCGGGCATCCGACGCGTCCTTGCCTCCCGCGACAACGAGGGTCGCGAAGCCCGGGTCGCCCGGATCGATGCCGATCGCCGCGTAGGGCGACTGACGTCCGGCGGCCATCGTCGGCAGGGGCGACCACTCGCCGAGGTCGCCGACGCGTAGGGGCACACCGGATCCGACGGTCCCGCCGACATCCGTGAAGCTCTCGGCAGCGACATCGGCGAGGAACTGCTCGGCACCGGAGGGCGCGTCCGCTGCGGGTGAGCGGTACACGCGGTAGCCCACCGCGCCGGCCACGGGTGTCCACGTCAGCGTGGGCTCGACGCCTCCGGGAATGTCTGGGAGCCGCACCGCGAAGGCATCGCTCGGCAGCCCCTCTCCGCCAGGGTTGTCGTCGTCGCTCGCGTCGTACAGCGCTGCGACCCTGTAGGTCCACCGCCCCGGACCCAGGCCCTGGCCGACGGTGACCGCGAGGTCCGTGACCTCGGGCGCCTCGAGCGGATCGAGGATCTGGGCCCGCCACCCGGTGTTCACCGGGCCGCTGTCGTCCACACCGCCGACCACGTACACGAAGCGGTCGAGGGTCGCAGCGGTCGCGTGGGACAAGGCCCGCGGTAGCGGCTTGGGTAGCGAACGGAAGCTGGAGAGATCGCCGAACACGTCGACCGCGCTGGCCTCGATGCTGTCGAGGCGGGTCCCCGCACCGTCATCGCCGCCAAGCACGTACAGGAAGCGCGCGGTGGTCGTCGCCCGCCCCGCGACCGCCGCCGGCGCGCGGCGCGCCACCGCGAGGCCCGGACCGGCGTTCCACGCCGAGAGGTTGCGCGAGGGCAGCGCCACCGAGACCGACGCGTAGCTGGCCCAGGTGCCATCGTCGTTGGTCACCCACACCAGGCACACCGACGGACTCAGCCCGGTGGTCGGCATCGTGGCCTGGATCTGGTCCACGGTGAAGCTGTCGACCGTCGCACCGATGCGGGCGCCAAGCGTGCCCGACGACAGCTCGCGGCACTCGATCTCGACCGTGGGATTGCGGAAGTTCTCGCCAAGGATGGTGGCGGCGAGGTCGTTCTGGTTGTCGGTCGACACCGGGGAGACCGCGGTGATCACGGGCGGCGGGTCCGCCGTCACCGTGAAGGCGAGCGGTAGCTGCCCGATGCTGCCATCCGGGTTGATCACGAGCACGTCGTAGCGGCCGACGGCGAGACCCTCGGGTACCACCGCCGTGAGGCGCTGCTCGCTCTCGAAGGTCACGCCGCGAAGCTCGGTGGCCAGGCTCGTGTCCGACGGCGTCTCCGGGGACAGGTAGACCCGCGGCGGGTCCTGGAAGCCGGGGCTGCCGGCGCGCAAGGTCACGGGCGTCGACGCCGATGTCCAGCCGAACGGGGGGTCGATCGCCGAGAGCGCGAGGGAGAGGTCGGCCTCGACGGAGAACGCCTCCTCGAGGACCGCGCTGCACCCTGACTCGTCCGAGACCACGACGTCGTAGCTGCCTTCGGGCATGCCATCCGGGACGGTGGCGAAGATGCGGCTCGGACGCCCGGCATCCCAGGTGTACGACACGCTCGTCTCGGTGCCGGCCGCGTCGACGAGGAGCACCTCGGTGACCGAGCCCTCGATGCCCGTGACCCACACACTGACCTGCGTGAACGTGTCCTGGTACACGACGGGCGGATCGACGAAGAACACAATCGGTTCCTGCGCAATCTCGAGCGCGTCGACGAGCGTGGTCTCGCATCCGCCAGCGATCCCCACCGTGACGTCGTGGAGGCCGGTGGACAGTCCCGCCGGAGCCTCGGCGACGACCTCGGTCTCGGAGACCGAGACGACCGTGGCTTCCGCTTCGCCGACCCACACCTGGGTGTAGCCGTCGACGAAGCCCTCACCGGTGATCGTGAACTCGGTGCCCGCGCACACCAGATCCGGGTCCACCGCCGTCAGGGTTGGCGGCCCGACGACGATGAAGTCCACCGCGCTCGTCGCCTGGCTGCCGTCAGGGTTGGTGACCTCGACCGTGTACGTGCCCTCGGCCGTGCCGACGGGCAGCTCGAACTGCATCTGGGTCGAGGACTGCCAGGTCTCCGAGACGTCGACGGCCGTCTCGTCCTGGTCGTAGAGCACGACGTCGGGGAGCGCGAGGCTCGCGTCGGTGAGCGTGTTCTCGGGCATCGGTGCGAAGTTCGCGCCGGTGATCGTACCGGTTCCGCCCACCTCGTCGCAGAACGCACCCGGCTCGACGGCTTCGATGGAGGGCGTCGCCGGACCGGTGAGCTCGTAGCTACATCCCAGCAACCCGAGCAGGACCATCACCCGTGTGTGCCGCATCTCCACCTCCGCCAGAAACCGTACCGAACAAATCGCGCCCACGTGAAGACTCGGCAGACCCAGCCCGCAGACCCCGTGGCACGGACGCGCTCGAGCAGCCGAACGACCACCCTTCCAGTCGAAGAACGCGCCAGGGCATGGCGGACGGACAAAAAACGTGGACCTCGGGCAACGTCGCGCCGAGAGCCGGACCTGCGGCAAGATGGAGGCGATGCTGCGCTCACTTCCCCTGCTGCTCCTCGCCGCCTGCGGTGGACCGCCCGTCGCGCCATTCGAGACGACGCGGGCCGAGGAGTGGCGGCCACAGCTGCACTTCTCCCCCACATCGGGCTGGCTCAACGATCCGGTCGGCCTTGTCCGCTTCGACGGCGTGTACCACCTGTTCTTCCAGCACTACCCGGACGACACGGTGTGGGGCCCCATGCACTGGGGCCACGCGACCTCGGCGGATCTGCTCCACTGGGAGGAGCAGCCCATCGCGCTCTCGCCGGACCCGGCGCTCGGGACGGTGTTCTCGGGCTCGGCCATCGTGCTCGAAGACGGGCTGACCGGCGTGTGCGCGAGCCGGTGCATCGCGCTGATGTTCACGCACAACGGCGGCGACAGTGGCGACCAGAAGCAGTCGCTCGCCACCTCACTCGACGGGGTGGCGTTCACCGTGCATCCGGCGAGCCCGGTCATCGCCAACCCCGGCATCCGAGACTTTCGGGATCCCCGCGTGTACCTCCGCGACGACGGGCGCTACGGCGCCCTGATCAGCGAGGGAGACGCGGTGGGCCTGTGGGTCAGCGACGACCTGCTCGCGTGGACGCGGGAAGGCGGCATGCCCATCGACAGCGACGGCGTCGTCGAGACCCCGGACGTGGTGCACTTCGGCGACACCAGCACGCTGAGCACCGGGCTCGCCATCGCCGTGAACCCCGGCGGACCGGCGGGAGGATCCGGTCAGGGCTGGCTCGACGGCGGACCAGAGCCGAGTGCCACCGCGCGCTCGCTGGCGTGGATGGACCACGGGCCCGACTTCTACGCGTTCCAGGCGTGGGCCGATCCGGCCGCCACCGAGGCGCCCGGCGCGGCGCCGTCGGTAGGTCTCGCGTGGGCGATGAACTGGCGCTACGCCCTGCGCACCCCCACCGAACCCTGGCGGGGCGCGATGTCCCTCCCCCGGCGGCTGGGGGCGGCGGAGGGCCAGCTGGCCCAGCACGCGATTGCGCTCGACGCGCTGGTGCGCGGCACGCCGGTCGACCTGGCGAGCGCGAGCCCTCGCCGCGTGGAACAGGCCCTCGAGTCGTTCGAAGGCGAGGTCTACCGCCTGCGCCTCGCCTCGGGAGAAGCCACCCACTGCGACCTGGGCCTTCGCGAGAGCGAAGACGCCGGCACCCGCATCACCTGGGACGGAGACACCCTATCGGTCGACCGCAGCTTCTCGGGCGAGGTCGACTTCGACGACAGCTTCGCCGCGGTCCACACCGCTCCCCTGTCGACGGCGGGCCTGGACCTCGAGGTGGTGGTCGACACGAGCATGCTCGAGATCTTCGCTGGCGACGGGCAGGTCGTGTTCACCGAGCGCATCTTTCCGCCGTACGACGCGACGGGCATCTCCGTGAGCTGCGACGCCGAGGTGGACCTGCGCATCGACCTTCTCCACTCGATCTGGCGCTAGCGCCGGACGCCCGGGCCACGAAGAAGGGCCCGAGCCGAAGCCCGGGCCCTCGTCGCGACCTGGTTCAGGTCAGTCGTCGGCCGGGTCCAGGGGATCCGTACCGTTCGCCACCTCGGTGCCGTCCTCGGTGCCGCCCCAGTCCGAGTCCGCGTGCCGTGGGTTGGTCCCGCGCGCGAGCTCCGCCGCGTCGAGCAGGCCGTCCCCATCGGTGTCCTCGTCCGTCGGGTCGGTGTGGTGGACGAACAGCTCGTCCCCGTCTGGGAGGGTGTCGGCGTCGGTGTCCGCGTCCTCCGGGTCGGTGCCGTACACGCCGACCTCCTCACCGTCGAGCAGCCCATCGTCGTCCATGTCCGGGTCGAGCGGGTCGTAGAACAGGGTCACCTCCTGACCGTCGCTCAGGCCGTCACCATCGGAGTCGTAGGACCGAGGGTCGGTGCCGTGCGTGAACACCTCATCGCCATCGAGCAGCCCGTCTCCGTCAGTGTCCTCGCGGAGCGGGTTGGTATGCCAGATGTAGACCTCGGCGCCGTCCGACAGGCCGTCGCCGTCGGTGTCCGGGTCGTTGGGGTCGGTGTTGTACTGCTCTTCCTCGAGCTCGGACCACAGGCTGTCGCCATCGCGGTCGTCCTCGCTGGCCAGCCGCACGCTGTTGGGATCGAGCGGGTCGGTCTCGACGACCTCGACCTCGTAGCCATCCGACGCGCCGTCACCGTCGGTGTCGAGCATCAGCGGATCGGTTCCCGTGTCGAACACCTCGTCCCCGTCGTCGAGCCCGTCGCCATCGCTGTCACGCACGCGCGGGTCCGTGCCGAGCGCGACCTCCTCGCCGTCCTCCAGGCCGTCGTTGTCGGTGTCGCTGTCGGTCGGGTCGGTCCCGATGAGCATCTCCTGGCCGTCATTGACGTCATCGCCGTCAGTGTCCGGGTCGTCCGGATCGGTGAACAGCACCAGCTCCTCGAAGCCGTCGCGCAGGCCGTCGCCGTCCGTGTCCGGGTTCGCCGGGTCGGTGCCGAGCGAGAACTCTTCGGCATCGGTCAGGCCGTCACCATCGGTGTCCGCGACGTCCGGGTCGCTTCCGTTGAGCAGCTCGAAGCCGTCGAGCAAACCATCCCCGTCGGTGTCGTTGTCGAGGGGATCGGTGTCGGTGACGCCGACCTCCATGCCATCGGGAATGCCGTCGAAGTCACTATCCGCAACGCCAGGGTCGGTGCCGATCAGCACCTCGTAGGCATCGTCGAGCCCGTCTCCATCGCTGTCGTTGTCGTCGCAGCCGTCCGGGGTGCCGTCCTGGTCGAAGTCGTTTCCGTCAGGGAAGCCTGCGCACACGTCGCAGGCGTCAGGCACGCCGTCAGCATCGGCATCGACGCCATCGTCGCCGGTCGGACACACATCGCAGGCGTCGGGCACGCCGTCGGTGTCGGTGTCGACGCCATCCGGACCCGCGAGGCAGATGTCACAGGCATCGGGCACGCCGTCGTTGTCACCATCGAGGAGGTCCGAGCCGCCATCACAGACGTCGCACGCATCGGGCACGGAGTCCGCGTCCGCGTCGAGTCGGTCGTCGCCGCTCGCACACACGTCGCAGGCATCCGGAACGCCGTCGCCGTCAGCATCGACCGCGTCATCGCCGCCAGGGCAGATGTCGCAGCCGTCGGGCACGCCATCGCCGTCCCCATCTGCGGCATCGTCGTGGCCCTGGCACAGGTCGCAGTTGTCGGGCACGCCGTCGGCGTCGATGTCGAGCCGGTCGTCCGCTCCCTCGCACAGGTCGCAGCCGTCCGGCGTGGTGTCCCGGTCGGCGTCCGCGGTGTCGTCGAACCCGGGGCACACGTCGCAGCCGTCGGCGACGCCATCGCCGTCCGCGTCGATCGCATCATCGAAGCTCGGGCAAAGGTCGCAGCCATCGGGAACCCCATCGCCGTCCGTGTCCACCGCGTCGTCCGCGCCAGGGCAGGCATCGCAGAAGTTCGGCACGCCGTCGCCATCTTCGTCGAGGTTGTCGTTGCCCCCGAGGCAGATGTCGCAGCCGTCCGGCACACCGTCCGCGTCGACGTCCACGCCGTCGTTGGACCCCGGGCACACATCACACGCGTCCGGAACCCCATCGCCGTCGGCGTCCACGCCGTTGTGCCCGTTGGGGCAACTGTCGCAGCCATCCGGTACGCCGTCCCCGTCGGTGTCGAGGGTGTCGTTCGAGCCTGGACACACATCGCAGTCGTTGGGCACGCCGTCGCCATCCGCGTCGAGCGGGCTGTTGCAGGTATCGCAGGCGTTGGGGATGCCGTCGCCATCAGAGTCGATGCTGTCGTCGCCCTGTGCGCAGATGTCGCAGCCGTCGGGCACGCCGTCGAAGTCCGCGTCGAGCGTGTCGTCGCCGGCCGGGCACTGGTCACAGCCATCCGGCACGCCATCGCCGTCGGCATCGAGTGCGTCGTCGGAGCCCGGGCAGGCATCACACGCATCGGGAGCGCCATCGCCGTCGGCATCGATCGCGTCGTCACCGCCCTGGCAGACGTCGCACCCATCGGGGACGCCGTCCTGGTCAGCATCCGCACCGTCATCCCCAGCGGGGCACAGGTCGCAGGCGTCCGGCACGCCGTCGCCATCCGCGTCGAGCGCGTCGTTGCCGTCGGCGCAGACGTCGCAACCATCGGGCACCCCGTCGCCGTCCGCGTCCGCCAGATCGTCAAACCCGGCGCACACATCGCAGTCGTCGGGCACGGTGTCGCCGTCGGTGTCGTCGGGACTGGTGCAGGTCTCACAGCCGTCGGGCACGCCGTCGCCGTCGGCATCGGCGCTGTCGTCGAAGCCCTCGCACGCGTCACACGCATTCGGCACACCATCGCCATCCGCATCGGCCGAGTCCGGTCCGGAGGCGCAAATGTCGCAGCCGTCCGGTACACCGTCGCCGTCCGCGTCGCTGCCGTCGTCCGAGCCTTCACAGACGTCGCAACTGTCAGGGACGCCGTCGCCATCGGCATCGGGGCCCGGACAGGGGTCCGAGGTCCCGGTGTCGGTCACGACGATTCCGGTGTCCTCGGCGATAGTGGCTCCGTCTCGGCAGCCTAGCAGGGCCATCGAGAGGAGCAGGATCCATGGTCGCATGAGCCCTCCTCAGGTGTGCACAGGAGGAACGCGCGACGCCGGGGCAGGGTGACAACCGGCAAGGCGGGCGCGGACCGAGCCCCTCGCGCGACGAAGGGACCATTCGTCCCACGCCCGCCAAATCCGCACCGCCCCTCCGACACCCGCCGATCGGCCTCGCGCTGGCATGCGGCGGTGCGACAGTCGGTCGTCGGACTCAGCCTCCCGGCGTGCAAGGCTCCGATTGGTACGATGGTACGGAGGTTCACACACGCCCGATGGCCCATACCTGGAGAGCCAACGCAGCCGTTGCCGGAGGATACTGGCTTCTTGGACTCGCAGCGCTGTACCTGGCGATCCCCCCGCTCATCGCCTCGCCGCTGTGGCCGGCCGCCGGCTTCGCCTCGCTGATGGTCATGCGGTTCGGCTACCGACTGGCCCCCGGGGTGTTTCTCGGCAGCGTGCTCGCCATCCTCACCGAGGCCGCCCTGCGAGGAGAGCCCATCGACTGGGCCGTGCAGACGCCGCTGGTCCTGATGATCTCGTCCGGCGCCGTCGCGCGCTCGCACCTCGCGACCTGGCTCGTACGGCGCTTTGCGTGGGACGCCGAAGCCGACCATCCCATCCACCTCAAAGCGATGCTGCTCGCCGGACCGGTCGCCACGCTCGTGTCCGCCGTCTTCGGTACCGGAAGCCTCGCAGCCGTGGGGCTGGCCGGGTCGGACCAGCTACTCTACGTGTGGTTCACGTGGTGGCTCGGCGACACCGTGGGCACGATGGCGGTGTGGCCCGTGTTCACCCCCTTCCTGTGGACGGGCCCCCACCGCAGTCTTCGCAACTGGATGCTCGGGACGCTGCCCGTGTTCGGCGTCGCCGCAGCGACGATGGGCGTATTCGTGCTCGTGCGCGCACAGGAGCACGACCTCGAGTCCGAGGTGTACCGCGACGAGGCGGTCCACATCGCGAGTCACGTGGAAGTCGAAGTCAAGCGGTCACTCGACGTGCTCGATGCGGTCCGCGCCATGCTTCGCGAGCACCCCGCCGCACCGCTGGAGGAGTACCAGCGCTTCGTCGATACCGTGGTCGGCAACGACCTGAGCACGCACGGAGTGGCCTGGGTCCGGCCCGTGCACCGCGACGAACGCGCGGCCTACGAACAGGCGCGTTCCGCGGAGCTGGCGCGCCCCTTCCAGATCACCGAGCCCGACGGCCAGGGGGGCTACCGCCCTGCCGGAGCACGCGACCTCTACCTGGTGGTCCATCTCACGGCGCCGGCGACGCGTCACAACGAGACCCTCGGCCTGGACACGCTGTCCACAGGAAGCGCCGATACCTACGGCATTGCGGCACGCTCGCGCAGCCGAGAGACGACCGCCCCCTTCCGACTCGCCCAGGACAAGGAGGGGCGGCTCTCGGTCCTCGTCATCGAGCCCGTATGGCTGACCTCGCCGAGCGCCGAAGAACCCGACGGCTACCTGGCCCTGCTCCTGCGTCCCTCGGACCTGATGGCCGCCTCCGCCGGCCCTGCGGAGGCCGAGGGGCTCGACATTCGCCTGCTCACGTCGGCGCCGCAGCCGAACCTGCTCTTCGAGCAGCGCGCAGACGATCGACTCGCACCCGAGTTCCAGCACACGGTGCCGATCGACGTCCCCGGCGACAACTGGCAGCTCGTGATCACGCCGACGCTCGGCTCGGCGGTCACGCACGCCTCGCTGGCTCCGTGGTTCCTCCTGCTCACGGGCAGCCTGACCACCGCCGGCCTGGGCCTGCTCGTGCAGTCGCTCAACGACCGCCGCGGCGAGGTGCAGCTCACCGTCGAGCGCCAGACCCGTGACCTGGCGCGTCAGAACGAGGAGCTCGCGCGGGCTCGAGATGCCGCGGAGGCCGCGAACCGGGCGAAGTCGACGTTCATCGCCACCCTCAGCCACGAGCTCCGAACCCCGCTCCACGGAGTGACCGGCATGCTCGAGCTGCTCGAGCCGACCCTCCACAGCGAGCAGCAGCGCAACCTGGCGTCGACCGCGCTCGAGAGCGCGAGCGCACTGCTCGCGGTCATCGGCGACCTGCTCGACGTGGCCTCGCTCGAGAGCGGCAAGGTGGCCTTCGTCGACGAGCCGTTCTCGGTCCGCGACGTCACCGAAGACGCCATGTGCTTCGTCGCCGCGGTCGCCGCGCGCAAGCACATCAACCTGTGGTGCATCGTCGACCCCGCGGTGCCCACCGGCATGGTCGGTGATCCCGCCCGCGTCCGCCAGATCCTGCTCAACCTCGTCGGCAACGCCGTGAAGTTCACGCCTTCCGGTCGCGTGTGCATGAAGGTCCAGCTCGACGAGCACGCGGGCCAGCCGGAGATCGTGTTCCGCGTCGAGGACTCCGGGCCCGGCGTGGCCAAGGAAGACCTCACCCGCATCTTCGAGCCGTTCTACCAGGCTCAGCAGGGCCACCAGCGCTCGTACGGTGGCACCGGCCTGGGACTGATGATCAGCCGCGACATGGCGCGGTCGATGCACGGCGATGTCGCGCTCGAGAGCACTTCTCCCGAGGGCTCCTGCTTCGCGCTGCGCTTGCCACTCCGCGCGACCGAGATGCCTCGCGAGCACCTGGCGGCACACACGCTGGTCCTGGCCGGCAACGACCCCTGCTTCGTCGCCTCGGCTTTCGCGGCCTGCCCCACCGCGACCCGCGAGGTCGGATCCCCGGCCCAGCTGGCCGCGGCGGTCGCCGACGCCGGCGACAACGTGTGGGTGCTGTTCCACGAGGACGAGGGCGAGTGGAGCGAAGCGGTGCAGGCGCTGGAGGACGCCCGCGTCATCGCGGTGGGTTCGCAGATCGCGGCGAGCCCACCATGGCCCGGCCAGGTGAGGCGTCTTCTCAAGCCGCTCACCTCACCGAGGCTGCACGCCGTGATCGAGGGGCCGGCCCAGCCGACGTCGCCTCCCCGCCACGCCGCACCGCCCTCCGGACGCCGCTTCCTCGTCGTCGACGACCATGGGATCAGCCGCTTCGTCGCGGTCGCCGTGCTTCGCAACGCCGGGCACGAAGTGATCGAGGCCGAGAGCGGCGCCGAGGCCGTGACGGTGATCGAGGCCGACCCACACATCGACGCCGTGCTCATGGACTGCCAGATGCCGGGCATGGACGGCTACGAGACCACCCGACGCATTCGTGCCCTCCCGCAGGGCGCCGCGGTGCCGATCCTCGCGGTGACCGCGAACGTGGGGGAGGAAGACCGCCGCGCGTGCACGGATGCGGGCATGGACGACGTGATCGGAAAGCCCTTCACCCAGGAAGAGCTGCTCGCCTGCGTCGCACGGCACGTCTCTTCCGCGAGCTCGCTCCCTCACTGAATCGCCGACGGGAGACCGCGCTACGCCAACTCCGGGCCCTCGGCAGCTCTCCCGAGGAGCGCCGCGCTCAGCAGGAAGCCGATCCCCAGTCCGAGCAGGACGGCGAAGCGGGTCGTGTGCCCCACGTCCCAGATCACGGTGTCGTACAGCCCGTAGCCGAGCAGTCCGGCGATGGCGCCGCCCTGGAGCACGCGGTCCCCGGCTCGCGCCCCGAGACCGAGGACGACGAGCGAGAGCATCACCCCCGGGACCGAGACCGTCGCCACGGCAGCCGCCAGGCAGAGGACAAGGCCGATCACGATGCCGAGGCCACCGACGCGCGCCTCCCACAGCAACCACACGACGACGGTCACCGCAGCCAGGCCATTCACGACCGGCTGCCCGAGGGTGTCGTTGGCCAGGACATGGGCGACGAGCACGAAGGCGGCCAGCCCGTGACCGATGGGACCGTGCGCCGCCCACGCACGCGTGCGCAGCCACAGCGGGCGCGACAGCCACACGGCGACCATGGCCAGGGTCACCGCGGCGAGGGTGAGCTCCCGACTCCCGAACAGCTCGTCCTCCAGCAGCATGGCCCACACCCCGAGTCCCGCGGCGGAGGCGAAGCGGAGCACGAAGTGCGGGTTGGTGAACAGCACGAGTGACTGCAGCACGAGGAGGGCGAGTGCGACCTCCTCCGAGGTCTCGGCGAGCACGCCCACGGCAAACCCGCCCTGCCCGGCGAGGACCCCGACCACCGCGAGCTGCCCGAGGAAGTCGAGGGCCACGGTGCGAGCGAACAGCCCGCCTCGACCGGGCTCGGGTGGCACGTCACCGTCCTCGAGGAGCTGCCTGCGAAGCCGGCTGCCGACGAGCTCCGGCCACCACGCCGCCGCCATCGACACCACCAGCGACGCCATGCCCAGCACCCCCGACAGTGCCGCGAGCGCGAAGCCACTCTTCATCCGCGCGAACACCACGACCGCGAACACGAGCCAGAACAGCACGAACATCGCGGTGAGCCACGCGCCCACCCCCACGATGGCTCGTAGATACCAGGGAAGCTCCGCCTCGAGCGGATCCGCCGCGAGCCGACGGTCCTCGGCGAGGACCGCCTCCGCATCCACCTCCACGCCCTCGGAAGACAGCCTGTCGAGCAGCGCGGTGAGGGTCACGGGGCCTCCCCAGGCCACTCGCGCGCGGCGCGCAGCCACACGAGCAGTCCCACGGTCAGCGCGAGCAACACGGCGACGATGACCGGGGTGACGGCCATCACGAGCAGGGTGTCGTCGAGGATCTCGATGACCAGCCTCAGGCCGCCGCTCGCGACCAGCACGACCACCGCGAGCAGGGGCAGGCCCGCGAGCAGCAGGTCGCGGGACCCGCGCCAGTAGCGAACCTGGGCGGCGAGCACGACCGCCAGCAGCACCGGGATGGCGACGACCGACGCCACATCGCCTTCCCAGAACAGGGTCGGCAGCGCGGTCATCGTGAGCAAGCACACGCCCGCGGCCCCGATGGTGCGCGGTGCCCAGCGCACCTGCATCCACGAGACCCGCGGTGCGAGCGCCTCCCACACGAGGAGTGCCAGGACGTGAACCGCGGCGAGCACGAGTCCGGGCAGGGTGTCCGGCAGGTCGCGGAGCGCGCGAAACAGAGGCTCGAAGCCCGCGATGACGCCGAGGTCGAGCACCACCAGCCAGGCGAGCGCGGCGGCCGGAAGGCGCGCGGCGAGCACGGAAGGCACCATGAGCACCCACCAGGTGCCGAACAACAGCCACCAGCCGCCCTCGGCGTCCGTGACCGCGGAGAGCACGAGCAACACGGGCCCGATGAGACAGCCAGCCGCCATGGCCCCGAGTCGCCCGAGCAGTTGCTCTGAACCGGCGCGGAGAGCGAGCCCGGTCGCGACCGCTTGAAGCGCGACCGCCAGGCCCACTTGTCCCCAGGGTCCGAACACCTCCCAGTTCACGACCGCGTAGTACGCGAGGCTGCCGAAGGTGAAGACCACGCCGAGGGACAAGCACACGGCCCACAGCCAGGCGCGCCAGCTCGCTGGCGTTCGCTGTCCGCCGATCCACCGCACGGCGGGGCCGATCGCATCGGTCGGGAGCACTCCCTCGCGCCGAAGGGCGTGCAGCCGGGCGAGGGTGAGCTCGGGCTCGGGGGTCATCGCGGGAGTGCCATCATCGCCATGGCGATAGCACGCGTGCCGGCGCGGCGCCGAGCACCGCTACTGCACGTCGAACTCGGTCATCATGCCCGTCTCGGCATGCTCGAGGATGTGGCAGTGCGCCATCCACCGCCCGGGGTTCGAGAAGTCCGTGTACAGCTCGACCCGCTCGCCCGGATCGACGAGCAGGGTGTCGAGCGAGCCGGGCATGAACGGGCCGCCGACCTCGCGGCTGACCAGCTGGAAGAACTGGCCATGGAGGTGGAACGGATGCTCGAGCCCCGTAGTCTCCTCGATGATGATGCGCGTCGGGGTGTTCGCCGCCACCGGAATCGCATCTCCCTCGCCGTAGTGCAGGCCGTTGATCGTGAACTCGACCCCGTTCGGGCCGCTCGTTGCATCGAGGGTCACGGTGAGCTCCTGCTGGACCTCCTCCATCACAGGCGCGGCCGGTCCCTGCGTGAACAGGAACTCGGGAGGCTCGCCCTCGTCGACGAGCGTGCCCTGGAATGCCGGATACGCGGCCTCGCCATCGGTCGTGGGCACGACCACCTGGAGCTCTGCGCCATCGACCGGGAGGACTTCGAGATCGAAGCGCCGGCCGACCTCGAGACGGATCGGGCCCTCGCCTGCCATGGGTGCGGGCAGCAGGTTGCCGTCGATGGCGATGACCTGCCAGCGCGCATCGGCCACATCGATGGACAGCGTGCGCGCGTTCGAGGTGTTGACGATGCGCCAGCGCTCGCGGGTGCCGCTGCGAACCTCGTCCTCGAGCGGGTCGAACTTGCCGTTGAACATCAGGGTGTTGCCGAGCCGGCCATGCATCGCGGTCATGCCGCCGACCGGCGTGAACCCGCCCATCACCTGATTGCTGCCGTCGAGGAGGATGTCGTCGAGCACGAAGTAGCGCTCGACGTCATAGGGCAGCACGTCTTCTTCGTGGATGACCATCGACCCCTGGAGCCCGCGCTCGACCTGCTCGTGGCCGCGCACGTGGGGGTGGTACCAGAAGGTGCCGGAGTCCGGCACGACGAACTCATAGGTGAAGGTGCCCCCCGGTTGAACCGGGTCCTGGACCGCCGGCACCCCGTCCATCGCGTTGTCGATCCGCAGACCATGCCAGTGCACCGTCGTCGGCTCCGCGAGCTCGTTCGTGAGGTTCACGCGCACGGTGTCGCCAACGCGAGCCTGAATGAGAGGTCCCGGGACGAGGTAGTTGTAGCTCCACATCGGCGAGGCAACGCCGTCGATGTAGGTGCGGTCCTGGATCGCGGTGAGCGATACCTCGACGACGTCCTCTGCCGGGTCCTCGTCGGCGAGGGTCTCGACGCCCCAGATGGTGGGCAGCGCGACGGGAGTCTCCTCCTCGGCGGGCGAGCAGGCGACGAGAAGTACGAGAGTCAGGGCGCGGGTCATGGGACCTCCGAAGAGCGCACGGCTATCGGGCCACGATGAAATGAGCAAGTTGCAACGCCCGCTTCCGCCACGTCCAGCCCGGGGTGCGAGGCCCGCAGCCCGCGCACCACCGCAACGAATGCTCCGGCGCGCCACAGACGCACCGCGACACCGACCCGATGGTCGAGAAACCGCGGAGGCGCACGGCGCAGGGTCGGTGTGTGCGCCCACGAAACCGCGCCTGCCCAGGAAACGGCGGGCGACCGGCGCGCAAACGAAAAATCCCCCGCCAGCAGAAGCGGGCGGGGGACTTGAGAGATGGTGGCTAGGAGTGGATTTGAACCACCGACCCTACGGGTATGAACCG
>SBGP01000065.1 GCA_006226595.1 Deltaproteobacteria bacterium
GGCGACGGCGGCGATGGCGCGCCGGGCGGCAAGGGCGGCGCGGGCGGCGGTGGCGCCGGCGGACCGTCGGTGGGTCTGTGGCTGTACTCTGGCAACGTCTCCGGCACCGTGGACTACGGTGTGGTCGGTAGCGGCGGTGCGCGCGGCACGTCCCCGGGCAACAGCGGCGCCACCGGGCGTCAGCGGAACAGCTGCACCGGGTCTGCCTGCAACTAGGTCGACTTCCGGAACATGGCGCCGCGGCCCTCGGGTCGCGGCGTTTTTCTTGGGTGGTCCGCCATCGGCGCGCTGCGTGGCGACGCTCGGAGGAACCGGCGAGCCGGACCCCTCCGGTGAGGTTAGCCAGCGTCGATTCGGGGCCGAGGGATGGCCACCGGGAGTCCTCATGCGCTGCCAGGCCACGCTGCGATTGCCCGACGGCCAGCTCCGTACGCTGGGCCATGGCGACACCATCGGTCGACTGTGGAGCTCCTCGGTCCTGGTCGACGATCCGCGCATCAGCGAGGCCCACGCGCTCGTCAGCTTGCGCGGGCACGAGCTCAAGCTGCTCGGCCTGCGAGGGCGCTTCGCCATCGAGGGACGGCCGACCTCGGAGCTGGTCCTGCGGCCGGGGCAGCAGATCGAGCTCGCGCAAGGACTGGTGCTCGTGGTCGAAGAGGTGGACCTGCCCGAAGAGGTACTCGGACTCGCGACGGAGGGCATGCCGCTGCGCGTGCTGCCCGGTACCTGCGCGTTGATCGCCGATCCGACGCCGGCGCTGGTCCCGCCCTCGCACCCGGCGGCGGTGGCCCACGTGTGGGCGCAGCCCGAGGGCTGGCGACTCCGGGCGGTGGGCGGGGAGCCGGTGTTCCTCGAGGACGGCACCGAGGTCGAGGTCGCGGGGCGACGCTGGCGCGCCGGTCTCGTGCGCCTGCGTCAGGGGCACCAGGCGACGACCCCGGACACCTCTCTGCACGAGCCCCTGCGCATCGTCGCGCGCTTCGACAGCGTGCACATCTTCCGGCCCGGGCGTGCGCCGGCCGTCATCGTCGGGCTTCCGGCGCGGGTGATCTCCGAGCTCGTCGCCTTCGGTGGACCGGTGCCCTGGCCGATGCTCGTCGCCGAGCTGTGGCCCGAGGGCGGCAGCCGCAAGCAGCTCGACATGACGCTGGTCCGCCTGCGTCGCAAGCTGCGGGACTTCCGCATTCGCGCGGACCTCGTGCGGGCGGATGGCGCGGGGGTGCTCGAGCTCGTGCTGCGAGAGCAGGACGTCGTGGACGACCAGACGTGAACGACAAGAGCGGCTGGGGGCTTCCGGGTGACGGCTGGACCGAGCCCGAGGCGGTCGACGAGGTCGAGCGCTACGTGTCTTCTGGCCTGCTCGGCGCTGGCGGCATGGGGCAGGTCGAGGCCGTGTGGGATCGACGCCTGGCGCGCGAGGTCGCCCGCAAGTTCCCGTCCACCGAGCTCGATCCCCAGCTGGCACGCGCCGTGCTCGAGCACGAAGCGCGCGTCACCGCGGCCCTCGACCACCCGAACATCGTGCCGCTGCACGACGTCGGCGTGCTCCCCGATGGGCGACCGTGGCTGTCGATGCGCCTGGTACGGGGTCGCCGACTCTCCGAGGTCATCGACGGCGCGGTTCCGCTCGCGGGTCTACGCCTGTTGCTCGACGTGTGCCGAGCCGTGGCCCACGCCCACGAGCAGGGCGTGGTGCATGCCGATCTCAAGCCGGACAACGTGATCGTCGGACCGCATGGCGAGGTGCAGGTCGTCGACTGGGGGCTCGCGCGCTTCCTCGACGCGAGCCGCGGAGAGAGGCCGGTGGGCGTCGGGGGCGGTACGCCACCGTGGCGTGCCCCGGAGGTCGGCGCCGGGGCGGAACCCACCCGCGCGAGCGATGTGTACGCCCTCGGGCTCATGCTCGACCAGGTCGCCCGCGCCGGCTTCGCCGATGTGCCGCGTGACCTGGCTGCCGTGGCCCGCCGCGCGACGGAGGCGCATGCCGCGGACCGCTATACCGATGCAGGCCAGCTCGCCGCCGAGCTCGAGCGCTGGCTCGACGGACTACTCGTCGAAGCCCATACCTACAGCTCCACCGAGCTCTTCCTGCGGCTCGTGCACGCCTGGCGCTGGCCCCTGGCCCTCGCGTTCGCCGTGTTGGTGTTCGGCGGCGGAAGTGCGGGGCTCGCCGCCTGGCAGACGGCCCGGGAACGGGACCGTGCGGTCGCCGCGGAAGCCGAGCTGCGCGAGGTCGCGAGGACGCTGTACGAGGACCGCGCTGCCGCGGCTCTGTTCGATGGCGACGACCCGGAGGCGCGCGCGGCCGCCGAGTCCGCGCTCGGGCTTGGTCCCTCGATCGCGGCGACCGGCGTGCTCGCGGCGCTCGGTCCGCTCACTGCGCATCGTGTGTCCACCGCGCCGCTGTCGTGTCCGCGGCCGCTCCACCTCGATGCCGACGGCGTCGTGTGCGCCGATGGTGAGGCCACGTGGCGCGTGGACGGCGAGCGCGAGATCTGGCGTCACGCCGGGGGAGCCACCGACTGGATGGCCGCGGAGGACGGAGGCGTGGCCCTCGTCGACGGTCGGCTCGAGCGCTGGGTCGGCGAGCACATCGACGTGCTGAGGTCGGTAGCCGGCGCTCGGGGCCTGGTCGGCGGCGGGCTGTACGTGGACCGGCTTTCGGTGACCGAGCTGTCCGGGCTCGCGGCGCGGGAGCCCTGCCCGCGTGGAGCCGAGGCGGACACCGCCGCCGTGGACGACGGGGGATGGTGGGTGATCTGCCGAGATGGCCGCCTCGTGCGCGGCGAGCCGGGGGGGCTTCGCGACGTCGCGGAGCTCGGGCCTTCGCTCGGCGCCGTGAGCAGTCTCGTGCGCGTCGGTGACCGGCTGCTGGCGGGCACGCTGCGCGGACGGCTCGCGAGCATCGACCCGAGCACCGGGGAGGTCGCCGTCGTGGACAGTCCGCTGACCTCGGTCCGTGGCCTGTGGCCCTCGCCGAACGGCATGCGCGTGCTCGCGGTCGACGTGCGCGGCGCGACCTTCGTGTGGCATGCGCCGAGCGGGGCCTCGGGCCGCCTCCCGGTCGGGCCTGTGTCCCTCGCGCGTTGGGTGGACGACACGACCTTCGAGCTGCTCACGGCGGATGGGCTCGAGACCTGGACGGTCGAGGCTCGGGGACCTCGCGCGTGGTTCTTCGGCGAGGGCCTGGGGGCGGTGGCGGCCGACGGAGGGGCGGTCGCCGTCGCGGTCGGGCCGAGCCTGGCCCTGCTGGAGCAGGAGAGCGGCGTGCCGACGTGGCGCGTGGACGTACACGAGCGGGTGATCAAGGAGGTGACCTTCGTCGGTGACGAGGTGGTGAGCGGCTCGGTGGACAAGCCCGACGGCATGCTGCGTACCGACCGTCGCACCGGCGCGACGCGCCGCTTCGTCGAGGGCATGCCCGGCGTGCGCGCGCTGGCCGTCGATGCGGAGGGGACCCTGCTCGCCGTGCCCTATGCCCCGCGCGTTCAGCGATGGGAGAGCCCGGACGCGCCGGCCCACCATGCGACCCTGGCCCGCACGCCGCTGGCCGTGCGCCGCGCGGGGGATGCGGTGTGGGTCCTCGACGAGGACGGACGCGTCTCCACACTGGACGGCGAGGTGGTGGTCGAGCGACCCGGCGCCCGGGCACTCGCTGGCGGTCCGTGGGGCGCGGCGCTCCTCGACGGCAAGGGCCTCGTGTGGCTCGGGTCCGACGGTCGGGTGCTCGGAGAGCAGCCGGTGGACGGGGTGAGCACGGCGCTCGCGGTCTCGTCGTCCGGCGCTCGCGCGGTCGTCGGCTTCCTCGACGGCTCGGTCGCCGAGATCGACCGGAACGAGGGTCTCTTATGGCGGGCCCGCGTGCACCGCGAGCGCGTCAGCGGCCTCGCCGCCGTCGACGGGGGCTGGCTCTCGGTGGCGTGGGATGGCCGGGTCCAGCAGTGGACGAGCGCGCCCTGATCAGTGGCCCTCGGGCGCGTCGGTGTGCGCGACCATCCATCGGGCCCAGCGGCGTCGCTCCGCGTACCACTCGGTGAGCGCTGTACGCAGAGCCTCGACCCGCTCGGGCTCGGCGTCGGCGAGGTTCTCGCCCTCGCGCTCGTCGTGGGCCACGTCGTACAGCTCGTCGGGCATGTCACCAAAGCGGTGGATGAGCTTGTAGTCGCCGTCCACGACCATGGCCGCGCGGTTGACGTGCCAGCCCGTCGCGAAGTGACGCTTCGCCTCCGGCCGCAGGGCCGAGCCCCACACCGGCTCGGTCTGCGTGAAGCCAAGGGCCTCGAGAGCGGTTCCGGGCAGGTCCATCTGGCTCACCGGCGTCGACTCCACCCCGGTGAACCGGTCCCCGTGGTGGAGCAGGAAGGGCACCCGCACAACTTCCTCGTACATGGACAGGTCGTGGAAGCGCTCGCGGTGCAGCCCGAAGCCCTCGCCGTGGTCCCCGACCACGATGAACACGGTGTCCTCGTACAGGCCTTCCTCGCGGTACAGGTCGAGGACCTTGGCGATGAAGTGGTCCACGTACACGACCGCGTTCAGGTAGCGATCGTGCTCGTCGTCGTCGGAGAAGTGGATGCGCTCGTAGCGGCTCGGCAGCTGGTAGTCGTGGTGGGGCGTGCCCGTGTTGTAGAGCATCAGGAACGGCGCGTCTCCGTGCTCGCGAAGCCAGGCGCGGGAGGGCTCGAGGAGGATGTCGTCCTCGTAGCCGAAGTAGTTGGCGCGCTCGAAGCCCTCGGTCGGCAGGTCCTCTTCGGCGTAGAACTCCTGGAAGCCGAGGCCCTCGGAGAGCTCGGGCCAGTTCTCGAACGCGCCCATCGCCGAGCGGAAGAACACCGTGTCGTAGCCCTGCTCGGCGAGCACCTTCGGCAGGCACTCGGCGCGCAGCCCGCCAGGCCACGAGTCGACGGGACGCATCGACGCCCACGGCTCGACGCCGCAGAACATCGGCACCATGGCCTTGGTCGAGTGCGGGTAGGTCACGTAGGTCCGGTCGAAGAAGCGCGAGGACGCCGCCAGCTCACGGAGCTTCGGGGTGGTGTCGTAGCCGCTCTCGCCGAAGCTGGTCACGTAGCGACCGACGCTCTCGAGGGTGATGATCACGAGGTTCGGAGGCTTGCCCTCGGGGGGCAGAAGCTCGGGGGCATGCCGCACGGGCGGCTCTTCCATCGGCCCGCTGCCGTGCCGGGCGCTGCGCACCATCCACAGCAGGGGCTCGGTCGCGGTGCTCACCGGGACCTGGGCGGGGGCGGGCGGAAAGCACGCGAGGCAGGCGCTGAGCACGCTTGCGCCGACAGTGACGAGCACGCCCTGGCGACGGTCGTGGCCGACGACCGGATCCTGCCGCCACGCGAGGAAGGCGACGAGCCCGCCGACGATGGCGGCGAGGAGCAGGATCTGGCCGCCGAGTCCTTGCGGATCGAGGATCGACGCGGCGACCCGGCGCACCTCGTCCCAGGCTCCCCAGAAGTAGGCCACCGCGTGGAAGCTGTACGCGGTTCCGGTGACGATGGGGGCGGCGCGGGCGAGCAGGTCGAGGCCTACCGCGGCGAGCACGCCGAAGACCACGGCCCCGCGCACCGGTGCGCGCCAGCGGGTGCCGGTCGACGCGGTGAGCGCGGCGGCGCCGAGCAGGATCAGCGCCAGGAACGCGAAGGCCTGCGACCACATGGCGCCGACCCAGCCGAGCCCGCTGATCGGGCCTCGTGCGGTCGCGCTCACGGTCATCGCCTGGGTGCCGAGCGCGAGCAGGCCGATGGGGACCCCGAGCAGCAGGGCGAGCCACCGGTCCAGGCGCTCGAAGCGTGCGGGTTCGGTGCTCGTTCGTCCTCCCAGAGCGGCAGAGTACAGCGCCCTCCGGACAGGAGCCAGCCCCACACCCGCCGACGGGGCGACTACTCCAGGAACTCGCTGGCCTCGCGGATGCGGAACGCGCTGCGCTCGTCGTCCTCCGGGACCTCGGGGTCGGGCAGCGAGAAGGTGGCGGAGACGCGCCAGTCTTCTTGCTCCTCGCCCTCGGGGTGCAGGCCCATCGCGGCGTGGCTGGCCACGTAGCCGTGTTCGGCGAGTCGGTCCCGCAGGCCCTGCTGTGCGTCGAGGCGCGCCTGCAGCGTGTCACCTCGCATCTCGACCAGAGCGACGCAGGGGTACTCGGTGCAGTCGACGCTGACGACGTCGAAGTCCTCGCCGAGCAGCTCGGGCAGACCCAGCACCGCGTCTTCCGCGAAGTCTTCGGTGACCTCCGGCCAGGGCTCTGGCGCGCCGATCACCTCGACCAGCGCCTGCTGCACGGACGCGTAGCGCTGCTGTTTCTCGGCGCGCTCGGTGCGCAAGGCGCTCAGCGTCTCGGCCATGTCCCCGAGGTCGCACGCCGCCTGGGCTCGGGCGACGCGCAAGGGCTCGGGCAGCGGCTCGGGAAGGGGGCGGGGCCAGAGGTAGCCACCGCCGAGGCCCAGGCCGAGTGTGGCGAGCGGGAGCAGGCGGAGCATCAGGACCTCCCCAGGCTGGCGGCGAGGTCGCGGACGCGCTGGTCGGCGCGGGCGCGTACGTCCGGGTCATCACCCGCTCCGCAGCTGGTGATCGTGGTCAGGAAGCTGTCGCCCTCGTCGTCGACGAAGCGCTGCGTGGTCCACGTCGGGCCGCAGTCCAGGTCGGCGAGGGCGGCGAAGCTCGGGGAAGCCTCGGGGCCTGGGGTGCCGGTGTGGTCGAGCGGCGCGTGGTCTCGGATGGCGAACACACAGGGAAACTCGCTGCAGTCGAGCTCGACCAGCTCGGAGTCCGCGAGGTTGTCGAGGATGCGACGCAGCCCGCTCTCGCGGTACGCCTCGTCGAGGTCTTCGGGCCAGTCGTGGGGCAGGGCACCATGCTGACGCGCTCGAGCCTCGGCCATCGGCAGGGTCAGCGACAGGGCTGCGAGGTCCGAGCGTGCCTCGCCAAGATCTCGGGCGAGCGCGTCGGCCATGGTGACGCAGGGGTCGACGGTCGGCGCCTCGTCGGTCGCCTGCACGAACAGGCTGGGCTCGGGTGCTGGGGGACGGGCGACGAGCCCGATGGCGACGCCTACCGCAAGGGTCGCGGCGGACAACACGATGGCAAGCTGTGGGGACATGAACACCTCGGGAACACCTCCCCTGTGTCGCGGCCGCCCGAGTGGTTCGCGCGCCAACGAAAAATCCGCTGTGAAGTGCGTCGATCGGCTCCAGACGCGCGGCCCACGAACGAGGTCGTCGCGAAGCTGGGGTGGATCATCGACTACGGGACCGGCGAGGAGAGGGGCCTCGCGGTGACAGTTCGCGGTGCGGTGGCGGACTAGCCCATGAAGGTAAAGTCAGCATTGCGAAGGGCCAGGTAGCCGGCAGTGACCAGGGCAACCGGGATGGCAACCCACACGACGAGCGCCAGCGGATCGACGGTCTGGTGCCGCTCTCTCGGCCCCGGGCTCACCGGCGGGCGAAGCCTCGATCCCCGCTGACGCGTGATCGCATCGCTGGTCAGCGTGATCTCGTGGTTGTCGGGCAGGCGCAGGTAGACGCTGTCACCGACGCGTCGGGGCGCACCGTGCAGGATGTCGCCGTTGCTGAGGCTCAGCTCCCGCAGGCGTCGGGGACCATTGGAGGCCCAGGTCAGCGGCCTCGGGCAGCCTTCGCCGAGCGACGGCGGCGGGATGCGCACCTCTCCGACGGGTAGGGGCAGTGCGAGGTGGGTGTCGAAGGTCACCGGTGTGCCGGTGAGCAGCTGACCGTCGGACAGGCACACGCCGTCGTCGGCATGGGCGGTGAGCAGGACGAGGAGCAGGGCAAACATGGCCGATTCCGGGATGGTGCAACTAGCCGCTGGACATGATGCCGACGGAGCGTGGGTTTTCGTTACTGACCACAAGACCGACGGCGACGAAGGCGACGAAGGCCGTGGTGATGGCGACGGCGACGCCCACCTCGCCGAGGTGGCTCGGTCGAGTGGACACCCGCGGCGTGGACGAGGCTCCTTGCTGGGTGAACTCACGGGGTGCGGTGGGCTCCCAGCCGAGGATGGACTCGCGGCCCATGACGACCTCCTGGTCGTCGAGGAGGCGCAGATACACGGTGTTTCCGAGCGTTCGCGGCGCGCCGAGCAACTGCTCGCCGTTGGTGAGCGTGAACCGGCGGAATGTACCGGGCTTCGACACCCTCCACGTCAGCTCGCGGGGACAGTGCTCGCCGACGGCAGCGAGCGGCACGCGCACCTCTCCGGCGGGCAGGGCCAGCGCGAGGTGCGTGTCGAAGGTGGTGACCGCGCCGGTCAGGGACTGGCCGTCCGAGAGGCACACGCCGTCGTCGGCATGGGCGGTGAGCAGGGCGAGCAGGACAGTGAGCATCGCGGGCTCCGGACACCCCTGATCCTACCGCTGGATCAGCCGCCGCCATAGCTCCAGTCGATGGGGCTCCAGCGCGCGTTGCGCAGCAGCAGGTACGCGCTGGTCCCGACGACCACGGTGGCCCCGAAGCCGATGGCGATGGGCAGCGCCGCTGGATGCCGCCGGGGGCGAGTCTGCGGCGGAGGCTGGCCGGGGGCCAGGCGGTCGACGGGGTACCGGTTCCAGCGCGTGATGCCGTTGCCCTCGATGGCGAGCTCGTGGTCGTCGAGCAGCCTCAGGTACACGGTTCCACCGACCTGGCGCGGGGCGCCGAGCAGGATCTCGCCGTTGGTCAGGGTGAGCTGCCGCACTTCGCTCGGTCGCGACACCTCCCAGGTGAGGGGACGCGGGCAGATGACGCCGGTCGACGCGTCCGGAACCCGCACGTTTCCTTCGGGCAGGGCGAGGGTCACCGAGCCATCGGCACGCGCGACGGGCCCATGCAGCTCCTGGCCGTCGGACAGGCAGACCTCATCCTGGGCGAGGACGGTGGGCTGTGCGAGTAGCCACGCGAGCATCGAGGGGCTCCAGGAGCCCCGAGAATACTGCGAACAGCGGGTCGACCGGCCGTCAACCCGCCGTCCCCGCGCTACTTCACCATCGCCAGGCCACCCTTGTCCGCGTGCTCGACCACCTCGTCGCTCCCGTCGTGCACCGCATCGGCGCGACCGTCGCCGTTCGTGTCGTCGGTGGGCTCGCCCTGGGCATCGAGGCAGCTGATGTACGCATCGAGGTACTTGTCGCCGCCCTGGCTCTCGATGTTGTAGATGAGCATGGTCACGAAGCCGGTGACGTCCTCGTCGCTGTTGTAGTTCCAGCTGCTCTGCGTGTTCACGTTGCCGTTCGCGTCGCAGCTCACCGAGTCGTTGTCGAACACGGCCATCTGCCGGCGCAGGAACACACCGTTCTCGCAGTCCGCGGGTGCGTCGGGACAAGCGCTGACCCAGCCTCCCCCCATGGAGCCGCACACGGTCTGCGTCTCCGAGGCGAGGCAGGCGCTGCCTCCGTTGGGGCAGTCGCATACGCCCTGGGTCTCGGGGTTGCACTGGGACGTGTCCAGCGTGCCCGGACAGTTCGGCCCCCACAGCGACTCGTCCCAGCCCACCCGCGCGTTGGTGTAGTCGAGGATCTCGTTGACGCCGTCGCCGTCGAGGTCGGTCTCGTAGGTGGAGGCATCGAGCTGCGCCTGCAGGATGTGGAAGGCCGTGTTCATCTGGCCGTTGATCAGCTTCACGTCTTCCTCGCCGTCCCCGACGTCCGACGCGGACCAGCTGCTCGAGCAGCTGTCGCCGTTGATGTCAACCACGGCTTCGAGGGTGTCCTGCGTGCTGCCGTCCGCGGGACGCGACCACGACACGGTGTCGACCTGGGAGCTGCTCAACCTCAGGCGCACGGTCTTGTCGCAGGCGTCGGCCGTCATCCACTGGTCGATGGCGCACTGCGGCATGGTCAGCGGGAATGCACATCCCACACCGGGCGTGATCGGTAGCCGCGCGAGTCCGGTCTGGGTGACACCCAGGCGGTGCTTGCCGAACACGACGTCGGAGAACAGGGTGTCGACCACGTGGCTCGCGGTGACGCGGACCCCGTTGGTATCCGACGCATCGACCACGCCTTCACGCGGTGGGGCATAGCCTGTGTACGCGGTGCCGAACGGCGTCCAGCAGCCCTCCTCGAGGATGCACCCGTTCTCGTCGTCGTGATCGAAGCGGCCGAGCACGACGTCCGCATCGGGGTCCGCCACGTGGACCGCATCACCGTGAACCGCGTTGACCTCGGTCATGGCGACGGCTCGCTCCCGCGCGAGCTCGAGGGTGTCCTCTGCCGTCGAGCAGGATCGATCCAGCCACGGCCCCAGCGTCCGCCGCACTGTGGAGCTGGGTCGCTGCCAGCCGATGCCAACCCGCGTCCAGCGACACCGAGGCAAAGCCCAGCATCGTCGACAGGGCGATTCCCGTGATCACCGCGTAGGTCCCACGCTTGCTTCTCAATCCACCATGCAACATCACAACCTCCCAATCTCAATCTAGGGGGTCGTGACCCAGAAGATGTGGGTTCCGGGGTCCGAGATCGTCTTCGGGCAGCGCGTCGAGCAGATCGAGCGCCGTTGAGGTTTTCTTGACGTGGGGCTGGCAGTGCTTCGCCATGCGGCGCGATGCGCGAAAACGAAGATTATAGCTGCATTTGCGAAATTTGCTCAAAGGTAGGAATTCTCGCCCGATGCCGCACGGTTGCCAAAATGCAAACTGTGCGAGATGGGCGGGCCGGTCGCCCAGAACGGATCAGGCGAGGTCCAGCTGAGCGCGTGCGTGACGCATCAGGTCCGCCATCAGGCCGTCCTCGAAGGGCGAGCGCAAGCCGGCGCCGGCGAGCAGCTCGAGCACGCTGCCCGTGCCCCCGCGGCGGCACAGCTCGACGTAGGTGTCGAGGCAGGCCTCATGGTCCTGGGCGTCGAGCATCGCGAGCTGAATCGCGGCCGTCTCGGCGATGGCGTAGTCCAGGTAATAGAAGGGGTACCGGAAGATGTGCAGCTGCGCGTACCACCGGGAGGCGGCGTAGCGAGCGGCCTCGCCCGACCAGTCGATGCCCGGCATGTACTCACCCTGCAGGCGGACCCAGGCCTCGTCCCGCTCGTCCACGCTGGCGTGCGGGTGCTCGTAGACCCAGTGCTGGAAGTGGTCGACGACGCAGACGTAGCACAGCAGGTCCACCGCACGGCGCCAGCGGCTCTGCGCGTAGCGCTCGAGCTGCTCGGGAGAGAAGAACTCGTCGAGGTAGGGCATCGACAGGAACTCCATGCCCATGGAGTGGACCTCGGCGGCGTCCATGCTCGGCCAGCGCAGGTCGATGGCCTCGATCCACTGGCTCTCCCAGCCCTGGAACGCGTGTCCCATCTCGTGGGTGAGCGTGCGCACGTCGTTCTCGTCGCCGATGGAGTTGCAGAAGATGGCGATGCGACCCTCGTCCGGGAAGCCGGTGCAGTAGGCGCCCGCGGCCTTGCCCTTGCGGTTCTCGAGGTCGATGAGGCCCTCGTCCCGCATCCGGTCGAAGTGCGCCGCGAGGCGAGGGGAGAGGCGCTGGAACACGCGCCCGACCTTGTCGAGCTGCTCGGCGACAGGCTCGGCGACCCCAGAGGGCAGGGTGAGGCCCGGGTGGAAGCCGCGGTCCCAGGGGTGAAGCGTGTCCGTGCCGAGCGCGTCGGCCTGCTCGGCGGCGAGGCGCGCGAACAGCGGGGAGACGTGGGTGCGGACCGCGTCGCGGAACATCGCGGCCTCGGCGGGTCCATAGTCGATGCGGCTGACGCCGGCGTAGCCGAGGGGCACGTAGTTCGCGTGACCGAGGTTGCGGCCCATGGCGTCGCGCTTCGCGACCTGCTCGGCGTAGATCGCGGCGAGCTCGTCCCGGTTCGCCACGAACCAGCCGTAGTACGCCTCGAAGGCCTCGCGGCGGACGGCGGCGTCCTCCGAGGTGAGCAGTCCCCGGGCGCGAGCCAGGGTCAGCGACTGCCCGCCCACCTCGACCTCGGCCGAGGCGACGAGCTTGTCGTAGCGCTTGGCGAGCCGTCCGACCTCGACCCGCAGGGCGCCGTTGATCGCCGCGAGCGTAGGCTCGCCGACCTCCAGGACCTCGAGCAGCTGCTTGCCGTAGCGCTCGGCCACCGCACCGCGATGCCGGCTCGCGAGCAGCTCCCGGGTGAATCGCCCGCGCGCGGACTCGGCGACGGGAAGCACCTCCTCGCGGTAGGTGCGCTCGGCCTCTTCGGCGCCGGGGTCGCGCATGTCCTTGGTGTAGCGGTAGCGCAGGCGGCTGCCCTCGCTGGCCACGTAGGAGTGCAGGGCGTTGTACTCCGCGAACAGCGACTGCCAGCCGCTGCCGTCGTCGACCTGCTCGGCCTCGGCGATGCGGGCGAGCAGCGTGTCGAAGGCCTCTCCGACGAAGTCGGCCGTCAGCTGCTCGGGGCGGTCGGGGAAGTGCACGAAAGACATGAGAGGCTCCGGGTCGTGGACAGGGGCCCATACCCGAGCGGCGCGTGCTTCGCCAAGATGCCTGGGGACGGCCTCAGCGGATCGGCTTGCCCTCCGGGCCGAGCACGAAGGCGACGGCCTGTTCCGCGCCCGGCATCGACACCGCGGTGACCGCCTCGCCCTCGGTGAGCTGCGCGTAGAGCGCCTCGTCGACGATCAGTTCCTCCGGTCCGCGGGTCTCGAGGGCACGAGCGCCGTCGGCGTCGAAGTGGGCGGAGGACGTGACGTCGACCGTCGCGAAGTACACGATTCGCGGCTCGTCGACGCCACGCGTCGTGCTCGTCACCACTTTCTCGGTACGCAGCGCGGTGATCGTTCCGATGCGGTAGCGCGCGGGCTGGTCGACGCGCTGGCCGCCGCTCCACACCATGAACCCGACGAAGGCCACGGCGCCGAGGGGCACGAGCCCCGCGAGCCGCACGCTGCCGTTACCAAAGACCAGCAGTGCGACGCCGACGAGTGCCACTCCACCGAGCCCGA
This sequence comes from Deltaproteobacteria bacterium, assembly GCA_006226595.1. GTDB lineage: Bacteria > Myxococcota_A > UBA796 > UBA796 > M1803. Next base: position 12,895 of record SBGP01000065.1, read on the forward strand.
TCCACACGCCGGTCGGCGGGCCTTCGCCGAAGCGCGCCATCACGGGCGCGACTTCCGAGGCGTAGACGGTAGACCAGTCGGGCATGGTGTCTCCTATTTGCGCTCGGAGTCTGCCACGAAGCGAACGTCATGGGGTGCTCGATGTGCGGATTGCCAGCGTTTGTGGAACTTGTGGCCTCGGTGGGGTGCGCCTCGGAAGTGCCGTTGAACACGCGAAAGAAAGTGACTTTTTGCATTTGCACGACATCTTTGTCTGGGTTCTTTGTGGGACATGGGAGGCTTGAATGTCGGGGGTCGGATTGATGTTTGCTGTTGCTGTCCGAGTGGCGTTTGCCGGGGAAGCGGACTTGTTGCGCGATTTGGCGGGGGATGTGGTCCAGGCCACCGAGGAGGGCACGCTCGTCGTGTTCTTCTCGATGGCCGATCCCCAGGCCGTGGTCACGCTGAACAAGCTGGTTCGCCGCCAGGAGTCCGGTCAGGACGTACTCGCGGTGAACGTCGACGGTCCCGTCGAGCGCGCGCGGCTTCGGCCCTGGCTCGCGGGTCATGGCATGAAGCAGCTACGCACTGCACACGATCCAAATGCCGAGCTTTGCGTGCGGTTGGGGGTGTCGTGCGGTGAGGCGGTGGTCGTACGTTACGAGGGCGCCAACCGCGTGCAGTGGCATGGCCTCGACACGGATCGTGCTCCGAACCGTCCGCCACCGGTCGACGAGCCCTCGGTCCTCGGTGCGCTGGGGCTCGAGCCCTCGCACCTGCCGGTGGTCCAGCACGTCGCCGTCGTCGAGTAGGGCAAGGACCCGCGGTGGGTACTAGGCGTCGCGCACTGCGAAGTGCGTGTTCTCGAGGGCCTCGCGGACGGCGTCGTCGTCCTGTGCACGCGGCTCCCTGCGGTGCACCATGGCCGAGGCCTCCCAGGCGTAGGGCTCTCCATCCCGGGTGACGCGTCCCGCGGCGAGGGCCGTGGTCACGGCGTACACGGACATGCCCGCGGTATCGATGAGGTCGCGCGCCAGAGCGAGGAATCGTCCCTGCCGGGCCGGATCGAGGAAGGTGAACGCGCGCCGACTGGTCCACGCCACGTGGAAGCCGGCCGGTCGCACGAGCACGCCATCGAGCCGAAGGCGTTCCGCGACGCGCTCGAAGAGCAGAGCCGCTTCGTAGGCCAGGCCGAGCCCGGGCACTTCCTGCTCGGGGAGCTGGGGCCGCCGCGGGGAGAACTTCCCGAGGGGGTGCCGGAGCGTGAACCAGTTCACGAGCAGGAAGGTCTCGTCCCCGAGGGTCTCGCGCCCGAGTACGGCCTCGACGAGCACGTGCCGTCGGCCTTCTCCCTCGCCGGTCAGCTTGAACCGGTCGAACGGGGTGCCGCGGTGGACCTCGACCTCGAGGTCGCGGTAGCCCAGGCGGCGGATCGGCTCGAGGATGCCATAGGCTTGAAGCGCGGCCTCGATGGATTCCACGGTGTATACGCCGAGCAAGCGCGGGTCGCGGGCTGGGCCCCCGAGCATCTCGACGATCTCGGCCTCGGTGAACAGGGGGCCGTCGAGATCTTCGGGGGAGAGTGTGCTCGCGATGCGCTCGTACTCCTGATTCAAGGTCTCGATCGCGCCTTGAGGCAGCCGTACGCGGTCCAGCCCGGCCAGGGTGAGCCCCGTGTGGGTGAGCACCTTCCACGCCTGGTTCGAGTAGCCGCCGCCGGGCATCCACACCGACGGCTTGCCCTCGAGGGCGTCGCGCACGCGCTGGTCTCGACGCCGGGCTCCATCCACGCTCAGCTCGACCAGGCCGAAGCGGTCCTCGGCGAGCACGTCACCGCCCGCGATCACGAAGGCAAGCGCGTGGCGAGGCATCCGCGAGAGCAGGGCCTCCAGGGCTTCGAGGTACGTCGCGTCGTCCGCGCCCGCGACGAGGGTCTCGTCCACTCCGGGGAACGCTCCCCAGTCCGAGCCCGAGAGCGAGCCGATCCACACGTGCTCGTCCTGGTGCAGGGTCGCCGACAGGCCATCGGGCGGGTGGGCGTCGAGGTCCAGCACGACGACCTGCCGATCGTCGCCCTCGTGGCGCAGTGCGGCGATGGCTGCCGCGATGTCGTTGTACACGCACAACCCGCTGCCGCGCTCCGGGGCGGCGTGGTGGAAGCCGCCGAGCAGGTTGAGGGCGGGCAGCTCGTGGGTCAGCGTCCAGCGGGTGGCTTCGAGGGTGCCGCCGCACGCGAGCCGGAAGGTGCGCAGCACGTGCGCGACCTGGACGTCCTCTTCGGGGGCGCCGAGCACGTCGGCGAGCACGCTGCGCTCGGTGGCTTGTTGCAGCCACTCGCTCGTGTGCACCCGAGCGAGGTCCGGGAGCGGCACGCGACGCGGAGTGTGGATGGCTTCGGGCTCGAGCGCGCCGAGCTGGAGGAGGGCGAGGCGTGCAAGGTCGGCGCGACGTGGATCGAGGTCCGTGCGCGGCACCAGCCCGGGAACCGGCAGGCGGTAGTCACGGTGGTACCAGACAGCCGGGACGGTGCGACCGCGCAGCCGGTGGATCAAGCGTCGGAGCACGAGCCCTCCACGGACGAGCGTATCGCGTCCGCAGGTTCGCCCCGTTCCCAAACGTCGCCGCACCCTCGCGAAGGGTGATACCTGGGCGGTCTGGAGAGATTCCATGCGCGTCACCCCGGTGCTCCTTCTCGCTCTGCTGCCTCTCGCGTCGTGCACGCGCGTGGATGACTCTGCGCCGATGGACACGAACTCCGAGGCCGACACGGACGCGGATGCCGACACGGATGCGGACGCGGACACGGACGCCGACACGGACACGGACGCCGACACGGATGCGGACGCCGACACGGATGCGGACGCCGACACGGATGCGGACGCCGACACGGATGCGGACGCCGACACGGATGCGGAC
>SBGP01000089.1 GCA_006226595.1 Deltaproteobacteria bacterium
CCTGGCAGGCTGTCGTCGCCCACGGCGCGAGCTCGGTCTGCGCGCGCACGTCGCCGCTCGCATCGAGCCACATCAGCCCCTGAAGGCTCGGGTCGCGCGCCACGGCCTCGACCAGCACCGCGTCCGGGGCCTCTCCGAGCTCCGGAACATCGCGCAGTCGCTTGCGCTGGCGCTCGAGGAACAGGTCCAGATCGACGGCCCAGGCCTGGGCGGTCTTGCCGACGTTCTCGGCGAGGAAGCGCTCGACGACCTGGGTGCTCTGCCAGGTCGAGAGACCGGCTGCGAGCATGAGCGGAACGAGGGACAGGAACAGGAACGCGGCGAGGACCCGCCTGGCGAGGCGCCCCATGCTCGGTCGTGCTGTACCGGACTCGCCCACGCGTGCCTCCACGCCCCTCCTCTAGCAACTCGCATGCCGACGCCGGGACAGGCACGGCAGCCCGTGTCGCCGCCGCCACTCTCGCACATCTGCGAAAGAACATTCGCGAGGACGCGAAAGAACAAGCCGCCGACCGCGCTGTGGGCCCATCGACGAGTTGGCCCGCAACTTGCTTCTCACACCATGACCGGAGGACCCATGCTTCGCTTCGCCCCGCTCCTCGCCGCCCTCGCTTGCGGCGGAAGCACGTCCACAACGCCCGAGCCGAGCACCGCCCTTCCCGCAGCGGGCCAGCGCTACGACCCGGCCGTCGCACCAACGGAAGTTCCCGACGGCGCGTGGATGTGCGACATGGGCACGGTGCACTTCGCGTCCCCGCACGCCGGCGAATGCCCGGTCTGCGGCATGGCGCTCGTCCACAAGGAGTAGGCGTGTCCCTGATCTTCCCCGCATGGCTCGCCCTCGCCACCACCCTCGCCGCCGAGCCCGCGGCCGGGACCGTCGACGCCTACGTGGGCGAGGCGCTGGCGCATCACCCGCAGCTCGCGGCGGAGCAGGCCTCCTGGCAGGCGTCCCTGGAGCGAGTGCCCAGCCAGCGTGCCTTGCCCGATCCCAAGGTCACGGTCGGCGGCTTCGTGCAGTCCGTCGAGACCCGTGTCGGCCCGCAGCAGGTGAGGCTCGGCGTGCAGCAGGCCGTTCCGTGGCCGACGCGGCTCGCCCAGATGGGCAAGGCCGCCGCCTCGGACGCGGACAGCGCAGAGTGGCTCGTGCGCGCGTCGGAGCGCACGGTGCGCGAGCGGGTCGAGCTCGCCTACTGGGCGCTGTGGGCCGTGCGAGAGAAGCGCGCGCTGCACGCCGAGCACCTCACCATCCTCGACGGCCTCTCCGCCACCGTGCGCGCGCGCGTCGAGGTCGGCGGGGCCTCCCTCGCGGACCTGCAGCAGGTGGACCTCTCGCGCTCCCGGCTCGAAGATGCCATCGCCACCCTGGATGCCGGTGAGGCGGCCGCCGTGGCCGTGCTCAGGGGTGCCGTAGGCTCCGAGGACCTGGGCACCGCCTCGACCGAGAGCGAGCCCGTGCTCACCGCGGCACCCGACACGCTCGAGGCAGGCGCCCACCCGCGCCTCGAGGCCCTCTCCACCATGGCCGAGAGCGCCGACCATCGCCGCCGGGCCGCCGCCAGCCAGCGACTGCCCGACTTCACGGTCGGCGCCGACTGGATCGTGACCGGGCCCTCTCCGATGGACGGGGTCGCGGACTCGGGCAAGGACGCCGTCGCGGTGATGGTCGGGCTCCGCCTCCCCATCCGTCAGGGTGTCTACACCCACGACGTCGCGGCCGCCCGGGCCACCGAGACCAGCCTGCGCGAGCGCCGGGCAGCTGGCGAAGACGAGCTCCAAGCCGCTATCGACAGCACCGCTGTGCGGCTCGCCGACAGTGCCCGCCGGACCGAGTTCATCGAACAGACCCTGCTGCCACAGGCCCAAGCGGCCTACGAGGCCGTGCTGGGCGAGTATGCCGTGGGCCGGGCACAGGTCTCGCAGACCCTGCTCGCTCAGAGGGACCTGCTGGAGCTCGCCGTCGACCTCACGGACGCCCGATCCGAGCACCAGATGCAGTGGGCGCGCCTCACCTCGCTCACCGGAGAGACGCCATGACCGATCGCCCCTCCAACCCCCTCGCCGGTGCGCTCGGGAGAGCCCTGGTGCTGCTGGTGGTGGCCGTGCTGGCGTTCGCCGCGGGGGCCCTGCTCACCGGTGGCGGGTCCGATGCCACCGGGGTCGAGCACGCCGAAGAGACGGTGTGGACCTGCTCGATGCACCCGCAGATTCGTCAGCCCGATCCCGGGTCCTGTCCGATCTGTGGCATGGACCTCATCCCGGCCGGGCGCTCCGACGCCGCCTCGGCCGAGGACGTGGTGGTGCTCTCGGAGCGGGCACGGACCCTGGCTCAGCTGCGCACCGAGCCCGTGCGTCGCCAGGGAGCCGCAGCCGAGGTGCGCCTGCTCGGCCGGGTCGAGGTCGACGAGTCCACCCAGAAGACGGTCACCGCCTGGATCGACGGCCGCATCGACCGCCTCAGCGTGAACACGACCGGAGAGCGCGTGCGGGCCGGCCAGGTCATCGCGACGCTCTACTCGCCCGAGGTCTATGCCGCGCACCAGGACCTGCTCACCGCACGCGAGCAGGTCGAGCGCCTGGGGGACGGCACGGCCACCGCCGCCTCCGCCGCCCGCGCGGCACTGCAGGCCGCCAAGGACCGGCTGCACCTGCTCGGCGTGCCGAAGGACGAGGTCGAGCGCATGGCCTCGGCCGACGAGCCCCTGCGGGCCGTGGCGATCCGCTCCCCGTTCTCCGGCACCGTGATCGAGCGCATGGCGAGCGAGGGCAGCTACGTGAAGACGGGTGCTGCGCTGTATCGCGTCGCGGACCTCCGCAAGCTGTGGATCGAGCTCGACGCCTACGAGAGCGACCTGGCGCGCATCGAGGTCGGACAGGAGGTGCAGCTCGAGATCGAGGCCCTGCCCGGCCAGCGCTTCGAGGGCAAGGTCTCGTTCGTAGACCCCACGCTGGACCCGCGCCTGCGCACGGCCGCGGTGCGCGTCGAGCTCGCCAACGCCGACGGCGCGCTGCGACCGGGCATGTTCGCCGAAGCGACCGTGTTCACCGGCGGCGACGTCACGGGAGAGGCACCACTGGTGATCCCGGCCTCGGCGCCACTGTTCACGGGTAAGCGATCGGTGGTCTATGTGGAGCAGACCGACGGAGAAGGGGTCGCGTACGCACCGCGCACGGTGCGCCTCGGTCCCCGTCTCGGCGAGGTCTACCCGGTGGTCGCCGGGCTCTCAGAGGGGGAGCGCGTGGTGACGCGGGGGGCCTTCGCGCTCGATGCGGACCTTCAGATCCGCGGCGGCCCGAGCATGATGACCCTCTCCGACGACGAGTCGGAGGGCCCCTACTCCGAGGTCATCGAGCTGCCCGCCGAGAGCCGGGCCCGGCTGGCGCCCGTGCTTCGCACATACCTCGAGGTCCAGGTGGCTCTGGCCGATGACGACCTCGACGCGGCGAAGGGCGCCGCCGACCGCCTGGCAGCGGCCGTCACCGACGTCGAGCTGAGCGCGGGCCAGGAGGCCTGGTCCGCTCTCGCCACCGAGTTGCGCGGACACGCGACCCACGTGGCCCGGGCCAAGGACCTGCAGGGCGCCCGCGGCGGCTTCGAGCCGCTGTCCACCGCCATCGAGGCGACTCTACGCAGCTTCGGGAACCCGCTCGACACCGACATCCACGTGGCCTTCTGCCCGATGGCGGACAACAACCAGGGCGCGCGCTGGATCCAGCAGGGCGAGAGCATCGACAACAGCTACTTCGGCGCGTCCATGCTTCGATGTGGCGAGATCAAGGCCGAGGTCCCGCCGGGTGCCTTCCTGCCGCGCGCCTCCGGCGCCGCTCCCCGCCCGGCGCCCGCAGGGCACGTGCACTGATGGCCACCCACGAGCCACGCGGTCCCTGGGAGACCGGCATCGGCTGGTTCATCGACAACCGCCTCGTCGTGTTCCTGCTCACGGTGATGCTGATCGTCGGCGGCCTGTCGGTCAGCCCGTTCGACACCGAGATCGGCGCCCTGCCCCGGGACCCCGTGCCGGTCGACGCCATCCCCGACATCGGCGAGAACCAGCAGATCGTGTTCACGACCTGGCCCGGACGCTCGCCCCGCGACGTCGAAGACCAGGTGACCTACCCCCTCACCACCGCACTGCTCGGCATCCCCGGCGTGCGCACGGTCCGCAGCTCTTCGGCCCTCGGCTTCTCGACCATCTACGTGATCTTCGACGACAGCGTGGACTTCTACTGGTCGCGGTCGCGGGTGCTCGAGAAGCTCGCGTCGCTCCCTCCGGGCACCGTGCCCGACAGCGTGACCCCGACCCTGGGCCCCGACGCCACCGCCCTCGGGCAGATCTTCTGGTACACGCTCGAGGGGCGCGACCCCGACGGCAAGGTCGTCGGCGGCTGGGACCCCGACGAGCTCCGCTCCATCCAGGACTGGACCGTCCGCTACGCGCTGCAGTCGGTCGAGGGCGTGAGCGAGGTCGCCTCGATTGGCGGCTTCGTGCGCGAGTACCAGGTCGATGTGGACCCCGAGTCGCTGCGGGCGCACGGGGTGAGCATCGGCCAGGTGGCGAACGCGGTGCGTCGCTCCAACCTCGACGTCGGCGCGCGGACCATGGAGATCAACCGCGTCGAGTACCTGATTCGCGGGCTGGGCTTCGTCGAGAGCCTCGAAGACCTCGAGCAGACCGTCGTCGTGGCTCGCGAGCACACGCCCATCCGCATCCGGGACGTGGCGAGAGTCACCGAGGGCCCCGCCCTTCGACGCGGCGCGCTCGACGATGCCGGGGCCCCCGCCGTCGGCGGCGTGGTCGTCGCCCGCTACCTCGAGAACCCACGTCGGGTCATCGCCAACGTCCAGGACCGCATCGAGCAGATCCAGCAGGGCCTCCCACGTCGCACCCTCGAGGACGGCACGGTCAGCCAGGTCACCATCGTGCCCTTCTATGACCGGACCACGCTGATCGACGAGACGCTGGGCACCCTGTCTACCTCGCTCTATCAGCAGATCCTGATCACCATCATCGTGGTGCTGGTGATGCTCCGGAACCTGCGGAGCTCGGTCCTGATCTCCGCCATCTTGCCGCTCGGTGTGCTGGGCACCTTCATCGTGATGAAGGCCACCGGAGTGGACGCGAACATCATGGCCCTGGGTGGCATCGCGATTGCCATCGGGACCATGGTCGACATCGGCATCGTGTTCGTCGAGAACATCGAACAACACCTGGAGGGGGTCGAGGGCGAGAGCGAGCGCGCGGGGGCCACGCGACGGGCCGCCGCCGAGGTCGCTCCCGCGGTGCTCACCTCGGTGCTCACCACCATCGTCAGCTTCCTGCCGGTGTTCGGCCTCACCGCCACCGAGCTCCGCCTGTTCGCGCCCCTCGCGTTCACGAAGACCTTCGCGATGTCTGCGGCGCTGCTGATCTCGCTGGTGCTCATCCCCGGCGCAGCGCTGGTCGTGCTCCGCAAGCGCCCGGGCCCGCCCGCCGCGGAGGCCACGGGCGTGCAGCGCCTGGTGCGCTCGGCGTTCCGCGCCACCCACCTGCGGGACTGGCTGCTGATCGCGGCGGGCTGTGCCCTGTTGCCCTCGAGCTGGCTCGGCGGCCTGCTCGTGCTCGGACTGGGCCTCTGGCGACTGGTCCGTCCGCTCGTGTCGGAACCGACCACCACCCGCGGCACCCTCGCCGAAAACGTGCTCACCATCCTGGTCGTCACGGTGCTGCTCACCCGCGACTGGCTGCCGCTGGGTCCGGGGAACGGCCTGGTGCTCAACCTGCTCTTCGTCGGCGGCATCATCGCGGCGGTCCTCGGTGGATTCCGCTTCTTCGAGCGGAGCTACGGGCAGGCGCTCGACTGGGTGCTCACCCACAAGAAAACCTTCCTGCTCGGACCGCTGGCCATCGCCCTGTTCGGCTCCACCGCCTGGCTGGGCTTCGACACCGTGTTCGGCTTCGTGCCCCAGGTGGTGCGCACCACCCAGCCCGTGGCGGCGGTCGCGCACGCGTTCCCCGGCTTCGGTCGCGAGTACATGCCGCCCTTCGACGAGGGCTCCTACCTGTACATGCCGACGACCATGCCGCATGCGTCCATGGGCGAGGCGCTCGACATGCTGTCGACGATGGATGCCGCCATCGCCCAGATCCCCGAGGTGGACCGGGTCGTCGGCAAGCTCGGACGGGCGGACTCGGCTCTGGACCCGGCGCCGATCTCGATGGTCGAGACCATCATCACCTACCACCCGGAATACCGCACCGAGGCGGATGGCACGCGCGTGCGCCAGTGGCGTGACCACATCCGTACGCCCCGGGACATCTGGACCGAGATCACGAAGGCCGCCGAGCTTCCCGGCGTGACGAGCGCGCCGGTGCTGATGCCGATCAACGCGCGTATCGTCATGCTCCAGAGCGGCATGCGCGCCCCCCTCGGCATCAAGGTGAAGGGCCCCTCTCTCGAGGCCATCGAGGCCTTCGGATTCGCGCTCGAGGAGGTGCTCAAGGAGGTGCCGGCGGTGCGCGCCGAGACGGTGTTCGCGGACCGGGTCGTGGGCAAGCCCTACCTCGAGATCGACCTCGATCGAGAAGCCATCGGCCGCTACGGGCTGACCGTCGTGGACGTGCAGGAGGTGCTGCAGATTGCCCTCGGCGGCATGACGCTCACCCGCACGGTCGAGGGTCGCGAGCGCTACCCCATCCGCGTCCGCTACATGCGCGAGGACCGCGACAGCGTCGAGGCCCTTCAGCGCCTGTCGGTGCCTACCCCGAGCGGGGCCGCGATTCCCCTGACCCAGCTCGCCGAGATCCGCTACGAGCGCGGTCCCCAGGTCATCAAGGCCGAGGACACCTTCCTCACCAGCTACGTGCTCTTCGACCGCGTGCCCGAGGTGGCCGAGGTCGAGGTCGTCGAGCAGGCCAGCGCCGTGATCCGCGAGCAGCTCGCCTCCGGAGCCCTGGTGCTGCCCGACGGCGTGAGCTTCGAGTTCGCGGGGTCCTACGAAAACCAGGTGCGCAGCGAGCAGCGGCTGATGGTGCTCATTCCCGTCGCCCTGTGCATGGTGTTCATCCTGCTCTACCTGCAGTTCAAGCGGGTCGAGACCACGGCCATCATCTACTCGGGCGTCGTGGTGGCCGTGAGCGGAGGCTTCGGCCTGCTCTGGTTGTACGGCCAGCCCTGGTTCCTCGACTTTGCCTTGTTCGGCATGCCCATGCGCGACCTCTTCCAGGTCGGCACCGTCAACCTCTCGGTGGCCGTGTGGATCGGGGTGATCGCGCTCATCGGCATCGCCACCGACGACGGCGTGGTCATGGCCACGTACCTCAAGCAGGTCTTCGAGCGTGACCCGCCACGGTCCGTCGCCGAGGTGCGCGCCCGCACGCTGGAGGCCGGCTCGCGACGTGTGCGCCCGTGCCTGATGACGACGGCGACCACGGTGCTGGCCCTCCTGCCCGTGGTCACCTCTCAGGGTCGCGGTGCGGACGTCATGGTGCCCCTGGCGCTTCCAGCCCTGGGCGGCATGGCGATCGAGCTGATCACGCTCTTCGTCGTGCCCGTGCTGTACTGCGCCGTCGAGGAGTGGCGGCTGTCGTCGGCCACGGAGTGATAGATGCTGGAGAGAAGGCCCAGTCCCGAGGAGACCGCGTGAAGTCGTGCTGCCAGCCACAGCCCCGAACACCGTCCCGGCGCTGGCGTGTCCTGTGGGTCGGGATCGCGCTGCTGATGGGGCTCGCTGCTGTCGCCGGAGCGGTCGGAGGGGCGACGCAGATGAGCCAGGAGGCATCCCATGCGCCGTGAGCAGCGAGTCGAAGCCGCCTGTGGGCAGTGTCTGTTTGGGCTGCCGGGTCATGGCTGCGACCTGGCGGTGCGCATCGACGGAGTCGCCATGTACGTCGACGGCGCGCACATCGACGATCTCGGTGACGCCCACGCCGCCGACGGGCTCTGCAACGCAATTCGCGAAGCCGCGGTGGTGGGTGAGCAACGCGGTGACCGGTTCGCGGTGCGCAGGATCCGCCTGGTCTAGGTCGCACCGCGGAGGCAGGCCGCGCGGTCCGACCCTCTACAGCAACTGCTAGTGGTCGTGCCCGTGCGCACCGTCGCTGTGAGCATCTGGGTGTGTCCGAACGCACGGCGAGCCGGATTCCCAAGGCCATGCTGGAAGCGGGACTGGTCCAGCCAGACGGTCGCGGTGGGAGGCATGCCGGCTACCTCAGGCCGATGCGCCCGGCGGAGTCGTCGGATAGACTGCGGGCATCGTGCGCCTCTTCTTCCGCAAGCTCCTGACGTTCATCCTCTGCATCTCCCTGATGCCAGGTTGGATGGAGCTGCTCGAGAACCTAGAGCACCTGCTCCATGACGGCCACGCCGCGCACTTCGTCGAGCACGACGAGCACGAGGATGTCGCGAGCCACGATGCCCTGGAGGCCGAACACGGCTGTACGCCGGTCAGCCACACCTGTGGGTGCCACACCTCGATTCCCGCCGTTCTGCCCGGCGACTTCGACCTCGCCCACGCCCTGATGGACGTGGTGCTACGCGACCGGCCCCCAGGTCTGGTCGAGCACCCTGTCTACCGCGCCAACGCCCCGCCGGTGCCGCCCCCGAGAGCCTGAGCCACCCGTCACGGTCCTGAACCGTCGGACGAGCGCCTTGGTGCGCTTCCGGCTCACTCCCTTTCAAAGGCACCTCCATGCATTCCCATACCCTCGTCGGGTGGGGCGGTGCGGTCGTGGCCGTCCTCCTACACGCCTCTGTGGCGTGGGCGGACGGCGGCGAACCATCGCTTCCCCCCGATCGAGCGGTCGCCTCTGCGCTGACCACACACCCTGATCTACGCGCAGCAGAAGCTGCCCTGTCCATCGCCCAGGCCTCTCGCTCCGCGTCCGGCTTGTTCCTCTCGAATCCGACGGCCAACGCGTGGGCGACCCCGGACGGCTCTCGGGCCGATCTGGGCCTCTCCCAGCCGCTCTCCCTAAGTGGCGAGGGCTGGCATGCTCGCCGAACCGCACGCTTCTCCACCGACTCCGCGGGGGCCTCCCTAGAGCGAACCCGGCGAGAGCTCGCGGCAGCGGTTCGACAAGCGTATGTCGAGGCGGTGGTCGCGACCGGGGTCGTCGAGGTCGCCCGTGAGGGCTCCGAGCTCGCAGCACGCCTCAGCTTTGCCGTCCGACGCAAGCACGAAGAGGGAGAAGCCGCCACGCTCGACCTTCGCTTGGCGCGGCTGGCCGAGGTGCAGGCTGCGACACGGCTGCTCGAAGCCCGGCGCGCCGAGGCCGAGGCGCTGCGGCGCCTGTCAGCTCTCGTGATGTTGCCGATCGAGGCCGGCGATCTGGTCTCCGACGCGCTCGCAGTGGCTCCACCGCCTGCAGAATCTGCCCCCAGCGATCGCTCCGACGTGCGGGCCGCGGGGGCTGCCCTGGACGCCGCACGGGCCGACCTCCGCCGGGCGCGGGCAGCCACGATTCCCGCGGTGAGCCTCGGCGTCGGGGTCGACATCGAGGACGGCTCGACCTTCATCGGTCCCTCCGTGGGCGTGACCCTGCCGCTGTTCGACCGGAACCAGGTCGGCCGTGCCCAGGCCGTGGGCGGCCTCGATGTCGCAGAAGGCCAACTCGCCAGCACGCGTGCGAGGGCGGAGACCGAACAGACCACCGCTGCCGCCCGGCTCGAGGAAGCGGAGGCAGCTGCAGAGGTCGCCGGCGTCGAACTGGACGAGGCGCGAGCGGCGCTCGCCAGCATCGAGTCCGGTGTGCTCGCCGGTGAGATCGACCTCGCCACTGCCGTGTTGCTGCAAGCCCAGGTCCTCCAGGGCGAAGCGGCCATCGTGACCCTGCGCGGGCTGCTCGCCGACGCCCGCATCGATCTACTCCTCGCCCTCGACGACGACGCACTCCTCGGAGGTGCCCGATGACCCTCACCTCCATCCTGTTGTTCGCCCTCGTCGGCTGCGGCTCCCCCTCCTCCGAGCACGATGACCACGACGAGCCTGGCCACGACGCGCACGAAGAGGGCGTGATCGAGCTCTCCCCCGAGGCCCTGGCCTCCGCTCGCATCGTGGTCGCCGAGGCCGAAGAGGGAACGCTGGAGGGCGGCATGTCGCTGCCCGCTCGGGTCGTGCTGGACCCCCGCAAGGAAGCCATCGTGAGCGCGTGGATCGCCGGTCAGGTCGACACCATCGCGGTTCGACCCGGAGAGTCCGTGAAGCGTGGCCAGGAGCTGGCTCGGGTCCAGTCTCCCGATCTCGGGGAAGCGGTCGCGGCATTCCGGACGGCCAAGGCCCGAGACGACGCAGCGGACGCTCGCCTGGAGCGTCTCCGGAGACTCGAGGCAGATGGCGTGTCCTCTCGCGCCCAGGTGCTGGAGGCCGAGGCCGACCATGCCGAGGCGGAAGGTGCGCTGGAAGCTGCCGAGGAGCGGCTTCGCATCATGGGCGTGCCGATGGATATCAGCGAGCCACACTCGGGGGAGCACTTCCCGTCCCGGGTGCCGGTGAGGAGCCCGATCGCGGGTACCGTGCTGCAGGCGGACGCGTCCGTGGGCCAGCGGGTGGAGCCGGGCGAGGCCCTGTTCCGCGTCGGTGACCTGGACGAGGTCTGGCTGGTGCTCGATGTCTACGAGCGCGACCTGGCGGCCGTTCGCGAGGGTCAGACGGTGCGGTTCGCCGTCGAGGCCTGGCCGGACGTGCGCTTCGAGGGGCCCGTCGCCCAGGTGGGCGACTGGATCGAGCCCGACGCCCGCACGGTCGAGGTGCGTGTGGTGGTCGACAATCCGGACCACAAGCTGAAGCCGAACATGTTCGCCACGGCCGAGCTCACCGTGAGGCGGGAGTCGCCAGAGCGCGGGGTCGTGCTCTCCGCTGAGGCAGTGCAGCGCATCGACGGCGCGGACGTCGTGTTCGTCGAGCAACAAGCCGGCCACTTCGTCGCAAGGCCGGTGGCGGTGGCGGAGCGCTTGTCGGAGCGGGTCCGTCTGAGCTCCGGGCTGACGGCCGGAGAGCGCGTCGTCACCGAGGGCGCCTTCGCTCTGAAGAGCGAGCTCGAGAAGGGCGAACTGGGGGAAGGTCATGCGCACTGAAGACGAAGAGTTGCTGTCCGGCGGCGGTCCGGGCGTGCTCGACAAGACCCTGGCCACCGTGCTTCGCAACAAGGCCCTCGTTCTCATCGGCGTCGTGCTCTGGATTGTGCTGGGCACCCGGGCCGCGAACGAACTGTCGATCGATGCGGTGCCCGACGTGACCAACGTCCAGGTGCAGATCCTCACCGACTCACCCGGACTCTCGCCCCTCGAAGTGGAGCGGTTCGTCACCTGGCCCGTCGAAACGGCCATGTCGGGCCTCCCAGAGACCGAGGAGGTCCGCTCGCTGTCACGCTTTGGCCTGTCGGTCGTGACCGTTGTGTTCGAGGACGGGACAGACCTGTGGTGGGCTCGACAGCTGGTCGCTGAGCGGCTGGGCGACGCCCGCGAGAACATCCCAGAGGGCTATGGCGAGCCCGAGATCGGTCCTCCTTCCACTGGTCTTGGCGAGATCTTCCAGTTCGAGGTCCTCGCGGAACCCGGCTTCGAGGACCAGTACTCGCTGATGGACCTGCGCGACGTCTTGGAATGGCAGGTTGCTCCCCGGCTGCGTTCTGTACCAGGTGTCGTGGAGATCAACGCCTTCGGCGGTGAGCTTCGGACCTACCAAGTCGAGGTCCGGCCGGAACGCCTTGTCGCCCACGACCTGGTTCTGGCGGATGTCTTCGATGCGCTGTCGACGAACAACCTCACGGTGGGTGGCGGGTACCTCGAGCGCGGTCGAGAGCAGATGCTCGTGCGAGGCACCGCACTGTTCGAGGACCTGGATGACATCGCCTCGGTGTCCGTCGCCACCACCCCGGAAGGTACGCCGATCACCATCAGCGCTCTGGGAGAGGTGCGGTTCGCGCCGCTGATCCGCCAAGGAGCCGTGACTCGCGACGGGCGCGGTGAGGCGGTCATCGGAATCGCGATGATGGGCTACGGAGAGAATGCTCGCGTGGTGGCCGAAGCGCTGGCCGAAGCCGTCGAGGATCTCGAACCGAGTCTCCCGGAAGGGGTGGGCATCGACGTGTTCTACGACCGCACCGAGCTGGTCGACCGCACCATCCACACCGTGCAGAAGAACCTCCTCGAAGGGGGCTTGCTCGTCATCGCGGTCCTGTTCCTCTTGCTCGGCAACATCCGCGGCGGCATCGTCGTGGCGATCGCCATTCCGCTCTCGATGCTGTTCGCCTTCATCGGCATGGTGTTCTCCGGGTTGTCCGGGAACCTCATGAGCCTCGGCGCCATCGATTTCGGCATCATCGTGGACGGCTCCGTGGTGATGGTCGAGAACGTCGTGCGGGTCGTGGGCCAGCGAAGACAACAGGGCAAGGTCGTCGACGACGCCACGATCCTCGGCGCGACCCGCGAGGTCGCTCGTCCGGTGGTGTTCGCGGTCGGCATCATCATCCTGGTCTACCTGCCGCTGCTCGCGCTCACGGGGATCGAAGGCAAGATGTTCGGCCCGATGGCGCTGACCGTGGTCTTTGCGTTGGTCGGGTCGCTCATCATCGCGATGACGCTCGTGCCCGTCCTCGCATCGATGTTCCTGAAGAACGCCTCCGAGAAGGAGACATGGACGATGCGCATGGCGCACCGCGCCTACGACCCTCTCGTCGGCCGAGCGCTTCGGCACCCGCACCTCATCGGCCTGGTCGCCGTGTTCGCGTTCATGTCGAGCCTCATGCTGACCCCCTTCCTGGGCGCGGAGTTCGTGCCCAAGCTCGACGAAGGCAGCATCGCGCTCCAGATCATCCGCCCGCCGTCCGTGTCTCTCGAGGAGTCCCTGAAGCAGGCCACGGCGGTCGAGGCCGTGCTCATGCGGGAGTTCCCCGACGAGGCGCGTTCGGTGATCTCCCGAACGGGACGGGCCGAGATCGCCACGGACCCGATGGGAGTGGACTTCTCGGATGTGTACGTGATGCTGCATCCAGAGTCAGAGTGGACCCGAGGAAGCCAACAGTCCGAGCTCGTGACAGCGATGCAGGAGGAGCTGGAGTCTTCGGTGCCCGGGGTGAACTTCGCGTTCTCCCAGCCCATCGAGCTTCGGGTGAACGAGCTGATCGAGGGCGTTCGGTCGGATGTGGCGCTGTTCCTCTATGGTGAGGATCTCAGCCAGTTGAAGGAGGTCGGAGACCGCCTGGTTCCCGCCCTCTCGGCAATCGAAGGCGCCCAAGACGTGAAGGTGGAGAAACTCGCTGGCCTGCCCATCCTGGACGTCAAGGTCGATCGACAGGCCATTGGCCGGCTGGGCATCGATGCCAGGGATGTTCTCGATGCTGTCGAGGCGATTGGCGGCCGACCCGCGGGTGAGGTGCTCGTGGGACAGCGGAGGTTCGCGCTGCAAGTGCGCTTTCCAGACGCGATGCGGGCCAACCCTGAACAGCTCGAACGGGTGCTTGTCGGCAGTCAGGGCGGAGCACAGGTTCCGCTGGGCCAGGTGGCGCGCGTCAGCGTGTCCGAGGGTCCGCTGCAGATTGGCCGGGAGAATGTCCAGCGGCGGCTGACTATCGAGATGAATGTGCGCGGCCGCGACGTGGCGGGCTTCGTGTCCGAGGCACAGGCGAAGATCGCGGACGGGGACCTCGTGCCGGCTGGTGTCCTCCCCCAGTGGGGCGGCTCGTTCGAGAACCTCCAAGAAGCCACTGGGCGGCTCGCACTCTTGGTGCCGCTCGTCCTACTCCTGATCTTCGTCCTCCTCCAGGCCAACTTCCGCTCCACGCGCATCACGATGTTGGTCTACGCCAACGTGCCCCTGGCCGTCACTGGCGGGCTCGTCGCGCTGTTCCTGCGGGGCCTTCCGTTGTCGATCTCGGCTGCGGTGGGGTTCATCGCCTTGTTCGGCATCGCGGTGATGAACGGCGTGGTGCTGGTGAGCTGCATCATCGATCTACAAGCAGAGGGGCTGGCTCCCGGCGAGGCGTCGCTGCAGGGTGCGAAGCGAAGGCTGAGACCGGTGCTGATGACCGCGCTGACAGACGCCATCGGCTTTCTGCCCATGGCGATATCGACCTCGGCAGGTGCAGAAGTTCAACGGCCCCTGGCCACCGTCGTGATCGGCGGCTTGGTGACGAGCACCCTGCTGACGCTGTTCGTGCTTCCTGCGCTGTACGCGCGCTGGGTGCCGGACACTCCGAAGGAGGTGCTCGATGTCTGACGACGGCAAGGCGTTCTGGGAACGCACGGCGGGACGCTACGACCTGTCGATGACGCTCTTTGGCGGACCACTGCAGGCGATGCTTCCACTGGTCGCCGAGGAGGTCGACGGGCTGGAGCGCGTGCTCGAGCTGGCGGCGGGGACCGGGTTGGTCTCCGCGGCCATTGCGCCGGTGGTTGGGGAGCTCGTGGCCACCGACTACGCCGAGGCCATGGTCGCGAAGCTGGAGGGGCGGGTGCGCTCGCTCGGGCTCGACAACGTGCGCACGCGGACGCTGGACGTGTACGCCCTGGACGGAGAGGAGCAGTTCGACGCCATCGTGGCGGCCAACGTGCTGCACCTGCTGCCCGACCTGGACGGTGCTCTCAACGCGATGATCCGGGCTCTGAAGCCCGGTGGTCGGCTGATCGTGCCCACCTACTGCCACGATCAGAGCGCGCTCGCGCGGGTCACGTCTCGGGTGCTGGGGCTGGTCGGTTTCCCCGGTCAGCGGCGGCTGACCCTCGACCGCCTCTTGGCGGCGCTGATCGATCGAGGACTGAAGGAGCGGAGAAGTCAGCTCCTCGACGGGCTTCTCCCGATCGGGTTTGTCAGTGTTGAACGGAAACCTTGACACATGACGAAGTCATCATATGATGTATTCGTCATGTGAGAGGTCCGTATGTCCGAACCATCCCTCGCCCTCGAACGCGCTGTAGACCTCCTGGCTTGCATGGCCCACCCGGTGCGCCTGGCCGTCTTGGTCCGCCTGCACAGGAAGGGGCCCGCGAACGTGGGCACGCTGCGCGAGGAGCTCGCCGTCGAGCAGAGCGCGCTGTCCCACCACCTCCGCCACCTGCGCGCAGCGCGGCTCGTGGTCGGCGAGCGCGAAGGGAAGCGGGTGACGTACCGGCTTCAGGACGAGCACGTGGGCTGCATCGTCGAGGACACACTGCAGCACGCGGCGGAGCTCGAGAGCGCCGAGAGGGGACAGTGAGCCACGACCACCACGGCCACGACCACGGAACCGCGGGCAAGCGGCTCGGGCTCGCCTTCGGCCTGAATGTCGCGTTCACCATCATCGAGCTGGTCGGCGCCTGGTTCACCAACAGCACCGCCATCGCGGCGGACGCAGTCCACGACCTGGGTGACAGCCTGTCGCTCGCCTTCGCCTGGGGCATGCAGGGGCTCTCGGGCTCGAAGCCAACGCAGACCTACACCTATGGATTCAAGCGCCTGTCCCTGGTCGGCGCGCTGGCGAACGCCATCGTGTTGCTCGCTGGTGGGCTTGTCGTGCTCACCGAGGCCGTGCCTCGGCTGTGGGACCCGGGTCAGCCCGACGCGAAGGGCATGCTCGCCCTCGCGGTGCTGGGCGTGGTGGTCAACGGCGCCGCCGTGCTCCGCGTCCGTCATGGCTCCAGCCTCAACGAGCGCGTCGTCACCTGGCACCTGCTGGAAGACGTGTTCGGCTGGGTAGCGGTCTTGATCGCGAGCATCGTCATGCTGTTCGCGGATCTGCCCGTGCTCGACCCGCTCCTGTCGGTGTTGATCACGCTGTGGGTGGGGTTCAACGCGGCGCGGCACCTCAAGCGCACCGTCGACGTCTTCCTGCAGGCCGTGCCCGACGGCGTGGACGTGGCCGCACTCCGAGAGGTGGCACGCCGTATCGAGGGTGTCGTCGATCTGCGGCACGTCCACGTGTGGTCTCAGGAAGGAGAACACCACGTGCTCACGGGCAGCCTGGTGCTCGACTGCGTCACCCTCGAGGAGGCCGAGCACATCCGCGACGAGGTGGCGCGGGCGCTGAGAGACGACGGCATCGAGCACCCGACCCTGGAGGTCGTCTCCAGCAAGCGTGCCGGTGCTCTCGAGGCCGCGTGTGCGGGTGAGGAGGACTGATGCAACTGGATGACGTGGCGAAGAACTACGGCGCGCTCGCGCGCTTCTACGACCTCGGCGACCGATGGCTGACCCGGCCGTTTGCGCGAATCGGCCGGCTGCGGGTCGCGTCCGTCGGCCGGTTGTCTCTGCGGGAGGGTGACAGCGTCTTGGACATCGGCTGCGGAACGGGGCTGAACCTCCCGCTCCTCGTGGAAGCTGTCGGTCCGACCGGACGTGTGGTCGGGCTCGACTACTCCGAGGGCATGCTCCGGGAGGCTCGTCGGCGGGTGGAATCCAACGGCTGGGGCAACGTGGAGCTCGTCCACGGCGATGCCGCGCTCCTCGAGGGGGTCGGCGGGCCATTCGATGCCGCGATGAGCACCTGGGCGCTGGGCATTGTCGATGACCTGCCCTCGGCGCTGGAGCGCGCCGTGGATGTGTTGAAGCCGCGTGGACGGCTCGCAATCCTCGACTTCCGCAGCACGCAAGCCGAGCGTGGGCTGCGCCGCCGGCTCGTCGACCCCGTGCTCCACAAGGTGCTGCTGTGGTCGGGCATCGACACGGCGGAGGACCTCGACAATGAGCGCTTCCAGAAGCGATGGGAAGACGGGAAGCGCTACCTCCGCGAGGCGCTCGTGGACGTGGAGGAGGAGTCGAACGTGGGTGGGACCGGGTTCTTGCTCTGGGGAACCAAGCCGTGAGGAGCCAGAGCACTTTCGATGTGCCGAAGATGGACTGTCCGTCCGAAGAGCGCATGATCCGGCTGGCGCTCGAACCGCTCGACGAGGTCCACGGCCTGCAGTTCGACCTGGAGGGCCGCCGCTTGACGGTCACCCACGACGGGGCCGCAGAGCACGTGTTGTCCCACCTCGAGCCTCTGGGCTTCGGGGCGAGGCTGGCGCACTCCGTGGAGGCGGGAGATGACGCGGTGGTCCTCGAGGACCCGGTCGCCGAGGCTCGGGTGCTTCGCCAGCTGCTCGCGATCAACGCGGCGATGTTCGTGCTCGAGCTCGGCTTTGGGTTCTGGGCGCAGTCCACGGGTCTGATTGCGGACTCGCTGGACATGCTGGCCGACGCGATGGTC
Source organism: Deltaproteobacteria bacterium (assembly GCA_006226595.1). Taxonomy (GTDB): domain Bacteria; phylum Myxococcota_A; class UBA796; order UBA796; genus M1803. Next base: position 17,139 of record SBGP01000089.1, read on the forward strand.
TACGGCCTGTCGCTGTACGCAGTCGGGCGGGCCGTGGGGGCCCAGAGGCGTGCGGCGCGCTGGAGCGGCTGGCTTCAGATGGTCCTGGCGCTCGGGGCGCTCGGCGAGGTCATCCGTCGGTCGATGGTGGGGAGCGAGCCCGTGGAGCTGCTGATGATTGGCGTCGCCAGCATCGCGCTGGTCGCGAACCTGGCCTGCGTGGCACTGCTCGCTGCCCACAGGAAGGGCGGAGTCCACCTGAAGGCGAGCTGGATCTTCTCGACCAACGACGCGCTGGCGAACCTCGGGGTGATCCTCGCCGGTGTGCTCGTGATGGTGACGGGTTCGGCGGTTCCCGACCTGGTGGTCGGGACTGCAGTCGGGCTGCTGGTGCTGTCTGGAGCGGTGCGCATCCTTCGACTCTAGGCGCCTGCAGCCGTCTGCAAGCCCCGAAACGCCCACACCTGCTCATCGTGGTCGTGCAGCCTCGCGATCGCCCGCAGCTTCTTGTCGCTCACCCCGGCCGGGCACTCGTCCGCCGGCACGTCGACCACCGCGATGATCTCCAGCGCGAGGTGCAACAGGTTCAGAAGCGTAGCCGAGAATGGCGGAAGAGCTGACGCGCCTGCCGAGGATCGCCGGCATCTCGCTGCAGTGGCTCCCCCAGCGCGAGGTCGATCTCCTCCGCGATGCGCTTCATGGTCGTAGCGCTCAACCTCGCCTCCTGCAAATCGAATCAGCCGGCAATGCCAGCTCGCAGACGGAACCGCGGGAGCAGCAACAGCGCAACCCCACGCTGAGGATCTCCGGAACGAGCCCGATGTGCAGCGGATCGCTCGCGAACGCGCTCCGACGAGCGCACGCTCCCCGCAGGGGCGCGCCAAAACGGCATGCATGGTGGTTCGAGCTTGTCATGTCGACCCGACATGCCGTTGGCGTCGACATGTCGGGTCGACATGACCACCCGACATGCCCACATGTCGACTCGACATCACTTCCCGGGCCGGCATCGATCCGACGTGGAAGTCACACGGATCCGGCAGGTCGCGGCGACAAGACTCCGGCGTGGTTCCGACACCGCGGCCCCACCGGCGCGACCGTTTCGAGACGTTCCCGAGCCACGCCTCCGACGGCCAACGAGTAACGCTCCAAAGATGACTCGACCCTGGCCCCCGATCTGGCTCCAAGAGCCGCCGTACCACCCCGACCCGGAAAGTAGGCTGGATGAGGATGAACCCTTTCCCGGCTTCTCGATCGACGCCGTGGATCGGGCCTTCGTCAGCAAGCTAAGGCACTCGACCACCCTTCAGGACTACCTGCGAGGGGGCGGCGTCCTCCGAGACGGCGAGCTGTCGGACGCTGGGTACCTGCTCTTCGGAAAGGAGCCTCAGGACGAGTACCCCGGGGCCGGGCTCGTCCTCCAGCTGGACCGTGAACGACACCTGCTGACCGGACCCATCGCCGGATTCTCGATGCGCCTGCGCCAGACACTCGGATCAGGCTTCTGCGTCTCGGACGTCGACCAGGCGCTCAACGCCGCCTACGCGGCCAGGGACTGGAGCGACTCCGAGCCGGTGCACGCACGGATCTGGTCGGACCGCCTGGAACTCGAGTTCGAGACCGGGAGCTCGGCATTGAACGAGCGCCTGGAGGCGGCGATGAAGCGGTTCGGATGGCGCCTGTGGCAAGACAACCGCCACGTCACCGCCCATCGCCGAGCCGGCGGGTCCGTGGTCATGGAGGTGGCGCCTCGTCCCGAGAGGACGGCTCCGACCAAGCCGCCTCCGACCACCGTTGAAGCGACCCGGAGCCGTCCAGCGCGTCTCGCGGAGGTCCCCAGAAGAAAGTCCGTGTCGACCAGGTCCACGACGTCCAAACCGCCAGCTCCCTCCCAGGTCTCGCGCGCAGCCACCTCACCCTCACCGCGACGCCCCGCACAACCTGCCTCTGCGGCCGACGGCAGCTGGCAGCTCCGCCTCCCACGTTCCGAGCGCCGCCGCATGGTCCTCGACCTGATGCATGATGGCGAAGAGCGGACCAGGGCGGAGCTGCAGCGGTCCCTGAGTTGGAGTCGGGGCACGCTGCGCGACGTCCTGCGAGATCTGGTGGATGACCAGCAGCTCCGTACCGTCGTGGCCGAGCTCCGGGACCCCACGCAGCGCTACGCGATCACCTCAGCCGGCGAGCAGGCGCTCTCGGACGACGCGTAGCGCCCGGGACAGGCCGACCTTGCTGTCTGTATCCGCTTGCAGGAGGGGCAGGAGATTCGCGGTGCCGCGGTAGACGTGGGGGGCGTCGCGGTAGTACCCCAGCGGCTCGTCAGGTCCCCAGTGGGCGGCGTGGTCTTCGAAGGCCCACCAGGCTTCTCGGCCATCGCCGAACGGGCGAAGGAACAGCTTGTAGAGCCGTTCCGGAGCGCCTGGCTTGTGTGGTGCCAGGAACTCCCACTGGTGAAGCGGGATCTGGCGTACCGCACGTTCGAAGCGGGCCCAGACCTCCCGCTCCTCCGGAAGCACGACCTCGACGACGCCCGGGTCGATCTCGAAGGCGAAGCCTGCCTCGAACAGGACCTCGCGCACATCGAGACGGTAGGTCTCCGCGAGATGCCAGATCAGCGCCAGGTCGGGCGCCTTGGCGGTTCCCTGTCGCTCCACCTTGGCGAGGTACGGCGGCGAGACGCCCAACCCCTTGGCGGCGGCGGCCAGGGTGAGGCCCCGGCGCTCGCGGACCTCCCTGAGCCAGGTGCCAAAGCTCGGGAGAGGCCCCCAGACTGCTCGCACTCCGGGCTGCAGGTGCGGTTCTCCAGATGCGTCGAGAGCGAAGGGCTCGCTGGCAAGTTCGAGGGCACCAGCGAGTCGGGAGCGAAGTCGTTCGTTCATGAACCGCCCATACACCGTTTAGTTTCTTTACGCATTGCGCAGACATTCAAGAGCCCATCCGCATGCCTTTTTACGGCCTTGTCAAGCCGAGAAGCGGACACCTTTTGGTACTTCACGGGGCGGGCCGGGTGCTTAAATTGTCGTTGTCGCGCCGAGTCTCGGCCGACGCATCCCACCCGCCCCTTGGGAGGCCCATGCCCCGTCGTCCCTCCAGCTTCTTCCTCCGCACCGACACCATTCAGAAGATCGTCGACCGCGCCCACCTCACCCACACCCAGTTCGCCAAGCACCTCGGTGTCAACCGCTCGCACTGGAGCGCGCTGGTCAATCGACGCCGTGCCGTGTCTCCAGAGATCCGCAGGGCGCTGCTGACCAGCCGCCACACCAAGAACTTCCCCGAGCACGAGCTCTGGGAAGACCTCAGCGACCTGTCGTCTGCGCTGCTGGTGCCTCGCGCCGGCGTCGCCCAACCTCTGAGGTCCCCAAACCATCGATAGCCACGCCCGTCCACCCCCAACCAGCCCCGGAGGCCAACCCGCCACAGCCCTCGCCGTCGCTTGCCGCCATTCGAAGGACCCCGCCGCCATGCCCCCTCGCTCCCTCCGCTCGCCCACCGCCCGAATCTCACCCGGTCGCGAGACCGCTACCCAAGCCCACCCCAACAAGCCGCCCCCTCAGCCAACTGCAGAGGCCGCTCCTGCTGGTCCAGAGTGGCCTCCGCTCAATCGCCCACATGGACGCAGGCCACAGACCGCCTCGAACAGGCCCCAGGTCCGGCTCTCTCCGGTACGCGTGCAGGCCATCGCCCGAATCTTGGCTCGTGGCGCGCTCGAGCTTGCCGGACAAGGCCCGCAGTCCCCTCCAGGGGACAATGCCTGACGCCCTGCCGGTCTCGCCTTTTCACCCTCGCCCCCGCGCCGTTTGTGGCGCGGGGGCGAGCACTTCCCCTTCATGGGCTCGCACCGCGCTAAGGGCACAGGTGCCATGGCCACAAATGAACGACAGTGGTACCACTGGTGAGCTGAACAAACAGGAGGCCTTCATGCCTGCCGTCCGAGTCGGGATCTACACGCGTGTGTCCACCGACCTCCAAGCCCACCAGGACGAGGGCTCCCTCGACACCCAGGAGGCGCGCCTGCGCGCCGCCCTCCTGGCACGCGCCGGAGACCACGAGGTGGTCCGCGTCTTCCGTGAGGAGGGACAGTCCGGGAAATCCCTGGACCGGCCAGCACTGCAGCAGATGCTGGACGCCGTCAGGCGCCGGGAGCTCGACCTCATCATCGTCACACGCATCGATCGCCTCTCTCGGTCGCTACTCGACTTCTACGAGGTGCATCGGCTGTTCGAGGAGCATGAGGTCCGCTTCGTCTCCCTGAACGAGACGTTCGACACCAGCAGCGCCGTGGGCCGCGCCATGCTCAAGCTGGTCCTCGTCTTCGCCGAGCTCGAACGCGAGCAGACCGCAGAGCGCACCAGACTGGCCATGCGGGCGCGGGCCGAGCGCGGACTCTGGAACGGGGGACGCCCACCCCTCGGCTACGACGGCGAGTCCGGCGGCCACCTCGCTGTCAACTCTGAGGAGGCGAAGGTCGTCCGCCTGATCTTCGCCAAGTACCCGGAGATCAGGAGCACACCCAAGCTCGCCAAATGGCTGAACGAGAGTGGCTACCGGCAGAAGCGGTACGTGTCGCGACGGCGAGGCCAGACTGGCGGCAAACCGTTCACCTCGGCAGCCGTACTCGGCATTCTCAAGAACCGCGTCTACCTGGGTGAGGTCTCCCATCATGGTGACCGGTTCGAGGGCCAGCACGAGGCGATCGTCGCACCCGACGCTTTCGCACAAGCGGCCACCATCATCGAAGCCAACACCCGCAACCGGGGCAAAGCACCGGCCCGCACGAACTACGACTACCTGCTCACGGGCCTCGTGCGTTGCACATGCGGCTCCTCGCTCACCACGTCCGCCGGCAAGAGCCGGAACGGCACCGTGTATCACTACTACCGCTGCGTCGGCATGAACAAGAAGCTGGACCACGTATGTCCGGTGAAGATGGTGAACGCCGAGAACCTGGAGCGACGTGTGGTCCGCATCGTCCGGGAGGCCGCTCGCAGTCCGCAGATTGTCGAAGCCGCGCTCGCCGAGGCGAACGCGATGGCCAACACACGCCTCGCGCCCGTGCAGGAGCAGGTAGACCAGCTCAAGCGGGACCTGCAACGCGCTTCCGACGAGGCGGAACAGCTCCTGAGCCTCATTCTCACCCAGGGCCTGGGGCAGAGTGCGACGGCGAAACGGAAGCTGGAGGAGGCCGAGCGAAGGCATAGCCAGCTGCGCACCACGCTCGGGACTGCGGAAGGTGAGCTCATCCGACTGCAGTCGCAACAGCTCGACATGCCGGTGGTCGTCGAAGCCCTTCAGGGTTTCGATGCGGTGTTCAACATCCTCTCCGTCGACGAAAAGCGAGACCTACTCAATCTACTGGTCCAGCAGATCACGGTGTTCGAGGACCGGGTGGAGGTCCGGCTCCATGAAGGCCACGCCGCGACGGCCTATCTCGTCGAGAACGAGACCGTGAACCAAGCCGCTGAGCACGAAACCCCGGGCGTTGACCCGGGGTTTGTGACCGTTTCGAAGTGGCTCCCCAGCCCGAAGCCAGGGCAAACATCGCCTTCGCCCGGCTGACGTGGGTCTACAGTCGCCCACCGCGGAGGCGCGCCCCCAAGAAGCCCAAGCCGGAGCGCGAGGCCACTGACTGGGAGCAGCGTGCACGGGAGTGGGCCGCGCTGCTCGATGGGGAGCGCATTCGCACGCGTGCGGACCTGGCGAGGCATCTCGGGCTCTCGCGAGCGAGGGTGACCCAGGTGCTGGGACCCCAACCCCCACGCGAGAATGTCGGAAACCATTAAAACTTGTTGTTCGAAGCCATCAGACCCCCCAATACACCTAGTTTTGGGTTATCATGGAAGTATGGACGAGATGACGCTCCTGCTCACCCCGGCCGACGCGGCGCAGCTTCTTCGCTCACGCGTGCGCGCGGCACGCAAGCGTCGAGGTTGGACCCAGGCCGAGCTCGCCGAGCACGCGGGGGTGTCCACCAACACCGTCGCTCGACTGGAGCGCAGCGGCGGCGGCCAGCTGCACACGCTCTTCGGCGTACTCGCCGCGCTCGAGCACCTGACCGACGTCGACGCGCTCCTCCAAGCTCCAGAGCCCACCACGCTGGACGAGCTCCGCAGGAGCCGGCGATGAGGGAGCTCCGTGTCTCCCTCCAGTTCGCGGATCCAGTCGATGTCGGCGTGCTCGTCGAAGATGAGCAGGGGCGCATCTACTTCGAGTTCGCGCAGAGCTTCCTCGACTCGGGACACGCCATCTCCCCGTACACGCTCCCGGCCCGCCCGGGCCTGCACGCTCACCAACCGAAGCCGGGCGTACCGCTGCCTGGCGTGTTCTCCGACTCCCGTCCGGACGGCTGGGGTCTGCGCCTGCTCCACCGCCGCTTCGCGAACGCTGGACGCCCTCGGTCACAGGTCACCCCTTTCGATGAGCTCGCGTTCCTCGGCCAGCGCGCCATGGGCGCACTCGCCTACGAGCCCACCACCGGACCCGACACCCTCTTCGAAGCCGTGGAGCTCGGCTCCCTCGCCGCGCATGCCCTCGACGTCTATGCGGGCCACACCACCGAGACGCTCCCTGCGCTGATCCGTGCCGGTGGTTCGCCGGGCGGCGTGCGCCCCAAGGCGCTCATCGGCCGTCGAGGAGACGAGGTCTGCATCGGCGAGGCGGAGCTCCCGGAGGGATTCGCCCACTGGCTGGTGAAGTTCGCCCGCCCCGAGGACGACCCGGACGCCGCACGCCGCGAGGCCGCATGGATGGCCCTCGCCCGCAGGGCCGGCCTGACGGTGGCCGACTCCGAGGTGCTCCAGCTCGGGCCCGACGTCGGCGACGCCTTCGCCACCCGCCGCTTCGATCGCAGCCCCCACCGGCAACACATGCTCTCCGCCGCCGGCGCTCTGAATGTCGACTTTCGGACTGCCCACGCCGACTACCACGATCTCGGCAGGCTCTGCGCACTGATCTGCCGCGGCGACCAATCCCAGGTGGCGCGCCTGGTGCGCCTCGGCATGTTCAACGTGGTCGCCCGCAACGAGGACGATCACCTGAAGAACCTGGCCTGGTTGTACGACGGCGACCGCTGGGCGCTTTCCCCTGCCTACGACCTTACCTACGCCCCCCACGCCTCCGGGCATCGCCAGACCGCGGTACTCGGTGGCACGCAGCAAGTCTCGAGGACGCTACTGCTCGAGCTCGGCACCGGCCTGGGCCTCCGGCAAGGCGTCGCACAGACCATACTCGACGAGGTCCTGGAGGCACTGGCAGACGTGGAGTCCGTCCTCGGCGACTTCGGCTGCACCCATGCGGTCTCGCGGGCCGCGGCGGCGGATGTGCTCGCCCAAGTGGAACGCACCAGGGAAAACGGAAGAAGAAAGGAGACATAAACGTCGTTCTCGGAACTGAAGCCCAGCCACCACCCTCCCCTCCTCGGACTTCAGGCTCGAACTCCTCGGCCAGAGACTCGGGGCTGCGGCCAGCGCGAACGAGCTCGACCATCTGGACCTTGAACTCGGCCGCGTAGGGTGGATGGGGACGGGGCATCGGGACTCTTCAGCGAAAACGCTAGGCTGTCCACGAAACTGGATCAACTCCAGAGAGCATCTCCGCCACCGGGAGCCCAGCCGCAGCGAGGGCCCCGATGTCTGCCCTCCCGTACGCCTCGGCGAACGACCCGAGCAGCGCCTCGAAGGGAAGATCCAGGAATACGCCCTGCAACGCAACAAACTCCGCGTGCGGTCTTCCGTCGAGTGTGGTGGCTGCGATCAGCGCGTCACCCTGCCCATCCCAGGTCACCGTCTCATACTCCTTTCGCTCTGCGAAGCTCGCGTCGTGGCTGGCGTCCACGAGGAGCCACTCACCGTCCAAAAACACCGCCGTGAGACCGTGACCATGCATGATGTCGGTGCCCATCGCCTGCGAGATTCGGCGTGGCATGGTGCGGTCTCGCAGCTCACTGAGGACGATGGCGCTAGGGATGCCACAAGCGCGAAGTAGCGCGGTGAGCAGCACCGCCTTCTGCACGCAGAATCCCCGGCCCCGATCGAGCACGTACGACGCTCGGTATTGGCCGGGCGTGAGTTTCGCCATGAACTCGTACGGCACGGCATCACGGACGTGCTCGAAGGCCGCCACCGCGAGTTCCCGCCCAGAGAGACCACCCTTGCCAAGGGAGGCCGCGAGTGCCTGCAGCTGTGGATGGGTCGACTCAATGAAACCCTGCGGATGCAAGGCCTCACTCGGATCAGGAAACTCGAGCCACGCCCGCAGAGCCGGGTCGAGGCTACTCACTTGATTCTCCGGGGTGTCCCAGCACTTTCATCGCCTTCTCCGCCATATCACCGAAGCGGGCGAGATTGAGTGTCAGGAACAGGCCCTCACCCTCTGCGTAGAGCGTGCCGTCCGCTCCCTCTAGTCGGCCGCGGGTTCGCACTTTTCGGCCTTGGACTTCCGTGACTTCGGCAGTCAGCGTCGCAACCTCCCCGAGCGGGATCAGGTTGCGGAACCGGCTGGTGAGCTCCAGTGCGACGGCTGGATGCCCGCCCATCCAAGTAGCTCCCCCCATTGCTTCATCGAGAATCGAAGCGATACTGCCTCCATGCGCGTGTCCCGGTGGGCCTTGCGTGCCGGGCCCGAACCAGACCTTGCCGCGAAGTCGGCCATGGTCGTCTCGGAAGTATCGGACGCGAAGGCGATCTCCAGTGGGGTCGCCACTCACAAAGGACACGATTCCGACATCCGTAGGCAACAGGGTTGAGGTCCAGCCGGACTCGCCGTCCAGATTTGGCTCTAGGTCACTCACTGGTCGTCTCCAGGGTTGCGCCCATCCTCTCGAACATCGGTCCGACGCTTGCAGGGCGAGCAGAATCAGAAAGCACACCGACTCCAATGAACGCCGAGAAGGCGTCCGCAATCTGGTCGGGCGTGCGGCCACCGTCCGGCTGGTACCAATGGGCGACCGAGTTGGCCGCGCCAAACACGAATAGGTGGACCAGCCGAAGGTCCAGCCCCTGTGAGAGCTGACCCGCGTCGCTGGCGTCTTCGACAAGGCGCTTCCACACGGAATCATACCGCTGATGCACCCCTCGAAGCTCTGCCCTGGACTCTGGGGGAAGTCGCCCCCACTCGTTGAGGAGCAGCCAGACAGCGCTGTCAGGTGCCAGCAGCTCGTTCAGGTGCACCCGAAGCGCGAGTCGCAGACGGTCCAGCGGATCGTCGGTACCCTCCACCACCTCCTCGATCGCGAACACCGCCCGCCGCACTCCAGCATCCATCACGGCTAGGAGCAGATCGCTCTTCTTGGGGTATCGGTACGTCAAGCTACCAAGCAGAATCCCCGATTCTTGGGCGATTCCACGCATCGATGCGCCCGCGATTCCACGCTCGCGAAATAGCCGCGCTGCCGTGTTGAGTACGTCGTCCATACTCCCGTTGTACGATCGTACAAGGCGGGCGTCAAGGGCGACTTGTACGATCGTCCAAGGGTTGCTCAGCGCGATGCAAGGCCCACCAGTCCGCTCGACCTGGCTCGCTCGGTGAAGAAGTCGATGCACATCCTCACCGGAACCTGCTTGGTCGAGCACGGGTTGAGTGTGGCCACCTGGTGCGGTCCCACGTTCGCGATCTCAGCCGACTGGCGGTGACACACGAACGCGTCGTCCCGAACGTTGGTGACGCGCTCGATACGGACTCGGTTCGGGCAGCGTTCGCCGGCTCGGAAGCAGTCTTCTCGACCCTCAAGGTCGGACGGTCGCCGGCCTCTCCGCGGGCCGAATTGCTTCCGCCCGTCGACCTCGTTCCACGTTCGGTCGAACCCATGGTGGACGCCATGAGGGCCGAGGGCGTCAACCGCATCCCCCGTGACTGTCCTTCGCGCGTCAGCGTTCCAGGCGCACGAGCAATGCACGCGCACGATTGATCGCCTCCTCGAGCTGCGCGATCCGGAATGGCTTTCGGACCGCCACCGCGCCCGCCGCCTCAAGAAAGGCGGGGTCGAAGACTTCATCGTGAGAGCCGCCAGTCACGTAGACAATCGCCAGCGTCTTCCTCAACTTTCTCGCCTCCTCAGCGAGCTCCAGCCCGTTCATCTCCGGCATGTCGATGTCCGTTACCAACGTGTCGATTTCTCGAAAGCGCTCCACCATCGCCAACGCGTCAGATCCGCAGCTTGCGCCGCAGACCGAGTGCCGCAAGGAGAGGACCTTCACCATCATCTCCAGCACATCCGGTTGGTCATCGACAACGAGGATCAATCCTCCGCCCCTCATGGAAGGGCCCAGCCGCGCAGCAGTTGGTCACAGACCTTCTGCGCATATCGATCTGTGGGCAACATCGGCTCCCGATCCGGTGCCAGGTGGGTCATGAACGCCCGGACCTGGAGGGAGCCCAGCCAGGTCATCGCAGCCACTACGGGTTCCTCGACGCGCAGTCTGTCGCCCTCTGCCGCCCTCGCGAGCCACCCGGCGAGATCGCGCAACATGATGGTCGGCTTGGGGAGTCCGTATTCGGCGTGGATAAATTCCGGGGAATGGCCCGCAGCGCGCAGAATGGCCATCGCGGGGACAATGTCGTCCATCCAGCTCGCCAACTCCGTCGAGATCTCCACCAGCTGTTCGCGGATGGGTCGCCCGTCGGGTCCCTGTCGCACTGCAGCAAGCCAGTCGGTCGGCGCTGTCGGGCGCAGCGCCTCGAGCATCAGCGCTTGCTTCGTGCCGAATCGCTTGAACAGGGCTGGGCCGGATATCCCCACCTCCGAAGCGACCTCATCCACTGTGGCGTGGCAACCCTTCGTGCGAAACACCCGCCGTGCCGCGGATAGAATGACCTCGCGATCGCGTCTGACATGCGGCATCGTTCAGGTCCTGACCGCAATGAGCGTGCCATCGGGCCGGGAGGTCTTCAGCTCGAGCAGCACACACGGCACCAGAGCGAAGGCGAAGCCTGTGGCGAGACGCGTCGGAGTCATCGGAGCTCGCACCGGCTGCTCACTCTGGCCCATCCTGCGCACGGTCACGCAGGGAATCCAGCATGCGCTCGGTGGAGCTCTGACTCGCTCGGCGAATCAACCAAGTTGGGTACATCGAACCGGGCTTGCCATCGCTGTGGTGGGTGACACGCGTGCCCCCGTCGATTGCGGTGAGGACGTAGTCCCCAGTCATGCTCTCGAGGCTGTTTTCACGAGCCGGGTCCAGGCCATAAGTGCACTTGGTGTTGGTCTCGTCCCACTCGTAGATGGCATGCCACGACCCCGTGAAACCGAGCATGCCCGCCTCGAACTGAACAGAGACGGACCGGTCAGCCTTGGCGTAGACCTCCGCGTTCCGGAGGATCGCAGCGTGCTTCACCCGGTAGTCGAAGTCGAGTAGCGCCTCCATCACGCGATCTGGGGGTGCGGCGATGTCCACGGCCCCCACGGCCTGCGTCGCATCGTCTGAGAGACGAACCACCACCTCGCCCATCTTCACCGCCTCGAGATCAGACGGTGTGAGTTCAGGAGTGGCCCAGGCAGCCGCAAACCAGAGTAGGCAAACACTCAAATCGTCCTCCTATTTGCCCGCTTTGTCGAAGGCAGTGGCGGGCTGGTCTGCGAGCTCGAAATCGACGCTCGCGACCTTGCCGCGGTTGCTGATCCAGTCCCTGAATCGATCGACGACGGAGTACGCCACGGGCACCAGGATCAACGTTACGACGGTGGACATGACCAGTCCGCCCAACGCGGTGCGGCCCATCGGACCCCACATCTCTGCACCGCGACCTGAAGCGAGTGCCAGGGGGAACATCCCACCCACGGTTGTCATCGTGGTCATGAGCACGGGGCGCAGACGTCGGCTTCCGCCGGTGACCAACGCTTCGGTGCGGTCCATGCCGCGCGACTGGAGAAGCTTGACATAGTCCACGAGCACGATGGCGTTGTTGACCACCACGCCGATCAGGATGATCAGCCCCAAGAAGGCCGTGACGGACAGGGTCGTGCGCGTGATCGCCAGCGCGAAGAAGGCGCCGGTCACCGCAAACGGGATCGAGAACAGGATGACGACGGGGTCGAGCCAGGACTCGAACTGCGCAGCCATGACCAGGTAGACGAGCAACATGCCCAGCCCCATGAGCAGGAACATGCTCTTGAAGCTCTCCCGCTGCTCCTCGACGGCCCCACCGTAGCGAACGATGGTTCCCGCCGGCGCCTCGAAGGAGTTGAGGATGTCGTCGACCTCCGCCGCGACATCGCCGAGCGCTCGCCCCTCGATGCCGGCACTTACGGTCACGATGCGCTGCTTGTCCACCCGCTTGATCTCGATGGCCGCTTCGCCCTCAGTCTCGGTCAGCACGTCGCCCAGGGCGATCAGCGAACCCGACATCGAGCGGACCGGGACCTGGAACAGCTCGTCGATCTCGTCCCGGTCCTCCAGAGCGAGGCGCACGACAATGTCCTTGGGCTCGCTTCCACCCGTGTAGCGGCCCGCAGTCATTCCGGTCAGGGCTGCACGCATCTCTCCCCCCGCGAGGGCAAACGGAACCCCCGCGCGACCAGCCAGTTCTCTGGAGAGACCCAGGCGCACCTCGGGGCGGGTCTGGAGGATATCGGCAGCGACATCAACGGTTCCGTCAATGGCGGCGATCTGGGTTCGCAGCTCCCTTGCCACCTGCTGCAGGTCGGTGAAGTCGTTGCCGACCACCTCGACGGACACCGGCTTTCCACCTAATCCGAGCATGCGATTCATGGTGCTGCCCAGATTGATCTCTACGTTCACAACTTCGGGCATCGGGCCGATCCTGTCCAAAACACTCCGGGCTATCTGCTCGTCGGATCGGCTTCGGTAGTTGGCGGACACCAGCTTGACCGTGACCGTCGCAACATTTGCGCCCTCTTTGCCTCCGGTAAGAGCACCCATGCCCGATGAGCTGGTGCCGGCACGGGTGTAGATGAGTTCCACCTCCGGCTCCTCGTTCAACGAGTCGATGACGCGCTGAGCGACGTCCGCCGTGGTGTCCAGGTTGGTACCGACCGGTAGCTCCAGGGTGATCTGGAACTCACCGGAGTCCTGCTTGGGCATGAAGTCCGTGGGTACGGTCAAGACGAGCAGGCCGGTGAGGACGATGGACCCGGCGGACGCTGCAAACACCATCCAGGTGTGGCGAAGCGAGAAGCCGAGAGACCATCGATAGATCGACTCCAGCCGACTGAACACTCGGCCCGTGGTCTCGCCCTTGTGCCGCTTCACCAACAGCGCAGCGAGCACCGGTGTGAGTGTGAGGGACACGACCAGGGAGCCCGCGATGGTCACGATCATCACGTAGGCCAGCTGGCCGAACATGATCCCGATAAGTCCGGTGATGAACACGAGCGGAGCGAAAATGACCAGGGTGGTTGAGGTCGACGCTAGCAGCGCCCCGCCCACTTCCTTGGTCCCATCTGCAGCCGCCTCGTAGGGGTCCATTCCCTCGTCGACAAGCCGGGTGATGTTCTCGAGCACCACGATCCCGTTGTCCACGACCATTCCAATGGCGAGCGCCATGGCCATCAAGGTGATGACGTTCAAGGTCATGCCAGCCAGGTAGAGCATCAGGAAGGTGACGATCATCGACGCAGGGATCGTGGTCGCCACGATCAGGCTGGGACGCAATCGACGAAGGAACAGGATGGCGACCAGGACCACCAGGACGCCGCCAATCGCGACAGTCCGCTTGAGGTTTCCGATCATGTCCACGACGAACTCAGAGGTGTCCGTGACGATCGTGATGTCCATGCCCTCGGGGAGCCTGTCCTGAACCGCCGCGAGTTTCGCCTTTGCGGCCTCTGCCACCTCGATGGAGTTCTCGCCGCTCATTTTCATGATGCCGCCCACAACGACGACCTTTCCATCCACCGTAGCAAGCTCAGTCGAGTCGTTGATTCCCTCGCTGAGGGAGGCGAGATCGTCGAGGTGAACGGGGGTGCCGTCGCGATCTCGGGTGAGAACGATGGCTCCGAGTTCCTCGATGGACTGCGCCTCGTTTGGCATTCGGACAGCGAACTCCATCGCGCCCACGTCCACGCTTCCCACGGGAACGGTCATGTTCTCGCTGCCGATCACGCGGACGATCTCGGTCATGGTGAGTCCGTGGGCCAGCAATCGGTCGCGGAAGACGTCCACCCGCACCACGAGCGGCGGTGCGTTGAACACCATCACCTGGCCCACGCCCTTCACATGTCGAATCGGCTCGAGGATCAGGTCATCGACCAGCTGCTGCTCGAGCCGGATGTCGCTCACCGATGAGGTGACCGCGAACACCATGATCGGAAACTTCGACGTGTCGAACTTGAAGATCCGCGGGTCCTCGATGTCCTTTGGAAGCTGGTTCCGCACGAACTCGACCGACTGACGAATGTCGTTCGCCGCCTGGTCGAGGTCGGATCCAAACGCGAACTTCAGGGTGACCAGGGAGAGATTCTCACGCGACGCCGAGCGGATCTCCTCGACCCCGGCCAAGCCACCCAGGGCCTCCTCGAGGTTCTCGGTGACCTTCTGCTCCACGTCCCCGGCCGAGGCTCCTGGATAAATGGTGATGACCGACAAGACCGGGGGCTCGATCTCCGGCATCATGTCGATGGGGAGTCGGGAGAACGAGACCAGACCAAAGAGCGACACCATGATGAAGATCACGGCGACGAAGATGGGGCGGCGAACAATCCAACTCATTGAGGGGTACCGGCGATCGTGATGGGGCTGCCATCGGCCAGGCGAGTGTGTCCGGCGACCAGCACCTGCTCACCCGCCTCCAGTCCCTCGAGGATGGGAACGAGCCCGGTACGGCTACGGCCATAGCGAACCTCGCGGGAGGTGACGCTTCCATCCGCGGTGACGAGCACCCGTGCCGTTCCATCGTCTCGGTTCAGGAGCGCCTCACGAGGTATCGCAAGGTGTTCGTCAGCCACGCCCTCGATGAGAAAACCGGCTGACATACCGTGGATCAAGCGGGGGTCGGGCTCGTCGAGCACAGCCTCCACCTTGACCGACCGCGTCCGTACATCGACCTGGCCATTGATGCGCTCAACCTTCCCCGCGAAGGCCTCTCCAGGCAGTGCATCGACTTGGACGGAGATGACGTCGCCAATGCTAATCTTGCTCGCTTGGGTCTCACCGATTGAGGCCGTTACGCGGACCCGCGACAGGTCGGCGAGCTGGATTGGAGGGCCCTTGCCCGGACCACCGCCGAGCATCTCCCCGACCTCGACATTGCGGGCGATGACGGTTCCCGCGAAGGGAGCGCGAAGCCGTGTGTCGTAGAGTCGATCCTTGGCCACGCTGAGCCCGACCTCCGCCTGCCTCACCTGCGCCTGGGCCAATCTAAGCGCCACATCAACCTTCTCGAACTCGGCGTCGGTGACGGCGTCGCGCGCCTTGAGGTCGGTGAACCGGCGATGCGTCGCCTCTGCACCCGACAGTTGCGCCTTGGCCATGTCTGTGGCCGCCTCCGCCTGGAGCACACCTTGAGCATAGTCATCGTCGACCAGGCTCAGAAGCACCTCGCTCTTATCGACCTTCTGACCGATGCGGACTTCGACCGACCGGATCCGCCCCGGCACATCAGGAACCAGTGTTGCCACCTGCCATGCTTCGATCGAGCCCACAAGACTGACCTCCCCGTCGAAGCGCGTGCGCTCCACGGAAGCCACCTTCACGATGGTTGCGCCAACCTCCGCCTGAGTCTCGGTTTCCGCACCACCACAGCCGACAACAAGCGACAGAGCAGACAGTGCAAGGAAGAGGGTTGCTCCTCTCATTGGGAGGCTCCTTCGGATCTGAGGGGTTCCACCTGCGCTCCGATGGCGCGCTGCCACCTCGCGACAGCCGTGAGGTAGTCGTATCTGGCGGTCAGCCTGGACATCCGAGCCTGCGCAAGCAAGCTCTCCGCATCCAGCAGGTCGGTGGCTGTTGCGAGCTGGCTGTCGAATCGAGCCGAGACGATCCGGTGATTCTCTTGCGCCTGTTCGTCAGTCGCCTGAGCCACCTCGTACGCCTGCCAGGAAGCCAAGACCGAATCCCAGGACTGCTCGACCTCGATGGGAACTGCGTCCGTCATGGCCTGGAGTCCGACCTTGGCCTGCCTCGCTGTCGCGGTTGCCTCACGGAGTGCCCAGTGCTTGCGCCCCCAGCCCCACAGCTGCCAGTTGGCGGTCAACCCCACGTAGGTCGCCTCTGGTGCCGCAAAGGAGCCCATGCCTTCGTTGCGCTGCCAGGCGGCGATTGCCGCGATGTTCGGGCCGAGTTCGAAGACCTTCGCCCGCTTGCCCGCCTCCGCGGCAGCGACCCTGTGTTCCATCGCGGCCACATCGGGTCGTTCGCCTCCGGAAGCGTCCCCGTCGGATCCTGTGGATGGGGCCAGGATGGCTTCCTCGGCGATGTCCTGCGGCACGACGGTCTCTTCGTCAGCCCCAATGAGTTTGGCCAGCAGGCCACGGGCGAGATCTCGGCCATCGGATGCGCGCCGCTGGCCGAGCTTGGCGTTGGCCAGGGCCACCCGAATCTGAAGTAGCTCGTTCTTCTGAATCAGACCGGCATCGTGAAACGCAGCAGCACGGCGCTCGTGGCTCTCGAGGTTGGCTACCACGGTGGAGGCCACCTCCTCCATACGCTCAGCGGTGAGCGCGCCGAAGTACGCCTCCACCACCTGAACAGCGACGTCGGAGTGCTTGGCCGCCTGGTCGAGCTCGGCAGCCTTCTGCAGGTGGCTTGTGGCAATGTGCCCCTGCGAGATCGGGAGCAAGCCAGTCAGCGGCTGAACGGCCATCAACGTGACCGAACTCGTCTGCTGGTCTCGTACCACCAGAGGCCCGGACATTCCCAGGCAGATCTGGTCGAAGGGCGGCGGTGTGGCGCTACAGTCTAGGGGCTCATCCCCGGCGAGCGACACCTCGAGGGCTTCATCCCACCAAAGGTGGTTGGCATCGAGCGTGAACGTAGGGCCGTAGTAGGACATCGCCTGCCACTTGCGGGCACGCGCAGCGACAACAGCCCACTCGGCCATCTCGACCTGCGGATTCTCGGTTTCAGCACGTCGAAGTGCCTCGTCGAGGCCCACCAAGGGGGCTTGGGCGGTAGCCAGGGCTGGAATCAGAAGCAGCAGCCATGCAATGTGCCGACTCATCCTTTCTCCGTGACTGCGCGGGCGCCAGCCAGCCAGTAGGTCATCAGGAGGGAGGTGAGTGCAGTGAGGTCCACCGGCACCCCCACTCGCTGCCAGGCAAAGCTCTCGGTTCGGATCATCCCCGTGAAGTGAAATGTAAGGCGCGGCACGTGGTCCGCTGGAACCCACGGGAGCCGTGCGACCTCATCCCGCAACGCCGACATCAATCGGCCGTGGACCGCCACGTAGCGCGCCCCCACTTCGCCCGCGCTCTCCTCGGCCAACACCTGGTTCATCAGCGTGCTCACCAGCCATTGGTGGTCTATCGAGACCTGAAGAAACCGAAGGAGAATCGACTCCAGTCGCTGCTCCGGTGTGAGGCTGGCAGGAAGGGGCGTCTCCACAACCACAAGCAGCCGCTCGACGGACCGGTCAACGAGCGCAAGGACCACCGCGGTCCGGTTCGAGAAGTAGTTGTACAGCGAGGCCGAGGAGTACCCGGACTCCTTGGCGATCTGGTCCATCGTGACCCCAGATACACCATGCCTACTGAAGACTCTGGCCGCTGCGTCGAGGATTCGGTCCCGAATGAGCTGAACCTCGGCGTCCGATCGGGCTGAACGTGCCATTGTATTTCTGAAGATCCCATCAGTTTATTGGGTGTTCGCTGGATTTTGAGCGTACTCCGAATCACCCTACCAGGCAACTCCAGCCGCAGCGGCGCCCCTCTGAGCAGCCGGTCGAGCGAGGGACCGTCCACGTACTCCATCAGCAGGGCCGGCTGAGCCTCGACGTCGAGCACGTCGACCACCGAGACGATGTTCGTATGCCGCAGCGTGGCCCGGGCCCGGCCTTCGCGCATCAGGCGTTGGCGCTGGTCCGGGCTAGAGCTCGTGAGCACCTTGAGCGCGAGCGGGGTGCCGAGCTGGGCGTGTCGGACGCGGTAGACGGCGGCCATGCCGCCCTCGCCCAGGATGCCTTCCACCACGTAGCGGCCGTCGGCAATCGACATGTGCGGCAAGAGGTGCATCGCGGCGCATTGTCGCACACGGCCGGCCCATCGCGAGCACGAGGGCGCGCGTGGAATGTGGCGGGCAACCCGCTCCGAGCCGCAGGGCCTGGGCCCTACTCGCGGACCGGCGCGAGCAGTGCCGCCTTGGCGACCCGGACCAGCTCGCGCTGACGCCGCACCTGCAGGGTGCGCTCGGGCACATCGGCGACGAGCTCACCCTGGTGTCGCGAGCCCGCATGGCTGGCGAGGAACATCATGCCGATGACGAACAGCGCATCCTCGGGCACGAAGTCGTCGCGCAAGGTGCCTTCCGCCTGGCCCCGCCGCAGGTACTCGAGCAGCAGCGCCGCGATGGAGTCCCCCGCCGGAGGCAGGTTCGGAGAGGGGCCGAAGGCCACGACACGCAGCATGAAGCGCGCCAGGTCGAAGTGCACGGCCATGGCGGACACCAGCTCCTCGAGGATGGCGTCGAGCGCGGACTCGTCGGCGGTAAACGCGGCGACCATGTGCGGGAGCAGGTCGTCGAGCGAGGCCTTCACCCGCTCGCGAATCGGCTCCACCAGCGCATCCTTCGTGCGGAAGTGGTGCATCAGCGCCTGCTTCGAGATGCCGACCGCCTTGGCGATGTCGCTGACCGCGGTCGCATCGATGCCGCGATCGGCGAATTGCCGAAGGGCTTCGTCGACGATCTCTTCGCGAAGAGCGGCGACTTCTTCCGCTGTACGACGGGCCATTCGCACTCCCGGGCGGAGACTACCACCAATTATACTTGCCGGTCGTCAAGCATAAGCTTACTCATCGGTCAGCTCACAGCGGCACCCACGGAGTTGCCCATGATTCGCTCTCTCCTGCTCGCGGCCCTCGCCCTCGCCGCCGCCCCGGCGCTCGCCGACGATGCACTGCCGCTGACCCCGGACGACGCGGTCCGCCACGCGCTGGCCGCCGCGCCGAGCCTCGACGCTCAGCAGGCCGCCACCCGCCAAGCCCAGCGGGACGCCGCCACGGCCACGGTGGACTTCGCGCCCATCCTCGAGGGCACGGCCTCGTACACGCGCCTGTCGAAGGTCGAACTCCCCCCGCTGAACTTCGGCGGCATGGAGATCGACAACCCCTTCGTGCCCGTCTACGACAACTACAGCCTCAAGGGCACGCTGACCTGGCCCGTCTCGGACCTGTTCTTCGCCATTCTGCCTGGCTACCGCGCCTCACTCGGCGCCCTGGAAGTGCAGCGGGCGAGCGAAGAGGTCGAGCGGCGCAAGGTCGCGCGCGACGCGCTCCAGGCCTACTACCAGCTGGTGCTCGTGCGCGAGGGACTCGCGGTGGCCGAGACTGGCGTGGCCCTGCTCGAAGCCCACGAGGTGCAGCTCGCCGACCTGTTCGAGGCCGGCCTCGTCACGCGTGCGGACGTGCTCCAGGTCCAGGCCCAGCTCGCCGAGGCCCGGGCCCAGCGCGAGACCCTGCTCGGGCAGTCGACGGTGGCCGAGGCGCACCTGTGCACGATGCTGCAGATCCCCGCGCCAGTGGCGGTGCTCCTGCCCGAGCCCCCCACCGACGAGGAGTCGCGCAGCGCCGAGGAGCTCGTCGCCCTCGCCGAGAGCCAGCGGCCCGAGGTGCGGCTGCTCGACCAGCTCGTCCAGACCCACCGCCACGCCGCGCGCGCCCAGCGAGGCGCCGCCCTGCCCCACATCGCGGTGGTGGGCAACTACACCTACGCCAACCCCAACCAGCGCATCTCGCCGCCAACCGCCGAGTTCAACGGCACCTGGGACGCGACGGTGGCGATGACCTGGTCCCCCGGCGAGAGCCTGAAGCGCGCGAACGACGCGGCCAAGGCGAAGACCGAGCAGCTCAAGGCCGAGGCCGACCTCGAGACCCTGGAGCGCGGCCTGAACGTGCAGGTCGCGGCAGCCCTCGCCGATCTGCGTGCTGCGACGCGGCTCACGGTCGTCGCCGCCGAACAGGTCTCTGCGGCAGAGGCCGCATTCGAGGCCCAGACGGACCTGCTCGAGGCCGGCTCCGCCACGGCCACCGAGGCGCTGCAGGCCGAAGCCTCGGCACGCCGCGCGCGGCTCGCCCTGGTCGACGCCCGCGTCGACCTGACCCTTGCCCAGATCGACCTCGACTACGCCATCGGCGACGCCCTCGCCCCGGAGAACGCCCCATGAACCGCCTGATCGTCACGCTGGGGCTGTTGGCCCCGCTCACGGCCTGCCACTTCGGCTCCGCCCACGGCGAGTCCCCCTCGGTCCCGACCGAGGCCCGCTCTCCGCGTGTCGAGATCCTCGACCTCGTCGACGAAGATCTCGTCGGCCACGTCCAGGCCTCGGGGACCGCCGCCGCTATCGAGTCCGCGAGCCTGGCCGCCCCGGCGGGTGCCGTCGTGCGAGAGGTGCTCGTCGAGCCCGGCGACACCGTCACCAAGGGACAGGCGCTGGTCCGCTACAAGAGCGACCGCATCGCCGCCGCCCAGCTCCAGGCCGAGTCCTCGGTGGTCGCCGCCGAGACCCAGGCGAGCCACGCGGAGTCCGAGCTCGCACGGCTGACTCCGCTCGCCGAGCGCGGCACCATCTCGAAGGCCCAGCTGGACACGCTGCAAGCACAGGCCAAAGCCGCACGCGCCCAGGCCGAGGCCGCCGTCGGCGCCTCCCGCTCTGCCAAGGCCGCAGCCAGCGACCTCACCGTGCGCGCACCCTTCGATGGGGTGGTGACGGCGGTGTACGCACAGGTCGGCGAGACCGCGACCGGCGGACCCGCCGCGCGCGTGGCCGATCTCAGCGCGCTGGAGCTCACCCTGCCCGTGCACGAGCGCGACCTGATGCGGGTGAAGAAGGGCGCCGAGGCCGAGGTGTACTTCCCGAACCTGGGCATCACCACCACCGGCGAGGTGACCTGGGTCGGGCTCGAGATCGACCGCCGCACGCGCACCGCCCAGGTCGAGGCGACCATCGACAACGGCACGCTCGGGCTGCCCGCCGGCGCCTTCGCCGACGCCACCCTGCGCTCGGACATCGGGCGCACCGGCATCACCATCCCCGCCGCGGCCCTTGCCGGGCCCGACGAGGCGCCCTTCGTGTGGGTGGTGGTCGACGACCACGCCTCGCGCCGCGAGGTCGCGGTGCGGCCGCTTCCCGACGGCAAGCTCGAGGTCGTCGAAGGCGTGAAGGCCGGTGAGCGCATCGTCGCGAGCCGGGTCAGCGCGGTGACCGAGGGACCCGTGACCCCCGTCGGAGGTGCGCTGTGAACCTGCCCGGTCTCAGCATCGCGCGACCCGTGTTCACGACGATGGTGATGTTCGCCATCGCCCTGTTCGGGCTCGTGCTCTACCAGGGCCTCGAGGTGGACCAGTTCCCCGAGGTCGACCTCCCGGTCGTCACGGTGGTCACGATCTACCCGGGCGCCGACCCGGAGACCGTCGAGAACCAGGTGACCACGCCGATCGAAGACGCCCTGTTCAGCCTCGGCGGCCTCGACGAGCTCCAGTCCGTGAGCCTCTCCAGCGTGTCGCAGGTCATCGTCAACTTCGAGCTCGGCACCGACGTCAACGTCGCCGCCCAGGACATCCGCGACGCTCTGGCGACCGTCGACCTGCCCGATCAGGTCGAGGAGCCCATCATTCAGCGCGTGGACCTCGGCGCCACGCCCATCCTCCAGCTTGCGGTCACCGGACCCGGCGAGCTCACCGACCTCGTGCGCTACGTCGAAGGCGAGCTCGAGCCGGAACTCAAGCGCATCGACGGCGTTGGCAACATCGACGTCTTCGGAGCCCAGGACCGCGAGATCCACATCTGGCTCGACCCGGCGCGGCTCGCGGCCACCGGCCTCACCGTCGACGACGTGACCCGGGTGCTCGGCGCCCAGAACATCGAGATCCCCGGCGGCCGCATCGACAACGGCGAGCTCGAGATGTCCCTCCGCGCCTCGGCGGCGGTCGAGACGCCCGACGACTTCGCAGAGATCGCGCTCGTGACCATGGGCGACGCGGTGGTGCGGCTCGGCGACATCGCGCGGGTCGAAGACGGCGTGGAGGAGGCGCGATCGACCGCCTTCCTCGACGGTCAACCCGCGGTGGCCCTGCTCGTGCGAAAGCAGTCCGACGGCAACACCGTCGCGGTGGCCCACGGCGTGCACGACGCCCTTCCCGGGCTGCTCGCCGCGGCCCCTGCGGGCACCGAGATCCTGCCGGTGCTCGACAACTCGCGGCTCATCGAGTCCTCCATCGAGACGGTGCAGTTCGACATCGTGCTCGGCGGCTTCCTGGCCGTGGCGATCATCCTGCTCTTCCTTCGCGACTGGCGAGCCACGCTGATCAGCGCCACCGCCCTGCCCGTCTCGGTCATCGGCACCTTCGCCTTCGTCGGGGCCATGGGCTTCACGCTGAACATGCTCACGACCCTGGCCCTGTCGCTGTCCATCGGCATCCTCATCGACGACGCCATCGTGGTCATCGAGAACATCGTGCGCCGCAAGAGCCTCGGCGAGGATGCGATGACGGCCGCCCGCAACGGCACCTCCGAGATCATGCTCGCGGTGCTCGCGACCACCCTGTCCATCGTCGCCGTGTTCGTCCCGGTGGCCTTCATGGACGGCATGATCGGGCAGTTCTTCTTCGAGTTCGGCATGACCGTGGCCTTCGCGGTGCTCATGTCGCTGTTCGTGAGCTTCACGCTGACCCCGATGCTCTCGTCGCGCTTCCTCGGCAGCCACGACGCCCACCACGGCGAGACCGGCATCAGCGGGCTGATCGGCAAGGTGCTCGGCGCCATCGAGGGCATCTACCGGCGCCTGGTCCGCGGGGCCTTGCGCCACCCGGTGATCACCCTCGCCGTGGCCTTCGCCTCGCTCGGCGCCACGGTGCTCGTCGCTGGCTTGCTCGAGTTCGAGTTCACCCCCGCCGAGGATGCCGGCCAGTACGAGGTCTCCATCGAGCTTCCCGCAGGCACGAGCCTGCAGGAGACCGAACGCCGCGCCGCCGACATGGCCGACCGTGTCGCGGCCATGGGCGGGGTCACGCACGTGCTCACCACCGTGGGCGGCGGCGTCCAGGAGAAGGTGAACACGGCCAAGCTGCTGGTGAAGCTGCCGCACAAGACCCAGCGCAGCTTCACCCAGGAAGAGGCGATGCGCGTCACGCGCACCACCCTCGCCGACGAGCCCAACGCCATCGTCACCGTCGCCCCCATCGAGGTCACGAACATCGGCGGCGGGCGCAACGCAGCCCTGGAGCTGCAGCTGCGCGGGGCCGACCTCGACGCGCTCTCGGCCTCGACCGAGGCCGTGGTCGCCGCCCTTTCGGACCTCGAAGGCTTCGTGGACGTCGACTCGAGCCTGCGCCTCGGCAAGCCCGAGCTCTCGGTGCGGGTCGACCCCAAGCGGGCCGCGGACCTGGGCGTGGTCGGCGCGACCGTCGCGACCACCGTGCGCACGCTGGTGGCCGGCGTGGTGCCGACGACCTTCGAGGAGGACGGCGAGCGCTACGACGTGCGCGTGCAGCTGGACAGCCGCGACCGGGCGAGCACCGCGGCGGTGGAGCGTGCCCAGGTGCGCGCCTCGGACGGCAGCCTGGTGCGCGTGGGCGACGTCGCCGCCGTGACCGAGATCCGCGGGCCCAGCCAGATCGACCATGCTCAGCGCGAGCGCCAGGTGGTGATCTACGCGAACCTCGACGGAAAGGCCCTGGGCACCGCGAGCACCGAGGCTCTGGAAGCGGCGAAGGCGGCGGCCTCGGAGGGTGTGCGCGTGTCCCTCGGGGGGCGCAGCGAGCGGCTCGCCGAGACCGGCGGCGCGATGTTCGCGGCGATGGGCCTGGCGCTCGCACTGGTGTACATGATCCTCGCCTCGCAGTTCGAGAGCTTCATCCACCCGCTGACGATCATGGCCTCGGTGCCCTTTGCGTTCATCGGCGCCTTCCTTGCCCTGGTGATCACCGGCCAGGCGATGAGCATCTTCGGCATGATCGGCATGATCATGCTCGTGGGGCTGGTCACCAAGAACGCCATCCTGCTCGTGGACTTCGCGCTGCAACGCCTCGCCGAGGGCGACGCCATCGACACCGCCCTCGAGACCGCCGGCGCCACGCGACTGATGCCGATTTTGATGACCACCGCGGCCATGGTCTTCGGCATGCTGCCGGTGGCCCTCGGTCACGGCGACGGCGGCGAGTCGCGCGCACCCATGGGGCTGGCGGTGATCGGCGGACTGCTCTCGTCGACGGTGCTCACGCTCGTGGTGGTGCCGGTGGTGTTCCAGCTCGTCGAGAAGCTGCGGCGACGGATGGGCGCGAGCGCGCCGGTCGAGGCGCCCATCCCGGACCTGGCGCCTGCGGTGGGCAAGTGAGCCGCCGCCAGGAGCTCCTGCGCGCCGCCACGCACCACTTCGGCGCGCGCGGCTACGGCGAGGCCCACGTGGCCGACATCGCCGCGGAGATCGGGTACACCAAGGCCGCGCTCTACTACCACTTCGCGAGCAAGGAAACGCTCTGGCGAGAGGCTCTCGCCACGGTGCTCGACCGCCTGGACGAGGCCATGGACAGCTGCGGCGACACCGCGGCGCTGGAGCCCTGGCTGCGCTGCCGCTTCGAGGCCGTGAGTCGCTGGGCCGCGGCGGACCCCGATGCCTGCCGGCTGGTCGTGCGCGCGGCCTGGGAGCGGCCCGAGGACCACGAATGGACCGAGGCCCGGTTCTCCACGCAGTGGCGGGCCTTTCGGGACCGCTTCGGCGAGCGGCCCGTGCTCGAGCTCGCCCTTCGAGGACTGATGCGCGAGCTGATGCGGACCATCGCCGAGCAGGGCGCCGTCCCCGACGCGATAGCAGACGGCCTCGCCGCCATCCTCGGCAGCCAGGGCCCGGGCAAGCCCACACCGCCAACCTGACCAGCGAGGCCTCAGCGGGTGCGACCGCCGGTCCGCGCGGCACAGCCGTCGCTCCTCGGCCGTGACCGCCTTCCGAACAGGGCTCCGCGCTTCCGCGACCACCCGAGCTCGGTACCGAGACCGCGGTGCCAGCACCCCTCGATAGATCACCAGGTTCGAGTGCTTGAGGGGCACCAGCGCCGCGAGCCGCCCCACCAGCTCCTCTGGCGTGAATACGAACGCCGTCGTGCCGTCGCTCCAGGGCTTCTTCAGACGCAGCACCACCGCACCATCTGCCCGTCGATCGAGGCGGCTCTTCGCCAGCGCAGGTCGATTCACGTACCGGCACAGCCGCTCCAGGACCTCTCGATCCCGGGGCGCGATGCGGACCGCCGCGTGAAGGTTGTAGCCATCCCGAACCGCGCACCGCTCGGGCAGCCGGACCTCGCGGCCGCCAACGGTGACCATGCGACGCGCCTTCTGCCAGCGCCGCGGCCCGACCACGGTCAGCCCCTGGAGTGCACCTGCCTGAAGCAGCTGTTGAGCATCGGCCGAGTCCTCCTCTTCCCCAACGTCGAGTCCCTCGGCAACCAGCCACGCCTCGCAGTCCGCGGCAATCTGGTCGACCACCGTCTGCACCTCCCGGGTGCTCGGGGATGGCGAAGGGTGCCACCGCAGTTGGCCGTCGCTCTCCTCCCTGTAGACCCCATCGAGCCAGAGCATGTGCGCGTGGACGTTCAGCCGCAGGGCGCTGCCGAAGCGCTGCAGCACCGCGACCGAGCCGGTGCGCCCACCCTCCACACCCTGCCGACACAGGGCTGCCTCGTACCACTGCTCGATGGCTTCACTTGCGATGCGTAGCAGGTCCAGCACCACGTCGTGGCGGCGTGCCAGCAGCATCCGGATCTTCCACGGGAACGTGAGCACCCACTGTCGCACACCGACCACCGGCAGCACGTGGTCTACCCAGTGTGCCGCCCTCTCCGCCATGCGACGGCCGCCACACGATGGGCAGAACCCTCGCCCCTTGCACGAGAACGGGCGGTGGTGGTTGCAGCCCTCACACGCGAGGCAGGCGAAGCCCTGGCGAAAGTCCCCACACGCCACGAAGGCCTCGAGCTCCTTGTGCACGAACCGCGGCAGGAACCGGTCGGACGCGTCGAGGTGCGCCACGAAGCCCGGAAGTCCCTCCTCCACCGCGCTGTACAGGAGGTCACCCGCAGCGCCGCAGTGCTCGACCGAGAGGACCATGCCTCCTGGCACGCAACAAGCGTGCCATCGGACAAACCATCATTATCGGCAGGGTCGACGGAGATCGACGAACCGCCTGTTCGTCGTTCTTCGTCGTTCTCCGTCAGCCGAGACCGCTCGACCATCCCCCTGGCGGGCGACGGACGCGCCACGCCGGACGGTTCTACGGGGGGCCGCTCCGACCTCGTCCTGCAACTGGCCCGGACATCCCCCACTGCGGCTGATTGTTCTCGGCCCTCGCGGGTCGGGGTCGTGCCGGCGCCCCCATGGAGCGCCGCAGACAACCAGCCAAACAGCCGATCTCCACTCCGCGGCACACACCGTGACGTAGGAGTGCGGGAGGTCGCAGGAGGTCTGGAGCTCCCTCTCAGACCACGTCCGGCGTGAGGCGCAAGCCCAGCCAGGGCCTCGACCCACGTTCTTGGAGGCCGAGCGGCTCCCGCCGACCGGCACGGCCGTTCTCTCCCGCGGACCCGCGCGGCATGTCCGTCATGACATGACAAGTCGGACATGGGCCTGGGAGCGGCATGTGAGCACTCCTGACATGCCCGCCATGTCAGAAGCCGGGAGCTGACATGGCACTCCCCGGCTTCCCGAGAATCGCCCGGGGAGCCCGTGAACACGCCCCATGTCAGGAGCAACAGCTTTGCAACACGCGCCGAGCGAACATGGCGTTCATGAGCACACTGACCCTGGACGAAGTGACCTCCCGCCTGAGCGATGCGGGCGAGGCGGTCTTTACCTACGACACCGACGCCGATCCGCTTGTCGCCGGATTCGACGACGCGCTCTCGGAGGCCGCCGCGAGGGGCGGCGGATGGCTGCTGTTCCCCCCGCCACTCCAGGGCGGCGCCATCGCCCGCGTGTTCACCGAGGAGCTGAAGGAACAGGCCGAGGCCCAGGCCCTCGATCTGGAGTGCGCGGAGACCGTCGACTGCGGCACGGTTTGGGCGGTCCACGTCGAGGCCTCGCTCTTCCCCGAGTGGGAGGACGACGAGAAGGAGCTTCCGGAGTGGGTGGACGACGAGCGCGACGAGGACGGGGAAGCCCGCGTGGAACCCCACGTACCCGCGGCAGTGGTGCGCGTGGACACTCACGCCCAGCCATCCCCGGTCTGGACGCCGAACGAGGTCCGATACAAGCGACGCCTCGATCCGCTGCTCCTGGCGGAGCTTGCGAAGAAGTCCGGCAAGTCCAGCGCACAGACGCTCCGAGACCTACGGGCAACGGCGGGCGGCGACCCCACCGACGCCGCCTACCTCCTCCTCGGCGACGACCCCACCGACCTCTGGGACTGGGCAGAGATCGGCACCGAACTCTACGGCCAGCCCAAGCGCAACTTCATCGGCCCCATGGTCGGCGCCGTGCGCCGCTGCGCGGACCAGCGCGCGTTTCAGGCGTTCATCGGCCGCACGGGGCTCGAACGCCTGCTGTTCCACGCCGTCGCCCACCGCGACTGGGACATGCCGCAGCCGATCACCCTCCGTCGTCTTCAGGGCACGCTGGAGGTCTCGTTCCCGGTCGGGCGGCCCAGCCGCCTCAACACGGAGCTCCAGGAGCTGCTCACCCGCCTGCACATCGACACCGCCTTTCCGGCGGAGACGAGTCGAACCACCGAGGCCGAGCTGTGCGTACTTCGGGCGCGCCGACCGACAGTGGCCCCGAGGTCGACCCCGGTCCGCATCTCCACAGCGGCGCGACCCCAGGCCGCGCAGGTGCGCAGCCCGACACCGCCCCCACGTCCCGTTCGGGTGAGCCCGCAACGACAGCCGAGCGCCGCACCCGGCCGGCGGTCAAGGGCACCAGTCTCGCCTGGACCGGCTTCGCCCCGACCCCATCCCGCAGTCCCTCCGATCTCATCACCGCCGACACGGCGCCCGCTTGACCCCGCGCCCAGGCCTTCCACTGAGGCTCGCCCCAAGCCGGAACCCCACCGTCCAGGCCGCTCCACGGAGACACCTGGTGCGGCCATGTCTCCGAACATTCAGGAGGAGCCGCTCCGCCCGTCGAGTGCCAGGATGACCCGGGAACAGCGCAAGCAGGCCCTCACCGCCTGGGTGCAGGCGCAGGGCGGGTGCTCCACCAAGGAGCTCGAAGTCGGCCTCGGTTGGACGCGCTCCACGGTGCGAGCCATCCTCGAAGCGGTGATCGACGAGGGTCGAGTGCGTCGCACCGACGCCAACCCACGGTCGCCAACGCAACGCTACGTCGCCACCGCGGCAGGCTGACGGGGCACCGAAGAGCCCTGGTTCTAGCGGTTCGCCGGCGTCCCGTGATTCTCGCAGTGGTAGCGCTGATCGACGGTGGCGACGACTGAAAGGCGGTGCGGAGCCACGCCACGACCACGACATCCAGAGAGCACCAGAGCTGGGCAGGCGGGCCCGACCGGTCCGCGAGGTCAGTCGATCCGCGACAGGGTCTTGTCCCGCGCCTCCTCCCAGTCCTCTTCCGTCTCGCGCTGCTTCAGATCGCTATAGGCATCCGCCCACCAGTCCACACCCCAGGGGAAGTTGCGGTGGACCTCGTGGTGGAGCTCGAAGCTGTCGTCCTCGCGCACCACCGCCTCCAGTCGATAGGCGAACTGCAGCCACGCGCGCTTCACACGGGGGCCGAGCACGTCCCCGAGCCCCTCGTACGACGGGTGGGCGAGGGCGGGGTGCGACAGCATGCCCTCGAAGGCATCCACCGTGGGGTCCCAGCGCATGCGCACCTGGTCGGGGTACACCTCCGCCAAGAACCCCGCCTTGGTGAGCACCTCGTTGCGGGAGGTGGTGTACCAGGTCGCCACCTGGTCCAAGAACACCAGGCTCGGCGCCTTCGCCGTGCCCTCGCGCTCCACCCGCGCCAGGTAGGTGCCCGAGACCCCCACGTAGTTGCTCCCCTCGGCAAGCGTGATGCCCCGCCTCTCCCGCTCGCCGCGGAGCCAAGGCCCGAACTCGGGCTCGTGCCCCCACATCAGGCGGCGTACCCCCGGGTGCAGCACCACTTCGGGCTCGCCGTCGGCGGTGCGCTCGATGCGCATGACGGCATCGGCGAGGGTGTCGGGCTTCACGAACTTGGTGTGGGCCATGGGCTGACCTCCTTGCCCTGCCTGATAACTAAAATGTTGCCGGGAGGAAAGAGGGATCGGACATCGAACGGCCTCATGACGTCCTCGAGACGCCCACACCGGTACCGACGCCCACCTCCTACAACACACAGAAGCCCTGCACATCACCGAATCGCGCTGGGGAACCTCCTGCGGGCGAGCCCTTGAACTTTTTTGTTCAATCCGGGTGGCCCCTCGATTCGAGATCGCCTAGACTCCAGTTGGGGAACGTTCGCCGCAGCCCTGTGGCCGACGTCTCCGGTTCGACCTGCGTC
This sequence comes from Deltaproteobacteria bacterium, assembly GCA_006226595.1. Lineage (GTDB taxonomy): Bacteria > Myxococcota_A > UBA796 > UBA796 > M1803. The sequence continues at coordinate 46,683 of SBGP01000089.1, forward strand.
CTCGCCCACCTGTGCGAGGCGGATGCCTCCGTGCGCCCGCCTCTCGCCGTCTCCTGGGAGCCTCGATGTCCGCACCCAAGCGCCAGTACTTCCTCAAGACCCACACCCTCCAGGCGGTGCTCGACCGCTGCCACCTCACCCACACCCGCTTCGCTCGGCACCTCGGCATCCACCGCTCTCACTGGAGCCAGTTGTTCAACGCGCGCCGGCCCGTCTCACCCGACATGCGCCAGGCGCTCCTCACGAGCCGCTACACCCGAGACGTGCCCGAGGACGAGCTCTGGGAGGTGCGGCTGCCCGAGGGCGCGTGCAACTGAGCGCCAACACGCTCGCCCAGACCCGACCCGGCGAATTGGCTCGTCGCCCACAACGGTCCCCAACCCGCAGGAGGTTCCCAGCACCAGACCCACCCACGCCCACCCCCGCCTCGAAGGATCCGCCATGCCCCGCCCCGCCCCCCTGTCCCCGCCCATCTCCCTCCACCCGGAGGTCCAGTGACCCGGCCTGCGGCGAGCACGCCGCAGCCGCAGAGCAACCGCCACGAGCCGCCGCGATCCCAGCTGGCCGCTGGGCCCGCCAGTCCCGAAGGCGAGCCGCGGAGACCGACAGCCAATGCGCCCTCCGCACTCGAACCTCAGCCAGAGCAGGTCCAGCCGCAGCCCGTGCAGGGAGCCCAGGACGCTCAGGATCGGGTGCGCCGAGCGGCGCGTCTACTCGCCACGGCTGTGCTCCGGGGCGTGAACCGATGAAGCGCAACCCACCGAACTCCCGCGCGGGGGTGAGAAGGCCGTGTGCCAGGCAGTGGTGCCTGGTCCACCTCGCCGTGTGGTCGACAGAGCCCACCCGCACGGCCCTGGTCACGCTCCTGCGCCGCAAGGTGCCCTCGCTTCGGGTGTTTCGCCTCACCGTGCCGGAACTCCTCCCGGACCTCCGCCTCCTGGTCGAGCTCCGAGCGTTTGCCCAGCGCACGGACACCGGAGTCCTGGGCATCGCCCCTGGGTACTACCTCCTACGCCGTAGCAAGGTGGTCGCACGTGATGCGAGCACCCCCACGGCCTCCGGCTTCCAGGCAGGCCTGGCAGCGGGTCTCGGGGGTGGGCTGCTCGCGTGGGCCCTGGGCAAGCCTCCCCGCGACACGCTGGAAGACAGCATGATCGCCGCCCGCGACACCTACGCGGAGGTGGTGGCACAGCACGCCTACGCCTCGCTCGCACCCGCCATCGACCGCCTTGAGGTCCGCGCGCCGGAGCGCCGTCGTGCGCCTCCTCCACGCCAATCCACCGAGCGGGACACCACCGCCGTCAGCGCCCGTCGAGCGCTCCTGGCCGGTGCGTGCGCGCTCCTGGGCGTCGGTCCAGATGCCTCCAGGGCGCAGTTCAAGAACGCCTTTCGAGCGCGGGCGAGACAGCATCACCGCGACCTCCACGGGGGCGCGACCGACGGCGAGATGGCCGCCCTCAACGCAGCCCGGGAGATCTACGAGCGCCACCGCGGCTGGCGCTGAGTCGCAAGGGGCCTTGCCCATCGGTTCGGCCCACAGTACAAATTCGGTACCGATTCTTGGAGCACAAACATGCGCGTTGCGATCTACACCCGAGTCTCCACCGACATCCAGGCGGGGCGGGAGGAGGGCTCGCTGGAGACCCAGGAGGCGCGGCTGCGCGCCTACCTCACGTCTCGGGGCGACCACGTCGTCGCCGGCGTCTACCGGGAGGAGGGCGCCTCCGGAAAGTCGCTGGACCGCCCCGAGCTCCAGCGCCTGCTGCGCGATGTCCAGGGCGGACAGCTCGACCTCATCGTCGTCACCCGCCTGGACCGCCTGAGCCGCTCACTCCTCGACTTCTTCGAGGTCCACGCTCTGCTGGAGAAGCACGAGGTCGCGTTTACGTCCCTCAACGAGAGCTTCGACACCTCCACGCCGCTCGGTCGGGCGATGCTCAAGCTCGTGCTCGTCTTCGCAGAGCTCGAGCGCGAGCAGACCGCGGACCGCACTCGACAGGCGATGCGCGCGCGGTCGGAGCGGGGGCTGTGGAACGGTGGTGCGCCTCCACTCGGCTACGACTCCCAGGGAAACGGACACCTCGACGTCAACGACGAGGAGGCTCGCGTCGTGCGCCTCGCCTTCGACCGCTATTGCGAACTCCGTTCGGCACCAAAGCTCGCCAAGTGGCTCAACGGCGAGGGCTACCGACAGAAACGCTACGTCTCCCGCCGCAAGGGACCCACAGGAGGCAAGAAGTTCTCCGCGGCATCCGTGCGCATCATGCTCCGAAACCAGCTGTACCTCGGCAAGATCACCCACAAGGGCGACGTCTTCGAGGGTCAGCACGACCCGATCGTCGACACCGACGTCTTCGACCGGGTGCAGGCCATCCTCGACGGCAACGCCGTGAAGAAGCGCGGTCCGCAGGAGGGGGCCAACTACCCGTTCCCGCTCGTCGGCGTGCTCCGCTGCAGCTGTGGCTACGCCATGTCCTCGCTCTCGGTGCGCAAGCCGAAGCGGCGCTACTTCTACTACGAGTGCATCTCCAAGACGAAGGACCCGGAGCGCCCCTGCGAGGTGAAGCGCGTCCGCGCCAAGGCGCTGGACGAGGCTGCGCTGAAGGTGCTCCGCGACGCCGCTCGCTCACCCGAGATCGTCGATGCCGCCGTCGAGGAGGCGAACCGGATGATCACCGAGCAGTTCGGACCGCTACAGGCGAAGGTCGACGACCAGCGCCGCGAGCTCGCCCAGGTCGAGGACGAGGGCAAGCGGCTGATCCGCAAGCTGATGCTCTCGGACCTCGACGACAACAACTTCGGCCGGGAGATGGTCAACGAGCTGGAAGAGCGTCGCACCCAGCTCCGCGACGCCATCGCCCGCGGGGAAGCCGAGCTGGCCTCCGCCGAGATGAAGCGCCTGGACGCCGAGTACCTCCGCGAGGCCCTGCTCAACTTCGACGCGGTCTGGGACAGCCTCGACGATGCCGAGAAGCGGGAGTTGCTCCAGACCCTCGTTCTCCAGGTCGTGGTCCACACGGAGCGCATCGATGTCGACCTCTACGACGGTCGCAACGTCTGCGAGGAGTGGCTCAAGCCGGCTCGACGCAAGCCCCTGAGCAACAAGACCCAGGGCACTTCCGTTAAGCCGGAAGTTTGCCCTGGGTCTGAGGTGGCTCCCGCTGCTGGACTCGAACCAGCGACCCTCTGATTAACAGTCAGATGCTCTAACCAGCTGAGCTAAGCGGGAAGAGGGTGCCACCGCCGAGGCGATGCGCCCGCCCTACTATCCCTGCTCGCCTGGGTGGGCAAGCAGGTGATCGCTATCGGCGTTCGCGGCGGATCCAGGCCAGTGCGACCAGCGCGAGCCACCCCCCGCCACCACCGCCGACACTACAGGTTCGACCGGCAATCACGCTCTCATCCCACGCGCACTCGGAGTGCTGGACCTCGAGATCGAGGTAGTCGTCGAGCCCATCGCAGTCGACGTCGTTGGCTTCCTCGACGTCGGGGATGCCATCGCCGTCGGCATCGCCGTCGAGGTAGTTCGGAGTGCCGTCACCATCGCGGTCGCCGGTCCCCTCCTCTGCGGTGGGCACGCCATCGCCGTCGTCATCGGGGTCGATGGCGTCGGGAAGCCCGTCCCCATCGGTGTCTCCGTGCTCGTCGATCGAGAGCACGCCGTCCCCGTCGTCATCCTCGTCGAGCACGTCGGGGATACCGTCGCCGTCGGTGTCTCCGAGCTCCTCGCCGTCCCAACGCCCGTCGCCGTCAGTGTCGGGGTTGGTCGGGTCGGAACCGAGCTCGGCTTCTGCGGCATTGCCGAGCCCGTCCTCGTCGATGTCGCCGAGGGGACCGTCGTGGTCGCGGAAGTCGCGGAAGTCGGGGATGCCGTCCCCATCGCAGTCGTCGTTGAGCGGGTTTCCGTCGCCGTCCCGGTCCTCGTCGATGGTGGGAATGCCATCGCCGTCGTCGTCCGGGTCGAGCGCGTCGATCACCTCGTCGGCGTCGGTGTCCCGCGGCAGCCCGTCGCGCAGCTCGAGCTCGTGCAGGTCGCCAACACTGTCGCCGTCCGAGTCCCCGCTGTAGATGTCGAGTCCCCACAGCCGCTCGACCTCGTCCAGCACGCCGTCGCCGTCCGTATCGTACGCGAGCGCGGCGGACGGAGCGAAGGCGAAGAGGCCGAAGACGATGGCGAGGCGAAGGGTCACGGGAACACTGCTACACGCGGATAGAGGCCACTGGCAAGCCGTTTCCGCCGACGCATCGGGCCAGATCCGCAAACGGAGCGGCTGTCCCCTGCCCTTTCACCGAGCCTTGCAGCCCCCGATTCCGGCGTCGCCGACCCGGGCCTATTCGTCGATCGGTTGCATCCACACGTTGCCGGGCGTGAGTCCGAGCGTCGCCAGGGCTGCCTCCCAGCGGTCCTCGGCGGGGATGTCGAACAACAGCTCGGCGTCGAGGTCCGTGGCGAGCCACCCGCCCTCGGCAATCTCGCGGTCGAGCTGTCCAGGCCCCCAGCCAGCGTAGCCCAGCACCAGCAGGAGCTCGGTGCGCTGTGAGAGCAGACGCAGCAGCGCATCCTGGGACTTGGTCACCGCGAGCCCGTCCGGGAGCAGCCAGCCCTCGCTGTCTTCGACCTGCCCCCGCGCGACCACCGTCGCCGACGTGCCCTCGACCGGGCCACCCCAGCCGACCAGGTTCTGGTCGTACGGACGCAGGTCCACACCGCCGTCGACCGCGAGAATCTCGGGCAACGAGTGCTCGAGCACCTTGTTCACGACCACGCCGAGGGCCCCCTCTTCGTCGTAGTGCCACACGAGCACCAGCGTCTTCTCGAAGAAGGGGTCCCGCATCTGCGGGCTCGCAATCAGGAAGGTCGGCTGCATCGACGCCACGGGCGTACCCGGCTGTCAGCTAGGACGAAGCCGGGACCTCCTGCATGGTCACGTACTCGGGAGCACCCTCACCGCGCACGACGGCGTCGGTGATGATGACCTCGCTGATGCCCTCGATGCTCGGCACTTCGTACATCACCTCGAGCATGACGCCCTCGATGACGGACCGCAGACCACGGGCACCGGCACGACGGTCCATCGCCTTCTCGGCAATGGCACGCACGGCCTCGTCGGTGAAGGTCAGCTTCACCTTCTCGAACTTGAACAGCTTCTGATACTGCTTGATCAGCGCGTTCTTGGGCTCGGTGAGGATGTGCACGAGGTCGTCGGCGCCGAGCGCATTCATGATCGCGACCACCGGCAGACGGCCGATGAACTCGGGGATCAGGCCGAAGCGGTCGAGGTCGTCGGCGGTCGCCTTCTGAAGGATCTGCCGCGGGTCCTCGAGCTCCTGCACCTCGGCGTCTTCGCGGCCGTAGCCGACGGAGCGCCGACCGATGCGCTGCTCGATGATCTTCTCGAGTCCTTCGAAGCTGCCGCCACAGATGAACAGGATGTTCTTCGTGTCGACCTGGATGTGCTCCTGGTTCGGCAGCCGCTTGTTGCCGCGCACCTGGATGTTCGCGACAGTGCCCTCGAGGATCTTGAGCAGCGCCTGCTGCACGCCCTCACCACTCACGTCTCGGGAGACCGAGGACGTGAAGTTCTTCTTGGTGAGCTTGTCGATCTCGTCGAGGTAGACGATGCCGCGCAGGGTGCGCTCGAGGTTGTTGCCCGCCGCCTGGTACAGGTTGAGGACGATGTTCTCGACGTCCTCACCGACGTAGCCGGCCTCGGTGAGCGTGGTCGCATCGGCGATCACGAAGGGCACGTCCAGGAAGCGCGCGAGCGTCTGGGCAATGAGCGTCTTGCCCGTGCCCGTGGGTCCGATGAGGAGCACGTTGCTCTTCTGGACCTCGACCTCGCTGTCGCTCGACTGAGCGTTGGCCTCGAGTCGCTTGTAGTGGTTGTAGACCGCGACGCTGATCTTCCGCTTCGCCTGGTCCTGACCGACGATGTACTGGTCGAGGTACGTCTTGATCTTGGCCGGAGCCGGCACGCCGGAGTGACCCCACGAGACCGGCTTCTGCTGGCTGTTCTCGCGGATGATGTCCAGGCACAACCGGATGCATTCCGAACAGATGTAGACGCTCGGACCGGCGACGATCTTGTCGACCTCACGCTGAGGCTTGTGACAAAAGCTGCAGGAGAGACCGCTCGGGTTGCTGTACTTGCCCATGCGCTCCTCGTAACGCACGCCCCCAAGCGTGGCTTGTCCTCTGCAGAAGAGAGTAATCAACGAACGCGTTCGGGGTCAACGGAAAGCGCGATGTAGACGTCACATTCTCGAAATCTGGCGCGCGCATGACGCCAAAGTGGCAAGCAGGGGTGCCGTGTCCGCCTGACTCGACGCCGCAGGCGTGAATCTCGAAAATGACGCTTCAAGGCGTGGTCTCGTGGCCGACACATCCGGCGGCTCGAATCAGTCGCCCCCTCTTCTGGAGGAGATTTCGGGCGGCGGCGCACCCGCCAGAATGGACACCGGCCCCGACGCCCGGATACGCCGAAGCACATGCGCAGCACCCTCCTCGTCCTGTCCATGCTCGTCGCCTGCGGCGAGCCCACCGAGAACGCCTACCCCGGGCAGTGCAACGACGTCGTCGACAACGACGGCGACGGCCTGTTCGACTGCAACGATCCGGACTGCAACACGGATCCCGTGTGCGGCGGCACCGAGGGAGACGCGGACACCGACGCAGATGCCGACAGTGATGCGGACAGTGACGCCGACAGCGACGCGGATGCCGACAGCGACGCCGACAGCGACGCGGACTCGGACAGCGACGCGGACTCGGACAGCGACGCCGACACCGATGCCGACACCGATGCCGACACGGATGTCGACACCGCCTTCGACACCGGATGGTTCGACACGGGCACGCCGGCCTTCGCCGACGAGACCGTGAAGTGCGGGTCCGAGAACCTCTACGACCTGTGGTCCTTCCAGGGGACGTCCGGGCAGACGGCCGTCATCCGCGTCGACACGGTGTCCACGGATACGGCCTTCGACCCGGGGGCTCGCCTGTACGACACCAACGTCGGCCTCACCACGTCGAACTACCTGGCGAGCGCGGACGACACGTTCACGTGTACCTTCCCGCCCCCGCGCTATTCCTGCCCCGAGATCTCGTACGCGCTCACCAGCACGCAGACCTACTGGGTGGCCGTGCGCGAGGTCTCGAGCTGCAACGCCTCGGGCGGCGGTGCCTACGTGATCGACGTCACGGTCGGCGGGGTGAGCGTGACGCCCACCCTCGAGCTCGACGACGCCACTCCCTGAGCCTCGCCGAAGCGCCCAGCCGGCGCGGCAGGCTCGATGCCCCCAGCCGGAGCGGCACCTCGTGCAGCGCCCCGCCGAGCCCTGTGCACAGCCTTGTGCGAGGCTCCACCTCGGCGAGTGATCCGCATGAGGATACGCGCAGCACACAACCCGCGAAGACGCTGAACTCCCGTACTTCCAATGAGTATGCCAACTTGAAGACATAAGCATACACAAACATCGTGCACAACCTCTTGCACATCCTCGTGTGGCTGAGCAGAATGAGGGTGGAGACGATCGATGAACCTGATCCTCGCCATCGCCATGCAGGTCGCGCTCGCCGCCGAGCCGACCCTTCCCGTGCTCGAGCAGACAGCGCCGGCCGTGTACCCGCCCGAGGCGCTCGCGACGGGCACCGCCTCCGCCGTGCTCATCGAACTGGTCGTCGACGAACAAGGCTACGTGGCCGAGGCGCGCGTCGCTGAGAGCGGCGGTGAGGCCTTCGACCGGGCCGCCCTCGACGCCGTGCGAGCCTTCGTGTTCGCCCCCGCGACCGACGCGAGCGGACGCCCCGCGTCGGCAACCATCCTCTACCGCTATGTCTTCGAGCCCCAGGCCGTGCCCGTGCGCTCGGCCGAGGGCGTGCTGCGCCAGGCGGGCAGCCGCGACGCGATGAGCGGCGTGAGCCTGCGCTTCACCGGCCCCGACGGAAGCCAGCGCGTGGCGACGAGCGACGCGGATGGGCGCTTCGCCCTGGTGGACCTCGCCGAGGGCGAGTGGACCGCCGTCCTCGAGCTGCCGGGCTACGAGGTCGAGCTGGTGCCGTTCACGGTCGAGCAGGGCAAGGTCGCCGAGCTCAAGCTGTTCGCGAACCCCGCCCGTCCCTGGGAGATCGAGGCCGACGAGGTGGTCGAGGTCGTCGGCAAGCGAACGGCCCCCGAGATCACCGAGCGTGTGCTCTCCGCCGAGGAGATCTACTACCTGCCCGGCACCAACGGCGACGTGGTGCGCGTCGTCCAGAACCTGCCCGGTGTGGCCCGTCCCCCGCTCAACATCGGTCAGCTGCTCATTCGCGGCACCGCGCCCGAGGATAGCGGCTACGCGCTGGACGGCGTGTCCATCCCCATCGTGTTCCACTTCTCGGGTCTGTCCACCGTCGTCGCCGGCGACCTGCTCGACGAGGTGAGCTTCCTCCCGGGCAACTACGGCGTGCGCTATGGGCGCACCCTCGGCGGCGTCGTCGACCTGCGCGCGAGCAGCGAGCTGCCCGACAAGAGCCACGGCTACGTGAGCGTCGACGTGTATCAGAGCGCCGCGTACGTCGAGCAGCGCATCAGCGAGCGCACGGCCCTGTCCTTCGCGGGACGACGCTCGTACATCGACGCCGTGCTCAACCCCATCCTCAACAGCGGTGCGGCGGCGGTGCAGGCGCCTCGGTACTACGACGGCCAGATCCGACTGCAGCACGAGACCGAGCGTGGCCAGCTCGACGCGATGCTGTTCGCGAGCGACGACCGCTTCAAGGTGGTCGGCGGCATGGAGTCCGACCCCGACGAGGTGCAGATCGCGCTGATCACGAGCTTCGTGAAGGCCCGCGTGCGCTGGACCGAGGAGCTCGGCGACGGCTGGCGCAGCGAGGCGGCATTCCTCGCCGGACCGGACGCGAACGTGTTCGAGATCGCCCCCGAGGGCGAGTCCTACGAGCGCAACTTCGACATGGCGTGGCGCCAGGAGTTCTACCGGCTGCCCACCGAGGACCGTCTCGGCTGGCGCTTCGGCATGGACTGGCTCGCCCGCTACGAGCGCTTCCTCTACGACGTGCCCGCCTTCGGCTACGAGCCCGAGAAGGGCGAGACGCTGTGGCTGTCCCCCTCCCCGTACGCCGAGTTCTCCGCGCGCAAGGGGCTGTTCACGGTGACACCCGGCCTGCGCGTGGACCCGCTGTTCACGGGCATCGGCTACCAGGCCTTCTCCATCGATCCGCGCGTGTCGGCGACCGCCGAGGTCACACCCGACACCACGTTCAAGGCGTCCGCCGGGCGGTACTCGCAGTTCCCCGAGCTGCGTCAGATCCTCGATCCGACGACAGAGAACCGGCTGCGCCCCGAGTCGTCGCTGCAGTTCTCGCTGGGCGCCGAGCAGAAGCTCGGTTCGGCGCTGTCCCTCGAGACGGTCGCCTACGTGAACAAGCTCACGAACCTGGTGGTCGGACGCGAGGACCGCTTCGAGTTCTTCACCGGCCCGCCGCCGGTGGGCCCCTTCGACACCGACCCCTACGCCAACGACGGCGTGGGCACCATCGTCGGCGTGGAAGCGCAGCTCAAGCTCCAGACCGAGCGGGCCGTCGGCTGGATTGCGGCGACCACGTCCCGCTCCGTGCGCACCAAGCGTCCCGGGGACGAGGTGAAGCTGTTCGCCTTCGACCAGCCCATCGTGATCAACGCTCTCGGCAGCTACGAGCTGCCCAAGAAGTGGCGCATCGGAAGCCGCGTCCGCTACGGCTCCGGCAACCCCTACACCCCCGTGGTCAACCGCTTCCAGCTGCTCGACGAGGGCGCGTTCCTGCCCGTGTACGGCGAGACCGACAGCGCGCGGCTGCCGTCCTTCTACCAGGTCGACCTGCGCGTCGATAAGGACTGGGTCTTCGACCGATGGAAGCTCACGACCTATCTCGACTTCCAGAACATCACGGGCGCGCAGAACGTCGAGGTCATGGGCTGGACTTCGGATTACTCGGAAGAAGACCCGATCACCGGACTGCCGCCCATCCCGGCCTTCGGCGTCCGAGGAGAGTGGTGATGCGTTCCCTTCCCCTGCTCGCGCTGCTCGCTGCGTGTTCGGCGGGCCCCAACGAAGAGACGCTCGTCGACGAGCTTCGCGTGATCGCAGCGGTCGCCGAGCCTCCCGAGGTGCTTCCCGGGGAGAGCACGGCGGTGAGCGTCGTCGTCGCCGATCCGCTGCTGACCGGCGCCAAGGTCGCCGTGTGGATGTGCACGCCGGCCGAGGAAGGCTGTGCAGAGGCCGGTTCCGAGCTCTCCGACCGCCTGGCCGTGGGCCAGGTCGAGAACGGCACCTTCGTGGCGGACCTCACGATCAACCCGCTGTGGGCAGCCTTCGCAAACCCCGAGCCGATCCCGGCGCCGGTGTGGGTGCTCGCCTGCGAGCCGGGGCTGTGCACGCAGCTCGATGCCTTCGAGGACGCGCTGGCCAACGGCGCGAGCGAGCAGACCGAGACCCTGCTCGCGACCCCCACCGAGTGGGTGGCCGACCTCCCCATCGTCGGGGTGAGCCTCGGGGCCAAGTCGCTCATGGTCTCGACTCGCGCGCCTGGTGAGCGGAACACGAACCCGACGATGCTCGTCGACGCGCCTGCGACGTCGGCGCCCGGCGAGGAGCTCGCCATCGAGGTCCAGGTCGACGACGACGACGACATCCCCGAGGTGATGGGTCTGTCCACCGCCGGCGGCTTTGGCGGCACGGGCTTCCCCATCCTCGATGGACTGGCGGTGATGCGCTGGTATGCGCCCGAGGAGCCCGGTGAGGTCGCGCTGTACGCCGTGGCCACCGATGGGGTCGGCGGTACGGCGGTGTGGACGGGCACCGCGATGGTCGAGTAACGAGAGAGTGCGCACGGGCGGCCGACGCATGGTCGCCAGCCCGCGAGCGCTCTCGGAGATGCCCTTGAACAAGAAGATCGCGGCGGTCGTGGCCGTCGCCGCCCTGTCGCTCGCCGCCCTGTTCGGGTGGTGGAAACGCCCCTTGGAGCCCGTGGACGGCCCGCGGATCGAAGCGACTCCCACCGCGAAATCCCCAGGGTGGACGGTTCGGCACGAGGCTACGCCCGCCGAGGTCGAGGCCGAACCGACTCGCCTCGACGACCCCGAGCCGCACACGCCCCACGAAGAGGCCCTGCACGCGGCGATCGCGTACTCGGGCGAGGGCTGGGTGCGCTGCGTGTTGCCCGTCGACCTGCCGAGCATCGACGTCGACCGACTGAACTGGGCGGGACGCGACGGCCGCGTGCTGACCATGGCGGCGACCGAGTCGGAGGGTACCGTCGAGCTGCTGCCGGCCAACGCGCCGCCTGCACCCGAGCCGCCGAAGTTCGACTACGCCGTCTTCGAGGATCTTCCCGAGGTCGAGCAGCTCGCGTTGGCCGAGGAGTTCCAAGCCGCCAGCGACCAGTACCAGGACGAGATGGACGCCTGGAACGCAAAGTGGCGTACGCCGGTGGCGTTTGCGACCTGGGACCACGCGGTGCCCGGCGAGCTGGGCAACTGCGGAGTGGAGCCCGCGGACCGGCGCGTGCCCGTGGTCGTCACCGTCGTCGACGCCGAGGGCACGCCCGTCGTGGATGCGAGCGTGTCCGTGCGCTGGTCGGGCCGCGCGCAGACGGACGCGGACGGCCGCGCCCACGCGGAGGCCTTCCAGGGGGTGGGAACGACCGTGTTCGCGATGCACACGTCGTCGGACGGCGAGTCCTTCGTGTCCCGCATGGGCAACGAGACCGTGGTGCTCGGCCCGCAAGGCGGCGCGGTGACCGTGACAATCGCCGAGCCAGAGCGCGACGAGCGCGAGCTGCGCGAGCTCGTGGACGAGACCCTCGATGCCGCCGAGGACGACTGGGGACAGGTGCTGGACCCGCTCGAACAGGCTCTGGAGACCGACGGGCTCTCGGATGGCGCGCGGGCCCAGCTCGAGCAGTGGCGCAGGCGCTCGCTGACCCGGCAGGACGAGGCCATGTCGCGCATGGAGGACATCCTCAAGCACATCGACGAGCAGGAGGCCGCGGAGTAGCAGGGCGCCGTGGAGGGGCGATGCTCGATGTGATCGTGCTCACCGAGGCGCGCTACGTCTCGCGGGACAGCGCGCCGGCGACGGTGCCGGACTGGTACCTCGAGCAGGTGCTCCGCGAGGATGCGCGGGTTGTCGACGCGCTGCGCGCGCGCGGACTGTCGGTCGAGCGGCGAGCGTGGGACGACCCTGCGGTGCTCTCCGGCCGCGTCCGAAGCCTGCTGTTCCGCACGACCTGGGACTACTTCGAGCGCTGGCCCGAGTTCTCGGCGTGGCTCGAGGTGGCCGCAGAGCGCGCCGAGCTGCTCAATCCCGAGGCGCTCATCCACTGGAACCTCGACAAGCACTACCTCGAGGACCTCGATGGGCAAGGGGTCACCGTGGTCCCCACTCGCTGGGCCTCGAGGGGTGTGCACGATCTGGAGGCCCTCGCCTCTGGCTGGGACGAGGTGGTGGTGAAGCCCGCGATCAGCGGTGCCGGGCGCGACACCTTCCGCGTGCGACTGCCTGACCGCGAGGGGGAGTCGCGCTTCCGGCGCCTCGTCGAAGCCGAGGACGTACTGGTCCAGCCCTTCCTCCCTGCCATTCTCAGCGAGGGTGAGGTCAGCGTCGTCGTCATCGGTGGCGCGGTCACCCATGCGGTGCGCAAGGTGGCGGCCGCCGGCGAGTTCCGCGTGCAGGACGACCACGGCGGGACCGTGCAGGCGCACGTACCCACGCCGGCGGAGGCGGCGCTCGCGAAGGCAGCGGTGGCCGCCTGTGACCCCTGCCCCCTGTACGCGCGGGTCGACATGGTGTCCATGGATGGAGAGCCGGCGATCATGGAGCTCGAGCTGGTCGAGCCAGAGCTGTTCTTCCGCTTCGGGGAGCACGCGGGCGATGCCCTCGCCAAGGCGGTGGAAGCGACGCTGGAGGCCTCCACGGCGTGGCTGGTCGAGCAGGTGCACAGCCTTCGCGCAGGCGAGGCGGATGCGGACGCGTTCGCCCACGCGTTTGCCATGCGGCGCTGGTGGCTGGGCTGGTCCGAGGGAGAGCCCGTCTTCGAGTACGACTCCGAGGGCAACGAGTTCCTCGCCGTGTTCAGCAACCCGCTGTTCGCGGACGCGGCGCGCTGTGACGCGTTCCGGCGGTGGACGGGTCGCCAGATCGCGGAGTGGTTGTTCGCGGACGGCCAGGAAAGCCATCTGGTTCTGGACTTCGCCCAAGCCCACGCGACGCACCTCTTCGCGGACCAGGTCCAGGCGCTGTTCGCTCGGCTCGCCTAGGCCGAAGGCGGGGCCGGCGGTGGAGGAACCGACGGTGCTGGGCGTGCCGAGTCCGGCGCGACGCCTGGCACCGTACCCGGCACGACGCCTGGCACCGCACCCGGCACGACGCCTGGCACCGCAACCGGCACGACGCCTGGCACCGCCACCGGCACGACGCCTGGCACCGCCACCGGCACGACGCCTGGCACCGCAACCGGTCCCACGCCTGGCACCGTACCGAGTCCCACGCCTGGCACCGTACCGAGTCCCACGCCTGGCACCGTACCGAGTCCCACGCCTGGCACCGCCACCGGGACGACGCCTGGCACCGCCACCGGGACGACGCCTGGCACCGCCACCGGCACGACGCCTGGCACCGCACCCGGCATGACGCCTGGCACCGCCACCGGCACGACGCCTGGCACCGCCACCGGCACGACGCCTGGCACCGCAACCGCCACGCCTGACACCGAACGCGCCACACACGGGATAGTCTGGGCCTCGGAGGACTCGTGCTACAGCCGCTGGGACTGAAAAACGTCGCCACCAAGGACCTGGAGCAGCTGCTGCGCTTGGTGCATCGCGGAGAGCTGTCCTGTCCCATCGATCAGACGGGGCTCGCGGTCGCCGGCATGCTCAGACTCGGCGATGACCTCGGGCATCTCCGCGGGCTCGACGAACAAGCGGTGCGGGCGGTGCTTGTCGCTGTGCTGGCCGAGCGCAAGCGGCGATGACCCACTCCCCGCTGGCCTTCCTCACGCGGCGCCGCTTCCTGGCGCTCGCCGGGGGGACGGCCGCGGTCGTCGGTGGAACCGCCGCCGGGCTTCTCTACCTTCGTGGCTCGGCTGAACCGGTCGACGGGCTGCGGACCCTCACCGCGCAGGGATACCGCACCATCGCCGCCGTGGCGCTCACCCACCTGCCGCCCGGCGGACCCATCGCCGACGGCGCCGAGGAGGCCCAGCTCGCCCGTGCATTCGATGGATGGCTGGCCGACGAACACCCCGACGTCATCCGGGACCTGACGCTGGCCCTGCATCTGATCGAGTACGGGCCGCTGATCTTCGAGGGCCAAGGCGCGACCTTTTCGAACCTCGCGCCAGCGGCCAGGCTGTCGCACTGGGAGGGCTGGCTCTACGCCGAAGACGACACGCGGCGCCAGCTGGCGGTCGCTCTGAAGAAGTTCCTGGCCCTGGTGTACTTCGACCGACCCGAAGCGTGGCCCGCCATCGGCTACAGCGGGCCCTCGTTCCACGGGATGCCGAAGTGATCCGGCACTGCGACGAGCAGCCACCGCCTCCCTCCACACGGGTCGAGGTCGCCATCGTCGGCAGCGGGTGTGCCGGAGGCACCGCCGCCTGGGTCCTGGCGGAGGCCGGAAAGCAGGTGCTCGTCCTCGAGGAGGGCCCCGACAAGAGCGGTGCCCAGTTCACCCAGCGCGACTCGGAGATGTACGACCAGCTGTACATGGACCGCGGCGGCCGCATGACGACCGACCTCTCGGTCTCGATCCTCCAGGGGCGTGTGCTCGGCGGCGGCGGCGTCATCAACGCGAGCGACGTCGTGCCGATCGAGGACCCGGTGCTCGAGCTCTGGCAGCGCCGCTTCGGGCTGAGTGAGTGGACGGCGGCGGCGCTGGACGCACCTCGCCTTCGCGCCCTCGAGGACCTGTCCGCGAACCCCATCCCCGAGGCCATGCTCAACCGGAACAACCAGCTCCTTCGGCAGGGTGCCGAACGAATCGGCGCGTCCGGTCACGTGATGCGCCACAACCGAGTGGGCTGTGCGGGCATGGGCACCTGCCTCATCGGCTGTCCCGTGTCCGCGAAGCGCAACCCTCGCCAGGTCGCGATTCCTGCTGCACTGTCGGCGGGTGCCGAGGTGTGGACGCGCGCCCGCGTCGTGCGCATCGTCGACGGCACCCCCAAGCGCCTCATCGTGCGGCTGCTCGACGCGAAGGGCTACCGCGAGACCGGCGAGGTCGAGGTTGTCGCCGACACGGTCGTCCTCGCGGCGAATGCCATCGGATCGGCGGCACTGCTCTCCCGCTCCGGGCTCGGGAACCACCACGTCGGACAGCACGTGTCCCTCCAGCCGCAGCTCCCCCTGCTCGCGGAGTTCGACGAGCCTGTGGTCGGCTTTCGCGGCATTCCACAGGCCTACGCCATCGACGAGGGAGAGCACTTCGACGACACCCTGGGACTCTGGGGCTACCGCATCGAGACGATCATGGGCACCCCGGGCATCGTCGCCTCGCTGCTGCCGTATGCGGGGCTTGCCGCCAAGCAGGCCATGACCCAGTACCCGCGACTCGCCGCCGCCCTTCTACTCACGCCGGACGAGCCCACCGGACGGGTAGAGGTCACCTCGAGCGGCCGCATTCAGGTCGACTACGAACTTCACGCCAATGTCGTCGACCGCTATCGACAGGCCGTCAAGCTGGCCGCTCGCGCGTACCTGGCCGCAGGCGCACGGCGGGTGATGGTGCCCTCGCTGCCGCCCGTGTTGTTCGAGAGCGAAGCCGACCTCGCACGTATCGACGCCTTCCCATTCCGGCCCGCCCAAGCCCCTCTGCTGTCCGCTCACCAGCAAGGTGGCGTTCGCGCCGGCCCCAGCCAGAGCAGCGCCGCCGCCGACCCAACGGGCCAGATCTTCGGGAGTCGCGGCATCTATTGCTGGGACAGCGGGCTCTACCCTACGAGCAGCAGCAGCCACACCATGGCCCCCATTCTCGCGACGAGCCGCTGGCTCGCCGAGCGCTGGCTTTCGCAGCCACTTACACCGTAAGCAAACTTACACCGTAAGCAACTACTGAAGCACGGGGAGGGTGATGGACGTACCCTCGAAGTGGATGGTCTGGGTCGCCGTGACCGTGTCGACCGCCTCGGCCCAGGGAACGGAAGTGTTCGCGTGGGCTTCGTACTTGGGGAAGCTCGCACTGGCGAACTCGACCAGCACGCGACTGCCCGCCTCGAACACGTAGTCCACGGGCCAGGTCTCGAGCTCCAGCTCGACGACGTCCCCGGGGGTGTACTCGGCCAGCCCGCGGCCATCGCGATGCGACAGCGCGAGGATGCTCTCCCGAACATGGATGCGCCGTCCATCGGCGCGCTCCTCCAGGAAGCGGACGTTTACGGCAGTGTCCTCCGCAGTTGTCGAGAACGCCACCTTCGCGCGCAGGCGCCCGACAACCCTCAGATCCGCGTCCAGGGGGTCCGACGCGAAGCCGAGCAGGTCATCGCGACGCTCGCAGAGACGCTTCTGATCGATGAAACCGGGCTTCGCGCCACGCCACAGCGGGAACGAACCCGCGAGAACCCCCGACCCTCCTCGGGCAGGCGTGGGATCATCCGGATCGTAGTCGAAGGCCGCGGTGCCAGCTCCACCATCGCCCAGCGACCCCGCGCAACGCTGCGCATCCCCACCCGGTTCCAGACGCCAGGTCCGGTCGACCGTAGCGGGGGGCCACGCGTCGTGGGCGGTCCAACCACCGCCATTTACACTGTAAGTCACCACCGTACCGACCGGCGTATCGAGGGGCTCGCCCTTCAGATGGTGCCCGTACCAGTCGAGCAAGCGCGGCCACTGCTGATAGCGCGGATACAGCCCGACATCATCGTTCAGGCCTGTCTGCCTTACACTGGCAGGCACGAACGTGAGGTGGTTCCAGGGTCCAATCACCCAGACGGAATTCTCTTGGGTGGCCAGTCCCTCCCAGGTCTCCATCTGGGAGCCCAGGAAGGCGTCACTCCAGCCGCCAATCGAGAAGACAGGCAGCGTGGTGTGTTCGGGGGTGTCCACCGCCGCGACCACGATGTCACGCTTCCAGTAGGGGTGTTCGGGATCTGCGGCGCCCAGCCAGGGGCGGAACCAGAACAGCTCCTCCCCTGCGGCGGCCACGTCCATCTCGGTGCGCGGGCGCACCTTCAGCGCACGCCGATAGCGGCGGCTACCCCCCACGTAGTGGAACTTGTGCTCGCTGGGCATCAGCGCCATCCACGCCGTGAGGATGTCGTGGCGCCACATGCCCCCCTGATAGGCCATGCCATACAGCTTGGTGCCGAAGACGATGGGCACGATGGTCTTGAGCTCTTCGGGCGGGTCGTTGGCCACCGCCCAGTTGGTCGCACCGAGGTAGGACTCCCCCATCATGCCGATGTTGCCGTCACACCACTCCTGTTCGGCAATCCACTCGATGGTCGCTCGCCCATCCTCGGGCTCGTGCTCGAAGGGCAACCACTCGCCGTCCGATCGATTGCGTCCGCGGGTGTCCTGGGTGGCACAGACGTAGCCATGCCGGTTGAGGATGCGGCATCGACCGCTCAGTACGGGACCCATCGGGTACGGCGCGCGGATGAGAACCACGGGCCACGGGCCCTCCCCCCTCGGCAGGTAGACGCGCGTGAACAGCTCGGCGCCATCGGTCGAACGCACGAACTCGGAGGTGCGTGGACCAGGCTTGGACACCGGGTCGGGCATGCGCGGATGCGCGCACGCCATCAGGGTCAGCAGGGTGAGAAGACGCATCGAGGGCTCCGGTGCGGCAGCATATCGAGCGCTGACCGCATCCGGAGCCCTGCACAAAGGCTTACGATGTAAGCTCACAAACCTATGGCTCGATGGAGACCTCGAGACCCGGAACCCACGCCATCTCGTCATCGTCGTAGTACGGGTAGGCGCTGCTCGCCGGGGCAGTGTAGGTTCCGGGCACCGCGGCGACCAGGTCCAGTGCCACCTCGTGGACTTCCTTCGCGTGGATGCCATCCCAGTAGAGCGTGACCTCACGAGGCCGGGTCTCGTAGAACGCGATGACTCCTCGGTCCTTGAGCTCGTCGAGCTGCCAGGTCTGCGCCTCGAGGCCAGCGGGAAGCCCAATGCGCGCGATCGGGCTCGGCACCACGTCGCCGGTGTTGTTGCCCAGCGTCGCCGTCATCCGGACAGTGTCGCCCATCGACAGCTCCTGCTTCGCGAGCTTCGTGTTCAGCGACAGCTCGGCGCCGGGCGCCGAGTTCGGCGTCACGCTCTTCCACTGAACGTCCAGGGTGAAGGGCAGGTACTCGCCCTCCAGCTGCTTGAGCACCACCTTGTTCTTGCCCGGCCGAAGCATCGCCTCCCAGCCGTCGATGACGAGCGCGCCATCGTGGTCGGGCACATAGGTCAGGGTACCCGCCGACTGACCGTTGACCTCCACCTCGAGCACACCCCCGGTCCGCGGACGCTTGTTGTTGTCGGCGTGCGTCGAGAGTGCATCGAGCGCCAGCGCAGTGGCCTGGGTGGCACCCCAGGTTCCCACTCCGCGCCGGTTGTCGATCAGCCACGCGACCGCCTTGTCTGCCTGCATGCGGTACTTGGGCTCGTCCATGAGCGCGAGAGAGGCGAGCGCGGTGCTCTCGACCAGCAGGTTGGCCTCGTAGCTCCGCGTGATCGAGCTCTGAGCTCCCGGGAACGAGCCATCCTCGGCCTGCATCTCGGCCAGGCGCTCACGGGCCTTCGGGGCCATCCGGTGATCGGCGGCCTGGAGCGCCCTCGCAGCGAGAGCGAGGACGTAGGGGTCCTTGGAGGAGGCGGCAACATCGGCCTGATGCTCGATCTCCTTGCCGATGGCCGCGGCATGACCGGTCTCGGTGAGTGCGTACGTGATGAAGCCATCGAGGACAGGCTTGGGTGCCGAGCCGTAGCCGTGGGCGCTCTCGCCGCTGTTCTTGAACCCACCCTTGCCATCGCGCTGGTCGAGGAGGTAATCCGCGTCCCGGGTCAGAATCGCCGCATCCACGGGGTAGACCTGGCTCATGTCGCGGAACTGCAGCAGGCCGAAGGCCGAGAGGACCTCCTTGCCCGGTCCCGAGCCCCAGGTCTCGAAGCCGCCGGCCCCGACCTGGTAGCCACTGAGCTTCTTGTAGCCGGCATCCAGGGCCTGGGAGCTCTTCACGCGCAGGCGTGGGTCCCCGTCATGGCTCTCGAGGTAGTTGAGGATGGCGACGTTGGGCCAGTTGGTCGACGAGGTCTGCTCGAAGCAGCCGCCCGGCGTCTGGATGAGGCCCTCCATGCCCTGGATCAGCGTGGACACGGTGCTCGGCTGCCACACCGCCGCGGCCTGGAGGCTCCCGGGGACCGTGTCGTCCACATACACTGTAAACTCGCGCTGAGCCGCCATCTCACCCGCCGCGGAGAAGCTGCGCGGAAAGCCGGGAGGCACGACCCTTAGCTGCTTCTCCACCGCGTCCGTCAGGCCACCGCCCTCGGCCTCGAGCCGAACACCGACCTCCCCGGCCCCCTCACCCACGCGCACCGGCACCCAGTGGGTGTCGCCCCCCTGGGCGGGTAGCGTGAGCTCACCGGTTGCCCGCTCCGCGGTCACGAGCTCGGAGTCGAAGCGGGCTTGGACCTGCACAGGCAGCGAGGCCAAGCGGCTCGAGGACACCGTCAGTGGCACCCACACCGTGTCTCCCGAGGACACGGCGGGCGGGAGGCGGGTGGTGATCGATACCGGGAGCGTCGACACCAGAGTGGCTTCGCCGTGACCGGCGGCCCCGGCACCCAGCCCCTCAGCGGTGACACGGAAGGTGGTGGTCGCGTCGGAGAGGTAGAAGCGCACCTCTGCCTCGCCGTTCGCATCGGTGTTGACGGTGGGTTCCCAGTGGACGGTGTCGCGGAAGTCGCTCCGCACGCCGGTGAAGCCTGCGCTGTAGTCCGGCTTGGGGAATACGCGGACGGTGGCCCAGCCGCCGCCGTGGTTCGCGAAGCGTCCGCCGACGATGTCACCGAGGTAGCCGAGCTCGAACAGCTCGTCCGCGGCCTCCATCTTCGCCAGGTCGCGACGAGGCCGAGCCCGCGCCATGCGCTTGTCTGCCACCGGCTCCCTGCGCGGCGCCTCCGCGGCGGCGAGCATGGGCTTCGCGACGGGCTCCATCGGGGGCATGGCCGGCGCATCCGCAATGCCGCCCGCGACCGCATCGAGCGCCATGCCTCCGCCACCCATTCCCATGCCCGCCATGCCCATGGGCATCTCGGCTTCCTCTACGAGCAACCCCTCGAGCATCACGTCGTCGAAGGCGATGGCTCCGCGGGTCGCGATGGTCATCGGCTGGGGCGGCTCCCACACCTGCACCCACTCGAAGCGACGGTGGCCGCGGGTGCCGAGGACGAGATCGAGGCCGCGGGAGGCGAGCGTCTCCTCGGGATCGAAGTAGAACGCCGGGTCCTCGGGGCTGTCGCGCAGCTCGGGCTCGAGGTAGAGACGCGACAGGATGTGCCCCTCCTCGTCGTCGGCCAGCCCGATGACGGCGTCGTCCACCACGGAGAGGGCGACCTCGGCAGGCACGGGCTTGCCGCTGGGATCGGTGGTCTGCACCGCAAGGACCACCTCGTCGCGCGGTCCGTAGCTGTTGCGGTCCGCAGTGAGGGCGATGCGCAGGTCGCGGCCCGGATTGCGGTACACGAGCCGCTCTGCGAGCGGATTGCGCTGAGCATCGAACACGGTGACCGTGACGACGCCCTGTTCGGAGGCGCGTTCACCCGTATCGAGGAACACGACGGTATCCCGGTCGGGGCCGGCCTTGACGGGCGCGGCGTCCAGCGAGCGCTCCTTGAGCATGCCGGCGACGAGCACCTCCTGCTCTTCGTGACAGCGCACCGCGAGCCGCACATCCGGATCCTCCGAGCGCACGTCGTCGAAGCTGCGCAGCACGCACCCGGCGCTCAGCGCATCGGGAAGCGGGAAGCTGCCCCGAACCCCAGCGGGTTCCGCGATGCGCGCCATGTACCGCCGTCCCTTCTTCGGCGTGAAGGCCACTCGGCCCATGCCGTCGTGGATGCTCTCCAGCTGCGCGACCACGGTGCCGGCATCGTCGACGATGTCGCCCTTCACGTCCGCGGGTTCGCCATGCGCGTTGGTCGCTTCGAAGTACACGCGGCCCGGCAGCCCCTGGACGAGGTCCCCCCCTTCGGGGAAGAAGGCCAGCTGAACGTCCGCCAGCACGATGGGCACACTCCGGGAGATGGACTCGGTGATGCCGCCGTCCTCCACGAACACCGTGAGCAGGCCATCGCTGGAGACGAGGTCCTTCGGCAGGTCGGCGGCCACGAACACGGCCCCGGTGTCGTCCGAGGTGAGCTCGGTCTCGAAGACGGCGCGCCCATCCACCTGCAGCATGGCTCGGACCGCGTGCTCGGCGAGCGGTGCACCATCGGGCCGAGTGAGCTCGACCAGTGCCTCCACGCGCTCCCCCGGACCGTAGGCCTCCCGTACGAAGTCGAGTGACTTCTTGATACGCGGCGCCGCGTACGAGGCCACGACGAAGGGTCGCTCGTCGAACTCCCCGCTCGGGAGCGTGGCCTTGAGGGTCCATCGTCCGCCGGGCGCGCCCGAGTCGAGCACGAAGTCGTTGGTGGCCGTTCCCGACGCCTGCGTGCCCAGGCGCTTGGTCGCCGCGACCTGGCCGCGAGGATCGATGAGCTCGTAGGTGATCTGGCCCTGGTTCTCGCCGACGAAGTCGCGGGTGCGAACCGCCCACGACTTCACCCACACGGCCTCGCCAGGTCGGTACATGGGCCGGTCGAGCTGCACGTGAAGCCGGCGGCTGCCAAAGCCATCGAAGTAGCCGTCGACCTTGGCCGGGATGTCGCTCGGAAGCTCGCTGTCGGCGAGGCGCTCGGAGGCACTGGGCGACGGCTCGTGATCGGGGAGGACGAGCCGGGGCTCGCTGGCGTCTGCCGTGGGCTCGAGATCCTGGGGCTCGTGGGTGGAACCGCAGGCGGCAAGCAGCAGAACGAGGGGGGTAATGCGCATCGGTCTCTCCGTGGGGACGGTCGGACAACGCAAGCCCCACGGCGTGCTTACACTGCCGCTCACGAAGGCTACGAAGCAGCCGCACGCCTGGCACCGCACCAGGCACGACGCCTGGCAACGCACCCGGCAACACGCCTGGCACCGGACACGGCACGACGCCTGGCACCGGACACGGCACGACGCCTGGCACCGGACACGGCACGACGCCTGGCACCGCACCCGCCACCGCACCTGGCACCGCACCCGCCACGACGCCTGGCACCGGACACGGCACGACGCCTGGCACCGCACCCGCCACCACACCTGGCACCGCACCCGCCACCACACCTGGCACCGCACCCGCCACCACGCCT
>SBGP01000002.1 GCA_006226595.1 Deltaproteobacteria bacterium
CCGTCTACGCCGACATCTCCGGCTACGAGGCCGACGAAGCGACCTGTGACGGCGAGGACAACGACTGCGACGGCGACGTCGACACCGACATCGCCGGCACCCCCCTCGCCGACAAGCAGGATGGCGTGTGCGCGGGCACGAAGAAGGTCTGCGACGGAGGCGGGGGCTACGTCGAGCCCGACTACGCCTCGGTGATCGCCACGTACGAGACCGACGAGACCGCGTGCGACGACCTCGACAACGACTGCGACGCGTCCACGGACGAGAGCCTCGAGGCCTACGCTCCGGAAGCCGACAAGCAGGCAGGCGTGTGCGCCGGAGCTGCGAAGGCCTGCATCTCGGGAAACTGGGCCGAGCCCGACTACACCCTTCACAGCGCGGACTACGAGCCGGTCGAGTCGCTGTGCGACGGGCTCGACAACGACTGTGACACGGTGGTCGACACGACGACGGGCCCGGTGCCCGACTCTGGCGAGCTGTACTGCTGGGGCGAGACCGACGAGCGGATCGCGACCCAGCGGGACGAGGGCCCCTGGGTCCAGGTGTCGCTGTCCCGATGGTGGAGCCACGGTTGCGCCATCGACGAGTCCGGCGGGCTCGGATGCTGGGGCTACAACGGCGACGGCCAGCTCGGCGATGGGACTCAGCTCCCTCGCCGTCGCATCGACCGCGTGAGCGGTACCTGGACCCACGTCTCCGCTGGCTGGCACCGTACCTGCGGCATCCAGGCCGACCAGAGCCTGTGGTGCTGGGGCTGGCGTCCGGCTCAGCCCACCACCCCCGCCTACTGGGGCTTCGAGCCCACCCGAGTCGGCACGGCGACCTGGCTCGACGTGTCGGCCGGAGCCAACCACACCTGTGCCATCGACACCGACCAGGCGATGTGGTGCTGGGGGGCCAACAACCGTGCCCAGGTCGGCATCGACGTCACCGTGACCACCGCCGTGGCGGAGCCGACCCAGAGCGTTGCCGGCACCTTCACCAAGGTCTCTGCGGGCGTCGAGTACACGTGTGCCATCGACACCGTCGGCGACGTCCGGTGCTGGGGTCTCAACTGGTACGACCAGCTCGGCGTCGCGGACCTCAACGGGTACTACCCGACGCCCGTCGTCGTTCCGGCCCCGACGAACCTGACCTGGGTCGACATCTCTGCGGGCGAGCGGCACACCTGTGCGCTGGCCTCGGACGGCTCGGCGTGGTGTTGGGGCGAGAACGGCGAGACCCAGCTCGGCGTCGTGAGTTCGGGGGGACCCACCCCGATCAAGGCCTCCGACGGACCCTTCGACCACATCGCGGCGGCAGGATGGCGCACCTGCGCCACCGGCGACACGGTGGGAACCTGGTGCTGGGGCTCGACGAGCAGCGCGGACGGACTCGGCGGCAGCGACGCGTACAACTACCCCGGACCCACGCTGATCGGCGCCACCTTCACCCGCGATGTGTCCCTCCAGGGCGAAGACACCGCCTGCGTGCTCGACACCGACGGGGCCCTTGCCTGCTGGGGCATCACCGGCAGCGGGAACTGGCAGACCGGTCCTGGCCCCAACGAGGTGCGGCAGATCGCGGCGATGGACGTCGAGCGCCTCAGTGACGGCGGACCCTCGAGCGGAAGTGCTGGCATGTATGGCTCCCACTGCCTCATCGACAGCGACGACGCGCTGTACTGCTACGGCTCTTCCGGCACGCTCGGCATCGACTCGCCCAACGATGTCGCCGCGCCGACCCTGGTCTCTGCCGGTCCGTTCACCGAGGTCAGCGCCCGAAGCGGCACCGCCTGCGCCATCGACGCCGACGGATACAAGTGGTGCTGGGGCACCAACGCCGCCGGCTTCTATGGCGACGGCACCTCGACCTCGAGCGCGGTCCCGGTGCGGAGCACCGCCGCGACCTGGAGCGACGTGGCCCTCGGCGATCGCCGTCACTGTGGGATCCACACCGATGGCACCCTGTGGTGTTGGGGCCTCGGCATCGGCGCGACACCCGCCCAGCAAGGCACCGACACCTACACCCGGGTCGCCGCCGGCTATGACCATGTGTGCGCGATTCAGGCCACAGACGGCGCCCTCGTCTGCTGGGGTCGCGCCAACGAGGGACAGCTGGGCCACGGTGACACCGCCACCCTCGAGTTCGCCGACCGGGTGACGCATCCGGGCCCGTGGACCGACGTGAAGGCGCATCTGTGGCGGACCTGCGGGATCCAGGACGACCAGTCCCTGTGGTGCTGGGGGAGCAACACCGCGGGGCAGGCGGGCAATGGGACCACGGACCCGACGCCCACTCCGGAGCAGGTGCCCGGTCAGTGGACCGGCTTCACCGTCGGCAACCTCCAGACCTGCGCGATCCGCGCCGACCGCACCCTGTGGTGCTGGGGAAGCAACGCGAACTTCGAGCTCGGACGCGACCCCGGCGGGACGGGCGATGGCAGCCTGGTGCCCGAACAGCTCCCCCACACGGGATGGACCGCTGTCGGCACTTCGGGAAACCGCACCTGCGCTGCCCGCTATGAGTTCGCGACCATCGAATGTCCACCCTAGGACGCACGCCAGGCGGCCGCGATGCCGCAACCGCGCCGCGTCTGCGGTAACTTGTCGACTTCTACCGGAGCGATGTCCATGCGCCTGCTGACCACAGGTCTGCTCACCCTCACCGTCGCCTGCGTCGAGGCCCCCACCGGCAACCCCGACGTGGCGGACT
>SBGP01000038.1 GCA_006226595.1 Deltaproteobacteria bacterium
ACGCTCGGGACGGGCCGGGGCCGCCGGCTCCTCCTCGCCGCCCCGGGAGCGCCGCAGTCTGGCGCGCGGGTCCTCGGCGGCAGGCTGCTCTTCACCGCGCGAGCGGCGCAGGCGGCCTCCCCCGCTGTCCTCGTCCTCGTCGCGACCGCGACGCAGCCGGGACCGGGCATCGTCCTCGCCCCCTCGGCCTCGGCGCAAGCGGTCGCGCGCGGAGCTCTGGTCCTCTTCCTCGTTGCCTCGGCTACGGCGGAGGCGCGAGCGTCCACTCTCTTCCTCCTCGCCCCCACGCGAGCGACGCAGGCGGTCCCGCGGTGAGTCGTCCGCACCGCTGCGGCGACCGCGGACCGTGCCCGAGGAGCGGGTCGGCGGCGGGGCCTCTTCCTCTTCTTCGCCACGGCGCCCGCGGCGAGCGACCTTGCCCCACCGCGGCTGGTTGTCGTCCTCTTCCGGGGCCCCTTCGGCCCGGGGGCGCGAGGGAGCCGCCACGCCGCGGCCGCCCACCTCGTCGAGCTCCTCAGCCATGCGCTTGAGCTGCTCCTTGCTGATCGCGGCGGTCTGCCCCCCCATCAGCGCGCGTCCACGCTTGGGTGCCCGACGCACCGTCTCCATGACCTCCATGAGGCTCGGACCGTCGGCATCGACCGACGAAAGGATGTCGTGCACGTCGTGCACGAAGTCATTGGGGTCCTGGTAGCGCGTGTCCGGGTCGTACTTGATCGCCTTGCCAAGCACCTCGCGCACGGAGTCGGGAAGCCTGTCCCGCCACTTGTAGAGCGTGTAGGCCCCCTCGGCGCGCGTGGCCTTCTGCAGGATGTCGTCGACGAGTCCGTCGTACACGGGCTTGCCGGTCATCATCTCCAGCCCGATCAGCGCGAGCGCGAACAGGTCCGAGGTCACGTCCTCGCCCTGGCCTTCGAGGCGCTCGGGCGGGCAGTAGCGGAAGCTGTCCTCGCGCGGCATCACGCTGGGATCGTCGAGGTACTGGAGCACCTCGACCTGAGGCAGGCCATAGCCGATGAGCTGGACCTGGCCGTCCGCCTTGAGCATCAGCCGCCACGGCGTGAGCCCGCCGTGCGAGTAGATGCCTTGCGCGGGCCCGGACTCGCCCGCCTCCATCAGCACCTGACCGGCGACGTAGCACAGCTCGAGCCCTGCGCGGATGCCGGGAATGCGACCGGCATTGGCCATGGTGCGGATGACTTCGGCCACCGACCACACGGAGCCCGTCGGGTACACGAAGGTGCCCGAGTCGCGGTCGCGCTCCACGAGCTCGACCAGACCCGTGACCATGGGCGACTCGAGGAAGCCGAGCACGACCGTCAGCGAGGAGGTGATGCCCGCGTGGTCCCAGAAGGCCTCGTTGAACTGGATCGCGGTGTGCTTGAGACCGCTCTCCGCGTTCAGCTCGATCAGGTCGGACGCGGGTCCAGAAATCCGCCGTCCCGTGGGCGTCATGCCCGCGATGCTGTCCATGCACCTCTCCCGCGCCCGTTGTCCATCGGGCAGGTGGTATACGGTATCAGAGTGGAGCCGCACGCACCGCAGCTCCCGTGGAGTGGCCACGTGGCTCGCCGCAACGATCCGGACAACGCGCGCAAAAAGACCTCCACCGCCGACCAGGAACAAGAAGAACAGGTCGAAGTCGAGACCAAAGAACCGGAGCGCGACCGGCGCCAGGACCAGCTCGGCAACCAGGCCATCGCGGCGATGATCAGCGCGAGCGCGGGCTCTGCCGGCGGTGATGGCGGCGGTGGCGCCGGCCTGGCGATGCGACAGGCCCAGGAGACCGAGAAGGAGGGCGTGGACTACGGCGGCGACGGCGATGCCGACCCGGTCGACGTGAACTTCGAGGAGGCGCTGTACGCCGAGGCCTGGAAGCCGCGCACGAAGAAGTCCGAGCAAAAGCCCGAGTTCGCGGAGCCGATGCCCGACGACGACCTGCCGCCGGAGGACCCGGAGTGGATGGCGGCGGTGCGTCGCGCGCCCGCCCCCCAGCTGCGCCCTTCCACCGGGGTTGCCGCGCTGATCCAACCGACGCCGGAGATCGTCGCAACCTCTCTCGGGGAGTGGGCCGAGGGCGCATTCACGTGGGGCGCGAGCGAGATCGTGTGGCGCGCCTTGGCGCACGCTGCGCTCCCGGCGGCCGCGGGCACCGTCGATCCCTGGGGTCGCGTGCTTCCGACTCGCGCACGAGCCGGCGCCATCGGTGTCTGCGCGCTGCTCGCCTCCCCGACCCTGGACCGGGCCGGCACCCCGGCAACCGGCGCGCTCATGCTCTTCGACCTCGAGTTGCGCGCCAGGCGCCGCCGCATGGCCTCGCACGCGGATGCGGCCGGCGACATGTTCGAAGGCACCCTGCCGGTGGCCGCCGACCTGTTCGTGGCCCGCGCGCCCGCCCACGGCGAGCGCCGCAAGCCGGTCAAGCCGCCCGTGGCCGCGGTGTTCGTCTTGGAGCGGACCCTCGCGAGGCTGCTCGACTTCGTCGACCCGGCGGGCATGCTCCCCGTGCTCGCCGAGGACGAAGAAGAGGATCCGGATGACGATCCGCTCGGTCTGCAGGCCGTGATCGAGGCCCACACCGGCGGAAAGCCGCCGCCATCCCATCGCGCAGCCGCGGTCAAGGCGGCCGAGCGACTCGCCGAACAGGCGGCGCATGGGCGTGTCCAGCTCGGCGCGGGCGCCGCCATTGTCGCCGAGGTCGCCGATCTGTGGTCGGCGGGGCCGCCGCGCCATGCCCTGCTCTCGGCGCTGTCGTACCTGGACTCGGAGGTGAACCAGGTGATGGCCCTGCTCGTCGACATCGCGCGCGCCGCCCAGATGGGACAGGTCGGTCCCAAGGGCCTCACGCGCGGCCTGTCTCGCGCCGCGAAGGCCATCGACGAACAGCGCCGCGGCACGACCCGCGCGCTCGCCACCGCCGCCGCCTCCGCCTTGCCCGAGGGCGCTCGACTCGTCCCCCCGCAGCCGGTCCCCGAAGATCCGCTGTGGGAGGCCTGGGCCGACCAGCGTCCGCTCGATGCGCTCCCGTGGCTGGCGAGCAGCCTCACCGGCTGGGAGCGGGACGCGGCCATCGCCCTCACCCGCCTCGGCGCCGGAGAGCTCGGACTCGCCGACGAGCTCGCTGCGCTGTGCCCCGAGGCGCCGGCGCCGTTCGTCGCCCCCCTGGCGATTCTGCGCGACGCCGCGCTGCTCTACGAGGATCGCGCGTCCGAGGTGGACACCCGCGCACGAGCCGAGCGGGCGCTGGAGACGCGAAACGGCCTGCTGCTCGCCGAGGCGGCGATCACGCAGATGGAGGCCCAGGTGCGGCTCGGCGATCTCGCCGCGGCGGAGACGCACCGCGCCACGGTCGGCAAGCAGCTGTACCACCTCGGCGCATACGCCGGGTTCTCGCTACTCGCCCGGTGGTCGCCGCCGGACACCGACGACGACGATCCCGAGCTGCCGGCCTAGTCCCCCACCCTGGACACCGGCATCCCGGACAGCACTCCTGGCTGGGTACTAGCCGGGCTGGAAGCCGCAGATCGCGCAGCCGGTGCCCTGGTGCAGTGCCTGGCGGGCCTGGTAGCAGCCAACGTGGAACACCTGACCGCAGTTGAACTGACACGGGGCGCGCACGGTGGGCTCGACGGCGAGACCGCAGATGCCGCAGTTGTAGATCGCCTCGGCCTGCTCCTGAACGGCCTGCGCGGTGGTGCGCTCCGGCAGCTTCTCGACCGCTCCGTACCAGGCGAGCCAGCCGATGACCACACACGCGAGGCCCGCCGCGAACGCGAGGATCGCGGAGAACGTCAGGTCCTCACCGGCGATGTCCCCGAAGAACAGCGCCGGTGCATACGCGAGCCCCATGAGCGGGAGGAACACCGCGAGTCCGACCGCGGGCACCTTGACGTCGCTGCCCTCGCCACCGAGCAGGTGCCGCACGAAGCTCACCGACAGCAGGGACAGACCCGCGGCCGGGAACGCGCCCACCGCGAGGTTGTGTGCGTAGAGCAAGCCGAGGGCCCAGCCGGTGGTCCACAGACCGACGACGACCAGGCCGCTGATCAGGTTCAGCGTGCCGGCCGCCGCGTATCCCTTGTTCTCGGGGTACTCCGGCGGCCGCTCGTGCACACCGGAGCCCGCCGGAGGCTGGGGCAGGAGGTGCAGGAGCTCGCCCGGGACCACACCGAGGTCCTCGAGCTTCTCGTGGTCCTGCATGACGCGACCACGCGCGCGAAGCCAGAACGCGCGGCGGGTGCCGTCGTCCCAGTACGCGCCGAGGCCGGCGTCACGGGCCACGCGCTGGGTGAGGTCGGATGCCGGCAGGTAGGTCGGCACCACGATGTCGATCGCGAAAGGCTCGAGGTCGATGACCTGGACGCGAACCGGGACGGTGCCCGCGTCGCTGGGGGCTCCGGGGACCTGGCTCAAGAGCGGCCTTCCGCGTGCATCGTGGGTTCCTCTCGGCGGGTGGACCTGGCCATTCTAACCACCGGCGCAAGGCCGGGTGGCGGCGACCGCCGCGACACGAGGTCGGGACGGCCGTCGCGCGGAGACTAGCGCTTGGCCTCGACGGTCTTCTCGAGCTCGTCGCTGATGCGCTGCAGCGGCTGAAGCAGGCGCTCGAACTGCTGGAACCACTTGAGCCAGGTCTCGTCGGACTGCTCCGGCGTCGGCACCTCGGCGTGCACCCGTCGGATGAAGTCCGTGAACTGGCTGATGCGGTCCGTGGTCTTCGGCAGCGGGTTGTAGAAGTCGTGCGCGTAGGCAACGAGCGTTCCGGCGCTGCGGTAGAGCACGCGGTCGGTGGTGCCCTCCTCGATCATCAGGAACTCGGCCGAGACGAGGGAGGAGTAGAAGCCGAACGCGCCGATGCTCATCTCCTTCAGCACCGCGGTCCGGAACAGGGCATCCATCACCTTCTTCTGCAGGCGGATGAACTCCATGACGCGGGGCTTCAGGTAGGACTCGGCGGCCCGGGACTGGCGACCGGCGCGCGGCACGGGCAGCTGGACCTGGACCATGCGACCGAGGCGCACGTTGATGCGGCACAGGGCCACACCGTCCGTGTGCGCTTCGTCCACGGGGTGCAGGCGCGGCGCGGAGGACTCGGAGATGCGAGCCTCCTTCTTCTCCTGCGTGTCGAACACGGGACGCGAGCTGTCGGCATCCGGCGCCTCGACGTGGAACAGCCACAGCATGTACTCGCCGTCGGACTTGGGCACCTCGAGGGGCACCTTCACGTCCTGGAGCAGGTGAACGCCCTGCCCCTCGCCGCTGATGCCGTACCCCGCCTTGATGACCGCCTGGTACTTCTTGCGCTCCTGCTCGAGCTCGACCTGGAGGCCCTGCACGATGCCGTGCCCGTGCATGAACAGGGCGTGGCGCTGGAGGTTGTGGCGGTGGTAGCGCTGCTCGTCGAGCAGGTCAGAAGAGGTCAGGCACAGGCCCTCGTAGGGGTTGAGGCGCTTGAGCTGGTGGGAAAAGGCCATGGGTCAGGCTCCGATCACTTCTTTCGGACGTCGAACTCGATGGTGAACACGACGTGGGTGGGCCGCTCCTGGCTCACGATCTGGACGATTCGGCGCAGCACACCGGCAGAGCGCTCGCCAAAACGGCCGTGGAAGCGGTCGCGGGGTTCGAGGATGAGCTTGAAGTAGCTGGTAGAGGCACGAGCGTTCTCGGCGAGCAGGAAGGACCCGCCGGGCTCGTTGTTGCGGTAGCGCTCGACGACGTCGCGTCCGCCGACGAGCGTCATCTGGCCGAGTACCGCGGCGTTCGGCGCCACGCGCTCGCGAACGCGAACCGGCGCCGAGGTGAGCACGCGCACCATCTCTTCCATGCCGTGACGGGTGCCACGGCTTCGGAACAGGCGAATGGCGCGGCGCACGAGCTCGCGCTGCTGGTGGATGGGCAGCGCCTCGTCGAGCTCGAAGCCGACCCACGATGCGAGCCACGGCAGGAAGCGCGGATCGCAGAGCAGCGGGTCGGTGAGATCCGGGATGCCGTCGATCCGCTCGGTGACACTGGTCATCACGTGCTGGAACAGGAACAGGAACCGGCGGATCGGATCTTCGTCGGTCTCGAGGACCCGCGTGGTCTCGCGCGGTGCTCCGCCCCAGCGCACGACTGCGGCATCGCGCACGCGCATGACCTCACGCCGGGTCACCGGGCCGTTTCCGCGGAAGATGCCCGGGAGGTAGCGCAAGTAGCCGCGCACCGGCACGTGGATGATCAGCTCGTCGCCCTGCGCGAGCACGCGCGTCCGGGCGGCCGCCCCATCAATGACGGGCTCGATGCGGACGAGGTGATCGGGCACGAAGAAGCTCGCGGGCTGGCCGTTCGCGAGCACGCGGTTGCCATACACCCAGGTGCGCTCACCAGAGTTCTCGTGCCGCACCTCGACCCCGCGAACCATGCCCGGGGTCTCGCCGCGACGCGCCTCGACGAGCCGATACGTGATGCGGTTCGCCATGTTCCGGCGCAGGTAGGACTCTGCCGCCCGGATGGGGAACTGGATGCGCACCACATCCTCGAGGAACCGATAGTCCGACGTGGTCTGGATCGTCGCGAGCGCAGTGCTCTTCGACCCCCGAGATGGCAGGCGTCGGCGCCTCACTCGACCCCCTCCGCCCGGACGCGGATCCGTCGGACCTGGAACAGGTCGCGGCCCTCGAGCACCAGCGTCTTGGCGCCCTCACCGGCCTCCCAGCCGGGAACCGAGGCATCGTCGTCGTCGCCGATGCCGTAGACCTGCACGTCGACGATGTGGCGGATCTCCGGGATGTCCGTGACCACCCGGCCGAAGTCCTCGGCGTACAGCGTGGCGCCGAACGGCCAGCCGACGGCGTCGAGACCGCCGAAGTACGGATCGAGGAACCGAGCGACCCACCGCTGGGTGCGGTCGCGGACCTGGAGGATGTTGGCGTTGTCGCGCAGGCGCACGGTCACGCTGACGTCCACCTTCTGGAAGGTGGCGAGGCGTACGACCGGCTGCACGTTCACGAGGCAGCGGCGCTTGAGGTACTGCTGCACGTGGTCCTTGAGTCCCGCCGAGAGGAACGGATCGGGCACGATCTCGCCTTCTCGACGCCGCGGAAGAACCACGACCTCGACCTCGCCGTCGCCACCCATGTCGCCGGAGCACGCTGCGCGAGCGACCTCGGCGGAGGCCTCGCGCGCGATGACCTCGAAGTCGAGGCGAGTGACGGCGCGGTCGCGGCTGGTCAGCACAGACGGAGCGCGGCGGATGATCTCCTCGATGGACTCGGAGTTCCGACCGCCCGTCGCCGGAAGCAGGTTCGTGACGTTGACGACGTCGGAGTAGCCCTCACAGGCCACCACCGCGCCGGGCGACACGTTGCCCGCCGTACCGGGGACGGTGTGGTAGATCTCGACGGCGATGTTGTAGGTACCGACCGGCACCATCTTGCCGCGGATGCCGTTGCCGAACGTGATCGTGCCGTCGACAGGGTCGACGATGAACACGCGGTCGTCCTTGCTCGCCATGAGGATCGAGTTGCCCGGCGCCTTGCGCCACTCGCGCCGCTGGCCATCGCCCTCGGTCACGAACACGCGCAGGTCGGGGAAGCGCTCGGGGCGGTCGAAGACCTCCTCCTCGCCATCCTCACCGTGCAGGTAGATCGGGTAGCGACGCAGCTGCACCGTCTGGTGCGGCACACCGAGACCGCTGAACCGCTCCATGCGGAAGGCGTGCAGGTTCACGCCCTCGACCGTGTTGAGCAGCATGTGCGACACGGGCGGCAGCGCGGGCGGCGTCTGCGGGTCGCGCGGCATGCGGAACAGCACCCGCATCCAGTGGCCTTCCTTCGAGGGCTTCTTCTGGTCCGGGTAGTTGAACGCCAGGGTCCCCGACCGGTTCATCAGGTACGCCTCTCCAGCGTCCCCGTCGCGCGTCGAGGTGACCCGGCTCCAGCCCGAGCGGCCGCGGCCGAGATCCTCGAGCAGCTCCCAGCTGACCTCGAGGCCCTCCGGGAGGAAGGTCTCGCCACGGCAGCGGAACAGCATCGCGTGGCGCTGACCGACCGGCAGCGGGCGATCCATCTCGAAGTAGATGGCCTGGTGGCCGGCCTCGACCCCGCTGTCCTCGCCCTTGCTGCCCTTGGCAGCGGCGTCTTCCACATCGATGAAGGTGTCGAAGGGGTAGTCCTCGGACAGACGACCGGCGATGCGCGCCACCGAGCGGGTCAGGCGGCGGTTGTGGCGGCGGTACTCGGTCATCACCATCTTCGGACCGGGCAGCGGCTGCTCGTACACATCCTTGCCCATGACGCCGTCGACGCCGAGCTTCACGCTGTAGATCTTCAGCGTCACCGGAAGCGGCGAGGACTTCTTGTCCGGGCGCTTGGTGAGCTGCGCCTTCGTGAGTTCGAGGCGAAGCCAGGTCGTCTCCTGCCCGCCGATGATCGCGCGGTGCAGGTCCTTGAGCTGAGTCTGCGGGTTGAGCTTGATGCGGATCTTGCGGCGGCCAGCCTTCAGCGCGCCCTCTTCGTCGAGATCCTTGAACGTGAGCTGGTTGTACGTGCCCTTGCGGTCGTACACCACGCGCCACGTGTCGATAGCCCGGTAGCAGAGCTGCATGTGGTACAGGTCGGCCGGCTCGGGGATCGACTCATCCTGCCACTCGAAGTCGACCTCGAGCTCGATGAGCACGGGCTTCTGCGCGCGGTTCGCGAACAGGTCCGAGCCGATGAAGAACTTCATGCCGAGCAGCGGCGGCAGCGTGTTCGCCGGCTGGAACGGCAGGACGGGAAGCTCGGCGCCGTCGACGGCGATGGCCGACGCGGTCTCGGGGCCCATGCCCAGGCTGAGCTCGACCGGGCGCATCCAGCTGATGTCGAGGTCGAGATCGGGGATGAACCCACGCAGGAACACGGTCTCGATGCGCTCGGCGCGCAGGTTGAACCCGTCCGTCGCCATCTCGGTGAGCGGTCCGGTGAGGATCACGGAGGTGTCCTGGTAGCGAACGCGGTCCGCCGGGATCTCCTCCCACTGGTCGCGGCGCCGGTACATCCAGCGGTAGCGCGGCAGGTACTGTCCGCGGCCCGCCGGCATCGACCGGTCGACCATCGTGAACTGCACGGTCCAACCGCCACGGATCGGCGGCATGTCCTGGATGAAGAACTCGAGGTTGCGGCCCGTGGCGCGCACTTCCCAGTTGTTGATCGGGCGCTCCTCGGCGCCGCGGTCGTCCCGCCAGGCGATCTCGAGGTCTTCCTGCATGCGGTGGGAGAGCCAGCGCTCGTAGTCCACCGTGCCGCGAATCCAGTACTTCTCTTCGCGCAGGCCCTCGGGAACCGGGAACGGGTCGTCGGGATCGCCGAGCTCGTCGACTTCCTTGAGCCCGGGCAGGTGCGTGGTCAGCGCGATCTCGGGGAGGCCGAGGATCTCCTCCTCCTCCTCGTCGAGGCCGATGGTCTGCCACGGGTTCTCGGGGTCGCCGGTGAAGTACTCCCACTTGAACAGCGCACCGACCGGGAGGTTCTCGGCCGTGGCCGAGCGGATGCGCAGGCGTCCGAGGGCCTGGCCCTCGTCGGCCTCGAAGTTCATCAGCCGGAAGTCGTCGTGTGCGACGTACAGGTACTGCTGCGGCGTGTAGCTTCGCGGACCATGGGCAATCGGGTCCATCTGCAGGAACTGGATGCCGCGTCCCTGGTTGAACAGCAGTCCCTTGTCGTGCTCGGGGTGCACGTCGTAGGGAATCTCGCGGACCATCGGCTCGGGGCCCGCGTTGACCGCCACGATGCGGGTGACGTTGGCCCCATGGACCGTGACCTGCTCGGTGGTCAGGAACTGAAGCTGCTCCCCTTCTCCCTCGGGACGCGCCATGCATCGCGAGAAGGGCGGGATCTCGACGGCACCCCGGTCCTCGGCGCGCAGGCCAAAGGTCAGCGGCACGGTCGCCGGACGCGCGCGGCGCCGCTCCTCGCCGATGAAGTTCAGGAAGTGCACATACGTCTTGTCCGGCACGCGGTTGAGCCGGAAGATCGTCATCTCCGTCATCCAGGCGAACAGCTGGACGAGCGTCATTCCCGGGTCTGCATCGCCGAGGTTCGTCCACTCGGGGCAGTACTGCGGGATCAGGGTGCGGGCCTCACGGACGATGTCGGCGTACTTCCGATCGTCTAGCTTGGGCGGGCGGATGGGCATGGATCAGGTCCCTGGGTTGAGGAGGAGGGAGAGGTCCTCCTCGGACTCGGTGCTTCGGATGACGTACTTCACGGTGACGCGCATGTGGCCGTTCGCATCTGGGAAGGACTCCACGTCCTTCACGATGATGCGCGGCTCCCAACGCGCGAGTGCACGCTTCACGTAGTAGGCGATGGTCGTCGCAGTCGAGGGGGTGTTCGGCGCGAACATCAGCTCGTGGATGCGGCAGCCGAAATCGGGCAACATCTGACGCTCACCCGGCTTGGTGCCCAGGATCACACTGATGCACTGCCGGATGTTGTCCTCGTACTCGCTCATGGCGATCCCGCCGGTGGCGGGATTGACTTCGAACGGGAACTTGAAGCCGCGTCCGAGAAACTCCTTGCGCACTACTCCCCCCTGACGCGCGGGAGCCGAGACTAGCTCAAGAGAGCAACCTCAGGGGGCACCCACGCAGATTGCAGCGATGACGTGGTGCGCTCCTCGATGCACCCGCGGGTGATCGCGAGGAGCGCGCTCGGATTGTAGCGGCTGCGGTCGCTTTGCGATCTTCGCACCCCCTTCAGCAGGCCCGAGACGCAGAACAGCCGCCGTACATCGCTCGATGCAGGGCGGCTGGTCAAAGGCTGCGATCGTCGCGCGTCGATTTCGCGCGGTGCGCCCACCGACTTGTGGCGGGCGCGGAGGCGAGTCCTAGGACGGCGCGGTGTTGCTCTGGAACGTGATCTCCGTCCGGAAGTCTTCGGGCTTGCTGCTGATGATGTGGCGGGTGCTCACGATCACCGCGGTCGTGTTCAGGTCGTTGAAGCCCGTGAACGAGATCTGCATGCCCGGATGGAACTCGGCGGAGCCATCGACGATGGCGCGGCCCCGGAGGAAGTTGCGGCCCACGCGCTCGAGCTCCGCCTCGGCCAGCGCCTTGGCGCCCGAGTCCGTGGTCACGATCAGGTCGCTGATGTGCGACTCCTTCTGCCAGATCTGGCTGGTCCCGTACGCAACGGGATCCTGGCCCTTGCCGATCGCGGCGAAGCTGGAATGTTCGCCGTTGACCCGCGTCTTGGTCGCATAGTCGTAGCCGTGCACCTTCATGGTCGGCGGCACCCACATCGGCGACCAGGTGAAGTCCAGGGCCTTGCACGTCTTGTAGTCGACGGTGACGGACTCGCCGCCAGTCGGCAGCGGCTCGAAGTTGACCTTGCCCTCGACCACGCGAAGCACGAAGCCATTGCGCGCCGCAAGGCGCTTGAGGAAGTTCAGGTCGCTCTCGTTGCGCTGGAAGACGTACTTCGACTCGATGCCCGCGCCGACCTCGCCGACGGTGACCCCGGCATCCGACAGGACCTCGTTGACGATGGTGTCGTCCTTGACCTTCTCCGAGCCGGCGTTGTTGCCGTCAGCCGGCCAGACGCGGGTGTGGCGCGACGACGCGAGCTTGCACAGCGCGTCCATCGCGATCACCGTCATCTTCGGCTCGTTGCCCTCGAGGGCCACGCGGAAGCCGGTGATGAAGCCCTTCCACAGACGGGCACTGCCGGCGAGCTTCACCTCGACCTCGTCACCGACCTTGTAGCTGGAGAAGGCCTTCTTCGAGTTCGTGGCGTAGGTGATCTGCGCCATGCCCACCATGTCGAGGTGCTCCTCGACAAACATGCTCTCCACGCCGTCCGTGTGGGACTGCGTGGACTCGTTACCCGAGACCGTAATGGTGAAGCTATGGGCTTTGTTGTGTTCGTCGGCCATCAGGCCCTCCAGCGCGGGTCACGCGCGGAATCCGAGGAGTGGATTGGCGATCAGGTGAAGTTGTCGGTGACCATCTTCTGAGCGCCTTCCTTCGAGATCGGCGCCCCCGCGTCGAGTGCGGCCTCGGTGGCCTCGGAGTTCGCCTCGCCCTTGGCGTAGGTGCTCAGCTGACTCGCGAAGCTGTCCGCGGCGGCCTCGAGCGCGCTCTTGTGCTCGAACACACTAGCCTGCGTCGTCCGCGTGTAGGGCGTGTACTCCATGCCCAGCTCCTCGGACTCCTGCTCCTTGAAGGAGAACTCGCTGGGCGCAGTGTCCCAGCCGTCCGCCAGGTCGCTGCCCTCGTTGAGGTTGCCCTTGAAGTCGCCCCACTTGGCCGGGCCCTCGGACTTGCCGTTCTGCTGGAACACCGCCGCCATCTGGGAGGAGGGCGGGATGACCAGCTCGGTGCCGGGCTCGAGCTCCATCGGGTTGTCGATGTTGTTCGCCTTGGCGATGTCCTCGAAGTCACCACCCGTCTTCGCCGCGACATCCGAGAGGGTCTCCCCCTCCTGGGTGACGTAGGTCTTGGTGGGCTTGAACTCGTTCGCCTTGACCGTGCGGCTCGTCGCCAGGTTGCCCGGCTGCTTGCTGCTGTGCTGACCGGTACCCGTCTGCGCCTGAATCGCCGCCGGATCCTCGGCCTGCGCGTCCTTGCCGGAGGACAGCATCGAGCCCATGGCGGTGAGGACGATGGGCTGCATGTTCGACAGCTTCATCTCCTGGTCCTCGCGCTCCTTGAGCCCGACCGAGACCTTCGCGCGGAGCGGGTCGCCGTTCGGCTTGAACATCAGGTAGCTGACGCCGAGGCTTTCGATGACGCAGGGAAGCTCGAAGGAGCCCCACTTGAACACGATGTACGGCGGGCGCACGATCGGGTTCTCCTGGTCGTCCTTGTCGTCGACCGAGGGGTGGAGGAAGCCACGGAGCGGCTTGATCCACTTCTCGTTCAGGTCATCCCCGGTGTCGGTCGTGTCGAAGACGAGCTCCATCGACACGGTCACGGGCGTGCCCTTGTCGTACGTCAGGAAGGCGTCCTTCGCAGTGGTGGACGTCTCCTTGTCGTCGGCGCTCTTCCCGTCGGACCAGCCCGCAGACTCGTCGAGGCTGAATTCCTTCGGGTTGAACTGAACGTAGAAGCACTTTCCATCGTCCCCGGACGCGCTGTCCTGAACGAGGAAGAATGCCTTCTTGTTGTCACCAGCGGCTGGGGCCATCGGGGTCCTCCTGGCGTCGAATTCTGAGAAGCTCGAGTTCGGTCATCACGGCGTGGAGCACATCGCGCTGAAGCGCTCCGATGTCGGGGGTCTCGTCCTCGGTGTTCGCGTTGGGGCCGGCAGCCGCCGTTCCCTCGGACACGGACTCCGTGGACATACGCACCTGGGCTTGCGCCTCGCGGAGTCGGCGCTCGGACTCTGCGAGGTGGATGAGTCGCTGCAGCTTGCCGGCGAGCTTCATCACATTGCTCGCCCCCACCCCGTCGCGAGTCGCCGCGGAAGAGAGGAAGGAGCTGGGAACGCCGCGTACCGAGCGGGCCCGGCGGGTCTGCCCGGGCAGGGGCGCGGCTGCCATCACGTCCTCGGCCGCATCCGCGGACACGGGACGATCCGACTCACTGCGTCCGGGACGCAGCACCTGCTCGGTGTCCGCTACCTCGCGACGCATCCGCACGATGCGCTCGACCATGGCAGCAGCCGGGGCACCGAGCTCCTGGCGAATCGACGACGCGCTGTCGCCACGCTCGAGGATGACGCGAATCACCTCGTCCGGCGTGGAGCTACGCGCGAGCGCCGTAAACAGACCGGAATCCTGCCGCAGCGCCTTGGTGGCGCGCAGCTGCTCGCGGCTCGTCGCCGCCGTGCCGTGCACCGCGCGCTGAGCCCAGCCCGGGGAAGCCGAGCTGCCCGGGAGCGGCGCGCTCTCGGGGTCCAGCTGACCGAGCGTGCGCGCGAGCGGACGCGGGGTCTCGCCCTCGACCGCCGCGGCGGCCATGGGCTGGGGCAGCGAACCGAGATCCGGCGCGCCGAATCCGGGCCCGGTGCGAAGCAGATCCGCCCGGGCCGCGACGCGCTGGGCGCGGGCCTGGCCCTGGCTGCGAGCCTCGACCCGCGCTTCGGAGGGCACACGAACCACGGTGCCGTCCGCACGCACTCGCGTCCAGCGAGGCACAGGCTGACCACCGGGGGCCTGGCGACCGAGGATGCGCGTGGCCGGCGAAGAAGAGCCCGGACGCGAGCCCGTCGTCGCCGCCCGCGCGGTACGAGCCGCGGGAGCCGACGCCGCCGTGCGCGGAGTCTGGACGTCACCCTCGACGGCCGCGATCTCGGGCGCCTCGGCGAGGGACAGCTCCGGAGCCTGCGGCGCGAAGCGCACCGGACGAGGAGCCGGCGTACCGAGACGGTCGCCAGCGCGCTCCAGCGGGCCATTGTCCGCGAGCTCCGTGCGAACGCGGAGCGTGCGACGCGCCGCATCGAGGACCACGGTGGGCTCCTCTCCACGAAGCGCGGCGCGAATGGCCGTCGCCACGCGGTCGACCACGGCATCCACGTTGACCGCGGGAGCCGCCTGGAGGCGGGGCACAGCGGTCGCGCGAACGTCGGCACGAGCACTCCGGCGGGTCGGCGCCATCTCGGGCTGCGCATCGCCGAAGGTCGGGATGGACAGCGTGATCGGCGCCACCGCGCGCGGCATCAGCGTGCGCCGGGCCTGACGGCGGGTGACCCGCGCCACGCTCGGAGCCTGGGCAGCCTGGGGGCGCGCCGGGGTCGGCTGAACCGCGCGACGGGCGGTCGGCGACGCGGGCTCTGCCGCGGCACGCGTCGCCGCGCGCTCGACGGAGCTGACCGGACGCGACTCGACAGCCGCGTGCACGGCACGACGCACCGCGTGGGCCGCAGCTCCAGCGACCGGCGCGGCCACCTTGTCGGTGCTCGCCGCACGCGCCGCAGGAGTGCGCGCCGCGACCGTCGGGGTCTCGACATCCGAAGAGGGAAGCTCGGTCTCGGGCAGCACCGCGTCGGGCACCGACGCACGCAGGCGGCGCGTCGGGCGCTCCATCCGGCGCTCGGCGCCGGTCTCGGTGCGGGGCTGCAGCGGGTCCGTGGACTCGCGAACGTAGCGGGTGGGCTCGGCGGCCACGACCTCGGCACCGCGCTCGTCCCGAGCAACGGAGGCCACGGAACGGCTCACCGCGCGCAGGGTGGCGGGCTCGGCACGTCCGGCGATGCGCTCGACCGCGGGAGCCGCGGTGCTCGCCGCGCGACGCGGAGCTGCCTCGGTGCGGCGCGCCTCGGTCGGCGCGGCGGAGGCAGTCGCGACCTCTTC
The DNA here is from genome assembly GCA_006226595.1 of Deltaproteobacteria bacterium. Taxonomy (GTDB): domain Bacteria; phylum Myxococcota_A; class UBA796; order UBA796; genus M1803. Next base: position 15,253 of record SBGP01000038.1, read on the forward strand.
GACGCGATCGACCGGCTGGACGGGCGTTGCGTCGGGCGCCACCACTCGCGAGCGGCGCGTCGCCTGGGCACGCGCCACCGAGCGACGCTCGAGGGCCGGAGCCGGGGCGCCGACGACAGAGGGCTACCCC